>NZ_JAAMFJ010000009.1 GCF_018437235.1 Fructobacillus papyrifericola | reverse complement strand
AAAAGTAGTTGCCGGAACGCTGGCTGCGAGGATAGGACGACGCGATGCCTGTACATAGTAAACGAGGAGACTCGTTTTTATTTTGGACGCTTAGCTCAGCTGGGAGAGCACCTGCCTTACAAGCAGGGGGTCACAGGTTCGATCCCTGTAGCGTCCATTGACTAAGGTCAAAGCGCCGCGTCGGGCAAATCCAGCCGACTTAGCTCAGCTGGTAGAGCACCGCTCTTGTAAAGCGGGGGTCGAAGGTTCGAATCCTTTAGTCGGCATTATTATGCGAACATAGTTCAGAGGTAGAACATCACCTTGCCATGGTGGGGGTCGCGGGTTCGAATCCCGTTGTTCGCTTGGACTGCCGGCGTGGCGGAATAGGCAGACGCACAGGACTTAAAATCCTGCGATGGAAACATCGTACCGGTTCGATCCCGGTCGCCGGCATTATATGAAGCACCTATAGCGCAATTGGATAGAGCGTCTGACTACGAATCAGGAGGTTGCAGGTTCGACTCCTGCTAGGTGCATCGTCTTCCAATCCAGAAGACAGGACGAAAGTCCAAAAGGAACGGGACGTAGCTCAGCTTGGTAGAGCACCTGGTTTGGGACCAGGGGGTCGCAGGTTCGAATCCTGTCGTCCCGATGGCTGGAAACAGCGACATCGCGGTGTAGCTCAGCTGGCTAGAGCGTTCGGTTCATACCCGAGAGGTCGAGGGTTCGATTCCCCCTGCCGCGATAGACTCGTACGGACCATTAGCTCAGCTGGTTAGAGCAGACGGCTCATAACCGTCCGGTCGTTGGTTCGAGTCCAACATGGTCCATACCATGACATAATGGAGGATTACCCAAGTCTGGCTGAAGGGAACGGTCTTGAAAACCGTCAGGTCGGGAAACCGGCGCGAGGGTTCGAATCCCTCATCCTCCTTAGGGCAAAAGCCCCACGAAAGTTTAATATTATCGCGGGATGGAGCAGTTCGGTAGCTCGTCGGGCCCATAACCCGAAGGTCGTAGGTTCAAATCCTACTCCCGCAATTGGTCGCATGGTCTAGCTGGTTAGGACGCCTGCCTGTCACGCAGGAGATCACGGGTTCGAACCCCGTTGTGACCGTTCTTTTTTAGAAAAAGAGATGGCTCTGTAGCTCAGTTGGTAGAGCAATGCATTGAAGCTGCATGTGTCGGCGGTTCGATTCCGTCCAGCGCCATAGGGGAGACCCAATATAAATGATGCGAATGTAGTTCAATGGTAGAATTCCAGCCTTCCAAGCTGGCTATGCGGGTTCGATTCCCGTCATTCGCTTTATGGGCCATTAGCTCAGTTGGTTAGAGCGCTGTGTTGATAACGCAGAGGTCCCTGGTTCGAATCCAGGATGGCCCATAACAGTCGACTT
>NZ_JAAMFJ010000008.1:2500-5401 GCF_018437235.1 Fructobacillus papyrifericola | reverse complement strand
CGAACGTTTTTACTCTTTTCTTATTAAGTCCCTGTAAATGACAATTTATGCACAATTTCTAAAAAAACCATTGACCAACCCCCAAGCAGCCGGTATACTAATTATTGTTCCTTGCGAGGGACTGACGCAATTGGCTTTGACCAAAAGCGTTAATAAAAACTCGATCAAGTAGTTGACCTTAGGTTATAAAGCTGCTATGATATATGAGTTGCCCAATCGGGTACGCACATTGAAAACTGAACAAAACTTTGAACAAACAAATCTGTAACGCTGATAGCTTGATGACTATCAGAAACAAATTTGCGAAGTCAATTCGTAACAAACAATAAACGGATAGGCGCTATCGCGAGATAGTAACTAGTCAGTTTAATCGAAGAGCAATCTTCAAACTTCAACATGAGAGTTTGATCCTGGCTCAGGATGAACGCTGGCGGCGTGCCTAATACATGCAAGTCGTACGAACAGCGGAAAGTGCTTGCACTTTCCAAGTAAGTGGCGAACGGGTGAGTAACACGTGAATAACCTACCTCAAAGTCTGGGATAACCATTGGAAACAGTGACTAATACCGGATAAAACCCAGGTGCGCATGCACCAAGGTTAAAAGCTGCGTTTGCAGCGCTTTAAGATGGATTCGCGGTGCATTAGTTAGTTGGTGAGGTAAAGGCTCACCAAGACGATGATGCATAGCCGAGTTGAGAGACTGACCGGCCACATTGGGACTGAGACACGGCCCAAACTCCTACGGGAGGCTGCAGTAGGGAATCTTCCACAATGGGCGCAAGCCTGATGGAGCAACGCCGCGTGTGTGATGAAGGCTTTCGGGTCGTAAAGCACTGTTGTATGGGAAGAACGGGTTTAAGAGGAAATGCTTAGACAGTGACGGTACCATACCAGAAAGGGACGGCTAAATACGTGCCAGCAGCCGCGGTAATACGTATGTCCCGAGCGTTATCCGGATTTATTGGGCGTAAAGCGAGCGCAGACGGTTCGATAAGTCTGAAGTGAAAGCCCACAGCTCAACTGTGGAATGGCTTTGGAAACTGTCGAACTTGAGTGCAGTAGAGGTAAGTGGAACTCCATGTGTAGCGGTGGAATGCGTAGATATATGGAAGAACACCAGTGGCGAAGGCGGCTTACTGGACTGCAACTGACGTTGAGGCTCGAAAGTGTGGGTAGCAAACAGGATTAGATACCCTGGTAGTCCACACCGTAAACGATGGATACTAGTTGTTAGAGGGTTTCCGCCCTTTAGTGACGAAGCAAACGCATTAAGTATCCCGCCTGGGGAGTACGACCGCAAGGTTGAAACTCAAAGGAATTGACGGGGACCCGCACAAGCGGTGGAGCATGTGGTTTAATTCGAAGCAACGCGAAGAACCTTACCAGGTCTTGACATCCTTTGAAGGTACTAGAGATAGTGCTGTCTTCTTCGGAAGCAAAGTGACAGGTGGTGCATGGCCGTCGTCAGCTCGTGTCGTGAGATGTTGGGTTAAGTCCCGCAACGAGCGCAACCCTTATGTTTAGTTGCCAGCATTTAGTTGGGCACTCTAGACAGACTGCCGGTGACAAACCGGAGGAAGGCGGGGACGACGTCAGGTCATCATGCCCCTTATGACCTGGGCTACACACGTGCTACAATGGCGTATACAACGAGCAGCGAACCTGTGAAGGTAAGCGAATCTCTTAAAGTACGTCTCAGTTCGGATTGTAGTCTGCAACTCGACTACATGAAGTCGGAATCGCTAGTAATCGCGGATCAGCATGCCGCGGTGAATACGTTCCCGGGTCTTGTACACACCGCCCGTCACACCATGGGAGTTGGTAATGCCCAAAGCCGGTGGCCTAACCTTCGGGAAGGAGCCGTCTAAGGCAGGACTGATGACTGGGGTGAAGTCGTAACAAGGTAGCCGTAGGAGAACCTGCGGCTGGATCACCTCCTTTCTAAGGATAACCGGAACGTTACAGTGTCTTAAATGACCATTTGATTTGTTTTAAAGTTTTGTTTAGTTTTGAGTGTGTGAACTCTACCGATTAGGTATGGGGGATTAGCTCAGCTGGGAGAGCACCTGCTTTGCAAGCAGGGGGTCATCGGTTCGATCCCGATATTCTCCATTGGTTACTTCGGTAACCAAGCTTGTACATTGAAAACTGAATAATCAAGAAAATCTTTTAAAATCAAGAAATTGATTCTTAAATAAACCGAGAAACAACACAAGTTCTTTAAAAAGAACGGTTTAATCGCAGGTCTGAAAAATGACCAACTCATAAAACTGATCCAACTTTAAAGTTGTGGTTAAGTGAATAAGGGCGCGTGGTGGATGCCTTGGCACTAGGAGCCGATGAAGGACGTGACTAACTACGATAAGCTTCGGGGAGCGGTAAGTACGCTATGAGCCGGAGATTTCCGAATGGGGAAACCCAACATTTTAATGTTATCTAATCGCCAATACATAACGATTAGAAGGAATACGCTGTGAACTGAAACATCTCATTAGCAGCAGGAGCAGAAAGAAAAATCGATTCCCTGAGTAGCGGCGAGCGAAACGGGAAGAGCCCAAACCAGGATGCTTGCATCTTGGGGTTGTAGGACTGTTGTTGAGTTACCAAATCAGCATTTAGGTGAATACGTTGGGAAGCGTAATCAAAGAGGGTGATAATCCCGTAACCGAAAGATGCCTGATCTCTAGACAGGATCCTGAGTACGGCCGGACACGAGAAATCCGGTCGGAATCTGCGGGGACCATCCCGTAAGGCTAAATACTCCCTAGTGACCGATAGTGAACCAGTACCGTGAGGGAAAGGTGAAAAGCACCCCGGAAGGGGAGTGAAATAGTTCCTGAAACCACGACGCCTACAAGAAGTCAGAGCCCGTTAATGGGTGATGGCGTGCCTTTTGTAGA
>NZ_JAAMFJ010000007.1 GCF_018437235.1 Fructobacillus papyrifericola | reverse complement strand
TCGCAAGGAACAATAATTAGTATACCGGCTGCTTGGGGGTTGGTCAATGGTTTTTTGGAAGAAAATCTTTAAGAAAGTCTTTAGTTGCCAAAAGTGCCTTGAATCAAGCCATCAATTTGCCTTTTAGTAGTCGTCCAGTCATCATTTTCAATCACAACAGCCTTATTCTTAAGCGAATCCGGCAAGCTTAAGTCCCGTTTGAACTCCGCAGATGACAAACGTTTTTCAATCGCCTGCTTGGCATCCCCTCTTGCAACTAAGCGTTTCTCGAGTTCTTCGACTTTGGAAACTGTCACGTACCAAAGCCAAGCCTGATCGTGGAGAATCTCCTGGTAGGTCTCGCCACCCTTTGTATCCAGAACAATCGAAGCCAAGTCGTTTCTTGACCAAGCACGCTCCAGACCTTCCATCGAAGAACCATATCGATGGCCACCATAGTTGACCTCTTCTAAGAAGTGCTTTTGATCAAAGCTCTGATCGTCTTCAAAGTAGTAGTCAACGTTATCTTCTTCACCCTGGCGCATTGCCCGGGTGGTGTGGGTAATCACTTGCGGAATTCCAAAGCGTTCCTTTATATAAGAAGCAACTGAACTTTTTCCCGCTCCAGCAGGTCCCATTAAAACAATGACTCGTTTCGCCATGACGCTTTCCTCCAAACCAATGGCTACATTTTACCATTAAAAAAATCGACAAGCTATTTTATACCTGCTACAATTGTTTTATTAATTAGAAAAAAGTGAGAAAAAATGAAATGAACGTTCTATCACGCGCTTTCCAAAAGGAGTCGGTTGCCGGCTACTTAAAAAAAGACGGGCAAATGGCCCGCGTTCTCTCGACCAAGGATTTGATTGGCCTTGGTGTCGGAACCGTTATCGGCTCAGGAATTTTTATTCTACCCGGTCATGAAGCAGCCAACAACGCCGGACCAGCCGTTGCCATTGCCTTTCTATTGGCCGCCCTCTTTTCTGGCATCTGTGGCATGGCCTTTGCAGAATTTTCCTCGGCCATGCCCGTTGCCGGATCCGCCTACTCCTATGGATCCGTCGTCTATGGCGAAGTCATCGGTTGGATTCTTGGTTGGTCCTTGATTCTGGAATACTTCCTGGCAGTTTCAGCCATTGCAACCGGCTTTTCCGCCTATCTGAACTCGCTTTTGGCACAACTCGGTTTCGCCCTGCCCCAAATCCTTCGCGCAGGTCCCGACCAGGGTGGTTTTGTTAATCTCTTAGCGGTCGTCGTTATTTTGATTGCGACCTTCATTCTCTTTGCCGGCCTCTCCCAATCCAAAAAAGTCGAAAACGCCGGCGTCGTCCTAAAGATTGCCATCATCTTACTCTTCGTCATTGGTGGTCTCTTCTTTATTAAGCCAAGCAACTACGCCGACTTTTACCCCAAGCAATTCCAGACTGGGCTCTTTGGCCTTGGTGGAATCACGGCGGCCACGGCTTCGATCATCTTCTCTTTCTTGGGCTTTGACACCATCGCCGCCCACGCCGCCGAGGTGAAGAATCCGACTAAGACCATGTCGCGGGGCATTCTTGGGACCGTCTTGATTTCATCAACCCTTTACACGCTCTTTGCCATTGTGCTGACCGGAATCGTCAACTACAAGAAACTCGGCGTCGACGACCCCGCCGCCTTTGCGCTACAGACCATCAAGCAAACGCAATTCTCCGTTGTCATTACAATCGGGGCTTTGATTGGGATGTTTACCGCCATCTTAGCCTTGATCTTCGCCTCCTCCCGCCTGGCCTACTCCTTCGGTCGGGACGGCCTGATGCCAAGAGGTCTTGGTAAAGTCAACAGCCAACACCTGCCCAAGAACGCCATCGTCTTAGCCGTGGTTGTCGAAGCGGTGCTGGCCGGCTTTATCCCCCTGTCCACACTGACGAACTTGATTAACATCGGAACGCTGACGGCCTTCATGTTCATCACCTTCGGGGTTCTCTTCTTACGCAAGCGCAAGGACTTGGCCCACGACGGCTTCAAGATGCCCTTCTATCCGGTTCTCCCCGCACTGGCAGCCGGACTTTCACTCTTCTTGATCATTCGCCTGCCAATCCTGACCTTGAAGCTCTACGCCGTCTGGGTCGCCCTTGGCTTAATCTGGTACTTTACTTACGGCATCAAGCATTCAGCCATTAGCAATCCAAAACAATAAAAAAGAACGGTACGCACTGAGCGGACCGTTCTTTTTATTTACAGTTCAATTGGGTCTTGATTGGCCACTAAACGCGCGTAGGCGTCGGGCTCGACCTCGTTTAGCACTGGTTTTAATTTATCAATCACCAACGCATAGTCGAAATTCTCGTCAAAGTCCCGCTGGGCCTCTTTTAGCGTCTGGTTCATTTGGCTGTTTTCAGCTGCATAACGACTAGCGTATTGCAGCAAAGAGACTGCCAGTTCGGCTTGTTCGGCGACGACTTTGGCCTCTTCTTTTAATGTATCCAAGTCAGAGGAAACAATGTTTAGCTGACGCTGTACGGCATCCAAGTCGACCAGGGAGGCGTTGACTCCCTCATCCAGCCGCTTCATTTCATCTGAAAGGGCAAAGAAGTGGTCCAAAAACAACTTGGGCAAGCCAGGCAAGTCCCGCCGTTCCAAGGAACGCTTCAAGTCCTTCATTTCACTGATGGCAGCACTTGAATGGGTCTTAGCTGATTTCAAGGCCGGCTGGAAGGCCTCAATTTGCTTGTAGAGGGCCACTTGTTCCTGGTCCAGTTCGGCATCGATGGCCAACCACTTTTCCTGCCGCTGGCAGGCTTCTGAATAGGTCATGGTCTTTTCAGACAAAGCAGTCGAAACTTCCTGTTGCGCCTTGACCAGGTCTTCGATTTCCTTGGCAGCTTCCTGCTGCTTGCCTTCCTCGTCATGGGTCAACTGGAAACGGCCCTTCAGGTAAGCCAGTTCGATCATTAGGGAGTGGTTTTGTTCCGAAATGCGATCAAAGGCTTGCTTCACCAGTTCTTGTTGCTTGAAATAACGCTTGTAAGCGGTCATTTCACTTTCTAGCAGATCATAGAGGGCCTGAATCTGCTTGTTAACACCAAGCTGCAAATCGGTGGCTTCTTTGATTTTTAGTTCTTCCAAAGCCGCTAAAGCCTGCAAGCGGTCTTGGTCAATTTGGTCGAGGGCCTTTTGAATCGCTTTTTCATCAAAAATCACGCCCCGCTTTTCCAAGTCGGCCTGGCCAGCAACGATTTCTTGGATTTGCTCAACGAACTTGCCGTTCAGTTGCCCAAAAATCAAAGGAATTGATTGCAAGTAGTGGGTCAGCTGACCGGCTTCCATTCCAAGGGCCTCGAAGGCTTCGGATGCTTCCAGCGCCTTTTCCTCTTCGACTAACTTCAGGTAAGCTTGGTAGTTTTCTTCTCCCTGGCTAATAAAGTCGCTCAAGGCTGCAGCGGAAGGCCCAAAGGTGTCGGGTTCATTTGCAATCCGCTCCAAAATCTTGCCATGGTCGTCGTGCAATTGACGGATGGCTTCGTGGTGGCGGTCGTTTTGCTTGTATAAGTTGTCCAAGCCATCCTTAATGCTGGCCTGCACTTGGGCAGCTTCCTTTGTTAAGGCAAGCAGGCGGTGAAGGCTATTTTTCGTTGCCCAAACGTTTAAACCGCCGGTCTTTGACTCTGCGTATGCCCGTTCCTGGTCCATCTTGGCAAACAAGTTCTTCTTTAAATAGGAGTACTGTCCCTGAATCGTCTCGTATTCCTTTAGAGCCTGACCCGACAGCGAAATCTTCTTGGCTGCCGAAATGGCCTGGTCCACGTGCTCATTCAACAGGGCGTTCTTCGCCAGTTCAAAATCCGCCACTTGTCCGGCGGCTTTGCGCTGTTCTAAAATCGCCCAGGCCACTGCTGCAAATACCAGCAGGACAAGAATGATGCCAAAGATAATCCACATGGTTTTTGCCCTCGTCTCTTCTATATGCTAATTTCCACTCTACACCAGTTAAGGAGAAAATCCGCTTTGCTTGCGACTTTTTACACTTTTCTTAACTTTTTAAAGTCAGCAACAACCGCTCTTCCCCTGATTTTCTTGCCTTCCCGCCTTTTTCCTGCTATACTTATCGAAGTTGTATTGGTAGCAGTCTGCAAAGAAGCGCGTCAACAACGTCCCAACTCGTTAGTAAGAACTGAGCTACGGTTTCTGAGAAACGAATCAATCGACGTTGCACGCATCTGGTGCAGGCCCTCAAATGTACAGCAAACTACATTTTGGAGGACATATATATGTCACGTTATACTGGACCAAAGTGGCGTGTTTCACGTCGTTTAGGTGTTTCTCTTTCAGGAACTGGTAAGGAATTGGCACGTCGTGCCTACGCCCCTGGTGACCACGGACAAGGTCGTCGCGGTAAGGTTTCTGAATATGGTGTTCAACTTCGCGAAAAGCAAAAGTTGCGCTTTACTTACGGTTTGACTGAACGTCAATTCCACGGTTTGTTCAACAAGGCTGGTAAGATCCGTCAAGGTACTCACGGTACCAACTTCATGATCTTGCTCGAACGTCGTTTGGACTCATTGGTTTACCGTCTCGGTTTGGCAACGACGCGTCAACAAGCACGTCAGTTGGTTAACCACGGCCACATCTTGGTTGACGGCAAGCGCGTTGATATCCCTTCATACGAAGTGGTACCTGGCCAAGTGATTTCTGTTCGTGAAAAGTCAAAGAACATTGTTCCTATCCAAATCGCTGTTGAATCAGTTGTTTCACGTCCACAATTCGTTGAATTCGACGCTGAAAAGTTGGAAGGTAAGCTTGTTCGTTTGCCAGAACGCGAAGAACTCGATGCTGACATTAACGAAGCATTGATCGTCGAATACTACAACCGTTTGGGATAATTTTTTATTCAACCGGTTACGGTACAAAAAGCACCCGCTTATGCGGGTGCTTTTTTGTTTCGATTAACTATCACCTCCTTTGTGTCCCCTCCCGTTTTTCCGTATAATAGAGGACAGATGAAAAAAGGAGGATTGCTTGATGGACGTCAACGAACGACTCGAACAAAATCAAAACGGTTCAGGGCCAAACCTAAAGCCTGATGAAAAACGACTTTACCTGGGGACCTTCCGTGAGCGAGTTATTTTGGCCATCAAAGCCTCTGAAGTCGGTTCAGAAGAAAGCAAGACTGTCCTGGCTGACAAGTTAAAGGCCTATCCGGATGCCACGTTATTGATTGACCAAAACCAAGCGGGGGACGACTACATCGACTACCTCAAATTGGCCATTCAGTCTGGGAATGCCTACACCCTGCTTTCCAACAACGAAATCTCAAAGCAAACAACGGATCCCTACGCCTTTGTTTTAGCCGCCAAAACGGCTGTCAACATCGACAATATCAACCTCTAAAAAGCTGACGAACCGGTCGGCTTTTCTTAACAAATCAAACACGTTAGCAAGAAAGGAGCCAGCATGGCCGGACAAAAACCACTCGCTTACCGGATGCGACCAGAACGAATTGAAGACATCGTTGGTCAAGAAGACCTGGTTGGTGAAAATAAAATCATCTGGCGCATGGTCGAGGCCAAGCGCCTTTCTTCCATGATTTTATACGGACCACCAGGAACGGGAAAGACGTCGATCGCCTCGGCCATTGCCGGGTCAACCAACTTTGCCTTCCGTGCTTTGAACGCGGCCACCGATTCACAAAAGGACTTACAGGCCGTGGCGGCCGAGGCCAAGATGTCTGGTACCGTTGTCCTTCTCTTAGATGAAATCCACCGTCTAAACAAGGTCAAGCAGGACTTTTTACTGCCCCACTTGGAGTCCGGCGCCATCATCTTAATTGGTGCCACAACGGAAAACCCTTACTTAAACGTCACACCAGCCATTCGTTCAAGAACCCAGATTTTCCAGGTTCACCCCTTGTCAACAAAGGACATTGAAAAGGCCATTGACCGAGCCTTGGCAGACAAGGAAAACGGTCTTGGCAACTATCCGGTTTCAATCAGCGACGAAGCCAAGGCCCACCTGGCCCAAGCAACAAACGGTGACCTGCGCGCTGCCTTGAACTCACTCGAACTAGCCGTCCTTTCCACAAAGAAAAACGAAGACGGCGAGATTCCCGTGACCCTAGAGGTCGTCGAAGAAACCTCACAGAAACAAGCGCTGGTTGCTGACAAGGACGGTGACGCCCATTACGACGTCATCTCCGCTTTGCAAAAGTCGATTCGTGGATCGGATGTCGACGCCGCCTTGCACTATACCGCACGCTTAATTGCCGCCGGTGACCTGCCCATTCTGGTGCGTCGCCTAACGGTCATCGCCTATGAAGACATTGGCCTGGCCAACCCAAATGCCGCCTTCCGGGCCGTAACCGCCATTCAAACGGCTGAAAAGCTCGGTCTACCAGAGGCGCGCATTCCTTTGGCCAACGCCGTCATTGAACTCGCCCTGTCACCAAAGTCAAACGCCGCCTATACGGCCATGGACGCCGCCCTGGCCCAGGCCAGCCGCTCCAAGGCCCAGGCCATTCCTGCCCATCTAAAAGACGCCCACTATTCCGGTTCGGCGAAGTTGGGCCATGGAACAGACTATGTCTACCCGCACGACTTTGACAATGACTGGGTTGCCCAACAGTACCTGCCGGACGCCATCAAAGGCGACCGCTACTTTTCACCCAAGGGCAATTCACCCTTTGAAAAGCAGCTGAAAGAAGTCAATGAAACCCTAAAGGATAAGCAGCAGAAGGGCCTGCGTGGTCAAAAGTGACTTTGCACCGTTAAATCGAAAATTCCACTCTGTCAAGACTGTTATTTTAAGAATTTTTTTCCTATACTAGAGACGAATACTTCGGTATACGCGTTGCTGCAACACCAGCTTTTTCCTTACAACCTTTTTATTTGGACGGGAATTGCGACAAGCCAACCAAGCCTTCTCATTTGGTAGGTCGGCTCGAACATGAACCGCCCACCTCGATAACTTCGAGGAAAATCTGAGCAGCGATTAACGGTGCCAAGGAAGTATCGTGGGCATGACCCACGAGTCCACCTGCGGGTGGGCTTTTTTTATTGTCATTTTTTCACGCCAGGGCTATACTTAAGAAAAAAGGAGGCACCACCATGTCCGAATTCTACCAACAAATTCTCGTCCCAATGGACGGTTCACAGGAATCGCAGGCTGCCTTGCACCGGGCCATCCAATTGGCGAAAAACCTGGGCGGGGAAAAGCAGAGTCAAATCACGCTGGCCAACGTGATTGATACTCGGGCCATTCATAACATCTCCGCCTTTGATAACAGCATGGTGGATACCGTTACCGAAGACGCCCGCCAGATGCTGGAAGCTTATAAAGCAGAAGCCCAAAAAGCAGGGATTGAAACGGTTGATTACCGAATTGATTACGGCTCCCCAAAGGCCCTGTTGGCCCACGATATTCCAGAAGAAATTCACGCCGACTTGATCATTATTGGGGCAACCGGCTAAACGCCGTGGAGCGTTTGGTGGTTGGTTCTGTTACCTCCTACGTTACACGAATTAGTAAAACCGACGTGCTGGTCGTCCGCGAGAAATGATAAGCCCTTCCAATATAAAAAAGCAGACCTTTCGGTCTGCTTTTTTATTAGCCTTGGTTACCGTCTTCCCCGTTAAAGGTTCCGACTTTTTCTTCACCAAGTGATTCAAAGGAATAAGAAATTTCCTTTGACTTCTTATAAGCGTCAAAACCGTATTCGACCAACATGTCAGCCAACTTGGCATTGTTAATGTTGGAGTAATCCCAAAGGCGCTTGAACAGGGACATGTTCGTGAAGCCTGGCAGGGTGTTTGGTTCACCCAAGTAAGGCACGTTGTCTTCATCAATCAAAAAGTCCATGCGGGCTTCGCCCTGCAAGTTCAAGACGCGGTAGGCCTTCTTAGCCATCGCCTTGATTTCTTCTGTGACAGGGGCCGGCAGCTTGGCTGGAATTTCAAAGGCCACTTCAGAGTTGTCAACGAACTTGGAGTGGTAGTCATACCAGCCCTTACCGTCGCCACCCTGGTCGGGCACTTGGTGGGCCCCGATTTCAGAAACCAAAATCTCATCGTTTCCAATGACACCGACTTCTAATTCACGCGGACCGTTGACAGCCGCTTCGACCAAGACCTTGCGATCGTATTGGAAGGAATCCTTCAAGGCTGCTTCGAATTCGGCTTCGTTTTCAGCACGGGAGATACCAACCGATGATCCCTGGTTAGCGGCCTTCACGAAGACAACTGAACCGAGTTCCTGCTCGACTTTGGCCCAAGTCAATGGCTTCTCGTCAGCAGCATAGGTAACCAAGTACTTGGTGTTTCGAACGCCGTTTTGCGTCAGAATTTCCTTGGTCAAAACCTTATCGAAGGACACCGCGTGGCCACGGAGTGCTGCGCCAACGTATGGCTTGTCTAACAAGCGGAAGAGGCCTTGCAAAGTCCCGTCTTCTCCCAAGTTTCCGTGAACGACTGGGAAAAAGATGTCGATTGGTGCCAAGTCTTCCAGCGCCTTGATTGGTGACAGCACACCACGGTCCTTTAATTCGGCCATGTAGGCATCGACGAGTGGTTGCTCGTCTTCTTGCATCATGATCTTCATGGAACGGTCAGCGTCCAAGAAGTAACCGTTTGGGGCAATTGCCACAACGGACAGGTCGTACTTGCCCGTTTCTTCCAACGCCTTGTAATAGTTATAAGCGGAACGCTTGGACACATCGTGTTCCGAAGAGTTTCCGCCAAAGAGTAAGACAACGTGTTGTTTAGCCATAAGAAATTCCTTTTCTAATGCAGCCGGTCGGCTGTTTTTTATGATAAATAGTTTTTGGTTGTTTGTGCGTACTGCCAAACGTCTGCCGGACTGGCCTCCTGACCATAGGCCAGAATCTGCTGGAAAAAGTCGACCCGGTTGTAGAGCATTTGCCAGCTTTCCCGAGAAGAGGCAAAGGGCTCGTTAACCAAGTCCTGCCGCCAGAGCTTCAAAGTAAGAAGCAGGTAATCGGCATAGAGCTTGTGCCGCTTGGCCAAGTTCAAGACCGTGCCAACCAAGCGGCCCATCTCCCCCATCGTCAAGGGGGTATTCAGTGAACGTAGGTTGGTCATTAAGCAGGCCAGCAGGTATAGCTTATCCGCCCGTTTCAGTCCCTCTTGGTCAAAGAGCAGGCCCAAGACGTTGGCCAGGTGGGTGTAGGCGTGAACCCAACCATGCTCTGGCACGTAACCCCGGCTATCCTTTTCGACCAGGAGGTAAATGCCCAATTGGCCAATGATTTCTTCTAGCAAACGCTCGGAAAGAAAGGGTTCATCGGCTGATAGATTCTCGTTTAGAAGAATCGCTAAGAGGGCCAGGCAGTAGGACCGGTAATAGGCCCCGTCGTTTTCTTCCTCAAAGAGATGGGCGAAAAGTCTTTCGTCAGCAATCAATTCGGCTGTCAGCCAATCGAGCTGTGGCCGACTCAGATGGCCACCCTGAATGGCGTTGCCCAAAAAGAAGAAGGCGCCGGTATCCCGGACGTTTTCCCTTGTTGACGACAGCATCGTGACAAAACGGCGCAAGTCGGCATCTTCCAAATAGGCCGGCGCCAGTTGATCCTGGCTAGACCAGCGACTTTGGTAGGCGGCCATTTCTTCTAGGGCCTCGTCTGCAGAAAGAACGGGGCTAAGGGGCGTAGCGGGTTGATAAGTGACTTCCTCTCGAATCGCCCGGAGCAAGTCGGGCAGTGATTCGAAGAGGTCGCCAGCCCGTAATTGCCGAAGCAAGATGGCCTGCTTTTCTGCAATTGTCTGTAGTTGATCCATGAATTCCCCCTTAGAGTGAGAAGTCATTTGATTCGTTAAAGGTTCGACTTTGCTGCTGGTAAGACATGGACATGATCAGCCCCACTCCTATCATATTGGAAAGCAAAGACGATCCTCCCTGCGAAATAAAGGGCAGTGGAATTCCAGTCAGTGGCAGAAGGCCGATGTTCATCCCAATGTTTTCAAAGACGTGGAAGAGGACCATGACCACAACGCCAGTTGCTATGTATGCGTAAAAGGAGTTGCGAGCTTTGAAAGTCGCCTTGATCATCAAGTAGAGCAGCAAGAAGTAAACGGCAATCAAGAAGGCGCCCCCGACAAAGCCGAAGGATTCACCAACAACCGAAAAGATCATGTCGGATTCACGGACCGGCACAAAGACTCGCATGTTACCAAAACCAGATCCCCAGAACTGACCGGACCCGATGGCCTTCAAGTTCTGATACGTCTGATAACCCGTGTCCGACGTATCCTGTCCCGGGTGCAGCCAGGCATCGATTCGGGCAAACTGGTAGGCTTGGAAGCCAAAGGCACCCAGAATGCTTCGTCCGATGGCCGAGGTAACCAAGAAGAGCATCAAGGAACCAAAGGTCCCAGCCGCAATCAAGATTGGGCCAAGAATGCGCCAAGTAATGCCAGAAACAATGGTAATTCCACCGAGCATGGCGATGAAGACCAGAAGGGTTCCCAAATCATTTTGCAAGGCGATTAGCAGTGCAACCGGCAGGAAGACCCCGACCATCTTTCCAATCAAAAGCCAGTCGGAATCAACCGTGTGCTCCGGATAAAGTCGGTTGTGGTTGGCCACGACTTTGGAAAGCATCAGGATGAAAGCCGGCTTAACGACTTCTGAGGGCTGCAGAGAAACCGGTCCAAAGGCAATCCAGGACTTGGCACCGGCAGAGGCAGCCAAGGCACGGTTATAGAAGAAGAGCACCCCGATTAAGAGGACAATTCCGAGTCCGTATGCAACCGGTGCCAAGCGCCAGAGTTGAAAGGCGTCAAAGCGCATGATAAAGGCAATCATGAAGGCACCAACCACCCAGTAAAGCAGCTGCATAATGACCGCCCGAATGGGTGAGGCCCCCTTTCCACCGTTTAGAATGGCGAAATAGAGCGAATAGATTCCAATCAACATGAGCAAGATAAGGACCAGAATCATTCCCCAGTCCAGTTCGGAAGCGGAAGTCCGGTTTGATTGATGAGCACCGATACGTTGCATCGTTTTCTCCCTAAATAATGAGTCTTTATGTACAAAAACCCCTTGCCGAGGCAAAGGATTCTTTTCAAACTTTAATAGTAAAGGTTGTAAGTCGCAAGCATGGTTTGCAATGCTTCGTCTTCCGATTGAGCAGAAGCAATCACAACCTGCTTACCAAGCGTCCCAACAAAGGCCCCCTGGTTCTTTTCAATCTGACCGATTTCGCGTTCTTCAACGAAGACCTTCGTCAAATCGTCTTCCTTTTTCAAGGAAACAGCAAAGCTCTGATTTTTCTTCGACATCAAAAAACTCCTTAGTCCTTAGCCATCATGTGTTCGAGCAAGGCACCCGTTCCCTTGGCAACGTTGTCCAATGGGGAATCAGCGATGAAGACAGGCACACCAAGACGGTCTGACAAGAACTTGTCAATTCCTTCAAGAAGGGCCCCACCACCGGTCAACATGATACCACGGTCAATAATGTCGGCAGCCAATTCTGGTGGCAACTTTGACAAAGCCAAGTGAGCGGCGTCAGCAATTTGTGACAGCGTTTCGTGCAAGGCGGATTCGATTTCGTTGGCGTTAACCGTAATCGTCTGTGGCATTCCTTGGAAGTTATCACGTCCACGAACGGCCATGGTCTTTGGATTTTCAGATGGCAAAGCGGAACCGATTTCAATCTTGATGGTTTCGGCAGAACGTTCACCAACCACCAAGTTGTGTTCGCGCTTCAAGTAGTTGACGATGTCCACGTTCATGCGATCACCGGCAACACGGATTGATTCGGCAACAACGATGTCACCAAGTGACAGGATGGCGATATCAGAAGTTCCACCACCCATGTCAATCACCATGGAACCAACGGGCTTGAAGATGTCCAAGCCGGCTCCAATGGCTGCAACCTTTGGTTCGTAGTCCAAGTAAACCTTGGCACCACCGGCCTTTTCAGCGGCCTGAATGATGGCCTTACGTTCGATTTCAGAAATGTTGGTTGGCGCACAAATCATGATGTTTGGCTTTGACATGAAGCCCTTCACGTTCAACTTGTTCACGAAGTAAGTCAACATTGCTTCCGTGATGTCAAAGTCCGAAATCACGCCATCCTTCAAAGGACGAACGGCACGGATGTTTCCAGGCGTACGGCCGACCATGCGGTAGGCTTCAGCACCAACGGCCAACACGCGGTCGGTCTTATCGTCAACGGCAACAACGGATGGTTCGTTCAAAACCACTCCTTCACCTTCAACATAGATCAACACATTGGCTGTTCCCAAATCAATTCCAATATCTCTTGCCATGGTTCATTTACTCCAAATTTTGCTTACTTGAGGAAGACGGAATCGCTTCCCTAAAATCCTTTCAATTATACCATATTTCGCCTTTGAACAAGGGAGCATTCCGTTGAAACCTTAGGATTTCTTAAGCATCCCCGTTTTGGCCATATTTTTTCACGGGGGCATTTAAAATTAGCGGGCCAAGGTTAGACTGCAAACTCGTGTGGCGCCCGCTTCAAGTAAAAGATGAGCCGCATGATAGAGCGTTCGACCGGTGGTATAGACATCGTCCACTAACAGGACCGACCGGCCCGCTAGTAAAGTCTTCGCTCCTTCGACCAATTCAAAAGGTTGTCGACTCCTTAAACGGTCTGCCCGCTTTAAAGCCGATTGATCGATTCGTTTTCCAGGCAAAACCGCTAGGAGCTCTTCCATCCTCTTTGACTTTGGCAGAAGGGGCAGCACCTGATTAAAGCCCCGTGAACCCATTCGTTCTGTGCTGATGGGAATCGGTACCAGCAGATCGAGCCGTTCCTCTTGCATTTTCTTGCCAACCGCCCCTCTCATTTCCTGTGCAAAGACCCGGCGGAGGCGGTAATCGCCAATAAACTTGTAGCGGGCCATATAGTCTTTCATCTGCTGGTTATATTGATAAAGGGCCTGGTTTTCGAGCAGTGCTTGTCCCTGATGCTTCCAACGCTCACAATCCTGACAGAGCCGCCACTCGTCTTGGATTCGGCCGCAACCCGGACAGGAAACGGGCCCGATTTTTTGAAATTGCTTCAAACAGATTGGACAGAGCAACCCTTTGCCTGGTCGGTAGCCGGTCAGCAAGTAGAAAAGGGACTGCTCTTCAACAAGGGGCTCTGCACATAGCAAACAGTTCATCGATGCCTCCTCTCGGCGCGCTCATTAACCAGGCGAATTTCTTTTTGGGCCGCCTTGACACGTCGGCTCGGACCGCTAACTACCGCCAACACGTCGCCATCCGAATGGTTTTTGTCCCGGCCAACCCGACCGGCCATCTGCACTAAGGCCTCCCTTGTAAAAGTCGGATCATCAGCACCGAGAATCAACACCTGTAGATTCGACAGGGTCACGCCCCGCTCCAAAATGGTCGTCGTTACTAAAAAGTCGAAGTCACCTGCTCGCATTTTTGCGACTTTTCCGAGACGGTTGGGGTCTTTAGCATGCACGGTTTCGCCCTTCCCTTCATTACCCAAGGCCCTTTGGACATGCTGACAGACCCTTTCTAAGTCAGCCACCTTCGGTACAAAGACAAAGAAGGGCTTCTGCTCCTTTAGCCACTGCCGTAGTCTTTTCTCAATCTTACCGGGCAGCCGCTTTGACCAGTTCGGCGCATAAACAACTTGCAGATTGGGCAAGGGTCCACCGTGAAAACGAGCAGGCAAAGACACTAGGATTAGCTTTTGTTTTTTGACCGCCCGCAGCATGGCCGGACTAGCCGTTGCCGTCATCCAAAGCAAGCGGCCCTGTTCTTTCTTGGCTTGCTGAATTGCTCGTTCAAGCGTCTTATTCCCCCTGTATGGAAAGGCATCAACCTCATCGATGATGACCAGGTCAAAGGCCCTGTAAAAGCGCATGAGCTGATGCGTGGTGGCAAGGACCAGTTGACTGTATTGGTAGGGAGCCACTTGGTCGCCATAGAGAACCTGCATGGTTACCTCAAAGGCAGCCTGAATTCGCGGGGCCAACTCTAAGACCACGTCCACTCGCGGGGCCACAAAGGCAATGCGCATTCGCTGGTCCAAGGCCCAATCGAGAATTGGAAAGAGCATCTCCGTCTTACCGGCTCCCGTAACCGCAAAAAGCAGTTGGTCTCGACCAGCCTTCAGATTTTCCAGGAGCGCTGCACTTGCCTCCTGCTGTCTCTCAGTCAACTGACCCTGCCAGCGCATTTGCCTCAATTGCGCAAAGTCGTTTGCTTCCGGAATCGTTAAAAAGCAATCGAGTGACGATACCCGGCCAATCATTAGACAATCGAGGCAGTAACTTTGGCCATGTGGCAAGAGGGCCTTTCGGCGACCGGCACAGCGAAAACAACGGCCGTTGACACGCACCGGTAAAACTTGGGCGCCTTCTGGAACAGGCCGGTTCTTCGGCCAGGTATGCAAGCGGCCGTACAAGTTTTCATGCTCCATAAAGACCCACCTCCCCTGTCACGCCATGGCGACTAACTGCTGAATTACCTTCATGTTATAATACGAGGCATGGAAGACTTTTACTTACTAAAACCAGAAGAGGGCCACTGGCAACAGACCATTAAGAAGTCCGACTTTCTCATCTACCTGGCACGCGTCAACAGCGAAGAAGAGGCCAAGGAAAGGATTGAGCGGATAAACAAGGAGCACTACAAGGCCACGCACAACGTCTTCGCTTACGTGATTGGCGATAACGATGAAATCAAACGCTACTCGGACAACGGCGAGCCCTCTGGCACCGCTGGCGTGCCAATGCTTGAAGTCCTGCAGAAGCAGGGAGTCCACAACGTCCTAGCGGTTGTTACCCGTTACTTTGGAGGTATCAAATTGGGGGCCGGTGGCTTGATTCGCGCCTATGCGGGGACGACGGCCCAGGGACTAGACGCCCTAGGCCTAGTTCAGCGTTTAAACCGGGCCGTTCTCGAACTGACCGTCGACTACTCCAATAACGATGAGCTGACTTATTGGCTAAAAGAAGAAGACTACCCCCTGCTGGACACGGTCTTTGACACGGCCGTCCACCATCAGGTAGCCGTTGACCCAGCGGCCGTGGCCGACTTTGAAAACGCCTTAACCAACCGCTTTGCAGGGCGCATTACCTTCAAAAAGATTGGTGAGACCTACTTGGAAATTCCAAAAAAGTAGGTTATAATAACATAGTTCGCGCGGTTGGTGTAATGGATAGCACGCAAGATTCCGGTTCTTGCAATCCGGGTTCGACTCCCGGATCGCGCATTCTATGAACGAAAAAAGAGGAAGAGCAAGCGCTCCTCCTCTTTTTATTTTGCCATCAAATCATGCCAATCACAGTTTTGATTATGGCCATTGTGAATGCCGACGGCCTGCAAAAAGGACTCGATCACGACCGGTCCCGTAAAGGAGAAGCCGGCCTGCTTCAATTCCGCCGAAACCACCTTTGATAAAGTCGTCTGCGCCGGTAACTTTTCCCCAGGACCCGGGCCGATGTCGATTACCTCCCCATCGGTAAAGTACCAGAGCCAATCGATCAGTTGTTCACCGGATTGGTGCCAGTCCAACAACAGCTGGGCGTTTCGAATCACCGCCTCAATCTTGCGCCGGTTGCGAATAATCCGCGGATCAGCCATCAACCGTTCCACATCAACCGGCCGCATGGCCGCCACCCGCTCCAAATCAAAGTCGAAGAAGTCCTCCCTCAATGCTGCCCGCTTCCTTAATACCGTTTGCCAGGACAGGCCGGATTGAAAGAGTTCGAGGCAGAGGTATTCAAAGGCCCTTTGTTCATCATGAACCGGCCGGCTATATTCGTTATCGTGGTAATCGACCAATTCTTGAATCAGCAGGCCGTTGGTGACCCAAAGACAGCGTGTTAGCATGGTAGCATCTCCTTTGACTTCTTTGTTCTACACCTTAACACGAAAGCAAATAAAAAAACGCTCCCAGAGGAGCGTTTTTCTTAAGCAAATTACTTTGCTTGGATAGCTTCGCGAGCTTGTGCTGACAAGTTGTAGAATGAGTGAACACCCTTGTACTTGGCAGTGTCGCCGAGCAATTCTTCGATGCGGATCAATTGGTTGTACTTTGCGATACGATCAGTACGTGACATTGAACCAGTCTTGATTTGACCAGCGTTGGTTGCAACAACCAAGTCAGCGATCGTCGTGTCTTCCGTTTCACCAGAACGGTGTGAAACGATAGCCGTGTAACCAGCTTCCTTAGCCATTTCGATGGCTTCCATCGTTTCAGTCATCGTACCGATTTGGTTAACCTTAATCAAGATTGAGTTAGCGGCACCCATGCGGATTCCCTTAGCCAAGTATTCAGTGTTCGTAACGAAGAAGTCGTCACCAACCAATTGAACCTTCTTGCCAAGTTCCTTGGTGATTTCAGCCCAGTCATCCCAGTTGTTTTCGTCGATAGGATCTTCGATTGAGATGATTGGGTAACGGTCTGCCAAGTCTTCCAAGTACTTGATGAAGTCTGCCGTAGCAAATTCTTCCTTGGTTGACCAACGCAAAACGTACTTTTGCTTTTCAGCATCCCACAATTCAGAAGAAGCAACATCGACAGCGATGGCGATGTCCTTACCTGGCTTGTAACCAGCACCTTCGATGGCCTTGATCAAGTACTGCAAAGGTTCTTCGTTGTTAGCAAAGTCAGGGGCGAATCCACCTTCATCACCAACTGAAGTAGCCTTGCCGTCAGCGGCCAACAACTTCTTCAATTCGTGGAAAGTTTCTGAACCATAACGGATGGCTTCCTTGATTGAAGGAGCACCAACAGGCATGATCATGAATTCTTGGAAATCAACCTTGTTGTCAGAGTGAGCACCACCGTTAATGACGTTCATCATTGGCGTTGGCATTACGTATGAGTTCATACCACCGATGTAAGCAAACAATGGCATACCCAATTCGTCAGCAGCTGCACGAGCAACGGCAATTGAGACAGCCAAGATGGCGTTGGCACCCAACTTACCCTTGTTCTTCGTACCGTCCAAGTCGATCATGGCTTGGTCGATGGCACGTTGGTCCGTTACGTCAAACTTACCAACCAAGGCCTTAGCGATTGCACCGTTAACGTTGGCAACGGCCTTCGTTACACCCTTACCACCAAAGCGGTTCTTGTCACCGTCACGCAATTCAACGGCTTCGTGTTCACCAGTTGAGGCACCGGATGGGACGATACCACGTCCGAATCCACCAACTTCAGTGATAACTTCGGCTTCAACCGTAGGGTTTCCACGGGAATCCAGAACTTCACGTGCGATAATATCTGAAATCAAAGACATTTAGCTGTTCTCCTTTTGTCTGTGGGTTATTCTTTAAATAATTCCAATTAAAGTATACCACCCTTATTTAGCAAATTGAACAGTAAACTAGAAGACTTCCCCCTTTATTTGCAATAAAAAAGTCAGTCGGCAAGGCCAACTGACAAAAGATCTTAAATTCTTGCGATGTCGCAAAGGCTTTAACGGGTTTCTTGGGCGATGTCAATCAGCTCCAAGAACTGCTTGGGGTCCAGCGCGGCTTTACCAACCAAAATCCCATCAATGTCTTCTTGCGACAAGAAGTCCGCGGCGTTTTTCGTCGTGACCGAGCCCCCGTAGAGAATCCGGGTCTGTTCGGCCAAAGCCGGGCTATACAAGTTGGCCAGGCTAGCGCGAATCAGGGCGGCGGACTTTTCAGCCTGCTCAGCGGAAGCAGCTTCCCCGGAGCCAATTGCCCAGGTTGGCTCATAGGCAATCACGACGTTCTTCATGGCCGTTTCGGAAATACCGTCCAAGGCCAGGGCCAGTTGCTTCAAGACAACCGTTTTCGGGTCGGCAGAAGCGTAGGCTGACAAATCCTCATCCAAGTCGACAATTGGCTTCAACCCGTTTTTCAGCGCAGCCTTGGTCTTCAAATTCACCCGTTCATCGGTTTCATTAAAGAGCTTGCGCCGTTCAAAGTGGCCGATCAAAACGTAATCCACTCCGAGCGCCGCCAGGGCCTTCGGAGAGGTTTCGCCCGTGTAGGCTCCGTCATCGGTCCAGTGGGCGTTCTCAGCAGAAAGCATCAGGCGACTAGAAGCAGTCAACGACAGCATCTCAGGCAGGTAAAGGTCCTGGGCGGCAATGGCCACATCGGCAGCCTCATCCTTTTCAACTTCCGGTAAGACAGTTGCCAAGTAGGGCTTCACCTGATCCGGTGCCATGTTCATCTTCCAGTTGGCCAAGACCAATGGCCGACGCACGGCCCCGGTCATTTCTCTTCACCCCGGCCCATGAAGACAATGAAGGCCGCTTCAATCAGCAGCAACCACGGTAAGTTGCTGTTTCGTTCGCCAACAAAGACCAGCAGTGCGTAGGTCAGAGCGAGAACAATCAAGCCCGCGCCAATCCGCAGCAAGCGGCGCTTAAAGCCGGAACGTTCCAAGAGTTCCTGCAGGCGGTTTCGTTCGGCTTCCAATTCGGTCACATCGAGCTTTAAGGACTCAATTTGATCCAAGAGCTGGTCGTTTTCTTCTTGCAGGAATTCGACCCGGCTTAACTCGGTTTTTCGTTGCTGGTCTTGTTTCGACCAATTAAATAACTTCATCAGTATTTCTCCAATCTTGTACTAGTTTATCAGAGATTTGCCCCGGCGACGAAAAGATTCGCATTTTTTAGAAGAAGCTTGACAAAAGTCGACTTTCCCGGTAAACTTTTAAAAGTTAAGTTGCGGATGTGGCGGAATTGGCAGACGCGCAGGATTAAGGATCCTGTGTCCGCTTTAGGACGTGCGGGTTCGACTCCCGCCATCCGCATCAAGCAAGAAAAGCAGACCTTCGGGCCTGCTTTTTTTCTGCCCATTTTTTCGTCCAGAACAAGAGCAAAGCACTCCCCTTTGCTTTATTCAAACACTTTCGAGCTGGATTGACCAGCTAAGTTGCTGCTTTTGGCCATCTTGGACAAAGAACAACAAAAAAACGCCTCACCGAAGTGAGACGTTAGGGATGCCGACGAAAGGATTCGAACCTTCGACCCCAGGTTTACGATACCCGTGCTCTACCAACTGAGCTACATCGGCATACTCCGAATGTCGGGCTCGAACCGACGACAACACGATTAACAGTCGTGTGCTCTACCAACTGAGCTAATTCGGAATAATGCGTGTGTTGTATCAAAACAACTATTTAATTATGCCATCTCACCCCATCCCTGTCAACGTTTTTTCGTAAAAAACGAAAAAGATTTTTCTACGGCACCCGCAGCTCTTTTAACCGCAACAACAAAGTTCCAAGGGGACTAAGCAGCAATTAAAAAAGTCGCCCTAAAGGCGACTAAAAAGCAATTTAAAATTCAACGTTGCGCCGCCTCAAAGCAGGAATCGTCATCATCACGGCTAGTGAGAAGAGATAGCTCAGCGTAAAGAACAAAAGAACGTAAGTGAAAGAAAACTTATCCATCAAGACCCCCACAATAGCAGGGAAAAAGCCACCCAGGAACTTTCCTCCGGATGAAACAACCGAGTTTGCCGTCACCCGGGCTTCGGCTGGGTAAAGTCGTGAAACAATAACACCAAAGCCGGCATACATGCCATTTGAAAAGAAGCCGACGATCAGCATAATGATCAAAAGCGTTGCCGCGTTATTGGCAAAGGTTGGCAAATAAAGCGCGATGGCCGAGAAGGACAAGAAGAACCCGAAGGCCTTGCGTGGACCAAACTTATCGAGGAAGGAACCGAAGAAATACATTCCAAGCGACATCCCAATAACCATGGCAACGGTCCAAAGCGTTGATTTACAAACTGGCAAACCAAGCTGGGCCTGCATGGTTTTTGGCAACCAAGTCAAGATCCCGTAGTACCCACCAATTTGAACCATCATCATCAGGACAAGGGCAATCGTTTGATAGGCCAAAGCCGGGGTTTTAAAAACTTCAACGATTGGGAGGCGTTGCTTCTTCTTTTCCAGTTCCTGTTGCCGACGGGCTTCTTCAAATTCTGCTGAATCTTGCAGGTTTCGTCGAACAAAGAAGGCAAAGGCAATTGGCAAAAGGCCAAAGAGGCAGAGCGCATTCCAGCCGTACTTTGGCAAAATAACGGCCGAGGCAATGGCCGCTAATATCGTTCCCGTTTGGCCACCAATATGGGCCAGGGAAGTCAAGCGACCGATTTTCTTACCGGCAAAACTTTCGGCAATCAGGGTTACCCCAGCCCCGTATTCGGCGGCAGTACCAAAGCCGGCCACGAACTTTAAGAAGTAAATTTCGTAGATGTTATCGGCAAAGTACAGGGCAGCGGTGGCGAAGGCCACCACGAAAATCGTCCAGTTAAAAATACGGGCACGACCGATTTTATCGGCCAACATACCAAAGAAAAGACCGCCTAAAAGCGTTCCCGTCATAGCAAAAGTCGTAATTAATCCGGCCGCTGCTTGGCTTACCCCAAGCGAAGTCACAATGGCAGTTGTCGCGATTGGAATCAAGGAATGATCCATGTGTTCCAAACTGAAGCCAGCAGTCGTTGAAAGCATGGTCACTTTCTGCTGCTTAGTAAAATCCTTATAATGAATTGCCTCAGCATCGTTGGCAGTCTTTGTCATTTATTCAATTTTCCTTTCAAAACCGAGGCTCGCAGGCCCCAATTATTTCGCCTAAACATTGTTTGGCGTTAAAACACCACCTGCTACTATACAGAGTTCAGGAAACCAACGCAAGCGCTTGCAAAAAGAAAAAAGAGCCGCCAAAGGCGACTCTTAAACGATTTTAAATAAGTTGTATTAGAACTTGATATCCTTGCGACGGAAGGCAGGAATCGTCAACATCACGCAGAGTGAGAAGAGATACATGGCCGTGAAGAACATCATGACATGTCCCAACGTGTACTTGTCCATCAACCAACCGATGATTGGTGGGAAGAATCCTCCCAAGAACTTTCCACATGAGGCCACAACGGAGTTTGCCGTTACACGAGCGTACGTTGGGTATAAACGTGATACAACCACTCCATAACCACCGTACATACCGTTAGAGAAGAATCCAACGACCATCATGATGATGAGCAGCGACCAGGCGCTGTGGGCAACCAAGAGCAAGTAAACGGAAATGGCGGCCAAAGCCAAGAACACACCGAAGGCAACCCGTGGACCGAAGTTGTCCAAGAAGAACCCGAACATGTACATTCCAAGTGACATTCCAACGATTGTGACAATCATCCAGAGTGATGAACCTGAAACAGACAAGTGCAATTGCTTTTGCATGATCTTTGGCAACCAGTTCATCAAACCGTAGTACCCACCGATTTGAATCATCATCATCAAAATCAAGGCGATTGTTTGGTAAGCCATGGCTGGCGTACGGAAGACTTCAAGGATTGGTGCCTTTTCGACAACCGTTTCCTTAGCTTCTTGACGGTGCTTCTTTTGGGCTTCGAATTCGTCTGATTCCTTCACGTGAAGGCGGAAAACAAAGGCCAAGAGCACTGGGACCAAACCAACCAAGAACAAGGCGTTCCATCCGAAGGTTGGGATGATGATGGCTGAGGCGATGGCAGACAAAACAGCACCAACCTGGCCACCGATTTGCGTGAGGGAAGTCAACTTACCGATTTTCTTACCAGCGAAGTTTTCGGCAATCAACGTCACTCCGGCACCATATTCGGCTCCGGTTCCAACTCCCGCGATGAAGCGGAACAAGTAAACCAACCAAATGTTGTGAGCGAAGTAAATCATACCAGTGGCGAAGGCCACAATGATCAACGTCCAAGTAAAGACGCGAACACGACCGATACGGTCAGCCAACATTCCGAAGAACAATCCACCAATCAATGATCCAAACATTGAAATCGTTGAGATGAATCCCCCGGCGAAGTTTGAGATGTGCAGGGAGGCGATGATTGATGACATCGCAAAGGAAATGAAGAGCTGATCCATGTGCTCCAAACCAAATCCCGTGGTTGTTGACCAGAGGGTCAACTTCTGGTTCTTAGTAAAATCGCGGTAGCGTAAGTGTTCTACCGACTGCTTGTTAGCCGCTTCTTGCATGCTTTTTATTCCTTTCAAAAGTGACGCTCACAGACGCCATTTATTTTGTGCGGACAAATGTCTTAACACTATCGAATATGATAGCGGTTTTTCTTTTAAAAAGCAACAAAAAAGCCGACATTTGTCGGCTTTTTAAAAAATAAAATCATTTCAAAACTTAACATCCGAGCGACGAAGCGCTGGGATACTCAACATGATGATGAGTGAGAACAAGTAGGCAATCGTGAAGAACATCATCACGTGTCCCAATGTGTACTGATCCATTAAGAATCCGATGATTGGCGTAAAGAAGCCACCGAGCATCTTTCCAACTGATGAAACAACGGAATTCGCCGTTACTCGTGCATACGTTGGGTAAAGGCGTGAAACAACAATCCCGTAACCGGCGTACATTCCGTTCGAGAAGAAGCCAACAACCATCATGATCAGAACCAAAGCCATCGTGGTCTTGGCAAAGAGCAAGAGGTAAACGCTCAGAGAAGCCATGAACAAGAAGCTACCAAAGGCTGCGCGAGGACCAAAGTGGTCCAGGGCGTACCCGAAGATGAACATTCCAAGTGACATTCCAATGATTGTCATAATCATGAAAAGGTTTGAATTGGCTGGCTTCAAGTGCATTTGCATTTGCATAATCTTTGGCAACCAGTTCATCAACCCGAAGTAACACCCAGTTTGGACCATCATCATCAAGATCAAAGCGACGGTCTGGTAAGCCAATCCTGGTGTCTTGAAGACGGACAAGATTGGGGCCTTTTCAACAACGGATTCCTTTTCAACCTGACGCGCTTCCTTCGTTTCAAGGAATTCATCTGATTCCTTTAAGGGCGCAAAACAAAGGCTAAGAAGGCTGGGAACAAACCAAACAAGAACAAGGCGTTCCAACCGAAGTTAGGAATGATAACGGCAGAAGCGAGGGCGGCGATGATAACGCCCATCTGTCCACCAATCTGCGTGAGTGACGTCAACTTACCGATCTTCTTACCGGCAAAGTTTTCAGCAATCAACGTGATTCCAGCACCGTATTCAGCCCCAGTTCCGACTCCCGCGATAAAACGAAGAATGTAGATCAACCAAATGTTGTGGGCGAAGTAAATGGCCCCTGTCGCAAAAGCAACGATGACCACTGTCCAAGTAAAGACGCGGACACGTCCGATACGGTCAGCCAACATTCCAAAAACCAATCCCCCGAGCAACGTTCCAAACGTCGTGAAGGTGGCAATCAATCCCCCTTGGAAATTGGAAATCCCAAAGGTCTTAATGATGGAGGCCATTGCAAAAGAGATGAGCAACAAATCCATCTGCTCCAAACCAAATCCAGCGGTCGAAGACCAGAGCGTTAGCTTCTGGTTCTTTGAGAAGTCCCGGTAGTGCAAATGTTCCACTTGCGTACTTACATCATGCATATTCAATTCCTTTCAAAATCGGTGCTCACAGTCACCAGTTATTTCAAACCGAACCATCCTAGATAATTCGTTATTAAAAACTATATCCGAAACATTTAAAAAAAGCAAAAAAAAGCCGCACAAAATGTGCGGTCTGAAAACTCCGAATGTCGGGCTCGAACCGACGACAACACGATTAACAGTCGTGTGCTCTACCAACTGAGCTAATTCGGAATAATTAGTGCTTAACTAACTCAATCAGTATACAAAGAAAAGTTAAGCACGTCAATAAGAAAGCGTTTTATGGGCGCATCGTTGGGAAGAGGATGACGTCACGAATCGTGTTCGTATCCGTCAGCAGCATGACCAAACGGTCAATTCCGATTCCCAAACCACCTGTTGGTGGCATACCGTATTCAAGGGCTTCGATGAAGTCTTCATCAATTCCTTCGGCTTCGTCATTACCGTTTTCACGTTCAGCAACCTGTGCTTCAAAACGGGCCCGCTGGTCGATTGGGTCGTTCAATTCGGTAAAGGCGTTGGCGTATTCAGAACCCATGATAAAGAGCTCGAAACGATCCGTAAAGCGTGGATCATCGGCGTTCTTTTTAGCCAATGGGGAAACTTCAACCGGGTGTCCGAAGACAAAGGTTGGTTGTTCCAAAGTATCTTCAACGAATTCTTCAAAGAAGGCGTTGATAATGTGGCCAACCGTCCAGTACTTTTCGTACTTGACCTTGTGGTCATCGGCCAGCTTTTGGGCTTCTTCAACCGTCATTTCCGGCCAAAAGTCGACCCCGGTCTTTTCCTTAATCAAGTCAACCATGTGCTTGCGGGCAAAGGACTGGTTCAAGTCGATGTCCGTTCCCTGGTAGTTCAGCTTCAAAGATGGGTGCACGGCAGCAGCGGCGGCCTTAAAGATGCCTTCCGTTTCGTCCATGACGTCGTGGAAGTCCCAGTAGGCAGCATAGGATTCAAGGGAAGTGAATTCTGGGTTGTGCTTAGGATCCATTCCTTCGTTACGGAAGATCCGGCCAATTTCGTATACCCGTTCCATGCCACCAACAATTAAGCGCTTCAGGTAAAGCTCGGTAGCAATCCGCATGTACATGTCGATGTTTAGAGCGTTGTGGTGGGTGATGAATGGCTTAGCCGCAGCACCACCAGCCTGGGTCTGCAGGATTGGCGTTTCGACTTCTAAGAAGTCTTGGCCTTCCATGTAGGCACGAATGGCCGAAATGATTTTTGACCGCTGTTGGAAGCGAACCAGTGATTCCTTGTTGGCAATCAAGTCCAGGTAACGCTTACGGTAACGGGTTTCGACATCTGAAATTCCGTGGAACTTGTCGGGCATTGGACGCAAAGCCTTTGACAAGTGGGTCAGGTGGGAAACCAAAACCGTCAATTCACCGGCCTCGGTCTTCATCATCTGCCCTTCAATTCCTAAAAAGTCACCCAAGTCGGCACGCTTGATGATTGGGTAGTTCTCCCCCAAGTCGTCGCGGCGGGCGTAGATTTGGATTTGACCGGAACGGTCGCGGAGGTCGGCAAAGATGACTTTACCGGCCCCACGCTTGGCAACCATTCGCCCGGCAATGACAACCTTGACCGGGTTTTCTTCCAACTCTTCCTGGCTCTTGCCATCAAACTTTTCGTGTAGATCGAAAGCCAACGCATCGCGATCGAAACGGTGACCGAACGGATCGATATTGAGATCGTCTTGCAGGGCGGCCATCTTCTGGCGGCGCGCACGCATCTGATCGTTAAGGGCTTTTTCTTCAGCCATGGTTGATTACCTTCCTGTCGGCGATTTTTCGCATTTATCTATTAAACAGTATAGCAAATGCCAGTCCATTTAAAAAGCCGGCCAGAGCCGACTTTTTTAACTTTATTGATCCTTATCGGACCCTTCGTCTTCTTTTTGTTCCGCTTCTCGTTTTAAGACATCTTGTAAAATCATGTCTAATTCGTGGGCGGTAAACTGGTGGCGCTTGCCGGAGAACTTGCCCCGGACTTCGGCCCCACCGTCTTCATCAATCATCGCTTGGATTTCCGAAGAAGGCAGTGTTGCCAACTGCTCAGCGTAGGCCTCCTTTGAAGGCTCAGCGGCCAAGCCGATTGTCACGGCCTGCAGCTTGCTGTAGTTTTGCTCACCCAAGATGGCGTCCAAGATGGCCAAAGGCCCCTTCTTGTTGCCAAGCAAGGTCGCCAAAGCAGGCATTTGCTGCAGCTTCTCGTTTAGCTCGGTCAATTGGGCGTCAGTAGCGCCCGGCAAGGCCTGAACTAAGAAGCCCCCGGCCGCCTTAACCGTGTCATCCGGATTCATCGTCACCCCAACACCAATTACGGAAGGAATCTGTTCCGAATGGGTCAAGTAGTAGGTAAAGTCGTCACCGATTTCACCAGAGACCATGATGGATTGGCCAATGTAGGGGTTGGAATAGGGCGCAAACTTGGTCACCTGGAAGGAACCGTTATTGCCAACGGCACCGGCCACGTTCAATTGGTTGTCGTCATTAACGATCGGTTCGATGGTTGGGTTTGACACATAGCCCCGAACCGCACCCTTCGTGTCGGCCTCGGTCACAATCTGGCCAATTGGTCCCCGGCCGGCCATCTTAACGTTCAAGCGCTCCTCACCTTTCAAGGTTGCTTGGGCCAGGATTTCAGTGGCTAAAAGGGCCCGCCCTAAGACAACCGTTGCCAGACGGGAAGTTTCGTGTGAACTGGCCGCTTCTTGGACCAGCTTAGTGCCATCAACGGCGAAGGCACGGAAGGCCTCGTCCTTTGTAATGACTTTGATTAATTGATCTGCCATTGCGTTCTCCTTTCAAGAAAAAAAGTTGGCCGAGGCCAACTTTTTTGTGCTTATGCCTTTGAATCGTCATCAGACGGTGCGTCATCGGGGTTTTCAGGCTTTTCGGAATCGTCTTCCAAGGCCTGGTCAGCGTCAGCTTGTCCCTTTTCTTCAGCGTCTTCGACTTGGTCTTCCTTGTGGTCCAAGGCTTCCTTCGTCTGGTCATAAGACTTGGCATCATCGTCTTCTTCTTCGCTCTTTGGCGTGAAGTGACCGGTTTCGTAGATGTCTTTAATTTGCTTTTCGTCAAGTGATTCGACTTCGAGCAAGGCGTTGGCAATCTGAGCCAACTTTTCCTTGTTTTCAGTCAAAATCTTGGTTGCTTCTTCAAAGGCCTGCTTAGTCAAGCGACGAACTTCTTCGTCAATCAAGGCAGCCGTTTGCTCTGAATAAGACTTGGCACCGCCACCCTCGTTGTATGAAACGGAGGCGTTTCCTTCAAGTTGAACCATGCCCAACTTGTCAGACATACCATAGGCCGTCACCATTTGACGGGCCAGGTTGGTTGCCTGCTGGAAATCGTTAGCAGCCCCAGATGAAGCTTCATCAAAGGTTGCGAGTTCGGCAGCCCGACCACCCATCAAACCAGCCAACTGTTCGAGGGCTTCGGAATAACGGATGTTGTAACGGTCGGTCTTTGGCGTCATCAAGGCGTAACCACCGATGCGCCCACGGGGAACGATCGTCACCTTGCGGACAACCGAGGCGTTGGACTTCACCAAACCAACCAGGGCGTGACCGGCTTCGTGGAAGGCGGTCGTCTTGCGCTCCAAGTCAGACATGGTCTTGTTCGCCTTGGCCGGTCCTTGGAAGATTCGGTCTTCGGCCTCGTCCAAGTCGGCGGCGTCGATGGTCTCCTTGTTGCGACGGGCAGCCAGCAAGGCCGCTTCGTTCAACAAGTTTTCCAAGTCGGCCCCGACGTAGCCAGGCGTTTGGTGAGCAATCGCCTTCAAGTCCACGGAATCAGCCAATGGCTTGTTCTTCGCGTGCACCTTCAAGATGGCCTCACGACCCTTAACATCCGGTGCCCCAACCATGATCTTTCGGTCAAAACGGCCGGAACGAAGCAAGGCGGGATCCAAAACGTCAGAACGGTTGGTTGATGCCAAGATAATGACACCTTCGGAGTTATCAAAACCGTCCATTTCAATCAGGATTTGGTTCAGCGTTTGTTCACGTTCGTCGTTTCCACCACCGATACCGGAGCCACGACGGCGACCCACGGCATCGATTTCATCGATAAAGATGATGGCTGGCGCGTTCTTCTTGGCCTGTTCAAAGAGGTCACGAACACGGGAAGCACCAACACCGACAAACATTTCGACAAAGTCGGAACCAGAAATTGAGAAGAATGGCACGGAAGCTTCACCAGCAACCGCCTTGGCCAACATCGTCTTACCAGTTCCCGGAGGTCCTTCGAGCAAGACACCCTTTGGAATGCGGGCACCCATTTCGGTGAACTTCTTTGGTGACTTCAAGAATTCAACAACTTCAACGAGTTCTTCCTTCTCTTCGTCAGCACCAGCCACGTCGGTAAAGCGGGTCTTGTTGTCCTTTGGATCCGAAGGCTTAGCCTTGGACTTGCCAAAGTTCCCCATCATGCCGCCCTGGCCACCCTTACCGGCTGACTGGGACATCATCATGTAGGCAATGCCCAAAATCAAAAGCATTGGCACAATGGAAATAATCAGGTTCAACCAGAAACCAGAAGAAGCGGCCGGCTTGGTCGTCATTTCCGTGTTGGTCTTCTTGGCCGCAGCCGTAATGTCCTTAATGGACGAATCGTTTTGCAAAACGGACGTTTGGAACTTCGTCGTTGATGATTGCTGGGCAATCAAGGCGTTCAAACCGGAGTTTGAGCTTTTTTGCGACTGGCTCTTCTTGTACGTTCCGCTAACGTTGTACACATCGTTTCCAGGTTGGATAGTAAAGGAATCGATTTCCTTATCGGAAAGACTCTTTACGAATTCCGACTGGGAAACCGTCTTTGTCGTCGTCTTTGATCCACCCATGAAGGAGTAGATCCCAGCGATTACCGCCAGGAAGATGATGACGTATAGAAAGGAGCTTCGAAAGAAGCCGCCGTTTTGGTTTTTCATCTGAAATCCTCAATCCTTATCTAAAATTTTTCTACCGTTTCCGATAAAAAAGTCAACGAGCAAAAACCCGCTTAACTATAAATACTTTGCTTTAGAATGCCAACGTATGGCAGGTTGCGGTAAAGACCCTTGTAATCAAGGCCGTAGCCGACAACGAATTCGTTGCGAACGTCAAAGCCGACGTAGTCTGCTTTGATGTCGACTTTGCGCCCTTCCTTCTTATCCAAAAGGGTGGCCACCCGAACTGAGTGTGCGCCACGGGAAAGCAGCAAGTCCTCCAAGAACTGCAGCGACTGACCAGTGTCCACGATATCTTCTAGAATCAAGACGTCACGGCCCTTCACATCGGACTGCACGTCGGTTACCAAAGCGATTTCGTTTGATGACGAAACCCCACCATGGTAAGAAGAAATCTTAATGAATTCCAAGTCAACGTACAGGTCAATTTTACGAATCACGTCGGCCGTCCACAGGTAGGCCCCCTTCAAAACGGAGAGCACCAAAGGCTTTTGGCCCGCGTAGTCCTTGGTAATTGTCTGACCGAGCCGATCTGCTGCTTCTTGGATTTGCTGTTGGTCAAATAATACTTCTTGAATATCGTTATCCACTAGTTTTCCTCAATTCGCCATACTAAGCTTTGCTTGCCACTTGGTCGATCCTTTGGCCAAAAACGGGTGTAATACCAACGCTTTTGTCCTAAAAAGACGGCCAAAACATTCTTTTCTCGGTCCTTGAGAAGATCGGTTTGCGGCCTTTCTTCTGCTGGTATTTTTTCATCGATTAGAAGCCGGCGGACGGTCTTACTACCCCCGTTCAAGGGAATCCGATCATTCACTTTGGCCCGTTCCAATGTCAGCGGTCCGACATAATCGGCGGGCAATAAGAGCCGGTTTTCACCACTCTCTTGCTCGCTAACTGAGCGGACGCCAAGGCATAAACCCTGCCAAAAATACCATTGGTCTAATTCTAACACAAGAGAGCCGGCCTGTTGCCCGTCTTTGCCGATTTTTTCGACCGATTTTTTCTTTTCTTGACTGAGTCTAACAAAGGCGACCCGTCGGTAGCTTTTTTGAAAGCTGAAGCTCTCGGCCAAATCGATTCGGCCCTGGGGCTTTTGCTCGTTTTTTAGCAGTCGAACCATGGCTTTCAGCTGTGCCTCGGTCAGCTTAAAGAGGCCGGCCTGTCTTGCTTCTTCTTTTAGCAGGGCTGGCCACCAGGAGCTGGGAACGGATTCATAATCCTGACAAAAGGCCGGCAGCAATTCCTTCGCCCGTTCTTCAATAAGGGCTTCAGCCCCTCCCAACTGCTCAGCCAAAGCCAGCAAGTGCTCCTTGGCTTTGGGATTGATCTTGGTTAAGGCCGGAACAACGACCTGCCGTAGCTGGTTGCGCCCGGTGTAGTCCGGGTCCTGATTGGTGACATCTTCCCGCCAAGTCAGGCCTTGTTCCTCGGCATAATCCTTCAGGCTTGCCTTTGACAGTCCCAAAAAGGGCCGCAGATAGTGACCCTGTTTGACCGCCATCCCCGTCTTTTTTTGCAAAAGGCCGCCCCGGATAACCTGGAGCAGGATGGTTTCGACCTGGTCGTCTTGGTGGTGGGCCAGCAAAATGGCGTCGGCCCCCACTTCTTCTTTCACCGCCTCAAAAAAGTCGTAGCGAATCTTCCGGGCCGCTTCTTCCACCCCGCTGGCCAAGTCGGACAGGTCCGCTTGCTTTTCAAAGTAGCGCAAGTCCTGTTTTTCAGCTAAGGCCCGCACAAAGTCGGCATCCCCGTTGCTTTCTTCCCGCAGGGAGTAGTTGACGTGGGCTAAAATCACGGTCAGGTCCGGTCGATAGCGAACCAAACTATCAACTAAGACCGTCGAATCCAAGCCACCCGAACAGCCGATGACGACCCGCTTTGGCAGGGCCAAGTCTTGAATTGTTTCCTCAATGGTTTTTTGCATGCTTTCTAGAAAAGCCACCCCAAGGGGTGGCTTTTAATCACTGCCTAGTTGGGCAGGTTGTAAATCGTTTCGTTTTTCTTCGAATAACCGTAACGGTCACGCAAGATTTGCTTCAAGTAGTTTTCGTCTTGCAACTGGCTGGCTTCCTTCTTCAGGGAGTCGTTGGACTTTTGCACAACGGCCAGCTGGTTTTCGGACTTGGTCAAGGTCTTGTTTGCGGCGTGCAAACGAACCTGACCAAAAATCAATTGCAGCATGAAGACCGAGGCAATCGCCAGACCGACAAAGACGATCTGCTTTTTGCGCCGGCGGTGAGCCCTTGCGTAGTGCTTGCGGGTTGCTTCACGCTTGGCGTCTGAAGCGGCGATTTGCTGCGCAATTCGCGCGTTTAATGGTCGAATATTTGGTTGTAGTCGACTATTATCTGCCATCGCCACTCCTCCTTAGATTTTATTTTTACACACTTTAAGCAAACTTACAAGATAAAGCCTGAACTTTTGCTCTTTCTTAACCTTCATTGTTCTCGTTTTGGTAGTCGCGCTCGTACTTTTCCGAAAGGACTTCGTACATCTCGGCTGCCTCGTCCTTCTTCACGATGTCTTGGAGCTTCAAGACTTTAAAAGTCGAGGTCTTGTTTCCAAAGCGAATCTCGACTTCGTCGTTGGTGCCAACGGAGGCCGATGACTTGGCGACTTTGCCGTTAATGGAAATCCGGCCCTGGTCGGCCAATTCCTTGGCGACCGTCCGGCGCTTAATAATTCGTGAGAGTTTCAAAAACTTATCAATCCGCATGGTCTTCTTCCTTTTTACTTATCGTTTTTGTGTCGTGGGCGGCTTCAGCGCCTTCCGTACTTTCGTCAGTTTCGCCACCTTCAGCCCCGTCACTTTCCTCGGCCACTTCTTCCATGGCCGCCTCCAAAAAGTCCTTGACGGCGCTTAGCCAGTAGGCCGATTCCTGCTTCAAATCGACCGTCAAAATCACGGCCAACTGGGCAGACTTGCCATCGACGACCGCCTTGTAAGGAACGTCCTTTAACGCGGCAAAGATTGGCTCACCGGCCAGCTGCTTGGTCATCGCCTCGTTAAAGCGAATCGTCACCTTGTCCTTCTGCCGGCGAATCTGCGTGACCTGGGCCTGATCGGCCACCGTTTTCAGGCGGGAAACCAGAATCAAGCGGGCGGCTTCGTCAGGTAATTCACCAAAGCGGTCGGTCAAGTCGTCTTCGACTCGGTCAAAGTCCTCGTCGGTCCGGGCCTGGCGAATCTGCTGATAGAGGGCGACTTTTTGCGCGTTGTCAGAAACGTAGTCATCCGGCAGGAAGGCCAAGACGCCAAGAACCAATTCGGCATCGGTCGTCGGTTGCTCTTCAGCGGGCACTTCGCCCTGCTTCTTGGCAACGGCTTCTTTTAGCATCTGGGTATACAAATCATAGCCAACTGAATCGATAAAGCCGTGCTGCTGCTTACCCAGCAAATCCCCGGCGCCACGAATGGAGAGATCGCGCATGGCAATCTTGAAACCAGAGCCTAACTCAGTAAAGTCGCGAATGGCCTCCAGCCGCTTCTCCCCTTCTTCGGACGGTGTCCTGGTGAAGGGATAAGTGAAGTAGGCGTAGGCCAGGCGGGCCGAACGGCCGACTCGACCACGAAGCTGGTAGAGCTGGGAGAGGCCCATGTGGTCGGCGTTATCGACAATCAGCGTGTTGGCGTTTGGAATGTCGACCCCGGTTTCAATGATGGTCGTCGTGACCAAAACATCGTACTCCCCGTTCAAAAAGTCATAGAGGATCGACTCCAGCTGAACTTCGGACATCTGCCCGTGAATGACCGCCACCCGGGCATCGGGCACGACCTCTTCAATCTGCGAGCGAATCCGGTCCAAGTCGGCCACCCGGTTGTGCAGGTAGAAGACCTGACCATTTCGGGCCAGCTCCTTTTGAATGACGTCGCGAACCAAGGTCCAGTCCAATTCGACCACGTAGGTCTGGATGGGAAAGCGGTTCAGCGGCGGCGTTTCGATCACCGATAGGTCACGCGCACCGACCATGGCCATGTTCAAGGTTCGTGGAATTGGCGTGGCGGTCAAAGTCAGCACATCGACGTTGGTTTTCAGCTGCTTCAAGCGCTCCTTGTGCTTGACTCCAAAGCGCTGCTCCTCGTCAATGACCAAAAGGCCGAGATCGGCAAAATGAACATCCTTGGACAAGAGTCGGTGGGTCCCGACCACGATGTCGACTTCATGCTTTTCCAGCGCCTCAATCGTTTTCTTGTTCTCCGCGGCTGTTTGAAAACGGGACAAATGACCAATCCGGATTTCTGGGAAGTCCGAGAAACGGTCGACCAAGGTTTCGTAGTGCTGCTGAACCAAAATGGTCGTTGGTGCCAGCATGGCGACTTGCTTGCCAGCATGAGCGGCCTTGAAGATGGCCCGCAGCGCGACTTCGGTCTTTCCGAAGCCAACGTCGCCAACCAGCAGCCGGTCCATTGGCCGCTTCTTTTGCATGTCGACTTTGATTTCTTCGATTGAGCGAATCTGGTCCGGTGTTTCCGGATAGGGAAAGCCGGTGTCAAACTTCAGCTGGGCCTGGTCATCCTTTGGAAAGGCAAAGCCCTGCTTAGCCTCACGCTCGGCATAGAGGGCCAGCAGGTCGTCGGCGATGTCGTCGATCTTTTCTTGGACCTGCTTTTTGGTCTTCTGCCATTCGCTGCCACCGAGCTTGTTGATCTTCGGCGCCTTGCCGGCGTCAGATCCCCCGATGTACTTCTGAATCAAGTTTAACTGGGTAACCGGCAGGAAAATCTTGGCGTTCTTTTGGTAGGCAATGACCAGATAATCTTGCTTGCCCCCGTTGGCCTCCAGCGATTCCAGCCCCTGGTACTGACCGATTCCGTGGTTCAGGTGAACAACGTAGTCACCAACGGCCAGTTCGTTATAGGACTTCAGCCGTTCGGCGTTTTGCAACTTCTTTTGCTTGCGGGCAATCGGCTTTCTAGCCTTGGCGAAGAGTTCCCGCTCCGTCAAGAGGGTCAGGTGGGCCATTGGCCACTCAAAGCCGGCCGATAGATTACCGATGATAACCTGGACCTGGTTTGGCTGCACCGCCTGGTTGATGGGCACCTGAATGTCTCTGGCATCCAAGGATTCGACCAGCCGGTCAGCCTGACTCTGTGAGCCAACCAATAGGACCCAGGTCAGGCCCCGTTCCTTTGCAAAAGTCAGGTCCGGTAGCAAGGCGTCTAGCTGACCAAAGTACTGCTTGGCCGGACGGGAGGTCCATTCAAGCAGGTGGTCAAAAGTCAGCTGGTTCAAGCCCCGCTTTAAGTTGGCCAAGTAAGTCTGGGCCTGCTTAACATCCGCCAAGCGGTCGGCCAGCTCGGCCCGCAAGGCAAGCGGTGGAACCAATTGATTGTTTTCAACTTGCAAGTCGAACCAGTCCTGGTCCAAGCCGGTCTGGGTCAGCAAGGACTCCTGCAAGCGAGCGTATTCGTCAATGACGAGCAGGCCCTCTTCTGGCAGGTAGTCTTGAATCGTGCTCTTTTCCGGATAGAAGTAGCCCAGGTAAGGCAGGATAGCCTCGTCCCGCCTGCCTTCGTCTAAGGCCCGCTGGGTTGGCGCAAAGCCTTCGGTAATGTGCTTCTTGGCCACGCCGTCGGCTTCTTTTCGGTAGGCAGAAAAGGCCTCTTCGACAGCGGCTTTTCCCGCCTGATAGGCTGCCTCGTCCATGACCAGATCTGAGGCCGGTAAGATGCTGGCTTCCTTAACGGAGCCGGTCGACTTTTGCGTGACCGGATCGAAGGTCTTCATGGCATCCAGTTCATCGTCGAAAAAATCCAGTCGGAAGGGTTCGTCCTGGTCAGCCGGATAAACGTCGATAATCGACCCCCGCTGGGCAAACTGACCAATCTGCTCAACCTGTGGTGCGTTCACATAGCCCAAAGTCACCAAGCGGCCCTTCAAATCGGCAAAGTCGTAGACTCCGCCCACTTCAAGCTGCAAGGATGCGGCCTGCAACGTCTCCGGACTTGGCTCATAGCGGCAAAAGGCGGCCGAGTTCGTCAAAAAAACGCCCTGTTGGCCAGAAGCCAAGGCGGTTAGGGCGGCCACTCGGTCGGCCAGGTGATTGTTGGATGAAATCGCTAGCTCGGTCGCCACGGCCTCTTCGGCAACAAAGCGAAAGACCGCTTCGGATCCGAGCAGGTCGGTCAAGTCCTGGGCCAGTTCCTCGACGTGAGCAACCGTGTCAGTCAAGACGAGAATGGGCCGCTTGCGGTTTTGATAAAGGGCGGCGATCCCGGCCGCCTTGGCCGAACCGTTCAGTCCCAAGAGCAACTGGCGCTGGCCGACTTTTTCATCCTTTGCAAACTGCTGAAAACTTTTTTCTTTTTGTAGGTAATCCGTTAGCTTCATTGACTATCCGTTGTAGCGGTTACTGAGCGCCGCCGCATCTGCTCCTTTAATCCAATCCAAAAGTGCCTGATCCGTCTTCTCAAAGGTCTCATCCCAATGAGCCAAATCGTCCTTTGAAAACTTGCCCAAAACGTACTTAATCACCGCTTCGTGGGTGTGCTCCGGGTGGGCAATGCCAAACTTCAAGCGGAGAAAATCCTGGGTCCCCGTGTGGGCAATGATTGACTTCAGCCCGTTGTGACCACCGGCCGAACCCTTGGCCCGGAAACGCAACTTACCAAAATCGGAATCCAGGTCATCGTGCAAGACCAAAATATCCTTGGCTGTTGCCCCGTAAAAGTCCAAAAAGGCCCGGACGGATTGGCCGGAATCGTTCATGTAAGTGGTTGGCTTAACCAGCCAGACCGTTTCACCATCGATCTGCAGCTTGGCAGCCGAGGCAAAGAGCTTGGTGGGAGCAAAGGAAACACCCTGACTGTCCGCAAAGTGATCCAAGGCCATGAAGCCAATGTTGTGCCTCGTTTGGTCGTATTGCTTGCCGATGTTTCCTAATCCAAAGATGAATTTCATGGATTTTCCCCTCCAAAATGTCTTGTACTCTAATCTTAACATGTAAAGCGGGTGATTTTTGGCAAAAGTATGCTAGGATATAGGAAAGCAAGCGATTTTAAAAGAGGTTTCTCATGTTTCCACAGTCCCTAATTATCAAAAAACAAGATTTGTTGACGGTTACCGAAGACACGACCATCGGCGAAGTCTACAACATCTTCGAAGAATCCAAGGAAGGCAAGCACCTGCGGACCATCCCCATTCTCGATGCGACCGGCCACCTCTTCCGCGGCAACATTTACCGCCAGCACGTCTACGAGTATGTGGCGGCCCAGGGCGACATGAACCAGAAGGCCACGTCGATCATGCGCAACTCGACCAAGTTCATTTCGACCAAGGCCGACTTTTACGAACTCTTCTTCGCCATTCGCGATTTGCCCTACATTGCCGTTGTGGACGACGGGCACCACTTCGTCGGGATTCTGACCCACTCGGCTCTGATGGACTTGCTCTCCAAGTCCTGGTCGCTGGCCAAGGGTGGCGTGGCCATTGCCGTCAAAGATCGGCAACGGCGCGGCGACCTGCAGCGGATGGCGCGCATCATCACCCGCTACACCAACATCGAATCCGTCCTGTCTTTGCAGGTCCAAAACCAGGGGCCGCTGGCCGTCCTCTTCACCCTGCCACTGACGGTCGATTCACCGGTCTTACGCAAGATCATCACGAAGCTGGAACGCAAGCGTTTCTTCGTGGTTGCTCAAGAAGACCTCTCCCAATTCATGTAAACGAAAAAGCCACCGGAATGGGTGGCTTTTTTCTGTGCCCTTTTAATTTTGTTTAGTGGTACTTCACCACACAAACAGCCCGGCCATTGCCGAAGACAAAAGGGAAACCAAAACACCAGCAAGAAGCATTTCCGGCACCCGGGCGGCGATGTAATCGTTTTTCTCCTGATTGACCAGGCCCTTGAAGCAGGCCACAATCATGCCGATTGTTCCAAAGTTGGCAAAGGAGGTCAAGAAGACGGACAGAACGATTCGGGCGTGGGCGTTTTTAAAGAGCCCAGTCCCGGCCATCATCGACTTTGACACCTCACCCATAACCACGAACTCGTTGGTCACCAACTTGGTGCCCATGTACTGGGCCAATTGAAAGGCGTCGCTAGGCGAAAAGCCCAGCAGCCAGGCAAAGGGGAACATAATTACCCCAAAGATGTTTTCCAGAGTCAAAAAGGACCAGCCGGTCAGGCCCAGAATCTGATTAATCAGCTCCCCCAGAGAAACAAAGGCAATCACGGTGGCAGCGATAATCAAAACCATCTTACCGGCGCCAAGAATCGAACCGCCTAAAAAGGAGAAGAAGGGTTCGCGTGCGCCGCTTTCCCCCTCGACCTGGACGATGACGTCGTCTTCCGGAGCGACGGGGGTCGGATTCAACAGGGCCAACACGGCAATGGCCCCTAAAATGTTCAAGGGAATGGCCGTCAAAACGTACTCACCGGGCACCATCTGCGTGTAGGAACCGATGATGGCCGCCGACACACAAGACATCGACATCATTGCCAAAGTCATGTTCCGCCGGGCCGACAGCTGCTGCAACTGCGCCTTGGAAACAGCCAGGACCTCGGTGTTCCCCAAAAACATCATTTCAATGGAAAAGAAGGCTTCGAATTTTGGTTGGCCGGTGATTTTAGACAGCCCCTGCCCGACCCACTTGATTACCCATGGCAAAAAGCGGAAGTAGGCCAAGATGTCAAAGAGGGGCACGACCAGAAGCATCGGTAAGAGGGCGGCTCGCCCGGCCGAAAACTGGGTGAAGAGCCAGGCTAGAAGCATTTCCAAGCCCAAGACCACGCTGACCGACCGCCACTGGATGGCCTTGCGGTTGTTAGACAGGAGGTAGGCAATCAAAACAAAGACAACAATACTGAACAGATTCACGACAAGAAACATGGTAATGACCCTCTACTTTCTTCTGCTGATAGGCGGTTTGCGTCATTGGAGCAGAACAGCGCTCCCTTGCCTTCACCGACTGTTTAAAAACAGTCGGGTCAAAGCTCTCTCTATTCGTAGTCAACCAAAAAAGTCAACGGTCAACCAGCCTTTGCCCATCTTTTTGTCAGTTAGGTCAAAAAAACGACCGCTTTTGACTCAGCCCTTTCAAAGTCACTCAACACCTTTCTACACTAAAAGAAAACCCAGGAGGAGCTAACAGTGAAAAACATTGTGGTGATTGGTAGTTTGAACGTGGACGTCTTGATGAAAATCGACCGTCTCCCCGTGGAAGGAGAAACCCTGAGCATTTTAGACAAGTCCAGCAACTTCGGTGGCAAGGGAGCTAACCAGGCGGTGGCGGCCGCCCGCCAAGGGGCCGCTGTCTCCTTCGTTGGCGCCATCGGTTCCGATCCCGAGGGCGGGACTTTTCAGGCCCTTTTGGAGCACGAAGGGATTAACACCCGTTATTTAACGGTCAAGGACGGGCCGACCGGAACAGCCTACATCATGCTAGAAGAAGACGGACACAACACCATCTTGGTCCACGGTGGGGCCAACGCGGCTTTGACCGTCCAGGATGTCGAAGCGGCCCGGGGCTTACTTGAGGTCGCCGACGTGGTCATTGCCCAGCTCGAAGTCCCCCGTCCAGTCATCCAACGGGGCTTTGAAATCGCCAAAGCGGCCGGGGCCATGACCATCTTGAACCCAGCCCCGGTCACCCAGCGAATCGAATCGGCCATCCTGGAAAACACCGACCTGCTGGTGCCAAACGAAACCGAAGCGGCTGCCCTCTTGAACCTACCGGCCAGCACCGACTACAAGACCTTAAAGGATCGCCTGCCCCTCTACCAGGAACGCCTGGGTGTCGAACAACTGGTCATTACACTCGGTGAGGACGGGGCCTTCTTTGCGGTGAACGACCGGGTCGGGCCGGTTCACAACTTCGCCGTGGACGTTGTCGACACGACGGCGGCCGGTGATACCTTTATTGGCACGATCGCCACGACGCTCGAAGCGGACTTTCAAAACATCGAAAGAACCCTGCAGAAGGCCAGTGCCGCCTCGGCCATTGTTGTTTCTAGACCAGGGGCCATTCCCGCCATTCCGACCCAGGAGGAAATCGCCCGCAAGCTCGCCCCAATGGCGATGAATTAGGAGGCCAGCATGGACCAAGATCGTCAAAAGAAGAACGCGGCCCGGGCCGCCCTAAACGAAGTGCAAGACGGAATGGTCGTCGGCCTGGGCACTGGTTCGACCGCTGCTTATTTTATCCAAGCCCTGTCCAACCGCGTCCACGAGGAAAACTGGCGAATTGAGACCGTGGCCACCTCCAAGGAATCGGCCGAACTGGCTCGTTCCCTGGGACTGATTGTTAAGGACATCGATGAGGTCTCGGCCATCGACCTGACCGTCGACGGGGCTGACGAGGTCGACCCCAAGCTAAACGGCATTAAGGGCGGCGGTGCGGCTCTCCTCTTTGAAAAAGTCGTCGCTCTCCGATCCAAGAAAAACGTCTGGTTAATCGACGAATCCAAGTTGAGCCCCCGCCTCGGTGCCTTCCTCCTCCCGGTCGAGGTGATTGAGTTCGGCGCCCAACAGGTCTACCGGACCTTCGTCCACATGGGCCTCCATCCCCGCTTTCGCATGCAAAACGAGCGGGACAGGAAAAAGACCGATTCCGGTCACAACATCATCGACCTGGACATCTCGGCCGTTGCTGATCTGTCACAGCTGGCCGAACAGCTCAAATCAATCACCGGTGTCGTCGAGCACGGCCTCTTCCTTGGCATCTGCGACAAGGCAATCATTGGCAGCGACCCCATCAAGGAGATTGAGCGGCCTCAACGCCAATCAGCTGATCAACGGCCTGTCCCAACTGCCTAAGGGAGTCAGAAATCACTCCCTCGAAAACAATCAAAATCAAATCCAAACAAAAAACCTTCTTTCGAAGGTTTTTTCTTTAGCCGATGCCGTCCACTCCCTCACCCAATCACACGTAATCAAAAAGACTTTCTCACCGGATAACCGGCAAAAAAGTCTTATCAAAAAATCATTCACTTTTACTTTTTCGTGCCATCGTATGGCGTCAAACGAATGTCACCGGAGATGTACTCCCCGACGAAGATGTCGCCAATGCCGTCGTAGCCCTGGGCCACGACCTGCTCTCGAAGCCAATCCTCATCTTTTTCAATGGCATCCAAGACATCGTCATTCGACTGACCGTCATAGATGATTGGATACTTGGGGGATTCATCCCCGTACTCAATGACCGTCAACTGGCCGTTTTGCTCCAAAACGGCACGCTTGACTTTGGAAATGTCATAAACTTCCTGTTCACGAAGCTTAAACATCAAGTCCGCGGCCGACTGTCCCGCCTGCATGACGGCGTGCACCTTGACCTTCCCGCGATCGATCAAAATCGTGGGTTTCCCATCGAGCAGCACCTTAGCAAAACGGTTGTGCTCTTTAGCAAACTTCAAAACCAAAACCAAAAGGGTCCAGATGATCATGACCATCATGAACTGGAAGACCGTGATGGCCTCGGAGTAAATCGTTCCACCGATGATACCACCAAGAACGTAGTTTTGGACCTGGTCCAAGGCGTTTGTCGGCGCCAGGTTTCCCTTACCGAAGATGTTGATCTGAATGATGATAACGACCAGACCAATTCCCAGCTTCAAAAAGATTGGCATATAAACTGACATTATTGGGCCACCTCCGCTTTGGCATTAATCAAGTAGACCTGGGTCCGACTGTAGGACTTTTGGTCCTTGGACAGGGTGATTTGGTAGAACTTGCTGCCCTCTTTGGCAATCATGCCGTCTTGCATGGTCGTCGAGTTGAAGGCCAGATCGGACTTCTTCACCTTCTGATCCTTAGCGTAAGACGTTGCAAAAGTCGCCATTTCGTTTTGCTGCAAGTTTTGCGTCTGCGTGTTTTGCAGGTTGGTGTAGGTCAAACCGGCAAAGAAGAGAAAGGCCAAAAAGGCGATAATGGTCAGATCCCGGTAGCGCATGTTGAAGCGGTGCCGCAACGAGGCGACCAGCCCGATGCCCACGGCCACGAAGGTGATGATCAACAGGGCGATGTAGACCTTGTTGGTGAGGTTGTTTTGGTTAAGCAAATAGTTTAGGGAATAAAATGTCATGAGACCCTCCATGACTTGTATTGTAGCACAAGGACCGGCCCGGGACTAGGAAAGTCAGCGGCCCAAGCAATTCTTTTTCCATCTAAAAAAGCGAGCCTAAGCTCGCTTGTCTGACCGTCATTTGTTAGACAAAACGGTCCCTTTATTTCTACATCATACCGCCCATGCCGGCCTGAGCAGCCATGGCAGCAGAAGCACCAGCATCATCAGCCTTTGGTGCTTCGGCCACGACGGCTTCGGTTGTCAGCAGCAAGGCCGAAACGGAAGCGGCGTTTTGCAAGGCGGAACGAGTCACCTTGGTTGGATCGACGATTCCAGCCTGCACCATGTCGACCCAGCGGTCGGCCTTGGCATCGTAACCAGTGCCCTCGGGCTGTTCCTTCAACTTGTTGACAATAACCGAACCTTCCAAACCGGCGTTTTCGGCGATTTGGCGAACGGGTGCTTCCAGAGCGGCAACCACGGTCTTCACACCAGTGGCCACATCCCCTTCGGCTTCAACGGCTGCGGCAGCGACCATGGCGTTGACCAAAGCCGTTCCACCACCAGCCACGAAGCCTTCTTCAACGGCCGCACGGGTGGCGTTCAAGGCGTCTTCGATCCGGTACTTGCGTTCCTTCAACTCGGTTTCGGTTGCCGCACCGACATTGATGACGGCCACGCCACCGGCCATCTTGGCCAGGCGTTCTTGCAACTTTTCCTTGTCAAAGGTTGAGGTCGTTTCTTCGATTTGCTTTTTAATCGTTTCAACCCGGTTTTGAACGGCAGCCTTATCTCCGGCCCCTTCGACAATGGTCGTGGCATCCTTCGAGATGTTGACCTTGTTGGCTGAACCAAGCTGGTCGACAGTCACGTCCTTCAGGTTCAAGCCGAGGTCGTCGGTAATCACCGTACCACCGGTCAAGACGGCGATGTCTTCCAACATAGCCTTGCGGCGGTCACCAAAGCCAGGGGCCTTGACGGCCACCACGTTAAAGGTACCGCGCATCTTGTTCAAGACAAGGGTTGGCAGGGCTTCACCGGTAATGTCATCGGCGATGATGACCATCGAACGGCCCTGTTCCACAACGGCCTGCAAAACGGGCAGGATATCTTGGATGTTACCAATCTTCTTGTCCGTAATCAGAATGTAGGGATTGTCCAGGTTGGCTTCCATCTTTTCGTTGTCGGTTACCATGTACTGGGACATGTAGCCGCGGTCAAAGGACATTCCTTCAACAACCTTCAAAGTCGTCTCGATTCCCTTGGATTCCTCGATGGTGATGACCCCGTCGTTGCCGACTTTGTCCATGGCATCGGCGATTAACTGACCGACTTCTTCGTTAGCGGCAGAAATCGAGGCGATTTGGGCGATTTCGTCCTTGGTAGAAACCGTGTGGGAAATGTCATGCAACTTCTTAACAGCAGCTGCCGTCGCCTTTTCGATTCCAGTCCGAATGCCAACGGGGTTAGCACCGGCCGTTACGTTCTTCAAGCCTTCGCCAACAATGGCCTGGGCCAAAACCGTGGCCGTGGTCGTCCCATCACCAGCGATATCATTGGTCTTTGACGCCACTTCGGCGACCAACTTGGCCCCCATGTTTTCAAAGTGGTCTTCCAATTCGATGGCCTTGGCAATCGTCACCCCATCGTTGGTAATCGTTGGGGAACCGTAGGATTCCTCCAAGACAACGTTGCGTCCCTTGGGTCCAATGGTCGTCTTGACCGTGTTTGCTAATTTATCGACGCCAACCTTCATCTTGCTGCGGGCGTCTTCAGAGAATTTGAGCTCTTTTGCCATGATAAAATCTCCTTTTTCATTTACTTTTTCTGGAAAAAACCGTCCGGCCATGCCAACCAAACGACCTGTCAATGCTTAAGCGAGAATGCCGATGACGTCTTTTTCACGCAGGGCAAGGTAGTTTTGCCCATCGACTTCGATCGCCTGACCGGCGAACTTGTCGAATAAGACTTGGTCGCCTTCCTTGACCGTCATCGCAAGCTTTTGACCGGCTTCCGTTACACGACCAGGGCCAGCTGCCACAACTTTACCCGTCACAGGCTTTTCTTCTTGTGCCTGGGCAATGACAATGCCGCCGACCTGCTGTTCACCCGCTTCTTTCACGGCAACAATCAACCGATCTTCCAATGGTTTCAACATCACAATGACCTCCATTTTGTTTTTAGCACTCGTTGCACACGACTGCTAATTGCTATCTCTAGTATACCCCAGCTACGATTAAATGCCAATTAAAAAAGACCGTCCGCAGACAGTCTTTTTGGAAAAAACTTATTTCAAGTTCAAGCCCTTTGACATTGGGTACTTGGACAAGCGAGGGTCGGCCGGAATCATCTTGAAGAGCTTGGCGTTGTGCTTGGTCCAGTTGGTGTCCATGTCACGTTCGCCGTAGTAGTCGGCCATCGTTTGGTCGTATTCCTTGACGGCTGCTTCGACTTTTTTCTCGTCGTACTTGCCGGCCATGACCGAACCAGAAAGTGGCAACTTTGGCTTGACACCAGGGTTCTGGTCGGGGTAGCCAACGGAGAAGCCCATGATCGGCTTGACGTACTTTGGCAAGTCCAATTCGGCTTCGTAGAGTTCAAAGGCGCCCATGACACCAGCCATGGTAACCGTTCCCAAACCAAGGGATTCGGCAGCAACTTGGGCGCGACACAAGGTAATGGCCGTTGAAACAATCCCACCCTCTAAGAACTGGTAGTGTTGGATGCGGTCTTCAATGATTTCCTTGGCCTCTTCTGGCTGGCCAATCAAATCGCGGTTCCAATCAACACAGGCCACGTAGAAACGAGGGGCTGAAGCGATGTAGCCCATGTGGACCGTGTCGGTAATCTTCTGCTTCAAAGCCTGGTCCGTGACCTCAATAAAGGTAACGGGTTGGTAGTTTTGCATGTTGGGTCCGGCAAAGGCGGCCTTGAAAATCGTATCCATCGTTTCGTCTGAAACGGGCTTATCCTGGAAGGCCCGGATAGATTGGTGATTTTGCAATTGTTCTAAGACTTGGTTATTCTCCATGACATCCTCCATAAATCGGTGTATACTTTTATACTTGTGTGGCTCACAGCCATCTTACACTTTCCAAAAAATAATTTCTAGGAGCACCCATGAATTTCTTCCATGTCCACATCGGCCTACGGACATTCAAAACTGGCCTCGCCGTTATGCTCGTGATGATCGCCTACCACTTTGTTGATCGTCCAGCCTTTGTTCCCGCCCTGGCCGCCGTCTTTGCCCTGCGTGAGAACTGGGACAACACCCTATCCTTTGCCAAACTCCGACTGGTCTCAAACGCCGTCGGTGGTGGCCTAGCCATCGTCTTCTACCTCTTTCGCGAGGCAACTCACAACGCTGACTGGATCACCATTGTCTTAGTACCCGTCCTCGTCATGGCCGGCATCATCATCCACAACAAGCTGGACCAGAGTATCGGCATCGTCGGCGGAATGGCCGCCTTTCTCATGATCGCCTTGACCATCCCCCTAGACGCCACCATCGACTACGTCTTCTTGCGAGTCATGGACGTCTTTGTCGGCGTCCTCTTCGCCATCGCCATCAACCGCTTCGCCATGCCCGACGAAATTAAAAAAGTCGAAGACAAAGTCATCAAAGTCGAAAAGGGTGCCAAGCGCGTCATCGACAAACTCGAACACAAGCACCACGAAGAATAAACAAAAAGCCTTCCAAACGGAAGGCTTTTTTATTAGTGTAAACGGAAGTATTGGTCAATGCGGTCATCGGGAAGGTCGTAGAGAAAGGCTTTGAAAATGTTATCGAGAGCGTCGACCATTTTTATCTGGATTTCTTCCGAAACAACTCCGTCATCACTGTTTTCAAAAGCTTTCATAATTAGTTTATCTAATTCCGAAAGCGAATCTATGACCATTTTATGAATTTTGGGACGTGTATACTTAAAGTAGTACAAATCCATCTCAATATTCTTTAGCTCCATAGAGAAGGCAAGACCTGCGCGTTTTACATTCTTCGATTTGACAAATTCTTCGAATGCTTCTGGTATCGTGTGCAATAAATGTTTTTCATAGAGTGGTGCTGATATTATCAATTCACGGTTGGATTTTTTCATTCGCTTATCTAACCACCACCTGACCACAGTCACAAACAGTGCGAGTGACGATATCACAATTGTTATTGCATTATAGTAGCCCATCGTACATCTCCCTTGTTAGTTTCTTTCGAGATGTCACAAAATGAACGCGCTCTCGTACACCATCGATTCCTATCTTATCGATTAAGTCAGCAGAGAATCCTTTTACAAAGGAGTTCCCAATAATGACAATATTATCCGGAAAACGAATCGTCAGTTCCCCCTCCAATACACGATCATCAATCATTGGGAGTACCTGTTGGTCATATGTCTCTTTTCCAAGTTCCACCCCACCCAATGCAGGATTATGCGGGTTAGCAAACTTCAGTTCAATCGTTTTCATTTCGACCTCCGTTCTTCACTTCGGTTTATCTATGCTGATTATAACGAATTCTTCCTCCAAACTTTCAAGAAAATTTTAGCAATTCCATATGTAAAAAATAATGAAATTTCGTAATAAGAATACTAATTTAAAATAAAATCCCATTAGCATCCATTTAAGATTCACCTCTCACACTATAATTGGATAAGACTGTGAAAAAAGCACTCCGTCCGGAGTGCTTTTCATTTATTCAAAAGAATACAGAAAGAGGTCATTATGACTAATCAGAACAAAACAGAACTTTTCCATCGTTACTACAAACGTTGGATTCTCATGTATAAGGAAGGAGCTATTCGCCCTGTTACCATGTCAAAGTATCGCATGACACATAAATGGTTGATCAAACTTGCACCCAATTTAAAAGTCGGTGAATTAACTCGAATTACTTATCAACAACTACTAAATGACTAGCTGAAGAACACGAACGTCAGACAACAATGGATTTTCACCATCAATTAAAGGGAGCGATATTGGATGCAGTCGACGATAACTTGATTGAACGTAATCCAACCCGAAAAGCCATCATCAAGGGTAAAACGCCAAGGCAGAAAAAGCCAAAATACCTAAACCAATTTGAATTACACAAGCTACTCACACAACTCAACTTAGAGACAGAAGTGAATTGGGATTGGTTTATCTTGCTAATAGCTAAGACTGGCATTCGTTTTTCTGAGGCATTAGCTTTAACACCAGGCGACTTTGATTTTGCGCATCAAATGCTCACCATTAATAAAACTTGGGACTATAAAGGTAAAGGTGGCTTCCTACCAACAAAGAACCCATCCTCCGTTCGAAAAATGCAGATTGACTGGCAAACTGTTATGCAGTTCTCAGAACTTATCAAGAATCTTCCTGAAGGAAAACCAATCTTCGTTCAAGATAAAGAAACCGTCTACAATTCAACACTGAACAACCTACTCGCCAAACATTGCCGTAAAAACGATCTCCCAATCATTTCTATTCACGGTCTGCGTCACACTCATGCATCTCTACTTCTTTTCGCAGGCGTATCCATTGCCAGTGTGGCTCGACGACTTGGCCATGCATCAATGACAACTACTCAAAAAACATACCTTCACATCATCCAAGAACTAGAAAACCAAGACGTTGACCTCGTTATGCGTTCACTTTCTAGTTTAAGTTAATTATGGCGGTACTATACGCTGATGAAGAGTAATAGAATCATTTAATCCATCAATAATTCTACTGATTCTTTCTTGCTCCTCTTTCATAGGTACCGAAATAGTAATAGACATAAAAGCATCGTAGTTAATATTCAGTAGTCCATCCATCCTCGCTCCAGAAGATATCAACTTACGTAATTCCCTATCAGGTTTTCTTGTTGCAAATAAATATTCAATGAACTTAGGATTTGCCGCTGTTGAAACATCAAAACTATGATAAACCCTTGGTACTAAAGCTTTTTGATAATTCTCCAGAGTGAATACAGTACCATATTTAGCCAATTTAGAGTTACCATGATTATATGAAAGTTGGCCTTTACTCAATAATGTGTAATTCTCTTGTTCAGCGCCAGCTATATTACCGGAAAAACGTTCTTTTTGATTTAACCAACCCATTGCAGCAGATATTGTTAACGTTGGCAAAGTCATATCTCCATTATTACCGCGCACTCTTGTAGATATTTCGTCTAACTTACGCTGTTCCCAATCGTACATCACTTTTTCTATAAAAAAGAATGCGCTATGAAATGCCCATTCTACATAAGAAGTTATACGCTGATGAAGAGTAAGAGCTATTTCGAGTTCTTTTAATAGATGTCCAATTTTCCTTTGTTCATTTAGATTAGGAACATTAATCCTGTGTTTTAGGAAATGATGTTCATTTATCTTGTTTGAAGAATTACCAGATGAAGTTATCGACTTTGACAGAATCGGACCCATAATTCTTTCAAGATGGATAGCATATTTCCAGTACTCTAAATCATATTTTCCGATATGCCTATATATCGGAAAAAGCTCAGAAACAACCCCATCACCAATGTCATTTGCAACGAATCGTCCAAATCTAAAATCTTTATTTGGATGTCCTTCAAAAGCAATATCCCCCATTCTCATAACATAGGTACGGGTATCGATATTGTTACTTTGTACTTTATCTACAGATTGAAAATACATCTTGGCAACGGAAATCCATTTGTCTTTTGCAAATTGACCATTATTGCGTTCATTCACTTTTACAAACTCATCACCCAACTTACGCTGTTCCCAATCAACTAAAAAAACTACCAGCATCATGCTAGTAGTTTAGAAAATCAGTATTTATTTATACATTCTAATATATTTACTAAAATTTACGAACTATTTTTGTAGATTACTCTAAAGTAGAAAAACAGAAATATATTATTTATATAAATGCAAAAGTTAACCCCGAAAAAATTTGGTTTAAACAAACATATTTTGGAGCAATGAGCGTTTTACATCATCCAATTTTTGAAGTTTACGCTGATGAAGAGTAACAGAGTGATCTAAATCTATGAGAAGCTCTGACATCCTAGCCTGCTCGGCAATTTCCGAAGGAATATTTATGATAATTTCAGACATTACATTATTCATTAGCTTGGGGTTTCCAACATGGGAAACAAATTTATAAGATACTTTATCAAGAGATTCAGCAACAGCTTTATTAACATAGCCATCATTCGATAGTAAAACACCATTAACATTCGTACTATAGAACTGGCCTGGCCTGTAATTAACAGTCCCAGCATTGGCCCCATCCGTTGTCCATGTAATAGCATTATTAAATAGATACTCGTTATAATAGCCCATTAAGCCATTATTTTTAGTTTGAGATGAATAAACTGGATACGGATTACTATCTGTTTTAATAGGGCTAACAGCTTTAGCCGATAAAACGTGCCCTCTAGTAACTTGAAAAATATCGCTCACCTTACGCTGTTCCCAATCGTCAGTAAATCCATTAAATCTAATATCTGGCTTATCTTGTCCATTTTTTGGAAACATTTTTTGAAGAAGCAACTTTTTTAAAGCTTCCAGGTTCTCTAACTTACGCTGATGAAGAGTGATGGCTATTTCTAATTTCTTTATTAATTCACCAATTCGATTTTGTTCTTCAATATTTGGAACCAATAATGTTATTTCATAAAAATAATTCATTTCTAAATTTCTTCGGACGACACTGGCTCCCTGTGTTGAAGAATCTTTATATTCTTTTAACTTTCTGCCTATTTTTAACTGTGGAGCGACAAATTCTGGATTGATATTTTTGAATTTAAAAGTTTTATAACTTGGTGAGACCAGCCCCTTACCAATATTATTAATATTGATATTTCCTAACCACAAATTTTGAGGAGAAAGCACCAAATCACCATTCCCAATAATTTTATACCCTTTATTCGACGCACCTGAAACCCTACCGCTTCTAAATTCCATCCCACCATTAGTACTTGAAAGCACCGGATATTCATTTTCAACTTTCGACTTTATACTGAATGGAACTAATATATCTTCAAACTTACGCTGTTCCCAATCGTCGGTGAAGCCGGAGAAACGAATTGCTGGAACCATCTTTTTTTGTTTTGATTTATCCATCATTTGAGAACCTGCTTTAGAATATGAAGTGTCTTTTGACTTTCTTCGTCAGTGGCAACCAAATCTTGCATCTGGTCATTGATTTGCTTCGTTAATTCAGCAATTTCTGAATCAATGGATTGCATGTCTGACAGCAATGCTTCCGCATCAACTGGTTCTTCTTCTTCAAAAGTATCTACGTAACGTGGAATGTTTAAGTTGAAATCGTTTTCTTCAATCTCGTCAATCTGCGCAACGTGGGCATACTTTTCAACGTCTTCCCGCTTCGTGTAGGTGTCGATGATGTTATCAACATCTGAATCACGAAGAACGTTTTGCTTTTTACCCTTTTCGAAGTCGTTTGAAGCATCAATAAACAATATGTTTTTGTTCTGTCGGTTCTTCTTAAAGACAAGAACAACCGTTGGGATACCTGTCGAGAAGAAAATTCCCGCTGGCAGCCCAATCACAGCATCCAAATAATTCTTTTCAATGATGGCCTGACGAATCATGCCTTCTGCGGCACCACGGAAAAGAACCCCGTGTGGTAAAACAATGGCCATGGTTCCCTCACGGTCTAAGTGATACAAACCGTGCAAGACAAAGGCATAGTCCGCCTTCGTCTTTGGAGCCAATTTACCGAAGTCCTTAAAACGAGGATCCTTCATTTTATTGTCATTGTTGTCCCACTTCGCTGAATATGGCGGGTTAGCAACAACGGCGTCAAAAGTAACGGGTGCCATCACACCGTTTTCTTCACGTGATGGCCAATCATCTTCTAAAGTATCGGCATTTCGCAAGTCCATGTTTTGGTAATCAATACCGTGCATCATCAAGTTCATCCGAGCCAAATTATAAGTGGTCGTGTTCAGCTCTTGTCCTTCAAAAGCAACACGGCCCTTTTCTTTACCATTTGGCAACTGATCTTGAACGGTTAACAACAGTGATCCTGACCCCATGGCTGGGTCATAGACAGTGAACTGTCCGTCTTGCTTGGCATCAAGGGCAACCAACTTGGCCAAAATCTTGGATACTTGGTGTGGGGTGTAGAATTCACCGGCCTTCTTACCTGAGTTACCAGCAAATTCAGCGATCAAGTATTCGTAAACATCCCCCAAAATATCATGACCTTGGTCATCCTGATATTCAAAAGTATCAACGGATTCAACCACAGCACCCAATGACTTAGCACGGGCAGCAGTCGAATTTCCAAGACGTGAGTTTCCCAAGTTAACGTCAGCGAAAATTTCACTAAAGTCTTCCCTTGCTGATTGGTTTAACTGAGCATTCTTATTAAACTCATCGAACATATCTTGGTAATCCGAAGGCTTGATTTCCCCAGAATTGACTTTTCCAACAATTGTCTTCCAAGTAAATTCAGGTTCGATGGCATAACCAAGGTTACGGGCAATGTCTTCGAGATATTCAGCACGGTCTTCGCCGTCTGCTTCCCGACGGTAGGCATCATTAACCGTCTCACCCTCTTTTAAATCGAGAATGTTTTCGTTCACCAAGTATTCTTCTTGGTGTTCTGAAAGGTAACGATAAAACATGAAGCCCAAAATGTAGTTACGGAATTCAGAGGCATCAAGATTACCTCGTAAATCGTTCGCCATTGACCAGAGCTGGCTGGTGATGGACTGAGCAGTTTGTTGTTCAGACATGGTGTCTCCTTTAATTAATACTCATTAACAAAGTTATCAGCGAATTTTGTAAATGCGTCACTGAAAGCATTTCGATAGCGAATTTTCTTCAGAGCTTTCACTTCTGAATTCCGGGCCATTAACTGGTAGTTTTCCTGCCCATTTTGACGAAGAGCATCCAATTCGCCCATCCGGTTCAGATCATCGTGACCCTTTTGGTGCTTTTCAAGGACTTCACGTACCTGTGCCGTCGTGACATCTAGTCCCCATTCACCAATGAAATGATTGATTTTCGCCTTTTTTAAGTTATCCTCGGAGCCAACGATAATGCCATCAACATCCGTTGCCTTTACAGGATAGTTATCCACCTTCATCTCACCCGACTGGATGCCAGCAGCAGTTCGCTCAACTTGCTTGGCATACTTTTGGTCGTCCAATTGCTTCGTTTGCTTTTGGATATCGTCGTATGCCTGTTGCGCCTTGTCGAAATCCTTGTTGTGCACGTGGTTCGCCAGATCAGCAAGCAAGTCGCGCAAGTAGTCATAATTCACTCGAACGTCCGAGATGTGGGTCATCTTTAACTCTAGCTCACCTTGTTCGCTCCCATCAGGGTGATCGTTAATGGCTTTAATCAATTGTGTTGCCAACGATCCGGTAAGCGTCCTCTCCTGCTCTTCAGTCAAGCCAATTCTTTCAAGCAGTTCTTCTGGATGCACATAATCATAGCTAGGATACTGCTTAGCCAAGTTAACCAAACGGTTGAATTGCTGTAACTCACCATACATGGCCAGCTGTTCTCTCTCAGACCTTGGAATATCCGTAAAGCTCATGGAATATTCTCGTAGTCGGTTAACGACTTCCGCCAATTTATCCGTCACTTTTTCATAAGTGCTTGCCAAAATGTCGGGCCACTCTGGTCCAATGGCTTTCCGATTATCAATATCAGCCGAGTCTTTGTTGGAGTAGAGCTCCAAGGCACGGTTCATGATTTGCTTTGATAATTCTGGCCAGCGGTAATTAATGATGTTCCCGTATGGCTTGGTCTCATTACTTTCAATACGATTGGTACGTGAGTAGGCCTGAATTAAACTTGCTCCCGATAAAGTACGATCAACATACAAAGTGTTTAACATTGGAGCATCAAAACCAGTCAGGAAACGGTTAACAACAATGACTAAGTCTAAGACTTTGCCATCCCCAGATGAACGGTTCAAGTGAGCGGCAACGTCGGCAGTATATTCATCTTCATTGTCTTGCCCAAAACGACCACCAAACATTTCAGAATAATCCTCAACCGCTTCGTCCCAGGCTTCGTTATTTTCATCCATGTTGTCATCGTTCAGATGATTCAAGGAGAACGTAATCGCAATATTGAGCTTACGCTTCAATTTTGGATTGTCTTCCGTGTTTTGTCGCTTAAACTCACGGTAATACTTCATAGCGAGTGGAACAGAAGGTTTATTCCCCGCAGCGTGCGTGGTGAATAGGGCGTTGTATTTGTAGTCTGCCGATCGGTTCTGCCAGTGTTCCAAAATTTCAGAAACAACTTCTTTAACGTGCTGATCGTTGTGGTCGTAGATATCAGGTTCAACGGCCAAATCAAGGTCAGCCGCTGTCATGTTATTAATTTTTTTCTGAATCTTTTCATAGTCCCAATCTGGATGTTGGGCTTGGTAATACTTTGGTAAGTAATCTTCTTTAATGGTCTTTTCAGGTAATGTTGTTCGGAATTCAACGTTAAATCCAAGAACGTTCTTATCCGAAATTGCTTCACGAATGGTATAGGAGTGAAGGAGATCACCAAAGATATCCTTGGTACTTGGGTTCTTTTCAAACATTGGTGTTCCGGTATAACCAATCCAAGCTGCGTTTTTAAATAAGTTTCGCGCCTTTTCAAACCCTTCACCACCAGTTGACCGATGGGCTTCATCCACAACAAAAAGGATGTTCTTGTCGAACTTATCTTTTTCATCAGCAAAACGGTCAGCCAGACGATTCATCTTTTGATTGGAAGTTACAATGATTCCCTTAACATTTTTTGAAAGGAGCTTCTTTCTCAAGTCATAAACGCTGGCAGTTTCTGAAACAACAGATGTTTTGCTATCCGACGTGGAATCAGGATCATAGGCTGAATACTGAGCAGTCGTTTGATCAGTCAATGCCACACGGTCAACCATGAAAATCACTTTATCAACGGTTGGCATACGTGAAGCCAACCAAGCCGCCTTGAAAGATGAGATAGTCTTTCCTGAACCTGTTGTATGCCAGACATATCCAAGCCGTGGGTCGTCAGTCCCAAAGTGGTGGTTTGATATGGAATCCAAGACACGTTTTGTTGCATACACTTGATAGGAGCGCATCACCTTAAGCATTTCACGTCCTTTGGTTCCATCCAAAACCATGAAATTAGTGGCCATTTGATGCGCCATTGGAATGGACAAGAAGGAGTTAGCAAATTCCTTCCAGTCGTTCACGCGAGAATTATCTTTTTCACGCTGCCAACGGAAAGCAAAGTCCTTATTGAACTTATCAGCTGTTGTTGCCGCCATGTACTGAATATCCGTTGGTGTCATGGCAATCAGAATTTGCACCATTGAGAAGATATCTGAATACTGACCTTCCTTGGTGTATTTCTTCATCTGATTAAGCGCGCGATCGGATGGGAGAGAGTTTGACTTTTCCTCGATTTGAATAACGGGTAAACCATTGATCAAAAGCGTCGTGTCAAAACGACAATCGCCCTTTCTTGCCAACTTCTTAGGACGTTGAATTTGATTCACGACTTGGTAAACCGTGTTACCGGCACCAATCTGTGAGGAGTCAAAAATATCTAAGTACACATGATTACCATCATCCAAGTCAATCTCAATTTGAGAAATTCCATTGGAACCATACAAAAATTGACCAGCTTCGTATGGTGTCTTGATGTTATTGATGATTGTTTGAACTTGCTTGAACTCTTGGTCTGAGAGTGGCTTCTTCAGTTTTTGATTATTTTGTTCCAAAATCTGTTTGAAGTTGTTCCAAAGCTGTTCGTTGGTTTTAATATCTGCACGATATTCCCATTGCTTTGTTCCTCCTAATTGCTGTAAGTAGGCAATTAGTTCCTCTTCAAACTGCAGTTCTCTCTCGTCTCTCGCAAGCATGAATTTTGGACTCCTTAGACAAATAATCAGTGTCGTTTTCGTATAATTAATATATATAGCCATTTGTGACAAATATAGTTAACATTATACCCTTTTGGGTATATCCGGCCAAGGTCGGATGACCCACAGTCGACTTTATTCAAAGGATTCAACTGTTATAATTAACAGTAAATTTAATCTTCTTGAGAGAATAGTTTATGATCATTAAAAGGAAAGAACTTAATACAATGACATCACCGAACGAACATACTTTACTCATTCTTGGCAACGGCTTTGATTTGTCGTTACAAATAAAATCTAAATACGAAGATTTTTATAAGAGTACTATTTTCAAAAATTCAGATTCAATTTGGTCATATTTAATTCCTATATTAGTTCCAGATGCTGAGGAAGCTAACTGGATGGATATTGAATCTGCAATTGCAAAAGTCTTAATTGATTCAGCATTCGGTGTTTTCAAAAGCTATAGCAATTCAAATATGGATTCAGCCCTACGAAAAATCAATTCATATTCTTCCAATTATCATTGGATCTGGGATGAAGTAAAAATCGAAGAATCAATAGTCAATACAAAGTTACCTATTAGTTCACATATTTTATTTTTGATTACTGCCAAACTTTTAAAGAAAAATAGTTCAAAAAAACTTTTAAGAATTGTAGAATATTTATCCGAAAATTCTTATGGAAATATTAGCCATTCAAAAGAACAACCATCAACCAAAGACACCCAAAATCCTTCAGAGATTAAAAATCAGGAAATACAATTAGAAAAAACATATTACCATTTTTTGTCCATTATGGCTCCTTTTCTTTTGGAAGAACTAAATCAACTGGAATAAGAATTTGAAAAATATTTACGACAGGAGATTGGTACTACAGAACGCTATAAAAAAAATGCTATTGACAAACTTTCCACATTAGTTGGTAGTTATGATTCTGCTCACATTACAGGTGACAAAAGTCAGGTTGAAATTTTAAATTTTAATTATACAGATTTAAAAAATGTTTCTCTACGTTGCCTTGATGGATTCAATGTCCAAAACGGTGAAAAACTCGTTTCCGAAAATCATGATTTAACCTACTATAAAAAAATTAATGTTGAAAACATACACGGTGAAATAGATAAGCAAAATATAATCTTTGGCATTGATTCACATGATGACCAAAAATTACAAAATCACGATTTTCAATTGTTAGTTCAGCCTTTCACCAAAACATCACGAAAACTACGGATGACTGAATCAACAGATTTTAGCATCCGTTCGTCCTACCACAACATAGTCTTCTTCGGACACTCTCTTAGTGATGCAGATTATTCATATTTTGAATATATTTTCGATGAAGTAAATCTATATTCAAGTAACTGTAATCTTATTTTTAAATACGCAACTGCATATGATTCAGATAATGCACACGCCATTAAAGCATCTGTTTGTGAAAACGTGGAAAAATTAATACGTAGATATCAAGATACACTTCCAGAAAATCAGCAAAAGGATCTCTTCAATCGTTTGCTCATTCAGCATAGAATTCAGATTATAGATATCGATGAGACAAAGAATTACGAAAAATAAGTTTATACATGGTGTTGCCTCTATTTCTCTTCTCATTCCAACTTCAAAGACCAGCTTAACATGGTAAAAGCACGCAACAAGATAACACGACTGCTGAAAAAATATTTTAAAAATACATTTATAACAATACTTCCGTATCTTCCATTATTTCTATCAATATTCTTAGTTTAATTTAGCGCTCAGTTTTCAGATGCTATGATACTTCATATTGAATCTAATAAATGTCCGTACTTTCTCAATTCAAGCACGTTATCAACAATTTAATAAACTGGAATTGAATTATTTAAATAGGCTGCAACTACGATTGAGGCCTATTTTTTTAAAACATCATCCCATCTTCAAATTCTTCTTTGAAGGGTTTGGGCATGAAGAAGATGAGGTGGTAGATGAAGCGCATGCGGCGGGCGGTGATGCAGCCGTCTTTTGCTGATTTGAGTCGGTCAAATGTGCTGTTTAGGGTTGGAAAGTTTTGGTGGAACTTTTGCTGGTAGCGTTCTTTTGCGCGCTCCCACCAGATATCGGCGCCAGGGCCAAAGTAATGCATCATGTATTTGTCCTCCTCGATAGTTAGTTTTATTGTATAAAAACATTGTTGCGAGCTTGTTGCCCGACGACATCTCTTTGATTGACTGCGATTGGAATCGCTGGTCCACGTCTTGACGGTTGGGTGCGACTTTTTCAGCCAAAAACGTAGAGTGTTATACTATTCACGACAGAAGGAGCAAGTTTGCTTACTTTTCCTGCCAGATTTGATGTTGAATTGAAGAAATGGAGAGGAAAATGCTTACGAAAGCTAGTAAGATTGCCATTGCAGCCGTTGGTGCTGTGGTGGTGATCGGTGGTGCATCATTTGGTTATGCGGCCGGTCAGTCGCACCATAATGGGAACAAAACAACGGCTACGGTGACCAAGACAAAGAAGTCTGCTACGTCGGATAAGAAAGCCACTGGGATGGATTTAACGGCCATCTCAAAGGGTGACTTTTCATCAGTGGAAGGTACTTGGAAGAATAGCAAAGGTGACAGCTTTACCTTTGATAAGAATGGGTTGGTGTCGGCCACTTATTCTGGACAGACAACAACTGATCAAATGGTCTACATCAAATCAGTTGGTTCAATCCACGGAGCTGAAGAAAAAGATGGCATGTTAAAAAGCTTTATTGGACCAAAGAACACTGACGATATAGGTCCTTCTGGAGCTGTTGATACCTACTTCATTCCTAAGGGTACCAAACTCGAAGGAACAACGAATGATAGCGTTGACCGCATTTATTATGGTCAACAAGTCAGTGACGATGCCGTCTTCTACAAGCAAAGTCAGGCTGATGCTGCTCAAGCCGCATCGGTTGACAAGCTTTCAACGAAGGAAAAGCAGGCACTCGTACTGCTTGGCATGCCAGACAAGTTCCACTCGGATTATGGGGAAACCAATGTCGATATGATGTTGTCCGGAAAATTGCACACCACCATTATGAAGATGAACTTTGAGGATGTCGACTCGACTTTCAACGGTGTAAAGATCGTACCAAATGACGGCCACCCCGATGAACAAGTTTTGCGCTTGCAGAATGTGCCACAAGACATTCAGGACAATAACCGTGCCGATACCATGGGTGTTTATACCATTGACGGTGATACCGTGACTTATCGTGTTGAAGGAACTCGTACCGGTGGTGAATCTGAAGAGATTCGGAAGGGGAAAGTGGTTGGTACCGCTTCGCTCTCTGCCCTTTACAAGCAGTACAAGAACAGTGATAAATTAAAGCAAATGGAAGCCATTATTGAAGATTGATTTTGAATGGATAAAAAGGCCACACCTTATGGTGTGGCCTTTTTTAATTAAAATACAAGATTAATCGCGTCCATTGATGGCATCTTCAACATCCCTCATACGATCACTAGCGTCGCTAAATCCACTTTGAACACTTGTGTTTAATTGCCAAAATTCCTTCATAATTCCTTCTAATGCAACGTCTTGTTTATCCATTTGTTTACTTACAAGATCCTTAATTGTTTCTGCATCCTTATGGTTTTCATTGTGATGTACCTGCTCAGTCCAACGATCAGTCGCTATGCGATGTGCTTCACCAATTTCTTTAGCTTGATCACTTTTAACAATTTCAACTAAATACTGATAATACAAGACATCGTATAAATACCTGTCGGGAACTTTAATTTTTCCTGGAAGCGCATCATGCAATCGTTGAACTTCCTTTTCGGCAGCAGGTAATTGAACATTCTTCATTTGGGCAATACTATTATCCACGTCATTAACAACAGACAACAACCAATTATTTTCACTTTGCAGTTCACTTTGTTCTTCTTCCAGTTTTTTAAGGCCTTTATTGAAGACAACTGCATCATGTTTGTTTTGTTCCTGTACAAAACGACTATTATATTTTTTTGCAATTTTACCAAAAATTGGAACAGTGATAATGAAACTGGCAATTAATAAAATTGGAAATAAAATTGCAATCGCAGGTTGAACATTCCCAAAGTTTCGAATCATTACAGTTGGAATAATGAATCCAGCAATTATTTGAAGCACACAGAACAGTCGAACCAATAACTTACGATTCAAAAACATGTTGTTGCGGTGTACTTCCTTTGGATATTTATGCCTAAAAATTATAAAGAAAATCGCCACAAATGGTGCAATGGAAGCCGCGTTCAAAAGAGTCTGTGAAGAATCACCAGTTACTAATTGCATTGCTGTTGCTTTGAATGAACCAAAAACAAATGACAACAAAACCGAAATCATCAAAATTAAAAAGTCTAAAATGAACACTTGAACTGGAATTGAAGCATTATCCTTTTTTATTTTCGGCCTGTACTGATCAATTCCAGCATGACTATTTTCCGCCAACAAATTACTTTTAAACTGATCTTTATTCTCAAGTTTTCCTGTTACATTTGCTAACTTTTTGGCCAGCTTATGCTGCTTTGAACCAATTTGTCTAGCATATTCTTCTGAACTATTTAGTTGCGCCTTCATGTCTTTAAGCGCCAACAATCCGCTTTGATATGAAACGACACATTTCATCTCATTTTGAACTTGATTCAACAATTCATCTGATTGATTCATAACATTCTCCTCATATAGATTAGTTTCATTCTACCACTATTGGTTATAAACGTTTAGCCAGTCACAAATTGTTATACTTATGTTCTGAAAGCATAAAAAAAAGCCCCAACCGAGGTTGAGGATGCAAGTTGGGTCGAGATGAAATCGATAACAGAAAAAAGACTTCGTGCATAACTTGAGGACAAGCTCCAACTTGCTGCTTATCATTATGCATATTCATAATATCACAAAGATACTTGTGAAAGATACAGCAAAATTACAATTTGCTTACCGTTAATTTTCTAAGTTAGACTCATTGTTTCAGCGTTTCATTGGCTAGCTATTTTTAATCTTTGCCGATAAACGGCTTGAATACTGACTTTTAACGGTTTATGTTATGGATTTTCGAAGCAAATCGGTATTACAGTGTTTCCTATATTTTGTCATTTTGAAAGAAATGTTTTGTGAAAACTTTAAATTACGGTATCAAAAAAGGAAGGATCTGATGATTCTTCCCTTTTTTTACACCCGATTACTTGACCTGAATACTTTATGAAATTCATTGTCTGCTTTTAATTGAAATTTAGCCATTATTTCAGTAAATAATCGGTTCCGTATGTTCTTTCCTGAAATTTCGCCATTTTTTCAATAAATAATTGATTTCGAACGCTCTTTATTGAAATTTGGCCGTTTTTTCAATAAATAATTGATTTCGAACGTTCTTTCTTGAAATTTCGCTCTTTTTTCAATAATGAACGGTTCGTCCTGCCAAAAACCTTGAAAGTCGCTAGCTTTTCAACAATCCCTTTTCTACTTATCGACAGGCTGTGTGGAATTCGTGCACTTATCGACCGAGTTATCGACAGCTTTCTGGCTAATCCTAATAAAAAAAGCCAGCAGCGCAAGCTACTCGCTTCTTTTTTGACTTTAGCGTTCCAGTCCCTGAAAGGCTGATGGGGCAATGGCGATGATGGCCAGAATCAAGATGGCCACGATCAGCCAGGTGCGGGGACGGATTTGCTTAAATGCGTTGATAACCTTGTTAATGAATGCCATGTTTTTCTTCCTTGGTTATGATTTTTAATGATAATTCAGTTTACCATGAATTGGCAGTGACTGGGGCAGAAGCGGCTGGTGCCTGTTGCCGTCTGTCTGCGACTCTTACTTACGACTTTGCCAACCCCCTGAGGCCAAAAGAAAAACAGCCAAGTGGCTGCTTTTTTACTTACTTATTTTTTCTTGCTGAAGTACCAGCTGAGAGCGACGGTCATCACCGTGGCCAGTCCCAAAAGCACGGGCAGCTTTTTGCCGACGACCTGGGCGGTCTCGGGCAATGGCTTGCCAATCCGGAAGGCCGAAGCAACGGAGTCGGCTGTGACACTTTGTGCAGGCGCCTTGGCTTGGTTATCGTCACTATTCGATGCTCCCTTCGCCGGCTGGTCAGAACCCTTCTTGTCCCCCTTATCCTTGGGCTGGTCATTGCCGCCCTTGTTGGGACTAGGGTTAGGTGTCGGATTTGGATCCGGCTGTGGGTTTGGATTTGGGTCAGGATTTGGATTTGGCTGCGGCGTTGGCCGGTTACCAGAATTAGCCGAACCAGAGCCATTGGTCAGCCCCTGCCAAACGGTAATCGAATCACCGGGCAGGTTGCTGGCCGTGTACTTGGCCGTGTTCCCGTATGATGGCGAGTCTTCGCCATCGGTAATACGCGTGCCATAGCCAACAACGACCGAACTGTGCGTGTTCCCCACGTCGACGGTAAAGTCGTTGCCGGAGGTCTGATGAATCTGACTAGCCGGAATGGCCGCTCCCAGCGTGTAGTGGTTCACGTCGGTAAAGGTCGCGTAGTTAGCTGTGATTGGTGAAACAATCTGGTGGTTACTCAAGACCTGATCGCTAATCACCCCGTTTTGAATGTCTAAGTCCGACAGGGCGTTCAGACGAATCCGCCAGTGAATTAGGTCCTTGTCTTCGGGGTCAAACCAAGACCATTTGAAGATTTGCTCGGACTTGGTGATGTTGCTTGACGGCGCAACGTTAACGACCGTCTTCAAATCGCCAATGCCCCAAGGAATCACGTTGTCTTTACCAGGCTGAATCTTGCCACTCTGGAAGGTCAGCGGCAACTTCAACTTACCGGTCACCGTGTGGGTCTTAATGGCCTGGGCGGTATAGTCGTTAAAAGTCACCACGACCGTCCTGGCATCCTTGTCCACGTGAACGGCAGCGAAGATATTGCCGGCCGTGGACTTGATATTGAAATTATCATCAGTCAGGACCGCTAACTGATCGGGAATCGGAATGGTCAGCGTATCACCAGCTGAAAGCTGAGCGTCATCCGGCACCGCAAAGTTCCAAATGGCCTGCAGGTTATCATAGACCCCGTACTGGCTGCTACCGGGATGGGAGCTATCCGAAAGGGAGATGCTGGTAATATAGTCCTTGGGATTCAAAACGGCCGAAGCAGCGGCCGAACCGTTGCCCCGGTGAAAGTTTTGAAACTCATTTTCATTATTTGTCTCAAAGGTCAAAACATTTAAGCCAAAAAAGATCAGTAAAGTCACATTGGCAGCAGCCAAAAACGCTTCTTCAAGCGGCCTTTGTTCTCTGAAGCCCGTTCGATTCGACTCGTCCACTTCTTCTCATCCATGAATCCTTCTCTCCTCAAAAAGTAGTCGATCCAAGCTCGCGCTTGGACCCAGGCCCGCTTATTAAAACCGGTCCTTCTCTTGCCCTATTTTCCCGCTAATGTCATTCCTTGTCAAAAACGATTGGAAGGAAAGGTTTTCACGAGTACAGACGACTTTTTAAGAAAACAAAAAAGCCCGCAAATGCGGACTTTTTGTAACGTAATCAATTACTTCGTGTTGTCTTGTTCTGACAACTTCTTCTGATCGGAATCAATACTATCGATCAACCACTTCGAAGAATCCTTGTCATACTTGACGTGTGCTTTTAGCAGGTATACCTGTGTCAAGTCACCGGAAGTATGGTTGTCAGGATCGGTATCTTCGGTATAGTGGAAGACTTCGGAAATCTTGAAGGTCACATCGGCTTTGTTCTGACCAGTTGACGAAACATCTTGAACGTCTGGCGAGTTAAAGGCAACGGAATCGGCCACCCGCTTTGACTTGGTCTTGTTGTTGTCAATCATCTGTGAAAAGTCGGTGTAAGCCTTGTTATCCGAACCGTCAACAAAGACGTCATCGGCATCAACCGAACTATTGTAGTCGGAATTCGAGGAAGCCCCCTTGGCTGACATCAAATCCGCCATTGATTGAATCAAGGTGCTTGCTTCGTCCTTTGATAGCTTACTCTTCGATGACGACGAAGAGGAAGAAAGCTTCTTCGCGTTCAAGTCAATATCCACGACACGTTCATAGCCAAGAATATTTCGATAGTTAGCCTTCACCTTGTCGCCATCTGATGTACCAGTAGCGGTGATGTCATACAAACCAGGCGCCTGGTGCTTAACGGTAATGTCGCTATCCTCATCGGAATCGTTATCAACGACTTTATCATTGACCTTAACCGTCAAACCAGAGTCGGAAGTTGAAATTTTCATCGTCACAGGAGTGGCGACCACCTTGTAGTCGTTAAAGAAGAAGAACTTGGTTCCCGTCTTCTGCAAGGTCAATCCATAGTTATTGTTAGCCAAAAGCTTCTTAATGCTCTGCTTGGTGAAACCTTCCGACATCCAATTTGCAATCGGCGTTGCTTCACTACCCGACAGCGTATCCTTTGAATCAGACCAAACAATCTGGTGGCTGTATTGATCGAGGTTGTGCCGCTTTAGCATTGAAGCGGCACGGTCCATCGAAGCATCATAGGAATAATAGTTTTGTCCAAAGAGGAAACCGGCAATGAGGAGGACAAGGACAATCACCAAAGCCCAAATACTGCGATGCTTCTTCTTACCATTTTTTCGTTGACGGTGTGGTGTTGCACCTTGAGCTCTTGCAGCAGATGACTGATTGCTTGCACTGGTTCCTTGGACCGTTTGGCCATCGTTTGCTGGAATAAACCGTCGTTCTTTCACCTCTTGTAATGATGGCTTACGGTTGTAGTCCGATTCGAATTGACGAACCCAATTCTTCAGTTCGTTTTGCGCACTTTCAGCAGAATTCCCAAGAGCAAAACTCTTTGCCTTTGCCTGCTTAAACTCTTCAAGCGATGGTTCGCGACCATTCGCCTTTTTAAAGGCATCTCGCCATTCTTGCTGGTTCATAGACGCCCCCTTAGAAGTTTGAACCGCTCATCAATGTCGAAATCAGTGACTTAAACATTGGGGCAACGATGACTGCATAGCCGATGTAAATCACAAGACCCGTGATAACGGCTTGAATCATCTGCCACCAAATCAAGTCAAACTTCTGATCATTTTGACGGTAAATTTGAACGAAGTAAGTGGCAGCAATCGTCGTGACTGCGACTGCCAACAAAGGCAAAACAACTAAAATACCAACGTTTACAGCGATTCCTTGAATAGCTGATTCGATATCGTTAATGTTGTTAATACTTGGAATCGAAGCCACAAATGAATAAAGAAAACCAAGAATGGCAAAGATCATGGCCGTTGGTTGGAAGGTCAAGTACTTCAAGGTCAAGGCCTTAAAGGATTCCTTCCCACGTGATGCCAAGGCCAAACCAGCCAATGATGCCAAGAAAAGAATGACAAAGGCAATCAAAAAGTCAAAGAAGGCGGAAGGCAAAACACGACCGGCCAAGTTTGAAACGTTTTGAGCGTCTGACCGGCTATATTCGCTCGTCATATAGTTGTAGAAGGCGTCGAAAATTCGACGAATGACATTCCAGAAAATACCAGCAGACAGAATTGAGGTAAAGGCAAAGCTCAACCAAAGGTAAAGCTTATTTGGTTCTTCCTCATTAATATAGTTGGTTGGGTGCAAAGCCCGGTTCTTAAACCAGGCAAAGTAATTACCCGCATGCTTCTTAGCTGAGTTGAAGGCAACGTTGGCTTGTTCCTTCGCACGTTCCGCACCTTCTGAAACACGTTCTTCTGCTTTTCTTGCGTCTTCATGGGCACGCTGATCAAAGTTTTCTTGACCGGTTCCTTCTGCGAATTCACCGCGCTGCAAGGCAGCAGCAATTTCATCCGCACTAGGCTTTCGGTCGTTCACTAGTTCAAAGTACTCTTCCCATTCATTACGACTCGTCATTTTTTCTCCTTTATTACTATGCTATTTTTTACACAATACCGAGTATAGCACTATTTGGAAAAATTGTTTAATATTCAGATAATATTCGAATAAAAAACGAATGTTTTGTCTATTAAAACTCTTTTTTCTAAATAAAAGTCGATTATTCCCTATAAGTTTAGAAAACAAATAAAAGCTATTGTGACAACCTTATTCTTATTCGCTCGTGACTTTTTATGCAAACAAAAAAGCCCGCGAATGCGGACTTTTTGTAAAACGGTAATCCAAAGATTAACGCTTTGAGAACTGTGATGCCTTACGGGCCTTCTTAAGACCTGGCTTCTTACGTTCCTTCATACGAGCGTCACGAGTCAAAAGACCAGCTTGCTTCAATGCTGAACGGAAGTCAGGGTCAACCGTCAACAAGGCACGGGCGATACCGTGACGAGTTGCACCAGCTTGACCTGAGAAACCACCACCGTTAATGTTAACGAGAACGTCGTAGTTACCCAAAGTATCCGTTGCGTTGAATGGTTGCAAAACAACTTCACGCAAGTTAGGGAAAGGAATGTAGTCTTCAATAGACTTACCATTCATCGTAATTGCACCAGTACCTGGTACCAAACGTACACGGGCAACTGAGTTCTTACGACGACCGGTTCCGGCATATTGTACTGCTTCAGTCATATTCTTGGTCTCCTTTCTTAAACTAACTTGTTGATGTCAAGCACTTCAGGCTTTTGTGCAGCGTGGTTGTGATCGGCTCCAGCGTATACGTGGAGGTTCAAACCTTGCTTGCGACCCAAAGAAGTCTTAGGCAACATACCCTTGATTGACAATTCCAACAACTTTTCTGGATCGTATTGGCGGTAGTTACCAGCCGTACGTTCCTTCAAGCCACCTGGGTGGTTTGAGTGGTGGTAGTAAATCTTGTCGGTTGCTTTCTTACCAGTCAACTTTACTTCTGAAGCGTTGATGATGATGACGTTGTCACCCATGTCAACGTTCGGCGTGAAAGTTGGCTTGTTCTTACCACGCAAAATGGCGGCAACAACCGTTGACAAACGTCCCATTACGACGTCCTTTGCATCAATGATGTACCACTTCTTTTCAATTTCGCCTGGCTTTGCTAAAAATGTTGTACGCATGGCGCGCTCCTTTAATTAGTTGTTTACAATGTCTGAGCGTTCCTTCTCAGACGGTTACAATAAGTTTCCGGGGCTTATCGTGAGGTAAACAATACCGACTTACAGTATATAAAATAAATCCAGGCCTGTCAACGAAAGTCGCTGACTTTTCAATGGAATTTTGCCTTTTTAATTCAAGTCCGGTAATTCTTTCAAAATGGTTAAGATGTGAGACTTTTCTACATTATATTCCCCTTTTACAAAGTGAGGGAGTAGAATACAGGGGAAGAATTTTTTGTTACAATTGGACTTTTATTGTAGGAAAACTGTGATGAAACGATTGTTTCAAAGCAATCCAATTGAATACAGCGAGGAGGAAACAAATGACAAGAAAAAGCCTGACGATTCGTTCAATCGTCCTCATGCTTCTGGCTGGCCTGGCCGTCTTTGCCCTGGCCATCAACCAGGCCAAGCGAGTATCGGCCAACGAAAATAATCAGTATTTGACCAGTGTTTCATTGCAGGATACAACGAATCCCGGTGCAACCAAGTATGGCCCGATTGACGACATGCATGTAACCTACGGTTTCAAAATCCCAAAGGGTTCACTCAGCAGTTCCAACGATTCGTTGACCGTCAAAGTGCCCGAGCAATTCAACTTGCAAGCGGTCCTAAACTTTGACATCAAGGATGCCAACAATAACGTCATTGGTAAGGCGACGGCTAATCCGTCAACCAAAACCGTTAGCGTGAAGTTCACCGACTTTGGTATGCAAGAAAATAAAAATGGCGACATTACCGGTACCTTTGATATCACACTGAAGTGGGATTTGAATCACGTCAATACCGGTGTGACAACGACCATCAACTGGAACCTACCCGACAAGGATGGCACAACGCCAAATGCGACGGACGTCATCATTAATCCTGCCACTGGGCCTGCTGCCGATGAAAAACTGGCTAAGTGGTCTTGGTACGATCCAGACAATGCCAACATTATTCACTGGGCAATCCGCGTCAACTATCAAAAGCTGACGGTTCACAATGCGGTCTTGACCGACACCATTGGCCCTGGCCAAAAGATTGTCGGTACCTTCACGGGTAAGAAAGCCGAGTATGACGCAAACGGTAACCTAACCAGTACCACAGAAATTTACACCCATTCTGCTTTTTCAAAGGATAGCGACACCTCCTTCCACTTAAACATGGGCGATATTAACTCGACCTACCTGATTTACTACGAAACGGAAATCACCGATGGTGGCGCCATGAAGAAGTATGGCAACACGGTTGATTTGACTGGAAGTGACATCCAAAAGCAGGAACAATCAGTCAACTCTCCGACCTATTCCGGATCAGGTTCGGCAAGCTCCAATGGTAGCGGTGATAACACGCCGGATACCCCGGACACACCAAAGAACCAACCGGTCGCACCAACGACGCCAACAGGCCCAAACACGCCGGCTGTACCGGAGAATTCCAACCAGTCGAACAACTCGCAATCAAAGAGCGCCTCAACACCAGCAAGCACCACGCAGGCTGCAGCGCCCGCTCCCCTTCCCGAAACAGGCAAGAAGACAAATGAATCCTTGCTCTTGGTTGGTTTAGTAGCCGGCATGACAACTGCCGGTCTCTACTTCGTCACCCGCAAGCACTAAATTGTTATGAATAAAAAAGTCGTCCTAATCGGACGGCTTTTCTTTTTTGACTAAATTATGAAAAGACCGGCGGCTAAGAAAGTTTAGCCACCGATCGATCAGGAAAAGGGGTTACCAGTAGCATCCCGCTGCTACTAAAGACAAGTTTTAAGGAAGTCCATTCAGCAAAGTAAGAGGATTTGCATGAGAACACTTTGAAAAGACTACTCGAATAACAGGTTAACCATTCCTTTGCACCGGCAGGCTCGCCAAGTAGAAAGACGGACCAGTCGGGTTCATCATCCCCGAACCGGGCAAAAGACGTATCGGAAGAGAAGAGCGCCAATTGTAAGACAGCAATCTTGGCGTGGTTGCCTGCAAGAGCAGTTGAGAAATAACCCCTTTTCCCGCTTCCTTTATACCACGCTTTGGAATAATTAAGCAATAGAAAACTTCGATTATTTTAAATAAAAAGATGATAATATACATTTTTAAATACAGTGTATATTATCATCTTTTTTACTTGTCATTTCTTCTTCTCGAATAGAAATCCAGAAAGGCCCAAAAGGATAAGAAGATTGGCAGTATGGTTGCAAGGTCATTAGCGAAATCATCGTTCAATGGAAAGTCAAGATAATCGTGTAGAAGACAAATCAGCACGAGCAGGAGCATGGTAAACACCATGAACCGAGTCACCTTTTGGACGGCTGACTTTTTCACGACTGACTTTTCCATTACAATACATTTCCTCCCGATTTGTATGCTTTTATTAAAACATGATTTTGGGAATTTTTCAGAAAATCGGCAAGAAAAAAAGCACTCGTCTAAACAAGCGCTTTTGATTATGAATTAGTCTTCAAATGTCATGACTTCATCCCCAGCAAAGGAGGCCAAGCGAGCCGAACGAATCGTCAGTTCCAGTAGCACTTCCTCTTCGGGATGGGGGTGGTTCTTGTGGAAGACGGGGTTGGTAAAGTAGTCCTTCACGTCGGCCCAAGTCTTGTCAGTGGGACGAAGCGTGGCCTGGTTGGATTCAATCCGGGCCCCGTTTTCGTTCATCTTGGTCATGATGGCGACCCGGTCGTTTGCCTTCAAGTCGGCCATCTTACCGGCGTCCGGCTGGCTGACCAGGTACCAGTGGTTCACCCGCTTGGGGTCCATGGCAAAGCCCATGATTCGCAGTCCCGGCTGGCCATCCTTTTCCGTTGCGACGTATAGCAAGCCCTTTGCGGCCTGCGCGTATTCTTCAAACAAGGTCATTTGCTTCCCCCTTCAATGTCACTACTTCCATTATAGTCAATATGATCCAAATATAAACCCGCAGCCGGTGCCGTATAGCGCGCTTGCTCACGGTCCCGCGCGGCAATCAAAGTCGGAATGCAGTCGGGCTCGCGACGGCCCGTGCCGATTTCAAGCAAAACGCCAACCATGATGCGAATCTGGTTGTACAAGAAGGCGTTGCCCTCAAAGGTGAAGACTAGTTCCTGCTCATCTTCCTTCACCTCGACCTCCGCCCGGGTGATGGTCCGAACGGTCGTCGCCGTTTGGTTGCCCGAAGCAGCAAAGGTGGCAAAGTCCTGCTCACCAATCAGGTCGGGTAGGGCTTGTTCAATCCGCTTTGGATCCAGGTGCCAGTGGAAGTGGCCCGTGTAGCGGCGCTTAAAGGGATTGACGTAATCAGAGGTTGAAACCCGGTAGTAGTAACGCTTGTTGTGTGAGGAAAAACGAGCATGAAAGTCCTCATCGACCTGGTGGACTTCTTTAATTAAGATATCTCTGGGCAAGATGGTATTCAAGCCCTTGCGAACACCCTCACCGGGAATATCATAGGGCAGGTCAAAGTGAATGACCTGGCCATTGGCATGGACTCCGGTGTCGGTGCGGGAGGCACCGACGACTTTGATTCGTTCGGCAGGATTTTTGCCCATCTGGTTGACGGCCTTAATCAGTTCACCCTGAACCGTTCGGTGCCGTTCAACCCCGTTTTTCGATTGGATTTGGAAGCCCAGAAAATCCGAGCCATCGTATGAAACAACTGCACGGTAGCGTGGCATACCGGGCTCCTTTCAATGATTTTGTCTTATAAAATGCTGAGCCAAATGAAGCCCAGGAAGAAGAGTAAGGTGGCAAAAAAGGCCAGCGTGTCGTCTCGCCCGTAGGCCAGCTCGCGGTAGCGGGTCCGTCCCTCAGCCGATTCAAAGCCGCGGACTTCCATGGCGTTGGCCAGGTCCAGAGCCCGCTGCAGGGCACCGACGAAGAGCGGGACCAGCAAGGGAATCACGGCCTTGGCCCGCTTAACCAGCGAGCCGGTTGACAGTGACATGCCCCGGGACTTTTGCGCCTTCATAATCTTGTCGGTTTCGCCCATCAAAAGTGGCACGAAACGCAGGGCAATCGACAGCATCAGGGCTAACTCGGCGACTGGTACCCGGAGGACTTTCAATGGCTTCAAGAGCGACTCAATGGCCGAAGCAATGGCCGTCGGTGGCGTGGTGATCGTCAGAATGGTCGACATGAGGACGATCAAAACGAAGCGCACGACCACGTAGATGGCATTCATTAGGCCAGGAGCGGTGACTTTGACAGGGCCAAGGGCAAAGAGAACCGGTGTGCCACCGGAAAAGAGCAGCTGCAAGACGACCGTGAAGAGAATCAGCCAGAGGATTGGCTTGATGCCCCGCCAGTACAAGCCCAGACCCTGCTTGGTCAGAATCAGTGCCAGCAGCAGGAAGGCGGCGGACCAAAGATAGGTCGTCCAGCCGTTAGCGAAAACGAGCATGAAGACGTATACGATGGTCATCAAAATTTTGGTTCGTGGATCCAGGCGGTATAGAAGGCCATCACCCGGCACAAATTGCCCAATTACGAGGTTATTCATGGTGGTCACCTCCCAACTTCGACAGATCCAGCTGGCCCTTCAATTGAGCGGCCAAATCAGCGCCCGTCTTGGCTAGGTGGTCAAAGGTAAAGCCGGCCGCTTCCATTTCCTTTTGAAAGGCAATCGTTTCCGGCAGGTCCAGGTGCTGCTCTTCAAACCAGGCTTTGGGCCTTGAAAAGAGCGTATCGACTGCCTCGGCAGCGGCCACCTGGCCGTCCTTCATGACGACCACTTGATCGGCTAAGGCCAGCACCTGTTCCATCTGGTGAGAAATCAGCACAATGGTCTTACCAGAATCCCGGAGGTCCTTTAAGAGCTGAAGCAATTCTGCCTGGCCCGCTGGGTCCAAGCCGGCAGCCGGCTCGTCAAAGACCATGGTTTCTGGATTCATAGCTAAGACCCCTGCCAGTGCCACTCGGCGCATCTGCCCTCCGGACAAATTAAAGGGTGACTGCTCGTAGAGCTTTTGGTCAAAGCCAACGGCGCTTAACGCCTTTTCAGCCGCTTCCTTTGCTTCTTTTTGGCTGGCGCCAAAGTTCAGCGGCCCGTACATGACGTCTTCTAGAACCGTTGGCGCAAAGAGCTGAGATTCAGGGAACTGAAAGACCATCCCGACTTTTGCCCGGATGGGGGCCAGGTCCTTTTCCTTGGTCTGGCTGGTAACGACCTGTTCACCGACGACCACCTGGCCGGCCGTTGGCTTCAGCAGGGCGTTTAACTGTTGGACTAAGGTTGACTTACCCGATCCAGTTTGGCCAATGATGGCGGTGATTTTACCCGATTCAATTGTTAAATTAATGTCTTTTAAGACCGGGACGGTTTGCTTGCCGGCCCCGTAGGCAAAGTCTAAGCCTTCAATGTTGATAACCATGCGACCAACTCCTGCGTTGTCTGATAGGCTGGGTTTTGAATCCCCAGTTGTTCCCGAAGGGCCATGGCAAAGGGCTGCGTCAGACCCAGTTCCCGTAAGCGTTCCCCCTTCAAGAAGAGCGTTTCCGGCTTTTCATCAAAGATCAGCTTGCCATCATCAATGACGGCCACGCGGTCAGCCATGGCGGCCTCTTCCATATCGTGTGTAATCATGATGAGGGTCAGTTCGTCTTGGTAGCGGGCCTTTAGTTCCTTCAGGTTCTGCAAAACAGCTTGCTTCCCCTCGGGGTCCAGCATGGCCGTTGCTTCGTCTAAAATAATAACCTTGGGCTCCAGGGCCAAAACGGAGGCCATGGCCACCCGCTGCTTTTGCCCACCGGACAGGGTGTGCGGCTCTCGGTCGGCGTAGGCGTTCATGCCAACTTGCTTCAAAGCCTTTTCAATCTTGGCTGGCATTTCAAGCGAAGGAATTTGGCGGTTCTCCAAGCCAAAGGCGACGTCGTCAGCCACCGTTGCCCCGACAAACTGGTTGTCCGGGTTTTGGAAAACCATCCCGACCGTTGATCGAACGGCTGCCAAAGTCTGTTCCGAAAGGACTTGGTCAAAGACCTTAATCCGCCCTTCTTCAAAGTCCAAAAGACCCAGAATTAGCTTGGCCAGCGTTGACTTACCAGAACCGTTGTGGCCAACGATGGCCAGCCACTCGCCCTCTTTGACCGACAAGCTAAAGTCCTGGAAAAGCCCCCCCTGCTCCGGGTAGGAATAAGTCAGATTTTTGATTGTGATTGCGTCTGTCATTACCTGTTATTTTACCATATTGCCGGGGCGGAGACGACTTTGGCAGCTAGTAAAAAGGGCTGAGAATGCCTCTCAGCCCCATTTATGATTTTCCTTCATATGCCGTCCTTGAATTATAGGCAAAAGAAAAACCCCCGACCCAAAAGTCGGAGGTTAAAGGTTACGAGGAAATTAGTCGACTAACTCCAAGATAACCATTTGTGCAGCGTCTCCACGACGTTGAACAGTCTTCATGATGCGCGTGTAACCACCATTGCGGTCAGCAAAACGAGGTGCAACATCTTCAAACAACTTTTGCAAAGCCGTTTGGATACGGATGTTGTCACCGTCTTCCTTGACGTCAGCAACTTCGTTACGTACGTAGGCGGCAGCCTTACGACGTGCAGCCAAGTCACCCTTCTTACCAAGCGTGATCATTTGGTCTGCTGTCTTGCGGATTTCCTTAGCGCGGGCTTCAGTGGTCTGAATCCGGCCGTTGATCAACAAGTCAGTAGTCAAATCACGCATCATTGCCTTACGTTGTGATGAAGTACGGCCTAACTTACGGTATGACATCGGTTAATCCTCCTTTTTTCTAAACTTTTGATGAATTAATCTTCTTGACGGAAGCCCAAGCCCATCTCAGTCAACTTTTCTTGAATTTCGTCCAATGACTTGCGGCCCAAGTTGCGAACCTTCATCATGTCGGCTTCGGAACGGTCAGTCAACTCCTCAATGGTGTTGATGCCGGCCCGCTTCAAGCAGTTGTATGAGCGAACTGACAAGTCCAAGTCTTCGATTGGTGCGGCATCGGCAGCTGCGTTAACAGGAGCTTCGGCTTCAACCATGACCTTGGTTTCTTGTGCGACTGGGGAAATATCCGTGAACAAGTTCAGGTGTTCTGTTAGAATCTTTGAACCAAGACTCAAAGCATCGGATGGCTTGATTGAACCGTTGGTCCAAACTTCCATCGTCAACTTATCAAAGTCATCACGAGCACCAACACGCTTTTGTTCAACGTGGTAGTTTACTCGTTCGATTGGTGTGTAAATTGAATCAACCGTTAAAACACCGATTGGCATTTCATCACGTAATTGCTTGTTTTCTTCAGCTGAAGCATAACCACGGCCCTTAACAGCAGTAACCGTCATGTGTAATGACTTACCAGCTGCCAAAGTCGCAATATGCAAATCAGGGTTCAACACTTCGATGTCAGCAGAACCGACCAAGTCGGCAGCCGTAACATCCTTTGGACCTTGAACATCAATTTCCAAAGCGTGTTCTTCAGCTGAATCCGTAGCAAAGACAACTTTCTTCAAGTTCAAGATCAGCTGCGTAACGTCTTCTACAACACCGTCAACGGTGGAGAATTCGTGAACAACGCCGTCAATTTGAACGGTGTTGATTGCTACGCCAGGAAGCGATGACAGCAAGACACGACGAAGGGAATTTCCCAATGTCGTCCCATAGCCACGCTCAAGAGGTTCTACGATAAACTTACCGTAGTTGGCATCCTCTTCGATGTTATGAATATCTGGCTTTTCAAATTCAATCATCTGTTAACTCTAACCCCCCTCTTTTCAAAGCAAAGCGCAATGAAAATCAATTATACACGACGACGCTTTGGTGGGCGTGATCCGTTATGGGGAACTGGGGTAACATCCTTGATTGACGTTACTTCAAGACCAGCTACGGCCAATGCACGAATGGCTGATTCACGACCGGAACCAGGGCCCTTAACCGTAACAGCAACGGTACGCATGTTAACGTCCAATGCTGACTTTGCGGCTGCTTCCGCTGCCATTTGAGCAGCGAATGGCGTTGACTTACGGGATCCCTTGAATCCAAGGGCACCGGCTGATGACCAGGCAACAGCGTTACCCTGTGCATCGGTAATCATGACGATCGTGTTGTTGAAAGTAGCGTGGATGTGTGCCACACCAGATTCAATGTTCTTTTTGACGCGACGCTTGCGCGTAGTGCGAACTGCCATAATATGCCTCCTTCTTTTTCTTATAATTTCTCGGATGAGTCAAACTCATCAACATTACACAACTTTGGTTGTGATAATCATTTCTCACGAAAGTGAGGCTCTTTTAAAAATTGGCTTAAGCCGCTTTTTCATTAAAGAGATGGTAAGAAAAATTACTTCTTCTTACCTGCAATTGCCGTAGCTGGGCCTTTGCGAGTACGGGCGTTGTTCTTCGTGTGTTGTCCACGAACGGGCAAGCCCTTACGGTGACGAATACCACGGTACGAAGCGATTTCTTGGAGTCCCTTGATATCAAGTGATACCTTACGACGCAAATCACCTTCCAACTGCAAGTTCAATGAAGCGATTGCTTCACGGATCTTGTCTTCGTCATCAACTGACAAATCACGAACACGGATGTCTTCTGACACACCGGCCGTCTTCAAGATCTTTTGTGCAGTGTTTGCACCGATTCCGTAGATGTATGTTAAGCCAATGACAATTCGCTTGTCACGTGGCAAATCGATACCTTCAATACGAGCCATAACAATTTACCTCCTTTTGATATTTTGAAAGAACTTTTAGGTTCATTTTCAAGTGTTATTAAGTGGTAAGTTTTACTTACCTGCGCGTTGCTTGTGCTTAGCGTTAGCTGGGCAAATAACCATTGTCCGGCCGTTACGCTTGATTACGCGACAAGATTCACACATCTTTTTTACTGATGGACGTACCTTCATAATCTATTCCTCCTATTCGGTTAACTGATTATTGACCGCTTCCTTAACGGAAACGGTAAGTAATACGACCCTTTGTCAAGTCGTAGGGTGACATCTCAACTGTGACGCGGTCACCTGGCAAGATACGGATGTAGTTCTTTCGAATCTTACCGGAAACATGCGCCAGGATTACCGCCCCGTTTTCAAGTTCGACTTGAAACATTGCGTTTGGCATCGTCTCTTTGACTTTGCCTTCAATTTCAATGACATCGTTGGCCACGCAGATTACCTCCTATGTAACCATGCTTCAACATAATCGATAAGTGCTTAACCTATCAAATTATACCAGAATTATCAATAGCTGACAAGAAATGCTTAGTTCAAGCCATTCAAGACAGTCTTAACGGCTGAATAAATCGTATCCAAGTCGCCTTCACCATCAATCGTGTGCAAGACCTTGTGCTTTTCATAGTAGTCAACCAATGGTAAGTTCGCTTTCTTGTTGACTTCCAAGCGGTGTGCGATGACTTCTTTTGTGTCATCGGCACGGCCACGTCCCAAGAGACGTTGAACCAAAACATCGTCTGCTACCTTGAAGTACAAAGTAGCCGAAACGGCTTCGTTTCGTTCTGCGAGGAATTGATCCAAGAACTTTGCTTGGTCTTCGTTTCGGGGGTAGCCATCCAGCATAAAGCCGTTTTCCACCACGTCTTCCTTGGTCAACCGATCGGCAACCATGGCGTTTGTGATTTCATCAGGCACCAAGTTTCCAGCGTCCATGTAGGCCCGGGCTTTTTCACCCAAAGGCGTGTTATCACGGAGGTTGGCACGGAAGATATCACCGGTTGAGATGTGAACCATCGGATAATCGGCAACAATCTTCTCTGCTTGGGTTCCCTTACCCGCACCAGGCAGGCCCAAAAGAATTAAGTTTTTTGTCATGACGAGACTCCTTTAGCAGACTAGTGGATAAAGCCCACGTAGTTCTTCTTCTGCAGCAAACCGTCGATTTGACGAAGCAAATCGAGCGTAACTCCAATGGTGATCAGCAGGGATGTTCCACCCAGACCAATCTTTTCGTTCAATCCCCAAACATCGGAGGCAATCAACGGTACCAGGGCAACAAAGCCAAGGTAGAGGGCACCGACAAAGGACAGACGAAGCAAGAGCTTCGTGATGAACTTTTGTGTTTCGATACCAGGTCGAACCGACACGATGTATGCACCCTGCTTTTGCAAGTTTTCGGAAAGCTTCTCCGGGTTAACCTGAACAAAGGCATAGAAGTAAGTAAAGAGAATGATCATCACCGTATAGAAGATGGCACCGGTGGTTGTCTGCATGGAGAAGACCTCCTTCAAGACTTTAAACCACTGGGCACTCGCATACTTACTTTGGAAGGCAAAGAGAATCGTTTGCGGTGTGGAAATCAATGACGAAGCAAAGATGACCGGAATAACACCGGAAACGTTCAACTTTAGGGGCAGGTAGGCTTCGGAACCATATGAGGCAGCGGAACGCGTGTATTGGATCTGCAGCTTACGGGAAGCTTCGTAGAACCAAGTCGTGATTCCGATAACCAAAATAATGGCCAAAAGCAAAACTGTCACGAAAATCCAACCGTTAACGACTTGCGACTTTGACGCCTGCAAAACGTTTTCAGTAAAGATTTCCTTGAACGAAGAAGGAGTTTGGGAAATGATACCGGAGAAGATAATCATGGAAACACCGTTTCCAAGACCCTTTTCAGTGATCATCTCACCAAGCCACATGGCAAAGAAAGTACCCATTGTCATGACCGACCCAATCAATAAGAAGGAGGTCACGTTGTTGGTATGCTGTACCAGGCCATAGGCGGCTAAGGAGTTGAAACCAGCCGTAATTCCGACTGATTGCAAAAAGGCAAAGACAATGGTCAAATAACGGGTCGCTTGATTCAGCTTCCGTCGACCGACTTCACCTTGCTTACTCCATTCGACAAAACGTGGCACGATATCTAATTGCAGCAACTGCACAACGATTTGTGCGGTCACATAGGGTGACACTCCCATCGCAAAGAGGGAGAAGTTCAACAATCCCCCACCCGAGAAGATATTTAAGATGTTCAAGAGGCCAGAGTTTGCCACTGACTGCAGAGCAGCAGGGTTCACACCAGGCACCGTAATGTGTGTTCCGATTCGGTAAACGAAAATCAGAAACACCGTCCAGAGCATCTTCTTGCGAATATCTTTTTGTCGGATGGCATTAAATAACGTGCGAAACATTAAATCACCTCAGTGTTTCCACCAGCTTGTTCGATTGCCTTTACGGCAGATGCTGAGAACTTGTGTGCCTTAACAGTCAACTTCTTGTCGAGTTGTCCGTTGGCCAAGATCTTCACACCGTCTTTTTGGTTCTTAACGAGACCAGATTCGATCAACAAAGCAGGCGTAACTTCAGTACCGTTATCGAAGTTGTTCAACTTGTCCAAGTTAACAACAGCGAATTCCTTGCGTGAGATGTTCGTAAATCCACGCTTTGGAATACGACGGTACAAAGGCATTTGACCACCTTCGAAGCCAAGACGTGTCTTACCACGGGCCTTTTGACCCTTTTGTCCACGACCAGCAGTCTTACCATTTCCAGATGATGTACCACGACCAACACGGTTGCGTACTGAACGTGAGCCAGCAGCAGGTTGTAATTCGTTCAAATCCATGGTTTGGTCCCTCCTTTTCTTAATTTTTTTACTTTACTTCTTCAACAGAGATCAAGTGTGCAATATGGAAGATTGCGCCACGAGTCGCTGCGTTATCTGGCTTCACCACTGAGCTTGACACACGGTTAAGTCCAAGTGACTTAACGATGGCACGTTGCTTAGGCAAGCGATGAGCCGCACTCTTAATCAAAGTGATTTTCAAATCAGCCATGTTATCGCTCCTTATTCAGCCAAGTGTTCCAAAGAAACACCACGTAAGTTTGCAACGTCGTTTGCATCCTTCAACTTTGACAAACCATCAAAAGTTGCGCGGACAACGTTAACTGGAGTTGATGAACCAAGTGACTTAGCAGTCACATCAGAGATTCCGGCCAATTCCATAACGGAACGGGTAGAACCACCGGCAGCAACCCCGGCACCTTCTTCGGCTGGCTTGATCAAGATCTTACCACCAGCGTGTTCTCCAAGAACATCGTGAGGAATAGTCGTACCAACCATTGGGACAGTAATCAAGTTGCGCTTTGCATCTTCAACGGCCTTACGGATGGCTTCAGGCACTTCTTGCGCCTTACCAGTTCCGAAACCAACGTGTCCTTGCTTGTCACCAACGACAACCAAAGCACCGAAACGCAAACGACGTCCACCCTTAACAACCTTGGTAACACGGTTAATTGCGACAACGTTTTCTTCTAATTCACCTAATTCTTTAGGGTTTACGAATTCAACCATTTGTTTATTCCTCCTTTCCTTAGAACTTCAAGCCGTTTTCACGGGCTGAGTCAGCCAAAGCCTTCACACGTCCGTGATAGACGTAACCACCACGATCAAAGACAACTTCTTCGATCTTAGCAGCCTTGGCGTTCTTGGCGATCAATTCACCAACCTTAACGGCCTGTTCGACTTTAGTACCGGTAACATCGGCAGATTGTGATGAGGCACTTGCTAGCGTTACACCCGCTACGTCATCAATCAATTGAGCGTAGATGTTTACATTAGAACGGAAAACGTTCAAACGTGGGCGAGCAGCAGTACCAGAGACCTTTCCGCGGACGCGCTTGTGGCGACGTGCACGGAGCTTGTTCTTATCTGGTTTTGAAATCATAGCTGTGCTTTCCTTTTCTAGGCAATCGGAATTGCCTGTTCAAAATAATTAATTAAATCGGTGAAAACTGTTCGTAGAGCGTAAAGCTTACTTACCAGTCTTACCTTCCTTGCGCTTAACAACTTCGCCTTCGTAGCGAATTCCCTTACCCTTATATGGTTCTGGTGGGCGGATAGCGCGAACTTCAGCGGCAAAGTCACCAACGGCTTGCTTTGAAATTCCAGAAATCTTGATCGTCAAAGCGTCAGGCACTTCAACCGTCAATCCTTCGCGGTCTTCAAAGTCAACTGGGTGTGAATAACCAACTGACAGGTTCAATACTGAACCCTTCTTTGCGGCACGGTAACCAACACCGACCATCTTCAACGTCTTAGTGAAACCATTAGTTACACCTTCGATCATGTTCAAGAAGTTAGCAGTGGTTGTTCCGTGCAAGGCACGGTGCTTCTTGTCTTCGGCTGCACGAGTGAAACGAACTTCCGTTCCATCCATGTGCATGGTGATTTCAGGGTTGATGTTGTATGACAATTCACCCTTAGGTCCCTTAACCGTGACGTGTTGTCCGTCCTGCTTAACTTCAACGCCAGCAGGAATCGTAACGACTTTATTACCAATACGGCTCATGGTAAGTCTCCTTTCTTAGATATATTACCAAACGTAAGCCAGCACTTCGCCACCAACTTGGTTAGCGCGTGCGACTTTATCAGTGACAACACCCATTGATGTTGAAACGATAGCGATACCCAGGCCATTCAAAACCTTAGGCATGTCTTCGGCCTTGGCGTACTTACGCAAACCTGGCTTTGACACACGCTTGATTCCAGTGATGACACGCTGTTGATCTTCCCCGTACTTCAAGAATACGTTGATAACACCTTGCTTGTTGTCTTCAACGAATTCAAAGTCGCGGATGAAACCTTCTTGCTTCAAGATCTCAGCCATGCTCTTCTTCATTTTTGATGCTGGAATTGATACGGAAGCGTGACGGGCCAAGTTGGCGTTACGAATCCGAGTCAAAAAATCAGCAATTGGATCAGTCATAGACATCTATCGATATCCTCCTTTTTAATTTGAACGTAACAACAATTGATACGTTCTTAAGTCCAGTAGACCAACGTCTACCAGACTTAAGAACGGGTCACTCAAATGAGTGACCGTTCAAAGTTGTCTTACTTAGCAAATGGCATGCCAAGTTGAGCCAACAATTCGTGACCTTCTTCATCGCTTTGGGCAGTCGTTACGATAACGATGTCCAAACCGCGAACCTTGTTCACTTTGTCAAAGTCGATTTCAGGGAAAATCAACTGTTCACGGATACCCAACGTGTAGTTTCCGCGACCGTCAAAGGCCTTACCAGAAACACCGTGGAAATCACGAACACGTGGCAAGGAGATGTTAATCAACTTGTCCAAAAATTCGTACATACGTTCTCCGCGCAAAGTAACCTTGGTTCCGATTGCCATACCTTCACGCAAACGGAAACCGGCGATTGACTTCTTAGCACGCGTGATAACTGGTTGTTGACCAGCGATCAGCTTCAATTCTTCAACCGCTTCATCGAGGTTCTTCGAGTTTGACACGGCATCACCAACACCCATGTTCAAAACGATCTTTTCGATCTTGGGTACTTGCATGATTGACGTGAAGTTAAACTTCTTGATTAAAGCAGGTTGAACTTCATTAACATATTTTTCTTTCAATTCATTTGCCATGATAATGATTTCTACCTTTCAAATGGTTAGCTTAATTAGCCCAGCTTGTTGCCAGACTTCTTGGCAAAACGTACCTTCTTGCCGTCTTCAAACTTGAATCCAACTTTCGTTGGTTCGTTGGTTGAAGGGTCAAGTACTTGCACGTTTGATGCGTGGATAGGTGCTTCAGTATCGATAACACCACCCTGTGGATATTCGTTAGAAGGCTTTTGATGCTTCTTAACGAGGTTTACGCCTTCGACAACGACGCGGTTCTTTGAGGCAACAGTCTTAGTGATTGTTCCTTCCTTACCCTTGTCCTTACCTGCAATGACGCGAACCTTATCACCTGTTTTTACAAACATGATTGGCTCCTCCTTGTCAGTATTAGAGCACTTCTGGTGCCAATGAAACGATACGCGTATAGTTGTTGTCACGCAATTCACGTGCAACAGGGCCAAAGATACGCGTTCCGACTGGTGACTTGTCATCCTTTACGATAACAGCAGCGTTTTCATCGAAGTTGATGTATGAACCGTCCGTACGACGTACGTCAGAAACAGTTCGCACGATGACAGCCTTAACGACGTCACCCTTCTTTACTGTACCACCAGGAATAGCTTGCTTAACAGTAGCAACAATCATGTCACCGATGCCAGCAACCTTACGGCCAGAACCACCGAGCACTTTAATCGTCAAGATTTCACGTGCGCCAGAGTTATCAGCCACTTTCAAACGACTCTCTTGTTGAATCATGGTTCATCCTCCTTGTTAGCAATTATTACAGACGAATGGTTAACCCAAATTAAAGGATAACGGCCTCTTCAATGACCTTAACCAAACGGAAGTGCTTCGTTGCAGACAAAGGACGAGTTTCCATGATTTGGACGATGTCGCCTTGCTTGGCAACATTCTTTTCATCATGGGCCTTGAACTTCTTCGTATAGCGAACTCGCTTACCATAAACTGGGTGGTTGACGTAAGTGTCAACAGCAACAGTAATCGTCTTTTCCATCTTGTCGGAAACGACGCGGCCACGGTAGACCTTACGAGCGTTACGTTCTTCACTCATTATTCAGCTTCTTCCTTTCGTCTTATTTGTTGGCTTCTGCCAACTGTTGTGCACGAATGACAGTCTTCACACGTGCGATGTCCTTACGAACTTTTGAAATACGGGCCGTGTTTTCTAATTGACCAGTAGCCAATTGGAAACGAAGGTTGAACAATTCTTCCTTGAATTCGGCTTCGCGCTTTTGCAAATCCGCAAGTGACAAAGCTTTTAATTCATTTGCTTTAGCCATTATTCAGCCTCCCGAGCAATAATCTTTGTACGTACAGGCAACTTGTGTGAGGCAAGACGCAATGCTTCCAAGGCAACAGGCTTAGCCACGCCACCAACTTCGAACATTACCTTACCACGCTTAACTGGGGCAACCCATCCTTCGGGAGCACCCTTACCGTTACCCATTCGAACACCAACACCCTTCGATGTATATGACTTGTGTGGGAAAATCTTGATCCAGACCTTACCACCACGCTTCATATAACGGGTCATTGCAATACGGGCAGCTTCAATTTGCCGGTTAGTGATCCAGCTTGAAGTCGTTGCTTGCAAGCCGTAGTCACCGAAGGCAACCGTCTTTCCACCTTTTGCTTCACCACGCATGTGGCCACGGTGTACACGACGGAACTTAACACGCTTTGGTACTAACATGTTTGCTTCCCTCCTTACTTGTTCTTCTTCTTTGGCAACACATCACCGCGGTAGATCCAAGTCTTGATACCCAAGTTTCCGTAAGCAGTAACTGCTTCGTCCCATGAGTAATCGATATCGGCACGGAGTGTGTGGAGCGGAACAGTTCCTTCAGTGTACTGTTCGATACGTGACATATCTGCCCCGTTCAAACGACCTGAAACAACAATCTTGATTCCCTTAGCACCGGCACGGCGGGCACGTTGGATCGCACCACGCATTGCACGACGGAAGGCAACACGACGTTCCAAATCACCAGCAACTTGAAGACCCACCAAGTGAGCAGACAAGTCTGGCTTTTTGATTTCAACGATGTTGATGAACACGCGCTTGTGACGGCCACGTGAGTCAACATCCGTCAACTTAGCTAATTGCGTACGCAACTTTTCAACTTCGGAACCACCCTTACCAATAACCATTCCTGGCTTGGCAGTGTGCAAAGTCAAATCGATACGTGACTTCGTTGAGCGTTCGATTTCAACGCGGTCAACTGACGCATCCGTTAAGTTTTCTTCGATGTACTTGCGAATACGCAAGTCTTCAAGAAGTTGGTTAGAAAAGTCTGCCTTGTCAGCAAACCACTTCGCATCCCAGTCACGGATGACACCGACACGGAAGCCAGTTGGGTTAATCTTTTGACCCATTACTTTTCCTCCTTCTCAGCAACCACAATCGTAATGTGGCTAGTGCGCTTGTTAATAGCGGAAGCAGATCCCTTCGCACGTGGACGGAAACGCTTAAGCGTAGGTCCTTCGTTTGCGAATGCTTCCTTAACGATCAAATCTTCACGGTCAAGTGAAAAGTTGTTTTCGGCGTTTGCAACTGCTGAGTTCAATACCTTGTAAATATCTTCAGTAGAAGTATTTGGCAAGAACTTTAGGATTGCAAAGGCTTCGTTGACATTCTTCCGACGAATCGTATCAAGAACTAAGCGTGCCTTACGAGGGGCAACGCGAACGATCTTGGCAGTCGCCCGAGCTGATGTTACTTGTTCAGCCATTTTGCATTTCCTCCTTACTTAGTCTTCTTATCGTCTACTTTGTGTCCGCGGAAAGTACGCGTTGGAACGAATTCGCCCAACTTGTGACCAACCATGTCGTCTTGGACATAAACAGGAACGTGCTTACGACCGTCATAAACTGCGATCGTGAAGCCGATGAAACTTGGGAAAATCGTTGAACGACGTGACCATGTCTTGATCACTGACTTCTTTTCTTGGTCCGCTTGGGCCTCGATCTTCTTAAGCAAGTGCGGGTCCGCAAATGGTCCCTTTTTCAAACTACGAGCCATTAGTTATCTCCTTTCCCTTACTTACTCTTCTTACGACCACGAATAATGAACTTCGTTGAGCTCTTCTTCTTGTCGCGAGTCTTCTTACCAGCAGTCTTCTTACCCCATGGGGAAAGTGGACTAGGCATACCAACAGGTGCCTTACCTTCACCACCACCGTGTGGGTGATCGTTAGGGTTCATAACTGATCCACGAACGTGTGGACGAATACCACGGTGACGGTTACGACCAGCCTTACCCCAGTTGATCAATGAGTGTTCTGCGTTACCAACTTCACCGATAGTTGCACGTGAAGTCTCCAAGACCAAACGTACTTCACCTGAAGTCAAACGAACGATAACGTACTTGCCGTCACGTCCCAAAACCTGTGCTGATGCACCGGCTGAGCGGGCCAATTGACCACCCTTACCAGGCTTCAATTCGATGTTGTGAATCAAAGTACCTTCAGGGATAGCGCTCAATGGCAAGGCATTACCGATCTTAATATCGGCATCAGGACCAGATTGAACTTTATCGCCAACCTTCAATCCCTTAGGCGCCAAGATATAGCTCTTGATTCCGTCTTCATAGACGATCAAAGCAATGTTAGCCGTACGGTTTGGATCGTATTCAATCGCCTTAACAGTCGCGAACTTGCCGTCCTTGACACGCTTGAAATCGATAATACGGTAGGCTTGCTTGTGTCCACCAGCCTTGTGGCGAACAGTCATGCGACCTTGTGCGTTACGGGCACCGGTCTTTGACTTCTTTTCCAACAAACTCTTTTCGGGCGTTGACTTCGTGATTTCAGAGAAATCAGAAGAAGTCATGTTACGTCGTCCGTTCGAGGTTGGCTTGTACTTCTTGATAGCCAATGTCTTATCCTCCTATTAAAATTAACCTTCGTTAAAGATTTGAATATCTTTTGAATCAGCCTTCAAAGTAACCGTAGCCTTCTTCATCTTACGAGTGAAGCCGACGTAGCGACCTTGACGCTTCTTCTTTCCGCTTACGTTAGCGGTGTTCAAACGAGCAACTTGTACATCGAAGATTGATTCGATAGCTCGCTTGATTTCTGGCTTAGTTGCCCGTACGTCTACTTCAAAGACATAGCGCTTGTTTTCAGTTTGCGCCATTGAAGCTTCGGTAATGATTGGGCGACGGATAATATCGCGTGCATCCATTAGGCGAGACCTCCTTGGATTTCTTCAATCGCTGATTGAACAACCACCAGCTTGTCCGCGTTTACCACGTCCAAGACGTTAACGCCTGCAGCAGTCATTACTTGAACATTTGCCAAGTTACGAGCAGCGCGCATTGCGTTTTCGTTGTCTTCGTCAACGATTACCAAGGCCTTTGAATCAACTGCCAAGTTTGCAAGAACTTGCTTGAAGTCCTTTGTCTTAGCTTCTGAAAAGGCCAAAGCGTCAACTACAACCAACTTGTTGTCGGCAACCTTTTGTGACAAGGCTGACTTCAAGGCCAAGTTGTAGGCCTTCTTGTTGATACGGTATGCGTATGAACGAGGAGTTGGTCCGAAGACAATTCCACCGCCACGCCATTGTGGTGCACGGATTGAACCTTGACGTGCGCGACCAGTACCCTTTTGCTTCCAAGGCTTACGTCCACCACCAGAAACCGCAGAACGGTTCTTGACAGCGTGCGTACCTTGACGCATTGAAGCGCGTTGCATCAATACGGCATCAGTAATCACAGCGTTGTTTGCTTCAACGGCGAAAACTTCTTCGTTCAATTCCAAGTCAGAAGCCTTTGAACCGTCTTGCTTTAATACAGCAACTTTAGTCATGATTGATTGTTCTCCTTTCTATTAGTTTAGTTTTCTTCTGAATCAGCAGCAGGCTTTGAACCGGCCATCTTGATTTCAGGGTGATTTGCGTTTGTCTTAACCGTTGACTTGATGGTCAACAATGACTTGTTGGCACCAGGAACGTTCCCCTTCAACAACAAGAGGTTGTTTTCAACGTCAACGTGAACGATCGCAATGTTTTGCATCGTACGCTTGTTGTTACCCATGCGACCTGGCAAAAGCTTACCAGGGAAAACACGGTTAATGATGGCACCCATTGAACCTGGGCGACGGTGGTAACGGGAACCGTGGCTCATAGGTCCACGTGATTGTCCAAGCTTCTTGATTGCACCTTGGAAACCATGTCCCTTAGTAACACCGGTAACATCAACATATTCACCGGCTTGGAAAGTGTCAACAGCAATTGCATCCCCAACGCTGTATTCGCCTTCCGCATCACGGATTTCACGAATGTAGCGCTTAGGGGCTGTGTTGGCTTTTGCAACGTGGCCTTGTTCAGGTTTGTTTGACAAAATCTCGCGCTTGTCTTGGTAACCCAACTGCAAAGCGTTGTAACCATCAGTTGCTTGCGTCTTTACTTGCAAGACAACGTTTGGCGTTGCTTCGACAGCAGTCACGGCGATCAATTCACCAGATTCAGTGAAAACCTGAGTCATACCGACTTTACGGCCTAAGATACCTTTAGTCATGACTAATCTCCTTCATTTCGTCGCTGAACTCATGTCCAGCGGGGTGGTACTTATTTATTAGAGCTTGATTTCAATTGCAACACCTGCTGGCAATTCAAGCTTACGCAATGCGTCAACTGTCTTGTCAGTAGGGTTCACAATGTCGACCAAACGCTTGTGCGTCCGCATTTCGAACTGTTCGCGGGCATCCTTGTACTTGTGTGGTGAGCTAAGCACCGTGTACAAAGAGCGTTCAGTTGGCAACGGAATAGGACCAGCGATTTCTGCGCCGGTACGCTTTGCCGTTTCAACAATCTTGTCCGCTGATTGGTCCAAGATACGGTGTTCGTATGCCTTCAAGCGGATACGGATCTTCTTTTGTGCCATTTTCTGCCTCCTCGTTGATTTTGTAAATCAGCTAACTCCGATCAAAAACCGACAACACTGTTGTGTTTGCGCGCCCATGGCAACGCGGCCGCGCGTGTCGCAACCTTAATCATCATCGCTAAACGTTGATACACCAGTCTTTTTAGCGGGTTTGCATCGGCATCCCCAAAAGGCGTACTTGAATATAATAGCAGAAAAACCCTTGGTATACAAGGGTTTTTCGTGGATTTATCATGTTTTTTTGCTTAAATTTTAACTCGCTTTGTCAAAGTCGTTTTTTGACAAAATCACTTATTTTTTTACGACTTTCCCAACTTAAACTCCAAAAAGGCATCGTTGTATGCCTGGGTCCAATAGGAATTGAAATTTTGATAAACCTGCAGCTTATCCAAAATGGCTTGCTTTGGATAGAAGGCCTTGTCGTTTTGAATTGACTTTGGCAACTGCTGGTAGGCGGCCTGGTTGGCCGTGGCATAGCCAATGTACTTGGCGTTCTTTGCTGCTACGTCTGGTCGGTTCAAGTAATTGATCAAGGCGTAAGCGGCCTGCTTGTGCTCGGCCGACTTTGGGATGACCAAATTATCTAGCCAGAGGTTGGAGCCGTCTTCTGGCACGGTGTAGGCCAGGTCCGAGTTCTTCTCAATGGCGTTTTTAGCCTCGCCAGAATAGGTCACGGCCAAGTCGCCTTCCCCCTGGGCCATGTAAATCTTCAACTCATCGCCGACAATCGCCTTGACGTTTGGCATGAGCGAGGACAGCTTACCCTGGGCAGCGGCCAAGTCGGCCTTGTTTTGATCATTGACCGACTTTCCCTGGGAGAGCAAAGTCATCCCCAAAATGTCACGGGCCGAATCAACCAGAAGCAACCGGTTCTTGTAGCGGTCGGACCAAAGCGAGGACCAACTCGTGAGGTCAGAACCCTTGACCCGCTTCGTATTGTATAAAATGCCAAGCGTTCCCCAGAAGTATGGAACCGAGTATTGATTCCCTCGATCAAAGGACTGGTTTAGGAACTGCTTGTTTAAGTTATCCATGCCAGTCAGCTTGCTCTTGTCCAATTTTGCCAGCAAGCCGGCCTTCTTCATCTTGGCGACCATGTAATCCGAAGGCACGGCCAAATCATAGTTGGTTCCACCCTGCTGAATCTTCGTGTACATGGCCTCGTTGGAGTCAAAGGTCTGGTAGTTCACCTTATAGCCCGTCTCCTTTTCAAAGTCGGACAGGATGCTTGGGTCGATGTAATCGCCCCAATTGTAAAAAGTCAGCGTCTGCCCCTTCTGGCTACTTGGCTGTGCCCGACTTGCCGTCAGGGCAAAGTCCAGGCCAAGCAGGGCCAAAATCAGGCAGCAAACCGCTAGAAAAGTCATCAGTAGTTTCTTCATTTGACTTTCTCCTTTAGCTTGGTTGGCTTTTGCCCGCGCCGCTTTTGACTATAGGCATAGTAGGCCAAGACCAGAATAAAGGCCAGGCCAAGCATGATCGTCGACAGGGCGTTGATTTCAAGTGAGACCCCCTGCCGGGCCCGGGAGTAGACTTCAACGGCCAGCGTTGAAAAGCCGTTTCCGGTAACGAAAAACGTCACGGCAAAGTCGTCCAAGGAATAGGTCAATGCCATGAAGAAGCCGGCAAAAATCCCCGGCGTAATGACCGGCAGCGTGACTTTTGTCAGCACCTCGGTCGGCTTAGCCCCCAAGTCGGAAGCCGCCAGAACCAAATCCCGGTTCATTTCCTGCAGCTTGGGCAAGACCATCAAAACAACGATTGGAATCAAAAAGGCCACGTGGGCCATCAAAACCGTCAAAAAGCCCAGTTTCAAGCCTAGGGCCGTCATCAAAATTAAAAAGGCGGCACCGATAATGACATCGGGCGAAACCAGCAAGACGTTGTTTAGGCTAAGCAAGGACTGCTTCAATAGCTGCCGTTCCGTCCGGTAAATCGCCAAAGCGCCAATAGTCCCAATGACTGTCGCAATCAGGGCGGCGGACAGGGCCAGAATCAGCGTGTTCAAAACAATCTGCAAGAGTCGGGTGTCCTGCCAGAGTTCTTGATAGTGAACGAAGGAGAAGCCAGCAAAGCCCTGCATGGCCTCCCCCGAGTTAAAGGAGTAGACGACCAAGAAGAGAATTGGTGCATAGAGCAGGAAGAAGCAGAAGGTCAGCCAGGAACGTTCAATGATTTTCATTTGCGACCTCGCTTTCTTGTTTTCTTCTTATCGGTTGTCAAAGCCATGGTCAGGGCCATGGCAATAATCAGAACAACGCCGATGGTCGAACCAAAAGACCAGTTTTGGGTAACCAAAAAGTGTTCCTCGATTGCCGTTCCCAGCGTGATGACTTTGTTACCACCAATCAGGCGGGTAATCATAAAGAGGGAAAGACTGGGGATAAAGACGGTTTGCACACCGGTTTTTACCCCGGGCATGGACAGTGGCCAGATGACTTTTTTAAGGGTGTCAAAGGACGAGGCCCCCAGGTCACGGGAGGCCGCTGGCAACAGGGGATCGATGTCCAGCAGGGCGTTGTAGATCGGCAGCACCATGAAGGGCAGTTCAATGTAGGCAGCCACCAACAAGAAGGCTCCGTTGGTAAAGAGGAGCTGACTGTGACCAAAGCCCATGCTGCTTAAGGCCTGGTTCAGCAAGCCCCCCTTGCCAAGCAGCCCGATGAAGGCGTAGGTTTTGAGCAAAAGGTTAATCCAGGTTGGCAAGATGACCAGCAGAAGCCAGAACTGCCGGTGCTTGAGCTTGGTTAGACAAATGGCCAACGGATAGGAAATGGCCAGCGTAATCACCGTGATTAAAAAGGCGTACCAAATCGAATTAACCGTCATGGCTAAGTAGGGACCAGATGTGAAAAAGTCCCGGTAGTTTTCGAGGGAAAAGCCCTTACCAGGCACGTTGAGCGACTGAATCAAGAGGAGCAACAGTGGTGCGACCACAAAGGCCAGCAGCCAGAGGCCGTAAATGCCGAGGTAGGCTTCCGTAAAACGTTTCTTGGTCTTATTCATGGTTGAACACCTCGGGGACTTTGTCAGCGGAACCCGACGGATCGGTTGGCGTTTCGTCATCCTCGTAGGCTTCCAGCCGGGCGTCAAAGTCCTCTTCGGACTCGTTGTAGCGCATGATGTGAATGTCTTCCGGGTCAAAAGTCAGCCCCACCCGAGACCCAATGACGGCCGGATTGGTGACCTGAACCTGCCAGAGGTTCAAGTCGTCATCCTGGGCCATGATTTCATAGTAGTCCCCGCGGAAGGACTGGTTCTTGATGGTGACCACCAGCTTTCCCTCCTCGGGCGTGGTCAAATCCAAGTCTTCCGGGCGCAAGACGACTTCGACCGCTTCGTTTGGCCGCATGCCGGCATCCACGTTTTCAAAGTCCTTGCCGACAAAGTGAACCAAATAGTCTCCCTTCATCACCCCGGGCACGATGTTCGATTCTCCGATAAAGTCGGCGACAAAGTGGTTGACCGGTTCATCGTAAATGTCTTCCGGCGTTCCCTGCTGCTGGATGACCCCGTCGTTCATGACAAAGATCCAGTCCGACATGGCCAGGGCCTCTTCTTGATCGTGAGTTACGAAAACAAAGGTAATTCCCAGGCGCCGTTGAATTGTCCGCAGTTCCGTCTGCAAGACTTTGCGTAGCTTATAGTCCAAGGCGGAAAGCGGTTCGTCTAAGAGCAGCACTTCCGGATCGTTGGCCAGCGCCCGGGCAATGGCCACGCGCTGCTGCTGACCACCGGACAGTTCGTTGATTTCCCGGTTTTCATAACCGGCCAACTTGACCAAGCCAAGCATCTCCTTGACCTTTTCTTCGATGGCTTCCTCTGGCATCTTCTTCAAACGGGGACCAAAGGCCACGTTGTCGTAAACGTTCATGTTTGGAAAAAGCGAGTAGTTTTGAAAGACGGTGTTCACCCGCCGTTTTTCTGCAGGCAGGTCGTTGATGACCGCACCGTCAAAGACGACTTGTCCGGCTGAGGGCTGGAGTTGGCCGGAAATCAACTTTAAGATCGTCGACTTACCAGAACCAGAGGGGCCCAAGAGGGTGTAAAACTGGCCGGAATCCAAGCTCAAATCGATGTTTTTTAAGACTTCGGTCTCCCCAAAGGAAAGGGCAACCTGCTTAAATTCAAGAATCTTTTCTACTTCTGCCATTACTTTTCTCCAATCAGTCAGTGTTTCCATTTTACAACGCCCCGCGGGTGGCGTATAGCCCTTTGGCCGTGATTTTAGCGAACTCATCCGACTTTTATGTACGAAAAAAGCAGACGAGCAAGCTCATCTGCTTTAAGGAAAATGGGGGAAAGCTTATGCTTCGCCGCCGTGTTCCTTGATAATTTCTTCTTGAACGTTCTTTGGAACGGCCTGGTAGTGGTCGAAGACCATCTGGAAGGTTCCACGTCCCTGCGTAGCTGAACGCAAAGTCGTTGCATAACCGAACATTTCTGACAATGGCACCTGAGCCTTAACGGCCAAAACAGGTCCTCGGTTTTCTTGTCCTTCAATCAAACCACGACGTGCGGAAACGTGTCCCATCACATCACCAAGGTTTTCTTCAGGAACAACAATGTCAACGGCCATGATTGGTTCCAAAATAACGGCACCGGCAGTCTTTGATGCTTCCTTCAATGCCAATGAAGCGGCAATCTTAAAGGCAGCTTCAGAAGAATCGACATCGTGGTAAGAACCATCGTACAACTTGGCCTTCAAGTCAACCAATGGGAAGCCAGCCAAAGGACCAGCGTTCAAAGCATCCTTCAAACCTGCTTCAACAGAAGGGATGTATTCACGAGGAACAACACCACCGACGATGGCGTCTTCGAATTCGAATCCAGCACCTTCTTCGTTTGGTGAGAATTCGATCCAAACATCACCATACTGTCCCTTACCACCGGACTGACGCTTGAAGAATCCACGCGCCTTAACGTCCTTGGTGAAGGCTTCACGGTAGGCAACTTGAGGGGCACCAACTTGGGCTTCAACGTTGAATTCACGCTTCATACGATCAACCATGATGTCCAACTGCAATTCACCCATTCCGGCGATCAACGTGTCACCAGTTTCCTGGTTCGTCGTAGCACGGAATGAAGGATCTTCTTCAGCAAGCTTCTGCAAAGCAGTTGCCAACTTGTCCTGATCGGCCTTCGTCTTTGGTTCGATGGCCAATTCGATAACTGGTTCTGGGAATTCCATTGACTCCAAGATCAATGGGTGGTCAACGGCCGTCAAAGAATCACCAGTCGTCGTGTTCTTCAAACCGATGGCAGCGGCGATATCACCAGAGAAGACTTCTTCGATTTCAGTACGTGAAGTGGCGTGCATTTGGAGCAAACGACCAACACGTTCACGTGAGTCTGAAGAAGTGTTTTGTACGTATGAACCGGCTTGCAAAGAACCAGTATAAACACGCATAAATGTCAAACGACCAACGAATGGGTCCGTCATGATCTTGAAGGCCAAGGCAGCAAATGGCTTTGAGTCATCGGCAACCAAGTCAACTTCTTCGTCCGTCTTAGGGTCAGTAGCGACGTAAGGACGAACTTCCAAAGGTGATGGCAAGTAGTCAACAACGGCATCCAACATCATTTGAACACCCTTATCCTTGTAGGCAGAACCGGCAAGAACTGGGTAGAATTCCAAGGCCAACGTTGCACGGCGGATAGCCGCCTTCAATTCGTCAACTGAGATTTCTTCCCCTTCAAGGTACTTGTTCATCAAGTCTTCATCGACATCAGCAACTGCTTCAATCAACTTTTCGCGACGTTCTGCAACAATGTCCTTGTAGTCGTCAGGAATTGGCTTTGGTTCCCAAGTTGATCCAAGATCATCGGTTGGGTAGTAAGCTTCCTGCGTGATCAAATCAATCACACCAGCAAAGTCGTCTTCAGCACCGATTGGCCATTGGATGGCTTCGGCGTTAACGCGGAGGCGTTCGTGCATTGATTCAACTGACATACCAAAGTCAGCACCCAACTTATCCATCTTGTTAACGAAGACGATACGTGGGACGTTGTAAGTCGTGGCTTGGTGCCAAACAGTTTCAGTCTGTGGCTCAACACCAGCAGCACCATCCAACACGGCTACGGCACCATCCAAGACACGGAGGGCACGTTCAACTTCGATCGTGAAGTCCACGTGACCTGGAGTATCGATGATGTTAACACGGAAAGGATCCTTTTCGTATTGGTCAAAGAATCCACGCCATACGGCCGTCGTAGCGGCTGACTGGATCGTGATTCCACGTTCCTTTTCCTGGTCCATGAAATCCATTTGTGAAGCACCATCGTGCGTTTCACCAATCTTGTGGATTTTACCAGTGTAGTACAAGATACGCTCAGTCGTCGTCGTCTTACCAGCATCGATGTGGGCCATGATACCAATGTTACGAGTACGGTTAAGCGGATATTCACGCTTTGCCATTGTGATCTCCTAAAATTTTTCGTTATTGCAATAAAAAGCGACCTAGTTTCAGTTCGCTTTTTAAAAAGAATATTCCTTGCTAAGAAGCATGGGCTAGCAAGCTAGTCCAGCTAATCCTACCAACGGTAGTGAGCAAAGGCACGGTTGGCTTCCGCCATCTTGTGCGTGTCTTCGCGCTTCTTAACAGATGCACCGTTTTCGTTGGCTGCATCCATGATTTCCTTGGCCAAACGTTCGTCCATTGTGTGTTCGTTACGCAAACGGGCGTAGTTAACCAACCAACGGAGTCCCAAAGTCGTACGACGGTCTGGGCGAACTTCGATTGGCACCTGGTAGTTTGATCCACCAACACGGCGGGCCTTAACTTCCAAGACTGGCATGATGTTTTCCATGGCTTGTTCGAAAACTTCCAATGGATCGTTACCAGTTGCTTCCTTGATACGGTCGAAGGCATCGTACAAGATCGTTGATGCCGTTCCACGCTTACCATCGATCATCAACTTGTTGATCAAACGGGAAACCAGCTTTGAATTGTAAATTGGGTCAGGCAAAACTTCCTGACGCTTCGTATAACCTTTACGTGGCATAAGTTTTCCTCTCCTTTTTACTTCTTAGGAGCTTTCGTTCCATACTTAGAACGTGAGCTCATACGACCGTCAACACCGGCAGTATCCAGTGCACCACGGATAACGTGGTAACGCACACCAGGCAAATCCTTAACACGACCACCACGGATCAAAACAACCGAGTGTTCTTGCAAGTTGTGACCGATACCTGGGATGTAAGCCGTTACTTCATACAGGTTTGACAAACGTACACGAGCGTACTTACGCAAAGCTGAGTTAGGCTTCTTTGGCGTCAAAGTTCCAACACGAGTGGCAACACCACGCTTTTGTGGGGCAGCATTCTTTGTTGCTTGCTTCTTCATTGAGTTGTAGCCGAAGTTCAAAGCGGGTGAGTTTGACTTAGTCGCTTGAGACTTACGTGACTTACGAACCAATTGGTTAATTGTAGGCATCCTACTATTCTCCTTCGTTTCATTTCACAGTTCCAGGTGTATCATTTTTGTCATTAAACAAAAGTGCTCCCGGAAGTCCTGCTTAGACTTGCCTTTACACCGCTCTTTGTCGCAGTTATTGCGACATCCGAGCTGAATGTCTTAAAAGCACGTTGAATATAATAGCAGGTTTACCGGTAAAGTCAAGGCGCTTTTTGACGTTTTTTCGGTCTTTTTTCTTAAGAAAGAACAAAGGACAAGCAAACTTTTGCCCTTTGCTTTCGTACTATATAGTATGACCTTCCTTCTTTACTTTCTATTACAATCAACGCTGGCATCGACCATCCTCTGTTTGGCCGACCGGGCTATCCATCAGCGACCACTTTTTTCAACCCGTTCCCACTGTTTTTCTTGTGGACACAACCTCTCCTGGTACGAACTCATCCCCTTTCTTTCCGCCCTGTTCCTCCGTTTTCGCTGCGCCAACTGTCAGCAGGCCTTTGGTTCCCTTGGCGAGTGTTTTCTGTTCGAACTTTTATTTCCCCTGGTCATGGCCAGCCTGCCATTCGACTTCCAAACGCCTTACCTCCTGGCCTACCCCCTTTTGTTTTTAGCACGCGAGGATTCGCAAGGCATGGCTGCCCATACCGACTTTGTCTGGGTCATTGACTCCCTCCTTTTAATCTTTCAGCCACCCGCCTTCAACTGGCCCCTTGTTCTCCTTTTCCTCCTACTCCTGTTCTTTGTTTTACAGGAAAGTCTCGGTTTGGGGGACCTGCCGGTCTTTTTGCTCTCTTTTCTGGTTTTTGATCTTCACCATGTATTATTCCTACTCTTTTTGGCATCAACCAGCGGCCTTTTTGCTTTCTTTCAATATCAACACAAAAAAATGCCGATGATTCCTTTTCTCCTTTTTAGTTGGCTGTTTACCTTGCTTGTTTTCAGGTTTAAATAAAAGTTTTATTAAAAGATTGACATTTATTTTTAATCTTAGTATAGTGAATACAACCAATCGAGGAGAAAAGATGATGACAACAAATCAGCAATCAACTCAATTGAATAACGCAATCGTGATTAGCATTATCATTATTTGATAACTGCTGGTCACCTTTTTAGCTGCCAGCACATTGACTTGGGCTGGCGGCCAATCCTCTACTTTCTATCCAATGCTATGGGAAGGCGCCAGTTTCTGGCGTCTTTTTTGTTGGAGAAGAAATTTGGAGGAAGTATCGATGGATGCAACAACTTTACAAGCGGCGGATGTTCGCCCACAGGAAATGGCTACACCAAACAAAAAGAAACAATCAGCCTTTTACGCTGTTTCACAGGGAATCACTTACGCCATCCTATCTGTTTTAGGAATGGGCTTACTGCTTAGTTCACTGGGCAACATCCTGCACCTTCCCGCATTAGTCCAGGCCGGTGCCATGGGGCAAAAGATGTTGGCCCCCGCACTCGGTGTCGGTGTCGCCATGGCCCTTGATGCCACCGTTTTAACAACCGGGGCTGCCTTAATTGCCGCAACAGTTGGTTCAAACGCCGTCTACTTTGCTAGCACAGCGATTGCAAACACGCACACAGCGACCAATTGGGCCGCAACACAGCCCGTCGGCTCTTTGGTCATGACCTCGGGCCAACCGGTTTCTGCCGTCTTTGCCGCCGTTGTCGCGGTCTTAGTCGGTAATTACCTAACCGGCAAAACGGCCTTGGACATGCTACTCGTTCCCTTTTCTGCAGCCTTAACAGGTACCGTTACCGGCTTAGTGGCCGCAACCTACACGACACCGTTTTTGAACTGGGTTTCTGAAAACCTTGCCAAGACAATGGCCGTGAGTCCCTTCTTAGGCGCCTTTGTCGTCTCCTTTTTCTGGTTCCTCTTCTTGATGACACCGGCTTCGTCTGCCGCCCTTGCCATCGCCGTCATGCTTGACCCCCTTTCCAGTGGGGCCGCATTGGTTGGTACAACCGCCGGCTTTGTCATGTATACCGTAATGGGCTTTCGTCAAAACAACGTCGGTGCCAACGTTGCCCAAACCATCGTGACACCGAAAATCCAGTTTGCTAACTTGTTAAAGAGCCCTTTGCTCTTCTTCGGTCCTGCGGTTATTGCCGGTGTGTCCGCTATGTTGGCCGTTGGAGTCTTTGATTTGAAGGTGCCTTTCACCATCGCCGGCTTGGGTCTCACCTCGCTAATCGCACCCCTGGCCTTGCTGGGTACTAACGTGCATGCTTTGGTACTGGTCATGGTCTTCGGCGCTTTGTTGCCAGCAGCTGCCGGATTTGCCTACTACTTCTTATTGAAGAAGGCTGGCTTAACCAAGGAAAACGATCTTCACTTAGATATGATGTAAAGAGTAAAAAAAGTCCCGCTACTTTCGTAGCGGGACTTTTTCAATGTTTATTAGGCTTGGACCGGGTCCTTGGCCTTTTGAATCTTTAGGGTAACCTTACCCTTGGTTGCGCCAATCGTTACCATGTCAGCCGTCTCGATTTCACCGGACAAAAGCGCCTCTGAAAGCTTATCTTCAATCTCGGTTTGAATCAAGCGCCGGACTGGACGGGCACCGTACTCACGGTCATAGCCATCCTTGGCAATCGCCTGAACGGCCGCCTTGGTAATCTTAATTTTGACACCCTGTTCGGCTACTCGCTCGAGCAGCGACTTGGACAAGAGGCGCACAATCTGTTCGACTTCCTTTTCTTCCAAGGCATCGAAGACCAGCACTTCGTCAATTCGGTTAACGAATTCGGGGCGGAAGGTTTCCTTCACCGTTTCCTTGATTTTGGCGGCAACGGCCTCGTTGTTTTCCGCTTGGTCAAGCGAGCCAAAGCCAACCGTCTTCTCATCACGGAGGCGGGTGGCCCCGAGGTTTGACGTCATGATGATGATGGTGTTACGGAAGTTCACGCGACGACCCTTGGCGTCGGTCAAGAAGCCATCGTCAAAGACCTGGAGCATCAGGTTATAGATGTCCTTGTTGGCCTTTTCCAGCTCATCTAACAAGATGATGGAGTAAGGGTGCTTGCGCACCTGCTCCGTCAATTGGCCACCCTGATCGTAGCCAACGTATCCAGGGGCCGAACCAATCAAGCGGGAGGCGGAGTACTGTTCTTGGTATTCGGACATGTCGATTCGAATCATGTTGTCTTCTGAACCAAAGACCAGTTCTGCCAGGGCCTTTGCCAATTCCGTCTTTCCAACCCCGGTTGGGCCAAGGAAGAGAAAGGTTCCCATTGGCCGCTTTGGATCCGCTAAGCCAGAACGGGAACGACGAATGGCGCGAGACACTGCTGAAACGGCATCCTTTTGACCAATCACCCGCTTGCCCAATTCCTTTTCCAAGTTAATCAACTGGTCGGTTTCGCTTTCGTGGACCTGGGTCAAGGGCACACCGGTCTGTTCAAAAATGACCGTGGCAATGTCTTCCTTGGTCACTTCCATGCTATATTCTTCCTGTTGGCCTTGCTTCTTTTCAGCTCGAGCAACCGCCTTTTCAATCTTTTGACGAAGGGCGATTTCCTTTAAGCGCAAGTCCGCAGCCAGCTCAAAGTCCATTTCGGCAATGGCGTTTTCTTTATCGTTGACAATCTTGGCCAGTGCCGCCCGTTCCTTATGAAGGGGTGTCTGCCGATCGACGGCGTCGATTTGGACTTTGGCAGCGGCCTCATCCATCAAGTCGATGGCCTTATCGGGCAGGAAGCGGTCCGTGATGTAGCGGGCGGACAATTTGACGGCTGCTTCAATGGCATCGTCTGAAATGTTGACCCGATGGTAATTGGCAAACTTGGGCCGGATGCCCTTCAAAATCGCAACGGCCTCGTTGGTGGATGGTTCGTTAACCGTCACCTTGGCAAAGCGCCGTTCCAAAGCAGCGTCGGATTCAATCGACTGCTGGTACTCATCAAAAGTCGTGGCCCCAAGCAACTGCAATTCGCCACGGGCCAAAGCCGGCTTCAAAATGTTAGCAGCATCAATGGCCCCTTCGGCACCACCGGCCCCAACAAGGGTGTGCAATTCATCAACAAAGAGAATGACCTGGCCATCCTGCTCAATTTCATCGATGATCTGCTTCAAGCGGGCTTCAAATTCACCACGGTACTTGGTTCCGGCCACCAAGGAACCCATGTCCAAGACCATGAGGCGCTTGTGCTTTAAGTTATCCGGCACTTGCCCTTTGACAATCCGTTGGGCCAAGCCTTCGGCAATGGCCGTTTTTCCAACCCCTGGTTCACCAACCAAGACAGGGTTGTTCTTCGTCCGTCGGGACAGAATCTGAACCACGCGGCGCACCTCTTGATCGCGGCCAATGACCGGATCCAAGTGTTCACTACGAGCCACCTGCGTCAGGTCCCGACCCAACTTATCAAGGGTTGGCGTGCCCTCCAAAGGCTTTTGTGCGGGCTTGCCCCGCTTCATCTGCTTACGCAAGTCCGAGATACCAAGGCGGCGCAGAATGGCCTTTTGCAAGTCCATCAAGTTGACATCCAAGGCCAGCAGCACCCGGGCTGCCAGGATGCTTTGATCCTGAATCAAGGCGAGTAAAAGCAGTTCAGTGCCAATTTCACCCTGATTGAGGGTTTCGCTTTGCTCCTTGGCCCAGTTCAACACCGTTCCAGCCTTTGGTGAGTAAGGCAAATACAGGTCGTTATCAAAGGCCTGTTCAATACCAAAACCGGTGTAGTGCTCGATTTCTTCTTGGACATCCTTTGGTCCAACTGAGAATTCGGCCAAAATCTTACCGGCCACGCCCTGCTTTTCCATGGCCAAGGCCAGGAGCAGGTGCTCGGTGCCAACCGCTAGGTGACGGAAGTACTTGGCTTGGTCCTGCGCAATTGTCAGGGCAGTCTTTGCGGAATTCGTATACTGATTAGCCATGTTCTGCTCCTTTGTTTCTTTCGTTTACTTTGTTGGCTTCTATTATAACGCAGGGACCTTTCTTCATAAAGTCTGACCCGGTCAAAATAAAAAGAGCAGCTGCGGCTGCTCTTTTGATTAATCCGGATTCTTCAGTGATAACTGCCACTGGAGGTAGGCATTGATGAAAGGATCCAAGTTCCCATCCAAGACATCTTGTGGTTGGTTGGTCTCGTAATTAGTCCGGTGATCCTTAACCATTTGGTAGGGGTGCAAGACGTAGGAACGAATCTGGGAACCCCAGCCGTTCTCCTTCTTTTCACCAGCCAAGGCGGCACGTTCGGCCTCTTTCTTCTCCAACTCCAGTTGGTAAAGCTTGGCCTTCAACAGGCGCATGGCGTAATCACGGTTACCATACTGCGTTCGTTCAACGGTCGATGACACCACAATCCCGGTTGGTTCGTGGGTCAAGCGGACTCCGGTTGACACCTTGTTGACGTTCTGACCACCGGCTCCACCGGAACGGAAAACGTCCATCTTGATATCGTCATCGCGAACCTCGACTTCGATTGAGTCGTCTAATTCTGGCATCACATCAACCGAAACGAAGGAGGTGTGCCGACGGCCGGCCGAATCAAAGGGTGAAATACGGACGAAGCGGTGCACACCCTTTTCAGAGCGCAGGAAGCCGTAGGCGTTGTGGCCGGAGACTTTGATCGTGGCTGAATCAATCCCGGCTTCGTCACCGGCATTGTAGTTCAAGACATCGACTTTAAAGTCGTGGGCCTGAGCCCAACGCGTATACATCCGGTAGAGCTTTTCACCCCAGTCCGTTGATTCCGTTCCACCCGATCCCGGGTGAATTTCCAAGATAGCGTTGTTGGCGTCGTATTCACCAGTCAACAACTGCTCCAGGTTATAGGCCGTCACAGCGTCCTGGGTCTTTTCGACCAAATTACCAAGTTCTTCAGCAGAATCGGCATCTTCCGGATCATCGTTGACGATTTCGATGAGCATTTCAATTTCGTCGGCCGCTTCACCAAGCGCTAAAAAGGAATCACGGCGCTTCTTCAAGACGTTGGTTTCATCAATGACGCCCTGTGCTTTTTGCTGGTCGTCCCAGAAACCAGGTTCTGTCATTTGGTTTTCAAAGTCGGCAATTTCTTCCGTCAATGCATCCAAATCCAATGTTTTTTCAAAACCGGCAACTTCTTCTCGAATACCGGCTAAGGCCTGTTTGGCTGCCACTACTTCCATGGCGATCCTCCCATAAGAAAAGCGAACTCATCGTTCGCTTTGTTTTTAGGCTGACATGTTGGTGCGAATCTCGGCCTTCATGAAAGTCCGAGTGGCATCGTATTCGATGTCAGCAATCATTTTGTTAAAGTTTGCAAAGGCTTCGTTTTGATACTCAACCAATGGGTTCAACTGACCGTAACCACGGAGTCCGACTCCCTGACGCAAGCGGTCCAAGGCATCGATGTGATCCGTCCAGTGTTGGTCAACGGAACGCAGGATAACCACGCGTTCAAAGGCCAAGAGCTGGCCTTCGTCTGGCAAGTCCTGCTTCTTCTCATCCAGGTTTTCCTGGGCAAGGGTGTAGAGCTTGTCCTTGATTTCATCGCGGTTTAAGTTCTGCAAGCGAACGGACCCGTGCTTTGGTGAGGTCAAGGAAGACTCAATGAAGGCGTTAATCGCATCCAAGTGCCATTCCTTTTGGTCCTTACCAGGCGTTTGAGCGTCAACCACTCGGTCGATGGTCCGCTTAACCATTGGCATCAACACGTTATCCAATGACTTTGTTTCATCCAAAACTTGATCGCGTTCCTTATAAATCAATTCACGCTGCTCCCGGACAACGTCATCGTACTGCAAGACGTTCTTACGCGTATCGTAGTTGTTTCCTTCAACACGCTTCTGTGCGGATTCAACGGAACGAGTGATCCAGCGGTGGGTGATGACCGTTTCGTCATCATCCATGTTCATCCGTTGCAAGAGGGCGCGGACTTTTTCAGCACCGAAACGAATCATCAGGTCGTCTTGCAAAGACAGGTAGAACTGTGAGAAACCGTTGTCTCCCTGACGTCCAGCACGACCACGCAGCTGGTTATCAATCCGTCGTGATTCGTGTCGCTCGGTTGCAATCACGGCCAAGCCGCCAAGCTGATCGATTCCAGGGCCCAACTTGATGTCGGTTCCACGACCGGCCATGTTGGTGGCAACGGTAACGGCGCCCTTTTGACCGGCGTTAGCAATGATATCGGCTTCTTTTTCGTTGTTCTTGGCGTTCAAAACGCTGTGCGGAATGTTGTGTGCCGTCAGCAGCTTATCAACCAATTCAGAAGATTCAACGGAACCGGTTCCCAAGAGGACTGGTTGGCCCTTCTTGTGCAGCTCCGCCACCCGGTTGACCACCGCGTTGTACTTGGACTTCAGTGAAGGGTACAAGAGGTCTGGCATGTCAACTCGTTGAACCGGACGGTTCGTTGGAATCTCGATGACTTCCATGTTGTAGATTTCAAGCAGTTCTTCTTCTTCGGTCTTGGCCGTTCCCGTCATACCAGACAACTTCTTGTACATCCGGAAGAGGTTCTGGTAGGTAATTTGGGCCATTGACTTGTTTTCTTCTTTGATCTCGACGCCTTCTTTGGCTTCGATGGCTTGGTGCAAACCATCGGACAAACGAGTTCCTTCCGAAATACGACCGGTTGACTGGTCAATCAACTTGACTTCGCCTTCTTGAACCACGTAATCCTTGTCGCGCAAGTAGTTAAAGTTGGCGCGCAAGGCCTGGTCAATGTGGTGGGTCAACGCCGTGTTTTCACTGCCGTAAATGTTGTCCAAATTGAAGAAGACTTCGGCGTTCTTGATTCCTTCCGGCGTCAAGGACGTGTTCTTTGATTCTTCGTCGACTTTGTAATCCTGATCGCGGGTCAAGGTCTTAACGAAACGGTCAACACGCTGGTAGAGTGGAGAAATGCCTGAACCAGGACCGGAAATAATCAACGGCGTCCGGGCCGTATCGATCAAGATTGAATCGGCCTCATCAATCAGGGCGTAGTTCAAACCACGCTGCATCACACGGTCCTCGGCACGGGCCACCATGTTATCGCGCAAGTAATCGAATCCGATGTTGAAGTTCGTAGAATACGTGATGTCAGCGTCGTAGGCGGCCCGCTTCTTATCGGGTGAATCGTCACCAACGTTGATTCCAACAGAAAGGCCAAGCCAGTTGTAGAGCTGACCCATTTGTTCAGCATCTCGCTTTGACAGGTAGTCGTTAACCGTAACAACGTGCACACCGTTTCCGGCAAGGGCGTTCAAGTAAACTGCCATCGTGGCCGTCAAGGTCTTACCTTCACCAGTCTTCATTTCGGCGATGTTTCCACCGTGCAAGACGATGGCACCCATGACTTGGACGTGATAAGGGTACAACCCAAGCACACGCTTGGCCCCTTCACGAGCAACGGCAAAGGCTTCGGGGAGGAGTTCGTCCAAGACTTTGGCTGTCGCCTTTTGCTTGGCCTTTTCATCCTTTACACCGGCCAAAGCCTGTTGGATTCGAATTTGAAAGTCCTGGGTCTTCTTTTGCAAGGCCTCATCGGACAAAGAAGCCATGTCATCGGCCAACGCTTCGACCTGGTTTGCCACCTTGTCAATTTTCTTTAATTTGTGCTTGGAGTTGTCAAGCACCTTACGAATTGGATTTGCCATCGAATGTTCGGTATCTAGTTGCCCAGATACGCCCCTTTCATAAAAGTCATACTTAATCTGAAATAATTTAGAAACTAAGCTTAATTATAGCAAAAAAAGCCCGAAAAAAACAGATGGTCCATCCGTCAATTTCGCGCTTTTAGGGCTTTTTAGTGGTGTGGTGTCTTGTTCAATTTTTCCTGACCACCCAGGTATGGGCGCAAGACTTCTGGGACCGTCACAGAACCGTCTTCGTTTTGGTAGTTTTCCAAAATGGCGGCAACCGTACGACCAACGGCCAAGCCAGATCCGTTCAACGTGTGAACCAGTTCCAACTTCCCTTCATCGTTGCGGTAAGTGATGTGCATCCGGCGGGCCTGGAAGTCCCGGGTGTTTGAAACCGATGAAATTTCACGGTAGCAGTTTTGTGCCGGAATCCAAACTTCCACGTCGTGGGTCTTGGCAGCCGAGAAGCCCATGTCACCAGTTGAAAGCGTAATCACGTGGTAGGGCAAGCCCAACTTTTGCAGAATGTTTTCGGCATTCTTCGTCATGATTTCCAGTTGGTTGTCGGAATCGTCTGGCTTGGCAAACTTGACCATTTCGACTTTGTTAAACTGGTGCAAGCGGATCAAGCCTCGGGTGTCGCGACCGGCAGCCCCAGCTTCCTTACGGAAGGATGGTGACAGCGCCGTGAATGAGATTGGCAAATCTTCTGCTGGCAAAGTCTCACCAGAATAGTAGTTCGTCAGTGGCACTTCGGCCGTTGGAATGTAAGTTTGATCCAAGTCCTGGACACGGTAGGCGTCGTCTTTAAACTTTGGATACTGACCCGTTCCGTACATAGCGGAATCATTGACCACGATTGGCGTGATCATTTCCGTGTAACCTTCCTTGCGGTGTTCGTCCAACATAAAGTTGTAAACGGCCCGTTCCAAACGAGCACCATCACCAACGTAGTAAAGGAAGCGGGCTCCAGAAACCTTGGCACCGCGTTCAAAGTCCAAGATGCCCAAGTCTTCCCCAATTTCAAAGTGGGGCTTCAACCAGGCAGGGGCTTCCGTTAAGGCTTCTGGGCGGCCCTCATAGTCGGCCGGTGCCCATTTGCGCACTTCAACGTTGCTGTCTTCATCCGGTCCAACCGGTACATCGTCTTCGGCAATGTTTGGCAAGTGAGCGGCCACTTCCTTGACTTCTGCATCAAGGTCGGCCAACTCTTGGTCCATATCCTTAATCTGCTTGGCCACTTCTTGCATTTCAGCAATGGCAGCTGAAGCGTCTTCTTTTTGGCGCTTTGCAAAGGCAATCTTGTCAGAGGCTTCGTTACGCTTGGCCTTCATTTCTTCGACTTTGGCAATCAGGTCACGACGCTTTTGGTCCTTTTCAAGCAAAGCCTCCAAAGTGCCAGCTTCAACACCACGGTCCTGCAACTTCTTGGCTGCTTCTTCCTTATTCTTACGTAAGTACTTCATATCAAGCATAATACTATTCTCCTTCTATACAAAAAGCGCCTTTTCATCCAACAAAAGTCAGGGACGAAAAAGACGCAATCCGTGGTACCACCCAGTTTCTGCATAAATGCAGCACTCATTATCCGATAACGGTGGAAACCGAGCAGCATTACCTGCTAAGCGTGACTCATTGGAGTTTCGGTCTGGCAGCTCGCAACAACCGCTACCTTTCTGAAATGACCTACTTATGATGAGTTGATACCCTTATTGTATGCTAGAAAGAAGACTTTGACAAGCGCTTTTTAGGCACAAAAAAAGTCGACCGAAGTCGACTGTTATGGGCCATCCTGGATTCGAACCAGGGACCTCTGCGTTATCAACACAGCGC
>NZ_JAAMFJ010000006.1 GCF_018437235.1 Fructobacillus papyrifericola | reverse complement strand
GTCTGTGGTTTAGTACTCTCAGACGAGACTTGATTAGTTCCATTTGAACCTGGATTGGATGGAGTATTGGTTCCGTCCTGATTATCAGGATTGGATGGAGTGTTGGTGCCGTCCTGATTATCAGAACCGGTGGCATGCTTGGTGTACGTAACCGTGAAGGTCATATCTTGCGAGTCGCTATTCACTGTTTGAGCGGCAATTTCAGCTTGGTCAGGCGTATAACCATCAATAACTGGGCTTTTGACTGCTTCAAAGTTTTGATCGGCTGACCAATCACCATAGGTAACTTCACCTGTAACAGCATCAGTATATTTAGTCCGAGTGAATGTCAGCGACTTGGTATAAGTGTCTGCCGCTTCTGTGCCATCTGCGTACTGGTAGTGAATGGTTTGTGTGACCATTTTTGATTCAGTGCTTTCGGTCGGAGCATTCTTTTCGTAAACGAACGTAAGGTTTTGCTCATCATTCGATAGCGTTCCGGAGGTGGCGGCATTATCTTTCACTTCTTTGAACGTATAACCTGGAATATCAACTGGCGATTCGTTGAAGGCATCACCGACATTACCGCTAATAACCTTTTGATCATAAATTGGGTTACCATTGACGTCTTGATAATTGATAATTAAATCCTTGGCAGCCGTTTGAGTCCTTTGCCATACATAGGTGCCAGGCATTGAACCATCGTAGTTTTTCATAAAGTCCAAACTACTGTCGTAAACCGAACTTGGGGAAGCCGGGTCCACCCGTTCCCATTTACCCGTGTATTCACCAGTGGAAGTATCAATTTCAGGAAGAGTGTCGTATCCACCACTGTTGACGACTTCAAAATCACGGAAAATAGTTTTTGGTCCTAGCGTTAAAGTATTAACCTTTGATCCTTGAAACATTTGCTCAACAGAAGCGGAATAGTCAACAGCTAAATTAGAGGTATCGAAATTGGTTAAATCGAGTGTGGTAACGTTTGTCTCCGCGAAAATAAATGCCATTTGTTTGATGCTTGAAGGATGCCATTGACTAACATCGATCGTGGGAACGATAGTTCTCTGGAACATACACACCATATCTTCAACTTTAGATACATCCCAGTGACTAACATCTAAGTTCTCGATATCGCTGTCACTGAACATACTGCTCATATTCGTCACATTGGAAGTATCCCATTTGCTGACATCTAAGGTCTTGATCTTGCTGCTAGGAAACATACCTTCCATATCCGTCACTTTGGAAGTGTCCCAATCGCTCACATCTAAGTATTGTGCTTCACTGTCAGAGAACATAGATGCCATATTCGTCACATTGGAAGTGTTCCAATTGCTAACATCGAACTGCTTAATTTTAGCAACATAGAACAACTGGGACATATCCGTCACTTTGGAAGTGTCCCAATTGCTAACATCTAAGTTCTCGACATCGCTGTTAGCGAACATATTTCTCATATTAGTCACATTGGAAGTGTCTAACTGGCCACTAATACTCGTTAACTCTCTAAAATAAGAAGTACCGTATTTTGATGAGTAAGCTCCACAAAACAAATAAGATGAATCTTGTGGTGCTTTCACATCACCCTCTAAAATAATTTGTTTAACCTTATATTTTGATATATTAGGGATTTCTTCGCCCGCCTGGCCAATCGTTCCAGCGCTAACCGTTAACGTACCGGTTGTGGAATCAAAGGATACAGGCGACGTTCCCCAAGTACTAGTGACGACGGAAGTGTCCGCTTGAGTACTGGCTGAACTAGTCGTTGTAGAGCTATCCGATACCGGCACTGAATCGGCCTGCATCGTCTCGGTGCTGACAATTCCTCCCAAGATAAGGCCAGATAATGTGAACACCATAAGACTACTTTTTTTCATTATATCTCCTAATAAATAGTTTCTAAACCGTATTTATACAAGAAATACAGTAGCTTATTATAACATCAATCAATATAAAAAAATTAGTTAACTGGCACCCCAACCCCCGCCAAGGGCAGCAAGTTGTTTTGAGTAGAGTGATTGAAAGGTTTTCCAAAAAAGCGTCCACCTTGCTTCGATTAAAGTAAGATGAACGCTTTTTACCATTGAGCGTTTATTTGGGTCGTGGATGATTTTTATTGGCGGTTGAAAGAGAAATAAAAGGCGGGCTGCTTTTATTTTGGACAGGATTGATTTTGAGTTGGGTTAACTAGACCAATTCGAGTTGACATAAGATAGATTAAACCAAGTAGCCCGGCTGCAAGGCTTCTCGCCCCTTTGTGAAATTAGCCTTGTGAATTTTAATCGGCAGCCCTTTTTCCTTCATTCACAAGCTTGCTTTCTGTCCGAATTTCACAATCTAGTCCGATTGCTTTTTTATGGTATTAATAGTTTTGTTTTCAAGTACTTGATATTGATTTTCAAAATTCCGTTTACTTTCAGCAGACATGCTTTCTACTACATAAATTAGTGCATTTTCAATGACATTTTTTTGATTTCCTTAGGGCCGTTATCCTATAAGGCTGAGACGGGACAGGCGTGTACCCGTAAGGAGGGAGGTAGTTGTTCCGTCCAAAGCACGTCCAAAGGCTGAAGTAGCGTTCAACTGGGCAATGAATAATTGGACATGGGTTAGCTCGCCCAGCAAGTGATTGGCAAAGTAGTGGTTCCTAGGTTAGCACCTAGGAGGCTCTGATAGGCGTTTTTAGCTCAGAGCGGAAGTCTGTGGCAACACATTACCCGGAACAAACGGGAGAGTGGGCAGAATGCTCTTTAAACGATGTTAGCGACTTGACCAAAGCGATGGCTCTTAGCTATACCTTGGAAAAGCCCGTAAGTATTCTCTTTTTTGAGATTTACCTAAGGGCTCTCTCTGCTCAAAACAACTTGCTGCCCTTGGCGGGGGGGTGCCAGTTAACTAATTTTTTTATATTGATTGATGTTATAATAAGCTACTGTATTTCTTGTATAAATACAGTTTAGAAACTATTTATTAGGAGATATAATGAAAAAAAGTAGTCTTATGGTGTTCACATTATCTGGCCTTATCTTGGGAGGAATTGTCAGCACCGAGACGATGCAGGCCGATTCAGTGCCGGCGTCGAATAGCTCTACAACAACTAGTTCAGCCAGTACTCAAGCGGACACTTCCGTCGTCACTAGTACTTGGGGAACGTCGCCTGTATCCTTTGATTCCACAACCGGTACGTTAACGGTTAGCGCTGGAACGATCGGCCGGGCAGGCGAAGATATCAGTGGCATATCAAAAAATAATGTTACGAAAATTATTTTAGAGGATGGAGTTCAGGCACCACAAGATTCATCCAATTTGTTTCGTGGAAATTACCAATCAAAATACAATTATTTTGAAAAGTTAACGAGCATTAGCGGGCAATTAGACACTTCTAATGTGACTAATATGAGCTATATGTTCCATTATAGCGTTGTCAAGAACTTAGATGTTAGCAACTGGGACACTTCTAATGTGACTAATATGAACTCTCTTTTCCTTCACAGCGATGTCGAGAACTTAGATGTTAGCAACTGGGACACTTCTAATGTGACGAATATGAGCGCTCTTTTCTCTTTCAGCGATGTCAAGAACTTAGATGTTAGCAACTGGGACACTTCTAATGTGACAGATATGAGCGATATGTTCGCTCTCAGCGTTGTCAAGAACTTAGATGTTAGCAACTGGGACACTTCTAATGTGACTAATATGAACTCTCTTTTCCTTCACAGCGATGTCGAGAACTTAGATGTTAGCAACTGGGACACTTCTAATGTGACAGATATGAACAGTGTGTTCGGTGGCGTTCAGGCTCCGGTTTTAGATGTTAGTAAATGGGACACTTCTAATGTGACAGATATGGGGGATATGTTCGTTGGCGTTCAGGCTCCGGTTTTAGATGTTAGTCAGTGGAATGTATCTAAAGTTGAAAATATGTCGTTTATGTTCGACACTACTTACGCCACCACAATTAATCTGAGCCAATGGAACCCTTCAAACCTCAAATCAATGAGAAGAATGTTCGCGTTTTCACATGTTACTACCATCGATTTAACCAATTTCGATACTTCCACGTTCGAAGTTGACCCTTATGCTTATGCTGATGTGTTTTCTGACTCAAAAGTTAATACTTTAAAGCTAGGACCAAAAACCGTTTTCAGTACTTTGGAAAGGCAGGAATTTTTAGAACTTCCCGAAATTGACACTTCCACTGGTGAATACACGGGTAAATGGGAACGGGTGGACCCGGCTTCCCCAAATTCAGTCTATGATAGTAGTTTGGATTTTATGAAAAACTATGATGGTTCAATGCCTGGCACCTATGTATGGCAAAGGACCCAAACGGCTGCCAAGGATTTAATTATCAATTATCAAGACGTCAATGGTAACCCAATTTATGATCAAAAGATTATTAGCGGTAATGTCGGTGATGCCTTCAACGAATCGCCAGTTGATATTCCAGGTTATACGTTCAAAGAAGTGAAAGACAATGCCGCCACATCCGGAACGCTATCGAATGATGAGCAAAACCTTACGTTCGTTTACGAAAAGAATGCTCCGACCGAAAGCACTGAATCAAAAACGGTCACACAAACCATTCACTACCAGTACGCAGATGGTACCGAAGCAGCTGATACTTATACAAAGTCACTGACATTCACTCGGACTAAATATACTGATGCTGTTACAGGGGAAGTTACCTACGGTGATTGGTCAAGCGATCAAAACTTTGAAGCAGTCAAAAGCCCAGTTCTTGATGATTATACGCCTGACCAAGCTGAAATCGCTGCTCAAACAGTGAATAGCGACTCGCAAGATATGACCTTCACGGTTACGTACACCAAGGATGCAACCGGTTCTGATAACCAAGACGGCACCAACACTCCATCCAATCCTGATAATCAGGACGGAACCAATACTCCATCAAATCCTGATAACCAAGATGGCATCAACAACAATCCATCCAATCCAGGTTCAAATGGAACTAATCAAGTCTCGTCTGAGAGTACTAAACCACAGAC
>NZ_JAAMFJ010000005.1 GCF_018437235.1 Fructobacillus papyrifericola | reverse complement strand
TGCATCCTTGGTGTACTTAACCGTGAAAGTCAAATCTTTGGAATTACTATTCACTGTTTGAGCGGCAATTTCAGCTTGGTCAGGCGTATAACCATCAATAACTGGGCTTTTGACTGCTTCAAAGTTTTGATCGCTTGACCAATCACCATAGGTAACTTCACCTGTAACAGCATCAGTATATTTAGTCCGAGTGAATGTCAGCGACTTGGTATAAGTGTCTGCCGCTTCTGTGCCATCTGCATATTGATAGTGAATTGTTTGATTAACTGTTTTTGATTCCGTTGTCACAGTAGTTGCATTTTTTTTGTAAATAAAAGTAATGTTTTGGGGATCACTTGAAAATGTGCCAGATGTAGCGGCACCATCTTTAACTTCTTTGAATGTATAGCCTGAGACAATCTTCTTTTCTAACGTAAATTGGTCGCCCACAAGGCCATTTCGTGTTTCATCGGAAGAAATAGTATTATTATCTTCGTCAACAAATTTTGCAGTTATTGTTCCACCAGTATATTTCAAATGCATAGTATAAGTTACACTTGTTCCGTCTCTACCATCAGGAATATTATAAACCGTGAAATTTACTGATGCTGGCTTGTCCGCCTGTAAATTTTCATAATTCCAAGTAACTGTTTTTTGATCACTCGAGACGATGCCACCATCGCTAACATCTTTTACTGGAATAGTTGATCCATCGAAATATTTAGATGTATTAGTCAATGACAATGATTCACCTTTTGTGAGAGTTTTTGTTCCTAAATCGATTTTGTGGCCCCAATTACCAATTGAGTTATATCCACTTAATCTTCCAATCCATGTTCCACCAAGGCGACTGAAATCATCAATCTCGTTACTTCCAAATGTGTAACTCTTGATGTACCATTGAGAGTTTAATGTAATTAAATTCTCAATCTGATCGTTTTTTAAAGGTAAATCACTTAAAATTAATTGGAATATCGACATATTTTTCAAACTTGTCAAAGGTGTTAAATCTGAAATTGGATTCCCTCCTAACCATAAATGAAATAATGTAAGATCTTCGCCAGCACCATTCCAAACACCTTTATGTTCCCAGTCAGAAAAAGGAGATAAGTCAGAAATATTGTTTCCGTAAATTCTGATATCATTTACATAATTAAGATATTCAAATCCTTCAATCGAACTAATATCCGAATCAGGATGGCTAAAATAAACAATTTTATTCAAGTCTTCCTGTGAAACTTCTGAATCAACACTCAATCCCAGGTCACTAGCGACAGCTTTAGCCATATTTGTGTCTGGAAATATTGAGGATATTTGTTTGGTTCCAGATAATTGACTAGCAGATATCTTACTACTAAGACCAAATAGTAAGAACAAGAATAAACCAAATACTAGTATCATTTGATATAATTTAAATTTTTGAGCTTTTTTACACATAATTTCTCCTAATAAATAGTTTCTAAACTGTATTTATACAAGAAATACAGTAGCTTATTATAACATCAATCAATATAAAAAAATTAGTTAACTGTCACCCCAACCCCCGCCAAGGGCAGCAAGTTGTTTTGAGCAGAGAGAGCCCTTAGGTAAATCTCAAAAAAGAGAATACTTAAGGGCTTTTCCAAGGTATAGCTAAGAGCCATCGCTTTGGTCAAGTCGCCAACATCGTTTAAAGAGCATTCTGCCCACTCTCCCGTTGAATACGGGTAATGTGTTGCCAGACTTCCGCTCTGAGCTTAAAACGCCTCTCAGAGCCTCCTAGGTGCTAATCTAGGAACCACTACTTTGCCAATCACTTGCTGGGCGAGCTAACCCATGTCCAATTATTCATTGCCCAGTTGCACGCTACTTCAACCTTTGGACGTGGTTTGGACGGAACAACTGCCTCCCTCCTTACGGGTACACGCCTGTCCCGTTTAAGCCTTATAGGATAACGGCCCAAAGGAAATCAAAAGCCGTCACAGTAACTAAAAAGGAGACCGCCTAGCTGGTTGCTATGCGATCTCCCTATTTTTTAAAGGTTGATTATTTATTTCTCTGTCGGTAAAATAGACTTATAGAAATAAAGGCATGGCAACTGTTGTGGCAGTTACTGTGCTGGCCATAACCAACCCGGCAAGGTTGGTTATGGCCTTTTTTGTTAAATTTATTTAATTTCGGTGGTGAATGTATTAATTATAGGCTGACACTCAACACCCTAATATTACTTATACAACATGGAATTGTCAAAGTTTATTTTTACACGTATACATGTATACACATATACATATATACACATATACATGTATATGTGTATACATGTATATGTGTTTATCACGTTATCGATTTATTACTTATTTAGTTTGATAAGATAGTGATATTTAAACTTATATAATGTTCATATACACATATACATGTATACACATATACATATATACACATATACACGTATATATGTATATATGTATACGTGTATACACAAAGACTGAATTTTGATATACTCTAAACAGATGAATTAAGTTGAGGAGAATTATATGTCTACTAAAATAACGTTTGGCAATTTTAAGGGTGGAACTGGAAAAACGACTAATAGCGCTCTAATTTCTTACCATTTAGCACGCAAAGGCTATAAAACTTTACTAATCGATTTAGATCCCCAAGCTAATGCAACTTCCTTGCTTTTAAAAACTGCCCAAAATGAGAAAAAAGAAACTATTTCTTTTCCTAAAACATTAATGACGGCTATATCAGAAGAAAATCTCTCACAAATAATTACACCAATTGTAAAGAACCTTTCTTTACTGCCCGGATTTGCAGACTTTACCTCATATCCTTTATTTATTGAAAAAAAATTTCCCGATAGTCAAAAAGATAGAATTTTCTTCTTAAAAAAATTAATAACTACTATAGAGAAACAATATGACTTTATTATATTTGATGTACCGCCAACATTAAGTATATATACCGATAGCTCAATGGTTGCGTCTGATTATATTGTTATTGTCTTACAGACACAAGAGCGGTCCCTTGTCGGCGCAGAAGCATTTATTCAATATACCCAAGAGTTATATGATACTTATTCTTCGGAAGTGAATTTTGATATTGTCGGTATTCTTCCAGTATTACTAAAAAACACCTCACCTGTAGACCAAACTATTTTGGAACAATCAAAAGAAAAATTTGGATCAGAAAATCTATTTAAAAATGTAGTGCGTAATATGGAGCGTGTTAAACGATATGATCTAATTGGCATCACAAATCCTGATGAATCGCATAAAAGAGACATGCACGATTTAAGATTACATGAACTTTACAGCAAAATAACCGATGAATTATTAACGAGAATGAATAAATGAGTTTACTAGATAAAAATAATATTAATGCACAACATAGAAAGCTGATTCAACGATCAGATAATATTAGTCCTGAAACTACATTTCAGAGAGACTCTTTATTTTCTGTTAGCGAGAATACTAACAAACGAAAAAGTAAGCCTCTTAAAGAAAAACAAACAACCATTCGTGTATCTGAAACATCTGCTAATGAAATTCGTAGTTTAGCTATCCTGCTGGATATGAAAAATGCAAATGACGTTGTCACTTCATTAATCGATTATTACGAAGCACAATTTAATGTCGATGAAGAGTCAGAATTAAAGCAAATTAAAAAAATTATAAACCATAAGTAGCTAAAAGATAACAGCACAACAATTGGACTAGATTATGAAATTTGGCAAAAAGTAAGTTTCTTAAGAGAATATAGAGGTTGGTTAAAAGACTATAAGGGTTATTTCACAAAGAGCCAGAAAGGCTGTTAGAGGGGATACTTAAGATAAGCTATCTTCGGTCAAGAATTGGTATAGTTTAACAAATCTTAAATCAAAACTGTTTCAAAGAAAGGAATACCGTACTTTTATTTTCCTTAAAAGATCAAAAAAAGCGGCCGCCTTACTAATTAAGTAAGGCGGCCGCTTTTTTTCTTAGAAAAACCATTGTTTCTTGTTCACTCGAATTTTTCAATTGTGATACTTCGCGATTAATCTTATTTTAAGTTCCAAAGGTATCATACTAAAACAATAGTGAACGCTATATGATCTATTTTTTTGGAGAGCTATTTTCGTAAAGAACGCTTTTTAGTGTTTAGTCATATAGACCAAAACGCATAGCCAACAAACCTTTTTTTATTTTAAAATTTGGATAAAAAAGTTCCTTGTTTATTTTGAATCCACAGCACTAATTTTTTTGTATTATTGACGTGCACTCTGGTCGATATATCAATAAAATTATTATTTATCATTTTTAGCAATATTTCTTTGTAAATGATAATCGATAAGCTCAAAGCATTTTTATTTTTTTTATCTGAGATTTGATTAACAATTAAATCAGCATCTTGGTATTTAGATAGGGCAACCTGCGCTAAATATTTTAACAAGGCCCGTGTTTTTTTGTTTGTATGATTATTTAGTAATTCATTTTTTTGAATACGATACTTCAATAATAGTTCACTTGGGATGAAAAATCGATCAGCATTAGCATCTTCATAAACATCTCTTAAAATATTAGTTAATTGCAATGCTATTCCTACATTTATCACAGCTTTTCGATTATAACTTTTGCATGGTGATAGTATATTAAAAATAATGCAGCCAACAGTCCCAGCCACTTGGTAACAGTAATCTTCTAATTCTGTTAATGTTTCTATTTCACTATGATTGATATCATGTAATTGACCGTTAATCATATCCCTCATTAATTTTTTTTCTATAGAAAAAAAATTAAAAACATAGGCTACTTTATCAGCAATATTTGACTCTTCATTAATAATGACTCTCTTTTTTTTTGAAGCTATCTCCCATGATGCAACCAATTTATTAAATATTTCTTGTTTATTGTTATCAGCGGCATCATCGAGCTTACGTAAGTAGTCATAAATAACAAATATGCTGTAGGATTTTTCTTTGTCTAATTTTGAAAAAGCAAAATAAAATGATGAAGAATTTTTTTTAATTGTCTTTTTACTATTATAAAAACTTTTCAAGACGTTGGATGGAATTGTTTGACTGTTGCTCATTTCAAAAATCCTTTATCAGTTCTTTTGCTGCCAGCTCCCCGCTAGTAATAACAATTGGGACTCCAGCACCTGGATGAACGCTGGCTCCTGCAAAATAAAGATTATCTATTTTAGAATGTTTATTGTGAGGACGGAAATAATTACTTTGTTTTAATGTTGGCTTTAATCCAAATGTTGAACCAAAAAAACTATTATATCGATTTTGAAATGTCACTGGTGTGTAAACTTTTTTTAAACTAATATTTTTTTCCAAATCTTTTAAATTAAGTTCCTTCTCAACTTTATGAATTATTTCTTTTGTAAATCTATCAGTATTAATTTTGCTCCAATCAGTATTTTCTTTTAAGTTAGCGACTGGTACTAAAATATACAAAGACGATTTTTCACTAGGTGCAAAACTATCATCAATTGAGCTAGGATTGTAGACATAAAAAGATGGATCATCAGGCAAAATTCCATGATCAATTTGTTGTACATTTTTTTCGAAATCATCAGACATTTTTATAGTGTGCAGTTTAAGCTGATTAAATTTTTTATTGACCCCTAGATATAGTAAAAAGCAAGACATAGAATAGTCCATATTTTTAATATTTTTTTTACCGTACTTTCCTTTTTTATCATCATCTATGTCTAAAAGGTTTGTCATTGCATAAGGAAAATCAGCATTTACAACTACTGCATCCGATTTTATTAAGGTATTGTTGACAAGCAAACCACGAACATGTTGATTTTTTTCTACAACTATTTTCTCTACTGTAGCGTTGTACGCTATTTTTCCTCCTAATTCTATTAAGCGCTTTTCGAGAGCTTTTGCATATGTAAACATGCCTCCTTTTATGAACCAAACCCCATAAATTAATTCAATCATAGGAATAATGTTATATATTGAGGGCCCACTAAACGGAGAAATACCAATGTAAAGAGTCTGAAATGATAACAAATATTGTAAATCTGTATTTTGGATATTTTTCTGAATAGCAGTGAATGAAGATGTGAATGTCTTTAATTTATAAGCATTCCAAAGTGTTTTTATATTATAAAAGTCCCGGGGGCCGCGAAAACTTTTATAAATAAAATTATTTTTGGCATTGATGTACTTATTGTAAATGTCTGTTACGTATTTTAAAAATCCGAGCATTTCCGACTCATCATAGTTTTCAAACTCTTTTGCGAGATTAACTAGATCAGAAGATAAAGAAATTTTTTTATTATTAGTTATAACATCCATAATAGGATCAACACGTTCTAGGGTAAAATAGTCTTTATAATTAACTCCACTATCTAAAAATGGCTTTTTATATGTGTCTGGCATCATAACTATTGTGGGACCAGTATCAAATTTAAACCCTGAATCTTCTATAGTATCCATTTTCCCGCCAGGCCTATTATTCTTTTCATAGATGGTAACTTGATATCCTTCCTTTTGTAAGTAAATTGCGGTAGTGAGGCCACCAACACCTGCTCCAATTATTGATATATTCGTCATATATTGTATCCTTTCCTTGTAATGGTTAATTTTACTGATTATAAATTATTTAATGTTGTCACTCTACTTTATTGTACACTTATTCTTTGTTGTAAAATCAATTATTCTAATGACTTACTTTGTATAATTTATTCTTTACTAGATACAGAAGCTTCAATTGCCAATGAAATTTTAGAAATAATAACTACCATGATACTGGCGTGAAGAGAGGATTCATAGTAAATGAAGGGTTAATTGTGGATGTTAGCTTATTTGATAAGGAACCATTATAAGTAAATGTAGCCTTGTTATTTCCTGAAACAGCTGTATCGTTGTTAGTTAAATTTCCATTGACATTAGCTAATGTCAACAAATTAGTCTTATTGTTTGATAGTTTGCCATTTTCAATTAACTTGTTAGATGCTGTTGTGCCATCCGATCGCTTAACCGATAGGTTCAATTCAGCAACTTTACTAATATCAGTTGAATCATTTTGTTTAAAGCTATTAACACTAACATTTACTGGGCGACCAGAGTTATTGGTAATATTATAGGTTGGCGACAAAATTTTGCTATCATTTGAAGTGTTATAAAAAATGGTAGCTGTATCCAAAGTGATATTAATCCACTTATCAGATCCTTCTGGAATGTTTGAGTCGGTATTAGTATTATCTCCGCCTAAAGTACCATTAACCTGGACGTCTGCGTTATTTGTTCCATCATTGTAAGTTTTAGTATTTACGTTTGCTGCTGCTCCAGTATTGTTGTCATCAGCGTTTACTTTATTCAAAACTCCAACCGATGAAACTAATAGAGCACTTGCTACAGCTAGGCTAATTAATGTTTTCTTCATCTCTATTCTCCTTATTTTACTACTATGGTAATAGCAGTTGATACCTTTCCTTTTTCTTTTGAGGTCTTTTCGTCATAGACTTTGAAAATAGCAACACCTTTATAATGCCCTACTTTCAAATTTTTATCAAGCTTCGGATTTTTAACCTCATAACCGACATCCATTCTTCCAGACCTATAAACAACTTCACCATTATCCAACGTAATAGTAACAGCAATAGGATAAGAGTTACTAGTTGGATTTTTAATATTAATATCACTGAATTGTGAATTTTTATTGACACTAATGTCTGAATTTATAATCATTTGAAACTTACTAGCATCAGCTTTTTTTTGTGCATACTTAGCAAGCTCTTCATCAGTTAATTTTTTCGCATCTTTGTAATCTGGAAGAAAGTCGCCTGAAACTATTTTTTTTGTGATAGTAGGACTATAAACTTGGTTAAAAAAGTATCCAGCCCCACATGAAAATAATAATAATAAAAGTAAGATTAACCACACTATTACTTTTCTTTTTTTCTTCTTTTCAACAGAATCACTAGTTATATCGTTTTGATTTTTATATTTCAATATACTTTGCCCTCTCATTCAAAAAATAAATTAATTTTGTAGCTAAGATTTTCATACTTTGAATAGTTAATCGGGCCTTTGTACTGGCCAATTACATTAAAAATACTTTCACCGGTAAAACCAGGTACTGATATTTTCATTGGTTCGCCTGAATATACAAAAGGTAGTATGTCATTGTCTGTATCTTTGATTTTAAGGGCCAAATATATTGACTTGTTCAGTGTGTCAGAATCAATTTTATCAACAAGATTAGCAGATCCACTTTCTTTCACTGCTGAATTTATATAGTAATTAAAAGTAAAGTTAGAATTATTAACAATTTTATATTGATTATCAGATGTGAACAAGCTATTATCCAGAATGGTGAAATCAGTTTTAATAGGAACCGTTATATCTAGCATACTTTTTTTAACATTAATATCCTTTGCGATCCATTGACTTGTTGTATCTTCAGAGCTAGACGAAAGAGCTTGTCCTTTTGCCCTCATGTAAACAACGTAATTTCCTGCAGGAACATTATTTACATCTACATGATCGTCATTAGTTACTCCTGTAAAGTCGGCTGTTGAATCATTAGTGATTATATTTTGGCTATTATCAGAATCAATATCCGAAACTAAAGACTTTTGGTATATCTTGTATTCTATACCCTTATAGTAGTAAGGGCCTTCTATATTAAGATTATTTAAGTTTATTTGGCTAATTAAAGGATTACTTTTAACAGTTGATGTAACATCTCCACTGGCTTTTGTTTTTGCATGGTAAAACAATTTAGTGCTATTAGACCCAAAAACACTGTTGTTTAAGATATTATTTCCGGAAGATGTCGGTTTTGTTAGTTTTGAAGGGTTGTAATAATCAAAGAAATACGGGAATGTAGATTGATTATTTAAGGTAACGTCATGGTTAAATATACCTTTTGATTTTTTATTTTCAATCAATAGACCTTTTGGATTTATAGTATTGAACTTTATATTATCTGAAGCTGCTTCTCCAAAAGCACCATTCCCGACAGCTTCAAAATAAGATCCTGAATTTAGTGTTATATTGCCAGCTTCTGTGCCCATTGTGGCACCGTTTCTTATGTTATTAAGTCTAAAAACCGAATCATCATCAAGAGTTAAATTGAAGTTTTCCCCCCAGCAAAATATCTTCTTACTGGTTGTTATGTTTACTTGAGCATTTTTTTTCACACTAATATTTGCTGTATCTCCTGGCCATAAAAAACCAGCAGTACTGGTATCGGATTCATGGTAAATATTAGTTACACTGTTTTTATCAAAAACAATGTTTGTTGCGCCTTGTAAAAATTCCTGCCCCCATCCAGATCCTGGAGTTACTGTAAAATTATTCTGTCCAGTAAAAGTTAATTTCGTATTATTATTAAGAACAAAAGGTTGAGCAGCGCCAGTTCCAACATAAGTGACATTATTTATTTTTAGATTGGCCCTATAATCAGTTCCTTGTAAAATGCCATACCAAGACTGAATATGTTTACTATCCCCAAAGGTGACGTTGTTATAACTAACATTTAAATCATTTTTGGTTAACGTAAAACCCGGCCAATTTCCTTGATTAGATCCATCATTTAAAATAGCATGATTATTTCCAATAATATTAACATCTGAATAGATGAAGATACTTTCGTTATCATCGTGGTGAATATCATTTTTCAATTCAATATTTAAAATATTTTGTGATAAAGCATCCTTTAATTCCTGTTTTGTCGATACACTAACGGTATTGGTTTCTGCTTTTCCTGTTACTGCAAAAGCAGATATAAAAAATGAACAAAATAAGGCGATGAAAAATGAACAAAATAAGGCGATGAAAAATATTTTTTTCATGTAACCAATCCTTGACACTTTCACTCTATTGAAATAAAAAGTTTTCATATAAAATCTATTATAACCGATTTCACTCTTTATTACTATATTTATCAATAAAGGGTGAACTCTTTATAATGAAAAAAGCTATTTTATGATCTATTAATTATTTTTTATTTGCTTCAATGCTATTAAAAACTGCCCAAAGGACGTATTGTTTACTTGGTTCCTTGGATCATCATGCCCAATGAGCAAGATCGTAAAAAAAGTGATATTATCGTTGTTGAAATCATTGATTAATACCGCTATTTAACATAGCGTGCATTAGTTAAAGTTAAAATAGGAAAACCTTCGATTTCTCCACGTTCGTAAGATGATAAAATTATGGGCTTTATTTTAAATTTTATCGTTCGAGGTGATCATAGAATCTTCTTAGTCAGAAAAGGGGCATATTTTTTGCAGTCTATAAATTTTAAAAAAATAACGATTTTGTTAATGGTTACTATTGGAATTTTATTTTCATCTACCTCAGGTAAAGCTATGGCAGATAGTGTCGATGACTGGATGCCTAATAAGAATTTTCAATCACTGATTCTAGACAATATGAAATCCCAAAACATAGATGTTAATGACGTTAATGACATCACTAAAGAAAAAATGTCTGAGCTGAAATGGATAAGTAATTCATATAAAGATGAACAATGGAATGTTCACAATTTCGATTTACTTAGCCAAGATCGAGGATATGCTAGCTACTCAATTGAAGGTATTCAATATGCTAGTAATATATCTAATTTACAACTAGCAAATAATTTAAACTATGGCAATAAAGTTGCTATTGGTGATATAGTTGATATTTCACCAATAAAAAATTTAACTAGCCTAAAATATATTTTTCTATATGGAAATCGCATTAAAAATATACAACCATTAGTTAACATTCAAAACAAAGGAAATATTCATTATTTAGACGTTTCTAATAATAGTATCTCTGATTTCACTGGTTTAGATACAAGTAAATATCCAGTAGAGGGAATTACAGAAGTAATTAACAATGAAGTTCCACATCAAAATATTAGAATCATACATGAAAATCCTTCTATAGATTCACAATATGCGGTTACTGATCCTGTTTACATCAATTCTGGAACAAGTGACTTCACTTTAGATATTAATAAAATAGTAAAATTACCAAACGGTAAAACAATTACGAACATATCAGCTATGGACTCCTTCGTCCCATTGGAGAGCAACTTAGGTTATATTTTCCCATACCAGAGTGGTACGACCTCGTATGAAAAAATTAATAACTCAACTATTAAATTTTATAATTTAAAAGAGCAAATAGAAAATCCTAGTAACAATCAAATTCCCCATATATCAGGCTACCAATCCGTGAATATCCCATATAAATACTATATGATTGTGAACAATGAAGCGGACAATGGTTCCTTTTATATTATTCCTTATATATTTGGTGAAAAGCCGGTCGATCATAGTAGTATCAATGGATCTGATTACAAAATGACAGTAGGAGATCCTCAACCAACTGTTTCTGACTTTCAAGCAACGGCTACAAATTTTGAAGGAAAAAATATTCCAGTTAATGTTGACTTGAGTCAAGCTAATTTAAACGAGGCAGGAACCTATGAGGTTATTTTGTCAACTGAAGATGGTCAATCCAAGAGGGTTCAATTAATTGTAAAGAACGCGCCAGCTGAGTCAACGGAGACCAAGACAGTTAATGAAACAATTCACTACCAGTACGCAGATGGCACAGAAGCGGCAGACACTTATACCAAGTCGCTGACATTCACTCGGACTGAATATACTGATGCTGTTACTGGTGAAGTAACCTACGGTGATTGGTCAGCCGATCAAAACTTTGAAGCAGTCAAAAGCCCAGTTATTGATGGTTATACACCTGACCAAGCTGAAATTGCTGCTCAAACAGTGAATAGTAATTCCAAAGATTTGACTTTCACGGTTAAGTACACCAAGGATGCA
>NZ_JAAMFJ010000004.1 GCF_018437235.1 Fructobacillus papyrifericola | reverse complement strand
CATCCAATCCAGGTTCAAATGGAACTAATCAAGTCTCGTCTGAGAGTACTAAACCACAGACAGCTGGCAAGCCCTCACCATCAAAACAACCACACACTACTCGCTTAGAAAAGTATCATAACCTACCAGATACGGCTAAAAAAGAGCAAGGTTATGGCATGGCCGGTCTGCTTGGTATTACGGCTATGCTTAGCTTCTTTGGCTTAAGCAAAGGTCTTCATAAGAATAACTAATTGTTTGTCGTTAATATTTTTTACCAAAAAGGAACATTAATGAAAATTACAAAATCAAAAAATAATCGTTGGATCGCCGGTATTTTGGGTGGAATTGCTGAACACTACAATTGGAATGCCAATGTATTAAGAATCATTTTTATCATTCTTTCTTTAACTCCTTTCCCTGGAATTATTGTTTACTTAGTTCTTTGGATTATCATGCCCAATGAACAAGACCGCAAAAAAGATGACATTATCGATGGTGAAATCATGGATTAATACCGCTAGTTAATATAATGTGCCTTAACGCAAGTCAAAAAAAGCAGGCCCCGAAAATGGGGGCCTGCTTTTTCTTTTGTTAAAAGTGCCTTTGCTCAATTTGGACCCAAAACCAAATCCACAAAAAGTCAAAAACAACACGTTATCGTGTCAGCCTAAAAAGTAAATGTGGACTCCCAATGAAGTCGATTATTTTCTCTTTTGGGCTCATTTTTTATAAATTTTTTTGTGTTACTCATGTAACATATGTGTATTACATGAGTAACACATTTTGAAAAAAGTGCATGCACTGGGATTGCCCGCACAGCGGGGATAAGGCACATTGTGCCGACAATCCCCCTTAACCTGTTACAACTCAATTTTTGATGATGACACGATTTTTTAAGGCCGAAGAAAAACGAGCGACATCGTAAAGGTGTTTTCTGATTTTAACCGAAAACTCAAAATGATTTTAACGGGTCTTTTTCCTTTTGAACGAAAAACCAACTTGCCAAAAACGTCCGATCCAGCCAAAAAATTTTTAGTCCGACATTGGCAAAATAAAATTTTTACTGTCGGGACTTTTTTGATGATTTTTAATCAAACCCTTTTTCGCTTTTAGCGATTTTTAACGCATGGAGTGAAAAGGAATTTGTTGAAAGGAAGAATGTTTGACAAATAAAAAGGCAAAATGACTTTTTCAGGAATCAAAAGCCGTCACAGTAACTAAAAAGGGAATCCCGCAAAAACAAGGATTCCTTTTTATAAAAAATATTAACGACAAACAATTAGTTATTCTTATGAAGACCTTTGCTTAAGCCAAAGAAGCTAAGCATAGCCGTAATACCAAGCAGACCGGCCATGCCATAACCTTGCTCTTTTTTAGCCGTATCTGGTAGGTTATGATACTTTTCTAAGCGAGTAGTGTGTGGTTGTTTTGATGGTAAGGGCTTGCCATCTGTCTGTGGTTTAGTACTCTCAGACGAGACTTGATTAGTTCCATTTGAACCTGAATTTGATGGGGTGTTGGTGTCGTCTTGGTTATCAGAACCGGTTGCATCCTTGGTGTACTTAACCGTGAAAGTCAAATCTTTGGAATTACTATTCACTGTTTGAG
>NZ_JAAMFJ010000003.1 GCF_018437235.1 Fructobacillus papyrifericola | reverse complement strand
GCGCTGTGTTGATAACGCAGAGGTCCCTGGTTCGAATCCAGGATGGCCCATAACAGTCGACTTAGGTCGACTTTTTTTGTGCTTAAAGAACGGTGTATACTAAAAGTATGGAAGAAAACATTCATCAAAATTTAGACGCCTACGACCGAAACGATTTATCGACTGAACAAGTTCGAGTCATTGGCCAATTAAAGGAATACATTCAAGCAGGGCTGCAGTCCGATCGACATCACGTGGCGATTATCGAAGGGGCTGCAGGGACCGGTAAATCGGTTATCTTGACCAAGCTATTTAAAGAAATTCGCGATGGGAAACCCGACCCAACAAGTCCATATTACGGTTTGAAAACGGCTTTTACAGTCAACCATCCAGAACTTTTAAAAGTCTATCAGGACATGGGTTCTAAGTACCAAAACATCTACAAAAAAGACTACCAGCGTCCAACGTCCATTATTAATGGCTTAGATAAAAAGGGCGAAGAGCTCGACGTCTTGTTTATCGACGAAGGCCACTTACTTCTGACAAAGTCCGAGCCCTACGTAAAATTTCGCCAGCAAAATCAGTTAACCGAACTGATTCGCCTAGCCAAAGTCGTCGTCGTTGTCTTCGATTTTGCTCAGGTCATTCAGAGTAAGATGTACTGGGACCAGCAACTTCTTGATCGAGTCGTTTCTGACGTGCCGCACCGGGTCTTTCCACTTGATTTTCAGTACCGAATGCAGGCTAGTCCGGCCGTGAAGGAGTGGATCGATGCCTTTGCCAAGGGTGATTTAGAAAAGCTGCCTTCAAAAGAGAAACTGCAGGGTTATGATTTAGAAATCTTTGCTCGGGCAGCGGATCTCTTTAAGAAACTGAAACAGGTCGATCAAAAAATCGGGATGGCCCGTGTGGTATCAACCACCGGTTTCCACCACGATGAAGATGGTAAGCACCATGTTGTCATGGATGACTTTGACCTGCCCTGGGATGAATACGACCCCCAAGAGTTGACCTGGGCCAAGCGACCGGAGTCGATTAACGAAGTCGGTTCGATTTACACGGTTCAGGGCTTTGATCTGAACCTGGTTGGCCTCTTACTGAGTCCAGCCTTTGAATACGATTCAAAAAAGGATCGCATTTGGGTTAATCCGAAAAAAGTCATTCACCGAGAAATCTATAAAAAGTCGCCACACCTAACAGACGAGAAAGCAATTGCAAAGGCTAAGCAGGATTTCATGTTAAACGCCTTAAACATTCTGGCCAAACGTGGTCGCTACGGCCTTTACATTGCTGCCGCTGACCCAGCCTTAAGCAAGCGCTTGCAAGAGTTAGCAAAATAAAAAAGACGCCTCAATCGGCGTCTTTTTTTATAAGGACCACTGATCGAAGTTTTCGATTACGTGAGTCGGCTGGATGTCTTTTGCGGCCACCTGTTCCTTTGTCGATACACCGGTGTAGACCAAAAGAGTGGCTAAGCCGTTTTGAATTCCGGCCAAAATGTCAGTTTGGTAGTTATCGCCAACCATGATGGGCTTTTTTGGCTGTTTAAGGCGCTTTAAGGCTCCTTCCATGATGGGCGCCTCGGGCTTTGCGATAATGGTGGCTTTAACGCCAGAAGCCGTTTCAATGGCTGCGACGAGCGATCCTGCACCAGGGAGCATGCCCTTTTCCGATGGCAGGTTGGTGTCAGCATTTGTCGCGATGAAGCGGGCCCCGCGTTGAATGGCAAAAGTCGCTTCCGTTAGCTTCTCATAATTGAATGTGCGATCAAGTCCCATGACCACGTAATTGGCCTCGTCTGCGGGAACGACTTTGATATCGGGACGGGCAAAGGCTTCTTTTAAACCGGCCTCACCAATCAAGTAGACCTTCTTTTCCTTTGGCCCCGCCGTGTCAGATGCAACGTAATCGGCCGTTGCCATGGCGGAGGTGTAAACCTGCTTTGGACTAGTCTTGATGTCGTGCAAAGTGGTCAAGTCGTCAGCGAAAGCTTCCGCCGTCTTAGTCGAGTTGTTGGTCACAAAGAGGTAGGGAATCCCGGCAGCTTTTAAGCGGTCAATGAAGCGTTTGGCCTCTGGGATTTTGTTCTTACCGTGATAGATGGTACCGTCAAGATCGATTAAATATGCATCGTAATTTGCCATGGGGTCCTCCTGTAAAGAAACACTTGAGACCATTGTCCACTATTTAAAGGGCTCTTTCAAGCGATTTTAAAAAGTCCCTTGTTTTTCTGAAAGTCACCGGCTTTAACGGTATAATAGAGCTATTATGGAATGGCTACAAAAACAAAGAAAACGGATTCAAAACGGACTAACCTGGTCGATGCAAAAGTCGCAAACGCGCCTTGGCTTTTACTGCTGGATGGTCTTTTTGCTTTGGGCAAAAACCATCTTTGCCTATGGTGTTGACTTTCACTGGATGCACGCCGCTAATCCCTATCAATTCTTTTTAGTTTTAATCAACCCGCTAGGCTTTACCTTCTTTGTGATGGCGCTGCCGCTCTTTTTCAAAAAGCGGCCACTTTTTTACGGGGCCATGCTGACTTTAAACGCTCTGTTGACGACTTTTCTCTACCTAAACGTCGTCTACTATCGTGAGTTCACGGATTTTATGTCGGTCAACACGATTCTGACCTATTCTTCAGTGAACCAGGGGGCCAAAGCCGGGGGCGCGGTCGCCTTTGACTACACTGACATCTTTTTCTGGGTCGACCTGATTGTCATTCTTTACTTGCTTTTTCGCAAGAAAATTAAGATGGATGGCCAAAAAACAAAGAAGGGGCGGGTCGCGCTCTACTTAATGGCTGCCTTCACCTTTATGATGGGGAACTTGGTACTGGCCGACATCGATCGTCCCCAGTTGCTAACCCGACAATTCGACCGTGTCTACCTAGTTAAGTATTTGGGCTTGGGGCCCTTTATGGGCCTTGATGCCTACAATACCTTCACAACCTCTCAAGTGCGGAAGGCCGCCAAGCCAGATGAGTTAGCCACCGTCCAAAAGTACGTCAATGAGCATTATGCGGGCATGAACAGTACTTACGCGGGCAAGGCCAAGGGGAAGAATGTCATCGTGATTCACCTCGAATCCTTCCAGCAGTTCTCCATTGACCGTAAGGTTAACGGCCAGGAAGTCACGCCCTTCCTGAATTCGCTCTACCACAGCAAGGACTCATTGTCCTTTGACAATTTCTTCCACGAAGTCGGTCAGGGAAAGACCTCGGATGCCGAAAACATGCTGGAAACGTCGACCTTCGGCCTGCCCCAGGGGTCACTCTTTGCAAAGCTGGGTAACGACCAGACTTTCCAGGCCATGCCAGCCATTTTGAATCAGCGAGCCGGCTATTCATCCGCCGTTTTCCACGGTAACAACGGCTCCTTCTGGAACCGTACCAACGTCTACAAGAACATGGGTTACCAGAACTGGATTTCTGGGGAGTATTTCGATTCGACGGGTAAACGGGCAACGGCCTGGGGCTTGAAAGATAAGCTGCTCTTTAAGGATTCAATTCCTTACTTGGAACAGTTACAGCATCCCTTCTACGCCAAGTACCTAACGGTTACCAACCACACGCCCTTTGAACTAGACAAAGAGGATCAGGATCCAAACTTCCAGACCAGTAATTCCGGTTCAAAGTACATCGATAATTACTTTGTGACCAACCACTACCTGGACCAATCGATTCAGGAGTTCTTTACTTACCTGAAAAAGTCCGGCTTGTACGATAACACCATGGTGGTTCTCTACGGTGACCACTACGGCATTAACAATTCCGAAAATAAGGAATTAGCGCCACTGCTGGGCAAGGATCCGAACCAGTGGACCGACTTGGATACGGAGAACTTGCAGCGAACGCCGCTGATCATTCATATTCCAGGTTTTCAAAACGGCGGCATTCAGCACACCTATGGTGGTGAAATCGATGTTGCGCCAACGATTGAACATCTTCTGGGACTGTCAAGCAAGCGCTACATCCAACTAGGTCAGGACCTCCTGTCAAAGAACTGCTCACAGTTGGTTGTGATGCGCAACAAGGATTGGATTACGCCGAACTACGCCTCGATTTCGGGAACGATTTGGAATGTGAAGACCAACACCGTCGTTGAAAAACCAACGGAAGCCCAGCAAAAGCTCTTTAAGAAATTGCAGGCAGAGGCAACGGAAAAGTTATCCGTTTCGGATTCCTTAAACCAAAAGAACCTGCTACGCTTCTATCATCCAGAAGGCTTTAAGGATGTGAACGCTGCCAGCTATGACTATTCAAAGAAGGACACGCTGGCTCGTCTGAAGAAAGCGTCACAGATCAGCAATTCGACTTCTGTTTTCTCAAAGAACGGGGGACAAACAACGGCTGGGCTCTATCAGACAAATGCACCAGAACAAAACGCAACGGATAATGCGAGCGTTTCGCAAAGCAATAAGTAATTAAGGAATGAAAAAAGCAGGTGGATACCTGCTTTTTCTATACGTTAGATGATCAAAAGATACGTTAAGACAATTCAAATTGAAGGCTGGATGGCGGACTTGACCGTAAAAGAATACCTCAAACAGGTTTTCCTTTCCAAACAACTGCGGGGAAAGCTTCGACAGCAGCGGGGAATTGCCGTTAACGGCAGGCTTGTTTCGACGGCCCATGTGCTAGCAGCAGGCGATGTTTTGGCCTTAACCCTGGAGCTAGAAGAAAGCGGTCAGGGCCCATATCCGGCCAATGCCAAAGTACCTGTCCAGGTTGTTTTTGAAAACGAAGACTTTTTGCTGGTGAATAAGGGGGCGGGACAAAAGATGCACCCGCACTCTCCAACAGAGGATGACACGCTCTTAAACGGTGTCCAAGCCTATTTGGAAGAAACTGGAGCCAAATCCCTAGGAAAGCCGGCCATGGCTTACATGATTCATCGCTTGGATCGGGGGACTTCCGGCCTTGTCTTGATTGGTAAAAACCCGCTCGTTGTGCCTATTTTAAATCGGCAAATTAAGGAGAAGATTGCTAAAAAAACCTATTTGGCTAAAGTCGCTGGCCATTTTGAAGAACGGGTAGGAACTTTTTCAAAAGCGATTGGCCAATCAAAGACGAATCCGCGACTACAAAGCTTGCGAGCCATCGATGACGGTGGTTTGGCCGCGCTGACGCATTATCAGGTGCTGGCTGACGATCGAGAAAAAGAAGAAAGTCTGGTGCAACTAAGTCTCGAAACCGGTCGTATGCACCAGTTACGCGTTCATCTTTCGGCAGCGGGTCACCCCATTGTTGGTGATGACTGGTATGGTGGTCGCCCGGCCGACCGACTTTACCTGCAATCGACCAGGCTATCATTGAAGATGCCTTGGACGATGGAGGAAAGAGTCTTTGAACTAGAGCGGCTGTGGTAGTCACAAACAATAGTCAGGTTGACTGGTTACATGTCGAGCAATTTCGTTATTTTACTAACTGCTCCTTGTAAGGTTTTTTCATCTTTAATACGAATGTCATCTGCTGTTAAGACATCGTTTTCTCGCCACCATTTTTGTAAGGTTACCTTTCCAAAGGGCTGCTTTTTCTTTTGATCATTTTCAATGGTGATGTTAAAGGGATAGTCTAAGTAGAGGACCATTGACTGAATCCGTTGATCACTTGAAAGTTGTGTTAACATTTCGCCATAGACGTCTTTTCGCAATATTCCTTCAATGATTGAAATTGGATAATGCTCGAAACCAAAATCTGCTAACTCTTTCATTAAGTTGATCGATGGGTTGTTTTTACTATCGTTTGTATGAAGGATTTCGCGTCGAACAATGTCTTGATGAACAATAAAACAGTTTTTTTCGCCAACGATATCCTGGATGTACTTGGCTAATCTTGTTTTTCCGGAACCAGAATTACCGCGAATAATAATTAATAACTTCTTCAAAGCGAGTCCTTTCGCATAAATTAAATATTTTGATTGTCACTAGTATACTATTTTCATTGAATAAAGGAGCATGTCATATTGTCCGGACAGACACATGTCGTTATTTAAGTAAAGGAAATAAAAAAAGCACCCATCCGGGTGCTTTTTTATATTGGAGGAAGTGCTTATGCAGCAGCTTCTTCATCCTTTGCGTAGTACTTTACTGCCAAACCAGCCAAGGCTGCAGCAAGAACTTCAATAATCAAGAAGAACCAAAGGTGTGCAGAACCACCCAAACCGTTCATGATGGCTGGTGCCAAGACGCGGGCAGGGTTCAACAAACCACCCGTCAATGGGTAGGCAACGAAGGTTGAAACAGCCAATCCCAAACCAGCGATAACGGGTGCTTGCTTTGGCATCTTTTGGAAGGCCAAAACCGTTACGAAGACGAGGAAGAAGGTGAAGACGGCTTCAATTGTCAAAGCGATTGGCAATGAAGTGGCCGTCGTTGCTGGTTGCAAGGTTTCGTAAATCTTTGAAGCGGAAACCGTTGAGGTTGAGCCCGTAGAAGATGATGACATTTGCGTGTTAATCACGGGGATCAGCGTTGAAACGGCCAAGAAAAGACCAACAACAGCACCGATAACCTGTGACAAGAGGTAAAAGCCAAAAGTCTTCCAAGTGATTTGCTTGTTCAAAGCGGCTGCCAATGAAACGGCTGGGTTAAAGTGACCGCCGTTTGCGTATGGTCCGAAAACAAACATCATCAAGACCAGGCTCAATGCCAAGATGGCGACTTGATCAAACATTTGACCAACTTGGAAAGTTGAAACGTAGACCAAGGCCACCGTTGAAAAGATGACCAAGAAAGCCGTTCCAAATGATTCTGAGAGATACTTGCGCATAAAAAAAGCTCCTTTATTCTTCTGTACAATTCTCTATTGTACCCTTCTTAGAATAAAGGAACTTTAAAATTTAAGCTCTTAATAAAATTTTTACTTTATTTGTGGAGCAACATCGCGTTTCCAGCAACAATCAGTGTTGAAAGTGACATGACAATGGCACCAATCATTGGGTTCAAAACAATGCCGGCAAAGGCGAAGACGCCAGCGGCCGTTGGAATGGCGATGATGTTGTAACCAGCACCCCACCAGAGGTTCTGCAATTCCTTGCTGTTGGCATTGTGGGCCAACTTAATTAAGTCGATGATCTTAGGCAGGGAAGTGGAAATCAACACGGCATCGGCCGAAGCCTGGGCAACGTCGGTTCCAGCACCGATGGCAACGGACAAGTCGGCCTGAGCCAAAGCTGGGGCATCATTGATTCCATCACCAATCATCAAGGTCTTACCCTTTTGCTGGTACTGCTTAACCAAGTCGATCTTATCTTCAGGTGAAACCTGGGACTTGATTTCTTTAATGCCGAGTTCTTGGGCGACTTTTTCAGCGGTTTGCTGACCGTCACCGGTAACCATGACAGGAGTGATGCCAAGGTCCAAGAGGGACTTCACGAAGTCCTTTGCGGATGGCTTCAAGGAATCGCCCAATGAAATGGCGGCCAAGACCTGCTTGTCTTCGACCAGGTATGAAACGGAACCATCGGAATCCATTGGCGTAAAGTCAATCTTTTCCTGGTTCAAGTAGCGGCTGTTGACGACCAAGTAGCGCTTACCATCGATGTCACCTTGAATACCGGCACCCTTGATGGTTTGGACGTTCTTAGCATCCTTTGCAGCAACCTTTTCGTCAGAAGCCTTTTGCACAATGGCCTTGGCCAATGGGTGGGAAGATGAACTTTCGAGTCCAGCCATAATGGCCAGGGCCTCTTTTTCATCAATGTGATCGGCTTCCAACTTTTGTACGGCAAAGTGGCCGTTCGTCAGCGTTCCGGTCTTATCCATTAAGGCGTAGTCCAAGTGCTTGGCCTGCAAAACAGCCCCGTGCTTCTTGATTAAGATACCATCTTTAGCGGCAATCGCCTTGGTCCGTTGGATAACCAATGGAATGGCAAGGCCCAGTGCGTGAGGGCAGGCAATGATCAAGGTCGTGACGGCTGTGTTGAAGGCTTCGGCAGGACCGGAAATGAAGGTCCAAACGATTAAGGCCAAGAGAGCGGCGGTCAAACCAACCCAGAAGAGCCAGCCGGCGACTTTGTTAGCCAGTGATTCAGCCTTTGAAGAAGACTGTTCCGTCTGGTTCAAGGTGTCTTTCAAGTGACCAATGAAGGAATCGTTCCCAACGGCCTGAACCTTAACTAAGAGAGTCCCGTCATCGTTGATGGTTCCACCGATGACCTTGGAATTTTCTTCCTTCTTAACGGGCTTTGATTCACCGGTCATGAGGGATTCATCAACACGGGAGGAGCCTTCTAAGACAACCCCGTCGGCTGGGAAGGATTCACCGGCCTGGACCTGTACTTCCATGTCGGGCTTCAATGAAGAAACCGGCATGTCCATGAAGGAATCCCCGTGCTTGACGTGGGCCGTTTGTGGTGTCAACTTTGAAAGTTCGGACGTGGCGTTTCCAGCCTTCATCGTCGCTTCCATTTCAATGACGTGGCCCAGCAGCATGATGACCACCAGGCTGGCAAATTCAAAGAAGTAATCCATCATCATTTGGTGGAAGAAGGTGTTGGCGATAAAGGAATAGATGGAAACCCAGAAGGTTACAATCAGGCCCATTGAAATCAGGGACATCATGGCCGGCTTCTTATCCTTTAATTCGGACTTGGCACCCGTGAAGAAGGGCTTTGTTCCAACCACGTACATGGCAGCCGCCAAGATGACCGTCAACCAGTTAGAACCTGGGAAAGTCAGCGTGAATGGCAGTTCCACACCCATGAATGGCGTGATAAAAACGAGTGGAACGAGCAAAATGATGCTAATCCAGAGACGTTTCTTCATGTCCCCGTGGTCCATGCCCATGTGCATCATGCCTGGCATGTTCATCATACCGCCCATGTCCATGCCGCCCATATCGTGACCCATGTGCATGTGGTCCATGCCAGACATGTTCATGTTGCCCATGTCATGGTCCATGTTCATCTTGGAGTGGTCACCTCCGGACATGTTCATCTTGCCCATGTCCATTTTCGAATGATCCATGTCACCATGGTTCATCTTCGAGTGATCCATGTGGGACATGTCCATGCCGCCCATCTTTGATTGGCTTTGATCGTCTTGTTGATCTTTTTTTTCATGGTCCATGTCACCCATGTTCATTTTTGAGTGGTCCATGTTGGACATATCCATCTTTGAATGATCCATGTTGCTGTGGTCCATTTTCGAATGGTCCATGTCCCCGTGGTTCATCTTGTTGTGATCCATGTGAGACATGTCCATGTTGTCCATGGACTGCTTCTCTTTATCCTCTGACATACGCAGCTCCTTTCGAAGATAATGTTTCTACTGGTCTAGTTTAAATCAAGTATAAAAAAGTCGCAAGTGTTTTGAATAACTCTAAGTATAAATTTGTTTAAACTGTCTAATATTGGAACGGCTCATCGAAAATCTTTACTGTCATCAAAGAAATTTTAAAAAACAAATAAAATTGGTCTATCTATTTGGAGGGCCGTTCACCTTGCAATTTAGAAGGGACTTTTGTACATTAAATAGCGTAAGAAAGCGCCTTTTAGCGCCCTTTTAACTTTTAAAAGAAATCAGGTATTGGAGAATGGATTATCCACAAAGCAAACAAGAAGAGGCGGTCGTTGACTGGCGACACGTCTTTTCGCTCTTGCTAACCGCTCTGTTTTTGGCCGTTGTGATTGGTATTTCGGCTATGTTGCTTTCCTATTTTTTGGACATTGTTGCCGACAGCTTCATGCACTTTCACGAGTCCTACCACACGGCTAGTCCCAAGGCCGTGCCAGCCTGGCGACGGCTCTTGTCCGTTACCGTTGGTGGCGTGATTGCCGGTCTTGTCTGGTACGCTATTCGGCGCAAGGAACCAAAAATCGTTGGGATTAACGGTGCTTTGAAGGGGCAGCAAATGCCCGCTTGGAAGACAGTCCTCAATGTTTTGGCCCAGATTTTCTACGTTGGAACCGGTGGATCGGTTGGACGCGAATTGGCTCCCCGTCAATTGGGTGTGATGATTTCGCAACAGGTTCAGGACTTTGGTCAAAAGAAGGGCTTCTTGAAGTTGACCGAAGAGGATCGAAAACTCCTCCTAGCCGCTGCGGCTGGTGCAGGCTTTGCCGGTGTCTACATTGCCCCCATCACGGGGATGCTCTTTTCCGTCGAACTTCTATTAAAGAAGAATTCGATTAAAAACATTGCCATTTCTTTGATGATGTCGACCATCGCCTGTCTGATTGGTTCCTTAGCTAAAGGCTTCACCCCTTACTACTGGGTGGCTTCGGCCGACTTTTCCCGCTGGTTGCTTTTGGCCGCCTTGGTGATTGGGCCCCTGGCTGGCCTTGCGGGTGCTTTGGCTAAGCAGGGCTTTGCCTGGGCGCAAAAGAAGCAGGCGTCTGGCAGGATTCTCTTGTTGACGATGCCTTTAGTTGGTTTGCTGACTGGTTTGGTTGCCTGGATCATGCCCGAAGTGATGGGGAATGGTCGGGCCGTTGCCCAATTGGCCTTTCACCAGGAAAACGAGCAGCTGATTTTCTTCTTTATTGTGCTTGGCCTAGTGAAGTTCGGACTGACTTTTCTCACCCTTTACGGTGGGGGAACCGGTGGTACCTTGACGCCTTCGATTGCCTTAGGAGCGGTCTTAGGCTTGGTTGTCTCGGTTCTCTTTGCCGGTGTTTTGCCTGGCATTCAGCCCTGGCACTTCGCTTTGATTGGGGCGGTTGCTCTCTTGGCCGCCTCCCAGCAGGCGCCGTTGATGGCCATGTTCATGGTCTTTGAAATCGCCCACCTGCATTCTTCAGCGCTGATTATTTTTGCAGTGGCGGTGGCTTTGTCTTCTGCGACCGCTAAGTTCTACTTGCAAATTCAAGAACGCCGGGCGGCTCTGAAAGAATAAGGTAAACAATTTAAAGTCAAAAGCGACCGTTTCGGTCGCTTTTTTAATGGCAAAAGTAAAAATCGGGTATACTGATTAAGAAGAAACAGGGAGGGAAGATGCCCATGAAGACCGATATTGAAATTGCTCAAGAAGCGGAATTGTTGCCAATCAGTGAAATTGCTGAAAAAGCTGGCTTGCTGCCAAGTGAAATCGAACCCTACGGTTACGATAAGGCGAAAATCAACCTAGATAAAAGCGTGCAACGAAAGCACGAAGGGAAACTGATTCTGGTGACGTCCATTAACCCAACCCCGGCAGGGGAAGGCAAGTCAACGGTGACGGTCGGACTGGCCGATGCCTTGCAAGCAGCCGGCAAGAAAACGATGATTGCTCTGCGTGAACCATCCCTTGGTCCAGTCATGGGCCTGAAGGGTGGGGCCACCGGTGGCGGTTATTCCCAAGTCATTCCAATGGCCGACATTAATCTGCACTTTACTGGTGACTTTCACGCCTTAACGGCCGCTCACAACATGCTGTCGGCTGCTTTAGATAACAGCATTTACCAGGGCAATCCTTTGCACATTGATCAGCGCCGAGTGATCTGGAAGCGAGTTCTAGACATTAACGACCGGGCCCTCCGTCACACGACGATTGGCCTGGGTGGCCCTACCTCCGGGGTACCGCGGGAGGACGGCTTTGACATCACGGTGGCCTCTGAAATGATGGCGATTTTGACTTTGTCGACGGACTTGATGGATTTGAAGGGCCGCATTGAAAAAATTGTGGTCGCCTACGACTTTGATAAGAAGCCGGTGACGGTTAAGGACTTGGGCGTGGCGGGTGCCTTGACAGTGCTTTTGAAGGACGCCATTAAGCCAAACCTGGTGCAGACCCTGGCCCACACGCCGGCCATTATTCACGGCGGACCCTTTGCCAACATTGCCCAGGGAACCAATTCGGTTCAGGCCACGCGGGCGGCTTTGACTTTAGCCGACTATGCCGTGACGGAAGCGGGCTTCGGGGCTGATCTCGGTGGTGAGAAGTTCATGGACATTAAGGTGCCAAAGTTGGGCAAGGCACCGGACGTTGTGGTGGTTGTCGCCACGGTTCGAGCCTTGAAACACCACGGGGGTCAGGCTTTGGCCGATTTGAATCAAGAGGATTTGCAGGCTCTTTCAGATGGTGTAGAAAACCTCCAGCAGAACATCAAAGCGATGAAGCGCTATGGCGCACCCGTTGTGGTGGCGGTAAACCGCTTTACGGCCGATACGGACGCTGAGCTTGCCATGGTGAAAGAAGCCGCTGCGGCCGTTGGAGCAGAAGCCGTTACGGCGGATGTCTGGGCCCATGGTGGGGATGGGGCCAAGGACTTGGCTGCCTTAGTCGTGGAAAAGGCCGAGGAAGAATCAAAGTTTTCCCCACTCTATGCAGCGGCTGATTCTGCCGTGGAAAAGATGAACAAAATTGTTCAAAATATCTATGGTGGTGACGGTGTTGAACTGTCTGACAAGGCGCAAAAGCAATTGAAGAACTTTGAAGCCCTTGGTTGGGATAAGTTGCCAATTGTCATGGCCAAGACCCAGTACTCACTTTCTGACGATGCTAAGAAACTGGGAGCGCCAAAGGACTTTACCGTGCACGTGCGGGAATTTGTGCCGAAGTTGGGGGCTGGTTTCCTGGTTGCTTTGACGGGCAACGTGTTGACGATGCCTGGTTTGCCAAAGCATCCGGCAGCCATGGACATTGATATCGATGAAAAGGGTCGCATAAAAGGGCTCTTTTAAAGAAAAAAGTTGGCTTTGACCAACTTTTTTTGTTTTCCTCTTGTTTAATCGAAATCTCATGTTATAATAAATTTATCATAAAACATCAGGAAGGGAGGATGACGCTATGTTTATCTCTCAATCAAAGAATACCGCTTCATTTAAGTCATCTGAATTTGCCTTGTTGTTGAGCTTGCTATGGACATCCTAGTGAGTTGATTTTTGTATGGATCAGTTACTAGGGTGTCGACGCCTAGTAACTGCTCACCAATGATGGTCCCGGTAGTTACGTTTACGTACTACCGGGACTTTTTTGTTTGATTTGAAAGGAAGAGAAAGATGGATATGTCAGGAAATCAGGCGGCGATGGCCGCTAACGGGAAAAAAGAAGAAAACATTAAGGACTTTGAACAGTCTGAACAGGCAATGGAAAAGCAGGAAAAGGGACAATCAACGGTAAAAGAATACGTTTACAACGTGTCGGCCGCCGTTTCAAACGCCATCTTGGTGACGCTTGGGATGGGTCTTTTACTGCAAACGATTGCTGGTTTCATCCACTGGGGACCAATGGTGCAGATGGGGGCGGTGACCAAAGTCATCCTGCCAGCCGCCTTTGGTGCAGCCATTGCTTCGCAAATGAAGACGAACACAATGGTCATGTTCTCCGCTATGGCCGCTTCCACGGTTGGCGCCAACGCGGTTTTCTTCACCACAACGCCAATGGTCTTAAAGACGATGACGGGCTTCTCATCTGCCCAAGTCGCCGGTTCTGCCGTGATGACCACGGGGCAACCGATTTCGGCCGTCTTAGCTGGGCTGATTGCCGTTCTCTTTGGCAAGTGGCTGTCTGGTAAGACGCCGCTGGACATGATCATTGTGCCAGCTTCCACCACCATTGTTGGAACGATTGCCGGATATTATCTGGCCATCGTCACCACGCCCTTCCTGGTTTGGCTGGGTCATAGCATTGCGTCCATGGTTGCCGTTAACCCAATTATTGGAACGGCCATCGTCGCCATGGCCTTCGGTGCAATGACGATGACACCGGCTTCCGCCGCTGCCCTGGCCGTTGCCATCGGGGCCACTGGCATTACCTCTGCCGATGCGGCCGGTGCCATCCTGGTTGGAACGACCGCCGTCTTTGTTTCCTACCCAGCCATGTCATGGCATGAAAACAAGATTGGGGCGACCATCGCCCAAGGAATTGTGACACCAAAGATTCAGTTTCCAAACGTGATTAAGAACCCCATGATTCTGATTCCACCAATGATTGGGGCGGCCATTGCCGCACCGATTGCCACGATGGTCTTCCACATTTCGGTGCCCTTTACCATGGCGGGTATCGGCTTTAACTCCTTCATCGTCCCACTGGCCCTCTTTGGTAAGGGGGTTGGCATCTTTGCTGCCTACATGGGCGTGGCCGTCGCCATTCCAGTTGTCATCTCCTTCTTTACCTACTGGGCAATGCGGAAGATGGGCTGGATTAAAGCCAACCAGACGCACCTGGACATGATCTAATCGGACTTTTTGATGATATATTAAAATTTCTCTCATAAAAGTGTTGCATTATGAAAATAACCTGTTATAGTTATGGACAAGTTAATAATAAAAAACGTTGCTGAGGAAGTAGTAGTCTTCTTCTTACCGCGCAGTGAAGTGTTGGTTAGTGTGAAACACAGGGTAGGATTAGGCGAACGTCGCCTCATGGTGCATGCGATGAAAACCATGCTGGGTGCTCCCATTAAAGAGCTGACGATTAGTAGTTTTGATCGAATAATGAGAGGTGCTTTTTTAGCACAATCAAGGTGGTACCGCGTGCAAACGTCCTTTAGTCAAATGACTAAAGGGCGTTTTTTTATTGTTTACGCCCAACGAAAAAAGAGGAGAAGAAAGATGATGATGAAGAAGATCGGAGCTTGGTTGGCCATTGCCATAGCCAGCTTCATGATGATTGGACCGGGTGCACTGAGCGCTTCGGCAGACGATAACAGCTTGCAAAAGGTAAAGGAGACCGGTGTTTTAAAAGTCGCGACTTCCCCGGACTACCCGCCCTTTGAGTCACAAACGACAGTTAATGGGAAAACTGAAGACGTTGGTTTGGATATTGAAGTGGCCAAGCAAATCGCCAAGGACCTGGGGGTTAAGTTGAAGATCTTAAACATGGACTTTGGCTCGGTCTTGGCAGCCATCCAAACCGGAAAAGCCGACATTGCCATTGCCGGTCTGTCGGTTACCGACGAGCGGAAGCAGTCAGTTGATTTTTCGAAGAACTATTACACGGGTGGCCAAACCTTCTTAATCAACAAAAAAGACCTTCAGAAGTATCCGACAGCCAAGAAGTTGCATGGGCAAAAAATTGGGACGCAAACGGGCTCTTTGCAAAACAACTTAGCCCAAAAGTACTTTGACGACAGCACGGTGTCGAACATGGACAAGACGGCCGACCTGATTTTTGCCCTCGAAAATGGAAAAGTCGATGCGGTCGGAATTGAAAAGCCCGTTGCTCAAGCCTACGTTGCCCACAACAAAAAGCTGGCCATGATTGATGCCGGTTATCCAAACGATTCGGTTGAGAGTGGTAAGGCAGTGGCAGCAGCCAAAGGATCAACGAGCTTGATTAACGCCGTTAACCAATCGATCGACAAGATTCAAAAGAACCACTGGACGGATAAGTATTTGAAAGAAGCTGGGAAGTACGTTGATGACAACGCCGAGGATACGTCCATGCTGCGCTACTGGCACTACTTCTACAACGGCTTTTTGAACACCAGCTTGATTGCCGTTCTGGCCGTTTTCTTTGGGATTTTACTTGGCTTGCTTTTGGTCATGATGAAGTTGTCGGCTTGGAAGGTTCTTTCTTGGCCAGCGACCGCCTACATCGAAATTGTTCGTGGAACGCCAATGATGGTGCAGGTCTTGCTTGTTTACTTTGGCCTGGGCACGCTGATCAACCTACCCGCATTAACGGCTGGTATTATTGCCGTTGCCTTGAATTCTGGCGCCTATGTCGCTGAAATTATTCGTGGTGGGATCAACAGTTTGGATAAGGGGCAGACGGAAGCGGCTCAGAGTATCGGCTTTTCAAAAGTCGACACCATGCGCTTCGTTATTCTTCCCCAAGCCTTTAAAAACATCTGGCCATCGCTTGGAAACGAATTCATTTCCGTTTTGAAGGAAAGTTCCATTGTGTCCATTATTGGTGTCTCTGATTTGATCTATCAATTGAACGTGGTTCGGGCCGACACCTATCGGGCCGTTGCGCCAATTGTGGTCGTGATGGTGATTTACTTCTTGATGACCTTTACATTGACCCGCTTGTTAAACCATTTTGAAAGGAAAATGAACCATGACTAAAGCCGCAATAACAGTAAAAAACGTAAAGAAAGAATTTAAGGGCAACGAAGTATTGAAGGGGATTACTGGCGAAGTTGCTGAAAGTCAGGTGCTGACGATCATCGGTCCCTCGGGCTCTGGCAAGTCGACTTTACTACGGGCGATGAGCCAACTGGATGCCCCCAGTTCGGGGACGGTCATCTTTGAGGGGGAGGATTTGACCAAGTCGACCAAAAAAGACTTGTCCCACCTTGGCGAAAAAATCGGCATGGTCTTTCAAAACTTTAACCTTTTTCCCAATCAAACGGTTTTGCAAAACGTGACCCTCGGGCCAATTCGAGTCAAAAAGTTATCCCTAGAGCAGGCGAACCAAGAGGCAATGTTCTATCTGAAGCAAGTCGGAATGGCCGACAAGGCCGCTGCCTATCCAAATTCGCTCTCGGGCGGTCAAAAGCAACGGGTGGCCATTGCCAGAGCCCTGGCCATGCAGCCAAAGGTCCTCTTTTTTGACGAACCGACTTCGGCACTGGATCCCGAAAACGTCAAGGAAGTCTTGAAAGTTATCCAGAAATTGGCGGCCGAAAAGATGACGATGGTGGTCGTCACCCATGAAATGAATTTTGCCAAGAAAATTTCGGATAAAATCTGGCTCATGGACAATGGCAAAGTCATTGAAGAAGGGGATCCGCAAACGATTTTTACGAATCCAAAAGAAAGCCTCACAAAACGCTTTATTGAGCAGGTTGTCTTTGACTAGCCTATCCATCCTGTTACCGTTGTTTCACCAGAGAACCAGCCCGGTTCTCTTTTTTTATTCAAAAATGTTGACACTGTGTCAATATATTGTATGCTAGTCAGCGGAATGACACCGTGTCAAAAAGGAGAAGACAATGCCCAAAGCAATGTTTGATAATTTGAAAGAAGAAAAGAAGCAGCAAATCGAAAGCGCCCTCCTGACGGTCTTTTCGAAAAGCAACCTCCTCTCGGTTTCGGTCAAAGAAATCGTGGAGGAAGCTAAGATTCCCCGGGGGTCTTTCTACACCTACTTTGATGATCAAATCGACGCCTATTCATACGTCTTGGCCATTGTGTTGAAGCGGGTCCACGAATCGATGAAGGGGCAAAATCCCTTTCAGGCAACCAAGGACTTTATTGAAGGCATTGATGAAAACCCGGACAAGGACTTTCTCAGCCATTACTACGTGATTAACGAGGCGATCTTGGAAGCCCAAAAGGATGAAACGGAACCAGAAGCAGGCGATGGAAACCTGCAAAACTGGTTAGCTTCTGTGGCCGTTCACCATTTGATCCGCCGCTTTTTCTTGAACCCTGGGGATAAAGTCGCCATTTTGGATCGCTTATCCGCCTTGGAAGACTGGTTGTAAAGGAGTGACATATGTTTTTAGCCTGGCAGGAAATTAAAAAAGAAAAGTTACGTTACGGTTTAGTGATTGGCGTTATTCTACTCATCGCCTACCTGATTTTTATTCTCTCCGCGTTGGCCCAGGGATTGGCTAGCCAAAACACGGCCGGAGTCGATAGCTGGCAAAGTCAAAGCGTCTTGCTATCAAAGGACGCCAACGGCAATTTGGCCCAGTCCATGCTGACCAAGGCTGATTTACCTAGCAGTCAGCCGGCAAAGACGGACCGGGTTGGCCTAGCCCAAGGCATTTTGAAGGCCGGGGATGCCCGCCAATCCGCCACTTACGTTGGTCTTGAAAAAGAGGCCGCCATTCGTCAAACGATTAAACTAAGCTCAGGCCGTTTGAACCAAAATGACCAGGAAGTCGTCTTAGGTGATAGCTTGAAGCAGTCCGGCTTTAAGCTGCACCAAAAAGTGCAAATGGGTCTTTCACAAGACCAATACACGGTCGTTGGCTTTGCCAAGGACGGCCTTTATAACATGGCACCGGTCGTTTATGGCTCCTTGAAGGATTGGCCTTCGGTCAAGGGGGTTAGCAGCGACTTTGTCGGTTCTGGTTTGATTAGTCAACAAAAACTGACGGAAAAGACGAAGAACACGGAAATTTTGACAAAAACGGCCCTCTTTAACAAGATGCCCGGTTATTCGGCCCAGAACCAGACCTTCCTCTTCATGATCGCCTTTCTGGTCGTGATTTCGATTGTTATCGTGGCCATCTTCCTCTACATCTTGACCATGCAAAAGCTCGAAAACCTAGCAGTGTTGAAGGCTCAGGGAATTCCAACTAGCTATCTCGTGCTAAACACCCTCACGCAGACGATTCTGATTTTGCTTTTGGCTGTCGGAGTGGGAACGGCGCTGGCTGCTTTGACCGGACTGGCCATTCCAAAGGCCGTGCCGATGACCTTTGATCCGCTCTTGATGACGGGAACGGCCATCCTCCTCATCATCACGGGACTCATCGGTGCCATTATTCCCATGCGCATCATTGCAAAAATCGACCCTGTTTCGGTCATTGGAGGTTAACTATGGAAAAGCTTGAATTAAAGGCAGTCAACAAAGTCTTTGGCGCTGGTAGCAACCGCGTCCAAGCGCTTTCTGACGTCAACTTTGAAGCAAAGGCTGGCGAACTAACCCTCATCTTAGGGCCCTCTGGTTCAGGAAAGTCGACCTTGCTGACCATTTTGGGTGGCCTGCAGCAGCCGACCGACGGACAAGTGCTCGTCAATGGTCAGCGCTTTGATAATCAACACGGGAAGGCCGCCGATGCCTTTCGACTAAACCACATTGGCTTTGTTTTACAGTCCTACAGCCTGGTGCCCTATTTGACGGTGGCCGATCAGTTCCGGCTGGTTGATAAGGTGAAAAAGTCGAATAACTTGTCCAAGAAGACTTTTCAAGGGTACGCGGAACGCTTGGGCATTGAGCAACTCCTGCAGAAGTTCCCAGGAGAACTCTCCGGTGGGCAAAGTCAGCGAGTGGCCATTGCCAGAGCACTCTACGGAAACCCTGACTTTTTGCTAGCTGACGAGCCGACGGCGGCCTTGGATTCAAAGCGCGTCCAAGAAGTTGGCCAGCTCTTTAAAGACATTGCTGAAAAGGCCAACAAGGCCGTGGTCGTGGTTACCCACGATCTGCGTTTGAAGGATAAGGCCGATCGAATCTACCAGTTGGTCGACGGAAAGATCAGTCTGGAAAAGGGCGAATAAAAACAAGCAGGCGGCTTTGAAAGAGGGCGCCTTTTGCTTGCCTTTAGCGAGAAAAGGGCTTGGTATGCTATACTGCCAACTGTTAGAAATACGAAAAAAGGAAGCATTCCATGCAACAAACGATGACTTTTAAAAAAATGGCTATCCTGACCCTTAGCTTTTTGGCCTTAGACCTGCTGGTCCAACACGTGCTGGTCTACCAGGCCGTTAACTGGGCCTTCTACCAATTCGGTTTGGATCAATTCACCGCGCAATTCATTTCGAAAATGACTGAATTGCTGGTCGTCTTGGGCATCAACGCTCTGGTCACCAAGCAAAAGATTTACATGAAGCCCCGCTTCACCTGGTGGGAGGGCGCCTACTGGCTCTTCATGGTGGCCGTTGTGATTCCCTTCCTGTCGGCCGACAACCTGCTGGAATCGCTTGGAACTGGCTTGATGGGTGGTTTCCCAGAAGAATTCTTCGCCCGGGCCGTCTTGATGGGCCTCTTCTTGACCTACGTGCTGCGGACAGGCTATAGCCGGCACAATCTGGTTAAGGGTATCTTGTATGCGGACCTGGCCTTCGCTCTGATGCACTTTACCAACTTGAGCCACGCGCCGCTGTCCTACGTCATTGTTCAATCCGTTTTGGCCTTTGTCGCTGGCTTGGCCTATTCGGCCATCTACGTGCAGACTGGGAACATCTGGTCGGCCGTGGGCCTGCACTTTGTCGATGACTTTGTCTTGACGGCAAACGGTGCCATGGGGGACTGGTCCTTGTATGCCAACATGGCCTTTTCTTATTTTAAGATTGTTCTGGTCATTGCGCTTTTCCTTTACTGGAAGAAGCACGAACCAGAACTGGCCCGGCGGATTCGTCAAAAGAATGATTAAATGAAAAGTCGCTTGCCTTCTTGGCAAGCGACTTTTTAAATGCCCTCCTTAGGACAGGGCCTTTTCAATTTGATTCAATTCGGACAGCTTCCAGTCGACATAGGAGGTCTTGTCTGGCGAGGTTTCGGTCACGTTGACAACGGGGATGCTCTCCTGCTTGGCCAACTTGACCAACTTGGAGACGTCACCACCGGTCGTTTGGGTGTTTTGGACGACGAAGTCCACCTTGTGCGCCTTCAGGGCGTTTTGGACTTCCTTTAGCACGGCAGGGGTTGGGTCGGTGTCTTCTGCCACTGCTTCGGCAAAGTCGTCACCGACGATGTTCAGCCCCAGATTCTTCAGCATGTATTCGTAGACAGACTCAGTTTCAAAGACGCTCTTGTTTTGGGTCTTTTCCTTCAGTTCGGCTACCTTGTCCGTGACGGGCTTGAGCTTTTCTTGGTAGGCTTGCGCATTTTGCTGGTAGTAAGCCTTGTTGTCCGGGTCCTTCTTGGACAATTCGTCGGCCAACTTCTGGGCAACCTGGATCATGTTGTCCGGATCGTTCCAGAGGTGGGGGTTGGCCTTGCTATCCTTGTTGAGCATGTCGGATGCCAAAAGGAGCTTGGTCGACTTGGATGACTTGGACAGTTTGTTCAACCAGGCGTCGTAGCCAAGCCCGTTGCCCAAGGCGATGTTGGCGTGGGCGACTTTTTTAGCCACATCGTTGGTGGGCTCGTAGTCTTCCGGTGAGACGGATTGCTTAGAGATGATGGCCGAAACGTTGGCCTTGTCGCCGGCCACCGTTTTGGCGACTTCGACGTATACGTTGGTTGAGGCGACGATGGTTAGCTTGCCATCGGAATGGCTGCTGTCATCTTTGTGGGCCGACTTTGGCCAGAGTACAATGACAAAAACCACAAGGAGAATGACGGACATTCCCCCGATTAGTAGACCAGTTTTTTTCATGGTGGATTTCCTTTCGCAAAAAGCGTTTTTTAACAACGAGCTAAGCATAGCGAACCGAAAAACTTATAGTCAAACACCGGAGGGCTTATTGCCTTTGCTTATAAGGGTAAAGTCGCGGGCCGAAGCAGTGGCAATCGCCGCCTTTAATTCGGCCAAGATACGGGTCAGGTCGGGGCCTTGCAGCCGGTCCTCTCGGTAGACAAAGGTCAGCGGGAAGGCCGGGAGAACTTTGTCTTCTGACAGCTGCAGATCTGGGTGGGGAATTTCTTCTGCGACAAGCTTTTCTTCTATAGGAAAGGAGCTGGTGAGGATGGCGGCGTCGGCCTGGCCGACTTTTAGCGCTTGCAGGGCTTCTTCGGTACTGGCCTGGCGCTGCTGTAAGTGGGTGAAGAAGTGGTCGGAAAGGTGTTCTTGAATGGCTGGGAAATAGGCGAGTTCGGCCAATTCCGAGAGCAGCAGAACCAGTTTTTGCTCGGCCTCCTTCTTGATTTCTTCTTCGGCTAAGAAGTAGTGGTTGACCATCTGCTCGGCATGCTGCTGCAGGATTCGACCAGGGTGGGTTAGGGCTAATTGTTGGTGGCCGGGATCACGCCAGATTAATTCCGTGCCCAATTCCTTTTCCAGGCGTTGCATGGCCAATGAAACGGTTGGCTGGGAAACCTTAAATTGCTTGGAGACCTTCGAAAAGGAACCGAGTTCGGCCAGTGCTAGATAATACTGTAAGTCTTGAATCCGCATCATTTTATCCTTTCAAAGGGAAATCCGTTCACTAGTGAAAAAAGTACTTAAAGTATAGCAGAAAAAAGGGGCGAAAAAGCGACATATCAAGGAAAATGTCCGGGAAAAGAGAGTCATTCTATTTGACGAAAAGGCCTGAAAAGCGTAAACTAAGGCCATAACTTAGGCATAAAAACACACTGTCAAGGTGGCCTAAAGTAGACAGAAAAAGGAGTTCATCTCACATGACGACACCAATCGAGATTTTGAACAACCCCTTCTTGAACAAGGGGACAGGGTTCACGATGGAAGAACGTAAGGAACTCGGCGTAGCCGGGCTCTTGCCTCCACGCGTGCAAACTCTGGAAGAACAAGAAGCACAAACTTACGCACAATTCCAATCAAAGCCTTCTGACTTGGAAAAGCGCTTGTTCTTGATGGAAATCTTTAACACGAACCACACATTGTTCTACTACATGTTCTCACAACACGTGGTTGAATTTATGCCAATCGTTTACGATCCAGTTATCGCTGACACGATCGAAAACTACTCAGATTTGTTCGTTGACCCACAAAACGCCGTTTACTTCTCAATCGACAACGACGAAGACTTCGAAACGAGCTTGAAGAACGCCGCTAACGGTCGCGACATCAAGTTGATCGTTGTAACGGATGCCGAAGGTATCTTGGGTATTGGTGACTGGGGTGTCAACGGTGTTGACATCGCCGTTGGTAAGTTGATGGTTTATACTGCAGCCGCAGGTGTTAACCCAGCCGACGTTTTGCCAGTTGTCTTGGACAACGGAACGAACAACAAGGAATTGTTGGAAAACCCTAACTACTTGGGTAACCGTCACGAACGTGTTCGCGGCGAAAAGTACGACAAGTTTGTTGACGACTTCGTACAAGCTGCTGAAAAGACATTCCCTAACTTGTACTTGCACTGGGAAGACTTTGCCCGTCAAAACGGTGCTAAGATCTTGAACAAGTACAAGAACGACATCACGACGTTCAACGATGACATCCAAGGAACTGGAATCATCACGTTGGCCGCTGCATTGGGTGCCATGAACATCACTGGTGAAAAGTTGTCAGACCAGACATACTTGTCATTTGGTGCCGGATCAGCCGGATGTGGTATCGCTGCTCGTATCTTCGACGAAATGTTGCAAGAAGGTTTGTCAGAAGAAGAAGCCAAGTCACACATCTACTTGGTTGACAAGCAAGGTTTGCTCTTCGACGACATGGACGACTTGACGCCAGAACAAGCACCATTTGCTCGCAAGCGTTCAGAGTTTGCTAACAACGACCAATTGACTGACTTGATGTCAGTTGTTAAGGAAATCCACCCAACGATCTTGGTTGGTACTTCAACTGTTCCTGGTGCCTTCACTAAGGAAATCGTTCAAGAAATGGCTTCTCACGTAGAACGCCCAATCATCTTCCCATTGTCTAACCCAACGAAGTTGGTTGAAGCAACGGCTAAGGACTTGCTTGAATGGACTGATGGTAAGGCATTGGTTGCCAACGGTATCCCTGTTGACCCAATCGAATACAAGGGTGTAACGTACAACATCGGACAAGCTAACAACGCGTTGGTTTACCCAGGTCTTGGACTCGGAACGATCGCTTCAACGGCTACGGTCTTGAACGACGAAATGATCTCAGCTGCTGCTCACTCATTGGGTGGTTTGGTTGATGCATCAAAGCCAGGTGCTGCTGTTTTGCCTCCAGTTTCACAGTTGACGAAGTTCTCTGAAGACGTTGCCATCGCGGTTGCACAATCAGCCGTTGACCAAGGCATCACGAAGGAAAAGATTTCTGACGTCAAGGCTGCTATCGAAGCTTTGAAGTGGGAACCTAAGTACTAAGAGTTCGCTCTTCGTTTACAAAAAGGAATCGCCTTGCGGCGGTTCTTTTTTTGTGTCTTTGGTTAAATAAAAAAGTCGTTCGAACGGTTAATTCCGTTCGAACGACTTTTGTTTTGGAATACTTAATCCACCTTGCGCCAATCCTTATCCATGATGAAGCGGGCCACGTAGAGGCCAAATGGTAGGAAAATCATGATTAGGGCTGCCTTGATCAACCAGGTGGCACCAACCCCGATGGCGTTCAGGCCAAGGTTGTAAATACCGCGGTAGATGTAAAGGCCGGGCACCATGATGACGATGGCCGGCACCGTCAAGGAAATGCGTGGGAAGACGGTGTAACGGTTGATGTAAGAAGCGGCCAGACCAGCGATCAAGGCGCCGATGAAGGCAGCGGCTGCGGGTGGTAGCTGGGACAGGTCAACCAATTCGAGTCGGGTGGTGTTAGCCACCGCTCCGATTAAACCGGCCGTCGCGGCCATTTTGAGCTTGGAGTTAAACATCAAGGAGAAGCCGAAGACCCCGGCAAAGGAGGCCAAGAGGCGGCAGGCAATCAGTGGATACAAACTCAGTCCCTGTGGCAAAAAGTTCTGCGGCCGCAGCCCAAAGAGCATGGCCAAGAGCCAGCCGACAAGGGTTGCTGAGAAGATGATCATCAGAGCAAAGGCCAATCGTTCCAGACCGGAACGCATATCGTTTTTAGACAAGTCCAAGATGGAGGTGATGAAGGGAAATCCTGGAATCACGAAGAGCATGGCACCGATGTAGCCGGCTTCGTGAGCAGAAGACAGTGGAAAGAGTGACCGCAACAAGAAGAAAGTCAGCACATAGGCCAGGCAGGCCGCGGCAACGCCAATTACCGTTGTGGCAACCGCGTTCCAATGCTTTTGTCCAAGACGTTTTCTCGTGAATTGTCCGAAAAAGGCACCGATGAAACAACCGAGCATCTCGACTGGTCCACCACCGAGTAAAAAGATAAAGCCGCAGCAGGCAAGACCCGCTGCGAGGCCTGCGCGAACGGGCCCGTAGTTACCGGGGCGCTTTTGAATTTTATCCAGTTCTTTGTGAGCAACTTGTGGCTTTTGGTCGGCGTACTTCACGGCAAATTGTTCGACAAAGTCTTCGATCAAGGTCATTTTGTGTGTGTTCACGCCGGTCGCCGCTAAGGAAAGCGACTCGGTAAAGGAATCGGCCCCGTCGAAGCAGGTGACGGTGATGGCTGTAAAACCGATATCAGCCGAAATGGTTAATTCTAGGGCGCGCGCCACCTTGTTCATGGCCGAGCGGACGCGCCAGGCCCCGGTTCCGGTCGATAATAATTGAATGCCGACACGACCAACAATCGATGCTCGGACTGGCAGTGCCGCTTCTCGAGCAGGATGGTCTTCCTTTTCGATGACTTTTTCCCAGCGAACCGCCATGTGCTGGTGCAAACGTTCAGGATGGGCCGTGTCGTTTAAGGCCGACTGTGTTGTTGTCGAATGCATGCTTGAAACCCCAATTCCTCTTCTTTCTAAAGTAGAAGGATATAGCTTTATGATAGGCTTCTCGAGGGTGATTTTCAAGGAGGAAAGGGCGTTGGTAGCGGTAATTCGATCAAAAAAAACCACCGCTGGCTGGTGGTGGTTTGGAATAAGAGTGAAAACGCTAATTCTTCATACTGTATCCATATGATAACATCATTTTTATCATCAGTTGAAGTGCTTAAAATTTACTGAACCCTTACCCTTTTCGGTAAATCGCTTCACCGGTGTTGCCGACGAGCAGGACGTCGCAGACGTTAATGAAGAGGCCGTGCTCGACGACGCCAGTCAGGGCCTTCAAGTCATTGGCTAACTTGGCCAAGTCATCGACACGGGAAATATCGATGTCGATGATGTAGTTGCCGGAGTCAGTCGTTAGGTAGTTGCCGTCTTCTTGCTGGCGGTAGACGGGCTTTAGGTCAAGTTCCTTCAAGTGGTTGTAGACGTGATGGACACCAAACTTGACAACCTCAACGGGTAATTTGTAGGAACCGAGCCGTGGATGACGCTTGGAAGAATCAACCACCCAGATGTTTTTCTGGGAATTCATGGCCACGATCTTCTCAAAGAGTAGGGCAGCACCGCCACCCTTGATGCCGTTTAGGTTAGGGTCGACTTCATCGGCCCCGTCCACAGTCACGTCGATGCGGTCAACCGCGTCGATGTCGACGACTTTTAAGCCAAAGCCAAGGGCCAACTGCTGCGTTTGACCCGAAGTAGCCACGCAGGTAATGTCCATGCTCTCCTCGTGGGCCTTTTTGGCCAGCAAATCGATGAAAATGGAAGCGGTCGAACCGGATCCAAGGCCGACGATGGCCTGGTTCGGAATCAGGTCAACGGCCATTTGAGCAGCTTTTACTTTATGGTCATTCACAGCAAATCCTCCATTAAAGTCACGTAATCTACCATCTATTATAGCAGACGGACGGTCCGTCCTTCGACGACTTTGACCATTTTTACTGTCAAAGTCGGTACTTTCTAGTAAAATAGGGAGAGAAGAAAAACGTTGTCAGACGAAAAAGGGATGACTATGAAAAAGCAAGTAACGATTGTCGGTTCAACGAACTTGGACCGGGTAACCCGCGTGCCCCGTTTGGCACAGTCGGGAGAGACGCTGTCGATTGGACAGCACCAAGAAGAAGTGATGGGTGGCAAGGGCTTGAACCAGGCCGTTGCCATCGCCCGTTCCGGAGCCAAGGCCAACTTTATTACCAAAGTCGGCAGGGACTTTGACTTGGGTGCACAAGTTCAAGAAGAAAACCTCAACCTGGACTATGTCTTGCACTCAGAAAAGTTTCAGACTGGGCAGGCCTACATCACGGTGTCAAAGGCGACCGGTGATAACATCATTTACGTCTATGAAGGGGCCAATGGTGACCTGTCCGCCAAGGATATCTGGGATCAGCAGGCGGCCTTGCAAGGGTCAGACTTTTGCCTGACCCAACTGGAGATTTCCTTGGAGACGGCCTTGACGGCTTTTAAGGAAGCGAAGAAGGCTGGGGTGACCACCGTTTTGAATCCAGCACCGGTACCGGACCAGGAGGACTTACCAACGTCCCTATTGGAACAAACTGACCTGATCATTCCAAATGAACACGAGGCGGCTTTGATTACCGATATTCCGGTAACGGACCGGGCTTCGTTGATTGCCAACGCCGACTTTTTCTTTGGGCTGGGGCTCAAGCACGTGCTGATTACTCTGGGTGACAAGGGGGCCTTTTACAAGGCTAAGGACGGCAAAGAAGTGATGGTGTCGGCAATTAAGACGACGGCCATTGACACGACCGCGGCGGGCGACACCTTCATCGGCGCCTTGCTCTCCCGCTTGTCCCCTTCCTTTGATAACATCGAAGGGGCCATTCGCTATGCGGTGGCTGCCTCCTCCATCACGGTGGCCTCGGCCGGCGCCTTGCCTTCAATTCCAAAGGAAGAAGCGGTGCTGTCGCAACTGCCAAAGACAAACTAAGCGGTCGGAGGGTTCATGAAGATTGAAGAGCTACAACTGAGACGCAAGGAATACTGGCTGTCACTGCAAGCAATTGATCGAGCAGATGATGAGACTTGGGCAAGGGGCGACGACGATGCCGAATCAGAAGAGGAAGCCGTGCTCGATTACCGCGTGCTTTGCTTTTCATACGAGGATTACTTGGTAATTGATTGGACCAAGACTTATCCTGGGCCAAACCCGCTGAACTTGATTGGGTCGCGCCTGCAAAATGCCGACTTGACCAATCTGACCAAGTCCCATGGCATCATCTCCTTTGAAACGCCGGGCGTTCGTGATCGGGCTACCTATCGGGTAAGGATTAACACGGTTCGTTCCTAAGGTAATCTAATGTAATTTTTCCAGGGCTCATTTGTTTTGAACGCTTGACATAGGCGTTTAGACGAGTAAGCTAGGGATTGAGGTTAAGACTATGAAGAAACTATTCTTATTTATTTGGAACTGGGTGGTGCCGATTGCCATTGGCATTCTCGCCTACCTGGCGATTACGACTTTCTGGGTGAACGTGGTGACCATTAATGGTGATTCGATGGATCCCAACCTGCTCGACCAGCAAAAAGTCGTGGTGCAAAAAACACAGAATTTGAAGCGTGGGGATGTCGTCGTCTTTGATGCCCGGCAAGAAGACCCCCGCATCAAGGCTGGTAACAAGGACTACGTCAAGCGTGTGATTGCCGTTGCCGGCGACACGGTTGAATACAAGGACGGCACCCTCTACGTCAATAATAAGAAGGTGGACGAATCCTACATTAGTACAGAAGAGCAAAACGCCGGAACGGCTTCCTCATTTGGTTCTTCCTGGTCATTGAAGACTTTGTCTTCAACCGGCCTCTGGGAGAAGAGCGACCAGAACAAGTCGGTCGTGCCAAAGGATAGCTACTTCGTTTTGGGTGATCACCGTTCGGTTTCAAACGATTCCCGTTACTTCGGTTTCGTTTCAAAGAAGCACGTCATCGGAAAGATTCACGTCCCATTCTGGTACTCAACAACCGTAAAGAACAACATCTCAAAGCAAGATCAACATTACTTTGCTTAGGATGACAAATGTCATAAAATAAAACCAGCCATTCGTTTCGAATGGCTGGTTTTGTGTCGCTAAATAATTGATAAGCGCCTAGAGTTCAGTGTTATCTCGGTGCTACCATTGACTGTACATTCTGTAGCGGACAAATCGATGACAATTAAAAAGAGCGATGAGTATTCATCGCTCTTTTTCGTTTAATCTTTTTTCTTTCTCGACCACCAGTGCTTCTTTTGGTCTTCTTCCATTTCGATACGTTGGACGCGGGATGTGACTTTGTCCAGCTGGGAGAGGGTAGCCATCTGCAGGTGTTGCTGCTGGTCGACCGTTGTTTGGGTCTTTTCCAGGTTGCGTTCGGCCTGTTCGAGAGAAGAACGCAGGGTGTCGATGTGATCTTGGCGATCTTCGAGTTGCTGATCCTTAAAGCCCAGTTGGGATTCGAGCATCTGCAGCTTCATCTTGAGCACTTCGATTTCGGCTTCCGTTTCGGCGTTTAATGAACCGAGATAAGCGTCCTTTTGGGGCTTTAAAGCCGCTAAATCGGCTTCCGTATAAGTCCCGTTTAAATCGATGCCACGTAACTTGGCCCGGTGAAAGAGTGTTTCTCGTTCAATGCCCAGGTATAGTAAAAGTTCGGCGGTTGAGCCGAAGGTGTAATAATCAATCATGTTTTCGCGTTTGACTTTCAAAAGAAAAACCTCCGTTTGAATCCGAAAAATCTTCCGGCGCTAGTCGGAGAAGTCTTAAAAGGCGAGAAAAGCGCCTCGTTGCTGAACTCCTCAGTTCCCTATTATACCAAAAAGTCCCGTCTGAAGGGTCCCTTGACTAGCCGTTTTCATTAGAACGGAGAAGTGTTAAGATTAGGGAAGTGATTAAAGGAGATTTTCTATGTTGGCAACCATTATTTTTAACGCCCTCTGGGTTGGTTTTCTGGGTGGCGTCTTAGCCTCCCTTGTTCGTGCGGGCTGGCAGCAACTCTTCCGCACGGAAGAAGCCACAAAAACGGAGGCGCTCTCGATTGGGGGCGGTGTCTTTATCGACTTTAGTCGGGGGCTTTTCTTGCTCATGTCGATTGTTTTAATCATCGTCTTCATCATCTGGGCTAACTATGATTCCAGCATTACGCAAGGATCGGGGACGCTCTTTGGCTTGATTGTTTGGATTGTCATTGACCAGAATTACAAGGTCGTTACAAAGCAAAAGCCCTTCTTCTGGCACCTGCCATGGCAACAGACCGTTGTCGAAATCATCGGTTTCTTGCTCTGGGGCTGGACTATGTACTTGGTAGCGATTGGATTGCCCATTTCAGGCGTTTACTTTTAAATTTAAACAGCAGTCGACCCACCGGTCGACTTTTTTTTATACGGAAAAAGTCGCTTTGTTCAAACTTATGAATGTTTTGAATAAAACGAACGCTTGTTCGTGCTTTTTCTTTGCAAAGCGGGTATGCCTGGTTATAATAGGGCCGAGACAGTGATTAGGAAATGGAATCAAACAAGTACCATGATAGGAGGAGAGAAATGGTTCTTGTACATCCCGCAGCAATTGAACAGTTTGATCACAAATGGATGGAACTTTCCTTCCGCCAAGAAATCCAAGAAGAGGTGGCGAATCGACTAAAGAAGGCCCGCCTGATACGCGGTTATTCGCAAACCGAGGTGGCCAATAGCCTGCACTTATCCCAATCGGCCATCTCTAAGTACGAGTCGGGGCAGGTGATGCCAGACCTGTTGGTCTTGCTGACTTTCTGCCATCTCTATGGCAACGAATTGGCTGCCTTCTTTGACTGCCCCTTCTTTCGGACCTACTTAGAGGATTTGCCACCCACGGAAATTTAAGCAGTAAAAAAGTCGTCACCGGTGATGAAACGGTGACGACTTTTTCATTTGTTTACTAAAAGCTTTATTCCGCAGCCAGAGCGTCAATTGGGTTGAGCTTTGCGGCGCGTCGTGCGGGAAGCAAAGCAGCCAGGAGGGAAATGATCAGGGCGATGACGAAGGCGTTGATGATGTTGCCTGACGTAATCTGAACGAAGGCGTAATCGGCTGTGCCCTTGAGCAGGCCGTTGATACCGGCCTGTGCCAGATAGGCAATGATGGTTGCCAAGGTTGCCGAAAGCAATCCGGTAATCAATGATTCAGAGATGAAGAGCCAGCGGATGTCACGCTTGGATTCACCCAAGGCACGCAGGATACCAATTTCCTTGGTACGGGCGGCAACGGACATGAACATGGTCACGATAATCATCAGTGCCGAAACAATCAAGGAGATGCCGGCAATCGTTGAAAGAATGGACGTGGCCAGGTTGACGTAGGTTTGAATTTGGCTAATCAAGCTTTGAATGGTTGATGTCTTGTAAAGTCGGGTTGAACCATCCTTGATTTTATCGATGGCCTTGGCCGTTTCTTCGACATTGTTCAAGTCGTCAACCTTGACATCGATTTCCGTCGGATCAGCGCTAACACCAGCAGCCTGGAGGGCCTTTTGAAGGGTTTGCGTGTTGATTGCATTAATTTGAGCAGCCTTGCCATCTGAGTGACCAATACCGGAAACAGTGGCCGTGATGTTAACAGTGACTGCAGCACCCTGAGCATTTTGTGTCTGATAAGACAGCGTTACCTGCTTACCAATGAGGTCCTTGTAATTGTTCTTGTTGAACTTTTCAGCGACTGCTGACTGATCCAACAGAATCTCGCCGTCCTTAGTAGGGGCGTGACCAGCCTTGATTGAGTCCTTGGAGAAGGAGTCGTTCCAGTTGGAAAGGGAGCGCATCTTCACGTTTTGGTTGTTATAGGAAACGTTAACGTTTGCCGCTGTGTAAGAGGCTTCCACCTTTGAAACGTGCTTTTGTTTCTTAATTTGGTTTAGCTGAGCCGTTGTGAAGGCTGGCGTATCGGTGCTAGAACCGAATGCAGTTGCGGAATCGTCATCATCGGATTTGACGTAGCGGCTAACCGACATGACCTGTGGGTTGGCCAACTTCGTGATTTGGCTAGACATGTAGCCAGAAATCCCGTTACCCAATCCGGAGAAGAGGATGACGGCAAAGAGGCCAATCGAGGTTCCCAAGATAATCAGGGAGTTGGTACCCAAGTTATGGCGGAAGTGCTTGAAGGCCGTCTTGATGGAAGCACGACGTGGCAGGGCACGGGAAGGAATCATTTCCTTATCCTGCTTTTCATAGGCTGGCTTGATGCGGTCGTCTGACTCAATTTGGCCATCGGCTAAGCGAACGATTCGCGTACCAGCATCAGCAACGGCCTGCGAGTGGGTAACCGTAATGACCAGGCGACCTTCGGAAGCGATTTCGTTCAAGAGCGCGAGGACTTCCTTGGTGTTTTGGGCATCCAGGGCACCGGTCGGTTCATCGGCGATGATGACTTTGGGGTCGGAAGCCAAGGCGCGGGCGATGGCGACACGCTGTTTCTGGCCACCAGAGAGCTGGTTCGGGTACTTTTTCATCTGGCCGTCTAAGCCAACCTTGGTCAAGAGGTCCTTGGCCCGTTGTTCTCGTTCCTTCTTTGACAAAGTCGTCATGTCAAGTGAAACCAAGACGTTGTCCAAGACGGACAGGTGGGCAATCAGGTTGTAAGACTGGTAAATGTAACCAATCGTTTCCCGACGGTACTTATCCAGGGCTTTTTCCTGCTTGTGGTCGAGCTTCTTGCCATCAACAAGCACTTCACCATCGAAGTTGCGATCAAGGCCGCCGATGATGTTCATCAACGTCGACTTACCACCACCGGATTCCCCGAGAATGGAAACGAAGTCGCCCAAATCAAAGTCGAGGTCGATTCCCTTTAAGACCGGAAATTCTTGGCTGCCCAAGAAGTAGGACTTATGAATGTTTTTCAGTTCTAAAAATGCCATGCTTTTTCCTTTTCTTTCTTCAAATTCCCTAACAGTGTAACAAATTTTACAAGAAGAAGGGCTGGTTTGGGCGCAAGAAATCCAAACATCGCAAAAATCCGAACGACAAAATGGTGTCTAGTTAATTGTTTGCCTTTTTTCAATACGATTTAAAGAAAGTCTCTTGTATCTTAGCCTTTCTCGTACTAAAATTAGAAAAACGTTTTGGCAGAGAAAATGGAGAGAGAAGCAAAATGGCAAATTTGGATCGTATCGTAGCATTTTCAGAGGCGACTTTGGGCGGGGATGCCTCCGGCCATGACTTTTACCACGCGCAGCGCGTGGCGGACTGGGGCGTGAAATTCTTCTTAGAAGACCATGGAAAAATCACGGCAGAAGAAGAGGCGGTTATTCGGGCCGGTGGTCTCTTGCATGACACTATTGACGATAAGGTGGTCGATGACGTGCCTGGGCAGATTGAAAAGGTGGAAAAGCTGTTGATTGAAAACGACTTTTCCAAAGAAGAAGCGGCCGACGTCATGGATACGATTCAGCACATGTCCTATTCGGCTAACTTGGTGCAGCATTATGAACTTTCGAAATTGGGCCAGTACGTGCAGGATGCCGACCGGATTGAATCGCTTGGTGCCATTGCCATTGCCCGGACTTTTGCCTATGGTGGTGCCAAGGGCCGAGTCTTGGCCGACCCCAAAGTCCTCCCAGTCAAGGACCTGAAAGACAAGGCAACCTACCGAAAGAACGAGAATCCGTCTGTCAATCACTTTTACGAGAAGATTTTCAAATTGCCTGCCCAGCTGAACACGCCGGCCGCCCGTGTTGAGGGTGAAAAGCGCAAGGAATTCATGAAGGACTTCTTGAAGACCTTGAATGCTGAAACCGGCCTCTTGGCCGACCCGGCTTTTGATTTGGATAAAGTCTAAAAAATACTTTGTTGAAAAAGGACCGAAAGGTCTTTTTTATTTTGAGAAATTGACAGCTGAGCAATATATGATAAAATATTCATGCAATAAACAGATGAATTTAAATTCATGAATTGGATGCAAGAGGACTAAATGAACATTTCACTCCTGACACTGACCTTTTTAGCAGTTAACCTCGATTTCTTTATCATGCTGCTTTTCCTACTAAAAAAGTACCCCTTCGCTGCCGTCCTATCGGCCTATCTGGCGGGAAACCTTCTCTTAATGCTGGTCAGCTTCCTGGCCGGGCAGCTTTTACAGGCTTTCTTTCCGGAATGGTTGCTTGGCCTGCTTGGCTTCATTCCGATTTACTTGGCCCTTTTCGATGATGACGAGGAGGAAGGGAAGGTTAAGGGAAAGTCGCCCTTCAGCTTGGTTCTTTTTACTTACCTGTCGGTTTGTGCTGGCTGCAACCTCGCTATTTTCTTACCGGTATTGCTTAGTGAAAGTTGGCTCATTTTTGGTGAAACGCTCCTCTACATTGGCATGCTGACGGTCATCATTGTTTTCATCCTGTGGGCCATTGCCAATCACAAAGTCGTGACAGCTTTGATTGATCGTTTCGGTGAAAAGCTCATGAAGCTTTGCTACATTTTAATCGGACTTTACGTACTGATTGATTCCGGCTTTCTGGCACACCTATACAAAATCATCGTAAAAGTTCTTTAAGACAGCAAAAAAGCGATTCACATTGTGAACCGCTTTTTTATTTTGTTTGAAATTAACCCTTGAAAACCCAGGCATCGCCGTTTTGGGCGAGCAAGTCGTCGGCTTCCTTTGGTCCCATCGTGTCGGAATCGTAAGGGAAGAGTGGGGCTTTGTCTTCGGCATAAACATCAGACAGAGCGTCAACAAACTTCCAGGCCGTTGCCACACCGTGCCAGTCGGCAAAGTTTGAACCGTTACCGTCCATGGCATCGTGCAACATCCGTTCGTATGGCGCTGGCGTTTCCGCCTTTTGCTTGTCCGTTGGGGCCCAGTTCAAATCAATCAGCTGCGTTGAGAAGTTGTCGGAAACTTCCTTGGCGTTCATTGACATGGTGATGTGGGCGTCTGGTGAAACTACGATTGAAAGCACTGTTTCTTGTGGTTCCTGTTGGCCACCGAACTTGAAGGCACCGGCCTTGAAGACAACGTCAATACGGGTCGTCTTAGCGGCCATGCGCTTACCGGAACGAATGTAGAAGGGAACGCCTTCCCAACGTGGCGTGTTGAAGTGCAACTCGCCGGCGATGTAGGTGTTGGTCTTGGAATCCTTTGGCACATCGGGTTCGTCCGTGTAGGCCACGTGACCAGCAACCGTCTTGCTTGCTTCGTACTGTCCGCGAACAAAGTAGCGGTTAGCACCCTTTTCATCGTAGATTTCCAAAGATGAGAAGGCCGCGTTTTTGGCATCGCGAATGGCAACGTCGGAGAAGTCCTTTGGTTCTTCCATGGCCAACCAACCGATGATTTGCATCGTGTGGTTTTGGATCATGTCCAAAAGGGCACCGGCCGTGTCGTAGTAGCCAGCTCGTTCTTCAACACCGAGTGTTTCGGCCAAAGTCACTTGGACGTTCTTGATGTAATCCTTGTTCCAGGCCGTGTTCAACATTGGGTTGCCGAAACGAAGTGGGGCAATGTTCATGACCATTTCCTTACCCATGAAGTGGTCGATACGGTAAACCTGGTCTTCGTTAAAGGCCGTCGTTAATTCGTTTTGCAATTGTTCGGCCGTTTCGTATGACGTTCCGAAAGGCTTTTCAATCATGATGCGGTTGTAGCCCTTGTCGGCCATCAGGCCTTCGGACTTGAGGTATTGCGCGATTGTTCCGAAGAAGCGTGGGGCAACGGCCAAGTAGAAGATCCGGTTGCCTTCCACGCCAAACTTATCAGAAGCGGCTTCGATTTGGTCGTGCAGACCAGCGTAGCCAGCAGCGTCGGTTACATCGGAAGCGATGTAGGAGAAGTGCTTCAAGAATCCTTCAACCTGGTCCTTGTCCTGGCCTTCTGAAATCGATGTGCGGACCATGTCTTGGTATTCGGCGTCAGACAATTTCTGACGGGAAGTACCAACGATGGCGAAGTGTTCCTTCAGGTAACCCTTCTTGTACAAGTTAAAGACGGATGGGTACAGCAGGCGCTTGGCAAGATCACCCGTGGCACCGAAGAACGTAACTAAGGTTTGTAATTCATTCACCATAAGATTCCCCTTTTTTCTCTTTTTCTCTATCCACTACATTATAAACGATACGGGGCTAAAAAAACAGGGGTGAATCCCAAAAAAATCAGAAAATGAAACCGTTTACTTTATTTATGGGCCGGCTTTTTTCGAAAATCCGAGACGGGAGGGGGACAAGCCTGTTAGAATGGTCTTTATAGACTTTTAACGATTTCAAAAAATGAGAAAAAGCTGTGCTATACTAATGAAAAACGGTTAGGGGGCGTGAAATGGCGATTAATCCAGCAAAAAAACTGAATGAAAAATGGCTCCTGTTGGCTAATTTGGCGGCCAACACCGGTCACGCCATGATTTGGCCGGTCACGACCCTGCACATGACCCTGTCACTGGGACAGACGCTGACGACTTCTGGGCTAGTGCTTTTGGTTGCGGCTTTAATGAACGTTCTGGGGTCCTTTGTTGCCGGTCAGCTCTTTGATCGATGGCGACCTTACCCAGCTTTATTGATTGCTTCGGCCATCGCCTTTTTCGCTGTTTCAACCCTTTTCTTTTATAATGGTTGGCCAGTCTTTGCCTTTTTGATTTGGCTGACCTCGCTTGGGCTTGGGTCGATCACGACTTTGCTAAACGCCTTTGCCACGACGGTGACTGGCAAGAACACCCGGGTCATCTTTAACAACATGTACATCGTTTTGAACATCGGGGTGGTTCTCGGGACGCTGGTCGTCGGCTACCTCTTTGACTACGGTTTTTCCTGGCTGATGCTGATTGCCGCCTTGCTCTACTTAACTCTGGGGATTGTGGTGGCCATCTTCTTCAACGTTGACACCAATCCCGTGACAACTGCCGAACCTGTTCTTGAAGAAACAGAAAACAAGACGGCCCTGGCAGAAGTAGCCGATGACAAAGTCGCTTCGCAAGGCGGTCGACCAAAGTTAAAAATCACGGTTCTGCTCGTTTGGATTGCCGCCTTTCTTCTATTAATGTATCTGTCCTACATGCTTTGGGAAACGGTCATGGCGACCTACCTGCACCGCATTGGGATTTCGACGGCTCACTACGCCAACCTCTGGGTCTTAAATGGGCTGACGATTATCGTCTTTCAGAAGATGATCTCAAACTGGGCCAACAAGCGTAACTATGCGATTTCGGTCATCGCCGGTGGGCTGATCTTTGCGACCTCCTTTTTGCTCATGCTCTTTGTGAACCAATTCTGGCAAATTGTCCTGGTTTTCGAATTGTTGACAGTGGGCGAGATGCTGGCCTCACCCCAGGTTCCCGCCTGGGTGGCACAGATGACGCCAAGAGAAGTTTCCGGCCAAGCCCAGGGCTTTGTTGGGATGATGATTTCCCTTGGCCGAATGCTCGGACCGGTTTACGGTGGTATCATGTTGGACCATGGCTGGTTTGCCGGCCTCTTCTTTTCGGTCTTTTTCGGCATGGTCTTGGTCAACCTCGGCCTCTATTTGATTGCGGCTAGGCAGTCGAAGAAAAACGCGTAAAAATGAATGGCGATTCGAATCGCTGATTGGTGTGAATAGAAAATGAAAACGTTAAATCGAACTTTTGCAACGATTCTCCTTTTGGGGGTCGTCTTTATTTTGGCTGGCGGCATTATCGGCCTGGGTCTGGCGCCCATTGCCCCGCTGCTTGTGGCCATTGCCTGGGTGGTGATGTGCATGCGCCTGACCGGGGTTTCCTTTAAAGATGCCCAGGCGGCATTGATTAAGGGGATTGAAGCGGGCATTGCGCCGCTTTTCTTGTTCCTCTTGATTGGGGCGATGATTGCCCTCTGGATTGGAACGGGGGTCATCCCAACCATGATCTGGGTCGGCTTTAAGCTGATTAATCCGCAGTGGTTCTTGCCAACCGCGCTGTTGACCTGTGCCTTGGTGGGGATGATGATTGGCTCGGCCTTTACAACGATGTCAACCGTCGGGGTGGCCTTGATGGGCATTGGAACGACGATTGGCTTTCACCCAGCCATGGTGGCCGGCTTTATCATTTCCGGTGCCATCTTTGGTGATAAGAGCTCGCCCTTGTCCGATTCAACCAACTTGGCGGCGGCCGTGGCCGAGGTCGACCTCTTTTCACATTTGAAGAATTTGATGTGGACGACCATCCCGGCCCTTTTGGTCAGCCTTTTGCTGGCCTTTGTCTTCGGATTGACCGGTGGGCACAGCGGAAACTTAGCCGCTGAAGGGGCTAGCTTAACGAATTTGATTCAGCCAACTTGGTGGGCCATTGTACCGATTGCCTTAATCTTCGTGACGGCCTTGAAAAAAGTCCCCGCCATTCCTTCCCTCTTAATCAACGTTTCCGTGACCTCCCTGTACTTCCTTTTCTCCGGCCACTCCTTAACGACTTGGTCGAACCTGGTGGTTAACGGGTTCAAGACGACTTCGCACAACGCTACTTTGATGGCACTGTTAAACCGGGGCGGCATGGTGGCGATGATGGATACTATCATGTTGATCATGTTGGCCCTTGGACTGGGTGGGCTGCTTTCCAACTTAGGCATTTTGCGGGCGGTGATGAACCCCTTGGTTTCCAAGCTAAAGTCTCAACGTTCCTTGGTCTTTGCCACTTTGGTTACCGGAATTGCCACGAACTTCTTGGTTGGCGAACAGTACCTGTCAACGATGTTGCCGGGCCAGCTCTTCAAAGAAGACTACAAGCGTTTCGGTCTTTCGCCACTGGCCTTGTCCCGGGCGATGGAAGATTCTGGAGCGATTGCCAATTACTTGGTTCCCTGGGGTGTTGCCGGGGCCTTTGCCAGCCAGACCTTGCACGTCTCGGTCTTGGCCTTCGTTCCCTTCACCTTCTTGGCCCTCTTTTCGCCAGTCTTTTCACTCTTGTCAGCCTTGACCGGAATTGGTTTGCGACAGGCAAAAGAAGACGCCGACCAAAAATAAATAATTGTCATCAAAAAGTCGGTGTATTTCACCGACTTTTTTCGTATGATTAGGTGTAGGGGAAGAAGCTACGGTGGAGGTTTGGATTCCCCTTGCGAAATGCCGTGAAATTTAGTATATTTAATAGACGTGAGTGCAGACATTGCACGCACTCCTTGCAACCAGCTGGTTGCCAGAGACCAAAAGGAGGAAAAATCGATGACCACAGCATACGAATTAACTTACATTATTCGCCCCGACATGGAAGCCGATGCTAAGAAGGCGCTCGTAGAACGCTTCGACGGTATCTTGTCTGACAACGGTGCGAACCTGACGAAGTCAGCTGACTGGGCCGCTAACCGCCGTTTCGCTTACGAAATCGCTGGTTACCGCGAAGGTACTTACCACGTTGTTGAATTTACTGCCGATTCTAACGAAGCAGCAAACGAATTCGACCGTTTGGCAAAGATCTCAGCCGACATCTTGCGTCACATGATCGTTAAAGCAGACGAAAAGTAAAACGAAATTCCACCGGGAGGGACCTAATAGATGATTAATCGAGTAGTTTTAATTGGACGGTTGACCCGTGATGTGGAATTGCGCTATACCCAGTCTGGGGTGGCGGTTGGTTCCTTTACGCTTGCCGTAAACCGGAACTTCACCAACGCCAATGGCGACCGGGAAGCTGACTTTATCAACGCCGTTATCTGGCGGAAGGCAGCGGAAAACTTTGCCAACTTTACTGGTAAGGGTGCCCTGGTTGCCATCGAAGGTCGTTTGCAAACCCGTAACTACGAAAACAACGCCGGCCAACGTGTCTACGTGACCGAAGTTTCAGTCGATAACTTCTCATTGTTGGAGTCAAAGGCTGATTCAGAACGTCGCCGTGCACAAAACGGTTCATCTGACCAGAGTCAGGGCGCTTCGTTTGGTGGGAACAACAACTACGGTTCTGCCGCAGCTGACCCATTTGCAAGCAACAACCAAAACAACAATCAAGCTGGCAGCCAAAGTGCTAACCCATTTGCCGCCAACACGAATTCGGAAATCGACATCTCAGATGACGATTTGCCATTCTAAAAATTCTTTTCAGAAAGGAGCATCTTCATGTCAGAACAAAACGCACGTCCACAACGTCGTCGCCCACAAGGCGGCCCACGTCGTCGCCGTAAGGTTGACTACATTGCAGCCAACCACATCGAAAACGTTGACTACAAGGACACGGAATTGTTGGAACGCTTCATCTCAGAACGTGGTAAGATTTTGCCACGTCGTGTGACTGGAACGTCAGCAAAGAACCAACGTAAGGTTACGGCCGCTATCAAGCGCGCCCGTATCATGGCGTTGTTGCCATTCGTCACTGAAGACTAATGGTTTTAAAGCAGGACTTCGGTCCTGCTTTTTCTTTATCCTTTTTTCGGTTGTGCGCCGATTTGGGTGCCGATTTTAATGGGGCAAGTTATGGTAAAATAGCCCTAAGGATATATAGATTGTTGAGGAAAACATGAAAACGTTTTTGAACATCGGGGCCCTGTCCCGCTACCAACAAAATAAGACTTTTGTCATGTCGACGGTCATGGCGGCTGTTGTGACCGTGCTTTCTTTGGTGCTGGCCATTTATGTCAATTGGGTCTTTGGACTTGTTTGGCTGTTAGTGCTCGTTGTCATGGCGGCCGGCTTAGTTCGCCAGTTGATTTTGTCGAGCCAGGATTCGGAATCCTACTTGGAAGAACTGACTTACCGGGTCAAAACGGGGCAGCAAGAGGCCGTTTTGCAGATGCCAGTCGGTATCGTTCTCTTCGACGACAAGCGTGTTGTTTGGGTGAACCCCTATCTGCAAGAGCTGCTGGGTGAACGAGACATTATCGGCAGCAATCTTTTGGATGATGAGGCGGAAATCAAATCTGCATTGGAAGACGAGGGGGAATCAACCATTCAATGGCTTGATCGCTCCTTTACGGTCGACTACCAAGAAGACTTGGGTGCTTTGTACCTATTGGACGCAACGGAAAACGTGGCCTTGGAAAAGAACCTGGCCGATCACCGTTTGGTAACGGGGATTGTTTCGGTCGATAACTATGAAGAAGTGACTGAAGGTATGCCGGATTCCGAAACGTCGAAGTTACGAACGGAAGTGACCGGTCAATTAACCGACTGGGCAAAGAACTACGATTTGTACGTTCGTCGTTTGTCGCCGGTTTCCTACCTGTTAATGGGCTACCAGCAAGATTTGAAGCGGGCCGAAGACGATAAGTTTTCCGTTGTGAAAGCCATTCGCGAAGCAACGGCGCAGCAGAATTCGCCGCTGACTTTGTCGATGGGAATCGCCTATGGCGAAAAGAACATCGCCTCCTTGGTTCAGTTGGCCCAGACCAACTTGGACTTGGCCCTGGGTCGTGGTGGTGACCAGGTGGTGGTGAAATCAGAAGACGCACCAGCTCGTTTCTATGGTGGAACAACCAACCCGATGGAAAAGCGGACCCGCGTTCGGGCACGTGTGATTTCTCAGACCATTGCCGAATTGATGGACCAATCGGATCAGATTTTTGTGGTCGGGCACAAGATGCCTGATCTGGATGCCGTTGGTTCTGCCATGGGTCTTTGGCGCTTTGCTCAGACCCGGGAAAAGAAAGCCTTTGTCGTCGTTGATGAAGAGCATATTTTCTCAGACATTCAGTCACTTTTGCAGGCGGTTCGCAACACGGACCCTGAAGATGCCGAACCAGGGGTGAACTTGGGCGCATCCATTGTCTCTGAAAAAGACGCTCTGGAACGCATGACGGATCAGTCACTCTTGATTTTGGTGGATCACGCCAAGGAACAGTTGACGGGTGCGCCAGAACTATTGGACGCCTTAGGCAACCGTTTGGTTGTCATTGACCACCACCGTTTGGCAGAGGATGGTTTGTCTGAAAAGCCAATGTTGACTTACATTGAACCATACGCCTCCTCGACTTCTGAACTGGTCACGGAATTGCTCCAGTACCAAAACCAGAAGGGGGCACCGATTACCCGATTGGAAGCGACCGCCATGTTGGGTGGTATCCAAGTTGATACGAAAAACTTTGTCTTGCGGACGGGATCGCGAACCTTCGATGCGGCCTCTTACTTACGGGCGAACGGGGCTGATAACGAATTGATTCAATCCTTCCTGAAGGAGAAGTTCGGAGATTTTAAGGCCCGGGCTGAATTGATTTCCCAGGCGGAAATTCGCGATGATGCCGCCATTTCGGTTGGCGATAACGACACGGTTTACCCTGGTGTTATCACTGCCCAGGCCGCCGATGAACTCTTGCAAATCAAGGGGGTCAAGGCTTCCTTTGTCTTGACTAAGCGCCAAGATGGCCGGGTCGGGATTTCGGCCCGTTCCAACGGCGACTTTAACGTCCAGACGGTGATGGAAGACCTCGGTGGGGGTGGCCACTTGTCAAACGCCGCCACACAGATGGCAGATGTCACAACAAATGATGCTTACGATCAATTGGTACAAGCAATTGAAGGACAAGAAGCTGAAGAAGCGTCTATTTAAGTTATAATAAAGGAAAGACTCGGGACCTCGTCCCCAAAAGGAGGCAGAAATGAAAGTTGTATTTTTGGAAGATGTAAAGGGTCGCGGTAAGAAGGGTGAAGTGAAGGAAGTGCCCGATGGCTACGCCAACAACTTCTTAATCAAGAACAAGAAGGCCGAACCAGCAACTGGTAAGAACCTGGGTGCTGTCAAGGGCCGTCAGAAGGCCGAAGAAAAGCAGGCCGCTGCTGAACTGGCCGCCGCAAACGATTTAAAGGCCTTTCTCGAAGACGAAAAAACGATTGTCGCGATTCCTGGAAAAGCCGGAACGGACGGCCGTTTGTTCGGTGCCGTTTCATCTAAGCAAGTGGTGGCGGCTTTGGAAAAGCAGTACCAAGTGAAGTTGGACAAGCGTAAGTTGCTGATGAACCAGCCAATTCACGCCATGGGCTTTTCAACCATTCCAGTTAAGCTGCACAAGCAAGTCCAAGCTGACCTGCGCGTTCACGTAAAAGAGGGGTAATCATGGCCGACGTTTTACTCATGGCCAATGAATACCGGCAGGCGCCCCAAGACATCGAAGCTGAAAAAGCCGTCTTCGGGGCGATTTTCTTTGATGTTAAGTCAGACACTGCCATGGTATCGGCCCAAGCCATCCTGGAACCGAAAGACTTTTACCGAACGGCCCACCAGGAAATTTTCAAGGCCATGCAGGCCTTGGTTAACGATGGTCGACCAATTGATGTGTTGACTTTACAAGACAAGTTGAATGCCAACCAACAGTTGGAAAACGTCGGTGGCATTGCTTATTTGGCTGAATTGGCCGAATCAACGGCATCGGCCGCTAACCTGAAGCACTATGCTAACATCGTTCACGAAAAAGCCGTCCTTCGACGCTTGATCGAAACGCTGACGAAGAACATGTCTTTGGCCTACGATGGGGCAACGGACTCGACGGAATTGCTGGAAGAAGTTTCCCACGAAGTCGATCAGTTAGCACAAAATCGGGGGAACGATGACCTTCGGCGCATCCAAGACGTCATTCACGAATTCCAGGACAATTTGGAAGCGGCTTCCGAAAACGATTCTGACATCGTTGGCCTGGCAACGGGCTATCCCGAGTTGGACAAGTTAACGCACGGCTTTCGCGAAGATCAGATGATTGTCATTGGTGCCCGTCCAGCCGTTGGAAAGACGGCCTTTGTCTTGAACGTGGCGAAAAACGCCGCCAAGTCCGAAAAAGTCCCCGTGGTTATCTTCTCCCTTGAAATGGGGGCGGTCGATCTGGTGACCCGTCTGGTGGCTGCCGAGGGATCGATTGATTCCAACCACCTGACGACCGGTCAGATGGATGATGAGGACTGGGCATCGCTGACGGTGGCGACGCAGTCCCTTTCTAACATGAAAATCTACATGGACGACACGCCGGGTATCCGAATTAACCAGATTGCTTCAAAGCTGCGGCAACTGGAAAAGGATTTGCTGGCCAACATGTCAGAAGAAGAACGTGATGAGAATCCCCATCCCCTGGGGATGGTCATGATTGACTACCTTGGTTTGATTGAATCTGGGAACACGGAAAGTCGTCAGCAGGCGGTTTCTGAAGTTTCTCGTTCCATCAAGAAGTTGGCCAAGGAATTGCACACGCCAATCATTGCCCTGGCCCAGCTTTCCCGTGGTGTGGAACAGCGAACGGACAAGCGGCCGGTTCTTTCGGACTTGCGTGAATCTGGTTCGATCGAACAGGATGCCGATATCGTGGCCTTCCTCTACCGTGACGATTACTACCGAAACGACGATGGCGAAGACGGGGCACCTGGACCGGCCGAGCCGGAGCAGGATTCCGTTCCAATTGATGTCATTTTGGAAAAGAACCGTGCAGGAGCCCGTGGTACGGCGACCTTGATGTTTAATAAGCCAACCTTCAAGTTTGCTGACCGTGCGCCGGAATACCGAGCGGGTGGTCCCGAAAACGGCCCGATCCCACCGGCTAACCTTAATAATTCATGGTAAAGAAAAACGACCTGTGAAAACACAGGTCGTTTTTTATTCGGTTAATTCTTCAAAGGAAGCGCCAATCATTTCGGCCAGTTCAACTGGATTTAGTTTATCCGAGCGCCCAAGTTCGCCCGCTGATACCAAAATAAAGTCGGCATTTTCCGCATGTTTGTCGATGTAGATGGGGAAGTGCTTGTTTTGCCAAATGCCAACCGGGTTATTGGCCCCATGAATGTAGCCGGTGGTCTTTTCGAGTTCTTTCATCGGCAACATGTGCGCCTTTTTGTTGCCGGACACGGCCGCCAGTTTTTTCATGTCCAAGCGCTCGGTCAGTGGGACAACGGCAACCACTGGGCCGGTCTTGTCGCCCTTTGCTGCCAGTGTTTTGTAGATGTCGGATTCCTTAATTCGGAGTTCTGCAAACTTGGCCTGTTTTTCTTCTTCGGTTAAATCAAGGGCGTTGATGGCCAGGGACTCATACGAAAGGCCGTGCTTATCCAAGACTTGTTCTGGTAACGTTTTTTTATCTTTTTTCTTCTTTGCCATAGTTTTATTCTAGCATAGCCGTCAAGGAGCTGAGTTGGTCCAATGGTAAAACTGGTCGGACCAATTTGTGGTAAAATCAGCCTATGACAGAATCAAAATACGTAACGGTGCAAGCCGACATTAAATCAAAAATCTACCAGGGGGCCTACCCCGATTTGAAGCTGCCGGATGAACGGTCGATGGCAGAAGACTACGGGGTTTCTCGTTCATCCATCAAACGGGCCTTGAGTGTCTTAGTCCAGCAGGGGATTATTTTTAAGAAGCGTGGTTCCGGGACTTTTGTGAACCCGCTTTACTTGAAAAACCAGGCCATTTTTCAGCACGAGGGATCGAACTTGGGGGTTTCGGACTCCTTTCGGATTAACGGGCAGGCGCCGTCGATTGAGCTGCTTGACTTTCGCGTGATTCAGGCCAATCCCGAACAGCAGTCGGCCCTTTTCTTAAACGACGGGGACTTTGTCTACGAGATTAAGCGCTTGAGGAAGTTAGACGGCGTGCCCTTCATGATCGAGTACGGTTACGTGCCGATTTCGCTTTTACCCGGTCTGAAAAAAGAAAACGTGACGCAATCGATATACGGCTACGTGGAAAAAGAAAAGCAAAAGAAGGTGACCCGGTCTTTCATGACGATTATGGCGGCCCCGTCAAACGAAGAGGAGCAGCAGCTGTTGAAGCTCAAGAAAACGGAACCGGTTGGGATCATGGAAGGAATCTTCTTCATGGACGACGGCACGCCCTTGGAATACGCCAACATGCGCCTGCATTATCAGTACCTTCGCTATAACGCCTTTGTGTCGATTTCATCGGAATAAAAAGAGCAAGAAGGGCGACTTTTTCAGATTAAAATGGAAAAGTCGTCCTTTTTATAATTGGACCGCTCCAATTATAAAAACAGGTGTAACCAAAATCGAGAAAGTTCGTCCCATCGACCCAATTACCTTGAAACCCATTTAATCTGCAGATATAATAATACTTGTAAATATTTAACCGGAGGTGTGCATAAGCACCCTTCGTGGAAAGAAAAAGGAGTACTATTTACATGGTTGATTACAACTCAAAAGAGTACTTGGAACTCGTTGACAAGTGGTGGCGTGCTACCAACTATCTGTCAGCTGGGATGATTTTTTTGAAGTCAAACCCATTGTTCTCAGTAACTAAGACGCCAATTCAAGCTGAAGACGTGAAGGTTAAGCCTATCGGGCACTGGGGTACGATCTCTGGTCAAACTTTCTTGTACGCTCACGCAAACCGTCTGATCAACAAGTATGACTTGAACATGTTCTACATCGGTGGACCAGGACACGGTGGCCAGGTAATGGTTACCAACGCCTACCTTGATGGTGAATATACGGAAGATTACCCAGAAGTTACGCAAGACTTGAAGGGTATGTCAACGTTGTTCAAGCGCTTCTCATTCCCAGGTGGAATTGGTTCGCACATGACGGCCCAGACGCCAGGTTCTTTGCACGAAGGTGGCGAATTGGGATACTCATTGTCCCACGCCTTCGGTGCTGTTTTGGATAACCCTGACCAAATCGCTTTCGCGGTTGTTGGTGATGGTGAAGCCGAAACTGGTCCATCAATGACGTCATGGCACTCAATCAAGTTCTTGAACGCCAAGAACGACGGTGCCGTTTTGCCAATCTTGGACTTGAACGGATTTAAGATTTCAAACCCAACGATCTTCTCACGTATGTCAGATGAAGAAATCACAAACTTCTTCAAGGGTCTTGGCTACTCAGCTCGTTTCATCGAAAACGACGACATCCACGACTACATGGCATATCACGAAAAGGCTGCGTCAATCTTTGACCAAGCCATCGAAGATATCCAAGCCATCCAAAAGGCTGCCCGTGAAGACGGTAAGTATGAAGATGGTACGATCCCTGCATGGCCTGTAATTATTGCTCGCCTTCCTAAGGGATGGGGTGGACCAACGCACGACCAAAAGGGAATGCCAATCGAAGATTCATTCCGTGCCCACCAAGTTCCATTGCCACTTGGCCAAAACAACTTGGAAACGTTGCCACAATTCGAAGAATGGATGAACTCATACAAGCCTGAAGAATTGTTCAACGCTGATGGTTCATTGAAGGATGAATTGAAGGCAATCGCTCCTAAGGGCGACAAGCGTATGTCTGCTAACCCAATCACGAACGGTGGACGTAAGCGCGGTGAAGATCTTAAGGATCTTGACTTGCCAGACTGGCACGAATACACGAACAACATTACTGCCGACAACCGTGGAACTTTGTTGCCAGACGGTAACCACAACATGGACATGTTCACTTTGTCAACTTACCTTGAAAAGGTAATGCAAATGAACCCTAAGTCATTCCGTTTCTTCGGACCTGACGAAACCATGTCAAACCGTCTCTGGTCATTGTTTGACACGACGAACCGTCAGTGGATGGAAGAAGTCAAGACGCCAAACGACCAATACGAAGCCCCAGAAGGCCGTATCTTGGATGCTCAATTGTCAGAACACCAAGCTGAAGGTTGGTTGGAAGGTTACACGTTGACTGGTCGTGTTGGAATCTTCGCTTCATACGAATCATTCCTCCGCGTTGTCGACTCAATGATCACTCAGCACTTCAAGTGGTTGCGTCACGCCTCAGAACAAGCATGGCGTAATGACTACCCATCATTGAACTTGATTTCTACTTCAACTGCTTTCCAGCAGGACCACAACGGTTACACTCACCAGGATCCTGGTATGTTGACTCACTTGGCCGAAAAGAAGTCAAACTTCATCCGCCAGTACTTGCCAGCCGATGGTAACGCTACTTTGGCCGTGATGGACCGTGCCTTCTCAGAGCACTCAAAGGTTAACCACATGGTTATCTCTAAGCAACCACGTCAGCAATGGTTCTCAGCTGCTGAAGCTGAAGTTCTTGCTAACGAAGGTTTGGCCGTAATCGACTGGGCTTCTACTGCACCTTCTGCTAAGGTTGACATTACCTTCGCATCTGCAGGTACTGAACCTACGATCGAAACGTTGGCTGCCCTCTGGTTGGTTAACCAAGAATTCCCAGACGTTAAGTTCCGTTACGTTAACGTTGTTGAATTGCTTCGTTTGCAAAAGAAGTCTGAAGCAGCCGGAAACGACGAACGTGAATTGTCTGCTGACGAATTCAACAAGTTCTTCCAAGCTGACACACCTGTTATCTTCGGATTCCACGGTTACGAAAACTTGGTTGAATCATTCTTCTTCGAACGCAAGTTCCGCGGTGATGTATACGTTCACGGATACCGTGAAGATGGTGACATCACGACGACTTATGACATGCGTGTCTACTCACACCTTGACCGCTTCCACCAAGCGAAGGAAGCTGTCGAAGTCCTTTCAGGACGTGGCGTAATCGATCAAGCTGCTGCTGATACGTTCATCTCAAAGATGGATGACATCTTGGCAAAGCACATGAAGGTTACCCGTGAAGAAGGTCGAGACATCGAAGAATTCACGAAGTGGCAATGGTCACCTTTGAAGTAAGCTGAACACCCTTCAAAGAGAACGAGCCCTGCGCTCGTTCTTTTTTTGTGGGTAAAAGCAGTGAAAAAGTCCAGGCGACTTTAAGGAAATTTGCTATAATAGCCCTAATTGGAAAGGGACTCATTCATGAAAAAGATCAAATTAATTTCAATTGACATTGATGGTACGCTTTTAAACGATAACCGTGAGATTACGCCGGCTGTTAAAGCAGCCGTTCAACTGGCAAGCGAACAAGGAATCTACGTTGTGATTACGACGGGGCGGCCGGCTACTGGTGTCAAAAAAGTGATTGAGGAACTTGGACTGGTTTCTGAAAACCAGTACGTGATTACTCACAACGGGGGAATGGCGCAATCGACGGACCATTCAAAAATGGTCTACCACGAGTCGCTTCCCTGGGAGCTCTTTAAGGAAGCCGAAGCCTTTGCCATGACACAGGGTGCTTACCTCCAAATCGAATCAGACGAATATGCCTATACGATGGCTCGTGAACAAAACGTTTTCGTTTCACAAGAAAACTATGTTGTTCAGTTGCCTTTAAAAGTCGTTGACTCCATTGCCGACATGCAGGCGGTGCCCTTTGTAAAGGCCATGCTAATTGGTGAGAAAGATTTTATCGATGGGGTTCAGAAAAAGGTTCCGGAAGATCTGCTCGAAAAGGCAAATGTGGTGCGCTCAACGCCAAATAATTTGGAATTTATGAACCGCGATGCCTCGAAGGGGGCGGCTATGCTGGCCCTTGCCAAGGAATTGGGCATTGAAAAAGACGAAACCATGGCCATTGGCGATCAGGAAAACGACGTTACGATGATTCGCCAGGCCGGCATTGGTGTGGCCATGGGCAATGCCGTTGCCATGATTCAAGAAGCCGCCGATGTGCAAACGACGGATAACAACCATGACGGTGTGGCAGAAGCCATTAAAAAATACGCACTGACGGACAATTGATGATGATTGGAGGACTGCTGAAAAGCGGTCCTCTTTTTTAGCCTAATTTTGTTATAATAGAAGGGTAATCTCGCAAATGATGCTTGGAGTAAATGAATCTATGTCACAGTCAAATATTAAGCTCTTTTCTCTCTCATCCAACCACCCCTTAGCCGAAAAAGTCGCGGCTGAAGTTGGCGTGCCCCTTTCCGATATTTCGGTTAAGCGCTTTGCCGATGGGGAAGTTCAGATTAACATTGAAGAATCTGTTCGTGGTGCGAACGTTTTTGTTATTCAGTCAACGTCACAGCCGGTTAACGATAACTTGATGGAATTGTTGATCATGATTGATGCCTTGAAGCGGGCATCTGCCGAACAGATTAACGTGGTTTTGCCTTACTATGGCTATGCTCGACAGGATCGTAAGGCCCGCTCACGCGAACCAATCACGGCTAAGTTGGTTGCCAACATGATTGAACGTGCCGGGGCAACCCGTGTCATGGCTTTGGACTTGCACGCTGCACAGATTCAAGGATTCTTCGATTTGCCAATGGATCACTTGCAGGGGGCGCCACTTTTGGCTGACTACCTGATTGAAACGGGCATTGCGGACAAGGAAAACGCCGTGGTTGTCTCACCGGATCACGGTGGGATGACTCGTGCCCGTAACTTGAACAACATGCTTGGCTTGGATGCGCCGGTTGCTGTTATCGATAAGCGTCGGCCAAAGCCAAACGTTGCCGAGGTTGGTTCAATTGTCGGTGATGTTGCTGGTAAGACGGCCATCATGGTTGATGACATGATCGACACGGCTGGAACCATCACGCAAGGAGCACAATTGGTTCTGGAACACGGGGCCAAGGAAGTTTATGTGGCTGCTTCCCACGCCGTCTTCTCCGGGCCTGCCTTGGAACGCCTGCAAAACTCCGTCTTTACCAAAGTCATTGTGACCGACTCGATTAACTTGCCGGACTCAAAGAAATTCGATAAGTTGGAAATCGTTTCCGTTGGTGAATTGATTGGTGAAGCCATTCGTCGTGTATCGATGAACGAAGCCATTAGCCCATTGTTCAAGCACCGCTTCCGCCGTCGTAACCAGTAATTTCGTGTGGCTTTGCACGAAATAAAGCGGTGGTGCGCTAGCATTTAAAAATCTTGATATGTCAAAAGCCCGACCACCGTATTCATATAATACAGTGGTCGGCTTTTCTATTTCCTTTATCAGTAAAAGAGTTCACATGGGACGCAAGTATGTTACAATAAGCCATATGTATTAATTTTTTTATATGGAGATGGGGTTCATGTATAAAATCATAGTCGTTGATGACGAAAAACCAATTTCAGATATCATCAAATTCAACTTGGTCAAAGAAGGTTACGAAGTTGTAACAGCAAGTGATGGCCAGGAAGCTTTGGATATGTACCAGTCCGAAAAACCCGACCTGGTCCTACTCGATCAAATGCTGCCTGAAATCGAAGGAATTGAAGTTTTGCGTCAGATCCGCGCCAAGGATAAGACGCCGGTCATCATGGTGACGGCTAAGGACTCCGAAATCGATAAGGTGATTGGGCTCGAAATGGGTGCTGATGACTACATTACGAAGCCATTCTCAAATCGTGAAATGGTTGCTCGAGTAAAGGCGAACTTACGTAATCGTCACTCCGCTGGTCGTAACGATGAATCGGCATTGAACCAAGACGATATCCAGTTGGGTAATTTGGTCATCCACACAAAGACTTACATGGTGACAAAGGACGGTGTTGATGTTGAATTGACACACCGTGAATTTGAATTGTTGGCCTACATGGCCCAACACATTGGCCAAGTCATGAACCGTGAAAACTTGCTTCGACAGGTTTGGGGTTACGACTATTTTGGCGATGTTCGTGCCGTTGATGTAACGGTTCGCCGCCTTCGTGAAAAGATTGAAGACGTGCCATCCCACCCCGTTTGGTTGGGAACCCGTCGTGGGGTTGGTTACTTCCTTTCATCAGGTAAGCAGGGTCAATAAATTACAATTGAGGAGGACAAGGCAAACGCCCGTCTGTGAATATGAATTTTCTTGTTAAAACGATACAATCGATTCGATTCCGGCTGGCGCTCGTCTTTGTCCTCTTTTTTGTTGTCTTATTCGAATCGGTCGGCATTTTCTTTGTTCACCAAATTGAATCAACCGACCTGATTAATTCCGGTAGCCGGTTGACGATGCCTTCCTATATGCAAAACGGCGTTGTGCAGGGATTAAAGAATCCAGATGATGCCGCTGCGAAAAAGGCCATGAATCAATCAGTCAGCAATTTTGATGACAAGATGATTGACAACGTTGTGGTCTATAATGCGGCTGGCAATATTGTTAGTCAAAGAAAGCACCCCACGGTGAGGTCAGCTAGTAATCGGGGCATTGATGCTAATACCGTGTTAGCGCTAAAAAATAGTTCGGCTTACCGGAAAGTCCGGACAAACGACGGTTCTGTAGGGCAAGAAGTGATTGTGACTACCCCCTTGAAGAGCGAAGGGAAGGTTGTCGGGGCCGTTGTGGTCTATGGCAACCTGCATGAAGTTTATTCAAATGCGCGCCGGGTCATGTGGCTCTTCATCTTGGCCGGTGTCCTGACGGTTGTGGCTGCCATCTACTTGGCCTATATTCTGTCCCGGACGGTGACGAAACCAATCGAACAGATTGCTAAGCAAACGGCCCGCATTACGGCTGGTGACTATGCCATGGTCAACAAGATTGCCGGTTCGAATGAAATCGCGACACTGGCCCAGTCGGTCAACGTGATGTCACAAAAGATTGCCTCATCGACCGAGATGATCTCGAATGAAAAGAACCGACTTTACTCGGTCTTGCACCACATGACCGATGGGGTACTGTTGACTGACGCGCGTGGCCGCTTAACGATTATTAACCAGGCCGCTTCGGACTACTTAAAAGTCAATGAGTACGAGGCCCTTGGGCAACCGGTCTTTGATATTTTGGACATGCCAGAGTACCAAAACATTCGTGACCTAATTAAAACGAAGAAGCCCTTTACGATGGACTTGGGCGACCGAATCATCGAAGTCCGGATCTCAATGATCAAAGATCCATCGGGAATGATTAACGCGTTGATTTTGATTTTGCACGATGTGACTTTGCAATTGAAGACCGAATCGGACCGGAAGAACTTTGTTTCAAACGTCTCCCACGAACTGCGTACGCCTTTAACATCGGTTACCTCTTACATTGAGGCACTGGTCGATGGTGCCAAAGATAATCCCGAAACGCTGGACGCCTTTTTGTCCGTTATTCAAAACGAAACGGAGCGAATGTCTCGAATGGTCGCCGACTTGCTCGAACTTTCGCGGATTGATCAGGGCACCATGGAACTGAAGACTGAACTGGTTAACTTGAATAAAATGGTCAACTTCGTCTTGGACCGTTTCGACATGATGATTCGAACGGACAACACTAAGGAGACCAAACACCCCTTGAAGATTGACCGACAGATTCTTGATGAAGAGCTCTGGGCTGACGTCGATCACGATAAGATCATGCAGGTCTTGGATAACCTGTTGAACAACGCCTTTAAATACTCACCGGATGGTGGAACGATTACGGTTTCGCTTAACAAAGTCGGAGATAAGGCCCGCATTAGTGTGGCCGACCAAGGACTTGGAATTCCGGTAAAAGACCAGCAACAAGTCTTCAACCGTTTCTTCCGTGTTGACAAGTCCCGGTCTAGAGCCATGGGCGGAACCGGACTTGGTTTGGCCATTTCAAAGGAAGTCATTGAAACCTTTGGTGGTCGGATTTGGGTTGATTCGAAAGAGGGCGTTGGCTCGGTCTTCAGTTTCGAACTGAACTATGTTGATGACGATTTGTTGTCCGACGATACACTGTGGGATGAGTAGAAGGACCGCGTTAATCTTAGATTAATGCGTGTCGGCTAAGCTAATGAGAGCAAAAACTTGGAGTGCATTATGGAAAGTAAGCTCACAAAATTAATTTTGGCTGGTGCCTTTGCTGGCTTAATTGGTGGATCGGCCGTCCTAGCTGGTCAGGAAATCTACCAAAACTATCAGGTCACCCATTCAAAGGTCCTGACCGAAGCAAACACCACCAAACAGTTGAATTCCTCAGACACTGCCTCAACGGCCTATTCCAAAGTCGCCAACGCCGTCGTTTCGGTTGTGAACTTCAAAAAGTCCGGGTCGACTTTTGAAGAGTCCTCCGAAGGATCCGGTGTTGTCTACAAGAAGGCCGATGGCTCTGCCTTCATCGTGACCAACAACCACGTGATTGACGGGGCGGCGAAGATTCAGATTATTACCAACAGTAATCGAACCGTCGTGGCTGATTTGGTTGGTAAGGATTCACTGACGGATTTGGCCGTTTTGAAGGTGACCGATGCAGACGATTTGTCCGCCGCCTCCTTTGGTGATTCCGAAAAGATTGCCGTTGGACAAAAGGTGCTGGCCATTGGTTCGCCACTTGGCTCCGAATACGCTTCGTCTGTGACGGAGGGAATTATTTCGGCTACCAAGCGCCTGGTTAATTCTGATGACACGTCAAACGCCAACTACGGTGGCTCGACGGTTATTCAGACCGACGCCGCCATCAACCCCGGAAATTCCGGTGGGCCCTTGATTAACTTCGCTGGTCAGATTGTCGGAATTAACTCGATGAAGCTGTCCTCTTCCTCATCGGGAACGGCCGTTGAAGGGATTGGCTTCGCCATTCCTTCCGATCAGGTGGTTAACATCGTCAACAAGCTGGTCAAGTACGGCAAGGTCACCCGTCCCGCTCTTGGGATTTCGATGATCAACCTGACCCAGGTGCCAGCAGACGAGCAAAAGTCAACTTTGAAACTGCCAACCGATGTGTCGGGCGGTGTCGTTGTCTACAAGGTGAACGATGATTCACCGGCGGATAAGGCTGGCCTGAAGAAGTACGACTTGATTGTCGGAATCGATGGCAAGACGGTCTCCAACCAGGCCGACTTGCGCGAAAAGCTCTACCAGCACAAGGTAGGCGATAAGATTAAGCTGACCTACTACCGCGGTAGCGATAAGAAGACGGTGACTATCAAGTTGAACCAGACTTTGCAATCGTAAAGAAACGGTAATATCGAATTAAAAACAGCCTAAGCTGAATGCTTGGGCTGTTTTTTGGTGCGGATTTGCCTGACTTTTGAAAAGTCAAGACTACTGGTTCGATATGAATTTTGCTATACTAAAAAAAGCGAAAGTTTAGGAGAAAAATCATGATTGTAATGGCAGGAACAATTGGGGCTGGAAAGACGTCGTTGACGGATATCCTGGCCGAGCACTTGGAGGCGAAGGCCTTTTACGAAAGTGTGGATAACAACCCTATTTTGCCCCTCTTTTACAAGGATCCAAAAAAGTACGCCTTCCTCTTGCAGGTTTACTTCCTAAACAGCCGATTGGACCAAATTATGGCCGCTCAAAAAGAAGAAAAGGCCATTATTGACCGTTCCATCTTCGAAGATGCTCTGCTCTTTAAGCTAAATGCCGACCTGGGTCGTGCAACGCAGACCGAAGTGAATATTTACCAGGACCTCGTGAACAACGTCTTGCAAGAAGTCGATGAAGAACACCAGTTGAAGACGCCAGACCTGTTGATTCACGTTCGCGTTTCCTTGGATACCATGTTGGAACGGATTGCCAAGCGTGGCCGTCCTTACGAACAAGTGGAGCAGGATCCGGACTTGTACCAGTACTACAAGGACTTGAACCAGCGTTACGAAGACTGGATTGAAGAATATGACCGTTCACCAAAGTTGATTATCAACGGCGATGAATTAAACTTTGTTGAAGATGCAGCGGCTCGTGAAACGGTTTTGAAGATGATTGATGATAAGCTGGCCGAAGTGAAGGCAAGCTAAAAATAAAAAAGCTTAACCGTCGGGTTAAGCTTTTTTATTCAGATTAGCCAAGGACCTTGAGCATCATGTTTTGGAAGTCGGAAACGAAGCGTTCCTGGTCAACTAAAACAGCCGCCTTAGAAGTCGTTTCATCTAAGAGCTTGTCGGTATCACCGATGGTCCGACCGTAATCACCACTGACGCGGTCGGTCGTGACCTTCATGTTCAATGGTAAGGTATCAATGTAGTCGGGTTGAACAGCCACGGCCACGGCCAAGGGATCGTGGAGAGCCGCACCACGCTTATCAATGTCCAAGTTGTAGTAGGCATCGATGTAGTAATCCATGATATCAGCGTATAGTTCGGCCTTCTTTGTGCCAAGGGCCCGCCACTCAGCGGTTTCCTTCTTGGTCAAAAGGGTCCGAAGGGTCACGTCCAAGCCCACCATGGTCAGCTTTTGCTGCTCTTGGAAGACGGTGTTGGCTGCTTCGGGATCCTGGTTAATGTTGGCTTCCGTAAAGGGGGTCACGTTGCCAGGGACCGTCAAGGCCCCACCCATCAAAGTCGTCTGACCAATCAACTTGGCAATCGCCGGATCCTTTTCCAAGGCCAAGGCCAGGTTCGTCAATGGACCGGTTGGCAGGTAGACTAAGTCGTCTTTGTATTGGTGAGCAGCCTCGATTAAGAAGTCGATGCCGGATTGGTCAGACACGGACCGTTCGGATTTTGGCACCGTGACGTCCCCGAGGCCGTTTTGACCGTGAATCGTTTTGGACACTTCCATCACGGTAAAGTCGTCCGTCGTCGTTGAGTGGCTGGCCCCGTAGAAAACAGGCACGTCAGATGCGCCCAAGAGATTGAGCAAATCAAGGGAGTTCTGAGCAGTCACGGGTGTTAGATTGTTTCCGTATGAGGCAATGATCCCAATCAGGTCGATGTCTTCGTGGCCAACGGCATAAGCCAGGGCCAGAGCGTCATCGATACCGGTATCGAGATCTAAAATCATTTTGTAGCGTGGCATTGAAAGTCTCCTTTGTTTCGGTACAATAAGTATAGCAAAAAAACGTGCAAAAAAGGCGTTTATTCTGAGAAAGATTTGGTAAATTCCGAATGAATGATACAAAACATAAAGAAATGTACGATATTATAGTGATTGGTGCCGGACCAGTCGGCCTCTTTGCTGGTTATTATGCTTCCTTGCGGGCTGCTAAGGTCTTATTGTTGGAAGCCCAAGAAACATTTGGCGGCCAAGTGGCCACGCTCTACCCGGATAAGAAAATTTGGGACGTGGCCGGTCTGGCCGGTGAAAGTGGTCGACAGCTGATTGACGGGCTGGTTGAACAGGCCAAGCGTTTTGATTTAGAAATGCAGACCGGTGCCCGGGTGACCGACCTTCAAAAAGAGGCCGACGGGACTTTTACCGTTGTGATTAATGATGGTGCGGCAAAGAAAGCGGCTAAAACCGTCATCCTGGCCACGGGGAAGGGGGCCTTTGAACCTCGGCGCCTGCAGGTTGAAAACGAAGCGGCCTTAGTTGAAAAGGGGCTTTCATACGTGGCGGATAATTTGGCTAACTACGCCGGTCAGAAGGTCGCCGTGCTCGGTGGTGGCGATTCGGCCGTGGACCTGGCCAATGAGTTGGCGGAAAGGGCTAGTCAGACCTATCTGATTCACCGCCGGGAGACTTTTCGGGCCATGGAGCAGTCGGTCAAAGAGCTGCAGGCTTCTGCTGTCATAAAAAAGACCCCATACAAAGTCGCCCGGGTCGATGAAAAAGGGGGACAACTCACTCTTTCTTTGGTCAACCCAAAAGATGAACAGCAGAAAGAAAGTTTGACGGTTGATCAACTGATCGTCCAGTACGGCTTTAAGACGGCGGGCCAGGCGGAGCGGCAGTGGTCGATCGACGTCGACTGGGATAAGGCCGGCCTCCTGGTTTCTGAGCAGGTCAAGACCAAGCAGGAAGGGCTCTTTGCCATTGGTGATTTGACTTCCTACCCCGAACACGTCGATTTGATTGCCACGGGCTTTGGCCAGGCACCGGCAGCGGTGAATGCTGCTTTGGCCCTGGTTGCTCCGGAAAAGGGCGGCCCCGGTCATTCCTCATCATTAGTGATCGAACCTTAAGAAAAGCAGTGCCATGGCACTGCTTTTTTGGTTGGCTGCTGATACAAAAGTCACGGGCTTCTTTCGATTTGTAAAAGATGCTTAAGCAAAGGTTAAGCATGGCGCGAATCCCTTTTCTCTCGGCTCTTCTCTGCTAATCTATAGTGGAGAAGCGCTAGATTGAAATGGAGGTTATTGTTATGGAAAATAACACAATGAAGCAACTCAGCAAGCGCCTGATGGTCACTGCCGGAGCCACGACTTTGGCAGCCACGGGCGCTGTCCTGGGGGCTAACGTTATTGGAAACGCACAATCCGTTTCCGCTAACGATGTTTCGGGGCAAACAAGCCAGACGGAAAACCAGAACCAATGGTCAGCCAATTCAGTTGACCATGTTCAAGCAGCAATCCAAAAGCAGGGGGCCAAGAACCTGGCCGACTACCACGTCCAATGGGGTGACACTTTGTCTGCCATTGCCGATGCGTTTGGAACGACAACTGATGATGCAGCCAACCAACTGGGCTTGGCTGATCACGGCCTTTTGGTGGCTGGTCAAAAGATGGGCCAGCAAGCCGAAATCATCCAAGGCTTGAAGGATGCCGGCTACTTGCAAGAGGGTCAAAAGACCACGCAAGCCGACTTGGGTAACGGCGATCAGAACTTGATCGTTTTGCAGCAGGGAACGCCTACTTTGGATAGCCAAGATGCTGCCCAAGCCAACCAGGATGCAGCCGTTGTGAACAACCAGACTGGCTCACAGTCAGGTTCAGAAGCTGCCTACCAGCAAGCTTCCCAGGCTGCTGCAGATAGCCAAGCGGCTTCCCAGGCTTCATCACAAGCAGCTTCCCAAGCTGCCTTGCAGACGCAAGCTAGTCAGGCCCCAGCCGCTAGCCAAAGTCAGGCAACGTCAAACAGCCAAAGCGCAACGTCTGAGGCAAACAACGCGACGGATGCTAATGACGAAAACAATGGCATCTCAACGCGAATGGGTGACGATAACGAGCAAGCGGATACTCAGGCGAACAACTATGCCGTGGATACCCAGGGTTCTGTCGCACCAACCGCCTACACGCCAGCTGCCAACAACGTTGACAACAGCCAGGCGGCTAACCAGGCCCCAGCCCAGACGAACCGGGTGGATTCAAACGCCGTCATCAACTGGTTCTACAACCACATGGGCCAGCTGACATACGACATGTCTGGTTCACGAAACGGTACCGATGGCACCGCCGACTGTTCCGGCTCCATGGTCGAAGCCTTGTACGAAGCCGGTGCATCAAAGCCAGCTTACCTGTACAACACGGACTCCATGCACAGCTACCTGCAAGCCAATGGCTACCACTTGATTTCAACCAACACACCTTGGGATGCTGAACGAGGTGACATCGTCATCTGGGGTCAGCAGGGGGCCTCTGGTGGTTCCGCCGGTCACGTGCAAATCATGACGGATGATACAAACGCCATCTCCGTAAACTACGCTCATGGTGATCAAGCCGGTGCGGCCGTTTCCGTTTGGAATTACGACAACGCCTACTACTATAACCAAAAGGCAAATGGTGGTAGCTTGGCCTACTACGTTTACCGTCAGTAATCAAACAAAGTCAAAAGCAGCGCTTCGTTCATATGAACGGGGGCTGTTTTTTCTTTGTAAAAAGGGCAAGGAGGGGCAATGTTAAGATTCTTTGCTACTAAAAAGCCTGAAATCTTGCTATGGTAAAAGCCAAGGAGGACGAATCACATGCAAATTGCTGAAAAATTAAAGAAATCCGAAAGCAACAGGGCTTAACGCAGGAAGACCTGGGGCAAGCTCTTCACCTGACGCGGCAAACGGTTTCCAACTGGGAACAGGGCAAAAGCCTACCCAGTCTTCAAGACGTGGTGACGATTAGTGATTCCTATGGGATTTCACTGGACGAACTAATCAAGGAGGACCAGCAAATGCGCAACAAGATTGAAGAGGCCGATCGCAAGGAAGACCGTCAGGACAAAGTCTACGCCCTGGCCTATGTTATCAACGGATTGACTTTAACGGTCCTTATCTTGAACCACTACCTAAACTTCTTACCAAAGGTGACCGGGATACTGAACCTCGTCCTTGTGGCTGCAGTGATCGCCCTTTATTTGGCGGTTAAACAACCGGTCGTGCTTTATGAAAACAAGTGGTCAATGTTGGCCATCTTGGCCGCCTTCCTCTATTTCCTATCAATTGGACTGACGACAACGGCCGGCTCGATTAAGAGTTCCTTTGACATGGGCCATTGGCTGGGTGAGGTGACGCATGTCTTAATTTTGACCAGTTCAGCCTACTTCCTTCCTCAAGTACCAGAATGGCTAAAAAAGAAAATGTAAAAGAAAAAAGACCAACACCGTAGTGTTGGTCTTTTCATTTAGTGGTCAGTCAGGGGCTCGAACCCTGGACCCACGGATTAAGAGTCCGTTGCTCTACCAACTGAGCTAACTAACCAGTTTGTTTCAAACAACAGATATTATTGTAGCATGGCGGCTAGGGCCAGGCAAGGTTTTTAGCGAAAAAAATCGAAAAAAATTAGTCCAAGTTTCCTTCAATCACGATCCGGTTTCCTTCGGAATCTTCGACCGTCAGGGCGACCTTGTTGGAAAAGCGCTCCTCGCGCTCCAAAACGGGCACGAAGTTGTTCTTTAAATGCTGCTGTAAGGAACTTTCGTGGTCGCGAACCAGGAGTTCAAAGTCCTTTTCGACTGGCCCTTCGACAAAGGTTAATTCTTCGTGATCGACCGCAAGTCGTCGCTCGTCTTGTTGGCCTACTTGGGGCAGGTCAAAAACGTCCCGCCAGAAGCGGTAGGCCCGGTTTTTATCGGTGGCGGGGATGGTTTTGTGGTTTAGTTTACGGACTTTCATAAAAAACTCCTCGAGGATCTTTCTTCTAGTATAGGCCAAGCGTCTTGGCTTTGCTATGGAAATGGGCCAAAATGTGCTAGAATTAGGGCTATGGCATTATTAGAAGTAAGTGGGCTGTCAATGGCCTACGCAGAAAAAACCTTATACGAAAACGCGGAACTGGAACTCCAGGCCGGTGAACACATGGGCATTGTCGGTCAAAACGGGGCCGGCAAGTCAACCTTGATCAGGATTTTGACCGGTCAGGTCTTGCCCCTTTCCGGAAAAATCGAGTGGGCCAAGAACCTGAAGATTGGTTACCTGGATCAGTACGCCGAAATTCCTGCGGGGATGACCCTGGTGGACTTTTTGCACACCGCCTACCAGGACCTCTACGACAAGCAGGACAAGATGACGGCGCTCTACGAAAAGTACGCGGCGACGGCAGATGACAAGCTGCTCGAAAAGGCTGGGCGAATCCAAGAAGAGCTGGATGCCGCCGGCTTCTATGACGTCGATACCGAAATTGAGCGGGTGATCTCCGGGCTTGGTCTGGAAGTAATTGGGCGCGACCGCGAACTGGAACACATGTCCGGTGGGCAGCGTGCCAAGGTGATTTTGGCCAAGCTTCTGCTTGAAAACGATGACGTCATCATTTTGGATGAGCCAACCAACTACCTCGATGTTTCTCACATTGAATGGCTGGAAGGCTTCTTGCAAAACTTTGAAGGCGCTGCCATGATCATTTCCCACGACTTTGACTTCTTGGACAAAGTCACCAACGCCATTGCTGACGTTTCCTTTGGGAAGATTACCAAGTACCGTGGTTCTTTCCAAAAGGCCATGCGGCAAAAGGCGGAGCGGACGGACCAACAGATCCGCCAGTACGAAAAGCAGCAGGAAGAAATCGCCAAGGCTGAGAAGTTTATTGCCAAAAACAAGGCCCGTGCCTCAACTTCCAAGCAGGCCCGTTCCCGCGAAAAGATGCTGGCTCGAATGGATAAACTCGAACCGCCTCAGGAAAACCTGAAGGCCAAGTTTAACTTCCCATACGTCAACACGCAATCGGCCGCGGCCTTAACGGTGACCAAGCTCTCGGTTGGCTACGATCAGCCAATCCTGGAACCCGTATCCTTCTCCATTACTACCGAAAAGAAGCTGGTCTTTGCCGGCTTTAACGGGGCGGGTAAGTCTACTTTGATTAAATCAATTCTGGGTGACATTCCAAAGCTGGGTGGAACGGTTGAGTTCTCCCCATCCGCCGTCGTGAACTACTTTGACCAGGACCTGGATTGGGACAATGACCAGCAAACGCCTTTGCAGGCCATGCAGGACCTTTTCCCAACCATCTTGCCAAAGGAGCTCCGGCAGCGTTTGGCCGGGGCTGGAATCAATTCCGAAAACGCCCAAAAGCCACTCTTCCAACTTTCAGGAGGGGAGCAGACGAAGGTCAAGCTGGCCATTATGGAAATGAAGCCATCGAACTTCTTGATTCTAGATGAGCCAACCAACCACTTGGACGAAGAAACGAAGAATGCTTTGTACAAGGCCATCAAGGCCTTCCCAGGAAACGCCATCATCGTTTCCCACGAAGTTTCCTTTACCAAGGACTTGGCGGATCAGACTTTGAACGTCGCCGCTTTGTCTTACAAGGAAAATCCGGAAGGATAGCAAAAAGCACACGCAGGTGTGCTTTTTTTGTGGACTTTTCTTAATGCACCCGTATAATGTTTCTTAAAATGAGAGAAAAATGAAGAGGGGGGTTGAAAATGGGAATTATCCAGGATTACTTAAGAAAACCGACTTATCGGTCTTTACTGTTTTCAAACGTTGCAGAAGCGTTGGGGGCTAGTCTCTTCAACATTACGATGGTCATTTACGCCGGTATGATGCCCAGTCACGCAGAACAGGGCTGGGCGCTAACGATTGTTGGCATTGCCAACTTCGTCCCCGGCCTCTATCAAATGCTAACCGGCTACTTTGCTGATCAAAAGCCCGAAAAAGTCCGTTCGGCCCGCCGGTTAAAGTTTGTGCAGGCTCTGGCCTACTTTTTCCTAGCGCTCTTCATTAACCAGCCCTTTAGCTGGTTGCTCTTTGCCCTCATCATTTTCGTGAACGTCTTTTCGGATTCGATTGGCAACTACAGCACCTCCCTACTGATGCCCATTCTACAAAAGTCGATTCGAAACGATGACCGAGAACGGATGACCGGCTTTGCCAATGGCGTGCTGCAGACCGCTTCTTTGGCCGGCCAGTTCCTTGGGTCGACCGTGATTGTGTTACTGGCCTATAACTACGCATCCTTTGCCATCATGAACGCCCTCCTCTTTGTCTTGAGTGCTCTCTTCTTGTTTCGGATAAAGAAGGCTTTACCAGCCAGCAATCCTGCTGAGTCAGCAAAAGTCAGCGATCAGGAAGCCAAACCAAAGTTCTTGGTTGCTCTGCTGGCTGCCCTAAAAGACGTTTTTTCTGTTCGGTTGCTTGGCTGGTACGTGTCCATCTACACGCTGTCGGGCTTTATTGGCGCTGCGATTGGCGAAGTGTCGGTCTTGGCCTTCCTGCGTCGACCAAGCATGCAAATTGTGAACTTTGGTTTTTCGGTGGCGACCATGGAAACGGTTTTTGCCGTCGGCGCCATTCTTGGTGCCCTGCTGCCTCTGCCCTTTATGAGACAGAAGACGATTGCAGAGGCACTAAGCCTTCAGATGATGAGCATTCTAGCTGTTGTTTTGGCCTTTTTCTACACTTGTCCCTTCTACATCACTTTTTTGCTAATGTTTATCTGCGCCTTTTGCCAGGGACAGGTGCAACCCAAGCTGTCGGCCTGGGTGGTGAACAATACCAAGGACCAACGCCTGGCCCTTTCGATGAGCATCATTTCGACAGCGACGACTTTTACACTGCCGGTCGGGCAATTAATTTTCATGTCGGTGGCCAATCTTTGGTCGGTCCAACTATCCTTCGGCCTGATGGCAGCCTATACGATTGTGCTGATTTTTTACGTGCGTTTTGTCCGTTTAAAGGAGCAAAAAGCGTAACAAAGGATAAAAAGGGGCTAAAAGCCCCTTTTTTATTTTGTAATAAAACGGTAAAAAAGCCCTTTGATAGCGGACGTTAAGCTGCTCTTATCGACCTTAATGAATTTTTATTAGTTAATTATTAGAAAATTATTTGAAAGTTAAATATTTATCTGATATTATTAATTCAACATTAAAAACGCCGGGAGGTCAGGAAAATGAAGAAATGGCAGAAGTGGACAACAGCCGTTGTTGTTGTCGCTGCTGTGGCGGGTGGAACCAAAGCAGCCGGATGGTGGGGCAGTAACCCCAGCTCCGATAAGAATACGTTGAACTATGCGATGTCTGCTGATGTGCAGACATTGGATACGTCAAAAGCAACCGACCAATATTCAAACTTGGTTTTGGGTAACACGGAATCAAACTTGTTGCGTGTGAACTCAAAGGGTGAACCAGCGCCTGACTTGGCAAAGTCATACAAGGTTTCCGATGACGGTTTGACTTATACAGTTGAATTGCGTTCAGGTTTGAAGTGGTCAGACGGTTCAAAGTTAACTGCCAAAGATGTTGTTTACTCATGGCAGCGAATGGTTAACCCTAAGACAGCTTCACAATACTCATACCTGGCTTCCGGTGTTTTGAACGCTGACGATATTATGGCAGGCAAGAAGGACGTTTCTGAATTGGGCGTTTCAGCTTCTGGTAACACGATTACCTTCAAGTTGGACCACGCAATGCCACAGTTCAAGTACCTCTTGGCCTTTGCGAACTTCGCTCCACAAAAAGAATCTGTTGTGAACAAAGAAGGCGACAAGTACGGAACGACTGCTGACAAGCAAATCTACTCTGGTGCTTACAAGTTCGAAGGTTGGAACGGAACCAACGGTAAGTTCAAGATGGTCAAAAACGACAACTACTGGGATGCCAAGAACGTGAAGACGAAGACGGTTAACTGGCAAGTTGTTAAGAACCCAGACACGGCTTTGAAGCTTTACAAGCAAGGTAAGATCGACCGCGTTTCAATCTCGAACTCACCTGAAATGTACTCAGCTAACAAGAACAACAAGGATGTTAAGTCAGCGGCCGTTGCCGCTGCTACTTACCTTGAATACAACCAGGCCAACAACGCCTTTTTGAAGAACCAAAAGATTCGTCAAGCCTTGAACTTGGCAACGAACCGTACGGAATTGGCTTCACAGGCAACTGGTGGAACTCGTGACGCCGCCGTTTCCCTCGTTTCAAAGGGATTGACGAAGACGACTTCTGGTGAAGACTTGGCTGCCTACGTAAAGCCTGGCTACACTTACGACAAGAAGAAGGCCCAACAGCTCTTCAAGGAAGGTTTGGCCGAAGTGAACCAAGGCAAGATGAAGATCAGCCTTGAAACTGATGCCGATTCCGTCATCTCAAAGAACACGGTTGACTACATCAAGCAGGCTTGGGAATCAACCTTCGGATCTGACATCGAAGTGACTGAAAAGGTTGTGCCATTCAAGCAACGTTTGAAGGATTCACAATCTGGCGACTTTGATGTTGTGGTTACGAACTGGAACGGTGATTACCAAGACGGTTCTACTTTCTACGACCTGTTCGCAAGCAAGGATGCCGGCTACAACGACGGTAAGTTCACTAACGAATCTTACTTCGCAGCCGTAAAGAAGGCAGACACGACGGATGCAACCAACGCATCTGCTCGTCAAGACGACTTCAAGGACGCTGAAAAGGCCTTGATGGACGATGCTAACATCAATCCACTTTACTCATGGAAGGCCAGCTCACTGGTTCGTTCAAACGTGAAGGGTGTTGTTGAAAGCCCAGTTGGATTAACACTTGATTTGACTTACGCACACCGTAAGTAATTGAAAGATAAGAGAGTCGGCGAAAGCCGACTTTCGTACATATTCGTAACTAAAAGGAGAGACCTTATGGCCCGCTATATATTGAAACGTGTATTGATCCTGGTTATCACTCTATGGATCGTGGTCACGTCCACCTTCTTCCTGATGCAGATTCTGCCGGGAACACCTTACAACAACCCCAAGCTGACGGCTTCTGCCATTGAACAGTTGAACGCCACCTACGGGCTGGATAAGCCGGTCATCGTTCAATACTGGGACTACCTGATTAACCTCTTGCACGGGGATTTGGGAACTTCTTTCCAGTACCAAAACCAGTCCGTTTCGATGCTGATTGGGCAGCGTCTGCCAATTTCAGCTCAGCTGGGTGTCCAGGCCTTGATTGTTGGTGTCTTGTTTGGTCTTTGGTTTGGTGCCCTTTCGGCCCGTCACCAAAACCAAAAGTTGGATGGCTTCCTGGGAGTTGTTTCAACCCTTGGAATTTCAACACCTTCCTTTATTTTGGCCATTGTCTTGCTCTTCGTCTTCGGCTACCAATTAAACTGGCTGCCGGTTTCTGGCTGGGGTGATTCGTTCTCCCAGACGGTTTTGCCAACGATTGCTTTGGCTGTTGGACCAGCCGCGATTACGACGCGCTTTGTTCGGTCTGAAATGATTGAAGTGTTGCATTCCGACTACATCCAATTAGCCCGGGCAAAGGGAATTGGTGAAGGTCAGGTTATTCAAAAACACGCCTACCGTAACTCGATGATTCCAATCTTGACCCTGATTGGCCCAATGACGGCCAACCTGTTGACGGGTTCAACCCTGGTTGAAAACATCTTCTCAATCCCTGGAATTGGGCAGCAGTTTGTGTCATCGATTCCGACAAAGGATTACCCCGTTATCATGGGAACGACCATTGTTTACGCCCTGATGTTGATGGTGATGATTTTGATCACCGACATTTTGACGGCCTTTGTTGACCCACGTGTCCGCTTAGACTAGGAGGAAAGTCATGGAAGCAAGTCAAGAATTTACCCTGGTCGGCATCAAAAACGAAGCCGCCACGGAAAAAATTAACAAGCCCACACTGACTTTCTGGCAGTCGGTTTGGCACCGCTTGAAGAAGAATAAGTTGGCCGTTGTGTCCCTTTACTTCTTGGCGGCTGTGGCCATCTTTGCTTTGGCTTCGACCGCGGTCGTTTCACAAAGCGATGCCAACCAATTTAATACAAACGCGGGGGCTAAGTATAAGAGCTTGCCACCAAAGTCCGGTCTGCCCATTCCACTCTGGGATGGAAAGGGAACGGTCCTTGGTTCCGCTGATAAAGTCGACGTTTATGAAAAGAACGACGTTAAGCAGAATTTCCTTTTTGGAACCGATAACTTGGGTCGTTCACTTGGAAAGCGTGTGACGGTTGGTCTTCGTATCTCGCTCTTCGTTGCCTTAGCCGCCACGGCCATTGACTTGGTCTTCGGTGTTTCCTACGGATTGATTTCCGGGTGGTTTGGTGGCTGGGTTGACACACTCATGCAGCGTATCATCGAAGTGATTTCGGCCATCCCGACTTTGGTTGTCGTGACCCTCTTGGCCATGCTCTTTGGTTCCGGAATTGGTTCCATCATTCTGGCCATCGCCCTGACAAACTGGGTCTCCATGGCTCGGCAGGTGCGAAACCAAACTTTGACCTTGAAGGAACGTGACTTTGTTCTGGCTGCCAAGACCCTTGGCGGTTCTGGACCAAAGATTGCCGTTAAGCACTTGGTGCCAAACATGGCCGGTACAATCATCGTGCAAGTGATGATGACGATTCCATCAGCCATCATGTTCGAAGCCGTTTTGTCCGCCATTAACCTGGGTGTGAAGGCGCCAACGGCTTCCCTTGGAACGCTGATTGCCGATTCACAGTCGATGCTTCAGTATTACCCATACCAAATTCTCATTCCAGCTACCATCTTGGTTCTGGTTTCCCTGGCCTTCATCCTCTTGGGCGATGGCTTGCGGGACGCCTTTGATCCAAAGATGTTAGACGAATAGGAGGCTTTTATGCCAGCTCCCGTTTTACAAGTTAAAAATCTATCGGTTTCCTTTCAAACCTACGCCGGTGTGGTCAAAGCCATTCGCGGGGTCGACTTTGACCTGAAGAAGGGTGAAACCTTGGCCATTGTCGGGGAATCAGGTTCTGGAAAGTCCGTTACGACAAAGACCTTGCTTGGTTTAAACGCCCAAAACGCGACCGTTTCAGAAGAAAGTCAGATTTTGCTCGGTGAGGAAAACTTGGCCGGTTATGAAGAAAGTGACTGGGACCAGGTGCGCGGTGCTAAGATTGCCATGGTTTTCCAGGATCCGATGACCTCATTGGACCCAACCATGACGATTGGTAAGCAAATTGCAGAACCCATGGAAAAGCACCTGGGCATGTCAGAAAAGGAAGCTTTTGCAGCGGCCCTGGCCTTGATGAAAGACGTTGGGATTCCTGATGCTGAAAAGCACATTAACGACTACCCACACCAGTGGTCTGGTGGAATGCGCCAGCGTGCCGTGATCGCCATTGCCTTGGCGGCCGAGCCGGACGTGTTGATTGCCGATGAGCCAACGACGGCTTTGGATGTGACCATCCAGGCCCAAATCATTAACGTGATTAAGGCCCAGCAGAAGAAGCGGGACATGTCCGTCATCTTCATCACCCACGACTTGGGTGTGGTGGCTGACGTGGCCGACCGCGTGGCTGTTATGTACGCCGGTAAGATTGTTGAAAAGGGAACGGTCAACGAGATTTTCTACAATCCAAAGCACCCCTATACTTGGGGACTTCTCTCATCCATGCCAACGACGTCAACGGCCCTCGGGTCCTTGCACGCCATTCCGGGAACACCACCCGATTTGCTTTACCCACCAAAGGGGGATGCCTTTGCCAACCGTAATGCCTATGCACTAGACATTGACCATGAGAAACAACCACCGTTCTTTAAGGTTTCCGATACGCACGAAGCCGCTACTTGGTTACTTGATGAACGGGCACCAAAGGTGGAGCCACCGGTTGAAATTCAAAAACGCCAAGCCTTTTGGCAGGAAAACTTTGTAAAGGAGGGGTAAGCCATGCAGAATCCCGATGCAAAAAAACAAGTGGCGATTCAGAACTTGACCCTGACTTTTAACAAGGGAAAGAAAAACGAAAACAAGGCCTTGGACAACGTCTCCTTCGACATTTACGAGGGGGAAACCTTCGGCCTTGTTGGGGAATCCGGTTCGGGAAAGACGACTTTGGGTCGTTCCGTCTTGAAACTGTATGAACCAGAATCTGGTTCGATCACCTTTGATGGTCAAGACATCACGAAGATGAAGCGCAAGGAGCTGGGCGACTTTCGTCGTCAGGCCCAGATGATCTTTCAGGATCCGCAGGCCTCTTTGAACGGTCGCTTGACGGTTTCAAACATTTTGGGCGAAGGCCTTGATGAAGCCGGTTATCCAAAAGATAAGGAAAAGCGCCGGAAGAAAGTCTTGGAACTCCTCCAAATGGTTGGCTTGAACGAGGATCACGCTTCTCGTTATCCACACGAATTTTCCGGTGGGCAGAAGCAACGAATCGGGATCGCCCGTGCCTTGGCCGTGAAGCCTAAGTTCATCATTGCCGATGAACCGATTTCGGCCCTTGATGTGTCCGTTCAGGCCCAGGTGGTCAACCTCCTGGCTCAATTGCAAAAGGACCACGGGCTGACCTACTTGTTCATCGCCCACGATTTGGCCATGGTCAAGTACTTGTCCGATCGAATCGGTGTTTTGCACTGGGGAAAGTTGGTTGAGTTAGGAACGGCCGAGCAGGTCTATAACCACGCCCTGCACCCTTACACCAAGTCCTTGCTTTCAGCCGTTCCGGAACCGGATCCTGTTAAGGAAAAAGCCCACCGCGTTGAAACCTACGACCCATCCTTTGAAAAGGACGGTCAGGAACGTGAAATGGTGGAAGTGGAACCGGGTCACTTTGTTTTGGCAACGCCAGAAGAAGTGGTCAAGTACAAGGACGCCCAACGATAGAATGACTTGAGAAGGTATTCTTTAAACGAGTAAAAGCAGTTAAGGCAGACATTGCGTCTAGCCCTAACTGCTTTTTTCCGGTAAAATAAAGACATTATGACAGACTTTAAACAAGCTTTGAAAACAAGGCGAACATTCGCCATTATTTCCCACCCCGATGCCGGTAAAACGACTTTGACGGAGCAACTCCTCCTGCACGGAGGGGTTATCCGCGAGGCCGGAACGGTCAAGGGTCGTGGGGCGAAGAAGATGGCCTCTTCCGATTGGATGGCCATCGAGCAGCAACGTGGTATCTCGGTTACCTCTTCCGTTTTGCAGTTTGACTACGATGGTAAGCGAATTAACATCTTGGACACCCCTGGGCACGAAGATTTTTCGGAAGACACTTACCGAACATTGATGGCCGTGGACTCGGTTGTCATGGTTGTTGATGCCGCCAAGGGTATCGAGCCACAGACTAAAAAGCTCTTTGAAATCGTGTCAAAGCGTGGAATCCCCGTCTTTACCTTCTTCAACAAGATTGACCGGGACGCCCGAGCACCATTGGATTTGGTTGATGAATTGGAATCGACGCTTGGCATTCAAGCCTTTCCGATGAACTGGCCAATCGGTTCCGGTCAGATTCTGCAAGGAATCTATGACTTGCGTCAAAAGGAATTGATTCCTTTCAAAAACGCCTCCGACCATCCCGAAGTGATGGCAGAGGGGATGGATGAGGTCGAACTGCTAGAAGATGCGGGAAACGACTTTGACAAAGAGGCTGTTGCTCATGGAAAGTTAACGCCGGTCTTCTTCGGTTCAGCTCTGGCCAACTTCGGTGTGACGGAGTTCTTGGAGCAGTACTTGCAGTACGCACCGGAACCAGCGGCCATTGAAACGGTCGATGACCAAGTCATGGAACCGACAAACGATCAGTTCTCTGCCTTTATCTTCAAGATTCAGGCCAACATGGATCCCCGGCACCGCGACCGAATCGCCTTTGCGCGAATTGTCTCTGGTGAATTCAAGAAGGGGATGGACGTGACTTTGTCGCGGACCGATAAGAAGCTTCGCCTGGCTAACGTGACCCAGTTTATGGCCGAGGAACGTGAAAACGTCCAAGACGCCGTTCCGGGTGACATCATTGGTATCTACGATACGGGAAACTTCCAAATTGGCGACACCATCTATTCGGGTAAAAAGAAGGTGACCTACCCCGATTTGCCAACCTTCACCCCAGAATTCTTTAACAAAGTCATTGCCAAGGATGTCATGAAGCAGAAGTCCTACCACAAGGGCATCACCCAGCTGGTTCAAGAAGGGACGATTCAGCTTTATAAGTCTTGGAACTCAAACGAGTACATCCTGGGTGCTGTTGGACAACTGCAGTTCGAAGTGTTCAAGTTCCGAATGGAAAACGAATACAACGTGGCCATCCAATTCGAGCCAATTGGTTCCAAAGTCGCCCGCTGGGTCGACCCTGACCAGGTCAACGAAAAAATGGCCTCGTCACGAAACCTCTTGGTCAAAGATCGCTACGACCGGCCCGTCTTCCTCTTTGAAAACCAGTTCGCCATGAATTGGTTTAAAGACAAGTACCCCGACGTGGACTTGGAAGCAAAAATGTAAATTTAGCAATGACAGTCACCGGTTGGTGGCTGTTTTTTGTTATCATAGAAAAAGAATTTAGATGGAGAGAAAGGGTTTATATGGCAAAGGTATTGAGAAAATTAACGAAGCAAACTTCGATTGCATCTGTGGTATATGTTTTAATCTTTTTTCTTGATAATCTAGTTGAACTGTTTTTAAATCGCAGTAGCCAAGGCTTTCAAACACATACTGGTGTTAAAATGGCCTTTGATGGTGCGGCGACCCTTTTCCCAGCACATTTTTCGTTAACGCAAGTTACTCTTATTCTCTATTTGATTTTTATTTTTATATGGCTAATGGCTTATTTCCGTTTTGTCTATGGAAAGGAGTTGCCGGATCCAATCGATTTCATACTGGCCTTTTTCAATTGAATACGTCATTATTCAAAAAGAGTGCTAGACTTGGGGTGTATAGAAGAAAGGAAGCAATCGCATGTTAACGCAATTAGTAACGGGTAGTGTTAGTGGACAACGTTTTGATAAGAAGTTGAACGAGGCTTTGAAGGAGTTGCAAAACCACGATCACGAGATTGTGGACGTTAAATACGCCCAATCGTTGGCCCGCGTTTCCGCTTTGATTTTGTACAAGTAATTCCAGTACAAGGCTGTCTCGAAAACAATTAAAAAGCCCTTCTGCTTTTATCCTGCGAATGGATTGAAAACAGAGGGTTTTTGTTTTACTTCTTTTTATTGTGATTTGATCGCACCCCAACCAATAGGAAAGCGGAATAGACCAAGAGAGCCAAGTTTAAGATGATACTGGTCGTGGCATCCTTTCCTAGTGGGCTAAAGATGTTCAGTGCTTCTAAAATGATGATGGCAGCTAAGAACCAGATGATGTGTTTTTCAATAAATTCTTTCATGTAAACTTCTCCCTGTGAATGTTTAGTTTTTTGAATTTTTATCAGAGTATTTATGGTAAATAGTATAACATATGCCATTTAGGACTTTTCTCATGCGACTTTGGCAAGGTGGGGGACTGAAATACCTGCTATAATAGGGAGTGGCGTTTTGCTAGCGAACGCTATATTAAATATGGGGTAGGAACCCGTGCGTTAAGTGCGCTGGAAACGGAATGTGGGCCAGCGACGAAACAGTTAATGTGCGGTACGGGTTTCGCATTCACCAATCGGTGGACGCTCCTTTGAGGAGGTTCAATAACATGAACAATACACGCACGCGCTTTTCAAAGTGGGGCTTGCCCATTTTGACCGTCCAACAGCTGGTCTTGCTGGCTGTTTTAATCGCCCTGTCCTTTTTGCTGGGCCGGCTGTCGATTACAACGCAGATTCTTCGAATCTCCTTTGTTTTCCTGGCTTCGTCTCTAATGGGCAAGTGGTTTGGGCCAATCTGGACCATGCTGGTCATGGTTCTTTCGGACTTTATCAAAGTCAGCTTCTTTTCCGGCGGCACCTGGTCGCCGGTGATGGCGGTGGGAGTTGCCTTATCCGGTTTGATTTACGGGGCCTTCTTCTTTCGTGAACGAAAGGAGGAGAAGCTCTCTTGGTGGACAATTGCCTTAGCGGTGCTGGCCATCACCCTTATCGTGAACTTGCTGATTAACACGGCGGCCATTATGATTCTCTATGCCAGCCACCGTTCCTGGTCCGTCTTTATGGGGATGCTGTCACCAAGGCTCATCAAGTCCGTGATTTTTTATCCAATCCAGCTGGTTCTGACCTACTGGGTGTTGAATAATCCAGCGGTCTTGGATTTGTCAAAGCGCTTCTTTTAAAATAAAAGCTCATTAAAAAAGCCGTTCTTTCTTAACAAAAGAACGGCTTTTTTGCATTAATTTTGCTGTGGAATATCCTTGTGGGACTTGTCCATGTTTCCGTGCACGAGGGCCGGGAAGACGAAGCGGTCCGACCAGGCGATGATGGAGCCCTGGCAGAGAAAGGCGAAGGCCGTTCCAATGTTTAGGGCAACGACCGTTCCTGACAGAAGCCAGCAGATCAAGGAAATGAAGATGGCCACGAAGAAGTTGGACATCTGAGCCTTGGGCGCCGATCCATGGAAGTAGGAGAAGCGCAGGATGTTGGTCAAATCATCAATTGGGTGGAGAATCACGTTCACCCGTTGGTAAATCGAGATGCCGACACCGATGGTGGAAAGACCAATGATGTCGATTACGACTTTGGACCAGAGGGGGAAGTGGTTGATCCCAAGCGTCATGAACCAGGAGGTAAAGAAGCCGGCCATCAACGAAAAGAGAATGCCGAAGAGGATGTTACCGAAAAAACGCCGCCAATCGAGTTTGCGAGCGAAGAAGATGTTGGCTGTGGCCACCAAAACGGTCGTCAACCCCAGGTAAAGGGCAATCGGTAGACCGGTTAGGTGGGCCAGGTTGGCAGCGCCGGCGGTCCAGGGAGCGGAACCGAGGTTGGTTGAGACGGAAAGGCCGTTTCCGAGCGCATCTAAGGTCAGCGAGAGAATGAAGTAAAAAAGAAATTGCTTGAAGGAAAGTTCAAAGTACTGTCCGTCGTGTTGGTGCATGAGCATTTTCCTCCTAGGTGTTTGAATTGCGGTAATTAACGAAGCAGTCGACTCTACGGTTCGTGCTAGAAGCTGCTCTTATTTGAGCGAGAGCTTGACGACCCCTTCCCAACGGGGGGTCTGGGGGAACATGTCGACTGGTTGGATGTAGTCGACCCGGTAGGCCGAATCGAGATCGCGTAAGTCCCGTGCCAAAGTCGAGGGATTGCATGAAATGTAGACAAACTTTTCTGGACGGGCCTTTAAAATGGCCTTTTTCAAGTCCTCTTCCAAGCCGGGCCGGGGTGGGTCAACGACTAAAGCGGTTGGCTTAAAGCCGTCCTTGGCCCACTTTTTGAAGACCCGGTCAGCCGAGCCAACTTCGTAAAAGGCGTTTTGGATGCCGTTTTCCGCTGCGTTTAGCTTGGCGTCTGCCACGGCTTCGGGGATGATTTCCATGCCGCGTACTTCCCTGACTTTGTAAGCCATGGAGAGGCCTAAAGTACCGACCCCGGCATAGGCATCAACCAGGCGATCTTCAGGCTGCAAGTCCAGGGCAGCCAGGGCAATTTCGTAGGTTTTTTCCATTTGTTCGTAGTTCAGCTGCAAGAAGGCCCTTGGGGAAAAGTTGAAAGTCAAACCCAAGATATCCTCTTGTAAGTAATCTTCACCCCAGAGCTTCCAGGTTTCCTCACCCCAGATTAAGGAAGATGAGTCGTCGTGCAGATTTAAGAAGAGTCCGGTGACTTCGGGCAAGTGCTTTTGCAAGTCGTTTACGATGAGCTCTTCGTCGGGTAGCCGATCCTCGGTAGCCACAATCGTTGCTTGTGCCAGGCCCTCCAGGTTGGTGCGGACAATCAGCGTTTTAACCAGGCCCTTCTTGGTCTTTTCATTATAAAAGGAAAGGGAGTGTCGGTCTAAAATTTGGCCAAGGGTACGGATGATGTGCAGGGTGCGGGGATCCTGGGTCGCCATTTCAGGCAAATCAACCAAGTCGTGGGTACCACGTTTGTACAAACCGATGGTCAGCTCACCCTTTAGCTTTCGAATTGGCAGTGAAGCCTTGTTGCGGTAGTGGGCAGGGTTTGCCATACCCAAGGTGTCGAGCACCTTGATTTGGTCGTAGCCAAGGGGCTTGAACTTTTCTAAGGCCTGGCCAATCAGGTCCTTCTTAAAGGCCAGTTGTGCCGGATAAGCCAAGTGGGCCAGTTCAAAGCCACCAACTAAGTCCGCGGCCGGGTCATCCGGAGTAACCCGGTCGGGCGAGGGTTCGCGCACGGTGACGGTCTTGGCCTCCAAGTACTTATCGGTGACCTTGGTGACTTTGGCAGTCACGACTTCACCGGGTAAAGCACCAGGAATGAAGGTGATCTTCTTTTTGAAGTAGCCAATCCCCTCACCGTTAATGCCAAGGCGCTTGATGGTCAGCGGAAACTTCTGTCCGACTTTGACCGAAACGTCAGAACGCCTTTGGCCCTGGTGATTTTTTTGAAAGTGTCCTGCAGGACGCTTTTTTTGATTGTTTTTTTTCTGATAATCGGTCATGGTCGCTCCTAGTCGATGGCTTTTAATTTAAAGGAATAGGTGTTGTCTTTTAGTTCGTATAGTTCGTGGATGTTTTGCATGAGCAGCAAGAGCCAGGAAATGCCCATGGTCAAAACGAAGATTTCGAAGGCTGTTAATGAGAAGTAGCGGACCCCGTAAAAGAGGATGGTTGAAAGCATCATACCAAGGGCGGCACCCAGTGAAAAGAGGTTGAATTCCTTGCTGGCGTTTGGCAGCAGGAAGTGGATGCTAATCATGGGTAGACCGGTTCCTAAAATCAAGAAGTTGGCCGCCGTATCGTGGGCGATGTGCAGCAGCCCAGGATCGTTCGGCAGGGCGCCGATGGCAAAGAGGCAGCCGGCATCAAAGGTCAAAAAGAGGCGCAGGACGATTAAGCGCCAGTTCTTTGGGAGCCGCTTTTGGATGGGCACAAAGAGGTAGTCAATCAGGGTTGCCCAGAGTAACCCGGCAATCATCAAGGTCGCGTTAAAGGTCCAGGAAAAGTCGGCCTTGGACGTTCCTAAAAAGGAGAAGTTGTGCTGCCACCAGAGCAGGCGAGAGTTGGTCACCATGGCCACCAAGACCCCGCAAACGATGGTGATGATCAACAAGAACATCATGAAAGTTGTTGAAACCAAAGTCGCCGAATAAATCATGACGTAGTTGACGACCGAGATGAAGAGAAAGAAGATGAGCGTGGCCGTCAGTGAATCGAAGGAGGCTGCCTGAAAGAGGTAGCCGATGGCCCAGAAGAGGGCGATCGTTACAAAGGCCTGAATCAGGGCAAAGGAAAGAAAAAGCGTGGGCGCCAGACGAATGGCGGTTTTCTTCTTAACCGTATCGTGCAGAGTAGTGATTTTTTGGAGATGGGTGTAGATAAAGGTGGCCATCCCGGTTAGTTCACCTAAGAAGATCACCCAAGTGGCAATCGAATCGGACCCGGTTAGGGGGACCAAGTCTTCCTTCTGCCAAATGGTGTAGAGGGCAAAAATCACGGTAGCAAGGACCGAAGGAATCAGGAAACGGCGGATGGACAGTTCCTGGTTTTGGTTTTCCTGGGCCTTTTTGGTCGGCAGGACTTTGAAAGCCTGGTTGGTCACCTGAATGTCGATCTGATCGCCATCTTCCAGATGCAACTCATCGACCACTTGGTCGGGAAGTTCAATTTCAAAACGTTTTTTTGCCACGTAGCTACCTCTTAAATAGGAAAAAAGTGAAGGCCGATGGACGGTACAATTGACCATCGGCGCCAATATACCTAGTTTAAAGGATTGTTAAAAAAATAGATATAGCACACTTGTGTTATATCACAAATGTGTTATACTAATAGTCGAGGAGGTTACAGAATGGTTAACAATGTGACAGAAGAGGAGGACGAAAATGGTCCGCTTCAATATTAAACGATACTTGGACGACAAGTCCTTAACAATTTATCGAGTGTCTAAGAATTCTGGTTACGGTTACACAACCATTCACCGGTCCTTTAACAAGGCGCAGTCACAAGCAACGTCCATGAACTTGCGTGACTTGGACGCCCTTGCCAAAGCACAGCACATCGCCATGTGGCAGGTGCTCCGTGAATTGGAAGAAAGCTACCGTCAACAAACAGACGGCTAACCGGTTGGTAACTTCCTAAAGACTTTTAAACAGTTCGACAAAATAATTACTTTATAAAGGTAGGTAAAATTATGGCATACCAAAACGATCCTTTTAATTCTGATATGAATGATATTTTTAACAACATGATGGGTGGCCTCGGCGGCATGAACTCTGAAAACCGTCGTTACCTCATCAACGGCCGGGAAGTAACGCCCGAAGAGTTTGCCCAATACAAGCAAACCGGGGTTCTGCCAAACGGCGCTGGCCAAGAAGGCCAAACGGCTGGTAACGGTCGTGTTAGTCAACAGGCTGGCAAGATTAAGCAGGACGGCATGCTCCAAAAGCTTGGCCGTAACTTGACTCAAGAAGCCAAGGATGGCTTGCTCGATCCAGTCATTGGTCGTAACAAGGAAATTCAAGAAACGGCCGAGATCTTGTCTCGTCGGACAAAGAACAACCCAGTTCTGGTCGGTGATGCCGGTGTTGGTAAGACGGCGGTCATCGAAGGTTTGGCTCAAGCCATTGTGGCTGGGGATGTTCCGGCCGCTATCCAAGACAAGCAGATTTACTCCATCGACATTTCACAGTTGGAAGCCGGTACCCAGTACCGTGGTGCTTTCGAAGAAAACGTGCAGAAGTTGATTGACGAAGTGAAGAAGGCCGGTAACGTCGTGCTCTTCTTTGACGAAATTCACCAAATTCTCGGTGCCGGTTCAACCGGTGACGGCGAAGGTGGTAAGGGCTTGGCCGACATTTTGAAGCCAGCCCTGTCACGTGGTGAACTGTCCTTGATTGGTGCCACTACACAAGACGAATACCGGAACACAATTTTGAAGAACGCGGCTTTGGCCCGTCGTTTCAACGAAGTCAAAGTCAACGCCCCTTCAGCAGAAGACACGCTGAAGATTTTGAAGGGTATCGCCCCATTGTACGAAAAGCACCACAACGTGGCCTTGCCTGACGATGTCTTGAAGGCAGCCGTGGACTATTCCGTTCAATACATCCCACAGCGTTCATTGCCTGATAAGGCCATCGACTTGATCGATATGACGGCCGCTCACTTGTCAGCACAAAATCCAGCAACCGATAAGGTTTCGCTGGAAAAGCGCCTGGCCGACTTGCAGGCTGAACAGGATCGGGTCGTAGCCGAAGAGGACTACGAAAAGGCCTTGTCCATCAAGAAGCAAATCAAGGACATTAAGCATGAATTGGAAAACGCCAAGGAAGCTAAGAAAGTCACGGCCACTGCAAACGATGTGGCTAAGTCCGTTGAACGCTTGACCGGAATCCCTGTTTCACAAATGGGTGCTTCAGACATTGAACACTTGAAGCAGATCGACAAGCGCTTGGCCGGAAAGGTCATCGGACAAGAAGAGGCCGTCAACATGGTTGCTCGGGCCATTCGTCGTAACCGTGCCGGCTTTGACGAAGGAAACCGTCCAATTGGTTCCTTCCTCTTCGTCGGACCAACCGGTGTTGGTAAGACGGAATTGGCCAAGCAATTAGCTAAGGACCTCTTTGGTACGAAGGAATCCATCATCCGCTTGGATATGTCTGAATACTCCGACCAAACGGCCGTTTCAAAGTTGATTGGTGCTACTGCTGGCTACGTCGGCTATGACGACAACGCCCACACGTTGACTGAAAAAGTCCGTCGTAACCCATACTCAATCGTCCTTTTGGATGAAATTGAAAAGGCCAACCCACAAGTGTTGACGCTGCTCTTGCAGGTCTTGGATGACGGTCGCTTGACTGATGGTCAAGGAAACGTCGTCAACTTCAAGAACACGGTTGTGATTGCCACGTCAAACGCCGGCTTCGGTGATAAGGAAGTCGAAAAGGGCGATTTGATGGACCGCTTGTCTCACTTCTTCCGTCCAGAATTCCTGAACCGTTTCAACGGTGTGGTTGAATTCTCGGCTTTGACGAAGCACGACTTGAAGCAAATCGTCAACTTGATGCTGGACGATGTCAATAAGACTTTGGCCAAGAAGAACTTGACCTTGACCATTTCAGACGAAGTCAAGGAACACTTGATCGAAGACGGCTACGATGAAGCCCTCGGGGCTCGTCCACTGCGTCGCGTCATCGAACAGCAAATTCGTGACCAAGTGACAGACTTCTACCTGGACAACCCTGACAAGAAGGCATTGTCTGCGGACATGGTTGATGGCAAGGTTGTCATCTCAGCCATTGAAGAAAAGAAGGCGAAGAAATAAAATCGGTGCAGCGAATTGCTGATTGCCTTTCATAAATAAAAAACGCGCTCCCAGAAGATCTCATCCTCTAGCTGGGGGCGTGTTTTTGTGTTGTCAATTATTTAGCAAAACGGCTAATCTAATTTAATGATGAATAGTTATTTTGCATCCAGATAGTCCATGACTTTTCTAGCAAGAAAGTCACTGCACGTCCCACCTAGCATGGCAATGGTCAGGAAGAGCAATGATGACCACCAAGTATTCAGTGCGTCGTATGGGAGAAAGCCATTAATGTAAATCAAGATGAGAATGGCTGGGATGAAGACGGCAAAAAAGGCCGCAACGGGATGCTTGGCTGCCAAGGGTTCCCTTTTTGGAAGGCCTTTATGGTCTCTCCAAAGAATCCAAGCCTGGTTAATGATCAGAAAAGAAAATAGATAGAAGGGTAGCCACATCGAGGATCGGCCATCGGAAGACGGATTGGTGACGAGGAAGAAAGTCATCAGCAGCCATAGTAGCAGGTAAATAACCAAGAGATTAAGGGGCTTTTTCAACTGCTTACGGAACAAATAGCCGATAAAAAACAGGATGACAAAGAGTGCGATAAAGGGCGCTAAGCCGAAATCTGAAAACATGGATACCTCTCGAAAATTTCTCTCTTGATTAGAATATTTAGTGATAGGTTATCATACTGCCCTAGAAATTCAAAAATCGACAGATGAAAAGCCGCTTGTGGTTCAGCAAAGCGACTTTGGTAGTGGCAAGCAAATAAAAATTCTCTGTTGATTAGTCTTCAATTTGGCGGAAGAGGACCATGATGCGCTTAGGACTTTGGCTTTCTCCAAAACCGGAACCGTAGCGGACTTGGAATTGAAGGATTTCAAGGTTGTTTTCTTCGGCATATTTGTTTACTTGCGTGTCCAAATCAACAGCTTTTCCCTTAGAGATGAGAGCGCCTTTTTTGTTTGGAATAAATTCGCGAAACTCTTTCATGAACGTTTGCATGGGGACTCCTTTTTTCTTCGGGGTGTGTGCTAGATTGAGCAGGAATTGGCGTTTGGACCATCTTCCATCGCAACATCAGCGTACTTCTCGTCAAAACGGCGGAATAAAACAGCCGCATAGCGGCAGTCGGGCTTTACTTTAGCGTCTTTTGAACGGGCCAAGTCGCAGACGGCATCGACCAGTTGTTGCGCAATGTTTTGGCCGCGCATGCTGGGGTCGACGTAGGTGTGATTCAGGGCTAGGACCTGCCCCTTTTCTTCAATTAAATAGGAAACTTCTCCGAGGCGCTTGTTATTTTCCTCGTAGTAGAACCAACCGGGTGCCGAAACAATGGCCATCGATTCCCTCCTTTTTGAAAGCTTTTCAATGTCGTATAATAAGAAAGATAATAAGTAAATTTTAGCAGAAAAGGTGGGAAATCACATGGCCACACGTGGATTTGAAATTGTAAAAAAATACGAAAAGGCGGACTTGAACCTGCCAAAGCGCTCAACGACTCAGGCAGCTGGCTACGACTTTGAAGCGGCTGAAGACAAAGTGATTCCCGCCCGTGGCTTGCAAGAGTCCATGAAGCCGGTCTTGGTTTCAACGGGAATCAAGGCCTACATGCAAGAAGGTGAATACTTGCAGTTGGTTTCCCGTTCCTCTGGTCCCATCAAGAAGAAGTTGATGATGCCAAACGGGGTCGGCATTGTGGATGGCGATTACTATAACAATGAAAAGAACGAGGGGGAAATCTTCTTCCAGTTCTTGAACTTTGGTGACGAAGACCTGCAAATCAAAAAGGGCGACCGGATTGGCCAAGGACTCTTCTTGCCATTCCTGCTGGCTGATCAGGATGGGGATGCCATCAAGACGATTCGTTCCGGCGGCTTTGGTTCAACCGGGGAGGCCTAATTCGTGGCCAAGACGAAAACACAATTTATTTGCTCCAACTGTGACTTTATTTCGGCCCGCTACTTAGGTCGCTGCCCAAACTGTGGGGAGTGGGGGACCTTTGTTGAGGAAAAGATTCAACCCGAAACCCAGTCGCGCAAGTCCCGGGTTGGCCTGGACGGTAAGGCGGCCAAGGTTCAGAAGATCAACCAGGTTTCCTTAGAAGACACGCCCAAAGTCGCCACTGACTTGCAGGAGTTAAACCGGGTGCTTGGCGGTGGTGTTGTTGCCGGCACCCTGGTGCTCATTGGTGGGGATCCGGGTATTGGAAAGTCGACACTTCTGCTGCAGGTATCCGGCCAGTTGGCCAGCCATGGTAAGGTGCTCTACGTAACCGGTGAAGAATCCGCTACCCAAGTCAAGATGCGCGCCGACCGCTTGGAAGTTGGTGGCGACGACTTTTACCTCTACCCGGAAACGGACATGGAGGCCATTAAGAAGCAGGTCGAGGAGTTGAAGCCCAACTACTTGGTGATCGATTCCGTGCAAACCATGCAGGAACCGGATCTGACCTCGCCGATTGGCTCCGTTGCTCAAATCCGTGAAGTCACGGCCGACCTGCTGCAGATTGCCAAGACCAACAACATTTCGATTTTCATCGTTGGCCACGTGACCAAGGGTGGGGCCATTGCTGGTCCAAAGATTTTGGAGCACATGGTTGATACGGTCCTTTATTTTGAGGGGGACCGGCACTACAAGTACCGGATTCTGCGAGCTGTCAAAAACCGCTTTGGGGCAACCAACGAACTGGGCATCTTTGAGATGCGGGAAAAGGGCTTGGCCGAAGTGGCCAACCCGTCCGAGATTTTCTTGGAAGAGCGGTTGGCCGGTGCAACCGGTTCGGCCATTGTGGCGACTTTGGAAGGGGAGCGGCCAATTTTGGTTGAACTCCAGGCCTTGGTGACGCCGTCCGTCTTTGGAAACGCCCAGCGAACGGCCACTGGTTTGGACCGTAACCGGGTTTCTCTGATCATGGCCGTTTTGGAAAAGCGGGCCAACTTGCTCTTGCAAAACCAAGACGCCTATTTGAAGGCGGCCGGTGGGGTGAAGTTGGACGAACCGGCCATTGACTTGGCCATCGCCGTTGCCATTGCTTCTTCTTACCAGGATAAGGAATCGCCGGCTTTGGACGTCTTCATTGGGGAGCTGGGTCTAACCGGCGAGGTCCGTTCGGTTTCCGACTTGGAAGGGCGCTTGAAAGAAGCCCGAAAGCTCGGCTTCGCCCGGGCCGTTGTGCCAAAGAACAACTTGGCCGGCGTGAAGGTGCCGGAAGGGCTCGAGGTGGTCGGCGTGTCGACCATCAAGGAGGCCTTGAAGCTGGCACTTGCTTGACCGACTTTAATCCATTCTTCCTAGCCCTGAAAGAACGGGCACTTTGTTGTATACTAATTAATAGAAATTTTTCAGCTAAGCTGACTGAGGAGAACTGAATTCATGACTGACGACTTTCGCGTCCGCTACGCCCCATCACCAACGGGCTACTTACACATTGGAAACGCCCGTACGGCTTTGTTTAACTGGCTTTTCGCCCGCCATTACAACGGCACTTTCGTTATCCGTATCGAGGATACTGATTCCGCTCGTAACATCGCCGATGGGGAAAAGTCACAATTAGACAACCTGAAGTGGTTGGGCTTGGACTGGGATGAATCACCAGAAAACCCTGGTGAATACGGACCTTACCGTCAATCTGAGCGAAACGAACAGGGCATTTACCAACCCTTCATCGATGATTTGTTGAAGCGTGGCTTGGCTTACAAGTCATACAAGACTTCTGAACAGTTGAAGGCCGAACGAGAGGCACAACAGGCTGCCAAGCAAGCCCCTCACTATATCTACGAATATGAAGGCATGAGCCAAGAGGAGCGGGAAGCCGAATACGAAAAGTTTGAAGCGGAAGGCTTGAAGCCCGTTGTTCGCATTCGTGTACCTGAGGAAAAGGTCTACGAATGGGATGACATCGTCAAGGGCCACATTTCAATCGGTGGAAAAGAAGTTGGTGGCGACTGGGTTATCCAAAAGGCCGACGGCATGCCAACCTATAACTTTGCCGTGGTTGTCGACGATCACTTGATGAAAATTTCTCACGTTTTGCGTGGGGATGATCACGTCTCAAACACGCCAAAGCAGATGATGGTTTATGACGCCTTTGGTTGGGATATTCCAAAGTTTGGTCACATGGCCTTGATCATCAACGCGGCAACGGGAAAGAAGTTGTCAAAGCGTGACAACGATATCCTGCAGTTCGTGGAACAGTACCGCGAACTTGGTTACCAACCAGAAGCCCTGGATAACTTCATCGGCCTCTTGGGCTGGTCACCAAAGGGTGAAGACGAAATCTTCTCACTGGAAGAATTCAAGAACATGTTTGACGAGCACCGTTTGTCAAAGGCCAACGCCAAGTTCGACCAAAAGAAGTTGGAATGGATTAACAACCAGTGGATTCGTCGCGACAAGGACCGCATCATGCCACAGTTGATCGAGGAATTGGTTAAAGCCGGTCTGATTTCAGAAGAAGAGGCCAAAGCCAAGCAGGACTGGTTGGCTGAAGCCATCGACGTTGCCGGTGTGGATGGCATCTCCTATACCCGTCAAATCGTTGACTTGATGCGTGAGCCCTTCTTCCAATTGGGTGAAGTGACCGATGAAATGACGGATTACCTGACTTCCGAGGCTGGTCAAAAGGTTTTGGCTGCCTGGAACGACGCCTACCGGGCCCTTCCAGAAGATGCGGATGCCGAAACCTACATGAAGACGATTCGCGCCATTCAAAACGAATTGGAAATCAAGGGTCGTGAACTGTGGAACCCAATTCGGATTGCCACGACACACCAGATTCAGGGTCCTAACTTGCCAGAGCTGCTTGTTCTATTGGATAAGAATAGCGTTTTGAAGACTATGGACGAAATCAACGCCAAGTACTTGGCCTAAATTCATTGCGAGAGCCGAAGGGCTTTCGCTTTTTTGTTATAATAAGAAAAAATGTAAAAGGACGACGACACATGCAGACGGTTTACAACACCTATAGCCTTGAAAAAGAAGGCTTTTCTACTATTGAAAAGAACAAGGTGCGCATGTATCTTTGTGGTCCGACGGTTTACAACTACATTCACATCGGCAACGCCCGCTCCTCGGTGGCCTTTGACACCATCCGTAAGTATTTGGAATGGCGTGGCTTCGAAGTAAATTTCGTGTCCAACTTTACCGATCTTGGTGATAAAGTCATCGCCCAGGGTGAAAAGGAGGGATTGACCGAAGCCGAAGTGGCTGACAAGTATGCCAATGCTTTCTTAGAGGATGCCGCGGCTTTGAATATCGAACCAGCCACGACGCGGCCAAGAGCAACCCAATATATGGAAGAGATGGTGGCCTTTGTCGAAAAGCTGCTGGCCCAGGGCCAGGCCTATGAGGTCAACGGCGATGTCTACTTTAAGACCAACCAGTTCAAAGACTACGCCGTTTTGTCCCACCAAAACATGGCCGAGTTGAAGAAGAATGCGGCTGGTCGTTTGGACGGCGACGACCAAGACGAAAAGCAAAACGACACGGACTTTGCCCTTTGGAAAAAAGAGGAGCGTCCGGGCGTGACGGCCTGGCCTTCTCCGTGGGGACCGGGCCGCCCCGGCTGGCACCTGGAGTGCTCGGTGATGATTGATTCGCTCTTGGGCGAAACCATCGATATTCATGCTGGCGGCATTGACTTGGCCTTTCCGCACCACACAAACGAGTTGGCCCAGTCGGTTTCTTACCATGACAAGCCTTTTGTTCATTACTGGTTGCACAATGGCTTTGTGAACGTGAACGATGAAAAGATGTCTAAGTCCTTGGGCAACTTCGTCACGATTCACGACCTGTTAGCAGATGAGACCATTGATCCGCAGGGCGTGCGCTACTTTTTGGTCAAGACCCACTACCGCCGCCCGGTTGCATACTCTCGCGATCGTTTGGACCAGGCCCAGCAGGAAGTCGACAAAGTCTACCGGACCATGCGGGCCCTGGGCCAAAAGGCTGGGTCGGCTGGCGAGGTCGATGCGGCCCTTTCGGAGCAACTGACTTTGTTGAACGAGCGTTTCATCGGCGCCATGGACGATGACTTTAACGTGGAGAATGCGCTGACCGTTGTCTTTGAGGCGCTGACTTTGGCGAACAAGACTCTGCAGGCTGGGGGCTCTGCTGCTGAGGCGGCGTTGTTGCAAAAGCAGTTGGCGGACTGGTTGCACATCTTTGGCCTGGACGACTTTGAGGAGAAGCGGGATTTGCCAGTGGATGCGAAAGTCTTGTTGGAACGACGGGCAGCGGCTCGAGCGGAGAAAGACTTTGCGGCTTCCGATGACTTGCGCGATCAGCTGAAAGCCATGGGGATCCTTGTTAAAGACGGCCGTGATGGCCAGTCAATTGAGTGGTTGTGAAAATCACGAACAAAACGATAAAATAAATCCGATAGAAAAGAGTAAAAACGAACGTTTTTACTCTTTTCTTATTAAGTCCCTGTAAATGACAATTTATGCACAATTTCTAAAAAAACCATTGACCAACCCCCAAGCAGCCGGTATACTAATTATTGTTCCTTGCGAGGGACT
>NZ_JAAMFJ010000002.1 GCF_018437235.1 Fructobacillus papyrifericola | reverse complement strand
AGTCCCTCGCAAGGAACAATAATTAGTATACCGGCTGCTTGGGGGTTGGTCAATGGTTTTTTTGCTTTTTTTCTGAGACTTTTGAATTACATCTGCTCGCGATGACTTTACTATACTTTTTTACGATTTTTATTTAATATATTTCAGATAATAATAAAAATATTTATTTTTTTAAATAAAATTTCCTCTTTAACCACTTTTCTTCGTATAATGGACTTAGTTTAATCCGTTCGAAAGGAGTGCCCATTATGCCATGTTACGTTCTAACAGATAGTGGCATTGCTCGTCGCTATCTAAAAAAAGTTCTGGTTAATCCCGTTTTCTTTGAAACCCCATCCGCTCTTCTGCACGCCCTTGGTCGTGTTAAAAAAGGACAAGTCGTTCTATTAGATTCTACCGTTCGTGGTTTTGCAACGGCTGGTTTGCAGACTGCCCAGTTGATTCGCCAACATGACCCAGATGCACAACTCATTATGATGTCTGAAGATGCCAGTATGGCCACCCGCTGTTTTGAAGCACAGGTTGGCCTACTCGACTTTATTATCAAGCAAGAGTATAGCGCGAGCTTTTTTGACCGACTAATTCGGGCGGTTTCAAAGGCCAATCTGAATTTGAAACGCATTTTAGATTTGCGTCCAGAACCCATCCGCTTGCCCGATGGTCGAACCAGTCGCCTATTTGATTTAACCCGTATCGTTTATTTTTCCACGGATAGTGGCAGCCACCACATTTTTGTTCACGAAATCGATCGACAGCGTCGCATTCGCACGTCCATGAAGGAACTGGCCGAACGACACAGCAACCTATACCGTGTTCACGCCTCCTACATTATCAACATTGCCTACCTGAATAGCTACGAACCAGGGGAGCGAAGCCTAACCATGGTAACGGGTCACCAAGTACCCGTATCAAGGCACTATGCCGGCAGCCTCCGGAACGCTTTGCGCTGGCCAAATGCGAAACGGGCGCTAACGGAACCAATTCGTTTGAACTAAAAAAGTCGTTGGGACAATGTCCCAACGACTTTTTCATTTGAATCAATTACTTATTCTTCCGTTGAATCATCAGTGGCTGCAGCGTTTTCATCTGCTTCCATTGGTTCCAACTTTGTAAAGGTGGCCACCTTCGAACCGTCTTCCAGACGAATCAAACGAACACCCTGTGTTGAACGACCCGTATTGGAGACGTCGGCAATGGCAAAGCGAATCATGACACCGAGATTGGTTGTCACCATGATGTCTTCGTCGCCATCAACCGTTACCATGCCGGCCAAAGGACCGTTCTTTTCGGTAATTGTTGCGGTCTTGATACCCTTACCACCACGACCCTTAACTGGGTATTCGCTCGCGGCGGTTTGCTTACCGTAACCCTTTTCCGTAATAACCAGAACGTTTTGGTTATCCATCAAGATGTCGGCACCAACGACTTCATCGCCTTCGCGGAGGTTAATTCCGCGGACACCAGCAGCGGCACGGCCCATCAAACGGACGGCCTCTTCGGCAAAGGTGACGGAGTAGCCATTGTGCGTGGCGATGATGATGTTTTGGTCACCATCGGTTTCAAGAACCTTCAGGATTTCATCATCTTCGCGAAGGGTCAAGGCCTTCAATCCGGAAGTTCTAATGTTTGCAAAGTCCTGCACCTTCGTTCGCTTAACGACACCCTTCCGGGTAACGAAGAAGAGGTTATCCTGACTTTCAGCAGGGTTCCCGTGGACCGTCAGCAAGCTTTGAATGGCTTCGTCTTGATCGAAGTTCAGCAAGTTAATCACAGGGATTCCCTTTGCCGAACGACCGTATTCAGGGATTTCATAGCCCTTCATCCGGTAAACCTTCCCCTTATTCGTAAAGAAGAAGAGGGAATCGTGGGTCGACAAGTTGGCCAATTGAGCAACAAAGTCTTCATCGTTCAGGTTCATTCCCTGAACACCACGACCACCACGGTTTTGCGCCTTGAATTCGGAAGCCGCCACACGCTTGATGTAACCGTTATTCGTCAACGTTACGATGACGTCTTCTTCTTCAATCAAGTCTTCGTCTTCGATACTCATCACGTCACCGACTTGTAATTCGGTGCGACGTTCATCACCAAAGCGGTTTTGGATTTCAAGCAATTCGTCGTAGATGACTTGGTCGATTCGTTCTTGATGAGCCAAGATGTCCTTCAAGTCGGCAATCAAGGCAATCAACTTTTGGTATTCGTCTTCAATCTTGTCGCGTTCCAAACCGGTCAAACGAACCAGACGCATGTCCAAGATGGCCTGGGACTGCTTGTCTGACAAGTCGTAACCGTCAATCAAGCGGCCCTTGGCCTCATCCGAAGTCTTTGAAGAACGAATGATGTGAATGATCTCATCAATGTGATCAAGGGCAATCCGCAATCCTTCTAAGATGTGTGCCCGGGCCTCGGCCTTCTTCAAATCGAAAGCCGTTCGGCGACGGACAACGGAACGCTGGTGATCCAAGTAGGCTTCCAAGATTTCCTTTAAGGAAAGGGTCTTTGGCGCCCCGTGGCTGATGGCCAGCATGTTGAAGGAGAAGCCAGTCTGCAAAAGCGTTTGCTTGCACAGGTTGTTTAGAATAACGGAAGCCGAGGCATCGCGGCGCACGTCGATTGAAACGCGCAGCCCGTCACGGTCGGATTCATCACGAATGGCGGTAATGCCGTCAATCTTCTTGTCACGTACCAATTCCGAGATTCGCTCAATCAAACGGGCCTTGTTAACGGCGTAGGGAAGTTCGGTCACAATGATCTGTTCCTTACCCGTCTTGGTCTGTTCGATATCGACTTTGGCACGGATGGTGATGGTTCCACGACCAGTTTCGTAGGCCTTCCGAATGCCGGCCTTACCCATTACGATTCCACCAGTTGGGAAATCCGGTCCTGGCAAGGCTTCCATCAAGTCAGCCGTTGTCGCCTCCGGATTATTCATCAAAATGTGCAAAGCCGAAATGACTTCACCCAAGTTGTGGGTCGGAATGTTGGTGGTCATTCCAACGGCGATTCCCGTCGCCCCGTTAACCAAAAGGTTTGGGATGCGGGCTGGCAGGACTTCTGGTTCCCGCTCTTCACCATCGTAGTTTGGTACAAAGTCGACCGTGTCCTTGTTCAGGTCACGGACCATTTCCATGGCGACTTTTGACAAACGGGCCTCGGTATAACGCATGGCGGCAGCGGAATCACCGTCAACCGAACCAAAGTTTCCGTGGCCATCGGCCAGCATGTAGCGGTAGGAAAAGTCCTGGGCCATGCGAACCATTGACTCATAGATGGCAGAGTCACCGTGGGGGTGATACTTACCCATGACGTCACCAACGATACGGGCGGACTTTTTATGTGGCTTATCGGGCGTGTTTCCCTGTTCAATCATCGAATAGAGAATTCGACGGTGCACGGGCTTCAATCCATCACGGACGTCGGGCAGGGCACGGGCAACGATAACAGACATCGCGTAAGACAAAAAGGACGTCTTCATCTGCTCCGATAGGTGGGTGTTTTTAATACGACTATCTTGTTCTTCTGGCATTTCTTACTCCGAATCAAGCAGTAGCTTAAATATCAAGGTCTTGGACGTAGACCGCGTTGTCCTCGATAAACTGACGACGAGGTGGCACATCGCCACCCATCAGCATGTCGATGACGGAATCAGCCTCTTCGGCATCGGCCGGATCCACTCGGAGCAAACGACGGTTTGCGGGATCCATGGTCGTGTCGGCCAGCTGATCGTAATCCATTTCACCAAGACCCTTGTAACGCTGAACCTTTGGCTTGGCGTTTGATGGTAACTGCGCCAAGTAATCGTTTAGTTCTTCGTCAGAATCCAGGTAGGTCATGTTCTTGGAATTTCCAAGGGACACACCATAAAGGGGTGGCTGGGCAATGTAGATGTAGCCTGCGTCAACCATTGGCCGCATGTAGCGGTAAAAGAGCGTCAGTAACAGTGTACGAATGTGGGCACCGTCGACATCGGCATCGGTCATGATGATGATTTTGTGGTAGTTAGCCTTTGAAACGTCAAAGTCCTTACCAAAGCCGGCACCAAGGGCCGTAAAGAGGGAACGGATTTCCTCGTTGGCCAAGACACGGTCTAAGGAAGCCTTTCCAACGTTCAAAATCTTTCCACGGATAGGCAAGATGGCTTGGGTCAGGCGGTTACGGCCCTGCTTGGCAGAACCACCGGCCGAATCACCCTCGACAATGAACAATTCAGAAATCTCGGGTTCCTTGGACGTGTTGTCGGCCAACTTTCCTGGCAAATTGGAAATTTCCAAGCCGGATTGCTTACGGGTCATTTCACGGGCACGCTTGGCAGACAGGCGAGCCTTTTGCGCAAGGGACCCCTTTTCAACGATTTGCTTGGCAACCGTTGGGTTTTCCAGCATAAAGCGGGCGAAGGTTTCAGAGAACATTCGATCAACGGCCTGACGAGCATCGGAATTTCCCAACTTCGTCTTGGTCTGTCCTTCGAACTGGGGGTCCGGGTGCTTGATCGACACAATGGCCGTCATGCCTTCACGGACGTCTTCTCCGGTCAGTGAATCCCCGTTTTCCTTGATCATGCCCTTCTTGCGGGCATAGTCGTTAATGACACGGGTCAAAGCCGTCTTAAAGCCAGTTTCGTGCGTTCCACCTTCATAGGTGTTGATGTTGTTTGTAAAAGTCTTCAGGTTTTCTTTGACTTCGGTGGTGTATTGGAGGGCAACTTCTACGACGATGCCGTTTTCTTCGCCTTCCACATAGACCGGTTGGTCGAAGAGGACTTCCTTGCCTTCGTCCAAGTAGGAAACGTATTCCTTGATTCCACCTTCGAAGTGGAAGGACTCAGACAGTGGTTCATCCGGCCGCTTGTCCGTAATCGAAATGCGCAGGCCCTTGTTCAAGAAGGCCAATTCGCGAACACGGGAAAGGAGGGTCTGGTAATTGTAGACCGTCGTTTCCTGGAAGATATCTGGATCTGGCTTAAAGTGAACGATGGTTCCTCGTTCGACTGGCAGATCACCAGACTTTTTGGTCATGGGTGTCTTCACCCGGCCCGTTTCAAAGTCCATGTAGTAGAGTTGGCCATCACGGACAACTTGCACGTCCAGTGCCGTTGACAGGGCGTTAACAACCGAGGCACCAACACCGTGCAAACCACCAGAGACTTTGTAACCGCCACCGCCGAACTTTCCACCGGCGTGCAAAATGGTAAAGACCGTTTCAAGGGCGGGCTTACCAGTCTTTGTTTGGATATCAACCGGGATTCCACGGCCATCATCGGTTACCGTGATGGAGTTATCCTTTTCGATTGTCACCGTGATGTGGGAGGCAAAGCCAGCCAGGGCTTCATCGATTCCGTTATCGACAATTTCCCAAACCAAGTGGTGCAGTCCCTGGGCAGTGGTTGTTCCAATGTACATACCCGGACGCTTCCGAACGGCTTCCAATCCTTCCAGGACCTGAATCTGATCGGCGTTATAGGCGTCCGCGTCGGTTGTCATCTTACTAGCGTTTTCGATCTCTTCAGCCGAAACGGCTTCGATTGCTTTGTTTTCTTCTTCAGCCATGATTCTCCTCTTGCTCCTTTTGTCCTTCCTCTTCAATCGTTCCGTCCTTGACCAAAAAGACTTTCGGTTCTTTGATCAACGACCGAGCGACCTCGGAAAGCGAGGGAGCGGTAATAAAGGTCTGTACTTTGTTTTCAATGGTCATCAGTAGGTGGGTTTGCCTGGAAGCATCCAGCTCCGATAAGACATCGTCTAATAATAGGACCGGGTATTCGCCGGTTTCTTGGTGCATCAAATCGATTTCACCAAGTTTTAAGGCCAAAGCAGCAGTTCGTTGCTGCCCCTGGGAGCCAAAGTTTGAAACGTCAACGCCGTTCACCAATATGACAAAGTCGTCTCGGTGCGGGCCCACCAGGGTCGTGCCCTGTTTCTTTTCCCGCTCAGCCTGCTTTGAAAAAGTCTGCTGCAAGGCTGTCTTCACCGTCTCCAAGTCGGTCAAGTCCGTGCTCGAAACCGCCGTTTTATACTGCAGCTCGAGCACTTCCTTTTGGTTGGCTACTTCGAGATGAACCTTCGCAGCGGCTTCGCCGAGTTCTTTTAGAAAACGCTTTTTTAGAAGCATTAACTTGGCTGCTAGTTCAATCAGCTGCTCGGTCAAGACGTCCAAAAAGACTTGGTCTTTTTTAGCGCCAAAGGACCAGGCCTTCAAGTAGGCATTGCGATCCTTTAACACTTGTCGGTACTGACTCGATAACTGCAGGTAGGTGCGGTTCATCTGGCCAAACTCGATGTCAATGAAGCGCCGGCGTACGGCCGGTGGCCCCTTGACCAAGTCCAAATCCTCCGGGGCGAAGAGAATGACGTTTAGCTGACCAATGTAGGTCGATAAACGGGGTTGGTCAAGGTGGTTAACCCGAGCTTGCTTGCCCTTATTGGACCAGGAAAGGGCGAGGGGCAGCTTACCGAAGCGGTTTTCAACCAGGCCGGCAATTCGCGCCTGTTCCTCTCCCCATTGCACCAAGTCCTTATCGACCTTGGTCCGGTGGGAACGGGCCAGGGCCAAGGCGTAGATGCTCTCCAGCAAGTTGGTCTTACCCTGGGCGTTTTGTCCTAAAAAGACGTTCACGCCGGGTTGAAAGTGGAGGTCAGCCTGGTCGTAATTGCGAAAGTGACTGAGCGAAAGCTCTTTTAGCTCCACGAAGCAGGACCTGTTGGGCGCTTTTTCGAAGTCTTTGCTTGCCCCGACTTCTTCGTCCGTGCGGGTTTGGGATTGCTCTTTTTAGCCGGCTTTTGCGCTTTTTGGAAGCGGGCAAGGATTGCTGCCTGTTCGGCGCGCTTCCTTGCTTCGTCTTCTGATTCAGCAACGATTTCAAAAACCTGGCCAGCCGTTTCCACCTGGTCTCCGGGATAAAGCTTCTTGCCCCGGCGGTTTTCTTTTTCACCATTCAATAAGACAAGGGCATCGGCGAGGTAGGCTTTCGCCTGGCCACCCGATGGGATGATGTCCTCAATTTTCAATAATTGTTGAAGGGTGATGTACTCTGTTGTAATCGCCAAGCGTTCGGCCATAATCTTCCCCTAATTCCTTACAGACTTACCCTGTTATTATACCATACTTCCCAGTATTTACCCCTAAGAGGCTTTTTTAGCTCTTTTCGTTATTTTTGGCGACTTTTGCCTCTTTGACCAAAAATTCCTTCTTTGCTTTACAAATGAAAAAAAAGACCCCTTGGGGTCTTTTTATGGAATACCTTAGAAAGTCCGGACTGGTGTGACCAGCTGCAACTGCTTATTGTCGGTTTCGCCTTCAGGGATAATGATGAAGGGCCGCAGGTTCGTTGTGAACTTCAATTCGACCGTCTTTCCCTGCAAAACGCGCAGGGCATCGCGAACATAGTCCGGGTTAAAGGAAATTTCTAGGTCATCGCCGGAAATCTTATCGGCTGACAAGGCTTCCTTGACTTGACCAACTTCCTGGGAATTACCGGACAGCTCTGCTTGTTGATCCTTGATGGTCAACAAAACCACGTTGTTCCGTGATTCGTGCGAAAGAAGAGAGGCACGGTCGATGGCACCGGAAAGCACACCGGCATCGATTTCGATTTCAGTGTTTGCTTCTGATGGAATCAAGCGGTCCGTTTCAGGGTAGTTTCCTTCAAGCAGGCGGGAGTAGAAAGTCGTGTTCCCGAAGGTAAAGACGGCTTGGTTGGCCGAAAGCTTGACTTCCACAACGTTTTGACCTTCCAAAAGGGACTGCAATTCGTTAAAGGCCTTGGCCGGGATAATAACGGAGGCCTCATCCACGCTTTCAGCACCAACCAGGGTGATGATTCGTTGTGACAATCGGTGGGAGTCGGTTGTGACAGCCTTGATTTGGTTGCCTGACAAGGAAAGATGAATACCAGTCAAAATTGGCCGACTTTCCTGAGTGGAAGCGGAAATTTTTGTCTGGGCAATCAATTCAATCAATTGAGCAGCCGACAGTTTCAGGGACTTGGTCTCGGTCAATTCAGGCAACTTGGGGTAGGCAGAGCTTGGTTGACCATTGATTTTAAAGGAGGCGGAACCAGACGTAATCAAGGCTTGCAAGCCTTCAATGGACAAAGTCATGTTGGCAGCAGGTAAGTGCTTGACGATGTTAATGAAGAAGGTGGCTGGCAATGTAATGCCACCGGTGGATTCAATCGTCAATTCATTTGTCGTGTCTTCTGCTGTCAACGTAATTTGAATGGAGATATCTGCGTTGGATCCAGTTAAGACCAATTGATCCTCTTGTAAGTCGAGTTTCAAATTCGTCAAAATTGGAATCGTCGTCTTTGATGAAATTGCTCGTGACACATCGTTTAAGGCTTTGATAAAAGCTTGTCGATTAATCGTAAATTTCATAGCACATGGCCTCCTTTGTGGCAGGTGCGATAGTTAACTAAATAGAGTAATAAATAACTAGTAATAGTAATAAGGGCTGCGGATTCCGGGGATTAGCCCGAAATCCTGAAGCTAGCAGGCTTTTGCCTGTGGAAAAGTCCGTGTATAACTGCTCGTTAATTTCCTGACTTATCCACAGGGCCTATTGGCCGTTTCTGATGTCTTCGGCCAGAGCCTGAATCATTTCCTTCATCCGGGCTTCCTTTTCGACCTGTTCTTCGATCTTGGTAAAGGCGTGGGAAATGGAGGAGTGATCACGATCGCCGAAGGCATGCCCAATTTGCGGCAGGGACATGTCGGTCATCGTTCGCGTTAGGTAAATGGCAACGTGTCGAGCCATGACCAAATCGGATTGACGACGACTGGATTTCATGTCGTCAACGGTTTGCATGTAGTAAGCCGCGACGACTTGTTGGATGCGATCGACCGTGACCACCGTCTTTTTGTTGGCGTTGATTTCATCCAAGATGGTCTTGGCCGTTTCAATGGTTGCCGGCTTGTTCATGTAGCGGATTTTCGCTTCGAACTTGTGGAAGGCACCTTCCAAGGTACGAACGTTGTCATCAACCGATTCACCGATTAATTGAAGCACATCGTTTGGAATGTCCAGGTCGTTTTGATCCTGCAGGTTTCGCAAAATGGCCACACGGGTTTGGACATCGGGTTTTTGAATATCCGAGGTAATCCCTTGTTCGAAGCGGGACTTCAACCGGTCCTGCAAATCAGGAATGTCGTTTGGATAGCGGTCCGAGGTCATGACAATTTGCTTATTGGCCTTGGTCAGAGCGTTAAAGGTGTTGAAGAACTCTTCTTGAACCTGTGGCTTACCGGCCCAGAACTGAATATCGTCGACTAGAAGCATGTCCAGCGACCGATAGGTCTTTTTAAAGAGGGCGGTCGCGTTGGTATCGCCACCCTTACGCAGGGAATTGGTAAAGTCGTTTAGGAAATCTTCGGCAGTCGCGTACTTGATTCGAGCGTTTGGATTGTCCTTGGCATACTTGTTTCCAATGGCCTGCATTAAGTGGGTCTTACCAAGTCCAACACCACCATAAATGAGGTAGGGGTTGTAGACTTTTCCAGGACCTTCGGCAACGGCTTGGGCAATGGCCCGGGCGTTTTCGTTACCAGATCCGATAACGAAATGGTCAAAGGTGAAGTCCGGATTCAAACCAGCGTCTTGGGAAAAGGGAATGTGTTGTTCACTTTCGAGAGGGGCTGTTTGGCTTGAAAGGGTTGGATTTGCCTGTTCGCTTTCTGAAGTATGGTTTGCAGCGGTCTTTTGAAATTCTGGACGAATGAATTCACCGGTTTCGTTGTTGGCGTATTCAACAAACTTCATGGAAATTTCGTTATTCCACTGATTGATTATTTTGTCGGCGAATTCGCCTGGAACTTGAATAATGAAACGATTGTTTTCAATTCCAACTGGTGTTAGTGGATCAACGAAGGAAGCAAAGCTGATTGCACCAAGGTCTTGGAAGAGTGAAAAACTGATTTTGTCCCATAGTTTTTTTGAACTGAGTTCTTCAGACATTGAAATCTCCAATAATGACGTAATAAATGAAAGTTTCGATATGGCTAGTATAGCAAAAAAAAATAGCCTAGCCTAGTTTTCCCCAGAAATGACAAAAGAGGAATGGAAATCCACAGATGTGGGTAAAAATGAAGGGGCATGTGTAAAAACGAGGGAACAAAAATTCGCTTTATCCCCAAATCCAAAGAGTTTTCCCCAGAAAGAAGCTTGATATTATCATCTTTTCTTCTTTTATCAACGTTTTCCCCAGGCATCAGTCCCCAACCTGTGGAAATGTGGATAACTTGTGTAAAATGCCGGTAAAAGACCTTTCTCTTTTGGACTTATCAAAGGGCTTTTGAAAAGAATGGGATAAGTTTGTTGATAAGTTTTTTCCTTTATATAGGATTTATTTTGGAAGATCCCCTTGCTGTGCTTGTCAGGGCAGGGTATCCATGGTATGATTAATCTCGAATTGCAAAGAAATTTGCAGACAAATAGTTAATGGAGGTAAATCCTAATGAAGCGTACATTCCAACCAAAGAAGCGTCATCGCGCACGCGTACACGGTTTCCGTAAGCGTATGTTAACGAGCAACGGTCGTAAGGTTTTGGCTCGCCGCCGCGCGAAGGGCCGCAAGGTATTATCTGCCTAAACAGGTCGCTGCTTGCAGTGGCCTTTTTATTTTCATTGATTCATGCAGGGAAGCCTGCGTACATAAGAATTTAGGTGGAAACTTATGCGTAAGTCATTTCGGATTAAAAAGCCAGAAGAATTCCAAAACGTCTTTGACCACCACCAATCGGTGGCCAATAAGTACTTTGTTGTCTATCGACTAAAAAAAGAAGAGCAAAAGCACTTTCGCCTTGGCCTATCGGTTGGTAAGAAAATTGGAAAAGCCCATGATCGTGTTCATGTTAAACGGCGGATTCGACAGTCGATGCTTGAACTAAAGCCAAGACTCGATCAGCAAAGTGACATCTTGGTCATTGCAAGACCCAGTGTCGCTGGCGAATCACAGGCATTTATTAAACAGCAACTCACCCATGTTTTGGGATTAGCAAAACTTTTAAAGGATGATCAACATGGCAAAGATTAACAAATGGGTCAAAACAATTGGCTTTCTCCCACTCTTTCTAGCAGCATTGGCCGTTATCGGTATCATCGCCGCTGACCAGTCCTATACCGGCTATGTACCGGGGTCTGGCCTTTGGGGTGGCTTCGTTTCCTTCTTTATTCGTTCCATCCTCGGTGTTTCATCTTGGTTTGGTACTTCTTATGGAATGGGAATCGTCATCTTCACGATTTTTATCCGACTTTTCATTTTGCCATTGATGGTCTATCAAATGGATTCAATGAAGAAGATGCAGGTTCTTCAACCCCAGTTGAAAGTCCTGCAAGAAAAGTACGCTGGCCGTGATACAGAAACGCGGACCTTGCTTGCTCAAGAACAGCAGGCTCTTTATAAGGAACACGGGGTTTCACCATTTGCCTCTATGTTACCTTTGTTGGTTCAGATGCCGGTTTTGATTGCCCTGTATCAGGGAATCCATAACTCAGCGGTTCTTCGTTCTGGCTCTTTCCTCTGGTTAAACTTGGGAAAGCAAGATCCTTACTTTGTTTTGCCAGTTCTGGCTGCGCTCTTTACCTTTGGGTCATCCTGGTTGTCAACACAGGCCAACCCGCAGCAAAACGCCATGACGAAGATCTTGCCTTTCATCTTCCCATTCATTATCTTCTTTACTTCTTTAGCTGTGCCTTCTGCGGTTTCCCTTTACTGGGTAATCGGAAACCTTTTCCAGATGGTTCAGACCTTTATCTTGCAAAATCCGTTTAAATTGAAGAAGGAACGGGAAGAAGCGCGGGCCAAGGAAAAGGCACGTGCACGTAAGTTACGTAAGGCAACTCGTTCAAAGAAGCGCTAAGGTTCACTTTTCTTGATATTTTAAAAGGGGTCGGGCACCATGATTGAAATGTTAAAAGAAAACACCAAATTCCGCTGGTACCATGTCACCAACATGTCAGAAGACGACCGTGAACAGCTCTTGCAAAAGCACGGGTTAACGGAGCAGATGTTGGGATATGCCACTGATCATAACGAATCGGTGCGCATGGAATTTGATCCAGATGCTGACGAGGCATTGATTATCTTAGACATCATTTCTGCCGAGCCAGAACCCGTTTTAACTCGTCCGATTGGGATTGTTTTGGTTCATGGCGACCTCTACACCTTTGCTCACCGACCAACGGATTACATGAAGAAGGAATTCTTGACCGGTAAAATTGATGGCCACCGTCCGGATGATGAAAACATTTCCGTTTTCGAGTTTCTCATTACAGGGATTTATCCATTAATGACGATGTATGGTGAGGAAATTACTGAAATCAACCGTCAGCGTCGTGCCATTCAAGCGCAGTTCGGTAATCGTAAGCAGTTAACCAAGCAGACCAACGACTTGCTCCACCTGCAGATTCAAATGATTTATTTGCAAAACTCACTGGCCAATAACCTCATCATGTTGGACCAGATTCGCCGCTCTTACCAAAGTCACATTTCAGAAGATGATTTGGACTTGCTGGATGCCGTCCGGGTTGAAGTTGAACAGGCCCGGGACATGGCCGGTTTGGCAATGGAAGTCATCAATGCCGTGACTAAGGCAACTGGAACCTTAGGTAACCGTGATCTGAACTGGACGATGAAAGTCTTGACGGTTTACTCGATTGTCTTTACCATTCCAACGGTCGTTTCCGGCTTTTATGGTGAAAACGTCGATTACCTACCATTTGCCAACCATGCATCCGGTTGGTGGGTAACCATCGTTATTATGATCTTGCTGATGGTTGCTGCAACATACGCCTTCCATCGCTATGGTTTCTTGAAGAAATAAAAAGGATATTTGAAGTAAACAATTCGATCGATTGTTTGCTTCTTTTTTTATATCTTCTGGGCCTTGGAATCTTTTTTATAAGGCCCTTCTGACGTATAATAGTCATGAAAGTAATTTTAGGAACATTGGAGGCATCATGCGATTCAAAGCTCGTGAAAGTAAAGAATTCCAAGAACAAAAGAACCGTTTGATTAAGAAGTCATCAGAAGGGATGGTTTCCTTCCGGCGCTTCCTCTTCGCCCCCAACCTTTTGACATTTGTGATTTCTGTTGTTGTTGGTAACGCCTTTGGGTCGACGGTGAAAGAGTTAGTCAGCACACTCTTTCACTTTTTCTCCGCTCTTTGGCGCTGGTTAGTCCGACCAAGTCACCCAATTAATTTCTCAAGTACATGGGCTAATCTATCGGACTTCTTAACGTCTGCCCTGACCTTACTGGCAATCGCTCTGGCTGTTTTCTATTTCATCGAATTCGTCAATAACTGGTTAATTGGTGCGGAGCAGGAGAAGTGGGGTTACGATGAACCTCACCAGGACTCATTGGATATGCAGAAGTTGCAAAGGGAGAACAATGACTTGGTGAAGAAGAACATTGCCTTACAAGAGGAGATGCTTCGTTTGTTAAAGGAAGAAAAGAAGGAGAATTAAGTAGATGAAGATTACGACAGTTTATACAGCAATTATTGCCCTTGTTTTATTGTTTATCTCAATTGCCAGCTGGGTCTTTAAAGCAGAGGGAGTCGCCTTGGTTTCAGCAAACCTAGCAACGATTATGCTCCTGGTTGTTTACCTCTGGGATAATCGAAAGAACGGAAAAGATTAAGCAATTCTTAAGAAGGTTGTTGTTTTGTTAAGCTAAACCTTGGGTTTAGCTTTTTCTTTAAAATGTTTCACGTGAAACGTTTTAGCTGTCTGTTTCACGTGAAACAATTAAGGGGGGGCATATGCTGTTTAAAGATCAAAAAGTAGTGTTTAACGACGTTGTGGTACCGAATAGCGTTGGGAAAATCCTGACAGATATTCCTTATGGAAGAAAGAAATGGCAATCCTTTGATTTATACCTGCCAAAGGAAATGCAAGGGGACACTCTCATCCCACTGCTCTTAGATTTACAGGGTGGGGGGGCCTTGTTCGCGGAAGGAAGTCTTCAGAAAAATTGGCACCAATGCTACGATTAACCGAGGAAGGCTATGCCGTTGCCTCCATGAACTATTGCCTGGTTTCTGAAAAGAACTATTCCTTTCCTAAACAGATTGCCGAAGTGCGGGCTGTGCTCCATGCCTTGAAGGAAGGGGCACAGAAATGGCGATTGGACACCAATCGTTTCTACCTAGCAGGCGAATCGTCGGGTGCGCAGCTAGCCTTGCTAACGACGGCATCGGTATCGGCCGGCGTAAAAGTTGGTTATGAAGACGGCTTGGAAGATGGACTCGAAGATTTGCCGGTGATTCAAAAGGTCATCGCTTCGTATGGGCCATACGAGTTTGATCGTTTCAAAGAACAGTTTGAAGCAGCAGAGATTCAGCCAAAGTATGCAGAGTCTGGCTCGCAGAATTCCTTTGAAGGGTTAGCCTTAGCGGGCCATCAGGTGAATGAAAATCCCGTTGGTGTCAGCCAAGGTAATCCAGCTAACTATTTTACGGAGGCGATGCCTGAACTCTTTGCCATGGCAGGATTAGCGGATCAAGTTGTTCCCTACCAACAGAGCATGGAAATGGTTGAACGCTACGAAAATATGACCGGGAAAAAGGCGAAGACCTATTGGTTGGAAGGCGGCCATCACGGAATTAGAGACTTTGATAACGAAAAGGTTTACCAAATGAAAATTGCCTTCTTAAATGCCTAATAAAAAGGACTGATTGCTATCAGTCCTTTTTTTGTAAGAGTTTATGAAAGTGCGAATGCCGTTCCTGAAGTGCTTCAACTAATCGTTTTGATTCTTCAAAGATCAGGGTGTTGACATAGGGGCGTGGGATAACCGTGTTAAACCAGCGTTCACCTTCCAGTGGAATTCCGGAAACGAAGAAACCGTCGACTGGTTGATTGTTTTTGTCGAGAACAGTCAGGGTTTTCAAGTCGACTTTAATCGTGTTACCGAGGAGGAGGGAACCGTCTGATTTACGCAAACGATCGTTTTTTCGAATCAATCTCTGCTTTTGTAAGGATTGAATCAAGGGTGATTTAGCAATGTTGAAGTTAATCTCTGATAAACGAGCCTCGATTAACGCAGTACCTTCAAAGTGTTGGCCGTAACGATCGGTGGCAACAAAGGTCGAATGGCCGCGACTAGTTTTAAAACCAGGGCCGGCAATTTCCAAAATGCCAGCATCCATCAGAGCTAGTAACTGCTGCATACGAACGAGGGGAGGACCGGCAGATAGCTGGTTATCGAAGGCTCGAAAAGTCGTTAACATCTTCTCGTAGCCATCAGCAAAGAAGTAGTTTTCGTTATAAAGGGTACGAATTGTATCACGCATGTCCCGTAAGATGTAGTAAGAACCAGTCAGGGGCGACCAATCATTACCAAGTTTTGCCGATCGAATATCGTTTTCGATGTGCTTGTGTAAGTTTTTTTGGAATGTTTTTGCATCTGGCCATTCCATCGCTGGAAAAACAAGGCTATCCCAATCGATGCTCATATCCAAATGGAGTCCATACTTCTCGTTGATGGAGGACCAGCGTTCCGGATGCATTAGATCCGAAATGATCGAAGCCTTTGAAACACCCGTATCCAATTTCAGTAGCTGAACCTGATTATAAAGATACTTAAAAGTCAGCTCTTGTTTTAGGGTTTTCATGAAGTGTTCGAAGGAGATCTTGCCAAGATTATTACTTGCCTCTTCTTTCATGCGCTTCAAGGTAAAGAAGTGGGGCTGGTAGACCTGAGCGGATTCCTTTTGGTTGACGCCCTTTGTTCGTGGGGGTAAGCCGTTAAAGGCACCGGCAACAATGTGTGGTTCGTGCCCGGAGGGGCGGTATGTTAAGGAACCATCGTTGTTAGTAACAAAAGTACCGCCTTTGGCACCGGTCAAAGATAAGATGACATCGAAAAAGGAGAGCCCTAATCCTTCGATTAAGACCTGATCATTTTCATTAATTTTGTCAAAGTCGTTTTCAGCCGGGTGGGAAGCGGGGAAGTAGGCCAGGCTGTGCCGCTTAGCAAAGGCTGCCAGTTCCTTCTGCTTTTTGTTTGGTTGATTATCAATGTGACCGGGAGCCAAAACTACTCGGTCGTATTTACTAGTAAAACCATCGCGCCCCGTCAATGAAAAGCGTCGCGCGCCCTTTTCCATATCAATGATTTCTGTTTGATGAAAGTGGATGTGAATGTTTTTTGGGCAAGCAGCTTGCACTTCTTCAAAGTACCAGGCAGCATAAACACCGAAAAGGCCACGCGAAGCAAAGGTGTTTGCGGAAATCAATGTTAAGACTTCGTTTCGGTAGGCATCAGGATATTCTGGGTGATCATTTAAGTAGTCGAAGGCAACGGTCTGCGCCCAAGTTAAGAGGTTGGGGCGTTCGATTGGTGTTTCGTGATCCAGTAATTCATAGTCGTCAAAAAGAGTGACCTGGTTGGCGTAGGTATTCATTAAGAAGGCATGGTTATTGGTCAAAAAAGGATCCCAAACGCGGCCACCGATTGGTTGGGGGTCGAAGAGGTCGATTTCATAAGTTGCTTTTGTATTGACGGTAAAGAGTAACCGTCCTAAAATGGCCAGGTTTCTGGGACCCGCACCAATGAGTGCAATTTTCATCGAAGATTTGCTCCTGCTATTCAAACAAAAACGCCAACATCAGATGTTAGCAAGGCGAATCAAACATATATCAAGCCCGGTAATTTTGTAATCGATAATGATATGTTCTATACATACATTGTAAGAAAAAGGATGAAATATGTCAAAAATTACAAAATAGACCAATCACTTAGAATGGGCAGCCTTGAGCTGATGTGCTATAATAAATTCATCATTGTTGCAGAGCGGAAGGGCACTGGTACAAAGAGAGCTGACGGTGCTGTGAGTCGGTCTAACTCTTCCGGGTACACAACGAATAGAAAATGACGTTTAGCGCCGCGTTAAGGCCAATTAAAGTGACCCCACAAAGGGGTAATTTAGGTGGTACCGCGGTTTTTGTCGTCCTAATCCAATTGGATTAGGGCGACTTTTTTAATTGTTATAGAAAAAAGGGGGAAGAACATGAATTTTATTGAAGACTTGAAATGGCGTGGGGCACTGAACCAAATTACAGATGAAGAAGGCTTGTTGAAGGCCATGGATGAGGGCCAAATTGGCGCGTATGTCGGAACCGATCCGACGGCTGATTCCCTGCACCTGGGCCACCTAATTCCCTTCATGGTTTTGAAGCGTTTTCAAAATGCTGGTGGGAAGGCCGTCATCATTGTCGGTGGGGCTACCGGATCAATTGGTGACCCCCGGCCAACAACGGAACGCAAATTGCTGTCAGACGAACAATTAAAGGAAAACGAAAAGGGCATTTCAGCCCAGGTCACCAAGCTCTTTGGGCAAAACGGTACGACGATTGTCAACAACGCCGACTGGTTGAACAACCTCTCCTTGCCAACCTTCCTGCGTGACTTTGGAAAGCTTTTTTCCATTAACGTGATGTTGAAAAAGGACGTGGTCGCCTCCCGTTTGGAAACTGGAATTTCCTATACCGAGTTTACTTACCAAATTTTGCAGGCGATTGACTTTTTGCACCTCTGGCAAGAAGAAAACGTTCGCTTGCAAATTGGTGGGTCTGATCAGTGGGGAAACATCACTTCCGGTGTTGATTTGATTCACACGGTGGAAGGAAACGATGCCCCTGCCTTTGGTTTGACGATTCCATTGATGACGGATTCAACTGGTAAAAAGTTTGGTAAGTCTGAAGGAAACGCCATTTGGTTGAACGCTGAAAAGACTTCGCCATATACCTTCTACCAGTTCTGGTACAACCAGGCCGATGCGGATGTCGTGAAGTACTTAAAGTACTTTACCTTCCTATCGAAGGAAGAAATCGAAGAGCTTGAAAAAGAAGTGAATGAAAACCCAGGTGCTCGTCTTGGGCAAAAGCGTTTGGCCGAAGAAGTGACGGCCTTTGTTCACGGACAGGCTGCCGTAGAAGAGGCGGAGGCTTTGTCAAAGGCCCTCTTTTCTGGTGACGTAGCCGAATTAACGGTTCAGCAAATCAAGGATGTCTTTTCAGGTGTACCGGGCTTTGAAACGAGTGCTGAGAAGCAAAACATCGTTGACTTCCTTGTCGAGGCCGGTATCGAAAAGTCCAAGCGCCAGGCCCGTGAAGATGTGACCAACGGGGCAGTCCGCATCAATGGTGAAAAAGTTACCGATGTGGCAGCCGAAATTGATCCAAAGGCTGCCTATGAAGGGCAGTTTGTGCTCGTTCGGCGTGGTAAGAAGAAGTACTTCTTGGGAACGGTTAACTAAACCGATTTGATTATTTTCGATAAATTTCCAAAATTAATAAAAATAAATGGAAAGTTTAACTTGAATTTAATCTGGGCGCACCATAATAAAAGCATGATATAGCAATATATCAAGAAGCCAGGTTCCTAGTCACTATAAATACTTCTCTCTAAACCTAATTTATACCTTCTCTCCCGTACTAGGAATCTGGTGATTGAATTGCTCCCCGAAAGGGGAGTTTTTTTTATGGAATGGTTAAACTTTGCCAAATATTAGGCGGTGATTTTGCCCTTTGTTATAATAGGGGCAACTCGAAATAAGTTAAAAGCTTGCTGTAGTTAAAGCAAGGCGTTTTACAAAAGGAGACGGTGCCTATGTCACTATTAGAATTGCGTCACCTGTCCAAGCACTTTGGTTCTTACAAGGCCTTGGACAACGTATCATTTTCTGTTGAACCCGGTCGAATTGTTGGTTTGATTGGACCAAACGGAGCTGGAAAGTCAACGGCCATGCGTGCCATGACTGGTTTGATGCGCTTTGATTCCGGAGAGGTGACTTTCGACGGACAAGCGGTCAAGTTTTCAAAAACCAAGGCCTTGGCGAAGATGGGGAACTTGATTGAGTATCCTGCCATTTATCCAAATTTCACGGCCGAAGATCACATGAAGTACTACGCCATGGATTCAAAGGATCCTGAAGATATCCATGAATTGATGAAACTAACCGGAATCGATGGTGATAATTTCGGTAAACGAAAGGCGAAGAATTTCTCCCTTGGAATGAAGCAACGGCTTGGAATTGCCATTGCCCTGGTTCGTAAGCCAAAGCTGGTCATTTTGGACGAACCAATGAATGGCTTGGACCCCCAGTCCGTCCGGGAAATCCGTGCCTTGATTCAGAAGTTGGCTGGCCAGGGAATTGCTTTTTTGATTTCCTCCCACTTGCTGGATGAATTACAACGCCTGGCTGATGACGTGGTCATCATCAATAAGGGGAAGATTATTCGTCGGGCAACAATGGCGGAATTCCTCTCGGAAGACAAGGCCCAAATTAAGGTGAAGACATCGGATAACCACGCCATGGTCAAAGCCGCTGAAGCAGCTGGTTGGCAAGTGGCGATGGGGAGCGAAGACGACGTGCTGATTACGGCTGAAGAGGGCGTTAACGCCCAAGCTGTCTTGGCCAAGGCAACGGAAGCTAATTTGGAAGTGCAAGATATCCAAACGGCAACGGTTAACTTGGAAGATCATCTGATGGAAGTGCTGTCTGAAAACAGCACCCGTGCCTAAGTTGTACGTAAAGGAGAACGCATGCTTACTTTATTAAAACAAGAATGGATGAAGGCCGTGAAGCAAAACCGCTTCTACATTTGGGCAATCCTGGCCTTTGTCACACCCATTGTGGTTTTGACCTGGTTGGTTCCAGCCGATTCACAGCAGGCTGGTTATTACAGCCTTGGTGGAGCTGGCTTGATTGTTGCCATTTCGGCATCGGTGATTTCCGCTCTGACTTTTACGCAGGAATTTAATTACGGGACCATTCGTCCCTTGCTTTCCCGCCAGTACTCACGCCTCCAAGTCTTTGTTGCCAAAATCATCATGATTGTCTTCGAGTACGTTTTGGTGCTGACTTCGGCGGTCTTGGGTACGCTGGCTGGCCGGCTCATTTTCCAAATGACTAACGGGACAACCGAAACCGAGATACAGTGGCAGCCCTTCCTGTTTAACCAGGTAATGGACGTGATTATGACCCTCTTTTTCTTCGCCATTGTCTTGATGGTGTCCAATCTGGTTAAGTCTACGGCAGCAGCCGTATCCATTGGTATCGTTTTGTCTGTGGCGACGTCCATTATTGCCGCAATCACGACTTTTTTGGTGCAGTTCTGGGAACCGCTGCGTTGGAACCCATTGACGGTGGAAGCCTTCCTTTCACAATTTAACGGTCAAAAAGTCCAAAATGAATACATGATGAACTATTTTGGAACGGATGTCTGGGTTGTTTGGGCAGTATACATCTTCTATTTAGTTGTGATTTATGTCTTAACTTACCTGATTTTCCGTCGTCGATCCGTATAATAAAAGAGCAGACGCTAGTCTGCTTTTTTATTTGTCTAAATCGCTAGGTCTGACTGCTTTTTTTTGCTACAATAAGCAAAGGAGTTACGCATGTCACGAGAAAAGAACGTCTTTAACGATAAACAACGTATTTTACGTCTATATTCTATCCTGATTTCTAAACAGGCGATGTCGGTTGATCAGATTGAAGACCTCTTCTTTGTTGGTCAAAAGACCGTCCAGCGAGACATTGCGGCCATTCGTGAGTTTCTAACGGACTTACAACAGGGCGAAGACGTCCAGTCCGAAGTGGTCTACGATCGGAAATTGAAAAAGTATAAGATAACCGAACGCGATCATCTTTTTGAAGTCTTTAATAAGATCAATTCAGAGGAAAATCCCTTTGATTTTTAAACAAAGAAAAGTCCTGCTCAGCTGAGCAGGACTTTTTTGATTCATTTTAGTGAACGAAGTAGGTTAAGAGGTCGGCTTCGGTTAGCTGATTCTTTTCTTCGTCCTTGACGTCTAAGACAATCTGGCCGGCGTTTAAGACAATTAAGCGATTACCATACTTCAAGGCGTCTTTTAAATTGTGGGTAATCATCAAGGCGGTTAGCTTGTTATCCTTGACTTGGTGGTTGGTGGCGGCCATCAACTGGTCCGAAGTCTTTGGATCAAGGGCGGCCGTGTGTTCATCCAATAGGAGTAAGCCAGGCTTTACCCGAGTTGCCATCAAGAAGGAAAGGGCTTGACGTTGCCCACCTGAAAGCGAACCGGTTGCCGTTTGAAGGCGGTCTTCCAAGTTATTGCCCATTGTCTTGGTTAGCTCGAAGTATTCGGCTAACTTCTGGCTGGTCAGCTTGCGGTTCTTCAAAGTCCGCTTAGACCCGCGCTTTTCTGCGAGTAAGAGGTTTTCTGCCACCGTCATCCGGGGAGCAGTGCCAAGCTTTGGATCCTGGAAGACCCGGGCTAAGAAGGAAGTCCGCTTAACAGCAGGCATCTGCGTAATGTCTTTGCCCTCGTGTTCAACTGAACCAGAAGTGATGGGTAAATCACCAGAAATGACGTTGAAGAGGGTCGACTTTCCCGCCCCGTTCGTACCAAGGACCGTGATAAAGTCCTCTGGGTAAATGTCCAGATTCAAATCGTTTAAGATCGTAGTGCCGTTTGGCACGGTGACTGTGGCATCTTTTAATGAAAATACAGGATTAGTCATTTACTTTACCTCCCATGTGCAGGACTTTATCAAGCTTCAGATACTTTCGAACCTGAGGCAGCATCATGGCCAGAGCCAAGATGATTGATGAAATCAAGTTCAAGTCGTTTGTTGAGAAGCCAAGTTGCAAAACGGCCAGGAGAACCAAGCGGTAGATGATGGAACCGATGACAACGGCCACCAAACGTTGGTTCAAGGACAGGTTTCCAAAGGCCACTTCCCCAATGATGATGGAGGCCAGGGCGATCACGATGATTCCGATTCCCATGTTAATGTCAGCAAAGCCGTTGTTTTGAGCGATAACGGCACCACCAAAGGCGATTAAGGCGTTTGAAACCATGAGGCCCATGATGGTCATGCGGTCGGTCTTGATACCAAAGGCGGCTGCCATGACTTTGTTATCGCCGGTAGCGATAAAGGCTTGACCGAGTTCGGTTTGCAGGAACCACATGAGGAAGGCCAAAAGCATGGAAATGACGATTAATCCAAGAACGACACCATCGAAGTACTTCGGCAGATCGGAGAGGAAGGGCACGGAGAAGATGGTCTTCTGATCCAAAAGTGAAATGTTGGCGGAGCCCATGATTCGTAGGTTAATCGACAGACAGGCCGTCATGACCAGAATACCGGCCAAAAGAATGGGGATCCGTCCCTTGGTGTAGAGGACACCGGTAATCAATCCGGCGATAGCACCAACAAAGAGGGCGGCAATGGTTGCTAAGAAGGGGTTTGTGCCATGGGCAATCAAGGCAACGGCCGTTGATGCACCCAAGGGGAAGGAACCTTCCACCGTCATGTCTGCAAAGTTTAGAATACGGAAGGTCAGGTAGAGGGCAACGCCGAGAATGGCCCAGAGAATACCCTGTGAAATGGAAGAAACGATGATGGACATTAGTAGACCTCCTTGTTTGCTTTGGCATTGGCCACGATGTCTTCTGGTAAGGTGATGCCAAGGTCGGAAGCCGTCTGCGTGTTAATGGCGTAGTTTCCCTTGGAGACCATTTGAACTGGCATGCCGGAGGCCTTTTCACCCTTTAAGATGCGGGCGGCCATTTGTCCGGCTTGGTAACCGACTTGGTATTGGGACTGTGAGTAGGTGACGAGGCCACCGTCTGCGACCATGGTGTCGTTTGACGGAATGACTGGCACGTTCCGGGCCTTTGCGGCCGATACCAAAGTCTTCATCGCCGTGGCCACGGAGTTATCCTGAGGCGCGTAGATGGCGTCGACTTCACCGGCCATCGTTGTGGCGACTTGGAGCATGTCGTTGGTTGACGAAATGGTGTAGGACTTGACGTTGTAGCCGGACTTTTGCAAGGCCTTCTTCATCTGCGCGGCGTTGTAAGTTCCACCGGCATCCGAAGTCGTCGAGATAATCCCGATCGTCTTCGCCTTTGGTAAGACTTCCTTAAAGACGGACACTTGCTTTTGGTAAGGGGAGTCACCGGCAACGCCCGTGACGTTCTTGCCGGGCTTTGAAAGCGAGTTAACCAGCTTGGCGCCGACCGGGTTGGTAATGCCGGCCAAGACAACGGGCGACTGGTTCTTTGAGGCCTGAGCCAGCGACAGCGCGGCGGGCGTTGCGATTCCAACGGTCAGGTCATCGTTTTTATTAATGAAGTCCTGGGCCATTGTCTTCAGGTTGGCCTGGTTGGCCTGGGCGTTTTGGTAAGCAATTTTGACGTTCTTACCATTTGTATAGCCCCCGGCCTTCAACCCATCGACAACTCCTTGATGGATTTGGTCAAGGGCGGGGTGGGTTACCAGTTGTAAGATGCCAACGGTTGGCACTTGATTATTTTTCTTGGCGCTGCTTTGCCCCTCAGTGAAAAAGGCGACGACCAAGAAGGCTAGGATAACCGAAGTGACGGTTAGTAGACGTTTATTCATCATTCTCTCCCTTAAATTGTGTACCCAGACAGAATTTTGGGCATAAAAAAAGTCTGCCTGGGTCATGTGTTATACCCAAACAGACTTTTAACCATTACGAAGAAGCCGGTTGGGACAATACTGTCGTCACAGCTTGTCCGTTAACCGAAAAGCTGCTTTCCTACCGGCGCCACCATTGGCGATTTACTTGTGATTGGAATGCAGTCATAAAAATGCTCCTAAAGTATTAAAAGTTAAACTAATCATACAAGAGGACCTGGCTTCTGTCAAGAAAAATGAAAATAAAAAAAGAAAACCTTGCGGTTTTCTCAGAAAAATTACTGAAAGAGCTTAAAACGTGCATCGTCTGCCAGGTAGGTCTTTTCGTCAGCAGGGGCTTCGATGGAGCCAAAGGGCATTTGACCACGAAGAACCCAGCTGTCAGGAATGTTGAAGGCTTCCTTGACGGCTTCGTCAATCAATGGGTTGTAGTGCTGCAAGGAAGCGCCAATACCGGCTTCGGCCAGGGCCATCCAAACGGAATAAAGGCCAATGCCCATTGCCTCTTCTGCCCAGTCGTCAAAGTTGTCAGCATACAAAGGAGCCTGTTCTTTCAAGCCGTCGACGATTTTTCGATCGGTAAAATATAAAACGGTTCCATAGCCAGATTGAAAGGCGCCCTTGACTTTGGCAGTCGTGGCGGCAAAGGCTTCCTCAGAAGGTGACACTTCTTTCAAGGCTGTCAAAGTCATTTCCCAGAGCTTTTCGTGTGAAGCGCCCGTTAACAAGACGGCTTGGACAGACTGTGAGTTAAATGGTGAAGGGCTGTTCTTCACACTTGTTTTAACCAAGTTGAAGAGTTCCTCATCGGTTTTGTTGACCTCTTTGCCGAGGGCGTAAATGGAGCGGCGCTTTGCCTGTAGTTCGTTAAATGTTGACATCTGCTTTCCTCACTTATGTATTTCATAAAAGTACATATGTTATAGTATACTAGTAATGATAAAAATACAAGGGGTTTTAACATGAAGCCATCTTTAAAATTAACCAACGCGATTCACATCTTAATTTACATCGCCCGGGCCGATAAGGAAACTAAGTTTTCTTCTAAGGAAATTGCGGCCTCGGTCAACACGAATCCTTCACGCATTCGAGCCTTGATGGCCGACATGCAGGCGGCCCAGATTATTAAGCGTGAGGGGGACCACTTCTCACGCCCCATCTTAGCTAAGCCGGCAAAAGACATTAACATGGCCGATGTTTTACGAGCGGTCGACCCTGATTCCTCCGTTTTTCCTTTGGATAACAAAGTCAACAACGACTGCCCGATTGCCAAACAGGTCAACCCGGTTCTTTCATCATATTACGATGCACTTGACCAGAGTCTGCTCCAGAAGATGGCCGGGATTTCCTTTGAAGAAATTCTAGAAGATGTTAATCAAAAAGCTGGTGTGACCCTCTGTCACACGGGGGATGCCTTAAATGCCTGAAAGCAAACCCCAAATTGAGCTGTTAGTCGTCTTCTTTGGCGGTATGATTGGCGGCGCTGCTCGTTATTTGTTGAGCCTGGTCCCCCTGGTTGGCACATGGCCAGCCATGACGGTCTTGATTAACACGGTTGGGACCGGCTTACTGGCCTGTTTGGCTGCCTACATGAAAGAAAAGCAGGAGAAGCCGGCTTACCTGCAGTCCTTCCTCGGAACGGGGATTTTGGGTGGCTTTACGACTTTTGGGGCACTCATGGTGGAAAGTCAGCAAATGATCAAAAATAGTCATTATCTGTTCTTAGTCCTCCTTTGGGTCGCCTCGCTTGCGCTGGCTTTTCTGGCTCTTCACTTTGGGGAAAAGTTCGGACGAAAGCTTTCTTATCCACAAGCAAAGGGGGCCGACCATGTGGCTTAAGCTTTTCTTGATTATGCTCTTAACCGGTTGCGGAGCTAGCTTACGTTCCTTGCTCTTGATGCTCTGGCCGCTTCGAAACGCTTATTTAACTGGGGTCTTTTTGGTGAACTTAACCGGTTCTTTTGTCTTAGGGCTCTGTGCCGGATTGCCCTTGGTTGGAGAAAGTGCCCTCATGATTGAAACCGGCCTGCTGGGTGGTTTTACGACTTTTTCATCGATGATGACGGAAAGTGCAACGAGGGGTTCCTGGCAAAAACAGGGTGCTTACCTGCTGCTTCAAATCATGGCGGGGTTTGCCGCATTTACACTTGGTTATTGCTTTCATTAGCATTCTGTTTTAACTTATTATAGGTACATAAGAGAAGATTTAGGAGAAAAACGATGTCAAAAATTGCTGTGATTGTTGATTCCTCAGCTGCTTTACCACAGGGAATTCGCAACTCCTACAACATTATTGAGGTATCGATTCCCATTTTGTTTGGGCAAGAAACCTTCATGGGTGGGCAGGATATTACTTCCGTTCCCCAATTATTAAAGATGATCGACGAAAAAGAAGACCTGCCAACGACCTCACAGCCCTCGCCCGCACAGTGGGAGAAGGCTCTGACGGAGGCCAAGGATGCCGGCTATGACGAAGCCATCATCGTGACCCTGTCATCCGGGATTTCTGGCGCCTTCCAGACGGCAACGGTGGTTGCTTCCGAATACGAAGGACTGAAGCGAGTCGAAGTCGTTGACTCCAAGTTGGTCAACATGCCCGAAGCTGATCAGGCTCTTTTGGCGGCTAAACTGGCTGACGAAGGTGCCGACATGGATCAAATCCTTGCGGCCGTTGCGGACTTTAAAAAGCACATGGGGATTCGCCTGGTGGTTAACGATATTTCCCACCTGAAGCGGACCGGCCGCCTTTCGCGCGGCCAAGCCCTGATTGGTGGCCTTTTGAACATCAAGCCAATTCTCGAATTCGATGTTGAAGGCGATGGTAAGATTGGTGCGGTCGGTAAGAGCCGCAAGATGTCGGGGGCTAAGGAGCAGATCCAAGAGGCCTTCGAGGAATACCTGTCCAAAGTCGACTTTCCGGTTCGGGCACACATTATCGATGCTGACAACCAGAAGTTGGCAGATAAGTGGCTGAAGGACTTCAGTACCAAGTACCCAACCGTTACCTTTGAACGGGCGCCAATGGATGCCGTTATCACGGTTCACACGGGCGAGGGGGCCATGGCGGTTGTCTGGTCAAGAGATTACAAGTCTTATAAAAAAGAAGCATAATAAAAAGGCAAGTCGTTTTTCCGACTTGCCTTTTTTCTTGGTAAAATGAATGGCTTAGAGTGACTTGATTCCCAGTGCAGGATCCAAGACGCCACCACGACCTGACAATGAGTAACGAAGGTACTTTTCGTTCAAATCAACCGTCATTTCATCGTCCATTTGATCCAATGAATATGGCTTAGCGTAAACCACACCCATGTTGGAATCAATGGTTGCACCGAATTCAGATAAATCGGTATCCTTGGGAACAAAGAGTAAGTTGAAGGACAAAGCAAGGGTGCAGTTAGCTTCATCTGAGAATGGGCCAACCCCGTCATCAAAGTCCAAAACCATCTTCTTGTCTGGTCCGGCAAGCTTTTCCAAACGAGCCTTTGCAGCATCACTAAACGTTAACTTCATGTGACGACCTCCTGTGTCTTCAATTTCTACTTAAGATTATAAGTAAAGTATAAAAGTCTTCAGCCAATTTGTCAATTGGTATAGTTTTGATTTTGTATTCCTTGGATTGCTTTTGCTAAAAAGGAAAAACTGGTATAAACTGTTAAAAAAGCATTTTACCCCCACTTTTCAGGAGTTAACATGAAAACCAGGACAAAAACGTATCAAATTGTCTATGAAGTCTTAAACGCCGTCACCCATGGGCTCGGCTTTGTGCTGGCCCTTGTGGCGGCGCTCTTTCTGGGGCTAAAGATTGCAAAAGAATCGGCTAGCCCGCTGGAAATCGGGGCGGTCACCGTTTACCTGCTCTCGATTTCACTCTTCTTGCTGGCTTCGACACTTTTCCACTCCCTGGTCTTCACTAAGGCTGCCAAAGTGTTCCAGTTCATGGACCACGCTGGCATCTACTTAGTGATTCTGGGATCCTATACACCATATACCTGGCTTGTCTTAAAACAACCAGTTGGCTGGATCATCTGGACGGCCATTCTCCTCATGGCCATGGCCGGCCTCGTCTACGACATCTTTTTTGTCGGCCGCTGGCCCTGGGTGGCCGTGACCATTTACCTGGTCATGGGTTGGCTCATTATTTTGGTCATGCCCATGATGTGGACTAGCCTGGCACCGGCCGCCTTTTGGCTCTTGCTGGCGGGTGGGGTGGTTTACTCTCTGGGAACGATTTTCTACTTAGTACCAGCCATTCCGATGGGCCACGTTTATTGGCATATCTTTGTCATCGTCGGTGCCGGATTGATGTATTTTTCCATTTATCAAAGCATTTGAACCACTTCGTTAACGTAATAAAGGATAAGCAAAAAAAGAAAGCCTCATGAATAAACTTGACTACCACTATCAGGACGCCTGGCGCTTCACGACCACGGCCACCTGCCAATCGCCAATTGATGTAGTGGCTGCAAGACTGTCGGATGGACCAGCAATGGTCATCGATTGGTCCGGCTTGCAGACAACTGCCATAAGCAAAAAAGAACAGGTCATCGGGGACCAGTTTTTTTGCCGGGGCAAGCTGCTGATTGATGGACAATCATTCGAACTGATCCGCTTCCACCTGCACGATGGCTTTGAGCACCTTTTTGATGGACAGGGTGGGACGGCCGAGCTGCACTTTGTTTTTGAACGGCCCGATGGGGGAACCTTGGTTTTGGCGGTTTTCTTCGATGAAGATGTCAGCGCAGCTGACCGTTTTAAAGACCTTTGTTCCGGTCAGCAGACCGAGGCCGATTTGCAGGACTTTTTACCAAAGAATGCCTCAACTATCATTTCATACCAAGGAACGCTCACAACGCCACCATTAAAAGAGGACGTTCAATGGCTCCTGGTTCAAGAACGCCTAACCATTAGTCCGGCCGATGTCTTGGCTTTGAAGCAGGCTTATCCCGAAAACCACCGAGCCGTTCAAGCCGATGGTGGCCGGGCGGTCAGTCGGCATAGCCTTCGTCTTCTTTCCAATCCTTGACCTGGTGTGCTTGAAAAGAGTAAAGTAAATAAGAAGAAAAAGCAGGACAACCCTTGTTGGCCCTGTTTTTATTTTGCTAAAGGAAGTTCATTATGAAAGAAGCAACGTTAAAACGAGCCGCCTTAGTTGTGGCGGCCGCCCTTTTTATGCAGATGCTGGATTCAACCATTGTGACCACAGCACTGCCACAGATTGCCATTGATCTGGGCGTCAACCCATCGACCGCCTCGCTTTTGGTCTCGGTCTACATGCTTTTTGCCGCTATTTTCATTCCCCTTTCGGGCTGGCTTTCCCGCCGGATGAGTCGCAAAGCGCTTTTCTTGCTGGCGGTAACCGTCTTTACCCTGTCTTCCGTGGCTGTCGGTCTGTTCGATAACTTGCTTTATATTTTGGTAATGCGGGCCCTGCAGGGAATGGCGGGTGCGATGATGATTCCGGTTGGAAAACTGATCATTCTTGAAAACGTGGAGTCAAAGAACCTCCTTCAGATTCTTTCCTTTCTGGTTTGGCCGGCTTTAATTGCCCCTGCCATTGCCCCATTGCTTGGTGGCTATATCGTCTCAGCGCTTTCCTGGCACTGGATTTTCTTCTTGAATCTGCCGATTGGACTGGGTATTTTGGTTGCTGGCTACTACTTGATTCACGATGAAAACGCCCGGCAAAAGACACCCTTTGACTTGCTTGGCTTTATCCTGGTGGCCGCTTCTGCCGGCTTAATCTTGATTGCCGCAGAATTGCTCTCGCACGGCTTGCAGACCCTTCTTATTGGTGCTTTGGTTCTGCTTCTCGGCCTGGTCTTGTCCGTCTTTGCCTTCTTGCACTTGCAAAAGGCAGAAGAACCACTCTTTGCCTTGGACGCTTTAAAAGTCAAATCTTTCCGCATCTACCAAACGGGGGGCTCCATCTTTTGGATGACAATTGGCGCGCTGCCATACCTGCTAACGCTCTTACTGCAGGTTCCTTTCCACTGGACGGCCGTTGAATCGGGGACTTACGTGATTTTCATCTTCCTTGGGAACTTGGCCATTAAGCCCTTTACGACACCCATCATCCGTAAAATGGGCTACAAGTACGCCTTGGTTTTGGCCCTTGGGCTTGCAACCATGGCGACTTTCCTAATGGCCGCCTTTAACCAGGAAACTGTTAAAATTTGGATTGCAACCGTTGCCTTCCTGTCAGGAGTGGGCCGTTCCCTTGCGCTGACATCCTACAACTCCTTGGCCTTTGCCGAACTGTCCAAGGAAGAAAAGAATGCCGCCAACACGTTGCAGTCGGTTATGCAGATGTTGTCGCAGGCCTTCGGGGTCGGCTTTGTTGCCACCCTCGTGGCGCTCTTCTCCCAAATCTTTGTCGTTAGCCTGGCCTATCAGGTGACGCTGTTCTTGGTCGGCTTGCTCTCGCTCTACCCATTGATTGAAGTGCTGACTTTGCCTAAGAACGTTGGGGATAAAACACTATAAAAAGTCTTATAAGTCCGCAATGCGGACTTTTTTATTGCAAAAAAATGAGAACTACTGGATAATGGCGGTAAGAATTCATGTTATAAAAGGGGGGCAACATGGCAAAGACGAGATTTCAAGACGACTTTTACCAGGCGGTGAACGGGGAGTGGATTGAGCAAGCGACCATTCCGGCCGATCGACCAGTCACAGGTGGCTTCTACGACTTGGTGGAAGGAATCGAAAAAGAAGAACGACGGGTTCTTGCTGCAATTGAAAAGGGCGAACAGCAGGTCCCAGAAGGTTTGGGCGAGTTTGTTAAGTTGCACCGCTTAACCAAGGATTGGCAAGGGCGCGAAGCGATTGAAACAGCGGAAGTAAAGAAGTTTTTGCAGCCGCTGTTGTCTTTGACTTCCTGGGCTGATTACCAGGAAAAAGAGGGGCTGTTGATTCAGAAGGGCTACACGACCCTTTTAGCCCCAACCATTAGTCCGGATTCAAAGAACACCAGTCGCAATGAACTTTGGCTGGCCAGCCCTGACTTGATTTTGCCCGATACGACTTCCTATCAGGACAAGGATCAAAAAGAGGCGCTTTTACAGACTTGGACTACGATGGTTGAAAGCCTTTTGCAACGCCTGGACTTGACGGAAGAGGGGGCGAAATGGGTAGACCAGGCGATTGCCTTGGACGCGCTCTTGGCCGACCGAGAATCCTCTTCGGAAGAACTTTCAGATTCGTGGAAGAACTATCACCCAATGACCCTTGCAGAAGCAAGTGAGAAGCTGCCGGAAGTAAAACTAGGTGAAACCTTGGCCACAATTTTGGGGCAGCAACCAGAAAAGGTGATTATCTATGACGGCCCCTTCTTTGATCGAGCATTTGAGCTTTATGCTGAAAAGAACTTTGACAAAATCAAAGGCTGGTTGCTTGTCCAAAACCTGCTTGAAGTGACGGCCTTCTTGGGAAACGACACCCGTGTCTTGGCCGGTAGCTACGGTCGGGCCCTTTCCGGGACGAAGGAAGCGATTAGCCCTGAAAAGTCGGCCTTCCGTCAGGCCAGGGCCTTCTTCAGTCAGGCAGTCGGCAAGTGGTACGGGGAGACCTACTTCGGACCAAAGGCCAAAGCCGATGTGGAACAAATGGTTCAGGAATTGATTCAAGTATACGAAGGCCGCTTTGATCAAATTGACTGGTTGTCGGAAGAAACACGGGCCAAGGCCAAGGTTAAGCTAGCGGCCCTCGGTGTCAAAGTCGGCTATCCTGAAAAACTGCCGGACTATTTGGCAAAACGACGGGTCGATGAAAAGGCCTCGCTAGTCGAAAACGTTCAGCGCTTTTCAGAAGAAGCGGTCAAAGAGCACTTCTCAAAGTGGGGCGAAAAGCCGGACAAGTCTCGCTGGGGCATGTCGGCGGATACGGTCAACGCTTACTATTCACCGGACTTTAACCACATTGTCTTCCCAGCGGCCATCCTACAGGCGCCTTTTTATGACTTGAAACAAACGGCCAGCCAGAACTTTGGTGGGATTGGGACGGTCATTGCCCATGAAATCACTCACGCCTTTGATACCAACGGGGCCCGCTACGATGAGCAGGGAAACCTGAAGGAGTGGTGGACTAAGGAAGACTTTGAACGTTTTGAAGAAAAGACAAAAGCAGTTGTCGAAGCCTTCGACGGCTTGGATTCGGCCGGTGCCAAAGTCAATGGCCACCTGACCGTGTCAGAAAACGTGGCCGACCTTGGTGGTGTCTCGGCTGCCTTGGCTGCAACGAAGGCAAGTGGCGATGCTAATCTCAAGGCCTTCTTTGAAAACTTTGCCACCCTTTGGCGGCAAAAGGCTGAACCAAAGTACTTGGCCTTGCTGGCCACGATTGATGTGCACGCCCCAGCCAAGCTGCGCACGAATGTCACCGTGAAGAACTTTGACGACTTTGCAAAGAGCTTTGCCGTTAAAGAGGGGGATGGCATGTACTTGGCTCCGGAGAAGCGGATCCAAATCTGGTAAAAAGTTCTTGAAAAACCTTGTCAGAGAACAGCTTTCTTGTTAATATAGAGAAGTTGTTTAAGACATGGGAGTGTAGCGAAGTCTGGCTAAACGCGACGGACTGTAACTCCGTTCCTTCGGGTTCGTAGGTTCGAATCCTACCGCTCCCATTGCCTCGCTTCAGGCAAATTTGAAGCATTGCCCCTTGGCCAAGTGGTAAGGCAGAGGTTTTTGGTACCTCCATGCGCTGGTTCGATCCCAGCAGGGGCAATCAAGTAAAAAAAGCAGACCGAAAGGTCTGCTTTTTTTGTGGACTGAAACTTATTTGGAATTTTTTGAACAACTTATTAGACTGTTCTTCCAATCTTGTTTAACATCATCAAACTCCCTATCCAAAGGCGTTTTAGTGGTGTAAGATAAGGATAAATTAAAGGGGAAAACTGGAAACTTCCCCGCAAAAGTTTCTTGGATAAAGTGGTGGAAGAGTGCTTTATCATTTTCGTCTGAAGGGATCAAAATGATGATGATTACTGCCTACCACGGAACTAGCAAAAAGAACGCTAAACAAATTCTAGAAAAAGGTTTTCGAATAAAAAGATGAAAAGCTTTATCCAAATGATTTGGGGCATGGTATCTATGGCTACATGGATAGTGAAACTGCAAGTGGTGATACGTACTTTATGCAGAGCGCAAAAGAGAGCGCGTTTCTTTTTGCAAAGCAAATTCGTAAGATAGCTGAAAAGGATGTGGCTATATTAAGAATGGACATTGAAATCAATAGTACCGAGTATCTTGATTTGAATGAAGTTGAAAATCGTAATCACGTTGTCCATCTTTACCAAGAAGTTTTGGCGGATTTATTGATTGATATTAGGATCAAATATCCTGTCAATCGGTCAAGTCGGCGAAAACAAATGGATGGTGTTGTGCTTGAGAAATTAAATCAAGATGCTTTGATGAACTTGCCAGAAGTTATCATAAAAGATACTTATACACGGTTTTCTGGTATACTTTCAAATTTTACCAATGGACGCGAAATTGTCATTCTAAATCCTAAAGTTATAAAAGCAATTCGACTCTTAAATGTTTAAACCAATAGTGGAGAAGAGAACATGATTATTAATGGACGAGAAGTTAAGGGGGTTATGTTGGGACCGGTTGACAAAGAAATGGTCCGAGAAAAATTAACCCCAAAAGTTCGCCAAGAGTGGTTGGAATTACTGGAGGAACAGGATCGCCGGATCGCCCAATGGGAGAAGGAGCACAACTTCTAAAGTTGTTGATTTTACCGACTTTTTTCCGGAGGCAAAAAATCTTTGCTTGGCCTACAGAAAGGAATTTTGTAAGGTAAAGGTAAAGATTTCTGGAGGCGGCGATAATGGAGTTTGGAAAACGGTTAAAAGCGCTAAGACAAGAAAAGGGACTGACTCAAGAAGACTTAGCGAAGGAATTTTACACGAGCTGGCAGAACATCTCGTCCTGGGAAAATGGCAAAAGTTATCCAAACATGACGGATTTGATTCGCCTTTCGGATTTCTTTGATGTCAGTTTGGATGTTTTCTTAAAAGAGGATGGACAGGTTCAGGAGAGCTTGGAAAAGGCGCCGGTAAAAAAGATCTTACGAAGTGTTTTGCTCACCTTAACTTTTTTGGACCTGTTATTTGCCATAGCCCTTCTCTTGAAGCATCTGAATGTGATTAATTTGGGAAAGATTGCCAGCATATTAATCACCCTTTCACTCTTTGTTGTCATTGCTGCGATTATTAATCTTCGACGCTTCGGCAAGGCCTTTGACATTGACATGACTTTTCCTTGGCAACTGCACCTCCGCAAGTAACAAAATGTACAAATTTAGCAGACCCTGCAGACATTTGCTAATATTTGCTTTATAATTGGTCTTGTTAAATAAAGTAATGATTTGGGAGGCAGACATGGCAAAATTGACTGTTCAAGATTTGAAGAATTTGGCCGGTAAGAAAGTACTGATGCGAGTGGACTTTAACGTCCCTATTAAGGATGGCGTTATCGGAAACGATAACCGTATCGTGGCTGCTTTGCCAACCATCAAGCACGTCATCAAGGAAAACGGACGTGCCGTTTTGTTCTCACACTTGGGTCGTATCAAGACCGAAGAAGATAAGAAGGAATTGTCATTGGCACCCGTTGCCAAGCGCTTGGGTGAATTGTTGGGACAAGAAGTCATCTTCGTTCCTGAAACCCGCGGTGCTAAGTTGGAAGAAGCTATCAACAACTTGCAAGATGGTCAAGTTTTGATGGTTGAAAACACCCGTTTTGAAGACGTGAAGAACGGCGAACAAGTTAAGCTTGAATCAAAGAACGACCCTGAATTGGGAAAGTACTGGGCTTCACTTGGTGACGACCTCTTCATCAACGATGCCTTTGGAACGGCCCACCGTTCACACGCATCAAACGTTGGAATCGCCTCAAACGTTGACCAAGCAGCTGCTGGTTACTTGATGGAAAAGGAAATCAAGTTCTTGGGCGATGCCGTTGATACGCCAAAGCGTCCATTTGTTGCCATCATTGGTGGTGCCAAGGTTTCTGACAAGATCGAAGTTGTTCAATCTCTGTTGAAGAAGGCTGACAAGGTCATCGTTGGTGGTGGAATGGCTTACACATTCGACGCTGCCAAGGGTTACAAGATTGGTAACTCATTGTTTGAAGAAGACAAGGTCCAAACTGCTAAGGACTTGATGGCAGAAGCCGGCGACAAGTTGGTATTGCCAGTTGATTCAGTTGCAGCCGACGCCTTCTCAAACGATGCCAAGACTGAAATCGTCGATGGTGCTGCTGGTATCCCTGATGGTTACATGGGTCTTGATATCGGTCCTAAGTCAGTTGAATTGTTCAAGAACGTCTTGAACGATGCCAAGACGGTTGTTTGGAACGGCCCAATGGGTGTCTTTGAAATGCCAAACTTCGCCAAGGGTACTTTGGCCATTGGTGAAGAACTCGTGAAGGTTACGGAAAAGGGTGGTACGACCATCGTTGGTGGTGGTGACTCAACGGCCGCTGTTCAAGCCTTGGGTGTGGCCGACAAGTTGTCCCACATCTCAACGGGTGGTGGTGCTTCACTTGAATACCTCGAAGGTAAGGAATTGCCTGGTATCGCTTCATTGACGAACAAGTAAATTTAATTTTAAAAAGTCGGCTTCGGCCGACTTTTTTAGTGGATGACGAATAATCGATCAAGAATGGAGAACATGATGGGTAAACCGAAAACTGGAATCTTCTTAGCAGTTATTGGCGCTTTTTTCTGGGGAGCCTCTGGTACGGTTGCGGAAGCCCTGTTTCATCAGCAAACAGTTTCAGCCACTTGGTTAGTTGGTTTACGCCTTTTTTCCGCTGGTATTTTGCTCTTGCTACTAGCAAAGGGATTGCGTCTATCCATTTTTTCGATTTGGCAGAATCGTAAATCGGCAATTTTGCTTCTCTTGTTTGCTTTTCTAGGGATGTTACCCTCTCAGTTGGCCTACTTCATGGCCATTCAATATGGGAATGCACCGACGGCAACGGTGCTACAATTTTTAGGGCCGATTTTTATCATTCTCTACTTAAGTTTTGCTAGTCACACTTGGCCGAGCCGAGTGAAAATGCTGTCAATCATGCTAGCAGTTGCTGGGACCTTTCTTTTAGTAACAAATGGGCGCTTCGATACCTTATCCTTTGCCTTACCAGCAATTTTATGGGGGATCGGGGCCGGGCTAAGTCAAGCTTCCTATACCCTATTGCCAAAAGAGCTACTTGAAGAATTTGACGCCACGGTTGTCGTTGGCTGGGGAATGTTCCTCAGTTCCTTACCATTTCTTCCGACTTTGGTTCGGGAACCCGTCAAAGTCGATCAGCCGCAAACAATTTTAAGTGTCCTCTTTATTATCTTGTTTGGGACAATGATTGCTTATTTGTTCTATTTAAAGTCGACCCAGTACATCTCGCCTTCAATCACCGGAATGTTGAGTGCGGTGGAACCGCTGACAGCAACGGTGATGTCCCTGATTTTCTTGGCTACGCCGCTTGGTGGCATTCAACTAATCGGAGGGGGAATGATTCTTTCGACCGTCTTTATTCAGTTTGGATTTAAGGACGTGGAATAAGCAAGCGGTTTTCGGTAAAGTCGGCTTCGGCCGACTTTTTTGCTGTCCAAAGGATGAGGCAAAATTTCGGGTGTGCATTTTGTGACAATGGTATCTTTCTAAATTGGATAGGCGTATAATGGATACAACGTAAATTATGGAGAGGTGTACTGTGGCAAACGAGCAAAAAGTCCGCGAACAAGAATACCTAGATCAAACGCTGAAGCAAATCGACTTGGCCCAATTGGAGGCGCAAGAAGAGATTAAGAAGTCCAAGGGCTCACTTTCAGACGTTGCTTCCGGCTGGGACGATGTCCGTGTCAAGACTTCCACTTATTCTGGAATTGTCGAGACCGCGATGTCGATTCGCCAGCAACAGCAGGCCATTGAAGAACGCCAATCCGCCAAGTCCCGTGCCGAAGACCGCTACCAGACTTTGGCCAAGCAGAAGGAAAAACCCTACTTTGCCCGCATCGACTTTATCGACGATGCCGAAGAGAAAAGGGAGAAGGAAACGGTCTACATCGGCCTGGCCTCCTTTGCAGACGATGACGGCAAGTTCTGGGTCTATGATTGGCGAACGCCAGTTGCCTCGATCTACTATGATGGCGGCCTTGGTAAAGTCGATTACCAAACACCGGCTGGTAAGCAGACGGCAGACGTGACCTTAAAACGGCAGTTTGAAATCGAGAAGGGTGTAATTGTGACCCTCTTTGATACGGAAGAGGCAATCGGGGATGCCATGCTCCTGAACGCTCTGTCTGGTGAATCGACAACCAAGATGAAGTCGATCGTCACCACCATTCAAAAGGAGCAAAACAAGATTATCCGTAACACGGATGCCGATTTGCTCTTTGTCCAAGGGGCGGCCGGTTCTGGTAAGACCGCGGCCATCATGCAGCGCGTTGCCTACTTGCTCTACCGCTACCGCGGAAAACTGAACTCTGGTCAGGTGGTGATGTTTTCACCTAACCAGCTCTTTAACGACTACGTTGACCAAGTCCTGCCCGAACTTGGTGAACAAAACTTGGTTCAATTGACCTTCTACCAATACGCCTCCCATCGCTTGCCACGCTTTGAAGTGCAAACTCTGGAAGAGCGCTTTGAGAGCAACCACCAAAACGAAAAGATTGAACGCCTACTGGGTTCCTTGGACATGTTCAAAGCCGTTCGGGCCTACGCAGAGGACCTGAATCAATCCGGCCTCAAGGTGCGGAATTTGAACTTCCGTGGGGACGTGCTCCTTTCAAAGGAGAAGATTCAATCGATTTACTACCAATATAATGAAAACTATAAACTGTCCCAGCGTCTCGAGGCCACCCAGGAAAGCCTGATTCGTTCACTGCGTTCCCAGGTTGGTGCGCAGATGAAGCAAGACTGGGTTGAATTAGCCATCGAAAACCTGTCAAAGCAGGAATACGATGAAATGGTTGGTGCCGGACAGGTCCGCCTGGGGGATGATGAAGTCAACGATGCCGGTGACTTGACCCGCCTCCACCAGTTGGGAGAAGGGCCAAAGGAAAGAACCTTTGCCTCCGACAAGCAGGAACGAAACTTCCTGGCTAAAAAGATTGTCACCCAGGCATTGCGGCCATTAGCAAAGCGAGTTCGTCGAGCCGGCTTCATTAACATTAACGCCCAGTTCGTCGACTTGCTTCGGGCCTTGCCAAAGTATTTGTCACTGGCTGATTACCAAATTAGCGAAGCAGAATGGCGGACTTATGTCGATGCCTTCGTTGCGTCTTTGAAGGAGAAAAAGCTTTCACTGCCAGCAACGACTATCTACCTGTACCTCTATGATTTGATTACTGGAAAGCACGGACAGCGCGAAATTCGTTACCTCTTCATTGACGAAATTCAGGACTACACGCCTTTCCAGCTGGCCTTTTTGAAGTTCTCCTTCCCAAACGCCAAGTTTACAGTCTTGGGCGACTTGAACCAGGCCATCTTTACGCAGGACTGGGCCTCTTCTTTGGAAGAGGACTTTGCCTCCCTCTTTGACCCTGACAAAGTCGACTTTGTCGAATTGACGCAGACCTACCGGTCAACCAAGCAAATCACGGACTTTTCAAAGGGCCTGCTACGGGATGGTAAGACCATCGAGGCCTTTAACCGGTCCGGTGATCTGCCGGTCATGAAGTTGGCAAAGACTGAAGGGCAAGCGATTGACGAAGTTAAAGCTCAGTTAATAAAGAACGCGCAAGATGGGGAACAGACAGCGATCATTACCCAAACCCTGGCTGAAGCAAAGGCCCTGGCAAAGGAATTGGCCGATCAAAAGATTACGCTGATTCGTTCCGAAAACCAGCGTCTTGCACCCGGCGCCGTAATTTTGCCTTCGTATTTGGCCAAGGGCTTGGAGTTTGACGCCGTCATTGTTTGGCAGGCTGATGCTTCTCACTACAGTGAAGAAAACGTCCGCCGCTTGCTCTACACGGTCACTTCCCGTGCGATGCACCGGCTGACTTTGATTGGATCAGGCCAACTGTCACCAATGATTGAGGAGCTGCCAAAGAGTCTCTACAAGTTGGAGGATGGCCATGCTAAATAAAGTAATTGAACGCTTGAAAAAGTCCCAAACGGGGGCTTTTTTTACCGTTGGGATAACGGGTTCGGTGGCCGTTGGTAAGTCGACTTTGGCTGAGCGTTTGGCCAGTGGCTTAGAGGCCGTCGGCTACCGGGTAGCTGTGCTATCAACGGACGCCTTTTTGAAGAGCAACCGCCAACTGCACGAAGAGGGAATCTTTGATGAAAAGGGCTTTCCCAAAAGCTACGATCTAGAAGGCGTAGAAAAGCTAATCAAAGCCTTTGCTGCTGGTGAAAAAATTCAAAAAACCGCTAGTTATTCACAGACTTTGGCAGACATTGTGCCCGGTAAGGAAATGTTTGTTAATCGGCCGGACATTCTGATTCTAGAAGGGGTGGTTGCCTTGCAGCTCCCAAGTGACTTGCTGGATGCGACTTTCTTTATTGAAGCCGACATGGCAGATGTGAAGGACTGGTATTTGGAACGCAATCTGCTGGCCACGGTTAAATCCGTGAACGAACCGGCTTCCTGGCGGGCTCAGTATGCCGATATGCCGTTGGTCGACTTTTACCGCTTAGCCATGTCGGTTTGGGAAAAAACCAATCAGAAAAACTACGTTGACTACATTGTTAAAACGAAGGCCAAAGCCGATTGGGTTCTGAACCTTGATCATTACCACCAGCTGGTCGCAGTTGAAGCCGGGAAACGCTTGGCAGAAGGATAAACTTTGTGCAGATTTTCGATTAGTTGACTTTGTGTTTTTTTAGAAGTAACATGTCTATCTGGATTATTTCTTAACAAATAGGAGGAAGAAATGGCAAATTCAAATGAACAAGTCACCGGGAAACCGATGAATAAAATTGCCATGATGGCCTTGCTGATGATTGGTTCTTTCGTAATCATCTTGATGCAGACCTCATTGGGAACGGCGTTGCCCGCTTTAATGACGGCGTTTAACGTTGATTCAGCCACGGTTCAGTGGCTGACGACCATCTTCTTGATGGTCAACGGAATCATGGTGCCGGTTTCGGCATACATGACGACTCGAATTCCAACTAAGTACCTTTATCTTTCGGCACTGGCCGTTTATATTTTGGGAACCTTTATGGCCTGGACGGCCCCAACTTCAGCCTTCTGGGTAATGATGCTGGCCCGTGCGCTTCAAGCCATGGCAGCTGGAATCGTGATGCCTTTGATGCAGGTTGTTGCTTTGACCCTCTTTTCTGAAAACTCCCGAGGTAAGGCCTTGGGTTCAATTGGATTGGTGATCGGAATGGCACCTGCCATTGGACCAACGCTTTCTGGTTGGATCTTGGATGGTAAGCACAAATTCTTGGGCTTGACCTGGGGTGGCGACTGGCGTTCAATCTTCGGATTGGTGCTGCCACTGGCCATCATCGTTTTCTTCCTTTCCATCTTCTACTTCAAGAACGTCTTGGAAACCCAGAAGGTTTCTTTGGATATTCGTTCATTGATCGAATCAACGGTCGGCTTCGGCTTTTTGCTCTTTGGATTTGCCATGGTTTCAAACCACGGTTGGGGATCCTTTAGCTACGTCATCACGCCAATCATTGTTGGTGTCTTGGTGATTGCAGAGTTTACCCGCCACCAGTTGCACATGGAAAAGCCATTCTTGGATGTCAAAGTTTTGATGAACAAGCAATTTGCTTTGACGACGACCATGGTGTCGTTGACGTTCATCGCCATGTTGGGTGTTGAAATGGTCTTGCCAACCTACATGCAAACGGTTCGCGGCTTGACTGCTTTGGATTCTGGTTTGACTTTGTTGCCTGGTGCTTTGATGATGGGCTTGATTTCACCAATCGCCGGCTCGTTTTACGATAAGTACGGTGCCAAGCGTTTGGCCATCTTCGGCTTTGCTTTGGTCACGATGGCGACCCTGCCATACTACTTCTTGACGGCAGAAACACCAACGATTTACATCACGGCCTTGTACATGGTTCGAATGGCCGGTATCGCCTTCACGATGATGCCGCTGACTTCATCTGCCATGGGTGCCTTGCCTAAGGAACAAAATGCACAGGGAACGGCCGTTAACAACACGGCCCGTCAGATTGCCGCTTCACTTGGAACGGCTGTTTTGGCCTCTGTTATGCAATCGGTTGCAAATGATAACATGCCAGCCAACTCACTTAAGGCAGCTGATCCATTGGCTTACGGTTCAAAAGCGATTACGGCGACCTTGGATGGTTTCCACACCTCCTTCTTCGTGGCGGCTTGCTTTGCTTTTGCTGCCTTCGTCTTGGCTTTCTTCTTGCACAGTGGCAAGGTGAACCAACCAGAAGGAAAGGAGAAATAACATGATCATTATTCTATTAATTCTCTTTGTCATCCTGGCCTTTTTCGCCATTATGTTGGTGAAGGATGCTAAGTTGCGTTGGTTGTACACGGCCTTGTCATTTGCTGCCGTTGCCTTCTGCCTTGTTTTGATCACGGGAAACGCCCACGATCACTGGGGTATGAAGGTGAAGACCACAACGAAAAAAGTCCAAATTTACTCGGCCCAAGACCAAAACACTTACGGCGTTTTGGCCTATCAACCGGTGGGGACTTCCGGCCGCGAAAAGGCCTTTGTTTATAAGGCAAGCACCACGGCTAAGGAAGCAACGGTGGCAAAGCCCGACTTGAAGACGAAGACGGCCATCCAGGATATTGATGGCAACCAGGCCTTCCAAGTCACAAAGACTAAGGAATACATTTACGATAACGGCTTCTACCAGTTCCTCTTCGGTTGGGCTGGTAACAATCACGAAGTCAAGTCCAAGCAGGTGACTTACCAAGTCCCTGCCACTTGGATTGCCTTGTCGACGCAGGACGGTGCCAAGTTGAAGGCCATCTTGGCACAAAAGATGGGGGATGCCGACTTTATTTCTTGGATCCAACAAAACAAGCAAGAGGCAGCCGACGACCCTGATCAAGCAGCCAAGGATGCGGTTTCTTACTATAAGAACGTCTTAGCTAATGGCTAAAGATAGTATACTTTTGTAATTATTTTGTAACGTTTGAAACATTATTTAGCGAATTCATTGTAAAGTTGATTCGACTATGCTACACTTAACTTGTATTTAAGTTTGAATTTTGATTTTGATTTGTTTTTTTCGGAAGGCGTCATACCAAAACCATCATATTTATATACATCACACAGATGGGATGAACCCAAAGGAGAAACAATCATGGAAAAAGGCACTGTAAAGTGGTTTAACGGCGAAAAGGGCTACGGCTTCATTACTCGCGAAAACGGTGAAGATGTGTTCGCACACTTCTCAGCTATCCAAGGCGAAGGCTTCAAGACTTTGGAAGATGGCCAAAACGTAACGTTTGATGTTGAAAACTCAGACCGCGGTTTGCAAGCTGTTAACATCGTTAAGGACTAATTCATCGAATTAGTTTAAAAGCACAGACATTTGTCTGTGCTTTTTCTTTTGCCCGAAAGCCTGCAAAGAAGCGGGGGAATGTTGTATAATAAACAAGAATTATTCAAGCAAACAAAGGAGCTAGAACATGGCAAAATTAGTTTTGATCCGTCACGGACAAAGTGAATGGAACGCATTGAACTTGTTTAACGGTTGGGTGGACACGAAGTTGTCTGAACAAGGAATTGAACAAGCCAAGCACGCGGGTGAATTGTTGAAGCAAGAAGGGATTGCCTTTGACCAAGCCTACACGTCAGTTTTGACTCGTGCTATCACGACTTTGCACTACGCTTTGGAAGAAGCTGGTCAACTTTACGTTCCAGAAGAAAAGTCATGGCGTCTAAACGAACGTCACTACGGTGCTTTGCAGGGACAAAACAAGGCGGAAGCCGCTAAGAAGTGGGGAGACGAACAGGTTCACATCTGGCGTCGTTCATACGATGTTTTGCCTCCATTGCTTGAAAACTACGAAGAAACAGTTGAAGTACAGGGTAAGACTTACCCTGCTTTTGACGCTCGCTATGCCGATGTTCCTTACGGTGAATTGCCATTGGGTGAAAACTTGAAGGTTACTTTGGAACGTGTTTTGCCTTTCTTTGATGAAAAGATCAAGAAGGACTTGGAAGCTGGCAAGGACGTTGTCATCGCTGCCCACGGAAACTCACTCCGTGCCTTGGTTAAGCACTTGGAAAAGATCTCTGATGATGACATTTTGAACGTTGAAATTGCCAACGGACAACCAATCGTATATGATTTGAACGCTGATTTGTCAATTAACGACAAGAAGACGTTGAAGTAAAAATAAAAAGCCTACTGAAACTCACGTTTTAGTGGGCTTTTTCTGCAGGAAAACAGGAGCGCATCATGCAAGCAAAAAACGACAATAACGCCCCACGCTACTCACTTTATGAACGACCACCCTTTCCAACACTAGTTGGCTTGTCACTGCAACATCTCTTTTCGATGTTTGGTGCGACGATTCTCGTGCCCTTGTTGGTTGGTCTGAATCCCGGCGTGGCACTCTTTTCATCTGGAATCGGAACGCTGATTCACTTACTCGTGACAAGGGGCCGGGTTCCAGCCTACATGGGCTCTTCCTTCGCCTTTATCATTCCGATGACCTCCCTTTTAAAAACCTTTGGCTATCCGGCAGTTGGGCAGGGCGTTGTGGCCGTTGGTTTATCCTACCTGGTCATCGCCTTAATCGTTGCCAAAGTCGGAACCGGCTTTATGGACAAAATCTTTCCACCCGAAGTCGTCGGACCGGTCATCATGGTGATTGGTCTTTCCCTAGCGGAAACGGCGGCTCAGTCCGGTACACAAATTAACGGGCACTACGATTGGCGGGCCTTTTTGGTTGCGTCTTTGACGCTACTGGTGATGATTTTTAGTAACCAATACCTAAAGGGCTTTCTTGGTATGATTCCGGTTTTAATTGGGATTGCCTTTGGCTATTGCCTGGCCTTGGTCTTTGGCTTGGTCGACTTGTCTCCTGTGCAAAGCGCCGACTGGTTTTCAATGCCAAAGTTCGACTTTCTCTTTATGAACCACGGGCACTTTGACGGGGCCTTCTACCCATTGGCCATGTTGACCATGGTTCCGCTGGTTTTGGTCACGCTCTCGGAACACCTGGGTCACTTGCTGGTCTTGAAGAAGATTACGGGGCATGACTTTTTCGTGGATCCCGGTTTGAACAAGACGCTTGCAGGCGATGGTTTAGCCTCCGTCTTTGCTGGTTTGGTCGGCGGTCCTGCCGTGACCTCCTATGGTGAAAACATCGGGGTGATGCAGCTGTCCAAGGTTTATTCGGTCTGGGTCATTGGTGGAGCCGCTGTTTTGGCTTCTGGCTTTGCCTTCATTGGCAAGCTGTCGGCCATGATCCAATCCGTTCCAGCCGCTGTGACCGGTGGTGTCGGATTAATGCTTTACGGTGTGATTGCCACGGCCGGTCTGCAGGTTTTGGTGGACAACAAGGTCAACTACAGTCAGAAGCGAAACTTATTAATTGCCGGACCGGTCATGGTGATTGGAATTGGAAACTTCCATTTGGCCCTTTCCTCCCAAGTGGACTTTTCCGGTGTGGCACTGGCAACGGTGCTGGGGGTTATCCTAAACCTCCTGCTCCCAAAGGAAGGAAGAGCGGCCAAATAAGGCGCTTTAAAAACACATGATTTTTTTATCATTGTTTGGATAATAATTCACAAAAAGCAAAAAAATGTCCTTTATTTTACGCGTTTTTTGTAAAATACGAAGGCCTTAAATTTTAATTTTATTGTTATAAAAGGCTTAATAAAGCCTTTTTATGGCATTTCAACAACAGAAATTCGTTTCTGTTGCATAAAAAGGCAGAAGAAAAAAATCTTCCCTTTTTTGTTGTGAAATAAGCACAAAATCACTTGTATTTAGAAAATAGTGGGCGTATTATTGGGGGTATATTTTGAGGTAGAAGATGATGTCTTGCGTCAAAATAGAAACATGCAGAAAGGAGAAAACCGATGGATGAAGCGACATCAACCTTTTCTTTCCTGGGTTTGACTTTCACCTGGACAACAGTGCTTTCGACTTTACTGGCGATGACCGTTGTTGTCTTGTTGGCAGTCTTTCTCACACGGAAAGTGGCCATTCGGCCGAGTCGTGGTCAAAACGTCATTGAATACGTTTTGGACTTTATAAGAGGAATCTTGGGCGACCAGTTGCCGAATAATCTCGCTCGTCAGTTTGGGCTTTACGGCTTTACCCTGTTCTTGTTCTTGGTCGTTTCAAACGAAATGGGCCTCCTTCTTCAGGTGAAGAACGCCTCTGACGTCACCTTGATTAAATCGCCAACGGCTGATCCACTCATCGCCTTTAGTTTGGCTATCATGTCCTTGACGCTAGCCCACGCAACCGGAATTAAAACGCTTGGTTTTGGTGGCTATCTGAAGAACATGTTTTTGAAGCCATACGCAGCGATGTTTCCGCTAAACGTAGTCGAACAAGTGACCAACTTCTTGACGCTGGCACTGCGACTCTTTGGAAACATCTTTGCGGGTGAGCTGATGTTGAACTTGTTGGCAAGCATGGCCTTTTCATTACACGGCTTCGGCTGGATTGCCGCCTTGCCGCTTGAAATGGCCTGGCAGGCCTTCTCATTATTGATCGGTGGGATCCAGGCCTACGTCTTCGTGATGTTGACGGCTGTCTTCACGGCCCAGTTGTCGGGTGAAGAATAGGAACTGACTGCTGATCTTGCAGACGCGGGGGACCGTTATCATCCAATAGTAAAGAAGAAAGCTCTTTCGTATTTAAAGGAGAAAGCAAATGGATTTACAGAACTTAGGTGTCATTGCAGCTGGAATCGCCTTCGCCGGAGCCGCCATTGGTGGTGGTATCGGTGTTGGTGTGATGTACTCACAGTTTTTGGCCGGTATGTCTCGCCAGCCTGAATTGGCTGGAAAGCTTTTGTCACGTGCCTTCCTTGGGTTGGCCTTGGCCGAAGCCCTGCCAATCATCGTTGTTGGTATGGCCTTTACTTTGATCAACAAGTAAGAGGACCTTTAGAGGAGATAGAAGATGGCGCAAACATTAATTATGACAAAGGCAATGCCACTTGGTGATATGGTCTTTATTATCGTCGCCTTCCTCCTACTGATGCTCATCCTGAAGAAGGTGGCCTACGGACCTTTAACACAGGTTTTGGACCAACGAGCAGATAAGATTAACAAGGACTTGGACGAGGCGGCTCAAAAGAGTCAAGACGCCGCATCCTTGGTTGATCAACGAGTTAAGGAACTGGCCCAATCAAAAGATCAGGCCAGCCAATTGATTGCGACGGCGAAGAAATCCGCCAAGGAACAATCCGACTCCCTGATTCAAGCAGCAAACACGCAGGTTGCTGGCATGCGCCAATCAGCCGAAGAAGATGCTGCTCAGATGAAGGACGATGCAATGAACACGGCGAAAAAAGACGTGGCGGACTTGTCCGTACAAATTGCATCCAAGTTGATTCAAAAAGAATTATCTGCGGATGATCAGCGGGCCTTAATCGATGCCTATTTGGCAGAATTAGGTCAGCAGTAAGGAGGACAGATGGCTAACAAGAAAGAAAAAGTCGTCGACCAATACGCCAAGGCGCTCTTGGCATACGGCGAAGACCAAGATTCTTTTGACAGCCTACTGGCTGACTTGAAAACCGTTGTCGACGTGGTAGCAAGCGAACCGAAATTAACGGCCCTGCTATCCGCCCAAACGATTTCAGAAGAAGACCAAGTCTCCTTATTGGACACGTTAACAAAGGGTGCCGATCAAGCGGTGGTGAACTTAACGAAAATTTTGTTAAGCCACCATCACTTCGCCCTCTTGGAAGACGTTTCAAAGCGTTTCGTTGATTTATATCAGGATCGTCAAGGAATTCAATCCGTGACAATCACAACTGCCGTGGCAGTTGATGATGATCAGAAGAAGCGGTTGGAAGACGCCTTTCAAAAGCAAAGCGGTGCCAAGAAGGTCGAAGCAAGCTATCGGGTTTTGCCCGACTTGTTGGCCGGCGTGTCCATGCAATCCAAGTCAATTTTGATTGACGGATCGCTGAAGACAAAGATTGCCAAATTACAGGCAGAGTTACTAGGTTAGTGAGGAAAAGACATGGCGATTCAAGCTGAAGAAATTTCTGCTTTAATTAAGCAGCAGCTCGAAAAGTTCGACACAAAGCTGACTGTAGAAGAAATTGGAACCGTTACCTACATCGGTGATGGGGTTGCACGTGCAACGGGATTGGCAAACGCCCTTTCCGGTGAATTGGTAACCTTTAACAACGGTGCGTACGGAATGGTCCAAAACCTGGAAGAATCCGAAGTTGGAATCATTGTTTTAGGTTCCTCAGACGGTATTCGTGAAGGGGACACAGTTAAGCGAACTGGTCACGTAATGGAAGTACCAGTTGGTGAAGAATTGATCGGGCGTGTCGTCAACGCTTTGGGACAACCCATTGATGGTTTAGGCGACTTAAACACAACAAAGACACGGCCTGTCGAAGCCAAGGCACCTGGTGTCATGGCTCGTAAGTCCGTTTCCGAACCCCTTCAAACGGGAATCAAGGCGATTGATGCCCTTGTTCCAATTGGTCGTGGTCAGCGTGAGTTGATCATCGGAGACCGTAAGACTGGAAAGACATCAATTGCCATCGATACAATCTTGAACCAAAAGGATCAAGACATGATCGTTATTTACGTAGCGGTTGGTCAAAAGGATTCAACGGTTCGTGAACAGGTTGAGACTTTGAAGCGCATGGGCGCAATGGATTACACCATTGTCGTGAACGCAGGGCCTGCTGAAGCAGCTGCCTTGCTTTACTTGGCACCCTATGCCGGTGCTGCCATGGGTGAAGAATTCATGTACAACGGTAAGCACGTCTTGATTGTCTTTGATGATTTGTCAAAGCAAGCAACGGCATACCGTGAGATATCCTTGATTCTTCGTCGTCCGCCTGGTCGTGAAGCCTACCCAGGTGACGTCTTCTACTTGCACTCACGTTTGCTTGAACGTGCAGCCAAGTTGTCTGACGAACTGGGTGGTGGTTCAATGACGGCTTTGCCAATCATTGAAACCCAGGCTGGTGATGTTTCGGCCTATATTCCAACGAACGTGATTTCCATTACCGATGGACAGATCTTCTTGGATGCCGATCAGTTCTACGCGGGTGTTCGTCCTGCCATCGATGCCGGAACTTCTGTTTCCCGTGTCGGAGGAGACGCCCAAATCAAGGCAATGAAGAAGGTTTCTGGAACGTTGCGTCTGGACCTGGCTTCATACCGTGAATTGGAATCGTTTGCCCAGTTCGGATCCGACTTGGATGCCTCAACGCAAGCTAAGTTGAACCGTGGTAAGCGAACGGTCGAAGTCTTGAAGCAACCATTGCACAAGCCAATGGCTGTTCAACACCAAGTCTTTGTTCTCTATGCTTTGACACACGGCTTCTTGGATGATGTTGAAGTATCCGATATCCAACACTTCCAAGAGGAATTCATTGCCTACTTGAACGCCAGCCAAAAGGCTTTGTTGGACGAAATCGTTTCAACGAAGCAATTGCCTGACACCGATAAGATGGATGCAGCAGTGAAGGCCTTTAAGGACAGCTACACGGGTTCTTCTGCTGATCAATAAAAGGAGGCAAGATGGCTTCTTTACAAGACATTAAACGGCGTATTGCCTCGACGAAAAAGACCCGTCAGATTACCTCGGCCATGCAAATGGTCTCGACGGCCAAGTTGAGTCAGATTCAACGTTCAACGACTGGTTATCACGAGTATGCCTACCGCTTAAAGGCGGTGGTTTCCCACTTGATTGAAGCCCATGTTTTGGACAACGTTGATTCTTCCCACTTACCAATGGTAGCCAAGCGACCAATCAAAAAGACTGGTTTGCTCTTGGTGACTTCTGATCGTGGTTTGGTCGGTTCATATAACGCCAATATCATCAAGAAGACAAACGCCTTGATGAAAGAACAAAACTTAACCCCAGACAATACGGTTATTTTGGCAATCGGGGGTAACGGGGCCGACTTTTATAAGAAGCGTGGCTTTACCGTTGCCTTGGATCACCGCGGGATTTCGGACGTACCAACCTTTAACGAGGTTCGCCAAGTCCTGAAAACGGTGATTTCCCTGTACGAATCAGAAGCTTTTGACTCCCTTCACTTGGTTTATAACCACTTTGTTAACCGTTTGCAGGCTGACCAACGAAACGTTCAGCTCCTGCCTTTGACAAAGGAAGTGGTCGAGGAAGCCAGGGTGGAAGAGGGCGCGGATGGACGTGAACAGTCCTTCCAAACGAATTCCGCTTATGATTCGGAGCCAGATACGACGACGGTTTTGAACGTGGTTTTGCCACAGTACATTCAATCGTTGGTCTTTGAAGCCTTGCTCGATGCAAAAACTGCCGAGCACGCCGCTTCATCAACGGCCATGTCGTCTGCAACTGATTCTGCTGATGATTTGATTTCAACGCTTGGTTTGCAATATAACCGGGCCCGTCAATCGCAAATCACGACCGAAATCACCGAAATTACCGGTGGTATGGTTGCACTGGAATAAGTATATGATGGCGGTGTTTGACACCGTATACACAGAAAGGAAACAAGCATGACTACTGGAAAAGTCGTACAAGTGATCGGTCCAGTCGTTGATGTGGCCTTTGACGAAGGCGTCGAAATTCCTGAAATCAACAACGCCTTGTTGGTTGATTTAGGGGAAGGTAAAACGCTGACGATTGAAGTTTCGTTGGCGATGGGAAACGGCGTTGTCCGGACCATTGCCATGGACGGAACCGATGGGTTGCAACGCGGTATGGAAGTGACAGACACTGGTAAGCCAATTGAAGTTCCCGTTGGGGACGCCACTTTGGGCCGTGTCTTCAACGTCCTTGGCCAACCGATTGACAACGCCGGAGCCATTGATGATTCAGTGGACCGCCACCCAATTCACCGGGCAGCACCGGCTTATGACGAATTAACAACCTCACGAGAAGTTTTGGAAACCGGAATCAAGGTCATTGATTTGCTGGCCCCATACATTCGTGGAGGTAAGATTGGACTTTTCGGTGGTGCCGGTGTTGGTAAGACCGTTTTGATTCAAGAGTTGATTCACAACATTGCCCAGGGTCACAACGGTATCTCAGTCTTTACTGGTGTCGGGGAACGTACCCGAGAAGGTAATGACATGTACCACGAAATGAAGGAATCTGGCGTTTTGAAGCAAACCGCCATGGTTTATGGTCAGATGAACGAACCACCAGGTGCACGTATGCGTGTTGCCTTGACTGGTTTGACGATGGCCGAATCATTCCGTGATAACGAAGGAAAAGATGTTTTGCTCTTCATCGACAACATCTACCGATTCACGCAGGCCGGATCTGAAGTTTCTGCCTTGCTTGGACGTATTCCTTCAGCCGTTGGTTACCAGCCAACCTTGGCTTCTGAAATGGGTAAGCTCCAAGAGCGAATTACGTCAACGAAGAAGGGTGCCGTTACTTCTATCCAGGCCGTTTACGTGCCTGCCGATGATTATACCGACCCTGCTCCTGCCACGACTTTTGCCCACTTGGATGCGACGACCAACTTGGAACGTTCATTGACGCAGCAAGGTATTTACCCTGCCGTTGATCCTTTGGCCTCAACTTCATCCGCTTTGGATCCTGAAGTTGTTGGACAAGACCACTACGAAGTGGCAACCGAGGTACAACGGACACTTCAGCGCTACCGCGAATTGCAAGACATCATCGCCATCTTGGGTATGGATGAATTGTCAGATGAAGAGAAGGTCACGGTTAACCGTGCCCGTCGTATTCAATTCTTCCTCTCACAACCATTCTCAGTTGCCGAAACCTTTACTGGTGTAAAGGGTGAATACGTCCCAATCGCTGAAACGGTTCGCTCATTCAAGGAAATCTTGGCTGGTAAGTATGATGACCTGCCAGAAGATGCCTTCCGAAACGTTGGTCCTATCGAACAAGTGGTGGACAAGGCGAAGTCAATGGCCCAATAAGGGGGTAATCCATGGCTGAACAAACACAAGAAAAGACTGGTATCACTGTTAAAATCGTGACACCTGAAGGTCAAATTTATGACCAAGCAGGTGCTGAAATTGCGGTTATTAACACTAAGGGTGGCCAGTTGGGAATCATGGCGGGCCACGAACCAATTTTGGCGGCTTTAGCCATTGATGAAATGATTGTTAAAAAAGACGATCAAAAGCGATCGCTTGCCGTTAATGGCGGTGTGGCGGAATTTTCAAACAACCTGTTGACTGTGATTGCTGATTCAGCTGAAGTGGCGGATGATATAGACATCAACCGTGCACAAAACGCGAAGAAGCGGGCGGAAGACCGTTTGGCACAGGCACAGGAAGTGAAGAACCAACGCGAAATTGATATGGCGCACGTCGCTTTGATGCGGGCCATTAACCGAATTCACGTGGGATCCGTTCAAGGCAATCGTTAATTTAGGAAGAAGACTAGCTTAGCTAGTCTTCTTTTTTCTTTAGACTTTCTTATCCCTTATTTAATCGGTACTTAATCTTTGAAAGCGTATGATAAAGGTAAGAGTAATTTCGGGGAGTGGACCATTTTCCGAAATGAGTCATAGAAAAGGAGAATACGATATGACAATTAAAAATAAGTTGTTATTTGCTGCCGGTTTGGCTGGTTCGGTTGCCCTTGGGCATCAAGCTGCTTCTGCCGACCAGGTACAACAACACACGATTAAGTCAGGGGAAACGTTGACGGCCATTGCCAAGTTGTACAACACAACGGTGGCACAGCTGGCCAAGGATAACAACATCCAAAACGTCGACCAGATTTATTCGGGTGAAAACCTGGTAATCGGGCAGGCTACTTCAAAGAACCAAGCCACAACGACAGCGACAACTGAGACACAAGCCACGGGGGCTTCAAACACGAACGCCTACACGGTGAAGTCTGGTGATAACTTGTGGACTTTGGCACAGCGTTTTAACACGTCCGTTGCTAACTTGGCTTCTTGGAACAACATCCAAAACGTGAACCAACTGTCCGTTGGTCAGGTCTTGAAGACGGCCGCCGCAACAACTGCTACGACCGCTGAGAACCAAAACAACGGGGCTGACTCACAGGCTCAGGCCGATTCAGGCGCAGCTCAAAGTCAAGCGGACGCCCAAACAGCAGCAGCTGCCCAAGCACAAGCTGATCAAGCTGCACAACAAAAGGCTCAAGCAGATGCACAGGCCCAAGCGGACGCCCAGGCAGCGGCACAAGCGCAAGCAGCTGCTCAAGCACAGGCTCAGGCTGATGCACAAGCACAACAAGCTGCCAGCCAAGCGCAAAGTGACGATAACGCGGAAAACGATGCCTTGCAGACGATTATCATGCTGGAATCTGGCGGAAACGTCAACGCCCGCAATGGTATTTACTTTGGTATCGGACAGTTGTCACCAAGCCTGCGTCAAGCATACGGCATTGGGGATAGCACGGATTACCAAGCACAGTTGCACGCCATGCAGCAATACATTGCCGACCGTTATGGTTCAGCACAAGCCGCTTTGGCCCACCACCGTCAGTACCACTGGTATTAAAATTAATTTTTTTGATTTTTCTATTGACGAGGGTAGCGTCGCCTTGCTATACTAACATAGTTGTTTGATAGCAATACCAAATAACAACTGACCATGGCCCGTTGGTCAAGTGGCTAAGACGCTGCCCTTTCACGGCGGAATCGAGAGTTCGATTCTCTCACGGGCTACTAAAAAGGTTCTACATCATTTATTGGTGTAGAGCCTTTTTTGTTTGCATTTTTCGAATTTGGCCAAAAGAAAAAGCCCTCGAAAGGGCTTTTGAATAAAAACTTCGGTCAATCATGCAACAAAAAGCTCTCGTAAGAGAGTTTTTTTACTGCTTTACTTTTGTGCCAACTGGTTAACAGGTGGGTTGAATTCACGCATGGCTTCGGCCAAGTGAACCAAACCAGTGATAAAGCGCTGCGTTGGGGCAGCAACACCGTGTTCTTCAGCCAAGTCGGCGATCCATCCATTAATGTAATCCACTTCTGTTGGACGTCCCTTAACAAAGTCTTGGTACATGGAAGGGAAGTGCAAAGGCACAACTTCGCGGGCAACGTAGTCCACTTGAACCAACATCTCTTCGCGAGTTTCAAGCAAAGTGATACCAGCTGCGTCAGCGGCATCGTAGGCTTCGTCAACCAAGGGCTTAGCGATGGTTGGAACAAATTGGTCGTATGAGAGCAAGTTTCCCATTCGTGCCTGGAACATCGTCGCGATGGAGTTTTCAACGGCGTTAAAGAACACCTTCGTCAACAACGTACCCATAAAGTTGTTTGAATAAGTTGGGTTCAAGTGGGCCGCTTGGAAGTCCTTCATGACTTCCTTGGTTTCTTCCGTTTCAATACCGGCACGATTTGAGTAGGCAGAAGCACCTGTGTTAGCCTTACCGATAAAGTCGACATCGCCATAGTCATTTAAAATCGTGGCAATCATGGCCGTTCCACCGATGATCTTCTCATCCTTGAAGTAAGACTGCAACTTTTCGATGTGGCCCATCCCGTTCATGGCACCAACGGCCACTTGATGGTCCTTGAAATGAGGCGCCATACGCTTCAAAGTCTCTTCCATCTGCATTTGCTTCATGAAGAAAATCCAAACGTCGGGATTGCCTTCATATTCTTCCGGTGAATAAATATTCACGGCCACCGGATGCTTGTCTTCGTGGTCTCGTGATTGATAAACCAAGTTTCCCTGGGCTTTAATCTTATCAACGGAGGCCTGCGTTGGTTCGACAAAATCGACGTCTTTTCCAGCCACTTCTTGGAGCAATAAACCGTAGCGCAAGCCCATGGCACCTGCCCCAACAACTGCATATTTCATACGTGAACCTCCTTTTGATTAAAGTTTTATCATTTGTTCTTAATAATATACCAATAATAAAGCGACCCTGCAAGACTTTTAACAATTCGTTATAATGAAAGAGTTAGAAAATAAAGGATACGACGTTGACATGGAAAAAGAAATTTACCTGACCGGTGATCGGCCAACTGGAAAGCTACACATTGGACACTACATTGGTTCTTTGAAGAACCGGGTGGCCATGCAAAACGAGGGGATTTATGATCCCTACATCATGATTGCCGACACACAGGCCTTCACTGACAACGCGCGCGATCCCGAAAAGATTCAGCGTTCATTGGTCGAAGTGGCCTTGGACTACTTAGCGGTTGGTATCGACCCAAGCAAGTCGACCATCTTCGTACAGTCCCAAATCCCTGCTCTGGCAGAGTTGACCATGTTTTACATGAACTTGGTTTCTTTGGGCCGTCTGGAACGAAACCCAACGGTCAAAACGGAAATTAAGCAGAAGGAATTCGGGGAAAGTATCCCCGCTGGATTCTTGACTTATCCGGTTTCCCAAGCCGCCGACATCACGCTCTTTAAGGCGACGAAGGTGCCGGTCGGTGACGATCAGCAGCCCATGATTGAACAAACCCGTGAATTGGTGCGTTCCTTCAACCACGCCTACAACACGGACATTTTGGTCGAACCCGAAGGGGTCTTTCCACCAAAGGGCCAGGGCCGTTTGCCTGGTATTGACGGCAATGCCAAGATGTCGAAGTCTCTAAACAACGGGATTTACTTGTCAGACGATGCCGAGACTTTGGCTAAAAAAGTCAAGTCTATGTACACCGACCCAACCCACGTCCGTGTGGAAGACCCCGGACACGTGGAAGGCAACGTGGTGTTCACTTACTTGGACATTTTTGATCCCGATAAAAAGCGGGTGGCTGAGTTGAAAGAACACTATCAACGGGGTGGCTTGGGTGACATGAAGCTCAAAAAGCACCTCTTGGAAGTGATGGAGGCTGAATTGGCACCAATTCGCGAACGCCGGGCCGAATACGCCAAAGATATGCCAGCCGTCATGGCCATGCTCGAAGAAGGCTCAAAGAAGGCCAACGAAAAGGCCGAAGCAACCATGAAACAGGTTCGGGCCGCCATGGGGATTAACTACTTCGGTTAACACGCTGCCTAACCTTAATTGACAGATTGGAAAGAAAGGTCGCAAATTAATTGATTTACCCACTGAAAAGAAGGCGGTATTTACCATTTTTGTCCCTGTTAATTTTCATTGTTTTGTCCGCCATGCTGCGTTTTAATAGCTCTTTTTTGACACTTTTAGACGCCTGCTCGACGATTATTATTCAAACGATTGCGAGTTCGAAGATTGGTTTTCTGCTGATTCCCTCCTACTTTTTGAAAAGTTTTTGGCTGGCCTGGGTCGTGACCATCCTCTGGGCCATCTTTTTGCGGGCCCTGAACTTTAAAGTCGGCTTTTGGTGGGTACTGGCTTCTTCATCGATTTTGATTATCTTTTCCTGGGGATGGTCTTTGCTGACTTTCTTATACTGGGATAACGGACCCGTCATGTTGCAGATGATGCCACCGGTTGGGAACGTTCTCTGGTCCTTTTTCCTTTTCCAGGTGCAACAGGTGCTCGTTGTCCGCCTGCACTTGGCCGCTTGGTTTAAGAAGACCTTGGGGGCCTTGCTGATTGCCTTCTGGCTCTTCTTGGCGGCCGCTTCGATTGTCGAACACGACCTGTCAACCACCACCATTATTGGCGCTGCGCTCTTTGGTTACTACTTCTTTCGCCTAACGGCGGGACTTTATATTCGTAATGGCAAACGCTGGCAACAGTTTTTTGGTGTTGACGGTAAAATTTAGTTGTGCTAATCTAAAGTCAACAAACAAAGAGGTTGCGACCAAGATGAGTCGCACCGGGGAGTCCACCCAGGGCTTTGATCCGGTGTTAAAGGCGCGGTTGCCGAAAGTTTCTACTCGGGGGAGTAGAGGCTTGGGACGGGGAAGAAGATTTCTCGGACTGTCGTTTTTTAAACGGTGCGCTTTGCTATCATTTATCAAATGTGATGACAGATCGACTCTTTGTGTGGACAAAGGGTCGATTTTTTTGTTTGTTAAAAACAAAATGGAGGTTTTTGCAAAATGGCAGAAACAAGTGGTAATACAATTCAACACCAGCTCCAAACAAGACACGTCTCAATGATTGCCTTGGGCGGGTCGATTGGAACTGGGCTCTTCTTGACTTCTGGGGCTTCGGTCTCAGAGGCTGGTCCCTTTGGGGCCATCCTGGCTTACTTGGCCATCGGGGTTATGGTTTACTTCCTGATGACTTCGCTTGGTGAAATGGCGACTTTTGCCCCAACGTCAGGTTCCTTTGCAGAATATGGGAACCGCTTCGTTGATCCAGCCTTTGGCTTTGCCCTTGGTTGGAACTACTGGTTTAACTGGGCCATCACCCTGGCCGTTGATACGGTGACGGTTGGACTGGTTGCCCAGTTCTGGTTGCCCCAAGTGCCATCCTGGATCTTTTCGGCAATTGCTCTGGTTTTGATTTTCCTGATTAACCTCTTCTCCGTCCGGACCTTTGGTGAAACGGAATTCTGGTTGTCCTTGATCAAGGTGATCACCATCTGTTTCTTCCTCTTCATCGGGGTCTTGGCCATCTTTGGCATTATTCATTCAAACACCAACGTGATGCGGAACCTGTCCGTTGGCCAGCACGGCTTTGTCGGCGGTTGGCAGGGTGTCTTGTCGGTCTTTGTTGTGGCCGGCTTCTCCTTCCAAGGAACGGAATTGATAGGAATTACTGCCGGTGAAGCAAAGGATCCAAGCAAGTCCGTGCCAAAGGCCATTCACTCCGTCTTTTGGCGAATCTTGCTCTTCTACATCGGGGCCATCTTCGTGATTTCTGCCTTGGTTTACTACCAAGATCCCCGCTTGATGTCCGCTGCGGATTCCGGTAACGTTTTGATGTCACCATTCACGATTGTCTTTAAAAACGCCGGCATCGCCTTTGCCGCTTCCTTGATGAACGCGGTTATCCTGACTTCCGTTTTGTCAGCGGCTAATTCTGGAACCTACGCATCAACGCGTACACTCTACTCACTGGCTGAAAAGGGCCAGGCACCAAAAATCTTTGCTCGCTTGACAAAGAACGGTGTTCCTTGGGCTTCTTTGCTCTTGACCATGGCCGTTGGTCTGGTTGCTTTCACTTCCGAAATGAAGGGTGGCAACATTGTTTACGGTTGGTTGGTTTCGGCTTCTGGTTTGACCGGTTTTCTGGCCTGGATGGGGATTGCCATTGCCCACCTACGCTTCCGGAAGGCCTACGTGGCTCAGGGCTACAACGTCGATGACTTGGTCTACAAAGCAAAGTGGTTCCCCTTCGGCCCGATCTTTGCCTTGCTGATGTCCTTGCTGGTTGTCTGCCTGCAGGATCCGGCCTCCTTTGCCAACTGGCAATGGGATAAGATTGCCGTGACTTACCTGTCCGTGCCAATCTTTGTAATTCCTTACTTGGGCTACAAGTGGTCCAAGAAGACGAAAGTGATTCCGCTAGAAGAAGTGGACCTTTCGGGTAAGTAATAAACTAAAAAAGTCGTTTCCTCTATGCAAGGAGGAAACGGCTTTTTATTTGCTTAATCTCGAAAAGCAGTTACTTGCTTGAAGTAGGTGCGCGAGGTTAACTTGTAAATCAAGAAGTAGATGATCACCATCAAGGTGATGGTTACTGCCATTATCCAATAAACGGCAGAGGTCATGGGTACGGCAAAGGCGAGAAGCAGCTTTTGAATCATCGGGAAAGCAAATCCCAAGTGCACAATTGAGACGACAATTGGTAATCCGAATAACCAGACAATCTGTGAACGGATTGTCTTTTTTATTTCGTCTTCGGACATACCGACTTTTTGTAAAATCTCAAACTGGCTCTGATCGGCCTTTCCTTCAGAAATCTGCTTGTAGTAAATCATTAGTCCTGTCGCTAAGATAAAGGACAAAGAGAAGAGAATTCCAATAAAGAAGAAGCCACCATAGAGGGCGTTAGCAATCTTTTGGTTGTCTTCTTTGTCTTCCAAATCAAAGAAGGGGTTCTGGGACTTTTGCTTAATGTTCTCATAGAAGGCCTTCTTCCGCGCCCCTTTAGCAGTGATGTCCAAGTAGAACTGCTGACTTTCTTTTTGCGCAAAGCCAAGGGAAAGTCCATGAGTACTAAAGGCAGAGGAAAGGTCCGATACATCGACAAATTGGTTGACTAGTTTCGTATAGGCGGAATCAGCGGTTATGATGACTAGCTGCGGATAGAGCTGATTGCTTCCCTTAGGGTAGCCGCTTAGCGAATCAAGAGTTTTAGTAATCTGGTAATTCTGACCATCCATCTCCAAAGAGTGGGTCTTGAAGAGGTTACTATCCGCAGTGTTTTTCCCAGCACCTTGGAACAAAGCGATTTGCTGGTCTGACAAGCGAATCTTCTTTCCAGTCAGTTTTTGATAATTTTCTTGACTCATGAAGGCGACGTTGCGAAGCTGACTGCTTTCAGAAGTGTTTGGTTTTGAAAGCTTGCCGGACTTGTTCAATTGAAGTGTTTCATTATTTGAAGTGGTTACTTCGTAAGCCTTTTTGATTGAAACAGAATCTTTTTTAGCCAACTGTTTAATTTCTGCCAGGGAGAGATTGTTTCCTGTTGTTCGAACGATCGTATCCGTTGGAAAGAGATCGTTCATGAGATTGGAACGCCCAAAGAACATGGTTGCGGTTGTTAGAGACACAACTAAGGTCATGGTTGACAACAACGTGATGGAAGCCAATCCAACCGCATTTTGCTTCATGCGAAATAGCATATTGGAAACGGTGATGAAGTGCTTACTCTGATAGTAGTAACTCTGATTTTTTTGCAGTGTTTTCAATATCAAAGTCGACGCCGCAATGAAGAGTAAGTACGTGGCCACGATAATCAAAAGTGCTGCAAAAAAGAATTGTTTGACTGCCTTAAGTGGTGTCGGCACCGTCAAAGATAGACCGTATCCGATCGTAAGAGCGATAAAGCCAAGTAGAAACAGAATCCAGCGATTCTTTGGTTGGCCTTCGACTTTCTTTTCAGACTTCATCAAATCCAAAGTATTGGAGCGATAAACGGCAATCGTGTCGACAATCGTCAAAATGATGAAGATTAAAGCGAACAATAAGACGGTAAAGAGAAGAGCGGGGATGGACAAGGTCATCTTGAAAGAACTTCCGTCTATTAGCTTAATCAAAAGCATGATCATGACTTTGGCAAAAACAAATCCAGAAATGAGTCCGATGATCAGGCTAATGCAAAAGGAGAGAAACTGCTGGATGAAAGAGATTTTCAACAAATTCTTTTTTTGCATTCCGAGAATGCTATAGAGACCAAATTCCTTTTGTTTCCCCCGATTTAAAAAGGAGTAGGAGTAAATCATGATGACAATCGACAAAAGACCGATAATGACCTGACCGAGAACCAAGAGGAGACGGACGATTTCGGCTGCCATTAGCCCCTTCACACCAGGTGCGTAGATCAAAAGTTGCATGAGGAAGTTCAGGGCAATGGCTGACGAGGAGGCAAGTAGGAAAGGCAGATAACTTTCTTTGTTTTTTCGAAGTGAATCGAAGGCAAGTTTGAAGTGAAACATCTTATGACTGCCCTCCCAACAAGTTGGTCATGGCATCGTTGATGGCCAAAAGCATTTCTTGTTCGGACTTGTCGCCGCGGTAAAGTTGGTGGAAGACGCGTCCATCCTTGATAAAGAGTACGCGACCAGCGTGTGAAGCCGAAAGGGAGGAGTGGGTCACCATGAGGATGGTTTGGCCGTTTTGGTGGCAACTGTCAAAAAGGTTCAAAATATCAGCAGCATTCTTGGAATCCAAGGCACCGGTTGGCTCATCACAGAGAAGTAGTTCGGGTTTTGTAATTAATGCGCGACCAATGGCCACACGTTGTTGCTGACCACCGGATAATTCGTAGGGGTACTTGTCTAACAAATCGCTGATGCCTAGTTGCTTGGAAAGTACTGCTAGCTTTTCTTCCTTACCCTTGGTATTTTTTGCCAGAACAAGTGGTAGATAAATGTTGTCCTTTACGGTCAAGGTATCGAGCAAGTTAAAGTCCTGAAAGACAAAGCCCAAGTGATCCCGTCGAAAGGCAGCTAGGTCCTTGTTTTTCAAGTTGGCCAAATCATCTTCTTTTAGGAGAATGTGACCGGCTGTTGGCTTGTCCAAAGTGGCGATACAGTTTAACAAAGTCGACTTTCCTGAACCAGACTCGCCCATAATCGCAATGAATTCGCCCTCATTGACCTGAAAGTCAACGTCCTTTAGGGCCTGGACTTTTTGAATCGAACGCTTGGATTTGTATTCTTTTTTCAAGTGGTTAACGGATAATAGTGTCATTTTTGACTCCTTATTTTCTAAGATATCCTTAGCTTAACTTAAAAAGGACGACCCCCGTGCTAACAGCAGGGTCGGTCATCCTTACAATCTTGTTAGGTTAGCGCAATGTCTTCTGCCGACAGTCAATCGTTACGGTCGTTCCTTGTCCAATCTCGGAGTCGATTTGAATGGAATGGCCCAGTTTGTCTAATATCTCTTTGACTAAGTAGAGACCGAGACCAGAAGCATTGTCTTCAACGCGTCCGTTAAAACCTGTATAGCCCTGATTAAAAATCTGAGGTAGGTCGGCTTTGTCGATACCAATTCCTCTATCTTGTATGATAATTTTCTGATCTGTGGTGCAGTTAATGGTCAATCCGCCGACTTTTGTATACTTAATCGCGTTATAAATGACCTGTTCGAGAACAAAGGTCAGCCATTTTGAATCAGTCACCAAATCAAAGTCACTATCACCAAGCGATAGTGACAGATCCTTTTCAATAAAGAAAACCTTGTATTCTTTGACAACTCGGAGAACTAACTCCTTCGCCGATTGCGATTTGAAGACTAAGTCAGATGAAATGTCTTGTAAACGAATGAAGGAAAGGAGCATGTCCAAGTATTGGTTCACCAAGAAGAGTTGTTCCTTGGTTTGCCTTTGGTCAACCGTTCCCGTTTGATTCATCAAATCCAAGACGGACAGGGGGACTTTGATCTGGTGGGCCCAGAGGGCGTAGTAATCCTTTAATTGCTGGTTTTCCTCCTGCTGCTGATCGGAAAGCGCCCGCTTTTCATGCAGGACCTTTTGCAGGAGTTCCGTCAGTAATTTTTCCTGACTACTGTTGGCCACTTCTGCCCGGACGGTCTCCAATTCGCTTTCATTAAGAAGACGAAGCGCCGACCGGCGTTTTTTCTGCCAGCGGTAGGCCAGTAAGCAAGTGATGATAGCAATTAAGTAGCACTCGGGGATGAGTAGGTCGCTTAAGATGGCTTGTCCATTTGGATGAAGTAGGGCAACCCAGACTTGAAGGGCGATGGTGAGGGCAAAAAAGAGGTAGAGGGAGAGGTGGTCTGAAAGGAAAAGTCGACTGTTTTTGATAAAAGACTTAATCATGGAGCGAAAGCCCCTTTCCCTTCACTGTTGCCAAATGTTCGTCAAAGCCGATTGCCTTAGTCTTGGTGCGAATTCGGTTGACCATGACTGACAGGGTGTTGCGATCGACGAAGAGTTCGTCATCCCAAAGGGCTTCCATCAGCGTTTCTTTGGATACGACCTGGCCGGCCTTTTCAAAGAGGGGAAAGAGCAGCTTGGTTTCGTTTTTGCTGAGTGCGATGCTGTCGCTCCCCTTGACCAATTCGTTTTCTAAGATATTTAGGGAAAAGTCGCCAAAGGAGAGAATGGTCTGGTTAGCCGGACTCGTTTTTGCTGAACGGCGGAGCAGGGCCTGGATTTTAACAATCAGCAAGTCTAGGTTGAAGGGCTTGGTCATGTAATCGTCGGCGCCAAGATTCATGGCCATGATCTGGTCGGTGTCTTCCTGCCTTGACGAGAGAAAGAGGATGGGTACTGAGGCTTTTTTACGGATTTCTTGGGTCCAGTAAAAACCGTTCCGGAAGGGCAGGTTGACATCCATGATGACTAAATCGGCCTTGGACGCGGCGATTTCTTTGTCAACGTCGTGAAAGTCCTGGCAGGCGGTTGTGGAAAAACCCCAGCCAGAAAGTCCTTTTTCCAAAAGCTGGACGATTTCTTGATTGTCTTCGACGATGAAGAGCCGTTCGGACATGTGCCTTTCCTTTCTTTCATACAAAACATGGCATAATCTGCCCTTATCTTAACACAGAAGGAAGGGCCGACCGGTTTAGACCGCAGGAGTGCTATACTGATGCTAGATTGACTAAAGGATTTTTGGAGGGTCAGATGCTTTCTTTCTTCTATTTATTGATCATGAGTCTCTTTGCTGGTATTTTAAACGGGATTGTGGGGATGGCAGCCCTCACGCTCTACCCGGTCTTGCTTTCGCTTGGGATTTCGCCAGTTGCTGCCAATGCGACCATCACGATTTCCCAGAGCGGTTCCGGGGTTGGGACCCTTCTTTCTTCATTAAAGGAGTTACGACAGCACTGGCAGCAGGCCATCTGGATTGCCGTGCTGAACACGGCGGCCGGCGTTGTTGGGGCGCTGTTGTTAATTCATAGCTCGAATGCCGACTTTAAAAAAGTCGTGCCCGTCTTCATTCTGATTGCTGCCATCATGATTCTTCTGCCAAAAAAGGCCAAGCAGCAGGGGCAGAAAAGTGCCTTCGTTCGCTTCATTAGCTGGGCCGGGATTTGCTTGGTCGGTCTCTACATTGGCTATTTCGGCGCTGGCTCTGGCCTGCTGATGATTGCCGTTTTGTCTCGGGCTTTAAATGAAAAGTACGCTACCTATAACGCCATTCGCAACTTCGCCACTTTCCTGAATAACGGCGTGGCTGGAATTCTCTTTGCCTTTACCATGCCCGTTCACTGGGCGGTGATTCCGGTGCTCTTAATCGGACTCTTTGCCGGTGGCTACATCGGGCCGATTGTCGTCCGCCATGTGCCCCAGGATAAGATTGAACGCTACGTTGGCATTTTTGCGCTGCTGCTTTCAGCAGTGCTGGCTTGGCAGGCTTACTTTTAATATTTTCGCCATGGCACTGCTTGCTTTTTCTTACATCAAAGAATAATCCGTAAAAAGTCGTCTTTTGGGTCGACTTTTTCTATTGGTCCGTACCTTTACTCGTTTTTGATAAATTTGTCAAGAACTTCCCTTGTATTTTTCGAAAAGACCCGTATAATAGTATTCAGTAACACTGTAAATAAATATGGCGGCTGGTGATCTATTGTCCATCAGAGCTCTTATAGTAGGCAAGGTCCACAACTTTTTAAGTTGCAAGACTTGCTTTTTTTGTGCCTTTCGGAGCAAAAATAAGGGCTTTTTCGTTAATTTTTAAAGAAATTTTATATTTATTTTGCATGAACAGTGAATTTAGATGAGGTGATAAGTGTGGCAGGACATTTAGTAAAATACGGTAAGCACCGTACCCGTCGGTCTTATTCGAAGATTAAGGAAGTCCTTGATCTCCCTAATTTGATCGAAGTGCAGACAGCATCTTATAAGTGGTTCCTTGATGAAGGAATCAAAGAGATGTTTAACGACATTATGCCAATCGAGGACTTCCAAGGAAACTTGTCTTTGGAGTACGTTGACTACCAGTTGATGGAGCCAAAGTACAACATCGATGAAGCCCGTGAGCATGATGCAAACTACTCAGCACCTTTGCACGTGACGCTGCGTTTGACGAACAAGGAAACTGGTGAAATCAAGTCGCAAGACGTCTTCTTTGGTGACTTCCCATTGATGACGGAACAAGGTACCTTCATTATTAACGGTGCCGAACGTGTTATCGTTTCACAGCTTGTGCGCTCACCTGGTATTTACTACAACCAGGAAGCCGACAAGAACGGTCGTCCACACTTTGGTACGACGGTTATTCCTAACCGTGGTGCTTGGTTGGAATACGAAACGGATGCCAAGGGTATCGCCAACGTTCGTATCGATCGTACGCGTAAGTTGTTGATGACGGAATTGGTTCGTGCCCTCGGCTTTGGTTCAGATTCTGATATCTTGGATATCTTCTCTGACCAATACGATGCCTTGAACATGACTTTGGAAAAGGACGTTCACAAGAACATGTCCGACTCCCGTGTTGAGGAATCATTGAAGGACATCTACGAACGCTTGCGTCCTGGTGAACCAAAGACGGCCGACTCATCCCGTGCCCTCTTGGTTGCCCGCTTCTTCGATCCAAAGCGCTACGATTTGGCACCAGTTGGTCGTTACAAGATCAACAAGAAGTTGTCATTGAAGAACCGTTTGTTGAACCAGACTTTGGCCGAAACTTTGGCTGATCCTGATTCTGGTGAAATCATCGCGGAAAAGGGAACGGTTGTGGACAAGGCTGTCATGGCTAAGTTGGCACCATTCTTGGACAACCCAGACTTTAAGACGGTGACCTACATGCCATCCGGCGATGCCGTTTTGCAAGACGAAGTGGTTTTGCAAAAGATTAAGATTGAATCACCTGAAAACCCAGACAAGACGTTGCTCTTGATTGGTAACGGTCACTTGCCTGAAAACGAACACAACGTTCGTCCAGCCGACATCATTGCGGGCATGAACTACTTCATGAACTTGCAAGAAGGTGTTGGTTCAGTCGATGACATCGATCACTTGGGTAACCGTCGTATCCGTTCTGTTGGTGAATTGTTGCAAAACCAATTCCGTATTGGTTTGACTCGTATGGAACGTGTTGTTCGCGAACGCATGTCCATCCAAGACGCTGCAACGGTAACGCCACAGCAATTGATCAACATCCGTCCGGTTGTTGCCTCAATTAAGGAATTCTTCGGTTCATCACAGTTGTCACAGTTCATGGATCAGACCAACCCGCTTGGGGAAATGAACCACAAGCGTCGTTTGTCAGCCCTTGGACCTGGTGGTTTGACTCGTGACCGTGCCGGCGTTGAAGTTCGAGACGTTCACTACACCCACTATGGCCGTATTGACCCAATCGAAACGCCCGAAGGTCCTAACATTGGTTTGATTAACTCCCTGGCCACTTACGGTCGTATCAACAAGTATGGTTTCATCGAGACACCATACCGTCGTGTTGATTGGGGAACCCACAAGGTTACCGACAAGATCGATTACCTGACGGCCGATGAAGAAGACAACTACATCGTTGCCCAGGCCAACACGGAACTGGAAGACGATGGTTCATTCGTGCACAACACAGCCATGGCCCGTTTCGGTGAAGAAAACATCGAAACGCCAGTCGAAAAGATCGATTACGTCGACGTTTCGCCTAAGCAGGTTGTTTCCGTTGGAACTTCCGTTATTCCTTTCTTGGAAAACGATGATTCCAACCGTGCCTTGATGGGTGCCAACATGCAGCGTCAGGCCGTGCCTTTGCTCGACCCACACGCCCCAATCGTTGGTACTGGTGTTGAATACAAGGCTGCCCACGATTCCGGTGCCGCCGTTATCTCAACGGCCGCTGGTGAAGTGGAATACGTTGATGCCAAGGAAATCCGCGTGCGTCGTGAAGACGGTCAGTTGGATACCTACGAATTGATGAAGTTCCGTCGTTCAAACGGTGGTAAGAACTACAACCAGAAGCCAATTGTCAAAGTCGGTGAACAAATCGAAGAAGACCAAGTCTTGGCCGATGGACCATCGATGGAAAAGGGGGAATTGGCCCTTGGACAAAACCCCGTCATTGCCTTCATGACTTGGCATGGCTACAACTTCGAAGATGCCATCGTTTTGAACGAACGTTTGGTTCGTGAAGACGTTTATACGTCAATTCACATCGAAGAATACGATTCAGAGGCTCGTGATACAAAGCTTGGCCCTGAAGAAATCACCCGTGAAATTCCAAACACCGGTGAAGAACAACTGAAGGACTTGGACGAAAACGGAATCATCCGTGTCGGTGCCGAAGTTAAGGATGGGGACATCCTGGTTGGTAAGGTAACACCGAAGGGTGTCACTGATCTGTCAGCCGAAGAACGACTTTTGCACGCCATCTTCGGTGAAAAGGCTCGCGAAGTTCGCGATACGTCATTGAAGGTGCCACACGGTGGTGGTGGTGTTGTGCAGTCCGTCCGCGTCTTCACACCTGAAAACGGTGACGAACTCGCACCAGGCGTGAACCAAATGGTTCGTGTCTACATCGCGCAAAAGCGTAAGATCCAGGTCGGTGACAAGATGGCCGGTCGTCACGGAAACAAGGGTACTGTTTCAGTCGTTGTTCCCGAAGAAGACATGCCATACTTGCCAGATGGAACGCCAATTGACATCTGTTTGTCACCCATGGGTGTGCCATCTCGTATGAACATCGGACAGGTTTTGGAATTGCACTTGGGATTTGCCGCTAAGAAGCTTGGCATCCACGTTGCCTCCCCTGTCTTTGATGGAGCAACCGATGACGAAATCGAAGAAGCCTTGGCCGAAGCTGGTTTGCCAGCCGATGGTAAGACGGTCGTTTACGACGGTCAAACCGGTGAAGCCTTCGATAAGCGTGTTGCAGTTGGTGTCATGCACTACTTGAAGTTGGCCCACATGGTCGACGACAAGATCCACGCCCGTTCAATCGGTCCTTACTCCCTTGTTACGCAGCAGCCATTGGGTGGAAAAGCCCAGTTCGGTGGACAGCGTTTCGGAGAAATGGAAGTTTGGGCTCTGGAAGCCTACGGTGCCGCTTACACCTTGCAAGAAATCTTGACTTACAAGTCAGATGACGTTGCCGGTCGTGTAAAGGTTTACGAATCAATCATCAAGGGTGAAGCCATTCCTAAGCCTGGTGTGCCTGAATCATTCCGTGTTTTGGTCAAGGAATTGCAAGCCCTTGGATTGGACATGCGTGTCTTGAACCAAGAAGGTGAAGCCGTTCAATTGAAGCAAATGGACGAAGACGACTCCGTCTTGCCTGTTGACGCTTTGGAAAAGTTGGCCCGTACCAACCCAGATTTGCTGAACCGTGACGATGAAGAAGTCAAGGTTGCCTTTGATAAGGTGGATGGTCAAAAGGAAGCACAAGAACAAAGCACCTTTAGTGACGAAGAACAATAATTTTAGAAAGGTGACCGAATAGATGGCAATTGATGTTAACAAGTTCGAATCAATGCAAATCGGTCTTGCTTCTCCCGACCAAATCCATGACTGGTCTCATGGTGAGGTAAAGAAGCCAGAAACGATCAACTATCGAACACTCAAGCCAGAAAAAGACGGCTTGTTTGATGAACGTATCTTTGGGCCTACCAAGGACTACGAATGTGCCTGTGGAAAGTACAAGCGCATCCGTTATAAGGGAATCGTCTGTGACCGCTGTGGTGTTGAAGTTACTTCAGCAAAGGTCCGCCGCGAACGGATGGGTCACATTGAATTGGCCGCACCCGTAACCCACATCTGGTACTTCAAGGGAATCCCTTCACGAATGGGATTGGTCTTGGACATGTCACCACGTTCACTGGAAGAAGTAATCTACTTTGCTTCTTACGTTGTGGTTGACCCAGGTGATGCACCGGTCGAAAAGAAGAAGCTTCTGACGGAACGCGAATACCGCGACTTGAAGAAGGAATACGGTGCAAACTTTAAGGCAGGAATGGGTGCCGAAGCCATCAAGGAATTGTTGGCCGACGTCGACCTGGCTGGTGAAGCCGCTGCCTTGAAGGCTGAATTGCAGGAAGCAACTGGTCAAAAGCGTGTCCGTGCGGTTCGCCGTTTGGACATCATTGAAGCCTTCTTGCAATCGGACAACAAGCCGGAATGGATGGTCATGGATGTTATTCCTGTTATCCCACCTGACTTGCGTCCGATGGTTCAATTGGAAGGTGGCCGTTTTGCCACTTCTGATTTGAACGACTTGTACCGTCGTGTGATTAACCGTAACAACCGTTTGAAGCGCTTGTTCGACTTGCACGCACCTGGTATCATCGTTCAAAACGAAAAGCGTATGCTTCAAGAAGCCGTCGATGCCTTGATGGATAACGGTCGTCGTGGCCGTCCCGTTGCCGGTCCTGGTAACCGTCCATTGAAGTCCCTTTCACACATGTTGAAGGGTAAGCAAGGACGTTTCCGTCAAAACTTGCTTGGTAAGCGTGTCGACTACTCTGGTCGTTCCGTTATCGACGTTGGGCCATTCTTGAAGATGAACCAAATGGGATTGCCACGTCCAATGGCAATCGAATTGTTCCGTCCATTCATCATGAAGGAATTGACGGCCCGCGGTTTGGCAGGCAACGTTAAGTCTGCTAAGCGTAAGATCGACAAGGCCGATGAAGACGTCATGGACGTATTGGAAGACGTAATCAAGGAACACCCAGTTCTTTTGAACCGAGCACCTACCTTGCACCGTCTTGGAATTCAGGCCTTCGAACCAGTTTTGGTTTCAGGTAAGGCCATGCGTCTGCACCCATTGATCTGTGAAGCCTATAACGCCGATTTCGATGGTGATCAGATGGCCATTCACGTGCCTTTGTCTGACGAAGCGCAGGCGGAAGCCCGTTTGCTGATGTTGGCCGCCGGCCACATCTTGGCACCAAAGGATGGAAAGCCAATCGTTGCCCCTTCTCAGGATATGGTTATCGGTAACTACTACCTGACCACTGAAGAAGCCGGCCGCGAAGGAGAAGGCATGATCTTCTCCTCTGTTGACGAAGCCCGTTTGGCCTTTGAAAACAAGTTGGTTCACTACCACACGCGTGTTGGTATCCAGACGTCATCATTCCCTGAAGAAAAGCCATTTACCGATGAACAGCGCGGTAAGATTATGGTCACTTCAGTTGGTAAGCTCTTCTTTAACGAAATCTTGCCAGTCGACTTCCCATACATTAACGAACCTTCCGATGAAAACTTCGAAGGAATCTCAGACGACTTCTTCATGGAAGCCGGTGAGAACATCCACGACTTTTTGGATGGTAAGGCAGCCATTAAGCCATTTAAGAAGGGCTTCTTGTCTGACATCATCGCGGCCGTTTACAAGCAGTACAAGGTGACGGAAACGTCATTGCTCTTGGACCGCATGAAGGATATCGGTTATGACATCTCAACCAAGTCTGGTTTGACGGTTGCCATGACTGACGTTACGGAACTTTCTGACAAGCCAGAAATTCTGGAAAACGCCCACAAGGAAGTGGCAACGGTAACTAAGCAGTTCCGTCGTGGACTGATTACCGATGCCGAACGTTACCAACGAGTAATCGAAATCTGGTCAAAGGCCAAGGATATTATCCAAGACGAATTGATTCAGACGTTCGACCTCCGAAACCCAATCTACATGATGCAGGATTCTGGTGCTCGTGGTAACATCTCGAACTTCGTTCAGTTGGCCGGAATGCGTGGTTTGATGGCCGGACCTGGTGGTAAGATTATCGAATTGCCAGTTACATCAAACTTCCGTGATGGTCTGACTGTTATGGAAATGTTTATCTCAACCCACGGTGCCCGTAAGGGTATGTCCGATACGGCCTTGAAGACGGCCAACTCAGGTTACTTGACCCGTCGTTTGGTCGATGTTGCCCAGGACGTTATCGTGCGTGAGTATGACAATGGTTCTGACCGCGGTGTCAAAGTCGCAGCCATTACCGATGGTTCATCTGTTGTGGAACCATTGTTCGACCGTATCCTTGGTCGTTACGCAATGAAGACGGTCTTTGATCCAGAAACTGGTGAAAAGATTGTTGCCCGCAACGAAATGATCGACGAAGCCGCTGCCAAGAAGATCGAAGCAGCCGGTATTGAAGAAGTAACCATTCGTTCGGTCTTCACGTCAACAACGGAACACGGTGTTTCAGTTCTCGACTACGGTCGTAACTTGGCCACTGGTGAAGAAGTTGAAGTCGGTGAAGCCGTTGGTACGGTTGCCGCTCAGTCAATCGGTGAACCAGGTACGCAGTTGACCATGCGTAACTTCCACACGGGTGGAGTTGCCGGTGGAAACGATATCACGCAAGGTTTGCCTCGTGTGCAAGAAATTGTGGAAGCACGTATTCCTAAGGGACGTGCCGAAATTTCTGAAGTCACGGGTAAGATTACTGCGATCGAAGAAAACCCAGCCGAACGTACCAAGGACGTCACAATCGAAGGTGAGACCGATACTCGGACTTACACTTTGCCTTTGACGGCCCGCATGCGCTTTGGTGAAGGTGACTTTATCAAGCGTGGTGAAGCCATCAACGAAGGACCAATCGATCCGAAGGAATTGTTGGCCGTAACCGATACGTTGACGACGGAATCATACATGCTTTCTGAAATTCAGAAGGTGTACCGTTTGCAGGGTATCGAAGTGTCCGACAAGCACATCGAAGTAATGATTCGTCAGATGCTGCGTAAGGTGCGCGTCATGGATCCAGGTCAGACTGACTTGCTTCCAGGAACGCTTCTTGATATCGCTGACTTCAAGCGTGCCAACGAACCAGCGCTCTTTGCTGGTAAGGTACCCGCAACGGCTCGTCCTGTCTTGCTTGGAATCACCAAGGCTGCCTTGGAGACAAACTCCTTCTTGTCAGCCGCTTCCTTCCAGGAAACGACGCGTGTCTTGACGGATGCCGCCATCCGCGGAAAGAACGACCCATTGGTCGGATTAAAGGAAAATGTTATCATTGGTAAGATTATTCCTGCCGGAACGGGTATGACGGAATACCGTAAGATTAAGCCAGAAGTTGTTGGTGAAGTTGTGGCAAAGCCCGACGAACCAGCTGCTGAAATTCAATCATTAGACGACGTGGCCCAAAAGATGGACCAGGAAGACTAAGATAAGAAAACCAGTTCGTATTGCCGAAAGGTGTACGGACTGGCTTTTTTATTGAGGGAAGCGGGAAAATAGAGTAGACTAGAAGTAGTAAATAAAGGAGGCTTGTATGGCACAAGTGACAATTGACTGGGTCGACTGGGTTAAGAAGTGCACGAAGAAACAACTTTGGGCAATCGCCATCGGACCGGTTATTCTCATCCTCGTTTTATTCATTTGGCGCTTGGCATCCGGCAACTCGGAATATAGCGTCAACTGGTTTGCTTATGCCTTAGCGGTATACTACGCCTTGGCCTTTAGTCCGGCCGGCGAGCAGGTCCAATACCGGCTCTTTCCAAAGGCGGTTCCCAACAACCAGTACCAGGTCACAAGCTGGACACAGTGGACGCAGGCCTTGATGGCAACCGTTGTCTTGCTCATTTTGGCGCTCTTGATTTGGCCGCCACAAAACCAGGGCGAAATCGCGGTGCACGTGATTGCTTCGGTTGTCTTGGGCTTTATTGCTATGTGGTCATGGCGTTGGTTTAACGGAATTAAGGCACAACGACAATCAAAGTAAGAACTTTAAAAGGCCCAGTCTGGCGCGTTTTTCAGGCTTGGGTTCTTTTTTCTGTTTAGTAGGCACTTTTCGGGGTGACTTGGATAAAAAAGTCTTGTAACTGTCAGTTATGACAAAATAGGGTCTTGATCGACGGCTTTGCGTGTAACTATTCCAAAACGGAATATACTGAAGTTGTTCGAGGGATCGATTGATTGGAAAAATGGAAAAACTCGATTACGAACAAATGAACGGGCTGTCTCTTGCCTACATTGGTGATGCAATCTATGAAATCAAAGTGCGTACCCACTTGGTGCATTCGGGCTTAACGAAGGTCAACGACCTACAGAAAAAGTCCCGCCACTACGTTTCCGCCAAGGCCCACGCCGCGCTTTTTGACTTGATGCGCGAAGATGAGTATTTAACGGATGAGGAACTGCACTACTTCAAGCGGGGCCGAAACGCCAAGTCCTATACTAAGGCGAAGAATACCAACGTGGTGGCCTACCGGATTTCAACCGGGGTCGAAGCGATGGTGGGTTATCTTTACCTATCGGGTCAAAGCGAGCGTCTAGAAGAAATGATGCAATGGATTTATCAGCAAGTTGAAAACGGGAGAACAGACGATGCCAAAACAAAGTGAACAGGCCTTTATCTATGGGCACCATGCGGTGATTGAGGCCTTAAAAGGTGACCAAAGCCTAAACAAGTTGTGGATTCAAACCGGCTTGAATCCCCGCCTTGCTCAGGAAGCAACCAAGCTGGCCAAGGAACGCGGCCTTGTCGTGACTCAGGGACCTAAGGGAAAGCTGGATGAACTGGCCGACCGAGGCAACCACCAGGGGCTGGTCTTGTCCGTTGCTGCCTATGATTACGCAGACTTGGTCGACTTGTTCAAGAAGGCAGAAGAGGCAGGGGAAGAACCCTTTTTCTTAATCCTGGATGAGATTGAAGACCCCCATAACTTGGGCTCCATCATGCGAACGGCTGATGCCGCTGGTGTGCATGGCATCATCATTCCAAAGCGCCGTTCCGTCCAATTAACGGGAACTGTGGCCAAGGCTTCGACTGGTGCGATCGAGCACGTACCGGTTTGCCGGGTAACCAACCTTGTGCAAACGGTCAAGACTCTAAAGGAACGCGGGCTCTGGGTCTTTGGTACCGACATGGACGGACAGGATTACCGGACTTGGGATGCCAAGGGGGCGACGGCCTTAATTATTGGAAACGAAGGCAAGGGCATTTCACCTCTTTTGAAAAAGCAGGTGGACGCCATGCTGACGATTCCGATGATCGGACATGTGCAGTCACTGAACGCTTCTGTCGCAGCATCGCTTCTAATCTACCAAGCCTTTGGCACGAGACATCCTAAAAACTAGGTAGGTCTTCCACCTACCGAAATTTGGGAGGTGTGATGGATGGGGCATGATCGGTTGTTGCCGGTAGTTTTGGCTGCGCAAAGGGGGCACGAATGTGCCTATGCTTTTTTGACAAAGGCAACGGTTGGCTTAGTCAGGCGGGTCTATGATGACCGCCTGGTCGGCCTTTTACCCTATTTTGATTGGGAGTCGGAGGCACTGATTGTGCTGTTAAACGCCATTCGTTGCTTCGATGTTAAAAACCACACCGCCCGTTTTTCGACCTACTACATGCAGTCGCTATTAAATAAGGCAACGGACTTAAAGCGGAAGGAAAACAGTCAAAAGGAGCAGTTTCAAGAAAAGATGCTGACCTACGAAACAACCGGTAGCGACCGTGAAATGGGTCAGACAAACGCTGAAAATCCGGAAGAGCTATTTTTATTGAAAGAAACGATTGAACACTTGGCTCTACGAAAGGGGCAAACATACGCCCGCGGTGTCGCTCAGTTGACGGGTGAACAGCCGCTTTCAAAAGGCTTAGTTGGAAAAGAAAAAAGACAGTTAGAACAAGTGCAGTATCATTTTAAGAAATTGCTGCAACAAGCATTGGAAGAAGGGAAAGAGAAGTGAGGTGGACAGGCGGTCCCTTTCTTGTTCTCCTCTTCAAATCGTGCTATGATAACAGGAAGTGAGGTTTAATATGCCGAGTCAAAAAGCATCGTTAGCCTGTGACGTTTGTGGTTCGAGAAACTACACGGTGACCCTTTCAAAGGGCCGCAGTGAACGTCTGGGTGTTAAGAAATTCTGTCCGCACTGCGGTAAGCACACCTTCCATCGAGAAACTAAGTGAGGTTTTTTCATGATTACTTATTTTAAAAACGTGGCTTCAGAAATGAAGAAAGTGACCTGGTTGTCCTGGGCCCAAACGAATCGTGAAACGATCGCTGTGATTTTCATGTCGATCCTCTTTGGTGTCTTGATTGGCGCCTTTGATTGGGTCTTGAAGCAGGGTGTTAATTTCTTAGTGGCACACTAAGAGAAGCTGTAGTATACTAAAAACAGCCGAAAAAGAGTCGTTTGACTCTTTTTTATTTACCAAAAATTCAAAGGAGGGCGAGCAGCGCTCGCGGCATTATGACGGATTCAATCGAAAAAGCATGGTTTGTTGTGCACACTTATTCAGGATACGAACACAAGGTTCAGGCAAACCTTGAATCACGTACGCAAACAATGGGGATGGCGGATCAAATCTTCCGTGTTCTGGTTCCCGAACAAGAAGTGTCAACGGTTCAAGACGGTGAAGTGAAGACGTCGATTGAAAACGACTTTCCTGGTTATGTCTTGGTCGAGATGGCCACGCCACAAGATGGCAACATGACCGATGAAGCATGGTATGTCGTTCGTAACACGCCGGGTGTTACTGGTTTCCTTGGTTCCCACGGAGCCGGATCAAAACCAAACTCCCTCTTGCCTGAAGAAGTTGACTTGCTGATGAAGCGCATGGGCATGACTGGTGAAAAAGTCGTGGACTTGGACGTTGAAGTTGGTCAAACAATCAAGATTGTTGCTGGTCCCTTTAACGGAATGGAAGGGGTTATCCGTTCCATCGATCAAGAAAAGCAAGAAGTCGAAGCAACGGTTGAAGTCTTCGGACGTGAAACACCAACGGAACTTGGCTTTAACGATATCGATACAAACATCTAATCAACAAAGTCCCTTTACGAAGGGACTTTTTTTTGTTATGATAATAGGGCATGTCAAAGACATGTGTGGAAGTAGCACTGAAGCTACGCGATACCACAACACGAGGAGGAAAATATCGTGGCTAAAAAAGTTATCAATGTTGTGAAACTGCAAATTGCCGCTGCTAAAGCAACGCCAGCTCCACCAGTTGGACCTGCTTTGGGACAAGCCGGTATTAACATTGCACAGTTTACTAAGGAATTCAACGCCCGGACTGCGGACCAAGCTGGTTCAACGATCCCTGTTGAAATCTCTGTTTTCGACGATCGTTCATTCGAATTCGTTACGAAGACGCCACCAGCAGCCGACCAATTGCGTAAGATCGTTGGTAAGGGTTCTGGTGAACCTAACAAGACCAAGTGTGGTAATGTTACCCTTGATCAAATCCGTGCCATTGCGGAAAACAAGATGGCCGATTTGAACGCAAACGACATCACAGCTGCCATGAAGATGATCGAAGGTACTGCCCGTTCAATGGGTGTTACGGTCGACGGTGTGGACTTGACTGTTGATGGAACAGCAATCAAGGAGGAAGCATAATGACGACTAAGCATGGAAAGAAGTATTTAGAAGCCGCAGCCAAGGTTGAAGCTGAAAAGGCCTACAACTTGACTGAAGGTGTTTCCTTGTTGAAGGAAGTTTCATACGCAAACTTCGACGCTTCTGTCGAATTGACGTTCAAGTTGAACGTTGACACGCGTCAAGCTGACCAACAACTCCGTGGAGCCGTGGTTTTGCCAAACGGTTCTGGTAAGGATAAGAAGGTTGTTGTCTTCGCTCAAGGTGACAAGGCTAAGGAAGCCGAAGCCGCTGGTGCTGACTTTGTTGGCGCTGCTGACTTGGTTCAAAAGATCCAAGACGGTTGGTTGGACTTCGACGTTGCCATTGCAACGCCTGACATGATGGCCCAAGTTGGTCGCGTGGGTCGTGCATTGGGTCCTAAGGGATTGATGCCAAACCCTAAGACTGGTACGGTTACCATGGATGTTAAGAAGGCCGTTTCTGACGCCAAGGGTGGTCAAGTGACCTACCGTACTGATCGTGACGGAAACGTTGCGGTTACTGTTGGCCGTGTATCATTTGATGATGCTAAGTTGGCAGAAAACATCAAGGCAATCGCCGCTGTTATTTTGAAGGCTCGTCCAGCCGCCGTTAAGGGAACTTACGTTTCTAACGTGGCTTTGGCCTCAACGATGTCACCAGCCGTTACCTTGGATGTCACTTCTCTTTAATTGACAGCCGTCAATTAACCTGTTAGACTAACAAAGTAAATTAAATCAATTTTGCCTAAGACTCAGGTGGTGCTTGCACCTTAATCTCCTGCCGAGGAAGTTATTCAAACTAACTGACCCGTCTGTCTTCTGGCAGGCGGGTTTCTTTTGCAAAAAAATCTTGAGGAAGGAGAATTTCACATGAGTGAACAAGCTATTGCTTTAAAGGCGCAAAAGGTTGCTGAGATCGCTGACCAGTTCAAGAACTCAACTTCTGCCGTTGTTGTTAACCCCCGTGGTTTGACTGTTGCGGAATCAACTGACTTGCGTCACCAATTACGTCAAGAAGGTGTCGTATTGGAAGTTATCAAGAACAAGGTTCTTGTCCGTGCTTCTAAGGATGCTGGTTTTGAAGAATTGAACGACTTGTTTGCTGGTCCTACGGCCGTTGCCTTCTCTGAAGATGACGCCGTTGCTCCAGCACGCATCTTGAAGAAGTACGCCGACGCTAACGAAAAGCTCGTTATCAAGGGTGGTGTGATCGATGGATCAATCGTATCAATCGACGACATCAACAAGTACGCTTCATTGCCTTCACGCGAAGGTTTGCTTGGTCAATTGATGGCCGAGTTCCAGTTCCCAATCCGGAGCTTTGCTTATGCTGTTAAGGCATTGCAAGAAAAGAAGGAAGCTGAAGGCGAAACTGCCGAAGCTGCCGAATAAGTTTCAACTATACTTATTACTAAACATTTATAAATTGGAGGAAATTAATCATGGCTTTTGATAAAGACGCGATTATCGCATCATTGAAGGATGCAACGATTTTGGACTTGGCTGACTTGGTTTCAGCTATCGAAGAAGAATTTGACGTTTCAGCTGCTGCTCCCGTAGCCGCTGCTGGTGCTGCTGGTGCCGACGGTGCCGCTGCTAAGTCAGACTTCGACGTTGAATTGACTTCTGCAGGTACTGCAAAGGTTAAGGTTATCAAGGCAGTTCGCGAAGCAACTGGTCTTGGTTTGAAGGAAGCAAAGGACCTCGTTGATAACGCACCGTCAGTTATCAAGGAAGCTGTTCCTGAAGCTGACGCCAACGCAATGAAGGAAGCTTTGGAAGAAACTGGTGCCTCAGTTACTTTGAAGTAATACATAAAAGAAGAGCACTTCGTGCTCTTTTTTTGTACATAAATCAAACCACTTGTTCATGAAAGGAAGAACCATGGCAGAAAAAGTTTCCGGTCAACAATACTTTACGGCGGACCCGTCCGCGGCACACGATTACCAGGAATTCGACTTTGAATTGTTGGGTCATAATCTACATTTTAAGACAGACGCCGGGGTATTTTCCAAGAAAACCATCGACTTTGGCACCCGGGTCATGCTGGATGCGGCAGACAAAGAGGACTTTGTCCCTGGGAAAGTCTTGGATCTTGGCACAGGCTACGGTCCCGTTGGCAACGCTGTTGCCAAGGCCTGGGGACGGCAAGTCGACATGGTCGACGTGAACGACCGGGCCCTTGAACTAGCGAAGGGAAACTGTAACCGGAACGGCGTGGCTTCCCTGACCCAGGTCTTTCAGTCATCCATCTATGACAATGTTGTGGATAAGTACGCCTTGATCCTGGTTAATCCCCCGATCCGGGCTGGAAAGCCAGTGGTAACGGCCATGTTGCAAGGGGCCGTCGATCATCTCATTGATGGTGGGGCCATTATCGCCGTTTTGCAAAAGAAGCAGGGGGCACCATCGGCGCAAAAGAATTTAGAAGCCGTCTTTCACGATGTTTCCGTTATTGAAAAGAAGAAGGGCTACTTCGTTTTGATGGCTAAGGACCCCAAAAAGGAGCAAGACTAATGGCTGTGGTTCCTGAAATTGCGGGTGCAGACGTTAAGAAGTTCATGGAACTGGCCCTAGCAGAAGCGAAGGCCGCTGGCCAACGCGGCGAGGTGCCAATTGGGGCGGTCATCGTCAAGGATGGAAAAGTCATCGCTTCTGCTGGTAACCGCCGAGAAGAAGACCAGAAAACGGATGCCCATGCCGAAATGCACGCCATTTTGGAAGCCAATGGAAAACTTGGAACTTGGCGGTTGGAGGAAACCGCCCTCTTTGTCACCTTGGAGCCCTGTCTAATGTGTGCCGGAGCCATCTTGAACGCTCGGATTCCCCTAGTGTATTTTGGTGCCCAAGATAAGAAGGCTGGCGCGGTAACGTCGCTTTATTCCGTTTTTGATGATGACCGGTTGAACCACCAGGTCAAAGTCTTCCCTGGTGTTTTAAAGGACGAATCGGCCGGCCTGTTGAAGGAATTCTTCAAAAGTCTCCGCGACAAAGCGAAGGCTAAGAAGAGAGTGCTTAAGTTAGCGGAGGAAGAGACAGGGAAGCAGTCGGAGCAGGCTGAATAAGCTTCGGCTTTTCTTCATAAATTCAGGCCATTTGTTTGCGCAGGGGTCTAAACTTCGATATAATAAAAGAGCAGGCAAGGGTTTTCTTTCGAACCGAGTCAGGACAGAGATGTAGCAGCTCTAAGATTGCTTGACCTTGTGCTTGTGTACATAGCAAAACCGCCTTCAGGCGGCTTTTTTTGTAAGGGAGAAACGATGGCTTATCAAGCACTGTACCGGGTATACCGGCCAAAGACTTTTTCAGAGATGGTTGGCCAAGAGGTCATTACCAAAACACTGCAAAACGCCATTGATAAGAATCAGACGGGGCACGCCTACCTCTTTGCCGGTCCACGTGGAACGGGAAAGACTTCGGCAGCAAAGATTTTTGCCCGTGAAGTGAACGGCATTGGCCCGGATCAAGCCGGACAGTCTCAACCAGACATCATCGAAATCGACGCAGCTTCCAACAACGGTGTCGATGAAATTCGTTCCATTCGTGATTCGGCCAATTATGCGCCAATTGAAGCCGCTTACAAGATTTACATTATTGATGAAGCCCACATGCTGTCAACGGGGGCCTTTAACGCGCTTTTGAAGACTTTGGAAGAGCCGCCGGCCCAGGTGAAGTTTATTCTGGCGACAACTGAAATTCAGAAGATGCCGGCAACGATTTTGTCCCGTACGCAGCGCTTTGAATTTAAGCGCCTGTCCAATCAGACGATTAAAAACCGCTTGATCGAGGTCTTGGACCAGGAAAAGCAGGCCTATGAAGAGGCCGCATTGGACGTCGTGGCCACGGCTGCAGAAGGTGGGATGCGTGATGCGCTTTCCATCATGGACCAGGTGATTGCCTTTGGCCCTGAAAAAGTCACGGTGCAAAACGCCTTGACCGTGACGGGTTCGGTCGACATCGATCAAGTCTTGACCTACCTGCACCAGGTTTTGGCAGGAGAAACCGCCCAGGCCCTCGAAACGCTTTCAGCCATCCTGCTTTCCGGAAAGGATGCCAACCGCTTTCTTTCTGATCTGATTGCGACCCTGCGGGATGTCATGTTGGTTGAGCTTGCGCCGGACTTGGTCAAGGCCAAGTTCAAGGAAGCCGAATTAAAGGCCTTCTTGGCGGCAAGCTCGCAAAGTCAGATTCAAAACATGCTCCAGGTAATCGACCGAATTAAGACGGCGCTGGCCCAGTCGCTACAGTCAGATATTTACCTTGAAATATTGACAGTACAACTAGCTGAAAAGCAGCAAGGAAGCCAAGCCGAGGCAGTAGCCCAGCAGGCGCCCCAAAAGACCAATGCACAGTCAGCAGCAAGCCAAACGATAAAAGAAACAAAAACAGAAAAAACGGCAGACTCAACAGCAGAAAAGCAGCCAACCACTCCGGTACAGGAGAAAGCGGTAGCGTCGGCCGAAAAGGCAGCAGAGCCTGAGGAAGAGCCAATGGCTTTGGCGGAACCAGTGGCCGAAGCTGAAGGCCAGGCAACCATGCCGGACAAATCTGAAGAAAGCGCTGAAACAGCCAGTGCCAGCCAGTCCGAGACGACTGAAACGGCTGCCAGCGCGTCAGAAGACCGGGCCGCCAGTTTGAAAGATTCAGCAGTTCAACCAGCGGCTGCCAAAACAGAAGAAGCCGATTGGCAGTTGACAATCTACACCGGTAACGAACCGGTCCAGGCAGTCCTGGCCCAGGCCAAGCGCGATCAGCTGAACAAGATTCAAAGCGACTGGAAGGACGTTGTTTCCAAAATGCCGGTTAAGGACCAGGCCGTTTTGCAGACGGCCGAACCTGTGGCAGCATCACTGGAAGCCACCGTTTTGGCTTTTGATTACCCAGCCCTTCAAGAAACGGCTGAAAAGGATAATGACCTGCAAGGTCAATTAGCGGCTGCCCTTTACCAGATGGGCCTGCCAACGACCCTGGTCATGCGTAGCCAAGATCAGTGGAAAAATGACCGGGCCGAATACGTGAAGGCGTTAAAAGCCGGGCAGGTCGTCAAGATTTCCCTGAGTGAACTAACGGCTACAACCGTTGCTAAGAAGGTGGGGCAGACGGCTGAAGCACAGGATCTAGCTCAACCAAAGCCGGCTGAAGACGACGTGGTTTCAGCAGCTAAGGCCCTCTTTGGCGACGACCTTGTGCAGGTTGAAAAAGACTAAGTTAGGAAGAATCCATGCAGTATCCAGAACCGATTGCAAAACTTATTGATTCCTATTCAAAACTACCAGGAATTGGCGCCAAAACAGCTTCACGATTGGCCTTTTACACGCTGTCCATGGATCCTGAAGACGTCTTGAATTTCTCCAAAAACCTGGCTTCTGCTAAAGAGTCGATTACTTTTTGTGAAATTTGCGGTAATATTACCAGTAAGGACGAAAATCCCTGCGCCATCTGTACGGACAGCACCCGGGACCGCTCGACGGTTCTGGTCTTGCAGAATCCAAAGGACGTCATGGCCATGGAGCAGACGCAGGAATACCACGGCCTTTACCACGTGCTAAACGGGGTGATTTCGCCATCTGCTGGAACCGGACCGGAAGACATTAACCTGCCTTCTTTAATCCGCCGTTTATCCAAGGATGATGAAATTAAAGAAGTGATTGTCGGCACCAACGCCAATACCGATGGCGAGGCGACGGCCATGTACATCGCCCGCCTAGTGAAACCCGCCAATATCAAAGTCACCCGCTTGGCTTCCGGCCTCGCGGTGGGATCAGACATTGATTACGCTGACCAACTGACTTTGATCAAGTCGATTGAAGGTAGGAACGAACTGTGATCTTTAAGAAAAAAACAGTAAAACATGACAATTTAAAGGCCGATTATGACCAAATCCTCTTAGAGGAAGTCAACCATGCCAGAAAGGACCTACACCAAGCGCAGGATTCCGAAACGGCCCTGGTTGACGCCCGGGTGAACGGGCACATGGTGCAGGCCCAAACGGCCCTCAAAAAGGCGCGTTTTTCCTATCTTTATAAGGAAGCCAAGCGCCGTCGAACGGTGGCCTCTGGCCTTCGTTTTTATAAGCAGGTAGACGATTAGGGGGAAGCCCATGGGAATGCCAAATTTTATCACTTTTGAAGGACCCGAAGGGGCTGGCAAAACAACGGCCATTCAGGCCATTTTGCCAGAAATTGAAAAGCTTAGTCAAAAGCAGGTCCTGCTCACCCGAGAACCCGGTGGTAACCAGATGGCCGAAGCGATTCGCGACTTGTTAAAGGTCCAAACCGACCCGGCCATCGATTCCTGGACTGAAGTTTTCCTGCTGGCAGCCGCCAGAAGAGAACACGTGGTCCAAACCATCCTACCCGCCTTAGAGGCCGGGCAAGTCGTGGTCTCCGATCGCTATCTCGACTCCTCTCTGGCTTACCAGGGTGGCGGCCGGGATCTTGGCTTAAAGTCAGTTCAAGAGATTAACGACTTTGCCATTCAAAATCCGCAGACTGGGAAGCCGGTTCTACCAGACCTAACAATCTACTTTGACTTACCGGTCGAAGTCGGCTTGGAACGGGTCTTTAAAAACCGGACTGAAAAAATCGATCGCCTGGACAAGGAAAAGCTGTCCTTTCACAAAAAGGTTCGCGAGAGCTATTTGGCCCTGGCCAAAAAAGAGCCAAAGCGGATTAAGTTGATCGATGCCAACCAGCCGAAAGAAGCGGTTCTCTCAGCTGTTAACGATGTAATTCAAGAATACTGGAGGTAAACATGAAACTGATTAATGCCATTGTTCAAGATAAGGACGCCACGAAGTTGGCCAACGCCCTTGTAAAGTCCAAGATTCAGGCAACCCGCCTGTCAACGTCTGGTGGCTTTCTCCGTTCTGGAAACACGACTTTCTTAGTAGCCATTGATGACGAACGGGTGCAAGAAGTGTTGGACATCATCAAGGAAGTTTCGCAGAAGCGCAAGCAGTTCATGGTGCCGCCAATGGGTGTCGAAGGCGAACGCGCCGCGGCCTTCCCAGTTGAAATCGAGGTTGGTGGAGCCACGGTCTTCACGCAGACCATCGATGACTTTTACCAGTTCTAATGGCTGCTTCGAAGAAGACGGCTGCAAAAGAAAGTACCGAGTCGGCTGTTTTTGAAATGGCCGACTTTTTCGACATTGCTGAAAAAGCCTATCCGAAAAACTTGGCCCAGTTGTCACAGGCGGTTAAAGAAGACCGGCGGTCCCACCTGTATTTACTAGCCGGACCTGGCGATGAGGAGAAGTTGGCCTTAGCCTTAGCCTTTGCACAAATGGCCTTTGGAAAAAAAGACGAGTCGACGACGGAACGGATTGCCAAGCTAGACCATCCCGACTTGGTCACGGTTCTGCCGGAAAAGAAGGGGGCCTCGATCAAGATTAGCCAGATTCGAGCCATTGTGCCCGAACTGACGACGACTTCCTTGGAGGCACCAGTCAAGGTTTTCATCATTGACCGAACGGAGACGCTGACAACAGCGGCTGCCAACTCGCTTTTGAAATTTATCGAGGAGCCGGCTGGTCCGCAGCTAATCATTTTGCTGGCCGAAAAGGCCGAGGATGTCTTGCAAACCATTGTTTCCCGTGCTCAGGTCGTCCATCTGCAAGCAAGCCCTGAAGTGGCCGAGAAGGCCCAGGCAACGTTGGCGGCCTTTCAAGAAGAGGTACAACCCCTAGTTTTCAAGTGGTTTGAAAAAGTCGTGGCCCGAGACGTTTCCTCCATGGCCTACTTGCAGACGACTTTGCTAAAAAAAGTCAGTGAAAAGGAGCAGGAAGAGGCCGTCCTTTTATGGCTGCAGCAGCTGAGCCGGGACTTGTTGATGGCAAAAACCCTAGCGGAACCGACTCTCTACTTTGAGCAACTGACGGGCTTTTACAACCAGGCGAAAAACCGCTATTCGACAAAACAGCTGCAGGAGCTGGTCGAAACCTTCTTAGCCGTTGATCGGTTGAAAAAGGTTCAGATCGCCTTTCAATCGAAATTAGAAAAACTCGCGCTTGAAAGCGCCATTCTCTTAGGATAACCATGCAAAGACAACAGTCCTTTACAACCCATGATTCCGGTACGCTCTACCTAGTTGGTACGCCAATTGGCAATTTATCAGATATGACGAACCGTGCACTTGAAATTCTCTCGAGTGTCGACTTGATTGCGGCCGAAGACACCAGGCACACCCAGCAGTTACTCAACTATTTTGAGATTAAAAACGAAAAGACCTCTCTGCACGAGCATAACTGGCAGGAGAAGGCGCCGGAGTTGGTTGATAAACTCTTAGCTGGAAACAACATTGCCCAGGTATCAGACGCCGGTCTGCCTTCCATTTCGGATCCGGGTAAGGAACTGGTTGCCCAGGCGATTGCAGCCGGCGTGCCGGTTGTGCCTATTCCTGGCGCTTCGGCAGGCATTACGGCCTTGATTGCTTCTGGTTTGGTACCTCAGCCCTTTTACTTCCATGGCTTTTTACCAAGAAAGAAGCAGGAACAGCAAGAGGAACTGGAAGAACTCTCCTGGCGGCCTGAAACGATGATTTTTTACGAGGCACCGCATCGGCTAAAGAAGACTTTGGCCAATTTGGTGGAGGTCTTGGGTGGGCAACGCCAGGTCGTTTTGGCCCGGGAGTTGACCAAGCGCTACGAAGAATTCTTACGAGGCACTGCCGAAGAAGCCTTGCAATGGGCAGAGGAAGGCGAAATCCGTGGGGAATTCGTTTTGCTTGTTGAAGGTAAAAAAGACGGTAGCGGTCGAACGGACCAGGCTGGAGAAGACAGCCGAGTGGAACTGGCCGCTGAAAATCCCGAAGCGGCCGTTCAAGCCTTAGTTGACGGGGGAATGAAGCCAAACGCTGCCATTAAGCAAGTGGCGAAGGAAAGCGGCCAGAGTCGCCAAGAAATCTATAAACTGTACCATCACATCGAGGAAGAAAATGGCTGATACTTACTCCATTACACAACCAATCGAATATTATCAGGTGGATTTAACCCGCAAGTTATCCCTGGCCATGATGTTAAACCTGGCCATTCTTTGTTCCCGTAAGCAGGGGGAATACCTGAAGGTCGGCTACCAAGAAACCGACCGACGTGGCCTGGGCTGGGTTATTTTGCAATACGACGTGAAGATCAAGCGCCGACCAGCCCTGGGTGAAACGATTACGATTGAAACCAAGGCCGGCGAGTGGGGGTCCTACTTTGCCCAACGCGGTTTCTTGTTTAAGGATGCAGCCGGGGAGGTCATCATCGACATGGACTCCCTCTGGGCCTTAATCGATCTGGAAAGTCGGCGGATGATCAAACTGCCTTTGGACCTCGTGCAGCCCTATGGTGGCGAGGAGCGAAAGCGCCTTTCAAAAATGGTCCGGATTCCAAAGATTAAGGATGAGCCGGTCGACTTTGACAAGCCCTACCAGGTTCGCTTCTTAGACATCGACGGGAACAAGCACGTTAACAACTCCAAGTACCTGGAGTGGATGGTTGACGTGCTGCCCCTTGATTTCTTGAAGGAACAGGAGCCAACCGGCTTCTCCATTCGCTACGAAAACGAAGTCCACTATGGCCACCAAGTTGATTCTCAGGTCGTTATGGGGGATAATGAGACGAAGCACCGTGTCCAAAACGGTGATAAGACTGCTGCGGAAGCCATCATTCACTGGGCTTCCGAAGAAGAAAAGTAAGTGAGGACAAACATGTCAGTATTAGTATTGGGTGGTGCCGGCTACATCGGTTCCCACATGGTTCGTCAGCTCTTGGCTGATGGTCGTGACGTTGTTGTTGTTGATAACTTGGTTAAGGGTCACCGCGCCGCGGTTGCACCGGAAGCCAAGTTCTACGAAGTCGACATCCGTGACAAGCAGGCCTTGTCCGAAGTCTTTGATAAAGAAGGCATCGAAGCCGTTGTCCACTTTGCCGCCTTCTCCATCGTGCCCGAATCCGTGGCTGAACCGTTGAAGTACTTCGACAACAACACGGCTGGCATGGTGACCTTGCTCGAAGTGATGAAGGAACATGACGTTAAGAAGATCGTCTTCTCCTCAACGGCCGCTACTTACGGAAACCCCGTCAACATTCCGATTAAGGAAAGCGACCCACAAAACCCCATCAACCCTTATGGTGAATCCAAGTTGATGATGGAAAAGATGATGGCCTGGGCCGATTCAGCCTACGACATCAAGTGGGTGGCGCTGCGTTACTTCAACGTGGCCGGTGCCATGCCAGACGGTTCGATTGGTGAAGACCACGGTCCAGAAACGCACTTGGTCCCAATCATCTTGCAGGCCGCTTCTGGTAAGCGCGACTACATCGAGATGTTCGGGGATGACTACAACACGCCAGACGGCTTTAACGTCCGTGACTATGTCCACGTAGTCGACTTGGCCGACGCCCACATCCTGGCCCTGGATTACCTGAAGAACGGGAACCCATCGGCTCAGTTCAACCTTGGTTCTGCGACCGGCTTTTCCGTTAAGGAAATGGTTGAAGCAGCCCGTAAGGCAACCGGTGTCGACATCAAGTCCAAGATTGGGCCACGCCGTGCCGGTGATCCTGATATCCTGATTGCCGATTCAACGGCCGCCCGTGAAGTGCTTGGTTGGCAGCCAAAGTACGACGACGTCGAGGAAATCATTAAGACGGCCTGGAACTGGGTTGAAAAGCACCCAAATGGCTACGATGATAAGAAGTAAATGCTTTCTTTTGAACCAACCGAACGGTTGGTTCTTTTTTTGACTAAAAAAGTCCGAGGCAACCGGTCTGTTTAATAGACCAAAAATGCTTGAGTTGTCTCTTTTCTTATTCCGATAGTCTTTCTTGGACTAGACCATTGGATAAAAATCACGTTTTTTCTATTGTTTGCATCCATAAAAGCCCTTACAATATGTAGTGCAAGTACGAGAGGAAAGGGCGTCACCATGTCATTACTAGGCGCAATTGAAGCCGGCGGCACAAAGTTTATCTTAGCCGTCTGCGATGAAGACTTTAATATGATCGATCGACAGGTTCTAAAGACGGAAGACGGACCGACGACTTTGGCCAAGGTAACGGAATACTTTGACCGTTTCCCGGATGTCGCAGCCATCGGGGTGGCGGCCTTTGGACCAATTGATCTTAACCCGCAATCAACCAGCTATGGTTATGTCTTGGATACGCCGAAGGCTGGCTGGGCCAACTTTGACTTTTTGGGCTATCTGAAAAAATGGCGGGACATTCCCTACTATTGGACGACCGATGTCAACGGCTCGGCCTGGGCGGAGTATCGTCACGGGGCCAACTCCGAGGTGAAGTCCCTGCTTTATCTCACGGTTGGAACCGGTGTCGGGGCCGGCATTATCGTTAACGGTCAGTTGCTATCCGGCTTTGGTCATCCTGAAGCCGGGCACATTATGGTGCAAAAAAATCCGGCTGATAATTATGCTGGGCACTGTCCCTTCCATGGCGACCGCTGCTTGGAAGGATTGGCGTCCGGACCGGCCATGGAGGATCGCTAGGGCGTGTCGGCCAAGGAATTGGTCGATGATCACCAGGCCTGGAGAATTGAGGCCGATTATCTGGCTCAGGCAGCCATGACTTATACGACGATTCTGCAACCCGATCGAATCGTTTTTGGTGGTGGGGTCAACCACCGTTCGGTTCTCTTACCGCTAATTCGAGAACGTTTTTCACAACTGATGGCCGGTTATCTATCAACACCGGAATTAGAAGATTACCTGGTTCCCGTTGCCAACGGGGATGACGCCGGAATCCTTGGCTGCTTCTACTTGGCCAAGTCCGCACTCACCAGGGCATACTGACAAAAAAGAAGGTGGCATACGAAAAGTATGCCGCCTTCTTTTTTTATTGCTTATTGGAAAGGGAAAGCAGCGGTTCGAAAAAGGCGGATAGAATAAAAGCAAAAAGGAGTGGACCATGCAAAAAATCGACGAAGCCGTCAAAGTCTTAGCAGCCGGAGGAATCATTATTGTTGTCGACGATGCCGACCGAGAAAATGAAGGGGATTTTCTTGCTCTGGGGGATAACATTCAACCGGAAACGGTTAACTTTATGGTGACGAACGGTCGGGGACTACTCTGTACACCAATATCGGAGGGACTGGCCAGTCATTTCGCGCTTGGACCAATGACGGAACATAACACGGAGCGAAACGGCACGGCTTTTACTGTGTCCATCGATGGCGAATATTTGACAACGGGTGTCACAACGGGAATTTCAGCCGGGGATCGAGCCGCTACGATTCGTCAGCTAGCAAAGGAGGAGGCTACCCGAGAAGACTTTGTTCAACCTGGCCACGTTTTCCCCTTGGTGGCTAGGCCTGGAGGGGTGAGGGAACGGCCAGGACATACGGAAGCGGCCATTGAATTTGCCAAACTGGCGAAGAAAAAAGAGCTGGCAGTGATTATTGAAATTTTACTGCCAAACGGTCAAATGGCCAGGCAAAAAGATTTACAGGCCCTAGCTGAAAAATGGCAAATTCCCCTGGTTCATATTCGAGAACTCATTCAACACCTTGAGGAGGAAAGAAATGGTTAGAGTCATCACCGCAATCATTACCTTTTTTATTCGAGCAAGGTACTTAAAAAGCGTTTCGGATTCAGAACACCTCTCGAATGTCTCTGGAAAGATTATCGTGGCGAACCATGCTAGCTACCTGGATCATTTTGTCATTTTGGCTCTGCTCAAAGGGCGAATCGACCGAAAGAAAATCTACTTTCTAACAAAGAAAGAAGCCTTTGAAAAGCCTCTTTCAAACTGGTGGCACAAAATGATGCAAGGAATCCCCTTAGATCGTAAGGGGCTCGTCTTAGAGACCATGCGGGAGGTAAAAGAACATCTGCAAGAGGGGGATGTCCTGGTCATCTATCCAGAGGGAACGCGGAGCCGAACCGGCCTGATTGGTGTTGGCAAAGATGGCGCCCTGTCACTGGCCAAAATGGCTGGGGCTGAAATCATCCCGGTTGGGATTAACGGAACCTTTGATGTTCTGCCGGCCAAAAGTCACTGGGCAAAGAAACGGCCAGTTCACGTTACAGTGGGGGCGCCAAGGACCGTTTTTTTTAAAAAGAATCGCGAGCGACATGAATTAACCAGACAGTTGATGACGGAACTTTCCTTGTTGAGTGGTGAATACAGAAAAGAGCAGTTGAAAGACTCGACGGACTTGGTTGAAGCTGCTCGCTTTTATAACACGGCGGGAATTCGTGACTTTTCAACAAACACCTTAAGTAGCAGACAGTGCTTTGAGCGAGCACGTCTTTTGGCGCAAAAAGTTTTAAAAGAAGATTCTAAAAACGAGCTTGCTCTGTTAGAAGTGGGGATTGCCTACGCGCGACTCGGACTGTTAAAAAAGCTGACCATGGTTCGTGCCCATTACCTCAGGAAGGGAGCCAGAGCCTTCTTAGCGGTATTGCAAGAAAACAAGAAAAACGATGCGGCACTGTACGCACTTGGACGACTTTTTCATGAACAGAAAAAGTATCAACAGGCGGCTCGTTACTATGAGTTAGGGCTTCAGGTAAACCCAAATAATTCGGCTCTGCGATCCTGGTCCTTTCGATTGTATTTGGTAATGGGGATGCAAGGTCAAGCAGATATGCTAATGGAACGGCTTCCAGAAATCGAAATGAAACAGCAGGTTGATCAGCGGCGGCGCTTAGAAATGATTGCCTTGGCTATGCGGTGGAAGAAAAGTGAGGACTACGGGATTGAATAACGAAAAGGATCAACTAACCATCATTCACGAACTAAATCGAAAGGGAATTGAAAACCGGATGCATTCCGCCATAAAAAAACGTCAGTATCACCAGTTGGCAATCAAAATGGCCAAGGGGCTATCAGGCGATGCGAGCATCCATTCGGCCCGTTATTACGAACTAGGACACGCCTATGCCCACCTGATGTTAGTCAATAAAAACTTTCTAACGAAAACTTATCCCTTTTTACGTACTATTTACTGTACCTGGAAAAGTCTGCGGTTCAATCCGAAAAACGATCGGGCCTTGTACTTAGCCGGTGCAATCGCACTTGTCTTGAAGCAAAGAAAAAGAGCAAAAGGATTCTTTAATCAGGCACTTTTGACAAATCCAAACAATTTGAACGCCTACAAATCCTTAGCAACGCTGCTTTATGAGGAAAGGGCCTTTGGCCAAGCAACCGCCCTCATCCAAAAGGCCCTGAAGGTGAACGCCCGGTCGCAGCCGAGTCGGCGTCGGCAAATTGAATTAGCGGCGCTGTACATGAAGATGGATGAAAGCGTGGTCATTCGGGTGAAAAAGCACGAAACTGTTTAATATAGGAAAAGGAAGGGCAGAAGATGGTCCAAAACAGCTTTCTAGAAGTCCAACGATTGGGTGAATTAGTGAGGAGGGTACGTAAGAATCGCGGCATTTCTGCACAGGATTTAGCGCTGGAAACAAACTTATCAGCTAGTGCTATCTCAAAATTTGAGCGGGGACAAAGCGATATCCAGTTGAGCACGACCGTTCTGATACTTGGCGCAATGGGTATCACCATTAACGATTTGTGTCAGAAAAACATCTTTTTGGATTTTCGAGTCGTGGAATTGGCAGAAAAAGCGAACCGTTATCAGCATGATGCAGTTGTGCTGGCAAGGATTTTAAAAGAATTGCAGCAGATGAAGCCAAGTCTACGTCACGAACGGATTTTTATGAAGATTTTGCTTGTAAAGCTGAACTCGGAAAAGAATCTATCCGAAATTATTGACTACTTTGAGGATTTAGACGAGTTGCTCGACTTCGATCGACACTTATATAGCCTGGTCAAACCTTTCCTACCGAAGTGGGCGTTAAACCACCTAGCAAAGCGTGGCCAAGGTACTTAAAAAGAAAAGAAGAAGATTCGTAAAAATCACTCAAAAGCCTTGTCAGTCTAGTGTAGCTATGGTATGATATCTTTTGTTGATAAAGACACCATGGTTAGTTAGCTCAGTTGGTAGAGCAACGGACTCTTAATCCGTGGGTCCAGGGTTCGAGCCCCTGACTGACCATCCAAGGACCGGCGTAGCCGGTCCTTTTTTTGTATCAAGGAGGAAGAGACATGACCAAGAAAAAAGTGCTAGTTGGCTTGCTTGTTCTTGTGGTGCTTACGGCTGTTGGCCTGGGAGCCTTCAACTTTAGTAACCAGGGACACAAAAGCAGTCAGCAGAATAGCAGCAGCCAAAAGAGTTCCGAGCAGAAGTTGACGAATTTGCCAAAGGGGGCCAAGTCAACGGACTGGGATCTCGTCTTGGTCAATAAGTGGCACCCGCTTTCATCAGAAATGAACTTTGATAAGGCGACAGTCTCGGGCGCAACGGTCGATGCCCGCATCAAGCAGGCGGTTTTGGACTTTCAAAACGGGGCCAGGGCAGCTGGTTATCAAACCAACCTGATTTCTGGTTACCGTTCAATCCAATACCAAAAGGAAGTCTTTGCTAACGTAAAGAAGAATAATATTGCAGAGGGAATGTCGGACGAGGAAGCCGAAAAGGCGACAGCGGCCGTCGTCCAAAGTCCCGGATCATCCGAACACCACACGGGCCTGGCCATTGACATTGCCGGTTCCGATGCCTTTGAAAAGTATCCGAACTTAGAGGCCAACATGGATCAGTTTGCCTCACAAAAATGGCTGATTGACCATGCGGCCGATTATGGCTTTGTTCTTCGTTATCCGAAGGAAAAGAGTCAGATTAAACAGACGGGGATCGATTATGAGTCTTGGCACTTCCGCTACGTTGGCGTGAAGAACGCCAAGTACATGAAGGCCCATAACTTGACGCTGGAAGCCTACGTGAAGGGCTTGCAGGCGGCTGGTCGTTAAGGTAGAAAAGCAAGACAAAGTGTCTTGCTTTTTTCTTTTGACATGTTTTTGTAAAAGTCAAGAAAGAGGGGTAATTGTTTTTCGACTAGACCAATTAAAGAATGCATGTTCGGTTGTTTTGGGGTAAAATTTATGCATTGCCTCTTTTGAAAAAGGCCCGTTCGTCTTTTTTGTTTTCCTTTAACCTTCATTTAACATAGAATAGCGGTTTCTTCCTCCGAAAAATCCGGAAAAACCGAAGAATGCGGAGGGAAAATCAGGCGAACAAATGTGCTTATCAACAGCTGTGGATAAGTCTGTGGATAAAATTGGGATTCCGGGGATAAATGGCTTAAATCCGCCATTTCTGTCTTTTGAAAACTTCCAAGGGGAAGTCGGGGTAAAACGAGCAAAACTGTGGATAAGTTTGGCAAAAGGCGGTAATAATGGGCCTTTTTATCGAAAAAAACGGGGATAACTGTGGATAAGTCAGTGGATAACTCTTGTTTCCGGGGATAACTTAGTGACTTAGACCAAAAAGAAAGTTGGAAATTTAAATGAAAATTAAAGTTGTAACAGTGGGGAAATTAAAGGAAAAGTACCTCAAAGACGGCATTGCGGAGTACGCTAAGCGACTGCAGCGCTTTGCCAAGGTAGAGATGGTTGAACTATCAGACGAGAAGACGCCAGAGAAGGCCTCCCAGGCTGAAAACGAGGAAATCATGGCCAAGGAGGGCGAACGGATCTGGGCAAAGATTGGCGAGCGGGACTACGTTGTGGTCTTAGCCATTGAAGGCAAGCAGCTGCCTTCAGAAGAACTGTCCAAGAAGTTGGAGCAGGCTAAGCTATCCGGTCACGGCACACTCACCTTTGTCATCGGTGGTTCTTTGGGCTTAACGCCAAAGATCAAAAAGCGAGCGGACTTGCTTTTGTCCTTTGGCTTGCTGACTTTACCCCACCAGCTCATGCGCCTAGTCTTGATGGAACAAATTTACCGGGCCCAGATGATTGCGGTCGGTTCGCCTTACCACAAATAAAAAAGCCGGACGAAGTCCGGCTGCATTGATCGAATTATTGAATTGAAAAGATAAAGTCTTCAGGCAAGACCAGGCCGATGTCTTGTGGAATGACCCGGCCGGCCATCTTCTTTCCCTGGGCCTTTTCGCAGCCGACTTTTTCAAAGCCAAAGGCGATGGTTGCCTTCGCCTTTAAAGCGGCCCCACGAATCTCACCGGTGTTAGCATCGATGCCGGTTGGCAGGTCTAAGGCAACGACCGTGTTGTCGATGTGGTTGGCGGCCTTCAGCATCTTTTGTAGTCCCTCTGGCAGGTCCTTGTTCAAACCAGTGCCGAAGATGGCATCAATGATGAGGGAAGGCTCCTTAAAGTCGGACTTTTCAGCCCGCTGCACGCCACAAAGAGTGGCGGCGTGCAGCTGCTCTTTGACAGCCTGACTCGCCCGGTTGACGTTGCCCACAAACTGGAGGGTCACCGGAATCTTTGCCTGGTGTAAAAGTCGGGCCAGGGCGACACCATCGGCACCGTTACCACCAAGTCCCGCTAAGACCAAAACGTTTGAAAGGTCAAAACGGCCCGCAGCAAGCACTTGGAGCGTGGCCATGGCTGCCCGTTCCGTCAAAACGGCGGCGGACAGGCCGGCCTCGTTGATTGTGTAGGCTTCGATGGCCTTGATTTCATCGGCCGTTACGAGTTGTGTCATGTTTTCCACCTTAGTATAATAGTTATAGTTATTATAGTATTAGACGAAGAAAAATAACAGAAAAAAGGAGACCGGCTATGGATAATCTCGATGTTGCCGATGACTATCAAGAAGTGAAGGACCAGGTGGCCATCTTGAACGCCCGTGGTGAAAAGGTGACCGAAGATCAGCTGATCAAGCGGACCTTGAAGCGGAGCTTGGAGCAGATTTTGGACTACCGCATGGACGGGACTTTTTACACCGTGGCCTGGGACGATGAGGGAAACCTGGCATTGACGGATGTTTACGGTAAGCCAGCCGGTGTCATTAAGCCCATCCACGATTCCCTAATCGAGGACTTCAAAGCAGATGACCAAGGTGTTTGGGACCATTTCAATCTGGCCATCATGAAATCAATCGCCCGGTAAGAAAACGGGTCGGCATCCTTTTCTCAAATGCTGACCAGCCTTGTCGGCAAGCGGATAATCTGGTATAGTATTATCTGTTATTGGAGAAGTACTCAAGAGGCTGAAGAGGCGCCCTTGCTAAGGGTGTAGACGTGTTAAAGCGTGCGAGGGTTCGAATCCCTTCTTCTCCACTATCAATCGAAAAGGCTGGCACTGGTAGGTAAAACGACTGGTGTTCGGCCTTTTTTAATACTCGAAAACAAGTGGAAATCAGCCACATGAGTGAGTTGTTCAGCAAAAAATCGAAGTGAATGGGGGCCATGGGGATGCAATCGACTAAACTGACTGCGTATTTAGAAAAGCAGTATTCGAACAATCACAAGTGGCTACCCTTTATAAGTTATTGAGGAACATTTTGATTTTTTGTTTCTTTTTTCTGGCTTTGTCCTTATTTATTGACTTTGACCCCTTTGTCCTATTCATCGCACTCCTGGCTCTGTGCAGTGTCTTTTTCATCGTGCGTCAGATTCGGTTTATCACAGAGATTAATCTGTATTTACAAGACTTAATCGATCAAATAAATATCCAAACTTTGGACTTGCGCGACCGCCCAAAGCAGCCGCTCGAAAAACCCTTTGTTAGACATAATTTGGTCTACTGTATCTTTCTTAGACCAGCACACTACTTATATGGAATCATTGACCAGAAAGAAGCGTATCAGTTTATTGTCTTCCCCTTTAAAGAAAATGAGAAGGTAGCGATTATTACTGTTCCAAAAGATGATCAACGGTACGACAAGATGATTGGTGAACTGTGGGAGAAAAGAAATAAGGTCTTGGCAATGCCCTTGCCTTTGGTTCGTCGTTTTTACCAGCAATTCATGCTGGCGCTGAATCTTTCGGGGGATGAGTCGTGAAGCACTGAGTTGATTGATAGGTAAAAGCAAGAATCAGATTGCTAATTCTTGCTTTTATTTTGTTCTTTGTTGATTCGTGAGGGCTTGTTCGTAAAGACCGCCGCTTCCGCTTCAATCATTCGCCTTTCTTTTTCAAAGCGACTACAATAGGGATAAGATTACGTTTGGAAAGGACCTCCCCATGAAAGTTGCCATTTTAGTTGGATCGAATCGGCAGGTGTCGCTGTCTCGAAAAGTCGCCCGCTGGCTTCGCCCCTTGTTGGAGAAGAAGGGGCTGGATGCCGAAGTCTTGGACTTAGCCGAAATTAATTTACCCTGGTTGGATGAACCAGAACTTCCGGCTGCCGGACTTTACCAGCTGGAAGCCACCAAGACCTGGTCGACCATGGTGCAGGAATTTGACGCCATGGTGATCGTCTTTCCTCAGTATAATTGGGGCTATCCGGCCGTTTTGAAGAACGCCCTGGACACGCTTTACAGCGAATGGCAGGGAATGCCCGTTGCCACAGTGGCCATCGGTTCACACGGTGGCTTTCAGGGTGAACTGGCCCTGTCCTTGGTTCTGCAGGGCTTGAAGATGAAGCGCTTGGCCGTCAATCCCCGCTTATCCATCAAGCCGGATGAGCTGGCTCGGGATGCTGACGAAGCTGAAAGCGCGGCCTTTCTCGCCCCTTATTTAGATGATGTTGACTTATTGGCCAAAGCCTTACAGGAAGAAGGAAGAAAGTAACCATGCCCTTACTAACACAAATCTTGGCGACGCTCGTGGCCTTGGAGTTTTTCTACATTATGTACTTGGAGACTTTTCAAACGACCTCCAAGGCAACCGGCCGAACCTTTGACATGTCGGGAGAGGAACTGGCCAACGAAAAAGTGCAGTTGCTCTTTCAAAACCAGGGGATTTACAACGGGCTGATTGGTCTCGGTGTCCTAATTGCAGCCTTTTTCAAAGCCGATTGGCTCCTGCCGATTCTGGTCTACATTCTGCTGGTTGCCTTGTATGGGGCTGTTTCGGCTAAGAAAGTCGCCCTCTTTTTCAAGCAGGCGGGCTTGGCCTTGCTGACCTTGTTGGTCCTGGTCTTTTTCTAAGATGGCGGGGCTTGAAATTTTTGGCCAAGACATTGGGCCAACCGGCACTTGCCGGCACTACCATTCCGCAGTTGACGTGGTCGCTTTGCTATGTGGCGAATGCCAGCAGTACTTTGCCTGCTATCGCTGCCACGACGTCATGCGGCACCATGCCTTCCAGCCCGTATCCAAGAAGGTTGGGCGCCCCGTTCTTTGCGGGGCCTGCCACAAAACATTAACCTACGCGGAATATAAAAACGATGCCTGCCCATTCTGTGGGGCGGCCTTTAATCCAAACTGTGTTCTCCATCAGGACCGTTACTTTCACGATTAGTCGAGCACTGCTCGACTTTTTTGTTTTAAATGAGGAAATTTTAATAAATGAGTTGACTTTACTAGTCGGGACGCCTATCCTTGAGGAAAAGAAAGCGGGGATTGTTATGCGAAAAGTTGGAATTATTGGGATGGGTCACGTTGGTTCCGCCGTTGCCCACGCCATGGTGCAGGAAGGCGACTTTGACGAATACGTTTTAATTGACAAAAAGGCTGAAAAAGTCCGGGCCGAAGTCTTGGATTTGCAGGACGCCGCGGCCAATCAAGACGCTGCCTACAAGATTATCGAAAACGATTACCAGGCCTTGGCGGATGCTGACGTGGTGATTTCGGCCGTCGGCAACATTCTCTTGCAGCATAACAACCCATCAAAGGACCGCTTCATTGAACTGCCCTACAACGTGGAACAGGTGAAGGACGTTGCTTCTAAGTTGAAGCAGACCGACTTTTCCGGTGTGCTGATCGTCATTACCAACCCTTGTGATGCCATCGCCGCCCTCTACCAAGAAGAAACGGGTTACCCCAAGGAGAAGGTGATTGCAACGGGCACGCTGCTTGATACCGCGCGGATGCGCCGGGCCACCGGGGCGGCCTTTAACGTATCGCCCAAGTCCGTATCGGGCTATAACCTGGGTGAGCACGGCAACACGCAGTTCACCGCTTGGTCCACGGTCCAAGTTGCCGGGCAGTCCGCTGATGCTTTGGCCAAAGCAAAAGGCATCGACCTTTCTGAAATCGAAAAGGATTCGATTGTCGGGGGCTACACAGTCTTCATGGGCAAGGGCTTCACGTCTTACGGGATTGCCTCTGCGGCCGTCCGCTTGGCCAAAGTCGTTGTCTCAGACGCCCACGAAGAACTCCCGGTTTCTCACTACCAGGAGCGCTTTGGTACGTACTTGTCCACGCCAGCCATTGTTGGTCGGGCGGGGGTGATCGCTGAGGCGGCGTTGACTTTGACAGAAGCCGAGGAAGAAAAACTGGCGGCTTCCGCCAAGTCCATCGCGACGAAGTTTGAGGAAGTGGTTGGGAAGTAAAGAGCGTGAATAGTCCATGTTGAAAACAAGCAGGGAGCCGAAAATGGTGCCTTGCTTTTTTATTTCTGAAAACGAGCCATGTAATGAAAGTTCACAAAAGAAGGGGGCTTTCTCTACCCAGGGACTATAATGGAAAAAATGTCTCTTTTAGGCAGACAAAGACACAGGGGGAAGCGCGATGTCGATGATCGAATTTAAAGACGTGGAAAAGTACTATGGTGACTTTCACGCGTTGAAGGATATTAACTTGAAGATTGATGCCGGTGAAACCGTCGTTTTGATTGGCCCATCGGGTTCTGGAAAGTCGACCTTGATTCGAACGGTCAACGGTCTGGAAGAAATCCAGGAGGGGCAGTTGCTGGTCGACGGCTTTGACTTGCACGATCCGAAAACGGATATGAATAAGATTCGCAAGAACGTGGGGATGGTCTTCCAGCACTTTAACCTCTATAACAATAAGACGGTCTTGGAAAACATTATGCTAGCGCCCCGCTTGGTGCTCAAGCGCGACGAAGAAGAAAACAAAAAGCTGGCCATGGCCCTCTTGGAACGGGTTGGCTTGGCCGATAAGGCCAACAATATGCCCTCTGCACTTTCCGGTGGGCAGAAGCAGCGTGTGGCCATCGCCCGTTCCTTGGCCATGAAGCCAAAGTGCCTGCTCTTTGACGAACCAACCTCGGCCTTGGACCCGGAAATGATTGGCGATGTCTTAAAAGTCATGCGCGAAATTGCCGAAGATTCCGACATGACCATGCTGGTTGTGACCCACGAAATGGGCTTTGCCAAGGCGGTGGCCGACCGCGTCATTTTCATGGCTGACGGGCAGATCCTAGAGGATTCCTCAACGGAGCAATTCTTTAAGGAACCAAGTAACGACCGTGCGAAGAAGTTTTTGAGTCAAGTGGCCAACCACTAAGAAAGGGGGCAAGATGGAAAAGAATAAGAAACGTCTTTTTGGTATCAGCGCCTCCCTTATCTTGGTGTTGCTCCTGGTTCTCTTTGGCTTCTGGGCCGCCAACCGAGCCCATGAAAACCGCATGCACCAGGACACACTCGCCCGGGTGAAAAAGACCAAGACCATCAATTGGGGTGTCAAGACCGACACCAAGCTCTTTGGCTTGGTGAACACCAAGTCCGGTCAGTCCGAAGGCTTTGACGTCGACTTGGCCAAGGCCTTGACCAAGCAAATAGGAAAGCAAGTTGGAGAACAGTTGACGCCGACTTTTACACCGGTGAACGCCTCTTCGAAGGTGCAGCTGCTGAAGAACACCAATATCGACGGGGTGCTGGCCGTGATGACCATCACCAAGGAACGGGCCAAAGTTGTGGACTTCTCAAAGCCTTATTTCCCAGCTGGAAATTCGCTTTTGGTCAAAAAGGATTCCGGCATCCAGTCGATTCAGGACCTAAACGGCCCATCCAAGACGATCTTGATCGCCTTGGGAACGACGGCCGCTGACACGGTCAAAAAAGAAGCGCCAAAGGCCAAAGTCCTCGCCTTGCAGGACTACGCCTCGGCCATGCAGGCCTTGAAGGCTGGTCAGGGGCAGGCGATTGTCACCGATAACGCCATTTTGTATGGTTTGGTTTCAGAAAATCCCGACTACCACGTGGTCGGTGGCATCATGGGCTACGCTCCCTATGGCATCGCCTTTGATCACAACCAACCGGGGATGGTCAGGCAAGCCAACCAGGCCTTGGACGTGCTGAAGAAGAACGGCACTTACAACGCCTTGATTGAAAAGTGGTTCGGCCAAGTGCCTGGCTTGAACCTCAGTGAATTGGAGGTGCAAGCATGATGATTTTTGACCATTACCGTTCACTATTCATCTCTGGCTTTGGCTACACGATTGCGGCCTCTCTGATTGCCCTGGTGGCCTCCCTTGTTTTGGGCACCTTCTTTGCGCTTTTGCAGCTGTCAAAGAAGCGGGCCTGGGCAGCTCTTGGAAACGCCTACGTGCAGTTTTTCCGGAACGTGCCGCTTTTGATCATCACCCTCTTTTTCTACCTGGCTGTTGCCAAGGTGATTAAGATGACTGGCTTTGTGGCTGGAACGGTGGCCCTTTCGCTCTACACTTCGGCTTTCATTGCCGAATCCGTCCGAGCTGGAATTCTAGCTATCGACAAGGGTCAGATGGAAGGGGCCTTGGCCAACGGCCTATCCTACGGGCAAGCGATGAGTCGCATCGTTTTGCCCCAGGCTTTCAAAGTCGCTATCCCATCCTTGGGCAACCAGTTCATCAACCTGGTGAAGAATTCATCGATTCTTGCCTTCGTTGGTGGCTTGGATTTGATGTACCAAGGAAACCTGGTCGCCGCCAGTTCCTTTGATACCTTTACATCCTACATTATCGTCGGCCTCTTCTACCTGCTCTTGACCCTGCCACTGAGCTACGGCATGCAGTACTTAGAAGAACGTCTACAGGAAAGCCGCTAGGAGGGTGAAACATGACTGACTTTATCAATGCGTTAACACCCGAAAACCTGGGCTACCTGCTACAGGGATTGGGGATTACGGTGGCCGTTTCGGTCCTCTCAATTATCATTTCCTTTCTTTTAGGTTCGATTGTTGGGATCGTGATGTTTGAAAAGATTCCTTACTTTTCATCGTTAGTTGGCACCCTGAACAACATTGTTCGCAACCTGCCCCTGCTGCTCATCATTTTCTTTACCTACTTTGCCCTGCCACAAATTGGCATTCGCTTGCCCGTCTTCTGGTCGACGGTGGTGGCCATGTCCTTCTTTGAAGCGGCCATGCTGTCTGAAATCATTCGTGGTGGCTTGGATTCCGTTGACAAGGGCCAGTTTGAGGGGGCTCGTTCGACGGGACTTTCAAACCGGCAAACCCTGGTACACATTGTGCTGCCACAGGCCTATAAGAAGATGATTCCACCGTTGATTTCCCAGTTGATTTCACTGGTCAAAGATACGTCTTTGGCCTCTGGAATTGTCTTAGCTGACTTGACCTTCCGCGGTCAGGTCGTCTACGCGCAAAACAGCCACTACATTGTGCCGGTACTGGTCTTCATGACCTTCTGTTACTTTGTGGTGAACTACCTCTTGTCACTTTTGGCCAAGCACTTAGACCGCCGTTTGGCCTAAGGAAATAAATGAAAAAGTCCCGTTCTCGGTATCCGAGAACGGGACTTTTAAAATGGCTTAATTTTCTTTTTTATACCAATACCAGGCGCCGTAGAGGGCGTTAACCAGCATGACAATTTGAAGCACCAGCATGGAAATGGCATAGCTTCCGTCCAAAACGAAAATGTTTTGGGCCCAGACGATGACCTGAACGATGTCAACGGTGATCCAGGCGAACCACTGGGAGCGGTAACCATAGGTCATGAGTAGCTGACCGATGATGTTTAGGGGAAGTACAGCGGAATCTAAGTAGACCTGGAGGCCATTCAGGTGCTTTGAGATGGCTAAGACCACGATGTAGGTCACAATGGTCAAAGTAAACACCGACCAAGCCAGGGTTTTCGACATTTTCTTGAAGACCAGCTCACCCTTTTCGCTATTTCTTGCCCGGGCCCAGAAGTAGATGCCGGAGAACTGCATCAGGAAGGCAAATCCCTGAGAAAAAACGTCACCGAAAGTCCGCGAGTGCAGGGCGACCATCATCCAGGCGGCCGTACACATCAGGCCCCAGAAGAAGTTGGACTGCTTGCCCTGGTCGACTAGGGCTAAGTTAATGACGGCTGCTAGGCCGGTCGAAAGGGTCAGCCAGGCCAGACCGGAACGGTCGGACGAGAGCAGGAAGGTCAACAGCTGGGCGAAGACCATCACGGCAAGCATCGCCTTGGTTGCCCTGTTCAGTGTGACGAGGTCCGACCAGATCGCTTTGGGCGAAAAAGTCAGGGCCAGTGTGTTTGATTTTTGATTCATTACGAATCCTCCTATTGTTTTTTAGGTGCCGTCATCGGAAGCAACGCACCGTGTGTTTAGCGTTCACCGGGATTGGTAAACGTGTCGATTATAGCACAGGAGAAAAGACAAGAAAGCCAGGCGGGAGCAAAAGATGCCTTGGAGGTGGACTTTGGAGATCGAAGTGGCGGGATTGCCCTATAAAACCGAACAATTTAAGATATTTTAATCAAACATTCGGATAAATTCGTTAGGAAAGGTGACGGAAAGCTATTCTTTTTATTTTCAGCGGGTATAATTAAGATGTTTATGCAAACTGTCGGAATTATACAGGGGGATACGACATGTATTTATTGGTTAACGCGATTGGGCTGCTAATCTTTATCAGTTTAGCCGTTCTTTTCTCAAAGAACCGCGCCAAGATTAACTGGCGTTCGATTGCCACGATGATCGTGGTCAACTTGGCCTTGGCCTGGTTCTTGACGTCCTTTTCAATTGGACGTGACATTGTTGACGGCGCGGCCAGCGGTTTCAACGAATTGATTTCAGTGGCCAGTGCGGGGATTGACTTTGCATTGAAGCCATTGACGGGTGCAAAGTTGCAACCAACGTTCTTCACGTCCGTTTTGCTGCCGATCTTGTTGGTGGTGCCACTCTTTGATATCTTGACTTACTTTGGTGTTTTGCCATTCGTTATCAAGTGGCTTGGAAAGGGACTTTCAAAGCTCTTCGGACAACCAAAGTTTGAATCGTTTTTCTCCATTGAAATGATGTTTTTGGGAAACACGGAAGCCTTGGCGGTTTCGGCTTTGCAGTTGAAGAAGATGAAGGCCGACCGGATGCTGACTTTGGCCATGATGTCCATGTCTTGTGTCACGGCTTCGGTGATTGGTTCTTATACATTGATGATGCCGGGTCGCTACATTTTGACGGCTGTGCCAATCAACGTGATCAACGCTTTGATTGTCACGGCCATCTTGAACCCGGTTGAAGTAACGCCGGAAGAGGATACGATTGCGAAAATCGGACCTGCGCCAGCAGCGGCCGAAGACATCGCTTCTGGTTCCGAAAAGTTGGCCGCTTCTGAAACAAAGGAAGCTGCACAGACGGCCCGCGAACCATTCTTCTCCTTCCTTGGTGACTCCATCCTTGGTGCTGGAAAGTTGATTTTGATTATTGCGGCTAACGTGATCGCCTTCGTTGCGTTGGCAGCGATGGTCGACAAGTTGCTTGGCATGGTCAACCCATGGTTGTCCCTCGAGCACATCTTGGGTATTATCATGTACCCATTCGCTTGGTTACTTGGTGTTGGATCTCACGCCTTTGATCTAGCCCAACTTATGGGAACGAAGCTGATTACCAACGAATTCGTTGTTATGGGTTCTGTAACTAACAAGATTAGTCACTTCCCAGACCACTATGCTGCGGTTTTGACGGTCTTCTTGACATCCTTTGCCAACTTCTCAACGATTGGTATGATCGTTGGTTGCTTCAAGGGAATGGTTTCAGACGATAAGAGCAAGGTCATTGCCAAAAACGTTGGCTACCTGCTCTTGTCCGGAATCTTGGTTTCGCTCTTCTCAGCGGCCATGGTCGGACTCTTCGTTTGGTAAAAGTGAATCAAAGGGCGGCCTGCGGGCTGTTTTTTGCGTTTTAAAAAGTCAGCGACCCCCTCGCTGGCTTTTTTGATTGATTGGCTCTTTTCCGTGAATCCTGCTAAAATGATAGTTGAAACTTTTGTTTTTTTGGAAAGGACTTGGCAAATGGCAGAAGAGAAAAACGAGTCAGTAAACAAGGATCAAGAAGAACAAGCAAGGGAAAGCGAAGAGCAGTCCAATCAGTTCGAACAGGCCAAAGAAGCGGCTCAAAAGGGTGCGCAATCAGCCGTTGATTCTGCTAAGGCAGCCGTTGACCAAGTGAAGGCCCAGTCCGAATGGTCCAATCCGGTGGTGGTTGTGGTCGTCACGGTTGTCTTGTTAGTTTTGATTCGTCTGCTCTTCGGGACTTTGTTCGATGCCTTCTTTACCTATTTGGGTGAGCTGTTAATGACTGTCTTAACGAAGAGCCTTTGGCCAATCGTCGTTGCCGGCTTTGTCGTTTACTACCGGCACGAAATTCGCGATTTGTTAAATCGCCTGGGTCGCTAAAGTACATTAAATTGTTAAACTGAGAGGAATTCATTATGTTATCACGTTCAAAGCGCCGCCAAACCGACAAGCGTGGCTTGTCTTTCTATAAGAAGTGGTGGTTCTGGTTGTTAATCGTCTTGGTAGTCGGCGGCATTGCCCTTTACATGGTTGGCGCTGCCTCATCCAAGTCAGACGATGATTCACCAACACCAGACATCTCATACTCATCAACCAAGCACCACTCAAGCACGTCAACGTCATCTTCTGATGATGACGATACGACCGATACCGACAATGACGATGCTGCTGCCAAGGCAAGTTCTGAAGCCGCAGCCAAGGCTTCACAAAACGCCAAGGCCGCTGCTGATGCATCGGCTGCAGCTGCCGAATCGTCGAAGAACGCGGCTGCGTATTCATCCGAATCAGCTGCTAAGCAAGCAGCAGCTGATTCTGCTGCCAAGGCAAGCTCTGAAGCCGCAGCCAAGTCCTCTGCTGACGCTGCACAAAATAATAACAACAACCAACAACACCAGTAATTCTTTTAATAAAGAATTAAATCTGGTAAAAATGTTTAAGAACAGCCTAAATTGGCTGTTTTTTTATATACAAAATAACACCAGAGCGTATACTAAATTCTATCGGAAACAGGGATAGGATAAGCAGGATGAAAATAACGCGTAAAATGTTGATTTGGCTGATTGCCATTGTGTTGGTTGCAGCATCTGCCACAACGACAGTAGTTGTTAAGCACGTGCAAAGTGAACATAAAAAGGCGGCTGCCGCGGCCAAGGCTGAATCGATTAAGAATCGCAAGGCTGTTGAACCACTGTTAAACATTAAGAGTGGCGAAACGAAAACAGTCAATGGTTTGAAGATTCAAGTTGAGTCGATTTCCAAGACGGATTACAAGGCCTATAGTTCCCGCAGCGTGGCCAAGTTTAAGTTGAAGATGCAAAACACGACCAACAAAAACCTCTACATTGTCGCGGCTGCTCCCCACGGGGCCTTTGACGCCGGCTTTGCCGATTCGGAAAACTGGAATTTAACGGGACTGGCGACGGATAACATCACGGCCAAGTACTGGACGTCAAGCATCAGCCTCTTTGCAAACGACAAGGGCAACTTGAAGGACAAGAACCTGATCAGTGATCAATTGAGGAAAAAGTCCGGCGTTACTTTGGGCGTTGGGGCTAACTATAAGTATCTCTGCTGGAAGCTAAAGCCGGGCCAGACGATTGCCGGTAACGCCTACGGTGTTTACGACGCATTGGTCGATAATCCCGACAAGTTGCCGGTCTTGAAGGTTAACACGGACCAAATCGGTGTGCCAAAGTCGACCGTCGACCTTTACCGCGATGAATACAAGCGGGAAGTCAAGGAAGGCGAAGAACGCGAAAAGGCCATCAAGGAGCAGCAAGCAGCTGAAGAAAGCAGCGAGCAGCAACCAACCGACGATGGAACTGAACAGTAAAGTAAAACCGGTCCTGACGACCGGTTTTTTGCTGCTTTTAAATGGGGCTTGACTAAGCGGGTGAAGCTTTGTAAACTTAAGGATACCTAGAGGAGTACGCAGGCGCTTTTAAAAAGAGACCCGTTGGATGCTGGAAAGCGGGAGAGTTAATGCGGAAGGTTGCTGGGCTTAAACAACTAATTTAAATGAAGTGGTGTTTTAAGACCCTTGTCTTAAGACGCAATTTAGGTGGTACCACGTGCAAGCGTCCTAATCGATAGATTAGGGCGCTTTTTTTAGTTAAAAACCGCCGTGAAGCATAAAGGAGAAGCGCATGCGCGAAGTTAACATGTCAACAAAGTACGACCCAACAGCGGTCGAAGCTGGTCGTTACCAAGACTGGTTGGACAACAAGCTCTTTGCCCCCGAAGCCAATAAGGCCATTCAGGGAAACGAACCGGAACCTTATTCCGTCGTGATTCCACCACCAAACGTGACGGGAAAGTTGCACTTGGGCCACGCCTGGGACACGACTTTGCAAGATATGCTGATCCGTCAAAAGCGGATGCAGGGCTTTGACACGCTCTGGTTGCCAGGAATGGACCACGCCGGTATTGCCACGCAGGCAAAGGTTGAACAGCGCCTGCGTGCCGAGGGCATTTCCCGCTACGACTTGGGCCGTGAAAAGTTTGTTGAGCAGGTCTGGGACTGGAAGAACGAGTATGCCTCAACCATTAAGAAGCAGTGGGGAAAGATGGGCTTGGCCCTGGACTATTCCCGCGAACGTTTCACCCTTGATAAGGGCTTGAACGAAGCCGTCAACAAAGTCTTCATCGACCTCTACAACAAGGGCTTGATCTACCGCGGTGAATACATCATCAACTGGGATCCACAAGCGCGTACGGCTTTGTCCGATATCGAAGTGATTTATCAAGACGACGAAGGGGCCTTCTACCACGTCAAGTACCCATTCACGGATGGCACGACTTTGGATGGTAAGGACTACATCGAAATCGCCACGACCCGTCCCGAAACGATCTTTGGTGACGTGGCCGTTGCCGTGAACCCAACGGACGAACGCTACAAGGACATCATCGGAAAGACGGTTAAGGTACCACTTGTTGGTCGCGAAATTCCAATCATCGCTGACGAATACGTTGAAAAGGACTTTGGTACGGGAATGGTGAAGATTACGCCAGCCCACGATTCAAACGATTTCCAAGTCGGTAACCGTCACAACTTGGAACGCATCAACACGATGACCGAAGACGCCCACATGAACGAAAATGCGGGCAAGTACGAAGGCTTGGACCGTTTCGAAGCCCGCAAGGCCATGGTTGCAGACATCGAAGCCGCTGGCGAAATGCTGAAGGTTGTCCCTTACGTGCACTCCGTTGGCCACTCCGAACGAACGGGTGTGGCTATCGAATCCCGCCTATCAACGCAGTGGTTCGTTAAGATGGAGCCATTGGCTAAGCAAATCTTGGCCATGCAGCAAAACGAAGATGAAAAAGTCAACTTCGTGCCAGGTCGTTTTGAAGACACCTTCACCCGTTGGATGGAAAACATCCGTGACTGGGTCATTTCCCGTCAGCTCTGGTGGGGCCACCAAATCCCTGCCTGGTACAAGAACAAGGGCACGGACCAAGAAGAAATTTACGTCGGTGAAGAAGCCCCTGGTGAAGACTGGGTTCGTGATGAAGATGTTTTGGACACTTGGTTCTCCTCTGCCCTCTGGCCATTTTCAACGATGGGTTGGCCAAACAACTTGGACGAGGACTTTGCCCGCTACTATCCAACCAACACTTTGGTTACCGGTTATGACATCATCTTCTTCTGGGTTGCCCGGATGATGTTCCAGGGAAAGGAATTCACTGGCGAACGACCATTTAAGAACGTCTTGATTCACGGGTTGATTCGTGATGGGGAGGGCTGCAAGATGTCCAAGTCCCTTGGAAATGGTGTTGACCCAATGGACGTCATCGAAAAGTACGGTGCCGATGCCTTGCGCTGGTTCCTGGCAACCGGTTCAACGCCTGGTCAAGACGTCCGCTTTACTTATGAAAAGATGGATGCGGCCTGGAACTTCATCAACAAGATTTGGAACGCTTCCCGTTACGTTATCATGAACTTGGAAGAAGACACCGTCGCCCGCATTCCGGATAAAGCTAAGCTTTCTTTGGCTGACAAGTGGATCCTGGATCGTTTGAACAAGACGGTCAAGGAAGTTACGGACAACTTCGACAAGTTTGAATTCGGGGAAGCTGGTCGTGACCTGTACAACTTCATCTGGTCCGACTTTGCCGACTGGTACATCGAAATGACCAAGGAGTCCTTGAACGGGGATGGCGACAAGACGGCCGTCCAAGAGACCTTGGCTTATGTTTTGGACCAGACCCTGCGTCTCCTCCAACCAATCATGCCATTCATGGCCGAAGCCATCTGGCAGGAAATGCCGCAACAGGCCGGTAAGGATGCCCACCTCGGCATTCAAGCCTACCCAGTTTATAAGAAGGAACTGGAAAACGAAGAGGCTGCTGCATCCTTCAAGTCCTTGCAGGATTTGATTGTGGCCGTTCGAACGATTCGCGCCGAAGCCAAGGCACCAATGTCCAAGGAAATCGATGTCATGATTAAGGTTAAGGATGCGAACTTGGTCGCTATCTTCAATGATAACGCCGACTACATTCAACGCTTCGTCAAGCCAAAGTCGCTGACGATTGCAGAGGACGTTGAGGTTCCTGACTTGGCCATGTCGCAGGTCATTACGGGTGCTGAAGTCTACGTGCCACTTGCCGGACTAATTGACATCGCTGCTGAAATCGAACGTTTGGAAGGCGAATTAGCCAAGTTTGAAAAGGAAGTCAAGCGTGGTCAAGGCAAGCTTTCAAATGAAAAGTTCGTTTCTTCTGCTCCTGAAGCCGTTGTGGCCAAGGAAAAGGGAAAGTTGGCCGACTGGCAGGAAAAGGCCGAGTCAACAAAGAAGCGTTTGGCTGATTTGAAAAGGGCTTAAAGCGACTGATAATTGAAGAAATAAAAAATCCCAGCAACTGCTGGGGTTTTTATGTTAATTTAGTATAGATTTGTTAGGTTTATCTTGAGCAGGAAAAGATTGTCTCTCGACGTTTTTTTGCTCAAATAAAAAACAGGGATGATTATGACTGGAAGTAAGATACTGGCCACGGGCCATTACGTGCCCAAAGACATCGTAACCAATGACGACCTTGCCAAAGTCGTGGACACTTCAGATGAGTGGATTGTTGCCCACACGGGCATCAAGTCCCGCCGTGTGTCTTTGCGTGGGGAAAACACGTCCGACTTGGCGACCGAGGCGGCTAAGCAGGCAATCGACCGGGCAGGCATTGCAGTGGAAGAAGTCGGCTTTATCATTGTGACGACTTTTACGCCGGACGGTTTGGCGCCTTCAACGGCTGCCATAGTGCAGCGCAACTTGGGGGCTGATCAAGCCTGGGCCTTTGACTTGTCAACGGCCTGTGCCGGCTTTGTTTTTGGCCTGGCCACGGCAGACAAGTTCATCAAGACCGGTGCCTACAAGTACGGCTTGGTAATTTCGGCTGAAGTCAATTCGAAGATGATGGACTTTTCCGATCGAACATCGACGGTCTTCTTTGGCGACGGGGCTGGCGCAGTCGTGCTTGCTCCAAGCAAAGATCCTGAGCTGCTTGCAGAAGAGATGCATACGGTCGGTGATGAAAAAGTCGTCCACTCCGGTCGAATTTCGCCACTGGCAAAGCTAGCTGCGGATAACTATCCAAAGATTGATGCTTTTGCCCAAGAAGGTCGTTCGGTCTATAACGAAGTGACGACTAAAATTCCGGCCCACATTCAGTCTTTCTTAAAAAAGGAAGGCCTGACCGTAGATGATATCGACTACTTTGTCTTGCACCAGGCCAACTTGCGGATGATTGAAAGTGTGGCGGACACCCTGGGACAGTCCATGGATAAGTTCGTGACCAATGTTGAGGTCTATGGAAACGCCTCATCGGCAGGAATCGCCATGGCCTATGATCAGTTGAATACTTCCCTTGATCTGACCGGAAAGAAGGTGCTGTTAACAGGCTTTGGTGCCGGTTTCACCTACGGTTCACTGTTGCTTGGTCGTTAATTTGCAAAAACAGTTGATTTATTGTAATATAAACGTAACCTATGGGATATTCTGCAGTAATGCAGGACGTCTAAAATAGGCATATAGATTGAGCGCATCCTATGGATGTCGTGAAATATCCAAAAATAAGTAAAACATATGGAGAGTCTCTCATGAAGAATAACGTAACTAAGACGATCTTGGCCGCATTAGCTTCTGCTACTGCCTTTGCTGCAGCCGGTGCTCATGCATCTGCCAACGAAATCACGATTCAAGAAGGCGACACGCTTTCACAAATCGCAGCTGACAACAACGTAACGGTTGAAGAATTGGTTGCTAAGAACAACATTGCCAACGCTGACTTGATTATCGCTGGTAACACGATTTCAACTGATGGAATCGCTGGTGCAAGTGCATCTTCTGATGTACAAGCTTCAACTGATGAAAACGTAACGGCAACGGCTTCAACTGATGATGCTAACACTGCTGCTACGACGAACACGAACACGCAAGCACAAGCTGCTACAACGTCATCTGTTGACTACTCAACGTACTCAGCTGGTGCAAACGGTTCTGTTCAAACGATCATCAACGCCATGAACGCTAAGCGTGCCGCTGCCGGTTTGGCACCTGTATCATACGACGCTTCATTGGCAGCAACTGCCGCTTCACGTGCCGCTAACGCCGAAGCAAACGGTGGATTGCCAACTGGTCACTTCCAACAAGTTGCCGGACCTGAAGTTGTTGCCATCGACTGGTCACCATCAGCTGTTGTTGACGCTTGGTACAACGAAACTGGTATGGTTGCCGCACCTGCACACCGTAACTGGTTGATGAACGCTTCATTCACCCGCGTTGGCTTCGCCATCGTTGGTGACACGATCGTTGGTATCGCTGGCTAATTTAATTAAAATTTCCGAGACGACTAGCTTTGGCTGGTCGTCTTTTTTTCTTTACATTTGCTTTCAAAGGTAAAGCTTTTCCTAAGATAGGTATTAAATCAACGTTTTAACTTATGTTTAACATGCTCTGTGATAGAATGGAAAAAGTTAAGAGAAAATCTAAAAATTCGTTAGAAGACGGAGCACAGTTACATGCAACAAGATCCAAATCAATTTTCGCGCAAGGCCCGCTACGATGGTGTTCGACAGAAAAACAAGAAGAAGAGTCGTCTACGCAAGTGGTTGCTCTCCATTTTTGTCATAATCGTTTTAGCGATTGCTGGATGGGGAACGTACCTTTACGCTCAGTACAAGGGATCGATTGACGACATTCAAAAGTCGGCCAAGATCAACAAGACTCGTAACGTATCCAACCTGATTGCCCGTGGTAAGCCCTTCTCCATTTTGGTGTTGGGTACCGACGTTGGGGAATTGAATCGTGACCGAACGGGACTGACCGATTCTATGATGCTTGTGACGGTGAACCCAAAGACCGATAAGATCACCATGGTTTCCATTCCACGTGATATCGTGACCGCTATTCCTGGTTACGAGGATTCCTTCCCACAGAAGCTGAACGCCGCTTACGCCTTTGGTGGCGTTGGGGCGACGATGCAGGCCGTTCAGAACTACTTGAACGTGCCGGTTGATTCCTATGCTCTGGTCAACATGAAGGGATTGACGACCCTAGTTAACAAAGTCGGTGGTGTTTCCGTTGAATCACCAATGGACTTCCAGTACAGTCAAGACACGGCCCATGATTATGGTCCAAACCTTTATCGTTTCCACAAGGGATCGACAAAGTGGGAGTACTCGGATGATAATGGTGCAACTTGGTCAACTTCAAAGACAAAGTTGACGGGTGATGCCGCCTTGGCCTTCTCCCGGATGCGTTATGATGATCCGCAGGGTGACTACGGTCGTCAGCAGCGGCAGCGTTTGGTCATGCAGGCCCTGATTAAGAAGTCTGTCAACGCCGAAACGCTTCTGAACGCTTCCTTCGTCAAGTCCTTGTCGAAGTACGCGCAAACTGATCTTTCATTCAACAACATCGTCAAGATTGCTCAGAAGTACCGTTCAGCAGCGAAGAATCAAGATTCTGACCACATGCAGGGAACGGGCGTCATGTCTGCAGGTGTTTCTTACCAGGCCGTTAAGACCTCAGAAAAGCAACGCATTACGGATAAGATTCGTTCGCAGCTTGGCTTAGCCGAAAAGGAGACTGGTTCGCAGTTTGGTGGCGATGTACCAAGTTCTGGATACAGCATTGCCAGAACTTACTTATCGCAAATTGGCGAAACCCTTGAAGAGTAATGAAAAAAGCATTGGACTGCGGTTCAATGCTTTTTTATTTGCCCCTGATTCCATGTTATACTGGACCATAATCCCTAAATGAGGCATCCCATGCGTGAAAAGACAATTGCAATCATTGATTTGGGCAGCAATTCGGCTCGCCTAGTCGTTGAAAAACTGAAGAGCGACGGCTCGTACCGGGAACTTTACCGGGTGAAGGAAGACACCCGACTTTCAAAAGGGATGGGCGATTCCCTGCTCTTGCAAGAGGAGCAGATTGAAAAAACGCTGGCTGTTTTGAAAGATTATATGGGACGAATCCGTCCGTATTCCGTGGATGCTATTTACGGAATCACAACCGCTGCGGTACGAACGGCCAAGAACCAGGCGGACTTTTTAAAGCGGGTTCAAGAGACCGTGGGCGTAAAGCTTCGCGTTTTGACCGGTGAAGAAGAAGCCCACTATGATTTTTTGGGCGTGCTTTCTTCTTTGCCGAGCGTGCAATCGGCCGTGATTTTGGATACGGGCGGGGCTTCCGTCGAACTTATTCCCTACAAGAACAAGCAGGCAGAAGCCGAAGTTTCCTTGCCCTTTGGCGCAGTCAACCTGTCTGAAAAGTACGGTTTGGCTGATAAAGTCCAGAAAAAAGATATCGAGGGGGCCTGTCAACAGATTACCGAAGCTTACGAGCAGTTACCCTTTATCGCAAACAATCAGGAACAACCCGTTATTTTATTGGGGGGCGCCAACCGCTCGCTTGCTAAGATGGCAGAAAAGAAGGGCTGGACAAAGCAGGGGCAAAAGACACTACACGGTCTCTTTTTATCCTCTTCTCGGGTTGAACAAATCTTTTCTGAAATTGCCCAGATGGACCGTCAGGAGCGGGAACATTTGGCCGGTCTTGAAAAGAACCGGGCCGACATCATTATTTCTGGTCTCTTACCCGTCTTGAACTTGGTTCGAGCGCTGCAGTCACCGAGGGTGATTTTTTCCGAATCAGGTGTTCGTGAGGGGCTTATTTTTGAATTGATTCAAGAGGAATTTAAGCGTTCATGACAAAGAAATTTTACCAGGAGACGCCGGCAGGACGCTTGGACCGTTTAGCCTTGAAAGCGTCATTGCAGACCTTTTATCAAGAACGGCAGTCTACTGAAATGCCGGAACTGATTGAAAATTACATTGCCGATTTCAAGTTGCCGGAAGGGGTTTTGCCTAGTTTGATTTTGGATGGCCAGTCTTTTTCGGTGCCAATGGTCACTGAAGAGCCCTCCGTGGTGGCGGCTGCTAGCAACGGTGCTCGCTTAGTCGGACTGGCTGACGGCTTTCAAGGAAAGGGAAAAAGCCAAGCGCTGTTAGGGGGCGAAATTCTTTTTTTGGATGTCGACCAAGCGGTGCTAGCGACATTTATTAAGGATAAGGAAGAGCGGCTTATTGAAGTTGCCAAGCAGGCTAAGCCCAGCATGGCGGCCCGTGGTGACGGCTTGAAGGCGCTGGCTTTCGAAGTGCTCGATGATCGGCACAGCAAGCTGGCCATTACCGTTCAAACGGGTTTGGCAATGGGGGCGAATGCGGTCAACACCATTCTAGAGGCGCTGAAGAAGGAATTGGAAGACTTTGCGCCCTTCATTGTGGGCGCCATTTTGACTAACAGTGGCCAAGATGCCCTCGTCTCCGTGGAAGCGGGCGTACCTATCGAAGCCTTGGGCGGTTTGCGGGCTGCAGAAAAGATTGTGGCGCTGTCCGACTTTGGCAAAGTTGATGCTGATCGGGCCGTGACGGAAAACAAGGGGATCTTTAACGGACTATCGGCCGTTGTCCTGGCAACTGGAAACGATTACCGGGCCGTTGAGGCCGCTGGCCATGCCTACGCAGCCCGAACTGGCCGTTACCAGTCCCTGTCTGAATGGCGACTCAGTGCCGACCGCAAACAGCTGCTTGGCCGCTTGACCATGCCCTTAAACATCGGCCTACTGGGTGGGGCGATCGCGGCTTTGCCAATGGCCCAAAGAAACCTCGAATTGCTGGGGAATCCCGATCTGGACACGCTGAAAAAAGTCGTCCTGGCCACCGGCCTAGCGAATAACCTAGCTGCCTTAAAGGCCGTTGCTGGCCCGGGTATTCAGGCTGGACACATGCGGATGCAGGCCCGTACCCTGGCCATCCAAGCTGGGGCAGTGGCGGGGGAAATCGTCCTTGTTGCCGAGCAACTTTCAAAGAAAAACCGGATTGACCAACACGAAGCAGAAAAAATCTTAGGAGAACTACGTAGTCATGACGCCTAAATTGAATGCACTATTAGAACAAGTTAACCAGACCTATCCCGGAACCGTGATGGTGCGAACGGGTGAGGAAGAAAGCGGTCGCTTGCGAATGGACCAAAGTAAGCAGTCCTTTTTGGCGGATCGTTTGTTGATTGAAATTCCTGATCAGACCGAAGCCGACTTTTTAATCGGAAACGAACTGCTCCAGCTACTCTTGTCTTTGAACGGCATCGTTCCGCAGATCTTCTTTGGACTAACCTTTGAAGATGAGGAACTGGACCAGCAACTGGTCACGATTGCCAGTCGTTTGCACAAGATGGTCATGCATGGCATTACCTTTCGTGAAATGGCCAAGCAGGGCTTCTTAACAAAGGACACTGCTAAGGCCTTTCAAGCAGGGATTGAAGATGAGTTGACGGCTGAAGAGGACGCAATCGATGGACAACACCTGTTCCGCCTGCTCTCCTTGGTGGATGCGCAAATTTTTAACGCCGTTGCCAAAGAAAACGGGTTGAAGGACGAGGCCAAGCAGGCAGATGAACGCTACCACGCCCTCTACCCAAAGGCCAGTGCGGCTGCCAAGGCCCTCTCGGATATCATTGTCGAAGCGGACTTAAAAGAATCGCGCAACATTCGAAAGACGATTGTCCGCGTCTTTGCCGGACTCGACGAACTGCTTGAAGAAGTCGACCTGCCAACGGTCAATGCTAAGCAGTACGTGACCTTGGCACCGGTTTTGTCCGAACGACAATTAAACGGTCCCGTTAAGAATCTCTTTGAAATCTTCCATTCTGAAATGACCGACTTTGCCTCAAAGGAAAAGGCCTACGTTGGCCTTGGAAAGCAGGATCAGCAAAACACCTTTGTGATTGCACCGCCTACAAATCCGGCGGACCGACCAAAGTTCTTTACGGAACTTTACGCCCTTTCTGTGAGGGAATTGCTTGAAAAGTTGGCCTTGCCCTACATTTTGCGTCGCTAATTCTTTTTTGACTGGAGGTAAGTGATGAAGCACATGGTAAGCAAGCAGATTCAAGAGGACTTTGACCGGGCGAAATCGATCGTCTTTTTGACTGGCGCTGGGGTCTCGACTGCCTCTGGCATACCCGATTACCGATCCAAAAACGGGGTCTATCAAAACCTGGCTTATGCACCAGAGTATTTGCTCTCCGATCAGGCCTTTGAGCAGATTCCAGAAATCCAGTACGCCTTTATGCAGGAAAACCTTTATTTTCCGCAAGCTAAGCCAAACGTCATCCATGAAAAAATGGCGGCCTTTGTCAAAGAAAACCGGGCCAAGGTCATTACCCAAAACATTGATGATTTGGACGTACAAGCCGGTTTGTCCGACCAGGAGTTGATTCGTTTTCACGGCTCCCTCTACGACCTGTACAGCCCAAAGGATGGACAAAAGGCGACTTTGCCAGCTTATCAGCAGTCGCTTTACCGAGAAGATGGGGCTTTAATTCGTCCGCGAATCACCTTCTATGGTGAAGTGCCCTTCCGGGTGGAAGAGGCGGTCGATTGGGTGAAGGCGGCCGATTTAATCTGTCTCGTTGGCACCTCTTTTAAAGTCTATCCCTTTGCTGGCCTGCTGAATTATGCCAAAAGAGATTGCCTAATATACGCCGTTAATTTGACGCCCTTGCCAGCCATGGCCGGGGTGCAACAGGTGATTGGGGACGCCAGTCAATTTTTTACCGAATTAAAAAACTAAGCCGAAAGGCTTTTTTTTATTGGAAAAAACGGTATGATACAAAAAGGAGGAAGTATTTATGTCAATGAATCAAGGGGACCAGCAGCTGCATGGTCACTTGCAAGAAGAACCGGTTCACCAACAGGAAAATCACGGGCACCATCATGCTGGGAAATCCGCCCAGCCATCCCAAAAGCCCTATTTAATCGGGATTTCGTTGAACTTGATTTTCGTTTTGTCTGAATTGGTCTTCGCTAAACTTGCGCACTCGACGGCTCTTTTCGCCGACGCCTTTCACAATTTATCGGATGTTTTGGCCCTGGTCATTGCCTGGTTGGCCGTTTTGGTCTTCGGAATTAAGGCCACCCGCAGTAAAACCTACGGTTGGCACAACGTTTCCATTCTGGCATCAATCTTTAACACCGTCTTGCTTTTGTTTGCGGTGGGGACAATCTTTGTTGAGGGAATGGGCGACTTGCTGAATCCCGGAAACATTCACACAAATGGGATTATGATTACCATTGTGGCGGCCATCGGAATCGTGGTGAACGTGTCAACGGCCATGCTCTTCAAGGCTTCCGGGGTGCCGGATGAACACGGACACAGCCACGGCGGCCATGACCAGGACTTGAACGCCAAGACGGCCTACATCCACCTACTGTCGGACGCCGGCGTGTCGATTGGTGTGATTTTGGCCGGTTGGCTGATTAAAATGACGGGCTGGCAGTTGATTGATCCAATCGTTTCGCTCTTGATTGGTCTGATTATCTTAGTAACGGCTTGGCCGGTCATGAAAGAAACGGTCAACTTAGCCATTAACGGGGTGCCAGACGAAGTCGATGCGGATGCTATCTACGATTACTTGCTTGAAAAAGAGGGGGTTTTTGGCCTTCACGACTTGCACATCTGGCCTTTGTCAACGACCGAGGTGGCGCTGACGGTGCACTTATCATTGCAAAAGGAAGCGCTTGAAAAAGATCACGGACTTTCCTTGTTGAACAAAATCGAAAACGAATTGAAGGACGACTTTGGCATTAGTCACGTGACCATTCAGATTGAAGGACAGCAAAAAGAAGCCAACTGTAACGTTATTTAGAATTGTTTTTCTGAAAAGAAGTTCCCTTTAATTTCTTTAAAAAAGCGATATAAATAAGAATTATTCTTATCTAAAGGACTGGTTTTCAAAAGAAAATTAAATTAAGATTAAATCATAAAAGGGGCCTGGGACTTAATCCCAGGCCTTTTTTGAAAGATATTAGACAAAGCTGTTTAAAAAATTACGAAAATTTCGCTTGACCTCTGCTATTCCTCGTGTAATATTAAGTCTAGACTTAGGAAAAGTCATTGAGTTAAGTAGCTTTCATAAGCTTTCAACAACCAAGTTGAATGAAATCCTTTATGAAAATTATTTAGCGATTTTAAACAGATGAATAACAAGCCTTCTAGCTACTTTAGAATGCTTTTATCAACGGCAAGGGGATCTTCCGGTCTTTTTTGCTGTTAAACATTTTTTAGAAGCGTTTTCAATGGCCTTCCTGAGGAGAAATCCAAAGGAGACAATTATGGACAATTCCATGAACGAAAAGAGCCACCGCTCATTGATTGAGCACACGGGTGGTAAGTCACTTGAAGAAGTGAACGGCAGTATCGAAGTGCCAAAGAACGCCTCATTCTGGCGTCGACTCTTCGCATTCTCAGGACCAGGGGCCTTGGTTGCCGTTGGTTATATGGATCCAGGTAACTGGGTTACGTCAATCGCCGGTGGTGCTGGATACCACTACTTGTTGCTTTCAATCATTTTGATTTCATCATTGATTGCCATGCTTTTGCAGTACATGGCTGGTAAGCTTGGAATCGTTAAGCAAGAAGATTTGGCCCAAGCAACGGGTAACCGTACAAACAAGTTTGGTCGTTACGCACTTTGGATCATGACCGAATTAGCCTTGATCGCAACGGATATCGCCGAAGTTGTTGGTGGTGCCATTGCCCTTTCATTGCTGTTCGGTTGGCCACTTCTGGTCACGGTCTTCTTGACTGCCTTCGATGTTATTATCCTGCTTCTCTTGATGAAGTTTGGATTCCGTAAGATCGAAGCAATCGTTATGACGTTGATCGTAACCATCTTGGTTGTCTTTGTTTACTTAACAATCTTGTCAAAGCCAGACTGGGCTGCTGTACTTGGTAACTACGTACCTCGTCCACAAACTATGTCATTGAAGGCTGCTGAAGGTTTGGACAACCCATTGTTCTTGACTGCTGGTATCATTGGTGCCACGGTTATGCCGCACAACCTTTACTTGCACTCATCAATTTCACAAACTCGTCAAGTCAACCACGACAATCCTGAAGAATTGAAGGAAGCCGTTCGCTTGATGACTTGGGATTCAAACATCCAATTGACTTTGGCCTTCTTCATCAACTCAATGTTGTTGATTGTTGGTGCCGCTTTGTTCTTCGGCCACGCCCAAGAATTGTCAGGATTCCACCAATTGTACGATGCCTTGAACGATAAGAACATCGCTGGAGCCATCGCTTCTCCTGTCTTGTCAACTTTGTTCGCCGTTGCCCTCTTGGCTTCTGGTCAGAACTCAACCATCACTGGAACCTTGACTGGTGAAATCATCATGGAAGGTTTCTTGCACTTCCGTATTCCAATGTGGCTCCGTCGTGTGATTACCCGTGGTATCGCCATCACGCCGGTTTTGATCATCGCCATTATTTACGGTGGTAACGAAGCACAAATGGATGCCTTGATCGAATCAACGCAGGTCTTCTTGTCAATCGCCTTGCCATTCTCAATGGCGCCATTGATTTACTTCACGTCATCTAAGAAGATCATGGGTCCTTACGCTAACTCAGCTTGGGTTAAGTGGGCTGGATGGTTGTCATTCGTTGCTTTGACTGCTATCAACGTCTTCCTTGTATGGAACATGTTTGCTGGATAAGAAGAAGGAGGCTATCATGGCTGAATTGAAATTAAACATTACGCCTAAGCAGTTCAAGACTGTTTTGGTTGGCGTTGACGAATCCGAACAAGGATACAACGCTTTGGCAAACGCTATTCACCAAGCACGCGAAGACGACGCACAGTTGATCATCGCCTCAATCTTGGAAATGGGTGACTTGTCAGCGATCTCTGCATTGCACCTTGATGTCATCAAGGAAAAGCGTGCAGAAATCGAAGAAAACTTGGCTAAGTACAAGGCTTATGCTGAGGAACAAGGGGTTAACCAAGTTGAAACCGTCTTTGCTGACAGCGTTAAGGCTGGTGAAGCATTGGTTGAAGACATTGCCCCTCAAGTGAAGGCCGACTTGATCGTTGTTGGTGCTCACTCACGCGAAGGCTTCTGGGGTTCAATCGGATCGCAAGCTTCATACATCGCGCGTAACGCAAAGATCTCTGTTTTGATCGTTCAAAACTAAGAGTAGGAAAAGCAGCTGAAGAAATTCAGCTGCTTTTTTATTTGCTTAAAAGAATCGAAAATAAAAATTCCCTGCTATAATAGTTATATGAAAGAAGAAATTCAACGTGAACTAAGCCATATCTTCAAATTGCTTTCCTCCGAAAAGCGTTTGGCGATCTTGATGCGTTTAGAAGAGAAGCCCTATTCCGTTTCCGAACTGATTGAGGCCCTTCAAATGGAACAGTCCGCTGTCTCCCACCAGCTACAAAAGCTTCGTGAAGAACAAGTTGTGGCCGTTGAAAAAGTCGGCCGGACCGTCTACTACCACCTCACGGACTCGCACATTATTGATCTTTTGACCAATGCGGAAAAGCACGTGGAGCACGTGGTCAACCATGAGAGTCACGAAGATTGGTTGAAGCGGGAAAAGGAATAAAAAAGGGAAGAAAAAGCGTCTTTTTTATTGACAGCTGACCTTGGCCTTGATAAACTAATATAGTTGTGAAAACGCAATGCCCTTGTGGCGGAATTGGCAGACGCGCTGGACTCAAAATCCAGTGGTGGCAACACCGTGTGGGTTCGACTCCCACCGAGGGCATCCGTAAAAGAAGCGAGAATATCGCTTCTTTTTTTGTACATAAAAAGTCGGGCAGGAGAAATCCTGCCCGACTTTTGCCTTTTAATCGACGGTTGCTGCACCGGTTTGATAATTGATGGTGATGCCTGGTTGAACGTTGAAGATCCAGTAGTTCAAGTTCAGCGTTGCCCCGTTGTCCTCGACCGATTTGGCCATGTAGTGGACCCCGCGTGGCACTAGTTCGTTACCGGAATAAACCGGTGTGACCTGACCACGAATGGTGATGTTTGGGTGCTCCTTTAACGCATAAAGAATGTCGTCTTCTGGCACCAGCTGGCCAGGATAGGCGTTTTCGACACGAGTGCCAGTGGTCATGTTTTCAGTGACCATCGTGGCCATGCCAAAGAACTGATAGCCGACAATGTGGGACTTGTTCCACAGGGCCTGCTTGCTGCCACCCAGGCTGACTTTGGGGTTGTTGTGGCTGCCGCCGACCCAGAACGTTCCGTTGAAGTGGTCGTTTTGGTTCCAGCCAGAGGGGCGGACGCTCTTTGGAATCTGGCTTGGTCGTTTAGTGACTTTGTCCATGGCCTTCTTGGAAGCGACAAAGTTGGCTTGGCCGGAACGACCGAGGCTGTCTAGGTTGGAAAGCGCTAGGCCGTCAACTGGATTGAGCTTGCTCTTATTGCCTGGAAAGCTTTGTTTCAACTCCTCGTCTGAAAAAGTCGCCTGGTTATTGTTCAAGTGAACAATGTCGCCATCCAGGGTGCCGTCCCACTTGATGTTTAAGAGGTCTTGATCAGAAGCAGATGTTGCCGTGACATTGGCCGAACGGTTGGCCTTCTTCGCTGACTGTAGGACCTTTGACTGTTTTTGTTCGCTTGGTCCTTGCTTATGCACCCCTTCATTTTTGACGGCTTGAAAGGCAAAAACCGCCACGAGAGCGAGAACCATTGTGGCGGTTTGGGTAAATCGTTTTTGATTCGTTTGTCGTTTTGCCATTAGAAGGACATTGCTCCTAAGAATTGCTTAATGCGAGCTTCCTTCGAATGAAAGAAGCCATCGGTTGGTCCAGCATAGCCAATCGAACCGTTATCAACAAAGATGATCTGGTCGGCCACCTGTTCGGCAAAAGCCATGTTGTGCGTGACGATAATCATGGACACGTCCTTTTTGGCCAAGTCCTTCAAGACACGGAGAACTTGTGCTTCCAATTCCGGATCCAGGGCTGAGGTTGGCTCATCTAAGAGCAAGTACTTGGGTTCCATGGCCAAAGCACGCAGAATGGCCACGCGCTGTTGCTGCCCGCCTGAAAGTTGGTAGGGGTAGCGGTTGGCCAATTCCGTCATGTCAAACTGTTCAAGCAACGCCTGGGCCTTTGCTTCGGCTTCCTGCTTGGACTTCTTTTGGACCTTGATTGGGCCTTCGGTCAGGTTCTTCATCACGTTCAAGTGAGTGAAGAGGGCCTTTTCTTGAAAGACCATGGCCGTCTTTTGCCGAATCTGAAGGATTTGGCTGCTGGTCAAAGGCTTTGCCAAATCGAGGCTGATGTCATCAATGGTCAGAATTCCTTGATCGGGCCGCTCCAGGAGGTTTAAGGCCTGCAAGAGTGTTGACTTACCAGATCCCGAAGGACCGACGATGGCCGTCGTTTCTTCGGCGGGAAAGTCAACCGAGATGTCGTCTAAGGCGACTTTGTCAGGGTAGTGCTTACTGAGATTTTTTACTTGAATCATTGGGCAAACCTCGATGTGTACTTTTCTAGGTAGTGCTGACCGATTGACAGAATTGACGTGAAGAAGGCGTAGACCAAGGCAACCAGAATGTACATCGACAAAACCTTATAGTTGGCCGCAGCGATTTGCTGGGACAGGTAAAAAATTTCCACGATGGTGATGACGGAAGCCAGGGAAGTGTCCTTTAACAGGCCAATCAAAGAGTTTGATAGGGGCGGAATGGAAATCCGCGCCGCCTGTGGCAAGACGACGTTCAAATAGACTTGTGCACGGGTCATGCCAAGCGATTCGGCCGCCTGCTTTTGGACTTCTGGAACAGAAGAAATCGATGCGCGGATCGTCTCCGACGCGTAGGCCCCGGTATTCAAGGAGAAGACCGTGATGGCCGATACCCAGGCCGACTGGAAGAAGGCGATGTGGGCGTTTGGTAAACCGTAGAAGACGATAAAGAGTTGAACGATTAACGGCGTGGAGCGGAAGAACCAGACGTAGGCGTTGGCCAACCACTTCACGATTTGTAAAAAGGCGGCCGCCCATTCGTTTTGCGGAAGCTTTGACACGCGAATCAGGGCGGTCAAAGAGGCGAAGATCAATCCGAAAAAGAAGGAAATCGCTGTCAGTGGAATGGTGTATTTGATTGCTGCAATGAAAAGTTCGGGCAGGTATTTAACTGCCAGGTTGAAAAAGTCTGTCATACTTTCTTCCTATTATAATTTGCTTGCGCTTATTCCTTGGTCAAGTCCTTGTTGAAGTACTTCTTTGACAGCTTGGTCAAGGTACCGTCTTCGCGAATTTCCTTCATGGCCTTGTTGACCTTTTCTTGAAGCTTCTTGTTATCCTTGTTCATCAAGACACCGTCAGGTGTTGAGCCCATGTCCTTTGAGACGTCAACGGCTTCGACATCGGCATCGGGGTTTGACTGCTTCCAGTTTTCAAAGGCACCCATATCGTTTAAGGAACCGTCGGCACGGTTGGTTGTCAACAGGTTCATGGCCTCGATGATACCTGCAACGGCCTTGATGTTGGCACCTTCCGCTTGGGCTCGTTTTCCGTAGTTTGACGTTACGGATTGGGCCATCGTCTTCCCCTTGATATCGGAGAGCTTATTTAATGACGTATCACCGGTGCGACGAATCAAAGCGGCTTTGGGGTAAAGGTAAGGCGTTGACATCCGGTAGTTCTTCTTCCGATCGTCGGTGATTCCGATGTTGTTGATGACGGCGTCGTAACGCTTAGCGTTGATTCCGGCGATTAAGGAATCCCACTTTGATTGGACGAAGTTGACTTTCATGTCCATTTTCTTAGCCAGGGCTTCGGCAATTTCAACTTCGAAACCGGTCAAGTTTCCCTTGTCGTCGTGGTAAGAGAAGGGCGCGTAGGTTCCTTCCAAACCAACGGTAAAGGTACCGGCCTTAATGGTGGTGTCATCCTTTTGTGATGAGGCCATCTTGCTGATTCCAAAGATAGCCCCGATGATAACGATTAGTCCTGCTAGAATAATTGCGATTTTTTTGTTCATTTTCGTACTCCTAATTTACTCAAAAAGAAAAGACCACCCCCAAGTAGAGAAAGGGTCCCTACTTGAATTGGGTGGTCTTTAACCTACAAACGCCACCCTAAATAAGCGGTGTACAACAGCAAACCGTTTGAGTCATCATGTTCATTTGGGCATTGATTGTGTTTGCGTTCATAGTTACTCTCCTTTTTAATCTGTTTTTAGTGTACCGGTGCGTAATTTTTTTGTCAATAAAGTTTCGGAAAAACAAGACAAAGTCAAAAGAATTGGTCTGCTTGGCAAAAAGCCCTTTTTAATTAGAAAAGAGGCTTTCGTGAAAAAAAGTATAAAAATGGTTTATTAGGACTTTTTCTCTTTGACTGACTGCTGTCACGACTGGTTAGAAGGGGGCCTTTTTGCTATAATAGTGGACAGAACAGGCACCATTAGCCAGGAAAGGGACTCATATGTCAGAAAAAAATACCTTCTATATTACAACGCCCATTTACTATCCATCCGGAAAGCTGCAATTGGGAAACACTTATACGACTGTTTTGGCCGATGCGGCTGCGCGATACCACCGCTTGCTCGGTGATGACGTCTTCTTCTTGACCGGTACCGACGAACACGGTGAAAAGATTCAGAAGAAGGCCGCCGCTGCTGGCACGACTGAAAAGGAATACTTGGATAAGATGGCCAAGGACATCAAGGACCTCTGGTCGTTGATGAACATTTCCTATGACAAGTTTATTCGGACGACCGACGTTGACCACGAAAAAGCCGTGCAAAAGATTTTCCAGCAGTTGCTTGATCAGGGTGATATCTACAAGGGCCAGTATGAAGGTTGGTATTCCGTTTCTGACGAAGAGTACTTTACCGAATCACAATTGGCCGAAGTCTACCGAGATGACGACGGCAAGATGATTGGTGGGAAGGCGCCATCCGGCCACGAAGTCGAAAAGATTCAAGAAGAGACCTACTTCTTCAAGATGTCCAAGTACGCCGACTGGTTGGTGGACTACTACAAGGCCCACCCGGAATTCGTCCAGCCCGAATCCCGGATGAACGAGATGTTGCAAAACTTCATCTTGCCAGGGTTGGAAGATTTGGCCGTTACGCGAACTTCCTTTGACTGGGGGGTTCCAGTTCCCGGCGATGAAAAGCACGTCATTTACGTTTGGATTGACGCCTTGGCCAACTATATTACGGCTTTGGGCTACGGAACCGATAAGGATGACCTCTTCAAGAAGTTCTGGCCAGCCAACATTCAGTTGGTTGGAAAGGAAATCGTTCGTTTCCACATTATTTACTGGCCAATCATGCTCCACGCCCTCGGCCTGGAATTGCCAAAGGAAATCATTGGCCACGGTTGGCTGGTGATGAAGGACGGCAAGATGTCCAAGTCGAAGGGAAACGTCATTTACCCAGAAGACTTGACGGAACGCTACAGCTTGGATGCCGTCCGCTACTACCTCTTGCGGGCCATGCCATTTGGTAACGACGGGGTCTTTTCACCGGAAGACTTCGTTTCCCGCGTGAACTTCGACTTGGCCAACGACTTGGGTAACTTGCTCAACCGAACGGTTGCCATGATCAACAAGTACGAGGGTGGCGTTTTGCCAGAATTTGTTTCGGACAAGACGGCCTTTGATGCCGACTTTGAAGAGTTGGTAGCCGAAAAGTTAGCCGCTTACCAAGAACAGATGGCTGGGGTTCACACGGCTGACGCCCTCGAATCCGTTTGGGCCATCGTTCGTCGGGCCAACAAGTACATCGATGAAACGGAGCCATGGGTTTTGGCCAAGAAGGCCGGTGAAGACGCCGAGGCCAAGGCGACGCTGTCAGCCGTGATGGCCCACTTGGCCGCCGGCTTGCGAGTGGTTGCGGCCATGCTCCAACCGGTCATGGTTGACGTGCCAAAGGCGATCTTTGAACAGCTTGGCTTGACTTTGCCAGAGGGCGGCTTGACTTTGAACGGCTTGGCCATGGCGGATTTGCCAGCCGGTGCCAAAGTCGTCAAGAAGGGTCAGCCAATCTTTCCACGTTTGGACGTGGAAGAAGAGGTGGGCTTCATCGCCGGTTTGGTGTCAAAGGACACCAAGGGCAAGGGCCGTGCCGTTAAGGAAGCGGCTAAGAAGGCTGAACAGCAAAAGCAAGAAGCCGTGGAACACAAGGCAGCAATCGAATACGATGACTTTGATAAGATTGAAATTTTGGCAGCCAAGATTACGGCGGCCGAACTGTTGCCAAAGTCGAAGAAGTTGATCAAGTTTACCTTGGATGATGGTTCAGAGAAGCCCCGTCAGATTCTTTCGGGAATTCGTCAGTGGTACCCAGAACCAGAAGTTTTGGTTGGCAAGACGGTCGCGATTGTGGCCAACATGAAGCCCCGGAAGATGGCTGGTGAGCTGTCCGAAGGAATGGTTCTTTCAGCTGAGAAGAACGGCATCGTAACCGTATCGATTTTGCCTGACAGCATCGAAGCTGGATCGGGAATTGAATAAAAACGTGATTTGAAGGCCGGCCTTACAATTTTTTGTGGGCCGGCTTTTTGTAAAAAAGGTTGAGCATTGCAACGTCGCTGCTGATAATAAAACGAAAGGTGGCCTAGATGGCAATTGTAAGGAAGATTTCGCTTTTTATTCTCTTGGTTTGCCTGGCCAAGTGGGTTGGGTACACGGCAGCCAGTGCCGATATGGTTCCAATGCAGTTGCTGGCTACTGCCTTTTACTGTTTTGGTATTTTTCTGTCGGTTTGGCTTGTCCGCAAAAATGCGACGGATCAGCAACGCTTTGTGAAGCTGAACGGTCATGACTGCTTTGTCATTGTACGAAACCTTTTCTTGCAATTTGTTCTTTATCGGCTGCTCCGTTTTATTGGCTTGTACTTGGGCTTGAACGTTCACAGCGTCAATCAGGCGGCTATTTTACAACATCTTCAGGGCCTTAGTGCTGCAGAACTTGTTTTGATGTTTTCCTTTATTATGGTCTGGGGACCGATTTTTGAAGAATTGGTTTTCAGGGGTTATGTCATGAATGCCTTCACTAAGAAGAAGCTGACGTTGGGCATGGCCTTTGTATCTGCTCTGATCTTTGCCTATCTGCACTTGCAGACGCTCTTCATTACCTGGGACAATCTGCTGGTCTTTGTTCTATATTTCAAATCAGCCTTCTTGCTTGCGTTGACCTACCGACAAACGAAAAAATTGACGGCAAGCATGGCCCAGCACGCCATCAGTAACGCGATTGTGTCAATTCCAGTGATTATCTGGTTGGTGAATGGCTGATTGACTTTTAAATTGCTGGCATTAAAAAAGGACTTCGTTTAAAACGAAGTCCTTTTTCTTGTTGATAAGGTGATTGATTAGCCCAGGTTATCCAAAGCGGAATAACCGATGGATGGGAAAATCGTGACCAAGCGCTTTAGCTCTTCTTTCTTGCAGCCGAATTCAATGGCAGGCAAGAGGGCGTTGACCACGTCTTCAGCCTTATCGGAAAGTTCGATAACCCCGACTAGCTGCTTATCCTTGTTGTAAATCAAGGTTCGCTGACCGGGCGTCTCAAAGTCGACCAAGCGGTACCAGTCGTCCATGATATCTTGTTCGACCAAGTCGTACTGATCGGGCTTAGCCTTGGCTTCTTCGATCGTCACGCCGGCTTGAGCGAGTCGGGGAGCGGTGAAGACCGTTTGTGCAATGGCTGGATAGTTGATGGGCTCCTTTTCTTCGCCCAAGATGTGGCTGACCACGTACTGGGATTCAAAGGTTGCCGTTGGCGTAAGCTTTGGCTGACGCTTCTTGACCACGTCACCAGTTGCGTAGATGTTTTTCTGAGTGGTTTGCAAGTAGTCGTTAACCACAATGCCCTTGCCGTCAAAGTCGATACCGACTTTTTCCAAATTGAGCCCCTGCGTGTTTGGCACGCGGCCGGTTGCATCGAGAATGTAGTTGGCCGGGAAGGAGCCGGTGCTGGTTGAGATTGAGTAGGAAGAACCGTTTTCTTCCACGCGTTCCACTTGGGTGTTCTTAATGAAGAGAACGCCCTGGCGCGCCAGTTCCTTTACCAGCTGATCCGAGTATTGCCGGTCAAAGGCGGGTAATGCCTGCTGATCGCGTAGGATAACCGTGACCTGGGAGCCGGCCGTTTGCATGATTGAAGCGGCTTCCAAACCGATGAAGCCAGCGCCGATGATGACCATCTTAGCGGGCACTTCGGGGATGCTCAAGAAATCCTTTGAATCGTGGAGGTATTCCTTGCCGGGAATGTCCAATCGGTGACTGTGCTGACCGGTTGCAATGACGACTTTGTCAGCGGTGATTTGCTTATCGCCAACCTGCAGAGTGTGGGCATCGACAAAGCTGGCGTGGCCAAAGATGAAGTGGATGCCGGCAGCTTCCATGCCCTTTTGGATGGCAGGGGCGAAACCGTCGATGATTTCTTGCTTGCGCTGCATGGCCTTGGACCAATCCAGGCTGAGCGGCCCTTCGACAATACCATTGGACTGTCTTGCTTCAGAAAGGAGCTTCGTGGGTGCCTCGAGAATAATTTTGGCGTTGCAACCCCAGTTGGGGCAGGTACCACCGACGCGGTCCTCTTCGATGAAGGCAACGGTCTTACCGGCAGCCGTTAATGCGGGGGCGCCGTCAAAGGCACCGTGGCCGGCCCCGATGAAGACAACGTCGTAATCGTATGTTTGAGACATGAGACTCCTCCTTTTCTACTTGAGTCCATTATCCCACCATTTATTAAGAATGTAAAAAATGTCAAGAAAATGAAAAAAGCCAGTTCCTGTAGAACTGGCATGGGCTGCTTTTACAACCAGCCCTGTTTTGGCAAGGCCTCGTTCAAGACGAGGGCGACAATCAGGCCGAAGAGACACTGACCAACGTTACCCGGAATGGAAGCAACACCGGCCGCCCAATTATATAGGAAGAAACCGGCAAAGACGTACCCGACAACCATAATCAAGGAAGCAAGGAGAAGAAGGGCTGTGGTCGGAAAAACCTTCTTTTGAGAGGCGAGACCAGCAATGAAGCCCTCCATGCCATGGATGACAAAGGAGAAGAGCAGCCACTGTGGGTAGCCAGCAAAGAGGTCCAAGAGTGCTCCGGAGAAGGCCCCGACAACAAAGCCGGCCCCCGGTCCCAGTCGCAGCGCAGCAACAAAGATGCCGGCCTCGACCAAGTTAACAAAGCCGGAGGTGGCTGGTACCGGAATGTGCACGATATAAGAAAGGGCAACGTTTAAGGCAATGATGACCGCAACGACCGTGATTTTTTTACTAGTCCACTTTGACATGTTCTTCCTCTCTAAAAGCGCGGGTTAACGTTCCTTTTATTTTACCATGTTACCTTAATTAATAGACGAAGTTAACCAAATGGTACGGTTTCTCTTGTGAGAAAAACAGTAAACGATTTGCACTGCTAGGAGGGCGTTGTGTTATAATGTTTGTGTTGACTTAGGTCAAAAAATTATTTGGAGGTCTACACACATGACTGTGAAGATTGGTATTAACGGATTCGGACGCATCGGTCGTTTGGCATTCCGCCGCATTATGGAATTGGGTGACACAGCTGCTGATGTTGAAGTTGCCGCAATCAACGACTTGACGAGCCCATCAATGTTGGCATACTTGTTGAAGTATGACTCAACGCACGGAACTTTGGATGCCGAAGTTTCAGCTGATGAAACGGGTATCATCGTTAACGGTAAGCACTACACGGTTTACTCAGAACGCGATGCCAAGAACATTCCTTGGGTGAAGAACGACGGCGTTGAATATGTTATGGAAGCCACTGGTTTCTACACGTCAGCCGAAAAGGCGCAAGCTCACTTGGACGCCGGCGCTAAGAAGGTCTTGATCACTGCCCCAGCTGGTGATGTACCAACTGTTGTTTATGGTGTAAACCAAGACATCTTGAAGCCAGAAGACAAGATCGTTTCTGCTGGTTCATGTACTACTCAATCATTGGCACCAATGGGTAAGGTATTGGTTGACAACTTCGGTGTTGAAATTGGTACGATGACGACGATTCACGCCTTCACTTCAACGCAAATGATTTTGGACGGTCCAAAGTCAAAGAAGTTCCGTTCAAACCGTACGGCTTCAGTTAACACGATCCCTCACTCAACGGGTGCTGCCAAGGCCATCGGTCTTGTTGTTCCTGAATTGAAGGGTAAGGTTGACGGACACGCACAACGTGTTTCTGTTGTTGACGGATCCGTTACTGAATTGACTTCTGTTTTGTCAAAGAAGGTTACTGCTGAAGAAATCAACGCTGCCATGAAGGCTGCTGCTTCTGATTCATTCGGTTACAACGAAGATGAAATCGTTTCATCTGACATCATCGGCGACACACACGGAACGACTTTTGATGCAACGCAAACGCAAATCATCGAAGCAGGCGACAAGCAATTGGTTAAGACTGTTTCATGGTATGACAACGAATACGGTTTCACTTCAAACATGATCCGTACGTTGTTGCACTTTGCACACATCGGTTAATCAAAACTTTCCAAAAGAACCGCTTTGGCGGTTCTTTTTTTGTGCAGACAAAAGAGCTTTGCTGGTGCGTAAAGGCTTTTCAACTATGCTATACTGGCCCCAGCAAGAAAGGGGAACAGCATGCGCTTGGCCGTCATTTCAGACCTTCATTTAGACATTAATAAGATTGATCGAAACAGTGCCTTGCATGAAATGGCCCAGTATCTGCTGAATCAGCAGGTGGCCGTTTACGTTCTGGCTGGCGATACGTTTAACCAACTGGCGGAAACGGCCGACTTTGTCAGGAGACTGAACCACTTGGTCGAACCGGTCACCAAGGTTTACTACCTGGCCGGCAATCACGAGATGGGCGATGGGACCAGTGACGAGGCATTGGAAAATCTGGCTGATCCCAATTACTTCCATAATAAGAGCCTTTCCTTTGGCGCCTATGAGATTATTGGCAATAACGGCTGGTACGATTATTCTTTTGATGAAGGCAGGCATGACGATGAAACGATTCACCGCTTTAAGCAGCGTTTTTGGTACGATCGGCGGATTGACGAAGCCTTGCCCGATCGAGAAAAGGCTGAGCGTTCAGCCAAGCAAATTGAAAAAGCCGTCCTGGAAGCCCAAAAAGCGGGGCAAAAGCCTTTGGTCATTAGCCACTTTTCCACCGACCAAGCACTGGTCGAGCAAATTCCCTTTTCCAAGCCGGACCTAACGATTTTGAAGGCTTACCTGGGTTCTGCAGCCCTCGGGAGAAGGCTGCAGGAGCTTCGAGTGCCCTTTGTTTTAGCCGGCCACGTTCACTGGCGGATGCCAGCTCACCGTGTCAATGAGACGACTTTTTACAACGTGTCTTTGGGCTATAAGACCAGGCGCATTCACGAATGGGACCAGGGGGACTTTTTCAAGGAGTGGAAAGAGCGGCTGGTGATGTTAGATTTATACCCTTCTTTAGAAAGAAAATAGTGCGATGACCAGATAGTTTGACTATCGAAGTATTTATTGTTAAACTATTTTTATCTTGAAAAATTCTTTACAGCCGGTCGCAAGACCCTAGAAAGGACCAACAATGCCAGTCTTAACTACCACGGAAATCATGGACTTGATTCCAAACCGTTACCCAATCCTCTACATGGATTACGTTGAGGAAATGGTACCGGACGAATCAATCGTTGCCGTCAAGAACGTGACAATCAACGAACAGTTCTTCCAAGGACACTTCCCTGGTAACCCGGTGATGCCCGGTGTCTTGATCATTGAATCATTGGCTCAGGCAGCCTCCATCTTGATTTTGTCTTCGCCACAGTTTAAGGGTAAGACGGCCTACATGACGGGAATCAACGATGCCAAGTTTAAGAAGATGGTTGTTCCAGGTGACGTGTTGAAGTTGCACGCAACCTTTGGCAAGGTTCGTGAAAACATGGGAACCGTTGATGTTGTGGCAAAGGTCGATGGAAAAGTCGCAACCAAGGCGGAGCTGATGTTTGTGGTGGCTCCCGATGAAAAGGACTGAGCAAACGGGTACGGCCGTCGACTTTCAGACGGTCAACCAAACCCTGATTGACCTCCTGGCCAACGTCGTTTGGGTGGAAGAAGGAGCGTTGAAGAGCGGTCCTTTTTCCGCTTTAACGGTTAAGGACGTACACACGATCTACGCGATTTCGATGTACGAGGAGAAGACGGCTTCCCAACTGGCCAAAGCGGTGCACCTGTCGCCATCTGCGATGACGACGGCCATCGACCGCTTGGTTGAAAAGGGCTATGTCGAACGCCGCCGTTCCAAGTCGGATCGGCGGGTGGTTAAGCTCGGTTTAACCCACAAGGGACGGGTCTTGTACCGTGCCCACCAGGCCTTTCACCTGCAAATGACCAAAGCGATGTTTAACGGCTTTACCGATAACGCCGCGGCCATTTTGGAAAAGGCCTTAGGCAACCTGCAGACATACTTGCAGGACTTGCTAGACAAGTAAGCAAAAGGATTGATGATGGAAAAGATGAAGATTGTCGCGACCGCCCGGCAGGTGCCGGAACGGGTCGTTTCAAACGATGATTTAGCTGAACTGATGGATACGTCAGACGAATGGATTTACCCACGAACGGGGATACATAACCGACACGTTGTCGAAAATGAAAACACGTCGGACCTGGCCGCTGCCGTTGCCGAAAAGCTGCTTGCAAAAGCCGGCTGGGCTGCTTCTGATTTGGACTTCATCATTGTTTCCACCATGTCACCGGATGCCCTGTCTCCCCACACGTCAGCGATTGTGCAGGGAAAGATTGGTGCCGACAAGGCCTTTGCCTTTGACATTAACGCCGCTTGTTCCGGCTTTGTCTACGGGCTCTCGGTGGCCTCTTCCTTCCTTTCTTCTCGTCGCTACCAGAAGGGGATGTTCATCGGTGCCGAAGTTTTGTCCAAGTTGGTTGATTGGAAGGACCGGACGGTTTCCGTTCTCTTCGGAGACGGTGCCGGTGGCGTCTTGCTTGAGTCAACCGACGAGGAAAAGGGACTGCTTTCAGAAGAACTGCAGGCCTATGGTGATCGCGGCGAGGCCATCTTGACAGGCCGCTTTGCCAACAAGAACGCCTTTGCCGGTGAAATTTCACCACTTGATCCCTACTTCCACCAGGACGGCCGGGGTGTTTATTCCTTTGCCACCCGCGAAGTACCAAAGGTCTTAGACAAGGCATTGGCCAAGGCGGACTTGCAGGCCGACGACGTCGACTTTTACTTGGCTCACCAGGCCAACCACCGAATTATCGAATCGATGGCGAAGAACTTTGGCCAGCCGATGGAAAAGTTCCCAACCAACATGGTGGAATACGGGAATACTTCAGCGGCATCCACGGCCATCCTATTGGATGAGCTGCAGGAATCCGGTCAAATTAAGCCGGGGATGAAAATCGCCTTCGTTGGCTTTGGCGGTGGCTTGGCCATCGGTGCACAAGTCTGGCAGCTTTAACCAGCTAGCCCGGCTAGTGCCGGGCGTTTTAATAACATTAGTAAAATGCGGTGTAGTAGGCTGCACCGTAAAAATCAAACGTATTGCAATACGAAACCTATAGGAGAACGTGCTCATGACACAAGAAGAGATTTTTGACAAGGTAAAGGACATCTTGGTTGACCAATTCGATTTGGAAGACTCAGAAGTTTCAATGACGACGAACATGACGGACGACATCGATGCCGACTCATTGGACTTGTTCGAAGTTTTGAACCAAGTTGAAGACGAATTCGACATCAAGTTGGAAGATACTGAATCAGTATCAACGGTTGCTGACTTGGTTAACAAGATCAAGGAACAAACTGACAAGAAGTAATCACTACTTCTTATTAGGCGGCGCTTGTCGCCGCATACATAAAAGTTAAAGGTAAGGCAGAAATTATGACAGTTAAAGTGGGAAACGAGATTTTTGACAAGCTCGGCATGAAGTATCCAATCGTCGAAGGTGGGATGACTTGGGCCGGAACCGGTGCTTTGGCAGCCGCTATTTCCGAAGCCGGTGGACTCGGCTTCATCGGAACGGGCTACTGGCACGGTGAAGACGTGCGCAAGGAAGTTCGTCGTGCCAAGGAATTGACGGACAAGCCATTCGGTGTCAACGTCATGTTGATGTCCCGTCACATTCGTGAAGTGTTCGACGTCATCTTAGAAGAAGGTGTCAAAGTCGTGGCCACTGGTGCCGGCGACCCATCACCATTCTTGGACGAATTGCACGCTGCCGGCATCGTGGTCATGCCTGTTGTGCCATCCGTTTCATTGGCTAAGATGATGGAACGAAAGGGTGTCGATGCCGTAATCGCCGAAGGAATGGAATCCGGTGGACACATTGGACAGATGACGACGATGGCCTTGGTGCCACAGGTTGTTGACGCTGTTAACATCCCAGTCATCGCTGCCGGTGGAATCGCCGACGGCCGCGGTGCTGCCGCAGCCTTCGCCTTGGGTGCTTCCGGTGTTCAGATGGGAACCCGTTTCCTGGCTTCACCAGAATCCGAAGTACACGAAAACTTCAAGAAGAAGATTTTGAAGGCCCGCGATATCGATACGATTGTTACCGGAAACATTGCCGGTTCCCGTGCCCGTGTCTTGAAGAACAAGATGGCCAAGGAATACGTCAAGCGCGAAATCGAAGAGGCCCAAAAGCCAGCGCCTGATTACGAAACGGTTGAAAAGCTGGAATCCGGAACACTCCGTGCCGCCGTACAACAGGGTGACAAGGATGGCGGTGCCTTCATGGCCGGCCAGATTTCTGGAATGATTAAGGAAGAAAAGCCCGTGGCAGACATCTTGAACGATGTTTGGACGGAAGCCGCTGACATTCTCGGTTTAGAAAAGTAAAACAGTAAAGTAAGGAAGTTTCTATGCGCATCGGACTGCTATTTAACGGTCAGGGTTCACAGAAGGCTGGCATGGGCCAGGACCTTTACGATCATTTACCCGCCTTTAAGAAGCACATTGACCGAGCCTCAGCCATTCTTGGCTACGACCTGGTGGACGTGTTCAACAACGAAGAACTGATTAGTCAAACAAAGTGGGTCCAGCCCGCCATCGTTGCCTTTGATGCAGCATTGGCAGCCTGTCTGCTGGAAGCGGGCGTAAAAGACGTCGTTTCCGCTTTGGGACTTTCCCTCGGGGAATACCCAGCCCTGGTTGCTTCTGGCATGCTCTCCTTTGACCAGGCCATTGCCCTGGTTAAGGACCGTGGCGCCTACATGCAGGAGGTTGGGGATGCCAATCCCGGCAAGATGGTCGCCGTTTTGGATGACAATCAGGACATGATTGTTGCCACGGTGGAGAAGATGCAACGGGAAGGATTGGCTGTTTATGCAGCCAACTTCAACACCTTTGCTCAGTTGGTCATTGGTGGTGAAGCCCTGGCGGTTGATCAAGCCGTTCAGGTTTTGACGGTTGACGGCGTGAAGAAAATGGTTCCCTTGCCCGTTTCCGGTGCCTTCCACACCCCACTGTTAAAAGATGCAGCCGATAAAATGGCTAAGCGTTTGGCAGATGAAGACGTGGCGGACGGAACTTATCCCGTCTATTCCAACACAACCAAGGAGCCCTTTACAAAGGAAACGGTCAAGCACACCTTGGAAAAGCAGATTGTGTCACCAACCTACTTTGCCGACTGCTTGAAGAATATGGTGGAAGAACAAGGGGTTGATACGCTGGTCGAAATTGGCCCCGGCGTAACTTTGTCAAAGTTTGCCCGCAAGATTGTTTCAAAGGACATCGCCCGTTATTCCGTGACGGATTGGGCCTCCCTTGAAAAAGTCGTGGCCGAATTGAAGGAAGAAGGATAAATCATGGACTTTACAAACAAGACTGTTTTGGTCACTGGTTCCTCACGAGGAATTGGCCTGGCCGTTGCCCACGCTTTTGATGACGCCGGTGCAAACTTGATTTTGCACGGCCGTTCTCCCTTGAAGGAGGAAGTGGTCAAGAGCTTTAAGCAAACGCCACGGACTTTGCAATTTGACATTGCCGATGGTGAAGCGGCCGAAGCTGCTTTGAAGGCTTTGTACAAGGAAGATGACTTTGAAGGAATCGATATTCTGGTTAACAACGCCGGAATTACCAAGGACCAGTTGGCCATGGGGATGAAGTTGGAAGACTTTGCCGCCGTGGTGAACACGAACCTGACGGGAACCTTCAACGTGACGCAGCCGGTCTTTAAGAAGATGATTCGTCAAAAGCACGGCGTCATCATTAACATGGCCTCCGTTGTTGGCCAGATGGGCAACGTTGGTCAGGCTAACTACGCCGCTTCAAAGGCTGGTGTGATTGGCTTGACCAAGTCCCTTGCGAAAGAAGGGGCCCGTCGCAACATTCGCGTTAACGCGATTGCGCCGGGGATGATTGTTTCAGACATGACGGACGCCTTGTCCGACCAAGCCAAGGAAGCAATCTTGAAGGAAATTCCACTCTCCCGCTTTGGAAGCGTGGAAGACGTTGCCGACGTTGCCCTCTTCTTGGCGGGTAACGATTACGTGACCGGACAAACGATTACGGTTGACGGTGGCCTTTACATCTAAGGTTAACTTGGAAACACGAGCAGTTGAAAGGAAACAAAATGACACGAGTTGTAGTTACTGGAATGGGTGCCATTGCACCAAACGGAAATGATACGAAGGCGTTCTTGGACGCCATCTTTGCTGGTCAAAGTGGTATCAAGCCAATCACGAAGTTTGACCCAACCGAAACGGGAATTGCCGTTGCTGGACAGGTTGACGGGTTCGATCCCGCCGCCCGCGTTGGTAAGCGTGACGCCCGCAAGTTGGACTTGTTCTCACAATACGCAATCGATGCTTCGACTCAGGCGATGGAACAGGCCGGACTTTTGGCTGATGAAGATTCAGACGAAAAGTCAAAGGTTAAAAACCCGAACCGCTTCGGTGTTATCTTGGGAAACGGAATTGGTGGTTTGACGACCATTCAAGAACAGATCATCAAGATGCACGAAAAGGGCCCACAACGAGTATCCCCATTGTTCGTTCCCGAATCAATTGCCAACATGGTTTCTGGTAACGTTTCCTTGCGCTTCGGTGCCAAGGGAACCAACATGACCATTGTCACGGCCTGTGCCTCAGCCACAAACGCCATTGGTGAAGCCTTCTGGCGCGTGCAATCCGGTAAGGAAGACATCATGTTGACTGGTGGTGCCGAAGCCACGATCAACGAAATCGGAATCGCCGGCTTCGCTTCTTTGACGGCTTTGTCAAAGGAAACGGATCCGAAGGAAGCTTCAAAGCCATTCGACGCCAACCGTCACGGTTTCGTCATGGGTGAAGGAGCCGGAATCCTGGTGATCGAATCTTTGGAACACGCCCAGGCGCGTGGTGCTAAGATTTTGGCCGAAATCGTTGGTTACGGTGCAACGGCCGATTCCTACCACATGACCTCACCAGCACCCGATGGTGAAGGGGTAATCCGTGCCTTTGAAGAGGCCATGGACGATGCCCAAATGAAGCCAGAACAAATGTCTTACATCAACGCCCACGGTACTGCTACTGGTGCAAACGATTCTGGTGAAGCCGAAGCCATTGCCTCTGTCTTCGGTGAAAATTCAGTCCCTGTTTCCTCAACAAAGGGAATGACGGGTCACTTGCTTGGTGCCGCTGGTGCCGTTGAAGCCGTTGTTTCTGTCGGTGCCATTGACCGTGGTATCTTGCCAGAAAACGTTGGCTTTGACACGCCAGACGAACACACGAAGAAGGTCAACTTGGTCAACAAGGAAAACCAAAACGTGGCGCCTGAATATGTGATGTCAGCCAACTATGGATTCGGTGGCCACAACGCTGCCGTGATCTTCAAGAAGTTTTAAGGGGAGTGCACCGATGAATTTGAACGTCAAAGAAATTCGTGAATTGATGGCCGACTTGGAAAAGTCGTCACTGAGAGACATTGCAATTCAAGATGGTGACTTTTCACTGCACCTCTCAAAAAACGAGCAGGTGGCGGCACCAGTTGCCGCTGCGGCACCGGCTCAAGCAAGTGCACCCGTTCAGGCTGCTAGCGCCAGCGCACCAGCCGCTGCCACAACGCCTGCTGAAGCCGCTGCGCCAGCCGCTCCTGCCGCCGGTAAGGAAATCAAGGCGCCAATGGTTGGAACGGTTTACTTGAAGCCAAAGCCAGACGAACCCGACTTTAAGAACGTGGGCGATCACGTCGAAAAGGGTGAAACGGTTGCCATCATCGAAGCGATGAAGTTGATGACGGAAATCAAGGCCGATGTTTCCGGTACAATTGCCGAAATTCTGGTTGAAAACGAAGAAGTGGTCGATTACGACAAGCCACTTTACCGTGTGACAACGGACTAAGATTAATTGATTAACGGATTTAATCCGTACAGGCCCCCTGCTTTGTCAAAGAAGTAAGGGGCGTACATAGGGACAAAAGGAGAGTAAAAATGTCTTTAATGAACGCCCAAGAAATTCAAGAAATTCTACCCCACCGTTACCCAATGCTCATGTTGGACACGGTTGAAGAACTCGTTCCTGGTGAAAAGTGTGTCGCCATTAAGAACATTTCAATCAACGAAGAAATCTTCCAGGGTCACTTTCCTGGAAACCCAACTTTCCCAGGCGCTTTGACAGTTGAAGCACTGGCTCAGTGTGGTGCCGTTGCCCTGCTTTCAATGCCTGAATTTAAGGGGAAGACCGCTTACTTTGGTGGCATCAAGAAGGCCCGCTACCGTAAGATGGTTCGCCCCGGTGACCAGGTCAAGCTCGAAGTGACCTTGGATCGCTTGCGTGGCCCTGTTGGGTCCGGTAAGGGCATTGCCTGGGTAAACGGAAAGAAGGCAACGACGGCCGAATTGACCTTTATTATTGGAGAATAAAATGTTCAAAAAAGTATTGGTAGCCAACCGTGGTGAAGTCGCGGTTCGAATTATCCGCACCTTGAAGGAAATGGGCATCCAAACGGTGGCCATTTACTCAACGGCTGATCAAAACGCCCTCCACGTGCAAATCGCTGATGAAGCGATCTGTGTTGGGGGACCCAAGCCACAGGATTCCTACATCAACATGAAGAACGTCATTTCAGCGGCCGTTTTGACCGGGTCTGAAGCCATTCATCCCGGTTATGGCTTCCTGTCTGAAAACGATCTCTTTGCCGAAATGGTTGGCGATGTTGGCATCAAGTGGATTGGCCCCCGTCCTGAAACCATCGATTTGATGGGAAACAAGGAACACGCCCGAAATGAAATGCGTAAGGCCGACGTGCCAGTTATTCCTGGTTCGCTTGGCTACATTCACACGGTCGACGAGGCCCGGGAAGTGGCCGATGAAATCGGTTACCCGGTTTTGTTGAAGGCCGCTGCTGGTGGTGGTGGTAAGGGAATGCGCTTCATTTACAAGCCTGAGGAATTGAAGGAAAACTTCGAAAACGCCCAGGCCGAAGCTGAGATTAACTACGGCGACCACCACATGTACATCGAAAAAGTCATGCTCGACTGCCGGCACATCGAGATGCAGGTTATCCGTGACCAATTCGGCAACGTCGTTTGTTTCCCGGAACGAAACTGTTCCTTGCAGCGTCGTAACCAAAAGGTGATGGAAGAATCACCGGCTTCATCAATGACGCCTGAAAACCGGGCTGACATGATTGATGTCGTGACCAAGGCCGTCAACGCCATTGATTACGAAAACACGGGAACCATCGAGTTCTTGCAGGACCAAGAAGGTAACTTCTACTTCATGGAAATGAACACCCGTATTCAGGTGGAGCACCCCGTGACCGAAATGGTCACGGGCCTCGACTTGGTCCGCTTGCAGGTCTTAGTTGCGGCTGGTGAAAAGCTGCCGTTGACGCAAGCAGACGTTCAGATTAAGGGCCACGCCATTGAAATGCGTTTGACCGCTGAACGTTCCGACGCCAACTTCGCCCCATCTGCTGGAAAAGTCGACTTTGTCTTCTTGCCAACCGGCGGACCTGGGGTACGAATCGACTCAGCCCTGTACTCAGGCGACATGATTCAGCCCTTCTACGATTCCATGATTGCCAAGTTGATTGCCCACGATGATACCCGTGAAGAGGCCATCGCCAAGTTGTCACGGATGATTGAAGAAACCACGGTTTCCGGTGTCTCCACTTCCCAGGATTTCCAGTTAGAAATTCTGAAAGACCAAGGGGTCTTGAATGACGAAGTGACAACCAAGTACTTGGAAAACGTCTTCATGCCAAAGTGGGAAGCAGCCCAGGCAGAAAAAGAAGAAGCTGCTGAATAATTTCTTTTCAGGCAGGATTGCCAGTAAATGAGAGGAGCGGGCTTGGCCCAAACAATATGGATTTGTTTTCTTCGAATAAAACCGAAAATAATAAGATTAAAGTCACGGACGCCGTTCGCGACCGGATTCCTGACGGGCTCTTTTTGGCCTGCCCATACTGTGGCACGCAGATTTACAACAAGCAGCTCGGGGACTTTCGCGTTTGTCCAAACTGTGACTATGGTTTCCGCCTCCAAGCCCGTGAACGCGTTGCCCTTTTCGCGACGGACTTTACCGAGTTTGATGCGGATTTGACCATTGATCAGACGGACTTTCCTGGTTACCAGGGCAAGCTCGACCGGGCCAAGAAGCAAACGGATATGAACGAGTCTGTTTTGACTGGAACGGGCAAGATTGACGGCCAGGCAGTGGCATTGGGTATCATGGATTCATACTTCATGATGGGTTCCCTTGGTTCAAAGACCGGTGAAAAGATCACCCGACTCTTTGAATACGCCACCGCACACCGCTTACCGGTCGTGCTCTTTACCGCTTCTGGTGGTGCCAGAATGCAGGAGGGGATTAACTCCCTCATGCAGATGGCCAAGGTTTCTGGGGCAGTCGCTGCCCACCAAGAAGCCGGCTTGTTGTACCTGGTTGTCTTGACCGACCCAACGACCGGTGGCGTTACCGCTTCCTTTGCCATGCAGGGGGACATTACCCTTGCCGAACCACACGCCTTGGTCGGCTTTGCCGGCGCTCGTGTGATTGAATCGACGATTCACGAAAAGTTGCCAAAGGACTTTCAGCGGGTGGAAACGCTCTTGGAAAACGGTTTTGTTGACAAGATTGTGCCCCGTCAGGAACTGACGAAGGTGATTGGCCAACTTGTTGCCTTGCACCAGGGGGAGGTTGCCGATGTTTGAGTTTGTCAAAACCATCTTTAAAAAGGATGTGAACCCAGCCGAGGTCGTGAAAAAGTCGCGTGAGGATCGCTTCATGGCCCGTGAATTAATCAACGGCTTGGTTTCCGACTTTATCGAATTGCATGGGGACCGTTTGTCGGCCGATGACGCTTCTGTCATTGGTGGAATTGGTCGCTTGAAGGACCAGGCCGTAACCGTCATTGCCATCGATAAGGGAACGGACATCAACGATAAGTTGTCCAAGCGCAACGGGTCACCACAGCCATGGGGTTACCGAAAGGCCCAACGCTTGATGAAGCAGGCGGCCAAGTTTAATCGCCCAATCATTACCCTGATTAACACCCCCGGCGCCTTTCCAGGAATGGAAGCCGAGGCCCAGGGACAGGGTGAAGCGATTGCCCAATCGATTCTCGAATCAATGAAGTTGACCGTGCCAATGATTGCCATCATCTATGGTGAGGGTGGTTCTGGTGGTGCCTTGGCCTTGGCCACGGCCGACCAGGTTTGGATGTTTGAAAACGCCACCTATTCGATTTTGTCACCCGAAGGCTTCGCCTCCATTTTGTGGAAGGATGCCAAGCGGGCGGACGAAGCGGCCGGCATCATGGGGATTACCCCTGCCGACTTGTTAGAAAAGCAGGTTATTGACCTGGTAATTCCAGAAGGACGGCACCACGCCAAGATCTTTGAGGGCATGAAAAACAAGCTCGACCAAGAGTTTAAAGCCATGCAGAAAATGTCTGGACGTGAACTGGTTGAAGCACGGCGGGCCCGTTACCGTAAATTCTAATTCGTGATTGCGCTTTAGTAAGCGTAGTGACTTTGCTATAATAGTGCTAAGGAGACCACTCCTTAGCGCTTTTATTTTGGGCTCGTCTTGGAATTCGACAGGCTGTTACGAGCGCTAGCTGCATTCCGCCATCCGGGCGTAAAGCGGGCAGACTATTTAACTGCAAAAAACAATAACTCTTACGCTGTCGCTGCCTAAAAACCAGTGATACGTGGGCATGATCGTTAGGCTAACATGGTGATCTTGCTCTTATAAATGGTTAGCTCGGGTGCCTGACGATGTCGGCGCCAGGTTCCTTAAATCAATTCGATCCCAGCCAGAGTCAAGTTCTGGACAATGGCTGCTCTGGTTGCGGTAACAATGATTGCCCTATGAATGTAGACGCTAGCGTGGCGGGCGGTTTGGACAGGGGTTCGACTCCCCTCGGGTCCATAGCAGGTAAAAAGGCCAACAACAGTATTTGTAAGTACTGCTGTTGGACCTTTTTTTATAGCAAGAAAAGTTAAGAAAATGAAGATAAATGATTCTTCTGGAATTTGATGACAAAATAAAAAAGCCTAATGGCTTAGCTGTTATTACTCTGTTTCTTTTCGTTTTGTTTCTTTTGAACGTATAATCCAAGCGGAATTCCAACACCTAATCCAATCGCAATAATAACGAGACCAGGTACGCTGAACAATACGCCAAACACATCAGCGATAAACGATATAACTAACGCGGCGATGTACAAAATAATTAACCATGGAATCCATTCCGTCCAAAGTTTCCAAGTTATCCAAAACAAAATTATAAAAATCGCTGTAAATCCAATAAATACCATTATTTTTCTAACTTCCTTTCCAGCCTATCCAGCTTGTCGTTAATCTCGGTAAGTTTTTTATTTAGTTCTTCGTCTGATTTGTCTGCCTGTTGCTGTGTGAAGAATGATGTCACGGTACTGGTTATCGTTCCAATCAATCCGATACCAACAAACATCAATACAATAGCAACACCGCGGCCAATTGCAGTAGTGGGCGATATGTCGCCATATCCGACTGTTGTAGCCGTTACGATGGCCCACCATAAGGCGTTACCATATGAAACATTTTCGGCCAATGAATAGACACCTGCCGACATTAAGATAAGCACAACCGCAAAGGACATTAGATAGATGAATCCGTTTGTATTGATGAACTTAGCCACGTTTCGCTTGAATCGTCCAGCGAATCCAACAATACGGACAAACTTCAACAACTTTAAAAGGCGAATTGTTCGAGCGATTCGGAACATCGAAAATACCGAATCAAAGGGAATAATTGCTAACAGGTCGAAAACGTTTGACTTAACGAACTGCCACTTATTTTTTGACCTGGTTAATCTTGCGATGTAATCAATCCAGAAGAATAACAAGATGAACTTATCAATTAAAAAATAGGGTTCTTTGTTGATTGATATTAGTTCGCCAATATCTAGTCCGGCTAAAGCAACAGATACGATAGCGAATGTAAATACGGTTGCGTAGTATAGTTTTTTCATTCCTGTACCTTTATATTGCTCCCAATTTTATTCATCAGCCCTATAATTAACATACTAGCATAGTTTGAAAAATATCTAACTTACGTTCCTGTAACAGCACTTTTATCCTTATCGATATAAATCGATTCCACCACCGTTTTCTTTTTAAAAATTGCTTCCTAATTGCCTGTCAAAAGTGGTACACTATCCAGCAATAGAAGAAAGGTCGGTCGTAAATGTTTCTCTTTTCATTAATTATTCTCTGCATTTTCGCCATTGCGTTTTGCTTTTTGTTTTTGACTTGGATGCCAACGATTCTTTTTTGGCTACTCCTACTCCTGATTGTGCTCTTCCTCTTCACCCACATCATCCCAATCTTGATTATCATTGCCATCATCTGGGGGATTTCTTACTACCGCCGTCGACAGCGAACGGACAGGGTTGACCAGGCCTTTCAGCAAGCTACTGCGGGGCCTCGGGACGTTAACGAGGACTCACAGAAAACTGCGTCCCATGCGCCAAACAAGGTACACAGCCGCTCGCTGGAACGGGTGCAGGCTGACTTTGAAGAAAAGAAGGCCTTAAACCTTGGGGATGGTCTCTGGATCGATCAGGCCGGCCAGGAGCTGCTGTTGGTTACAGATGGTGAGCAAAAGTCAGGCTATCTACGAGCCTCTTTTTCAGACATTAGCACTTACTTTACAAAGTTTGAATCGGATTACAGCCAAACCTTTGCCATTCACTTTGATGGCATGGCAGAGCAGGACTTTGCCAACGTGACCCTGTCAAAGCAGGAAAATGAATTGCTGGGACAGAGTCCGGCGGCCTACTTAGCCTCCTTGCTTTCCCGCTACGGTGTGCCATTGAAAAAGAATTGATTGAAAGTTAGACAGAACCTAAGGGTTCTGTTTTTTTGTGCAAAGTTCGGGATTTTGCTTTGTTTTCTTTTTATTGATTAAAACGTTCGGGCCTAGTGCTGAAAAAAGGAACAAAGCTTCTTGTTGAATGACAGGAAATAAGCGATAATTTAATTAAGACGAACGATAAAATGATATTTATAGTTTAATTCGATTAAAAACGAATGTTCTTTATCGTTTTCTGTTAATAATTGAAAAAATGATGACTGGTCGGAATTTAACGCTTCGACTAAGCGTTGGACGGACGCAATCACTAGTGAAGAGGACAGTATGACTGCAAATAAGGGAAACATCGAACTGACGAAGGTTTCAAAAGTCTATCCAAACGGGGTAGTCGGCTTGAAGGATATCAACCTAAAGATTAACCGTGGCGAATTTGTCATGATTGTGGGTCTGTCAGGTTCCGGTAAGTCGACTTTGCTACGGGCCATCAACCGCTTGCATGACGTCAGTGAAGGGCAAATCCTGATTGACGGGCAAGACATTACCAAAGCCAGTGGCGACAAGCTCCACAAAATCCGCCGTTCGGCCGCCATGATTTTTCAAAACTACAACCTCGTGAAGACCTCTTCGGTTTACCGAAACGTTATGTCCGGCCGGGTTGGCTACTACCCAGCCTGGAAGGGGGCCTTGGGCCTTTTTACCAAAGAAGATCAGGAATTGGCTGCGGCCAACCTGGACCGGGTCAACCTCTTGGATAAGTACTACGTCAAGGCCCGTGACCTTTCCGGTGGCCAGCAGCAACGTGTCGGTATCGCCCGTGCGCTGATGCAGGAACCTTCCGTGATTTTGGCTGATGAACCGGTATCAGGCTTGGATCCAAAAACGACCAAAGTCGTCATGAACGACTTGAAGAAGCTGAATGAAGAAGACGGGATGACGATCATCTTGAACGTCCACTCGATTGGCCTAGCCCTGAAGTACGCCAGCCGAATCGTTGGCTTGAAGAACGGTCAAATCGTCTACGACAAGCCAATTGCAGAAGTCGACAAGCGGGACTTTAAGGAAATTTACCGAGAAGCTGGGGATGACAGCAGCGATGCGGCAGACGATGCGGAGGAAGCGTGATGAAAGAGTCCATTCCAAAACGACCCTTTGTCAAAGAGTGGCATTTAGTCGGTTTTACAATCTTTTTGCTCCTGGTCTTTGCCGTGATTTTATCGGCACAGGCGGCCGGGGTTGGGCAGGACTTTTCAGCCGATCAATTCTTTGATCTCTGGGTGAAGATGGCCAATCCGGACTGGTCTTATTTGCCAGACATTTTGACACCGCTGGTGCAAACCATTCAAATGGCCATTGTCGGGACTTTAATTGGCTGTGTGGCCGCCATTCCCTTTGCCCTGCTGTCCGCTTCCAACATTGTTAAAAACGGCTTTGTTCGCGGGATCATCCGCTTTATCATGAACCTGATTCGTTCAATCCCGGAAATGCTTCTAGCCGCACTCTTTGTGGCCGTTGTTGGAATCGGTGCCCTGTCTGGTGTTTGCGCTCTGTCCGTCTTCTCTTTTGGGATGATGTTTAAGCTGCTGTACGAAGCCATTGAAACGGTCGATCAGGGGCCGATTGAAGCCATGCGTGCTGCTGGTGGTAAGCAAAGCCAGGTCGTGGTCTTTGCCGTGATTCCTCAGGTTTTGAACCAGTACCTGTCCTTTTTCCTCTATACATTGGAAATCAACGTGCGTTCTTCGGCCGTTCTTGGCTATCTGGGAGCCGGTGGAATTGGGCTTTACTTGAACACGACACTTGAGATGTTCCGCTATGACCGGACGTCGATCGTTATTTTGGCCATTTTAGTCGTGGTAGTTTTCGTTGATGCCCTGTCGAATAAGCTCCGGGAGGCCTTGTCATGATGGTTAAAAAACGTTCTTTCTACCAACAAAGTCGCCCCTGGCTGATTGCCGCAATCGTCTTGATTGTCATTGTCTGGGCCTTTTCTGGCCTGCAGTTTGCTGGCGTTAAGGATTCTGCTGGCCAGATTCTTGGCTCGATTTTCTCCGGACTCTTCCATCCCGATTGGTCCTATGTCTATTCTGGCCACGGTGAGGATTTGCTCTCCGCTCTTTTGGAGACGCTGGCGATTGCCTTTCTGGGGACGATTATTTCCTCCTTCATTGCCGTTCCCTTCGCCTTTTGGGCGGCCCACACGACCAAGAAGTTTTCCCTTCGGTCAACGTCCGGTAAGTTCGTCCTGACCGTGATTCGGGTATTCCCGGAGCTGGTCTTGGCGATTATGTTCATTAAAGCCGTTGGTCCCGGCGCCTTTGCCGGTGTCTTGGCCATGGGCTTGCACTCGATTGGCATGATGGGGAAGCTCTTTTCCGAGGCAATTGAAAACATCGACCGGGGCCCGGAAGAAGCGATTGTGGCGGCCGGCGGGAACCTTTTGGACGCCCTTTCCTGGGCGACTTTGCCATCGGTTTTGCCGGAATTCATTAACTTCACCCTCTACCGCTTTGAAATCGCGGTCCGTTCCGCTTCGATTCTTGGAATCGTTGGGGCCGGCGGAGTCGGTGCACCCCTGATTTTTGCGCTCTCAACGCGTTCCTGGTCACGGGTCGGCATCATCTTGATTGGAATCGTCGTGATGGTGACCGCCATTGACTGGTTGTCCGGGACCATCCGTCGCCATTTGCTGAAATAAGGATTAAAAAAAGCAGGCGACCAACTGGCCACCTGCTTTTTGACTGGAGAAGCACATGAAATTACAGGTCTTATCAACCTCTGATAGCCACACCTTCTGGTGGGCCAACAACATCATTGATCAGCAAACATCCGCGCCCTACGGCCTTTTTAGAGCGGCCTCGGCCCTATCTGTGATTGAGGGCTTGGCCCGGACCGAAGGCGACTTTGTCATCAAAGTCGAGAATGGCGATTTTATACAGGGATCGCCTCTTGGTGCTTATTTGGCCAAGCAGGCACCGGAAATGGCGGACATCCTAAGGAAAATCCCTGAGGAAATTGGCTACGATGTCCGGGTTCTCGGGAACCACGAATTTAACTATGGCCGCAAATACCTAGAGGGGCTGCTGGCCCATGATGAGACTTTGTTAAACGCCAACGTTTTAGACGCCGTCAGCAACCAGCCCTTCATTGGCCAAGCCTATCGAATCTTCGAAAAGAAGGGCAAGAAGGTGGCCGTGATTGGTCTGACGACCAAGTACGTCCCCAATCGGGAGCAGCCGGCAAACATTGAAGGACTCTACTTCGACGATCCGGTCAAAGTCGCCCGGAAACTGGTGAAGAAACTGAGCAAGAGGGTGGATGCTGTCGTCATTGCCTACCACGGCGGCTTTTCCCGGAATCTAAGCACTGACGCCTTGCTAGAAGCCGAAACGGGTGAAAATCAGGGTAACGAGCTGCTGAAAATTCCTGGTGTCTCCGCCCTAGTAACCGGTCACCAGCACCGTTGGATTGCCGGTGTATACGACGGTGTTCCAGTTAGCCAACCTGGCTACCGAGCAGAGGCGATTGGTCAGTTGACGGTGGAATTGGATGATCAAGGAGAAGGGGTAGAGGCGGCGGACAACTTTAGCGAGAATGAAGCGGTTGCTGATGCCTGGGATGCCAAGCTGCCGGCAGCACGGCTGGTCAAAACCGACGACTGGCCGGAGAGTGCTCGTTATGTGAGCGAGCTGGCAGCGTTGCAGGTGGCCATGGACGAATGGTTGGACGAAGAAGTTGGCCGGTTAGGAGTGGATCTGACTTTGGCGGATGTGGCTCAGGCTAGGCAGACCGGGCATGGTTTTGTGGATTTAATCAACCAGGTCCAATTGGCGGCCACTGGGGCCGATTTAGCAGCCACTGCTCTTTTCAACGATGAGATGCCCGGCTTTTTGAAAAAAGTCAGTCGGCGGCAGCTACTGGGTAACTACCCCTTCCCCAATACCCTGGTAACCATTGCGTTGACCGGCGCTCAGGTGAAGGAGGCCTTGGAGGTCAATGCCGGCTACTTTGACCTTGAAAACGGCCAGGTTAGCGTTAACAAGTCCTATTCTTATCCGAAGAAGCAGGACTATAACTATGACCTTTGGGCGGGTTTGAATTACCGCTTTGACTTGACGAAGCCGCTTGGCCAACGGGTCAGAGTCGAGGATGTTGCTGGGCAGCCCTTTGACTTGAAAAGGACGTATCGGGTCGCGGTGAATAACTACCGGGCCACCGGGGCGGGCAATCCCGTCTTTGCAAAGGGAAAGATCCTGGAGCGCGGTAAGTGTCCCTTGACGACTTTGATTGCCGATTTTTTGAAGGAGCACGAGGGCTTTGTTCCTGAAAAGCAGGGCAATTTCCATCTAGATGTTTAAAAAGAAAAAAGTCATTGAACACAGTTCAACGACTTTTTAATTTAGGATTTTTTGCTCAGTTTCTTATCGAGGAAGTAGAAGGCATAGCCAAAGAGCAGGAAGAAGAGGGTCAGACCAATCACGAAGACGGCGACCATTCCCCAGCCAATCAGGTTGGCGTCAATGAAGAAGTAGGGATAGTGGTGACCGTTAACGGGATAAACGATGCCAAACTGTGCCGCAACAACCGTGAAGGCGTAGTAGACCAGGGGAATGAGCAACCAGTAGAGCGGTGCCTTGAAAGAAAAACGGCCCTTTTGATCAAAGAAGTACCAATCGAGAATGGTCATGACGGGTACCACCAGGTGAACCAGGTAGGTGCCGACATAGTCGAGTAAAGAGGTCATGTGAAAGGAATAGGGTGCGAGAACGCCCCAGTAAATGACCATGGTCACCGTGATGGCCAGGGTAACGGCCCCCTTGATGTTCTGGTTCAAGGCACGGCCGGCCTGGCTAAGGGCGAAGGCAAAGTAGGCGATGCAGAGAATGTTTGAAAGGGTCGTGTAGTAGAGAAACATGGCCGGCTTGAGTTCCGTGTTGATGGCCACACCAACGAGGCCGATGAGAACGAGGGCCAGTCGGTAAATGAAAACTTTTTTGCTTTTAGTCATCTTCTTTTCCTTTAAATATGTAAATTTAATTCGTATGAAAAATTGGCATGTATAAGTATACAACGTTTTGCAGAAAAAAGCCCAGCAGCCAAAACTATAACCGCTTTTGCATATAGCAGATTTCGTGTTTGATTTTAATTTAATTTAACCTTGGTATGCTTTTTTCTGTTTCTGCGACATATTCGTAATACTATGTGTTATATTGTAATAGTTTGTTTTATTTGAGTTGCTTACAGGCGTCATTTATACACAAGCAGCTCCTCAAGTGAAAGGGAGCCAAGCACATGAACATTTTAATTATTCAGGGTCATCCGGATGATCAGTCCTTTACGCATGCCAACGCCTTGCACAGTTATGAAACGCTGCGCAACGACAGCATGAACGTTCAGGTGATTGATTTAGCCCTGGTCGACTTTGATCCGGTCCTCCGTTATGGCTACCGTCTGCACATGCAGGACCGGGCCTTTATCGAACAGGCCCAGCAGAAGATTGCCTGGGCCGACCACATCTGTTTCTTCTTCCCCGTTTGGTGGGGAGCGGAGCCTTCCGTTTTGAAGGGGTTGTTGGACCGGACGTTGACGCCAGGCTTTGCCTACGAACGGAAGGGGCCTTTACGAGTGAAGGGCTTCTTGAAGGGCAAGGAGGCGTCCTTATACATGACGGCCGATGATCCAGCCTACTACCACAAGCGTTATGGTGGGGTTGTTTCCCGCTGGCGAAAGGACATTTTAGGCCTTTCTGGAATCAAGCTGGTGAAAACCATGATCATGGGCGGTGCCCGCTGGGTAGTTGATCAAGAAAAGCGTCTCGATTACATGGAACGTTGCAGCCAACAAATTCAGGCCTATGCCTACAAAGACCTTGAAAAACCAATGGTTGAATAAGCGGTTTTCCAGTTATTTAATCGTTAAAAAAGCGGTACCCTCAATTGAGGGTACCGCTTTTCTTTATGGCTTACATTTGTTGGTAAAAACTGTGTCGGTATTGACTGGAGAAGGAGGAGACGGGGGTGCTCTCCTTTTCAAAGCTGGCTTGCTGACGAGCGGTCAGCGAGCGGGGTCTTTCGGCCGTTCGGTTTGTTTCCTGTCTTTGACCGGTTGCCCTTAGTACGCCGGTTTCCCGTTCAATGTGAAAGAGCGGGCGGGCCTTGACTTCGGTGAAGACTTTACCAATGTAGGTGCCAATGACGCCAATGGCAATTAGGTTCAGTCCACCCAGCAACCAGATGGAAATCATGAGTGAGGACCAGCCGGCAGTGGGGTTGCCAATTAACTTCTCGATAATCGTGTAGGCAATTTCGATTCCAGCAATTGATGAAACGACTAGCCCAAGATTGAACAGCAGCTTAATCGGTTTGACCGAAAAGGAAGTGATGCCGTCAATGGCGAAGTTTAGCATCTTTTTTAGTGGATACTTGGAGGTGCCGGCCTCGCGCTTGGCCCGTTCGTAGTAAACTTCACCGGACGGATAGCCGAGCAGGGGAACCATGGCCCGGAGGAAGAGGTTCTTTTCCGGCATGGCGAGCAGGGCTTCCACCGCGACTTTTGACATGAGGCGAAAGTCGGCGTGGTTGGGAACCAGTTCGACGCCAAGCCAACCGGCCAAGCGGTAGAAGGCGAGGGCGGAGTTCTTTTTGAACCAGGAATCCGTTTCGCGTGAAGAACGAACGGCGTGGACAATTTCCTTGCCTGCTAAATACTGATCGACCATTTGCCCGATGATTTCCGGACTGTCCTGCAAGTCGGCATCGAGCGTGATGGTGATGTCGGCCAACTTGATTGCTTCTTGAAGGCCGGCAATTAGAGCCGGTTGGTGACCGTAGTTGCGTGACAGCTTGACGGTGAGAATGTCTTCGTTTAGCTGTTCTTGCTCTTCCATGATCGAAAAGGTCTGGTCTTTTGACCCATCATCGACAATCAAGATGAAGGAGCCGGTTGCGATCTTGTTTTCTTGAATCAAATCGGCCTTGATTTGCTCGAGTTTTGAAAGCGTGTGTACCAGCATTTCCTCTTCGTTATAGGCGGGGAGGATGAGTGCTAGCTTTGGTGCTTGTCTTCTTTCTGCAATCATGACGAACTCCTTTCAAGGGTTTTCTTACTTAGCAGCAGAGGAGAGATCATAGAGGGTTGAGTTGCCAGAACCGCCCATGCCGCCCATTTGCATGCCAGTTGATTGACTGCTGCTCTTCGATGAGCTGTAGCTGACTTTGGTGCCGTTTTTCTTGACCCAGGAAAGGATCTTTGAGATATCACCCGTCGATGCCTTGGTGTTGCCGATAACGAAGTAACGGAGTTGACCACTTTTGACAAGCTTTTTGAATTGAGCCAAAGTCATGGTAGGATCCGTACCGTTATAGCCACCGATTGCCATGACGGCCTTCTTTGACTTGATGATGTAGCCAGAAGCCGAGTTGGAATCCGTTGTGGCAAAGAGGTACTTTGCTGATCCTTGGTGCTTTTCGGTATAGGCAAGCAATTCGGAATCAACGGAACCACCCATGTCGGACGAGCCCTTCGAAGAAAGAAGGGATGGGTTGGCGTTTGGAATGGCTGCTGACGTGTGGGACAGCGTTGGGGTCAAGGCCCAGAATCCGGAGAGAAGGGCGACCACGATGATGGAGAGCACAATCTTTAGCTTGGTTGCGATGATCTTGTTCACGAACCAAAGGCCGGCAACGGCTAGGCCAAGCAAGACGATGATAACGCTTGCCAGAGGGTAGTAGGACCAAGCGTAGTAGGCCTGGAGAGCGGTTGTTGCGACAATTGTGACGGCGAGCAAGGCCTTTGCAATCATTCCTTGCTTTTCTCCGCCTTCTTTGACCATCTTCGCAATGGCAACGGCACCAATGGCCGTCAAGGCTGCGATAGCCGGTGCCAACATGATGGTGTAGTAAGGGTGGAAGAAGGAGGCCACGGAGAAGAATCCGTAGACTGGGACAAACCAGCCGGCCCAGAGGAGGACGTCGGACTGTTCTTCTGAAATGCTGTACCACTTGCCGCCCTTCTTACGGAAGGCCCACCAACCAGCGCCCATTCCGAGGAAGGCGAATGGTAGGAACCAACCGATTTGAGAGCCAAGATCGGACTGGAAGAGGCGGAATGGTCCGGCAGAACCAATAGCGAAGGCTGAGTTGCCACCGCCGGTCATGCCGCCTTTACCGCCCTTGCCTGGGTTACCCATCTTACCGTTAGGCTTGGTGCCGCTTGGGCCACCCTTCTTTGAACCGGAAGGCTTGGTACCCGTTGGGGCACCGTTCTTAGCGCCCGTTTGACCTTGGCCAGTTGGCGCAGTACCGGTTGGTGCATTGCCGGTTGGCGCATTACCAGTCGGAGCATTACCAGTGGTGCCGGTGCCCGTTGGTGCGGCCTTACTGTTGTTCTTTGTTCCGCCTGGCTTAGTACCGGCCGGTGCAGCGCCGTTGCCAGCAGTCTTCTTCGAAGACTTGCCCATGCCGCCAAAGGTACCACCAGTTCCAGAAGTCTGTCCCAGCAGTCGTTCGGTTCCGTTGTAGCCAAAGGCCAACTCCATCAAGGAGTTGGTTTGAGAAGAACCAATGTAGGGACGACTCGTTGAGGAAGCGGAGTCAACTGCTGCCGGGTAAGCAACGGTAAAGATACCAAGGGAGGCCATGGCTGCCAGGAGCCAGAGGACTTTTTTCTTCCAGGGAAGCTTGATGGCCACCCAGTAGAAGACGAGCATGGCAGGCAAGATCATGAAGGCCTGGAGCATTTTGATGTTAAAGGCGATGCCGACCAGGGCAAAGGCGATTAAGACGAGCCAGAACTTCTTTTTGGAAACGGCCTTTGTTAGGGTGTAGACCGCTAAGAGCAAGAAGAAGACCAGAATGGCATCCATGTTGTTGGTCCGCGAGTTAGCCACGACCGTCGGTGTTAACGTCATGACCAGGGCGGCCAAGCGGCCTGCCCATGGGCCAAACTTTGGTGTAATCAGCTTGTAGAGCAGAGCGACCGATCCGATTCCCGCCAAGACGGAGGGAAGGACGATCGACCAGCCGTGAACGCCGAAGACTTTTGCCGAAAGGGCCATGAACCAGAGGGCGATTGGGGGCTTATCAACGGTGATAAAGCCGGCCGGATCAAAAGCCCCGTACCAGAAATTATGCCAGGATTGGACCATGGAGGTAATCGCGGCGGTATAGTAGGAGTTGGCTGAACCGGCGTCCCAGATTCCCCAGCCGTATAAGAAGGCGGCGAGGGCTAGAATGCCGATTAAGTACCAATCCATTTTTTTCAAAGACAGTTTTTTCATCAAACTTGCCTCCTTCAATAGGATAAATATAGTTTAAATTGGAATGCCTATATTAAAATTAAATGAGTTTCAAACGAAGATTAAATTTTTAGGCCCCGGGGATGCTTTGGCGACGCTCTTTAATAAGGAAAAGTGATTTTTTCTTTGTTAAGGACTGTCCACCCATTCAAAAGAAAAAGAAGTTCCCCCTAAAGGAACCTCTTTTTAATTGCGTATCTGTTCGCCGGCTGCTGTCTTAGCCAAACCAGCGGTTTTCAATGGTCTTCATGTAGCCGTCCTTTTCCAACTTGGCCAGTTGCTCATTGACCTTCTTTTGCAGGGTCTTGTCGCCCTTACGGAAGCCAACGACAAAGTCGGAGGTGTCGAACTGACCGGTGATGATGTTGTAGTTATCGGCCGTTCCCTGTTGCTTAATAAAGTAGCGGGCGTAGTCTTCATCGACCAAGATGCCGTCGATGCGGTCGTTGTTCAAGTCGGTAAAGGCCTTATCGAAGGTATCATAGCCCACGGCCGTCTGGTTCTTGATGTACTGCTTTAAGACTTTTGGTTGGTCAGCCAGCGCTGATTCTGCCGAGGACTGCGTTTGCAAGCCAAGGGTCTTGTCCTTCATGTCCGAGTACTTGGTGATGCCCGATGACTTTTTGGTAATCAGGGCGATCGGTGCCTTGTGGTAGGAAGTCGAGAAGTTGACTTTTTTAGCACGCTCTGCCGTCTTGGTGTAGCCGTTCCAGATGGCATCGATCTTACCGGTCTTTAATTCGGTTTCCTTCATGGACCAGTCGATGGGTTGCCAGTTGACTTTGATGCCCAGGTTTGCAAAGACCTTGTCTGCCAGGTCAATATCAAAGCCGACGATCTTCCCGTTGGCATCACGGAAGCCCATTGGGGCGAAGGTGTCATCAAGTCCGATGGTGATGGTCTTCTTCTGTTCAATCTTCTTCCATTGGTCCTTGTTTTCCCCCTTGCCCGGTCCGGCGAAGGTGTAGGTCAGACCGGCCACCAGGGCGACAATGATTAAGGCAAAGAGCCCGTTAATAATGGTTTTCTTGCGATTGCTTTTTTTCATGAAATCCTCTTCTTATTTGAAAGTACTGTATGCTAGGTCGGAGTATAAATGATGGCTATGATGTAAGTTGGACCATCCATGCTTTTCTAGTCCGCCAAAGCGGCTGGTCAGGATTTGCTTCTTTTCTGCCATCTTTAGTCCTCCTTTTCAAATAAAAAAACCCCCTAAGCAGCAATGCTTAGAGGGCGAATGTTCGCGGTCCCACCTCATGGTTGTGACAGGATTTCTCCTGACACCTCAAAACGTTTACACGTTTAGTTGGGTAACGGCAACTAGTCGATGCGGGCTACTTGATTCACACGCACACTCGCAGGTGTGGTTCGCTTTCGTTCCATTACTGACTTTTCAGCAGCCGTCAGCTCTCTTTGAATGGATTGGAAGTTACTCTCCTGTTCAACGTTTTAATTTTCATTTATTATATGTCATCTCATTTTTTAATGCAAGTTTAATCTTTTGACAAATGAAAAAGTCGCCTCCGCAAGGAGACGACTTTTTAAGCTTAATCCTTTTGCTGTAACTTCGCGTGACGAATACTGTAAGTGAAGTAGACGAAGAAGCCGATGGCCAACCAAATCGAAACTGAAATCTGGGTCACGCGTGGCAGCATGAAGATGAAGAGAATCGAGCAGGAGCCGGCCAGAATTGGCAGGAATGGGTACCAAGGCATTTTGAAGCCCGTGTTTTTAATGTCCTTGCGACGGCGGAGCTTAATGATCCCAAAGGAGATGAAAGCAAAGGCAATCAGTGTACCGGCGTTAATCAGTGACGCTAGTTCGCTCAGCGGTACCAGTCCGGCAAAGACGGCTTGAACAATCGTAGCCACGATGATGGCCTTTTCGGGCACACCGTACTTCTTTGACACCGTTCCCATGGCCTTTGGCAGCAGGCCGTCACGACCCAGTGCGTAAACCAGACGGGATCCACCGATGAACATGGTTGTCATGGCGGTAAAGATACCAAAGAGGGCACCGACCGTAATCAGCTTGTTAAACATGGACAGGTGGATGACCTGCATGGCAAAGGCGGCTGGATCATCGACACCCAGTTGCTTGTAGTTGACGATTCCAGTCAAGACGAATGAAAAAGTCACGTACATAACAACAGCGATGGCAACCGTCCCCAGGATTCCCTTGATGACGTTCTTACCGGGATCGATGGTTTCGGCTGAGTTGGCAGCCAGGGCATCGAAGCCGATGAAGGCGAAGAAGACCGTAGCGGCTGCCGTCAGGATACCACCCATACCGAAGAGCCCGCTGTGGAATTCGGCTGGGTAGAATGGCGTGTAGTTATCGGACTTGATGTAAAAGGCCCCAACGACGATGAAGAGAATGATGATGGCGACTTTGACAACCACGGCAAAGTTTTCGACCTTGGTTGAAAGGGCGGAACCCTTCATCAGGATGGCGGCGATAATCAAGACGATGAGAACGGCCGTGATGTTAATCACGCCCCCTTCCATCGGCCCGGCCTGCAAAGCCTTTGGCAGGGTGATGCCAACTGCCGAGAGCAGGTTGTTGTTAAAGTAGGCGGCAAAGCCGGTGGCTTCCGCGGAAACCGCTAAGAAGTACTCCAGGATTAAAGACCAGCCCAAAATCCAACCGACGATTTCACCGTAGACCACTGAGCCGAAGGAGTAGGCGGAGCCGGCAACGGGCATGGCTGACGAAAATTCAGCGTAGGCCATGCCGACCAAACCGGAAACCAGGGCGGCCAACAAGAAGGCGATGGCAACGGCTGGGCCGGCGTGAGTGGCGGCTTCGTTACCTGGCAGAATGAAAATTCCAGTCCCGATAACGGCTCCGATTCCAAGGCCAATCAAGTCCTTTGTGCGGAGCGTTTTCTTTAGCTTTGCGTCAGCTTGCATGTAGGAGCTGACGGATTCCTTTTTGAAAATGTCCATAAGTCAATCTCAAACTTCCTTTATTGATACTATCTAGCATAGTTGATACACTATGATAAGTAAAATTAATAAATGAAATCTATATATAAGGAAAAACGATACAATGAACCGTTTGCTCGTTCTCGAAACAATCATTCAATTAAAGTCCTTTACCAAGGCCGCCGAGGTGCTTGGTTACACCCAGTCATCCGTCTCCCAAATGGTGGCTGGCCTGGAAAAGGAATTCGGCATCCAGATTTTGAAGCGCTCGCGAACGGGCGTGTCGTTGACGCCCGAGGGAGAAGAAATCTACCCCTACATTGTGCAGGCCCTGCGCCAGTACCAGGCACTGCAAGAACGGGCCGCATCATTAAAGGGCCTTGAAACCGGAACGGTTCGAATCGGGGCCATTACCTCGGTTTCTTGTTACTGGCTGCCCCCACTTTTTAAGGCCTTTCAGGAAAAGTACCCAAACATCGAATTTGTCTTACAGCAGGGAGACTTTGGGATGATTGTCGACTGGTTAAAACGGGGCGAAATCGACTTTGGCTTAATGACTTCGGAGTACGGGGATGGTTTGAATAAAGTCGTCTTACACGAGACCGAGATGAAGGCCTACCTACCAAGCAAGCACCCGCTTGCTAAGCTGGACAAGGTGCCGATTGAAAAGATGCAAGACGATCCCTTTATCCTGGTCGAAGGAGGGGGCTATTCCGAACCACTGGCCGCCTTTGAAAAAGCCGGGGCCAAGGCGGACGTCCGCTACCGCATCCAAGATGACTACACCATCATGGCCATGGTGGAGGCGGGGCTTGGCATTGCCATTCTGTCTGAATTGGTTGGGACACGAACCGACTTTGACGTGGTGGAAAAGTCCGTTGTCCCAGCGGTCAAACGACCGGTCGCCGTTGTCTACCGGGATAAGGAGACCCTGCCCATTGCTAGTCAGCACTTCATTGACTTTATGATCGAACATGAAAAAGATTTGATGTAAGTAAAAAAGCGACCGTTTGGTCGCTTTTATTTTTCATCAACGAAGAAGGCGTCGGGTAAGAAGTTGGTCACGATGTTCGCCATCTCGCTGGGCGATTCTGGTGCGTCTCGTTTCAACCATTCAAAAAGTATGGACGGTAAGGCCCCGGTGAAAAAGGGGATGAGGTAGGGCTCGTTCCAGGGGAGTTCGTCGGGCGTTCGACCGTTGTTAGCGGTGTCTCGAAAATAATTAAAGATATAGGCAGAAAGGCCACTGTTAAAGAGAAGTAAAAAACGCTCTTTTTGGCCGCGGAAAAAGACGAAAATGTCAGTTAAATCCGATTGGACGTCTATTCGAGTCCAGGAAAACTGTTTTGATTGCTGTCGTCGCTCGTTAACGAGTTCTTCTAGATAGTAATTTAAAATGTCTTCCTTACTATCAAAGTTTCGGTAATAGGAAGTCCGGCCAACACCGGCCGTCTTAATTAAGGAAGCAATCCGGATTTCTGAAAAGGGGTGTTCTTCTAATTCCTTAAAAAGGCCGTCAACGATTTGTTCTTTGACACGTGCGTTTTCTTGCTGACCGTAGTTCATGGCAATGCTCCTCGTTCTTCTTAGATACATTGTACCAGATATTTTTTAAGTGGAACATATTGACACAGTTAAAAATCCTGGTAAACTATATTCTGTTATTAAGTGGTACAAAATGTACCATATTAAGGAGAATACTTATGGAAACAAAACCAACCTATAACCGTGGGCTTGTTTTGGCAGTCATGTTGATTGCGGCCATTGCCGGTGCGTTAATGCAGACTTCTCTTGGAACGGCTTTGCCAACCTTGATGAAGGCCTTCGACATTGATCTCTCAACTGCCCAACAAGCCACCACTTGGTTCCTGCTCGCAAACGGAATGATGGTCCCACTGTCAGCCTACTTAGCCAAAAAGGTCAAGACCAAGACCCTGCACGTTGTCGCTTACATCATGCTGCTGGCCGGTGTCTTGATTTCAATGTTCACGCCTGAAAACGCGGATTCATGGTGGATCTTCGTGGCTGGACGAATTTTGGCCGCCATTGCCGTTGGAATCATGATGCCCCTTTTGCAAATCGTGATTGTCAACATGTACGGTCAAAAGGAACGTGGGGCAGCCATGGGAATGATGGGGCTGGTTGTCGGAATGGCCCCAGCCATTGGCCCTACCTTGACCGGTTGGATCCTGGATAAGGACCACAGCTTCCTTGGCTTGACTTTGTCAGCCCACTGGCAGTCCATCTTCGTCATTCCGGCCATCATCTTGGCCATCGCCGTGGTCTTGGCACCCATCATGATGAAAAACGTGGTGCCAAACCAAGAAGTTAGCCTCGATATCTTGTCGCTCGTGCTTTCAACGGTCGGCTTTGGCTTCTTCCTCTGGGGATTCACGAACGTTGCCACTGCTGGTTGGGGTGACTTTGGTGAAGTGATTGCGCCAATTATTGTTGGTGTGGCCTTCCTGCTCGTCTTTGTCTGGCGTCAATTGAAGTTGGACGTACCGTTCTTGGACGTTCGTGTCTTCAAGGTAAAGTCATTTACGATTCCAACGATTGCCTTGATTTTGGCGATGATGGCCATGTTCGGTGTTGAAATGATGTTGCCAACTTACCTGCAAAACGTTCGGGGCATGTCAGCCTTGCACTCTGGTTTGACTTTGATGTGGGGAGCGCTCTTCATGGGCTTCTTGTCACCAGTTGCCGGTGTTTTGTACAACAAGTTCGGTGTCAAGTTGCTCTCATTTGTTGGTTTCGGTCTCCTCTTTGTGGGAACCCTACCCTACATCTTCTTGACGGCCGAAACGCCTACCATCATCGTGACGGTGCTCTACGCCATCCGAATGGCTGGTGTGGCCTTGACTTTGATGCCGTTGACGACTGCTGCCATGTCCGCTTTGCCTGATGAAAAGGCATCGGATGCAACGGCTGCCAACAACACGCTGCGTCAGGTTTCAACCTCCATTGTTGTTGCCCTCATGACTTCTGTTGTTCAAAACATCATCAACAACCAAACGCCAGGTAAGGCGTTGAAGTTGTCTGATCCAATTGCCTATGCAAGCAAAGTCTTGAACGCATCGCTTGATGGTTTCCGAGCTGCCTTTGCCATCTCATTGGCCTTTGCAGTGATTGGCTTTGTCATCACTTTCTTCATTAAGAACCAAAAGGAGGCCAAGTAATGTTAATTTGGATTATCGCGCTACTTGCCGTACTGACCATGGTGTCCCTCTTCGCCCTTAAAATGAAGAGCTTGAAGATGATCTTTGGTGGCCTCTTTGCCATCTTGACGCTTGCTGCTTCTGGTATGCTTGCCGCCAACATGAACAGCCACTACGGAATGGAAAAGACGACCACAACGACTACCAAGCAGGTTTACTCAATCCTGCCTGCCCAGTCACCGGTCAGTGCCGTTGCGGTAAAGAAGATTGGTTCTGATAACTATGTCTTGGTTTACAAGGATGCCGCAACCGATGCACAGGGTAGCACACACTTTGTACCAAACACCAAGAAGGTTGTTGAAGCGGTCAAGCAACGGGCCACTTATCAAAAGGGAAACGTCACCACTGCAGAAGTGAAGACGAAGACCGTTAAGTGGACCTACAAGTCTGACTTCTACAAGTTCTTGTTTAAGCAAAAGGATGAAGACAACATTGTTTCTGTTCGCCACACGTTGATCGTGCCAAACACTTGGCGGGTTGTGGAAAAGTAATTGGATTTTATTGATTTATAAAAAGGACCTCGTGATAACTGGTGTACGCGAGGTCCTTTTTTACTTGCTAAATCCCTGACTTCTCATTTATTTATGACAATAAAAAAGGAGACCAGAAGGTCTCCTTTTTGACTTTTTAAGCTTCTGGTTTAACCAAGAAGTTTTCTTCGAAGTTACCATTCAAGGCGTTTTCAAAGTTCTTGTATGAGATGGAAATCATGTCGTGCAAGGCGTTTTCCGTGTAGGAACCAATGTGTGGCGTCACCACAACCTTTGGATAGAGCGCCTGGAATTCGGCCATGATGGAACCCTTTTCCTGCAAGGCTTCTGGCTTGACCTGTCCGAAGTAAGCACGTTCGTTTGAAATCACGTCCGTGGCAAAGCCCTTGATGTCGCCGGCCTTAACGGCTGCGATAATGGCTTCTTCATCCGTAATTTCGGCACGGGCCGTGTTAACCAAGACAGCCGATGACTTCATCAGCTTCAGCTGGTCAGCAGCGAAGAACTGGTCGTTTGAACCCTTGAAGTAAGGCACGTGCAAGGAAACGATGTCGGCTTCCTTCAACAAGTCTTCCATGGATGCATATGTCAGGATGTCTTCGATGCCATCCTTCGGGTATGGGTCGTAACCCAGCACCTTGGCGCCAACACCCTTCCAAAGCTTAGCTTCGGCCAAACCAATCTTACCGGTACCCAAGATACCAACCGTCAAGGATTGGAATTCAGGAACGAAGGAAGCGGGGTTTGGACGGAAGTCGCCTTCTTCTGATGAAGCAACGGCCCCGGCCAAGTTGCGGTTTTGCATGATACCCAAGCCAAAGGCCAAGTCGGCCACGGCGTATGGGGAATATGCTGGCACGTAGGCCACGATTTGACCGTTTGCCTTGGCAGCGTCCAAATCGATGTGGTTGTAACCAACCGTCCGAGTGAAGACATACTTGATGCCCCATTCAGCCATTTGGTCCAGGTTTTGCTTGTCGGCCACGTTGTTGGCACGGAGCAAAACACCGTCAAAGCCCTTGACCAAGTCGATGTTGTCATGGGTCAGGTTTTCGGACTTGTAGGTCATTTCGAAGCCTTCTTTGTTCAAGGCATCGAAGTGGGGAACTTCGTTATCACGAGTTCCAAAAGAAATAATCTTAAAAGCCATGTTGGCCTCCTTAGCGATTCTACTGAGTCAAATTTTATAGTTTACTTAAAGAGTGACAGGTCGCCCAAGAGTTGCACGATGATGATCCAGAATGGGATGGCCACCGTTGCAAAGATGGTTGAGATGAGTGACGTGTTTGACGCCATCAATGACTGGCGGTTGAAGGCCATGGCGTAGTTAACAGCCACTGTGGCAACCGGCGTTGCCATCATGATGACCATGGTTGCCAAGGCAATGTGGTCAACGGGCAGGATGCCGGCAGCAGAAGTCACAACAACGAGCAAAATCATGATGACTGGTACGATGACGACTTTGTTAAAGGAGTAGTACCAAGCCGTCTTGTTCTTCAAGGCTTCGCCGAATGACATCTGAGCCAAGTTGGCACCGATAGCCAACCAAGCAAGTGGTGAGGCCAATGATGACAAAGTCTTGAACCATGAGTTCAACCATGGCAAAGTCGCATCGATCCGGTAGAAGGCGACGCTCTTAGCCACCGTCTTACCAGTCGTGGCGTTTGTTACGTGAGCCACAACTTGTGGTGCGGCGTTTTGGGCCAACCAAAGGATCAACCCAAGGAAAGTCGCAATGACGATTGGGTTCAAGAACATCTTCTTGATGTGTTCACCCTTCAATTGCTGACCGGACATCTTGATGTAAGCGTATGAGTACAAGAAGATACGGTAACCGATGTTAAAGATGGACGAGTACATGATTCCCTTGGCACCGTAAACGGCCCCAACGATTGGCATTCCGAAGAAGGTCGTTGAACCAAAGGCCGTCAAAACACCCAGGACGTCACGTTCGTCCTTGTCGTACTTCACGTACAAGAAGGGCATCGTCACGATCAAGATGATGTAGATCAAAATTCCCCAAACCAAGACGCTCATGCCCTGGTTTAGTGTCTTCTGGTTCAAATCGGCCATAAATGACGTGAAGGCCAAAAGTGGCAAAGCAACCGTCATCGTTACCGTTGTTAAGGACTTAACAGCCCCTTCCTTCAAACGGTCCGTCTTGCGCAACCAGTAACCAAGCAAAATCGTACCAATCGTAGCAACGATGGCACCGATAATGGAGGCGTTAGTCACGACTTTTTGAATTGAATCTGCGATGTTCATAAAAGTCTCCTATCGATTCTTTGTTATTTTTTTATCATTCTCAGACATAAAATTTCTCATCATCATCTGAAAAAGTCAAGATAGAGGGGCTAAAAAGGTTGATTTGTTTAAAAATTTTAAGTTGAGAACACTTGTTTGTATTGGCAATTTCATGTATAATAGAATTATTCTTTATGAGAGAACGGAAAAATCCCGGGCCAATTGGTCCGGGACTTTTTCGTTGTCTTAATCGATATCCGCAAAAATCAAATGATAAAGGTCTAAGTGAGATTAAGCGCGATGAAAGCCTTGTTAAAAAGAGAAGCAAAAGGCTAGATTAGAATGAGCGTGGAGGGCGCAAAAAAGCAGGGGAACCAAGCGTTCCCCTGCTTTTTTCATTGTGATTAAGGTGTGGCTTTTTTCGCCCGGTTGGCGGATTCACCCGGACGACCGGCCTTGTTGTCTAGAATTAATTCGCGAATCAAGTTGACGACTTCGGGATTTTCGGGCAGCTTGGAGTGTTGGGCGTTGTCACCGGAAACCGTTGTCTGCGTGTACTTGGCGACTTTCTTCTGGAAGATGTACTTACCGGACAAGACAGACTGAACGTTGACCGTGCCATCATCCGTGTAGTCGTCCGATCCAGCCACGGAATAGACCGTCAAATCGGATGGCAATTCGTCGGACCCGTCGATAAAGTCGCTTAACATCGTCGTTTTCTTCGTTGTCGAGGATTCCGAGAAGTTAAAGGGGGTTCCCAGGGTCATCAGGGTCTTGATGTGGAAGGTGTTGGAAGAATAGTAGTTCTCCAGATAGTCGGTCCAAATCAAGCCCCCGTTAGAGTGACCAACGGCCGAGAAGTTACGGAAGTGGTACTTGGACTGCAGTTCGGTCATGACTGTCCCAAGCGACTGGGCGTCTGCTTGGATGGTTGGGTAGTTATCCTGGTTCTTTTCAAAACCAACCACAATAAAGGGCTGGCGGTTTGAAGAAGAAAGGTGACCGGAGTAAGAAAGCGAGCCATCGGAATTGACTTGGACCTTCAAAATGGAGTGCGTACCAGATTCCTTGGTTTCCGAATTCAACGTTGTAAAGAGGCTGTTGAAGCGCTGGATGGTGGCTGATGAACCGGGGACGAAGATGACGGGCTGCATCCGTGACTTTTGAATGGCCCGGTCGTTTTGGTGCTCGGTTAACATCCACATGCGACCAAGGATGGCGAGGACGGCCACTGCAAGGATCGTCAGTGTTAGGGCAATCTTTGATGAGCGGGCGGCGCCGTGCCAGAGCCGAATGGTGCGTTTTGGTATGGTAAGCACCTTTTTAACTGATTTAAACATTGAAAGCCTCCTGTTCGAGTCGCTTAACGAATGGCCAGTAGATGAGGATGGCACCGAGCATGATCACGAAGGTGACCAAAAGTGCATCTAAGGGTGTTTGCGAAGCAAAGAAGGAAAGCAGGAGGTGCGGCGTTCCCGTGGGGACGGTAAAGACCGTTGGTCGCAGTATTCCGACTTTAATGAAGAAAGAAGTCAAAACGGTGCCGTAGGTTGAAGTCAAAACCATTGGGACAAGCGTTAAAGGCCGGAAAAAGAGGGGCAGGCCGAAGGCCAAAATTTTGTTGGAATCAAAGACGGCTGGAACCAGGGACCAGAGGCCTAAGCGACGGTTGGGCCGACTTTTAAGGAAAAGCAGGCAGATGGAAAGGGCCAAAGTCGATCCGACACCACCAATCAAAGCCGAGGTGGTCAAAACGGAATAGGGGTTTTGCGGATAGGGCAAAACGGCCATGACCGCTTGGTAGACGGCGTTTAAATTGGCGTTGACCTGGGAGAGGTCGGTGGCTGCAGTTGTTAAGTCCGTTGGAATAGCAAAGCCAAAGGCAAAGGCGATTGGGGTGACAATGGCGGCAACAACCAGGCCGTACCAGTGGGAGAAAAAGTCCATGGAGAAGAAGCCGTTAAAGGAAGACTGGCTCACTTGGTTTGGAATAAAGGCACAAAGGGCAATGACAATGGTTAAGATGACGGCCGCCCAAAAGAGGTAGGCAAAGCCAAAGTCGGCCAGCTTTCCCTTGGTCCACTTGGTTAGGTAAACAAAGGAGAGGTTGGCCAAGTAGGTCAAAAGCAGGACGAAAACCAGGTAAATGGCCGACTGATTGGCGTAGGTGTAAGTCGTCAAGCCGTAAATCAAGGCGATGGCGAAGTTGACCAAGACGGGCAAGAGCTCGTCTTTGACCAGGCCAAGGTCGTCTAGTTTGGCTTCCAAGTAGTACTTGGTCCACAAAGCGGCCACGAAGGCCAAGATGAGGTAGTCAAAGGCCGAGGTCAAAAGCATCAGGTTTTGTGCAAAGAACATGAGCTTCAAACGAATGTGGAAAATAGCCGGTACGATGGCTGATGGATCGAAGAATAGTTTTCCGATTAGGTGTAAGTAGACGTTAATGATGACGAGGGGGACGACTTTTTTGAAAGCGGCGAAAAGGGTTTTAATCGGTAACTTTTCGGTCCACTTTGTATCAAAGTCGACGAGTCCTGTTAGAAAATTGTGTTTCATGAGTACCTTCTTAACTTCAAGCCAATTTTGACCAAGTATGCACTTGGTGAATTTGTGCTATAATAGGCGAAGTATTTTGATGTAGATTAGCGGTCAATCTGCCGCTAATTATACACTAATTGGAAAGAATTTGGGGGCATGTCGCGATGTTTCAACGCTTCATTAAACGGCCCTGGGTCACCTTTGTGGCGAAAACCTTGGCCTATTTTCTAATCATGTTGTTCTTGATTTATTTATACGGTTACTCTGGTGTAACCGGTGGTCACTTTATCTATAACGAGTTCTAAGAGGTTTTTCGATGATTGAAAATATTTACCAACACATTGATCAATACGCGGTTGCACATCCCGACCAAGTTGCATACAACGAAATGGGTGTTACCCACACCTACGGCGAATTGAAGGCTTACTCTGATTCCTTGGCCGCCTTCTTGGACGAACAGGGGATTGCTGAAAAGGCACCAATCATGGTCTTTGGTGGCCACCAATTCGAAATGGTCGCCGCCTTCTTGGCCGCCGTTAAGTCTGGCCACGCTTACGCCCCAGTCGACAAGGATTCAACCAACGATCGTATCGAAAACATCTTGGAAATTGGTCAACCGGCTGCAGTAATCGCTTTGGACGAACTGCCAATGGCTATCTCTTCCGTTCCCGTCTATCAGGGCGAAGAATTGAAGAAGGCCTTTACGGCTGGCAAGTCTTACGATGTGACCCACGGTGTTTTGGGTGATGACAACTATTACATCATCTTTACTTCCGGTACGACTGGTAAGCCAAAGGGTGTCCAGATTTCACACAAGAACGCCCTTTCTTACATTAATTGGATGCTCGGCGATGACTTTGACTTGAAGGACGGGCAAAACATCTTGGCCCAGACGCCATTCTCCTTTGACGTTTCCGTTATGTCATGGGCGGGTGCGCTCTTGACTGGTGGTGTGATGAAGGCCTTGCCAAAGCAAGTTGCCGACGACTTTAAGCAACTCTTTGCGGCTTTGCCAGCAATGGAATTGGACCGTTGGGTTTCAACGCCTTCCTTTGCCAACGTGGCCTTGTTGTCACCGGACTTTAACGCCGAAAACTACCCCCGTTTGAAGACCTTCCTCTTCTGTGGTGAAGTGCTGACGTCAGCCACTTCAAAGAAGCTCCGCGAACGCTTCCCTGAAGCAAAGATTTACAACACGTACGGTCCAACCGAAGCAACGGTTGCCGTTTCTGCTTTGGAAATCACGGATGCCGTCTTGGCCAAGTATGACAAGTTGCCAATCGGTTATATGAAAGAAGACATGGTCGCCACGATCATGGATAAAGAAGGTAATGTTTTGCCAGCCGGTGAAGCCGGTGAGCTGGTGCTTTCTGGTCCCGCCGTTTCAAAGGGCTACTTGAACAACCCTGAAAAGACGGCTGCTGCCTTCTTGGAAGTTGATGGTCAGCCTGGCTACAAGACCGGTGACCTCTGCTACGCCGATGCCGACGGTCTCTTGCACTACAAGGGCCGCATGGATTTCCAGATCAAGTTGCACGGTTTCCGAATCGAATTGGAAGAAGTTGCCCAGCACTTGACGCAATCACAGTGGGTTGAACAAGCAGCTGCCGTCCCTCGTTACGACCAAAACGGGGATGTTAAGCAAATGCTTGCTATCGTGGTACCGAAGGAAAACGACTTTGAAAAGCCTTTAGATTTGACCAACGCTATCCGCGAAGATTTGAAGGACATCATCATGCCATACATGATGCCAACCCGCTTTATCTACCGCGATAAGATGCCGCTGACGCAAAACGGAAAGATTGATTTGAAGGGCTTGATTGCTGAGGTGAACGGCAATGCCTAACTTACAACCCTACGCAGATCCCAACTACTTTGTTTACCTCTTGTTGGCCCTGGTGCCACTGGCGGTTGGTCTCTACTTTGGGAAACGCTTTGTGACTTATGAAATCCTAGTTTCCTTGGTCTTTATCTTCTTGATTTTTGATGATAAGGGCCACAGCGGACAGGGGATTGCCTTAATCCTTTATTCGATTTGGCAGTTCTGCTTGGCCTGGGGCTACATTACTTACCGGAAAAAGTACAATAATGGCCTTGTCTTTTATGGAACAGTGGCACTGTCGATCTTGCCGATTGTTTTGGTCCGGTTATCGGGCGCTGGTATTTTCCACGCCCAGCTGTCCCTGCTCGGTTTCTTGGGTATTTCTTACCTGACTTTCCGTTCAACCGGAATGATTATTGAAGCCCGTGATGGCGCGGTTAAGGACTTCCATCCCGTGATGTTCTTGCGCTTCATGCTCTTCATGCCGACTTTGTCATCTGGTCCAATCGACCGTTATTCGCGTTTTGCAAAAGATGCGGCGGTGGCGCCAGAACGTAGCCACTACATCGACATGCTTGGCAACGCAACGAAGAAGTTGTTTTTAGGATTTGTTTACAAATTTATTTTGTCTTACTACTTTGGTCAAATGGTTTATCCATATTTCCAAAGCATGGCCATGTCGGATGCTCACCATGGCATGATCTTGTCTTGGTGGCTGATTCCGGTTGCTTATTCCTACGGGATGTACCTCTTCTTTGACTTTGCCGGTTATTCACTCTTTGCCCTGGCAATTTCTTACGTCATGGGCATTGAGTCACCGATTAACTTTAACAAGCCATATGGTTCAAAGAACATCAAAGAGTTCTGGAACCGTTGGCACATGTCATTGTCTTTTTGGTTCCGTGACTTTGTCTTCATGCGCTTCGTTTTCTTAATGCTGAAGAAGAAGTGGATTAAGAACCGCAACACCGTGTCAACCATTGCTTATTTTGTTAATATGTTGGTGATGGGACTTTGGCACGGTTTGACCTGGTATTACGTGCTCTATGGTTTGATGCACGCCAGTGGAATGGCCGTTAACGATGCTTGGATTCGCTTTAAGCGTAAGCACAAGGGGCTGGTGCCACACAACAAGTTTACCGAAGGGTTTGCCGTCGTTTTGACCTTCCACTTCGTCTTGTTAACCTTCTTGGTTTTCTGTGGCTTCCTAGATACCTTCTGGTTCCACCGTTAAAAACAAGTAACTAAAGAATAGAATAGCGAGGAAATATAAAATGGATGTAAAAGCAGGTGTATTAGAAATTATCCAAGACGTAACTGGTGAGGACATGTCCAACCAAATGGATGAAAACCTTTTTGATTCAGGTTTGCTTGATTCAATGGCAACGGTTGAAATGCTGCTTGCTTTGGAATCACGTTTCAACATCCAAGCGCCAGTTTCTGAATTGGCTCGTGAAGATTGGGATACGACGAACAAAATCGTGGCAAGTGTTACTGCACTGATGGGATAAAACCTCATGTCGAACAAGAAAAAGCTTTGGCAGATTTTCGGCCCTGTGCTTGCGGCCTTTGTGTTGTTAGCCCTGGTCTTTCTTCTGCCCTTCTCTTTGACGAACTACAGTCAAAAGAGTTTACAAGAATCATCCGTTTCCTTTTCTAGCCAGCTAGTGAAGGGCGAAGCGGTCAAAAACGCCGCTTTTGCGGATAAAAAAGTCAATTACGTACCGTTCTTCGGTTCATCTGAACTTTCTCGAATTGACTCCTTGCACCCCTCTGTCTTGGCCGAGAAGTACCACCGTGATTACCAACCCTTCATGTTAGGGAAGGCTGGTTCCGATTCTCTGGTGCACTTCTTGAACATGCAGGAAATGCAGGGAACTTTGAAGACGAAGAAGGCCGTTTACGTGGTTTCACCACAGTGGTTCACTAAGAAGGGCTCGGACGCTGGTTTTGATCTTTTCTATTCACCACTTCAGGTGGTTGATTGGTTATTGAACCTTGATCAGAACCAACCAACGGAAACGGATAAGTTTGTGGCCTCACAGGTTCTGCAACGTTCCGTTGTTAAGAACAACGCCTACTACAACCGCCTTCTAACCAAGGTGGCAAATGGTGACAAGTTGTCGGAAACCAACTTGTCCACACTGCGGGTCAAGCACCGGCTACTTTCTCGTCAAGACGCCCTTTTCTCCCGTTTGGAAAAGACGTCAAACTACAAGAACCGGGTCTTGCCAGCCGCTAAAGCATTGCCTCAAAACTATGCTAAGAGTGCCTTGGACAAGATCGGTTATGAAGAAGGAATGAAGGGAACGTCAAACAACCCCTTCCACATCAAAAACTCCTTCTACACCACCCGTGTGATGCCAGAAAAGAAGGCCTTGAAGGGCGCTCAAAAGGATTATGATTACACCCAATCCGTTGAGTATGCTTACTTCCAGTCCGTTCTGGATAACTTTGCCAAGAACCACACGGACGTGATGTTTGTCATCACGCCGGTTAACCAACGGTGGGCAAAGTACACTGGTTTGAACAATACGATGTACCAAGAATCCGTTCAGAAGATTAAGTACCAGTTGCAAAGCCAAGGCTTTAACAACATTGCTGATCTTTCAAAGGACGGGGGGCAGGACTACTTCATGCAAGACACCATTCACGTCGGTTGGCGTGGTTGGTTGGCCTTGGATCAGTATTTGAACCCATTCTTGTCAGAAAAGGCCGACAAGAAGGATTACCAGATTAACGACCGCTTCTTGTCAAAGGATTGGCAGAATTTGAAGCCAAGTCAACAATCGGTTTCAAGCTTTCAATAAGCAATAAGAAAAGCGTTGCAGCGCGATTTATTCGCCCCTGCAACGCTTTTTTGTTAAAATAAAGGTATGATTATTGGCATCGGAAACGACATGGAATCGATCAGCCGAATTGAGGCAGTTCTCAATCGTCGGCCCAATTTCTTGTCGACAATCTTAACAGCAAAAGAACGGGCAGCCGCTTCAAAACGGACGGGTAAACACTATTTGGAGTTTGTTGCTGGTCGTTTTTCAGCTAAGGAGGCATACTCCAAGGCGCTTGGAACGGGAATCGGGAAAAAGGCCGCCTGGCAGGATATTGAAATTCTAAACGCGCCTTCCGGACGCCCGACAATTCAGGTACGCGGGCAAAAAGGCACCCTGTCCGTGGCCATCACCCATTCTGGTGATTACGTTTCGACCGTAGTGACGATTGAAGAACTAAGCTGGTATGAGAAGTTGAAAAGGAAACACTGGGAGAAGAAACGCTAATGGATAAAAAGGAAGCCCTAAAACGCCGTGGGCTGGCTTTTCTTCGTTCAAAAGAAGCCTTGGTTTCAAATGCAAGAAAAACGATGCAGGCAGCCGGGGCAAAGCGTTTAATTGCCGTTATCAAGGCCAATGCCTATGGCCATGGCGATACCTGGGCAGCGCGAACGCTCTACAAGGAGCTCCAGGTTAAGGACTTTGCGGTGGCGACTGTCGAAGAGGGCTTGCGGGTTCGAAAGGCCATGTCCGAAGAAGATGTTGCTATTCTCCTGCTTGGCGTACAGCCCTACGAACTTGCAGGCGAAATGGCCGAGCAGGGGCTTGCGACCATCGCCGGTTCCTTTGACTGGTTGGTGAAGGCCAAGGGAATTTTGGTTGAAGAGGGAACGAAGCGGCCGCTTGCCATCCACCTGGCCGTTGACACCGGCATGGGCCGTGTAGGTGCTAAGACGGAGGCCGAGCTGTCGTCCATGTTAGACTTTGTTCGTCAAGACGAGCACTTCGACTTGGCCGGGGTGATGACGCATTTTGCTACGGCGGATGAGAAGAAGCAGGCCTACTATGACCAACAGCTGGCCGACTTTATGCACATGGTGACCGACCTTGCCATTCCAAGAAAGTACTGGCACTTGGCCAACTCCGGCAGTGCGCTTTTTCATTCGGATCAGATTCCAACTGACACGATTCGGGTCGGGGCTGCTCTGTACGGTTTCAATCCGGCATTCGGCGCTTATGAATCGCCGGTTGAATTGGAAGCAGTTGGTCAATTAGTTGGCCGTGTTTGGGCCGTTCATCCTTTGTTGAAGGGCGAATCGCTTTCCTATGGTGCCACGTACACGGCCAAACAAGACCAGTGGGTTGGCACGGTGCCCATCGGCTATGCCGATGGTTGGAAGCGTAGCCTTTCTGGCATGACCGTGCTCGTAAACGGCACGAAACAGCGGGTCCTTGGCCGTGTGACCATGGATCAAATCGTCATTTCCTTACCTGGTCCAGTGCCGGTAAACACCGAGGTGACCTTTATTGGGCAAGATGCTGATGAAAAGATTAGCATTGAGGAAGTGGCGGACTTTGCTAAGACGATTCCCCACGAAATTCTGACGGGGATTTCCGACCGGGTCCCCCGTGTCAACATTGATTAGAAATAAGGGCTTTGCCCGTACATAGACAAGAGGATTAACATGACAGCAGATTATGAAAACGTTCGCCGCGGCGACGTCTTCTTTGCGGACTTAAAGCAGGGCGTTGGCTCTGAGCAAAGTGGCGTCCGACCGGTTTTGATCATTCAAAACGACCGGGGCAACCAAAACGCACCGACGACCATTGTGGCCGCCATTACGTCAAAGATCACCAAGGCCAAGTTGCCGACCCACGTTTTACTGCCAGAATCGGCGGGCATCATGAAGAAGGATTCAATTGTGTTGACCGAACAGGTGCGAACGGTCGATAAACTGCGCCTCCGTGATCGAATTGGCCACCTTGAGCCCAATCATGATACGATGAAGGCGGTGGAGAAGGCACTGTCGATTTCACTTGGGATTTCGGCTAGTGCGCTTTAATTTATCCTTAATCTAATCCTGGTAATTTGGTAGAAATAAGGAAAGTGGCTTTTAGAAGGGAAGGCAAACATGGCAAAAGCAATTAAGATTTTATTGATCGAGGACGATCAGAATTTAGCGGATAACATCGTTGGTTTCCTGGAGGACTTTGCCGATGTGACCGCCGTTACCGACGGCTTGGACGGTGAATTTGAAGCCAAGGAATCACCCTTTGATTTGATTATTTGTGATTTGATGCTCCCCGGTCAATCCGGCTTGGACATCATTAAAAACGTTCGTGATGCCAAAGTCGTCACCCCCGTCTTGATTTTGACTGCCAAGGCTTCCTTGGACGACAAAATTGAAGGCTTTAACGTCGGGGCCGACGACTATTTGACCAAGCCCTTCCACCGTGAAGAGCTCCTCGTTCGAGTTAAGGCACTGCTTCGTCGAACGGGTGTCTACTCAGAAGATAACACCATCACGGTTGGTGAATTAACGATTAATTTGGAAAACCGTGGCGTTCAAGTGCATGGGCAATCGGTCAAGTTAGTCGGAAAAGAGTTTGATATTTTGACCTACCTAGGTCAAAACAAGAACATCATCGTTACCCGTGACCAAATCTTTGACCGTGTCTGGGGTGTTGATTCCGATACGACCATTAACGTTGTGAACATCTATTTGAACAACTTGCGCCGAAAGTTAGAGGCCGTCGACCAGGGTGGTTTGATTAAGACCTTGCGAAACATTGGCTTTATTCTTGAGGTGCCAGATGACCAAGCTGATTAATCGAAAGCAGCAGATTGATAATTTTGCCACGCTGGCCTTAGGCCTCATGGTGATTTTTACCTTTCTAGCCGGTGTGATCTTCTGGATTTACACCTTCACCATTTACGACAATTCCGACCGGGTGATTAATCAGTACGTGTCCTACTACCAGCAGTCCGCCATGGATGATGGGGCCAGTGCGACCGAGCCGGCCAAAAAGACGGGCAAGTCCGTTACTATGGCCCACCCGGACGAGTTCCGTGGAAACATGATTTACTTCGATGAAAAGGGTAACCAAATCGAAGGACAGGCGACAACCGGTGCTAAAAACGTCTTAAACCGGAAGATTACCCTGAAGTTTGATAAGGATGACTTGGGGGAGAGTCCAAAAACGGTCTACAAGAACAAGACCTACCTTCGGATTCAGGCGGTTAAGTTCAAGAAGGGGACCGTTGTGGTTCCGGGCGGTACTGGTGTTCAGTCGGCTGCCTACGGCTACGTCTTTGTCGATGTAACCGACACGGTTGTCAACTTGAAGAAGTTCCAAGACGTCTTAATTTGGTCCTTTGTTTGGGCCTTCATCTTCGCCCTTTTCTTCGCTTACTTTGTCTCCCGCCAGTCGATGAAGCCAATTTTACGGGCCTGGCAGCAACAGCAAGACTTTGTTAACAACGCCGCCCACGAATTACGAACACCCATGTCCGTCATTCAAGGAAAGCTGGAAACGATGCTGACCAAGCCAACCGCGACGATTCGAGAGGAATCCGAAGCGGTGATCTTATCCTTGTCCGAAGTCCGCCGCTTGAATTCTTTGACCAACAACATGCTGACCCTGGCCAAGTCCGGTTCGAACATGACCAAGATTGAGAAGGAAAAGACCGACATCGAGGCCTTCGTGGTCAAAGTCCTTTCCCCATACGTCGAAATGGGCAGCCTTTCTAATAAGGAAGTCACCGTTGACGTGAAGGTCGAGCAGCCGGTTGCCATCGACAGGAAGCGGATTCACCAACTGCTCGTTTTGCTGATGGATAACGCCTTGAAGTATTCGGATGACGGGGACAGCATTAACGTTTCCGCCAAAGTCGAAAAGAAGCGCCTGGTGATTGCCGTAGCCGACACTGGTCGGGGAATCTCGGCCGAAGGTAAGAAGCATATTTTCGATCGTTTTTACCGAGAGGATAAGACGGGAAACCGGCAAACCGGTGGAACGGGTCTTGGGCTGTCCATTGCAGAATGGATAGTTCGCGCTCACAATGGTAAAATTGCGGTAATTGATAACAAGCCGAAGGGCACGATTTTCCGTGTGACCCTTCCGCTTTAATGAAGCCTAGCTTTTCTTAAGAGGGAAAGGAATTTCTTTGATGCAGCGGCATATTCATTTTATTAAAAGTAAATTCTGGCCAACGATTGCCGTGATCGTTGCCCTTTTTGTTGGGGCCGGGGTCGTGTTCATCTCGACTTTGCCAAATTCTTGGTACCAAGCGCGCTTGGCCAAAGCCACCCACACAAACGCATCGGGAACGGCAACCGTTGCTGCAGTGGCCTACACGTCAAACGACAAGGCCAAGACAGCCTTTGCCAAAGTCAAAAACGCGGTGGTTACGGTCCAAAACTTGCAAAAGTCGGCCTCTCTAGAAGACGGGGCCGACGCCTTTGACAGCCAAAACAAGGACACGGATTCTAATAATTACAGCACGGCCTCGCAGGGATCTGGCGTGGTTTTGAAGATCAACAAGAACTCGGCTGATATCATCACCAACTATCACGTGATTGAGAATTCGGCGGCCATTCAAGTCGTCGATGCCAATGGGGACAAGGCCACGGCCTCCATTCTAAAGACTGACAGCAGCCAAGATTTGGCTTTGATTCGGGTCAAGTCAACCGCTTTCAAGCAGGTGGCTACTTTGGCTAACTCGGATCAGGTGAAGACTGGACAAAATGTCTTGGCCATTGGTTCGCCTTTGGGAGCCGCCTACTCGTCAACGATGACCAGTGGGATTGTTTCACAAGCCAAGCGGTCATTGACGGCAACGGAAACGAACAACAAGACCGTTTCGGTCATCCAAACGGATGCGGCCATTAATCAGGGAAACTCAGGGGGTGCCCTGATTAACGAATCGGGTCAGGTTATCGGCATTGCCTCGTCGAAGATTACGGCTTCGGCACAAAACACCAACATTGAGGGAATGGGTTTTGCCATTCCATCCAACCAGGTGGCGGCCTTTATTAAGAGCTAAAGAAAAACGGTGGGTTCGAAATGAACCCACCGTTTTTAAATGGTCTTTGTTAAAATAGGGTGATTAACCAAGGGTTTCTTGGTACCAGTCTTGAATCTGCTTTGGATTCAGACGTTCACCATGACCGATTTGTGCGACTTTTTGACCATTTTCAAAAAGGACGAAGGCTGGAATTCCCTTCAAGCCAAACTGGCTGGCCCAATCGAGGTTATCATCACGATCGGCATCCATCCAATCGGCCGTCTTTTCAACTTCTTCGCGAATGCCTTGAACAAATGGCTTGATGGCCTTACAGTCGCCACACCAGTCGGCCGACAGGAAGACTAGGTGACGGCCGGGCCGGTTGATAAAGGCCGTTAATTCATCGTTTGAATGTGCTTGTGATTGATACATAATTCACCTCCAGTTGCCCTTATTTTAGCACAGATCATTAAATTGGTCTACTTGATTTTTAACAGTGAAAGAACAGCCAATGAAGAAGATTATTGATATTTTAAAGAGCGATAAAAAGCCGGTTTATTCAAAGGAACTCAGCAGCAAACAGGCTGAAAAAGTGCTCCTTGAAGGCCTTTCGGAAGGCTCTTTAAACTGGGCCTATTTCTCATTGGTCAACCAGGCGCGCAGCAAAGCAGAATGGCTGGACTTGCTGGGATTAGCCGAAAGGCTCCAGGAAAAACATGGCTTGCCGGTGTTGGTTCACCTGCGGGCGGGCGATTTATCCATAGACAGCCTGTTGCCCTTTGTGGCACTAGCAGCAGAAAAAGGCTTGAATAACTTTTTGGTGGTTGGGGGCGACTTTCGCTTGGAAGAGGAAGGTTTTGCTTCGGCTGTGGACTTACTCACGGCCTTGAAAAAAGCGGGCGGGGACAGCCTTTGCCTAGCGGCGACGGTTGATCCGACAAAGCCGGATCAGGAGGCTCTGTTGCGGAATTTTTTGGCAAAGCAGGCGGCTGGAGCGGACTTTTTCATTAGTCAGGTTACCTTTGCAAAAGAGCCCTTGTTGGATTTAAAGCGGTCGGTTGAATCAAAAAAGCGCCTCCTTCCACCGGTGACGGTCGGGATGCTGCAAAATCCGAGCGAGGGTCAGCTGGCCTTTGCTCGAGAAAGGCTCGGTCTCTTTGTTCCGACTGCTTTTCAAAAAAATGCGCGTGAACAGGGGCAACTTGTGGAAAAAGCACTCTTACAGGCTGGCTTTTCCGCCTTTCATTTTTTCACTTTGCCAAATAAGTAAGAACTTTTAAAAGAGGCGTCAAAAGGACTTTTCTCTTCTAGAAAAGTCCTTTTTTTCTAAATTTAAAAGCGGTACAATAGGATTCTATTAAGAGAAAATTTTGGAGAGAAACCATGTTTCGAAACCTGAAGCGCGTCATTATTGGAAAACCCTTGAAGAGTTCGGAGGCGGCGGGTCAATCGCTGACCAAGTCTAAGGCTTTGGCCCTCCTTTCATCGGATGCCCTTTCGTCCGTTGCCTACGGAACGGAGTCGATTACCACCGTTCTGATTACGGCTGGGGCAATGGCTCTTTGGCTGCAACTGCCAATCGCCATGATTATTTTAGTTTTGCTGGCAGCAATCGTTTTGTCCTATCGGCAGATCATTAAAGCCTATCCCAACGGAGGAGGCGCCTATACGGTAGCCAGCCAAAACTGGGGGGCAAAGGCCGGCCTGATTGCCGGTGGTTCCCTGCTCGTTGACTACATGTTAACGGTGGCGGTTTCTGCTTCGGCTGCCGCTGATGCCATTACGGCAGCGGTTCCCGCCTTGCTGCACTTTGCCGTTCCCTTGTCTTTGATGACGATTTTGATTTTGACGGCTTTGAACCTTCGTGGCCTTCGTGAATCGGCCAACTTCTTGATGGTGCCGGTTTACTTCTTCATCCTGGTCATGACCATCACCATTGTTTGGGGATTGATTCAGGCTGCAACCGGAGGCATTCCTGCCCACCAGGCAGCTAAAATCGGCACGGACTTTTCCGGCTTAACGGTGATTTTCTTCCTCCGTGCTCTGTCTTCGGGTTCCTCATCCTTGACCGGTGTGGAAGCAATCTCTAACGCGGTACCAAACTTTAAGGAACCAAAGGAAAAGCATGCGGCAACGACTTTGACGATGATGGCCGGTGTCTTGGCCTTCTTCTTCCTCGGCATTACCTTCCTGTCCTACTGGTATGGCATTCAGCCAAATGCCCACTCAACGGTGCTGTCACAGATTGCTGCTGAAACCTTTGGTGGCCACAACCTCTTCTTCTACTTGGTCCAATTGGCCACGGCCTTGATTTTGGCAGTGGCTGCCAACACCGGGTTCTCCGCCTTTCCAATGCTGGCCGTGAACCTGGCAAAGGACAAGTACTTGCCCCACCTTTATTTGGATAAGGGGGACCGTTTGGGTTATTCCAACGGGATTTTGTCCCTCTCCATTGGGGCAATGCTGTTGACGGTTATCTTCCACGGCAATACGGATAACTTGATTCCGCTATACGCCGTTGGGGTTTTTGTTCCCTTTACCCTTTCACAGTCTGGCATGATTGTTCACTGGAAGCGCAACCGGCACGAGGAACCTTACTGGTGGGTTAAGTCCATCATTAACTTTATCGGGGCAGCGATGTCGGCTGGTTTGGTTGTGGTCCTTTTCGTGACCCGGCTCAACCACGTTTGGCCATATCTTTTGATTATGCCTTTGGTCATGTTTGTCTTCTTCAAGATTCGTCGGCACTATGAAGCAATTGCTCGTCAGCTCCGCTTACAGTACGTTAAAAACGTTGGTTCGGTGCGTCACGAATACGATGGGGCAACGGCCATTGTCTTGGTCTCAAACCTGACCCGCGTGACTTCGGAGGCCGTTGACTACGCCCAGTCAATTGCGACTAAAGTCGTCGCCATGCACGTTTCCTTTGACGATAATCCGGGGCGGGAAGAAAAGATTCAGGCCCAGTTCCGAAAAGACTTTGGCGACGTCCGCTACGTCGACGTGCACACCTCTTACCGGTCGATTGTGAAGCCGGTTGTTGGCTTTGTTTCAAAGGTCTCTAAGCAGTCGGAAAAAATCAACCACTCGGTAACGGTTATCATTCCACAGTTTGTGCCTAAAAAGCCTTGGCAAAACATTCTGCACAACCAGTCGTCGCTGCGTTTGCGGGCGGCTTTGTCGGCCATGGATAACATTTCCATCTCGACTTATTACTACCACTTATCAGAGTAAGTTAAAAAGACCGGGTTCGATTCGAATCTGGTCTTTTGATTTTCCTGGAGCAAAGGAATGCAAAATAAAAAGCAGCCGTTAAAGGCTGCTTTTTAAGATGACGCTTAGAAGGTTTCAGCGGGTACTGCTTCCAACTTCTTGGTCCAATCAACTTCAGGGTACTTGCGTTTCAGGGCCGTTGCTAAGACTCGCTTAGCGAGGTTCCCGTTACGCGTAAAAATGGGGCCGTGGAAGTAGGAACCATAGACGTTGTGATAAATCACGCCTTCGGATTGGTCCATTCCGTTGTTTCCCTTTCCGGAAACAACCGTGCCGAGCGCCTTTTCACCCTTTCCTAAGAAGGTGCGGCCTTGGTGGTTTTCAAAGCCGTGGTAGGTTTCACCCGTTTCGTTGTTCTTGATAACGATGTCACCAGTCAGACGGGTGCCGCTGTCGACTTTGACGGAAGGGTCGGTCATGTTGGTCGTGTAGTGATCCATCACACCGATGCCGTCAACCTTCGTGCCATCGGCCATTTCCATGTAGTGACCGAGCAGCTGGAAGCCACCACAAACCGCCAAGAGGGGACCGTCGTCTTCGATGTATTCGCGAAGGGCTTCCTTCTTATTGACCATGTCTTTGGCCACAATCGTTTCTTCGTAGTCTTGGCCACCGCCAAAGAGGACAAAGTCGTAGGCCTTTGGATCAAAGTCATCGTTCAAGGAAACGAGCTTGTCGTCAATTTCCACACCAATTTGCTTGGCGTAGTAGCGCAGGGCGATGATGTTGCCATAATCGCCATAAGTGTTCATTAAGTCGCCGTAGAGGTGGGCGAGTGAAAGCGTGTAGTCTGCCATTAGAATTCCTCCTTAATGTAGCCTTTGGCTTGCAAAACGGCCCGAACCTGAAGCATGGCCGTGTAGGTGGCGGCCAGGTAGACTTTGTCGGTCGGAGCGGCTTCGATTGCCTGGATGATTTCTTCGGTCTTTGGGAAGGTCTCTTTGATATCAAAGCCGGCCATCTTCAAGCGGACGGTGATGTCCTTGTAGCGTTCGCCACCGGTCATCACGGCTTGGAGCTGGCTGTCGTGCAGGCGTTCGAATTCGGCATCCCAAATCCAGGAGGTGTCAATGCCGTCGGCGTAGTTGGCGTTTAGCATGGCAAGCAGAGTGAAGGGGTCCTTTTCGGTCTGCATCATGTCGATCACCGTGTTGGTTCCAACCGGGTTTTTGATGAGGAGAATGGTCAGGTCCTTGTCGCCAATCTTCAAAGATTCCTGACGGCCGAAGACCTGCTTGTTCTCTTCAAAGGCGGTCTTCATCTCTTCGGGCTGTACCCCGAAGGCCTTTCCAACCGTGTAGGCGGCCAGGGCGTTGTAAATGTTGTAGAGGCCACCGATTTCGATCCGCAGGGGTTGTCCATCAATTGAAAAGCGGGAGAACTTTGGCGTTAATTCATCAACGGAAGTTACCGCCGTGTTCAAAGCCGGGCGGACAAAGGTATCGGTGACGGAGAAGTACTTGCCCAGGTTGGCGTAGGTAATGAAGTTGTAGTGCAAAACCGAATGGTCTGTTGGGCTCAAAATACCGTCGGTGTTGTTCGGCGCCTTCAGGTCCTCAAACTTTGCGGCCGGCACGTTGTCGAAGCCGTAGTAGAGGCGCTTGTTTTGGTAGTCTCCGCGGGCAAAGATTGGCGAATCGGCGTTGGTGATAACCGTTGCGTCGGGTGCCTGGTGAATCCCGTCGATAATCTTTTCATAGGTCGAATAGATTTCCCCGTAGCGGTCCAGCTGATCGCGGAAGAGGTTGGTCAACACGAAGTACTTAGGCTTGATGGCCTTGGTCAGAGACAAAACGTTGGCCTCATCGACTTCGAGGACGGCTACCGGTTTCTTACCGTTTGGTGAGGGTTCGACTTTGGTGGTGAGGAGCGTGCCGGCAATTCCCTGGACCATGTTGGAACCGGAGGGGTTCGTGATGACGGAGTAGCCACCGGCCTTCAAAATCCGCGTAATCAAGGCCGTGGTCAGCGTCTTGCCGTTCGTTCCCGTGACAACCACCAGGTCAAAGTCGGCCGAAACGGCCGACAAGACGTCGGGGTCGATGGCAACGGCTAGCTTACCTGGTAGGGATGTACCCCCTCGCTTTAGAATGTCTCGTAGGATAAAGTGCGATGATTGGGCCGTGAATTTGGCCAATTGGCTTTTCAAAGACATGAACCGTCCTCCTTTTCTAAACACCTATTTTACCACGACCTAGGCCCTTTTTGACAAATTGGTCTGGGCCATCGTCAGAAGGGGCAAAAATTGCTATAATAGACAGGATATTAAAGAGAAAACGGGTGAGTCTTTTGGCACAGTTATACTTTGAATACGGAGCAATGGGCTCCGGTAAATCCATTGAAATTTTAAAGGTGGCACACAACTACGAATCACAGGGCAAGGAAGTCTTGCTCTTGACGCCAATGATTAACGACCGGGACGGCGTTGGCATGATTGCCTCTCGAATCGGTTTGAAGCGTCCGGCCCGGGTCATTGAACCCGATGCCGACCTCTACGCCATGATTCAAAAAGAGAGCGCCAGCCGTCAGCTTGCTGCCGTTTTGGTCGACGAAGCCCAGTTCTTAAAGAAGGAACAGGTCGATCAGCTGGCTCAAGTGGTCGATGCCTTGCGCTTGCCCGTGATGACTTTTGGCTTGAAGCAAGACGCCTTTAACGAACTCTTTGAAGGGGCCAAGCGCTTGATTGAGATGGCTGACAAGCTAGTCGAGATGAAAACCATTTGTTCTTTTTGTGGCCGTAAAGCCACCACGCAGTTGCGCTTTGCCGATGGCAAGCCACAGTACGAAGGCGCCCAGATTCAAATCGGGGGCGACGAAGCCTATAAGCCGGTTTGCCGTTACCACTGGTACCACCCGGACATGGCCATGCTAAGAAAACAAGGGGAAGCGTAATGGATCCAATTTTTGCCCAGATTCAATCGGTCGTTGACCGCTATGATGAACTGAATCAAATGCTCGCCGATCCGGATGTGATGGGTGACTCACAAAACTACATGAAGCTGTCTAAAGAAGCCGGTCAGATTCGCGAGACGGTCGAGACTTACCAGCGCTATCAAAGCGTTGTGTCCGGCATTGAAGAGGCCGAATCGATGCTGGGTGATCCGGAAATGGATGACTTGGCCAAGGAAGATTTGGCGACTTTGAAACCCGAAAAAGAAGAATTGGAAGAAAAGCTGAAGATTCTGATGCTGCCAAAGGATGAAAACGATGATAAGAACATCATCATGGAAATCCGTGGTGCGGCTGGTGGGGATGAGTCCTCGCTCTTTGCAGCCGATCTGCTTGGCATGTACCGCCGCTACGCCGAAAACCAGGGCTGGCAGCTACAAATCATCGATGAAACGACAACCGAAGTCGGCGGTTACAAGGAAGTGGCCGCGATGATCACTGGTGACAAAGTCTTCTCCAAGCTCAAATTTGAATCCGGTGCCCACCGGGTGCAGCGTGTGCCAAAGACCGAAACGCAGGGCCGGGTGCACACCTCAACGGCCACGGTCGGTATCATGCCAGAATTCGAAGAGGTCGATGCCGATGGCTTGATCGATCCAAAGGATGTGCGTGAAGACGTTTACCGTGCCTCTGGGGCTGGTGGTCAGCACGTTAACAAGACGTCTTCAGCCATCCGGTTGACCCACGAACCAACCGGCATCACGGTTGCCATGCAAGACGAACGCTCCCAGCAGCAAAACCGGGCCAAGGCCTGGAAAGTCTTGAACGCCCGCGTCTACGATCACTTTGCTCAAGAAAACCAGGCCGAATACGCTGAACAGCGAAAGACGGCCGTTGGTTCCGGGGATCGTTCCGAGCGAATTCGGACGTACAATTATCCACAAAACCGGGTGACCGACCACCGAATCGGCCTAACTTTGAACAAGTTGGACCGAATCATTGCCGGAGACTTGGGCGAGATTATCGACGCTCTGGTTCTGGCCGAACAGACAGCCAAGTTGGCTGCCTTGAACGAAGACTAATGGTTGAAGAAGAAAAAAGAAGTCTGCCGGAACTAAACGAGGTTGGCAAGGGCCGTTTTGATTACTGGGCTGGCCGGTCAGCCCACGCTGCTTCTGCCAAGCAGCCCAAGATTGCCCTGTTGGAAGCACGAAAATGGGCACTGGCCGAATTGACGGCTGCCGGTCTTGATGAGGGGGAGTCGCTTGATAACATCGACTTTCTCTTGACCGGTGCTTTAAAAGTCAACTACGGCATGCTCCGGGCTAATTTGACCCGAACCATGCCAGACTGGCTGGCTGAACGCTGGCCGACCTGGATTGCTGGCCTTTTGAAGGGCCGGCCAGCCCAGTACCTGCTTGGCGAAGCGCCCTTTTACGGTCGGGACTTTCTCGTTGATGAGCGGGTCTTGATTCCAAGGCCGGAAACGGAGCTCTTGGTGGACTGGGTTCTAAAAGACTTGAAAAAAGAGCCGTTCTTAGTCGATCGGCCGAGCCTTTTAGATGTTGGAACTGGTTCAGGTGCAATTGCCTTGACTTTGGCAGGGGAGGCTTCCAGGCTGAAGGTAACGGCGGCTGATATTTCGAGGGAGGCCTTGGCCGTATGCTGGGAGAACCGGAAGCGACTCGATTTGACTGAGCAAGTTGACTTGGTCGAGTCGGACCTGCTGGCAGCCTTTGCCAACCAACGCTTTGACATCATCGTGTCCAACCCGCCCTACATTAGGCGGGATGGGCAGGCTGAAATGGACGAATCGGTGGTTGCCTATGAGCCGGATTTGGCCCTCTATGCCGATCACGAGGGTTTGGCTTTATATGAACGAATGGCCCTTCAGCTGGAAGACCATTTGAACGAAAATGGTCGGGCCTACTTTGAGATTGGCTACGACCAGGGGCCGGCTCTCGTCAAAGTATTTGAAGATGCCCTGCCAGGGGCCCAAGTTGATTTGAAACAGGACCTGTCTGGCCTAGATCGAATGATTCGAGTGAAATTGAATGCAAACGAAACACTTTAACAATCAAAATGAAGACATCAAGGCGGCCGCCGAGCTCTTGCGGGCCGGTGAAGTGGTTGCCTTTCCAACCGAGACGGTTTACGGCTTGGGGGCTGACGCCACCAACGAAGAAGCGGTGAAGAAAGTCTTTGCTGCCAAGGGCCGGCCGGCCGATAATCCGCTCATCATGACGGTTGGTGACGAGGAGCAAATCGAGCCCTTCGTTATGGTGACCAATCAGGCCCGAAAGTTGATGGCCGACTTTTGGCCGGGTTCTTTGACGATGATTCTGCCGATTAAGGAGGGGATGGTTTCGATGCTTGTGACCGGTGGCTTGCAAACGGCTGCCATCCGCATGCCTAAAAACGAACCAACCCGTGAGTTGATTCGGCAGGCCGGCTTTCCAATCGTTGGTCCTTCGGCTAATACCTCTGGAAAGCCATCGCCAACGACGGCCGCCCACGTCAAACACGACATGGCGGGCAAGATAGCAGGCATTCTAGACGACGGGCCAACCCAGATTGGCGTTGAATCCACGGTCATTGATTTGACTGCTTCAGTTCCAACTATTTTGCGGACGGGGGCAGTGACCGAAGAGGAGCTGAGTCGGTCACTGGGTCAAACAGTTGTTGATGGGACCAGTAAGAAGGCCCTGGCCGCTGACCAGACGCCAAAGGCGCCGGGGATGAAATACCGGCACTATGCACCGGACAAGGACGTTTTGGTCTTTGACCCACTGGACTGGTTTGACCTGCAGGAAAAGCTGGGGCCAGCAGATGCGGTAATGGCCGATGAGGCCCTGCTAAGCGAGTTGAAAAACAAGGAGCAGCCGTCTTGGTCCTTGGGTGAAAGTCTGGAACAGGCTTCCGAAAACCTCTTTGCCGGCTTGCGTTACTTTGATGACGATAAGACCGTTGACACCATCTACGTCCAATCGATGCCAGAAATCGGCTTGGGCAAGGCCTACAACAATCGACTAGCCAAAGCGTCCGGCGGTAGACTGTTTCAAGGGCCTGCAAGCGAATAATCCTTGCTATTTTGTAAGCGCTTTGATAAACTTAAATCGATGATAAGACTTTTCCAAAAGGAGAAAGAACATGGCAGAAACAAAAGAATTTAACATCATTTCAGAAACGGGTATTCACGCTCGTCCAGCCACTCTCTTGGTACAGGCAGCTTCAAAGTTTGCCGCCGAAGTGACGCTCTCTTACCAAGGTAAGGAAGTCAACTTGAAGTCCATTATGGGTGTGATGTCACTTGGTGTTGGCCATGGCGCAGACGTAACGATCAAGGCCGATGGCGACGACGCGAAGGATGCCATCCAAGCTGTTTCGACTGTGATGAAGAACGAAGGTTTGGTCAAGTAAGACCGGTTCGAACCCTCGATTAGAAAAGACCGCGCTGAGCGGTTTTTTTATTTGAAATGAAGTCCTCGTTTAGTAAAATAAAAGAAAAGCCCAGTGCGTGTGGAGGCCCTATGAAAGTTTTGGCAATTGATACAAGTAACCAACCACTTTTAGTGGCACTTTTTGAAAACGGTCAAGTTGTCGGTTCCTTTCAAACCGATAAGCCCAAAAACCATTCGGTTGACCTCTTACCAGCAGCCAAGCGCCTCTTAGCAGAACAAAACTGGCAGCTCCAAGACATCGACCAAATCGCCGTTGCCAAGGGTCCCGGGTCCTTTACCGGCCTGCGCATCGGTTTGACGGTTGGAAAGGTGCTTGCGGACACGCTGAAAAAGCCGCTTTACGCCATTTCTTCCCTGCAGGCCCTGGCCCGTCAGGTCCAGCTGGCAAAGCCAACCAAGGCCATTGTCTTGGCACTTTTTGACGCCCGCAACGAGAACGTTTTTGCCGGGGCTTACCTGGCTGACAAAGTCGTCTTAGAAGACGGCCATTACCCGATTGACGAAGTCTTGCCACTGATTGCGCAGATGAACGAACCGGTCGTCGTTGTCGGTGACGGCGGTCATTTTAAAGAGGCCATCGAAGAAGAATTAGGCCGCCAACCGTTGACCATTTTGCCTGAAGAAGCCGCACTACCAACGGGAACTGGCCTGGTTGACTTGATTGCAACCAATCAACCGGTCCAAGACGTCGCCAACTTAACACCGGCCTACTTGCGCAAGACCCAAGCCGAACTCAATTGGGAAAAGGCGCAGCATGGAAAATCACTGGACAAGCCCTATGTTTTTGAAGTTTAAGAGAAAGAAAAAAGAAAAGCCGGTCGCCCAGACCTTAATCGACTTTCCAACCGAACGCTTTGAAGCGGCCGGGGACGTGCTCACGCTCCGCCTGGCAACTGTGGCCGACATTCCGGGCCTAGTGGCCATTCAAGAGGCCGTCTATAACGGCTATGCCCCCTGGGTTTCCCGGGACTTTTACCATGAATTGACCTCGGAAAAGGACCGGCTCTACCTCGTTGCGGTGAAGCGGGACCAAGTCGTTGCCTTCATTGCCCTGGTCCGTCGGGAACAGGTGCCGGATTTGCACATTGCTAACATTGCCGTTTTGCCAGTTTGGCAGGGCCGTTCGGTCGGCACCTACCTGATTAACACGGCCAAGGCCGTGGCCTGGGAGATTGGTCTGCCAATGCTCTCCTTGGAGGCCCGCCGTTCAAACACGGGGGCCTTGGAACTCTACGACCGGCTCGGCTTTACCGTTCAAGACGTGATTGAACACTATTACTTGGACAATAAGGAAGACGCGATTTCAATGGTGCAGAACCTTGAGGGCTAGGCGAGCAACGGAGGCTGACGCCCCTGCCATTAAAAGGATTGCTAAAGCGGCCTTTTTAGACGAGAACCCCTTGCCTGATCAAGCAGTTGACCAGCAGTTGACTGGCGGTCGGACCGTCTTTTTAATGGATGAGCAAAAGCGGGGCTTTTTGTCATATAGCCGGGTTTTGGACGAGATTGAAATTGGTGATTTGGCCGTTTTACCGGACTTTCAGGGGCAGGGGATTGGCCGGGGCTTGCTGGCTGACTTGCTCGAAAAACAGGCCGACTGCCACTTCTTTTTAGAGGTTAAGGAAGGCAATGGGGTCGCCCGAAAACTCTATGAGCGAGTTGGCTTTAGCACCTATCGAACCCGCAAACACTACTACCAGGACGGGCAGACCGCTATTCTAATGGAGAAAAAAGCATGACAACATTGATTGCATTTGAATCGAGTGCTGACGAAACCTCGGTGGCCGTTGTAAAGGACGGCCGCGAGGTGCTTTCAAACGCCGTCGCCACTCAAATCAACTCCCACCAACGCTTCGGCGGGATTGTTCCAGAAGTCGCCTCCCGCCACCACCTGGAATGGATCACCAAGACTTTGGACATTGCCTTAGAAGAAGCCGGTGTTTCGCCCGCTGACTTGGACGGGGTGGCCGTGACCTACGGGCCGGGCCTTGTTGGCTCGCTGTTGGTCGGGTTAATGGGGGCAAAGACTTTTGCCATGGCCCATGACCTGCCGCTGATTCCGGTCAATCACTTGGCTGGACACATTGCGGCTGCCAACTTTAACAAACCGATTGAATACCCGGCCATCGCCCTCATGGTTTCCGGTGGGCACACTGAATTGGTTTTGATGGAGAAGGAAAATTCCTTTGAAATTTTGGGTGAAACCTACGATGATGCGGCGGGCGAGTCCTATGACAAAGTCGGCCGGCTCATGAACCTGAACTACCCTGCTGGAAAGGCCATCGACGAATTGGCCAGCCAGGGGGAGGTGACGATTAACTTCCCACAGGCCATGGCCCACGAGGAGGGCTACGACTTTTCCTTTTCCGGTCTAAAGTCAGCCGTCATCAACCAGGTTCACAATGCGGAACAACGTGGCGAAGAAATCAACCAGGCCGACCTGGCGGCCTCCTTCCAAGCAGCGGTTATCAAAGCCTTGATTGACCGGACCCGCCGGGCCTTGACCGACTTTCCGGTCAAGTCCCTGGTGTTGGCCGGGGGTGTTGCGGCCAACAGTGGCCTGCGAGCTGCCTTAAAAGAACTGATTTCGGCCTTTCCGCAAACCGACTTTATCCCGGTACCTAAGCAGTACACGGGGGATAACGCGGCCATGATTGGTGCGGCTGGTTACTGGAATTACAAGGATCAGATCTTTGCAGACTTGGATTTGAACACCCATCCGGGACTGGACTTTCCACTTTACGAAGAAAAATAAAAGACAAACGGGCGCTAGCCTGTTTTTTTATTGCAAAAAAAGCGAGCGACTAGTTGAGAATGTGACAAAACAAATGTGAATTTTTATCAAAGTCGTTTCACAAAGTCTGATATTATGGTATGATTTAAATACTATAGTTCACAAAGAACGAATCTTTCACAATGAACGAAATGGAGAAAGCCATGAACGAACAAGCACGAATTCCTCGTGCAACTGCTAAACGGTTGCCGATTTACTACCGCTATTTAACCTTCTTAGAAGACGCCGGAACAAGCCGCATCTCTTCTGCCGAATTGGCCGAAGCAACGAAGTTTGACGCCGCGACCATCCGGCGCGACTTTTCCTACTTTGGTGCCCTTGGAAAGCGTGGCTATGGCTACGACGTCAAGGCTCTTTTGTCCTTCTTTGCCAAAGTCTTGGACCAAAATTCTCTGATTAACGTGGCCTTGATTGGGGTTGGAAACTTGGGGCAGGCCCTTTTGAACTTCAACTTCCACCAGTCATCCAACATGCGGATTGCCGCCGCCTTTGACATCAATGAGCACCGCGGAAAGATTCTGTCCGGTGTGCCAATTTATGACATGTCCGAATTGGAAGAACAGATTAAGGCCCAACGCATTAACATCGCCATTTTGACGGTGCCCCAAGAGGCCGCTCAAGACATCACTGATACCCTGGTAGCGGCTGGTGTGAAGGGCATCATGAACTTCACGCCACTCCGGGTTTCCGTACCGGATGGTGTCCGTGTTCAAAACGTTGATTTGACAAACGAATTGCAGACCTTGGTCTACTTTATTCAAAACTACGCATCCATTACAACGGGGAAGTAACACATGGCATTGCTTGATCTGACAAATCAAAAAGAGCTCGAACGTTTTCAAGAATTCGTTCGAACACAGGCCGGTGGCCAAGTCACCCAGGATCCAAAGTGGGGCGACTTAAAGGGGAACTGGGGACATCTCTACCTCTATCGTGAAGACGAGCAGGGGCAGATTACTGCCGCCATGGCCGTTTTGACTATCGAAGCCGTTCCCGGCAAGCTCTTGGCTTACTGTCCCAAGGGACCGGTGGCAGACATTAAAGATGTCAACTTAGTCAAGTCCCTGGTCGAAGAGGCCTTAGACAACTTGCCTGACAATGTCTTTTTGCTCCGCATGGATCCGGAAGTGCTCTACGATGACAAGCTGGATGCGGCCTACAAGGCAGCCGGCTTTGTCACCCGCAACACCGATGTGACCTACATGCATGGCAACATCCAACCCCGAAGAAACGTCGAACTCTTTTACGACGGTCGTGGGGAAGGGGCATCAGTGATTACGAACGAAGAGGAGCTGATGCACCACTTTAAGAGTGATTATCGCAACCAGATTCGCCGGGCAAAGAAGGACGGTGTGACGGTGACGGCCGGAAGCTCTAAGGAAGACATTGAGGCCTTCTTTGAGACCTACAAGATGATGGCCAAGGCCCAGGGAATCACCCACCGACCAATCGACTACTTCTACCGAATGCAGGAATTGTGGGCAGACGATCCAGCTTTCCGCGTCTTCTTGGCCCACTTTGATGGCCAGGTCGTTGCGGCCGGGATTGGCTTTGCCTACGGCGATAAGATTTGGTACATGTACGCGGGATCAAACCGCGCTTATGCCAAGCACTACGGCCCCTACCTTGTGCAGTGGGAAATGCTGAAGTGGGGTCTTCAGGAGAAAAAGGTTCGCTACGACTTTGGTGGCGTTGGTTCCTTTACCCCAGACGACGGCCTTTACAAGTTCAAGCACGGCTTTGCCTACCATGATCCACACGTCGAATACATTGGCGAACTGGACTGGGTGGTCGACCAAGCGGCTTACGACAAGTACCTTGAAGGCTTTGCCGAATAACTTTAAACGAGCCCTCCCGACAGAAGACGAGAAAGGCGAATGATGACAATTAAATTAATCGCATCCGACATGGATGGTACTTTTTTAACTAGCCAAGACGCATACGATCAAGCGCGCTTTGCCAAAGTCTTGGCCCAACTAAAGGAGCAAAACGTTCGCTTTGTGGCGGCTTCCGGTCGTCAGCTAGCGAACTTGGAAGAGCTCTTTGCCCCAATGGCTGATTATGGTCTCTTGGATCAAATCGATTATATCGGGTCGAATGGTTCGGTCGTGGCAGTGCCAGGCCAGGTGCTTTCCGCTGTTTACTTGACTGCCGAACAGATTCAAAAGGTGATTCAATGGAATGCTAAGCACGCCAGCATTAACGAAAACCTGATTGTTTTGGCCGGCACGAAGGGAACTTACGTTTCCAATCACGCCACGGCTGAAATCATCGCCATGCTGTCACAGTTTTATCCAAACGTGACGCAAGTCGAAAAGCTTTTGGACATTGATGATCAAATTTTGGGTGTTTCCTTCATTTGGCCCCATGACGAAGTTCAAAAGTACGTGAAGATCATTGAAGACCTCTTCGGGGATGACATTCACGTGACCGGCTCTGGCTTTGGTTCGGTGGACATTTTGCCAAAGGACGTCAACAAGGCCAACGCCCTGAAAATCTTGCAGGACTATTACGACTTGACTGACAATCAGGTCATGGTCTTTGGCGATAACTCCAACGACTTGGAAATGCTACAGAAGTATGAACACGCCTTTTTGATGCCGAACGCGGCCGACTTTATGCACACGGCCCACGACAAGGAAGCCGTGGCCACCAATGTCGAAACCGGTGTTTTGAAAACGATTGAAAAAGAATTGGGCTTAACGCCTTCATAAAAAAGAAGACCAAATGGTCTTCTTTTTTTATTGTTTAGAACGATTCAGATAATGGCCGGTCCAAATGGTATAATGAAAGCATATAGGAGAAAAGACGATGAAGGCATACCAGGACTTTTTAGAACACTATTTTAACCTTAGCGAGCGGACGAATCGGTCAACCTATTGGGCGGTGGCCGTCATTAACCTCTTGTTCTTGGTTGGCTTTGCCCTTGTCTTTAAGCTGCTCTTCACCTTGTTAACCATGGTTGAGTGGTTCTTTATTTTAGACATTCTAGTTGCTTTTATTACGATTACTTGGCTGGTCTTGACGACCTTCTTCCTCTTAGCCATCTTCATTCCAAGCATCACCATTTCCGTTCGGCGCTACCGGGATACCGGCCTATCCCTTTCTTTCTTCGTGATCGAACCCGCCGTTTTCTTAGCTATCTGCTGGTGTGTGAGTGAATACGTGGTGGATGGCTATGCCAGCATTTGGGCCGTGGTCATAACCGGTCTCCTTTTATTAGCAGACGTCTTGATCAAGCTCCTGCCCTCCGCCGATTAATATGGATAAAAGTTTTGCAAAAGTCGCTTAACAAGCGGCTTTTTTGCTTGAAAAGGCTTGGTTGTGGTATTCTTATCTGAGAAACGAGGTCAATTATGGTAAAAAAGAATGCTTTGGCTGCTTCAAAGCAGTGGGAACGCTCTCATCAAAAAATAACAAAGGCCGGCCGCTTGACCCTCTCTGGGACTGTGCGCCTGTTTTCCTGGCTCTTCTTTTTTGCCTTTGAGTACCTGGCCATGGCTTTGATGCAGGGGTCGGTCCTGATGACCGGCCGCGACCGCTACTTGCTTTTGTTCTGTGGCTTTCTCTTGGCCTATTCCTTCATTCGCTTTGGTCTGCAGGCAATGGCCAAGGTCAAAGCCGGCCTTCATTCAAGCGCAACTTCTTTGAAGAAAGGCTTTTCATTGAAAACCATTAACTGGCCGACGCTTTCCGAACTGGGCTACATCGCCTCGGTCTACCTGATTGCCTTAGCCGGGATGATGGTCTGGGGGATGCTTGAAAACCTCTTCTTAGCAAAATGGGCGTCATCGACGACCGAAAATCAAGCGGCCATTGATGGTTTGATGAACGCCGGTGGGCAATATTCAACGGTTGTTTTGTCTTTCATTATTGTCTTTTTGGGGCCGGTGATGGAAGAGCTGCTCTTCCGTGGCCTCTTCTTCCGTTACTTCAACTGGGCCAAGGCACCCTGGGTAACCATTATTGCCTCAGGTTTGCTCTTTGGCCTCTACCACTTGAATTCCTACACCTGGCTATCCCTCTTAGACTTGCCACCCTACCTGATCATTGGAACGGGACTGGCCTATGCCTATCAAAAGACGGGGAAACTGTCCTCATCTATTCTGATGCACATCTTCCACAATGGTTGGGTCCAGGCAGCTTCCTTGTTGATGCTCCTTCATTAAAAAAACGACGACCAGGTGGTCGTCGTTTTATTTTGCTTCAGTCAATCCCGGGGAATTTCTTTTCACGAATGATTTGATCAAAGAGGGCGTAATCCTTTTGGAAGGAGTACGGTTTGTTTAAGTTGTTGTTCCAAATGCGGATGACCTGCATGTTACCGAGCAGCCAAAGCACTTCCGAAGAAGAAGCCATGGCAGCTAGTTCCTTAAAAACTGCGTTATAAAACTGTTCTTCAAAAAGTTTATCCTTCAGCTGGAAATCGAGAATCGATAGTGAATCTGGAAAGGCGAACTGATTAATGGCCGTAAAGGGCGCCTGCAAGAAAAAGTCAACATCAAACTGGTTGGCCATTAACTGGAGGGCTTCTTTAACGATAACGTCCAGTAAATCAAACTTATCGTCAAAGTGCCGGTAAAAGGTGTTTCGGTTGACCTCGGCCTTTTCACAAATGTGTTTGACGGTAATCTTTGAAAAGGGCATGGTTGAAAGCAGTTCGCCAGTCGTGTCTAGCAAGTGCTCATGCATGAGGGTGTAGGTTTTATTAGCCATAAAAGGGACACTTTCTCTCTGTTGTAATGGTGCTGCGACAGTATCTCAATTTTACCCCTTTACCGGGCAAATTTCCATGCCTAGAATGGATGCAGTAATAAAAGAGATATGAAGGAGAATAACAATGCTTAAGCGCTTAGGAGAATGGATTTATCGAAATAAATTCAAGACCTTTTTCGCCTGGATCGTCGTTGTTGCTGCCTTGGCAGCTACGGCCATGGGATTGGGTTCGCACTACACCCAAAACCTAACGATTTCAGGTATTCCATCAACCAACATTCAATCGACCCTGCAAAAGGAGTTTAACCAAAACCCCAATGCCGGAACGATGAAGGCGGTTATCCAGGAGAAAAACGGTGATGTTACGGACTCAAAGACGAAGGCCGACGTAACCGCTGCCATTCAAAAGGTACAAGACAAGTATGGTAAGGACATCAAGTCCATTGCCAACCCATACGAATCAAACGCCGTATCTTCTGACAAGACGACAACTTACGTTGACATTACCTATAAGGAAGATTCCAACAACGTTGCCCGCAAGGATATCGACGGTGTCATGGACATCTTTAACGATAAGGTGAAGACCTCAAACACCAAGGTGGCCTTTACGGGATCTGTTAAGGTGCACCCCTTTGAGGTCGGTGGTTCATCTGAAATCATCGGAATTGCCATCGCCTTTGTTTTGCTCTTGGCCCTCTTCCGTTCATTCGTAACGGCTGGAATGCCAATCATCTCAGCCTTGGTTGGGTTGATTTCTGGGATCTTGCTCGTGGTTATCGGCACGAACTTCTTGACGATGTCTTCCGTTTCACAGACTTTGGCCGTGATGTTGTCATTGGCCGTTGGAATCGACTATTCCCTCTTCATCTTGAACCGTTATAAGACGGATTTGGCGGATACCAAGGGGAACAAGCAAGAAGCCTTGGGCCGTGCCCTTTCTGAGGCTGGTGCCTCCGTTATCTTTGCCGGTGTAACGGTGATTATCGCCGTGCTTGGTTTGGCCTTTGCCGGCATCGAATTCGTGACGACGATGGGAATTGCGGCAGCCTTTGCCGTTGCCTTTGCCGTCTTCTCAGCACTGACTTTCTTGCCAGCTTTAATTGCCTTGCTTTCAAAGTTCATCAAGCCAGCCACTAAGACGGTTGATGAAATGGCGCAAAACCCATCAAAGATTACCAAGTTTTTGACGGGTCACCCTTGGACGGTTATCGTTTCGGTTATCGTTATCCTGGGAGCAATGGCTTTGCCAACGCAACACATGCGTTTGGGCATGCCATACAACGGTTCACTGCCAGAAGATCGCACGGAACGTCAGGCCTATGACATGATCTCTGACAAGTTCGGTGAAGGGGTGAACTCACCACTGGTTGCCGTGGTTAAGTTGGATACTGATAAGGATGCCAACCAAAACCAGGCCAACCTCGCAAAGATTGCTGATCACATTGCTGGCTTTAAGGCAGTCAAGACCATGCAGACTTTGTCAGTCGACCAAACGAAGGCTGCTGCTTTGCAAAGTCAATTGACGCAACAAGCCCAGCAGCAAATGATGGCTCAAGCACAAGCAACGGGTCAGATGCCTACGCAGGAAGAAAAGGACCAAACCGCCGCTAAGATTAAGGCAGCGATTATGGCCCAAGCCGGTCGTAAGTACATGGTTTCAGACGATGGCAAGTACGCCCTGATGCTGATTACCCCTAAGAAGGGTTCAGAAGCCAAGGAAACGACAGACTTGGTTAACAAGATTAAGGACTACTCTGACACGACGAAGTCAAAGTACGATGCTAAGATTACGCTGACTGGAATCAACGCCGTTAACTTGGACATTACGGCCAAGTTAAACAACGCAACGCCAATCTTTGTGGCAACGATCATGATTTTGGCCTTCCTCTTGTTGATGGTGGTCTTCCGTTCCTTCGTTGTCCCAATCGTGGCCATGCTCGGCTTCGGTTTGTCTCTCTTGGCTTCCTTTGGTTTCACCACCTTGGTTATCCAAGACGGCTTCTTGAAGGGCCTCTTCGGCGTATCGAAGGGGGCTCCGTTGATTGCCTTCTTGCCAATCATCGTCACGGCCATCCTCTTTGGTTTGGCCATGGATTACGAAGTCTTCATGGTGTCACGTGCTCGTGAAGAATTCAAGAAGACGCAGGATAACGACCGTGCTGTCACGGTTGCCATGCAGGATTCTGGTCCAATTGTCGTAACGGCCGCCTTGATTATGATTGCCGTCTTTGGTTCCTTTGCCTTGAACTCTGATCCTACGGTTAAGTCCCTTGGATTGGCCTTGGCCTTTGGAATCTTCTTCGACGCCTTCTTCGTTCGCTTGCTCTTCGTGCCTGCGATGTTAAAGGTTTTTGGAAAGCTCAACTGGGCCTTCCCTGGAAAGAAAAACTAATTGAATAATCGAAAAAGGGAGACGATTCGTTCGTCTCCCTTTTTTACTGCCCAAATGGCGGCCTATTTCAAAAGAAATCACGAAAAAGTCTTGCAGGGACAGGCCAGCCTTGATATAATATTTAAGTCGTAAGGCATTCGGGAGTGTAGCGAAGTCTGGCTAAACGCGACGGACTGTAACTCCGTTCCTTCGGGTTCGTAGGTTCGAATCCTACCGCTCCCATCGCTGCTGCATAAGTAGCTGGTATCTTACGATTGCCCCTTGGCCAAGTGGTAAGGCAGAGGTTTTTGGTACCTCCATGCGCTGGTTCGATCCCAGCAGGGGCAATAAGCCGTTTTGGCAATCACTTTTGGCAGACCTTTGGGTCTGCCTTTTAATTTGCAAAATAAAAAAGCCGCTCTTAATCGAGCGGCTTTTTTTTAGTGAATGTATTTTTGATAGCGATTGATTTCATCGGGCGACAGGGCCAGCTTAACCGTAGTTCCCGTTTCGTCAAAGTCCTGGCTAAGCAGTTCGTGATCATCAAGCAGATGGGCCACCACGGCCGAATCGGCAAAGGGCACCTTTAGCGTGACTTCTTTACGGTCGGTGAAGAGGGCTTTCTTTACCAAGCCGAGCAGCTCATCTTGCGACTGCCGGTCCCGAGCCGAAATCGTGATGGCGGCTTCACCATCGACCAGTGGGAAGGACAGGTCAGCCTTATCGGCCTTGTTATAGACGGTAATCATGGCCTTGTCCTTGATACCAAGGCGGGCCAAGGTGTTTTCTGTTGTCTTCATCATTGACTGGTAGTGTTCGTCTGAAACATCAACGACTTGGAGGAGCAAATCGGCGTTTGCGGCCTCTTGCAAAGTCGATTCGAAGGCGGCCACTAAGTGGTGGGGCAGCTTGGAAACAAAACCGACCGTGTCAGACAAAAGAAAGCGGGACTTGTCTGAAAGGGTTAACTGCCGAATCGTTGTGTTCAACGTCGCAAAGAGCATGTCTTTTTCAAAGACCTGCTTGCTTGAATCGCTTCCGGCCCCCTGGCCAAAACGGGTTAGCAGCTGGTTCATCAAAGTCGACTTGCCGGCGTTGGTGTAACCAACCAGGGCAACAGTTGGAATGGCTGACTCCTGGCGTTTCTTGCCCTGGGTGCTGGCGTCTTTTTGCAAGGCTTCCAGCTCCTTCTTAATGGACACCATTTCAGAAGTCAAGCGCCGCCTTGACTGTTCTAGCTTCGTTTCACCAGCACCACGGGAGGTGAAGCCACCGCCACCGGCACCGGTTTGCTGATCGAGTGAGACGGACATGGATGTCCGGAGACGGGGCAGCTGGTATTCGAGCCGGGCCAACTGGACTTGCAGTTTGGCGACTTTGGTCTGGGCACGCTGGGCAAAGATGTCTAGGATTAAGCCAGTTCGGTCAACAACCGTGGCTTGGGTTGCCTCTTCCAAGTTGTGAATCTGTGAGGGGGACAGTTCGTCGTTGGTGACAATCAAATCCGCCTCGTATGTCTGGACGGCCAGGCGCAGCTCTTCGACCTTGCCCTTTCCAAAGTAGGTGGCCGGATTTGGCCGGTCTAAGGCCTGGATAAAGGTTTCGACCGGTTCCAGCCGGTTGGCTAAGGCCAGGTTTTCCAGTTCTTCTAGCTCATAGTCCAGGTTTTGCTTTTGGTCCTGTCGCAAGGCCGCCAAAAGGACGGGACGGACGGGGATTTCAGTACGTGTATCTTCTGCCATAGTAGACTCCGTTTAAAAAAGTCGGCTGCGGCCGACTGTGCTTATGCTTTTTTGAAAACGTGCTCGTTATCATTAAAGATTTCGACACGGCCATCTTCTTTTGTCAGATGAATCTTTGTCACGGCTCCGTTTGTAATTGATTGACCGGCCATTTCGGGGTGACCAAAGTAGTCAACGATTGCTCGAATGGCGGTGCCGTGGGCGACGACCAGGACTTGATCGCCATCTTTGTGTTCCTTCAACAAGAAGTCAAAGCCGCGCTTAATGCGACTGATGAAGGCCTCGTAGTTTTCAGCCAACTGGTAGGGGTCGGCTTTTGCAAAGAGGTCCATTGAACCGGCCATGCCACGTTTTTGAATCATGTCTGAGTAATCAGCGTATGGGGTGTCGGTGAAGGCGTTTAACTGCGTTAAGGCAACCTGGGAATCAATCCCTTCAAAGGAGCCGAAATTCTCTTCACGAAAGTCTGGAAGCTGCTGTGGCCAAGTTGGCGAACCGGCCTTGTTTTCAGACAAAATATACTTAGCTGTATGGATGGCACGGGTTAAATCAGAGGAATAGGCGCCGTTGAAATGAATGTTTGCCAAGCGCCGGCCGGCGTCGTGTCCGTGTTCGATTCCGGCTGCTGTAAGTGGTGCGTCAGAGTGACCCTGGAGACGACGGGTTAAGTTAAAGTATGTTTGTCCGTGGCGGACAAGGTAAAGTTGAATGGCCATGGTTACTCCCTTTCAATCTGTTCTAAGGTCTATTTTACCATTGTTTGACCTGTCTTTTTGGACTTTCTGGAATGGGAAAGTTGCCCTTTCATGGTCACAACGACCATTTTGATCTAGCTAAAAAAGAAAGGCCAAAGGGCAATGGCAGAGCCGATACGTCTTTGCCTAGTTTTCTCTTTTGAAATCGACTAAAAACTGCGGTAGGCTAGACATTAGAATAGTGCTGCAGGAGAAAATAATGCCCCAAAAAATTGAGCAAATTGAAGTTCGCGGTGGACGTGTCCACAACCTGAAAAACATTGATGTCGACATTCCGTTAAATCAGTTCGTAGCCATTTCGGGGCCGTCTGGTTCAGGAAAGTCCTCCTTGGCTATGGGCATTCTCTATGCCGAGGGGTCACGTCGCTATCTGGAGGCCTTGTCCACCTACACCCGCCGACGAATTGGTCAAAGCAGCCGGGCCGACGTGCGAGAAGTCAAACACATTCCTTCCGCCATTGCGCTGCGACAGCGACCGGGTGTTCCTTCTGAACGGTCAACGGTTGGCTCGATGTCTGAGATTTTCAACGTCGTTCGCCTCGTCTTTTCACGGTTGGGTTCGCCAGTTTGTCCAAACGGACACCGCGTGGCCCCTTCGATTTCAATTGCCCAGGCCTTCGATAAGGCATCGTCGTCTGATGAACAAGATTCCTGGACAATCGACTGTCCGACCTGTGGCGTCAGCTTTAAAATTCCAACCGCCGCTGACTTTGCCTTCAATGGAAACGGTGCCTGCCTGACCTGTCATGGAACGGGGCAGGTACGCGAAATTGATGATGATGCGATTATTAAGGATGAGAACATGACCATCGACGAGGGAGCCGTTGCGCCATGGCGTTTGCCGGGCCGTGCATTTATGGCGACAATCGCTCGTTCACGGGGTGTGCGCACGGACGTTCCCTTTAAGGATTTGACGGACAAGGAAAAGGACTTTGTCTTACATGGTGAAAAGAAGCGCTATCCGGTCGACTTGCATACATCAACGGGTCGTGTGTATAACAACAATAACTCCCTTTATGAAAACGCCTACGATGCCATTCGCGATTCCCTGGCAACGGTCAAGTCCGAGGGGGCAATCAAGCGTCTGAATAAGTTTTTCCTCTTTAAAACCTGTCCGACTTGTCATGGTAGCCGGATTAAACCAGAATTGCTGAAGCAGACGGTGAATGGAAAAAACATTGCGGAGGTGGCCGACCTCACGCTTGGTTCTCTGCAGGACTGGCGGGATGAGACCTTGAAAACACTGCCAGAAAACATGCAAAAGATGGCCAGGGCGATCTTTTCGGAGTTAACGAACAACCTGCGCCCGCTGCTGCAACTCGGGCTGGACTATCTGTCCTTATCACGGTCTGGTAACACACTGTCGACTGGGGAACGGCAACGGATTCAGCTGGCTAAAACATTGAGAACCGAGACGACGGGCGTGCTTTACGTCTTGGATGAGCCGTCGATTGGGCTACACCCAGACAACGTGAAGGGGTTGATTTCGGTTTTCCGTGAATTGATTGCGCAGGGGAACTCGCTGGTGGTCGTGGACCACAACGTAGACCTGATTGGCGCTGCCGACTGGATTATTGAAGTTGGGCCGGATTCCGGTGTGAAGGGTGGTAACATCATCGCACAGGGGACACCGGCGGAGCTGCAGAAGAACAAGGATTCGCTGATTGGCCCCTACTTGTCGGGAAAGGCAAAGATTATTCTTGAAAAAACGGCGCCGGTGGCGCCTATAAAAGGCGAAGAAACGGCTATGGAGGTTGCTGACTTTTACAACATCAAGGATGTGAAAGTCAAATTCCCAGAACATGAAATGACCACTGTCACTGGCTTTTCCGGTGCCGGCAAGTCCTCCTTGATTCTGGATTCACTAGTACCCGCACTGGAAAATCAGAAAAAGTTGCCAAAGCAGGTGAAGAGCCTGAAGACAAACTTGAAGCACGTGGTGTCCGTTGACGCCAAACCGGTTGGGAAGAACACCCGCTCTTCGGTTGCGACCTACACGACGATTATGGATCACCTGCGCCATCTCTTTGCTGACCTACCTGAGGCGAAGGAAAAAGGCTATGGATTAGCAAACTTTTCTTATAACAGTAAGGCGGGGGCCTGCCCAAACTGTGGTGGTTTGGGCATGGTCGGTTTGGACGTGCAGTACTTGGCCGATATTGAAGAGCTTTGTCCGGTTTGTCAGGGGAACCGTTTTAAACCTGAAATCGCGGCAATTAAGTGGCATGGTTATTCCATCGTCGATGTCTTGAACCTGTCGGTCGAAGAAGCGCTGCCCGTCTTTTCAGAGGAGCCAAAGATTGAAAAAGAACTCAAACTGCTTCAAGAAATTGGGCTGGACTACCTTCAGCTTGGGCAGAGCACACCTTCTCTTTCTGGTGGAGAGGCTCAGCGTCTTAAGCTAGTGAAACACTTGAATAAGTCTCAGAAGCAGACGCTCTTTGTCTTTGACGAACCAACCATCGGCTTGCACCCAACGGACGGGGCGACCCTGTTTAAAGTCTTTAACAAGCTGAAGGCTAAGGGAGCAACAATCCTAATCATCACCCACGACTTGGATTTGATGACCAACGCGGACTACTTGATTGACCTTGGACCGCGTGGCGGGTCTGCCGGGGGCCAGTTGATGGCTGAAGGACAGGTGTTTGACTTGCTGAAAGAAAAGACCAACAGTTTGACCTTACGGTACCTAAAAGAACACGTTGATAAGTTCCACATTGCTTATTAAAGTAAAAGAAAAACCCAGTCCTTAAGGACTGGGTTTTTCTTTTACATGGTATTAATCTTTTTTATTTTCTTTTTGGTTGTCCTTATCACGAAGGTGGAAGCGGGATTTTTCCTTTTCCTTTTCCTCTGCTTCGGACTGGTCGTCATTTTCCTCATCCGTGCTTGGTTCTGGTTCGGGGTCTAATTCCTTCACCGCAAACTCGGGGATAAAGGCGTTTTCATAATCCAGGGCAGTCACTTGGTAGTTGGCGATCTTCAAAGAATCGCCAGTTCGAAAGTCGGGATCGCGTTTTAACACATAACCGGTCAGGGTCACGGCCTCGTCTTCGTCTAATTCCTTCACATCCGTGTGGAAGTAGCGTTGGAAGTCGTAGAGCGTTGTTTTACCGGAGACCTTGTAGCGGCGATCGCCCAGCTTTTCGATGTATTCATCGGCCTGGTCATCCATTTCATCACGAACGGATCCGAAGAGTTCTTCGTAAATGTCCTTGTCCGTAATGATTCCGGCGGTACCACCGTATTCATCAACGACCACGGCAATTGGCGAGCGCTTCATTACCATTTCGTCCATGACATCGTGTAGGTCCATGTTTTCAGGAACGGCAGGAATGTCACGCATGATTTTGGCAACCGGTTCCTTGCCAGAAATCCGGCTTTGGCGAACGAGATCGTAGTTAAAGACGTAGCCCAAGACCTTGTCCTTGTCACCGTCAGCAACCACCGGGAAGCGGGAGTGCCGCTTTTGCAGGTACTCGTCCAAGCCAGTGGCGATTGAATCGGAGACATCGATGACGTCCATTGACGTTCGATCGATCATGACGTCAACGGCGACTTTGTCATTCATTTCAAAGGCCCGCTGCATGAAAGTCAAATCCTCGGTATCCAATTCGCCGGCTTCGGCGGCGTTTTTAGACAGTGAGAGAATTTCGGTCTGCGAATAAATATCGTCATCGTTTGTGACCTGGAAGCCAAACAGGTGCGTCACCCAGTTGGACAAATGGTCCAAAATCCAAATCATTGGAAAGAGGGTGATGTGGAAGAAGCGCACGGGCTTCACGATGAAGAGCAAGACCTTGATTGGTTCTTCAATGGCGATGTTCTTTGGGACCAAGTCGGTGAAGACGGCGTGCAAGACCGTGAAAATCACGATGGCTGCAACGGAGGCGACTGGCTTGGCCATGTCGCTTGGCAACAGGTGGGATTGGATGATTAAGTCCGCGACGGTTTCTTCACCAACCCAACCCAAAATCAAGGAAGTCAGGGTAATGCCGACTTGGGCAGTGGAAAGGAATTCCGTCAGGTGCGTGACCATGTGAATGGCGGACGCAATGTTTTTTGATGGCTTATCCCGGTCAGCCTGCAAGGCCTCAAGGGCAGACAGGCGGACTTTGACTAGGGAGTACTCCGTCAGTGTGAAGAGCACGGCCAATAAAAGGATGAAAACAATAATAAATGTATTAATTAAATACGAAGGACCAGAATCCAAAATACATACCTCTTTCAAATGGTTTAATACGTTTAGTTCCTATTATAGCAAAAAAAGCAGGGAGGGAAAGAAAAGAGAGGGAATCGGAGAAAGTGTCTCATTTAGTATTCACAAAAAATACAGAAAGGGCGTTCCCCTTTTAAGACAGGCGCGAGAAGCACCTTGCACTTTCGTAACATTTGTCATAAAAGGCGGAAGCCGAACGATTACAGAAAGAAAAGGCTTGTCTAAATGAACACAAAGAAAGAGCAAAAAAGCCTTGCAATAGGCTTCAGACGAACAGGTGTTTGTGCAGACATGTTTAGACCTTGAAGTCTCAATTCAAACCGGTAAACTAGTAATTGTTCCACCGGTGCAAAGGACTTGCAAAGTCCGCCTCGGTGATAAATCTAGAGAGAAAGAAGGACCACGTCATGTCACAAGTCACGGTCTTTACCAAAAATAACTGCGTTCAATGCAAGATGACCAAGAAGTACCTCGATCAGCTCGGGGTCGGCTTTGAAGAAATCAACATCGAAGAACAACCGGAATACCTTGCCCAAATTAAGGCCGAAGGTTTCAAGCAAACCCCCGTTGTGAAAATTGAAGGGCAAGAAGCCTTTTCAGGATTCCAACCAGCCGTTTTGAAACAACTGACTGCCTAAGTTTTTTTGTGTACCGTTGTTTCATTTACTAGTCAATTAAATGGACAACTTGAAAAAGTTTGTTCATTTTTACTAGTGAACATTTTGAAAGGAATTCCATGTCATTACTCGATATCGACCTAGCGAATGTTAAGTATTTTGATCTTAACAACGAAGTCAACATTCCAAAAGATGGGCAAATTCAGCTCGAAAAAGACCAGGAAGCACTCCAGGCTTTCATGGAAGAAAACGTTAAGCCAAACATGAAGACTTTTCCTTCAGTTGCGGCCCGTTTTGATTGGATGATTGAAAACGACTTTTTGGAAGAGGGCTTCGTTAAGAAGTACAAGATGGCCTTCATCGAAAAGCTCTACGCCTTTCTTGAGGGGGAAGACTTCCACTTTGCTTCCTTCATGGCCGCCTTTAAGTTCTATAACCAGTATGCGCAAAAGACCAATGATAAGGCCTACTACGTTGAATCCTATCTTGATCGAGTGGCCGTTAACGCCCTCTTCTATGCGGATGGAAACGAAGACTTGGCCATGTCATTGGCCAACGAAATGATTCACCAGCGTTATCAGCCGGCCACGCCTTCCTTCTTGAACGCCGGTCGTGCCCGCCGTGGGGAATTGGTATCCTGCTTTGTGCTCCAAACAACGGATAACATGAACTCAATTGGTCGAATCATTAACTCCGCCCTTCAACTGTCCAAGATGGGTGGGGGTGTTGGAATCAACTTGTCCAACGTTCGTGAAGCAGGGGCACCCGTGATGGGGATTGCCAACTCTGCTGGTGGAATCGTGCCAATCATGAAGCTATTGGAAGACTCCTTTACTTTTTCTTCTCAAGTTGGCGCTCGTCAGGGAGCCGGTGTGGCTTACCTGAACATCTTCCACCCCGATTTGATGACCTTCATGGCCACGAAGAAGGAAAACGCCGACGAAAAGGTTCGTGTGAAGACTTTGTCACTCGGGTTGATTGTGCCTGACAAGTTCTACGAACTGACCAAGGCAAACAAGGAAATGGCTCTGTTCTCACCAGCCGACGTCGAACGTGAATACGGTGTACCCTTTAACTACGTGGACATCACGGCCGAATACGATAACCTGCTCAACAATGATAAGATTCACCACAAGATGGTTTCGGCCCGAATGGTCGAAGAAGAAATCTCAAAGTTGCAGCAGGAATCCGGCTATCCATACATCATGAACGTGGATACGGTTAACCGGGCCAACCCGATTAATGGAAAAGTCGTCTCGTCTAACCTCTGTTCTGAAATCTTGCAGGCCCAGCGCCCGTCACTTTTGAACGATGAGCAGGAATACACGCAGCTCGGAGAAGATATTTCATGTAACCTTGGTTCGATCAACATCGTTAACATGATGAAGACGCCAGACTTTGCGGCTTCGGTTGAATCAATGATCCGGGCCCTGTCCTTTGTTTCGGATAACTCCAACCTGAACGTGGTGCCTTCCGTGCAAAACGGGAACCAAAAGAACCACGCGGTTGGACTTGGTGCCATGGGCTTGGCAGCCATGTTTGCTCAAAACCAAATGATGTATGGGGATGAAGAGGCCCTGGACTTTACCCAGACTTTCTTCTCAACTTTGAATTACTACTCCATCATGGCCTCTATGCACATTGCCGAGGACCGTGGGGAAACCTTTGCGGACTTTGACAAGTCGGCTTATGCAGACGGCTCCTACTTCGATCAATACATGGAGAAGGACTTTGCGCCGAAGACTGAAAAGGTTCAAAAGCTTTTTGAAGCAATCAAGGTGCCAAACAAGGCCGATTGGGAAGAGTTGAAGCAAAACGTGATGAAGAACGGCTTGTACAACGCCTACCGTCACGCCATTGCGCCAACTGGTTCGATTTCTTACGTCAACAACACGACCGCTTCCCTGCACCCAATCATTAACCGAATTGAGGAACGTCAGGAAGGTATGATCGGAAAAGTCTACTATCCTGCACCAGGCTTGTCCAACGAAACCTTGCCGTACTACCAGTCAGCCTATGACACGGACATGCGCAAAGTCGTTGACGTTTATGCCGCTGCCCAACCACACATTGACCAGGGGATGTCTTTGACCTACTTCATGCGGTCAACGATTCCTGATGGCCTCTACGAGTGGAAGGATGACCGGACGAACAAGATGACGACCCGTGACTTGTCCATCCTGCGAAACTACGCCTTTAAGAAGGGCATTAAGACGATTTATTACGTCCGCACTTACACGGATGATAATCAAGAAGCCGGCGTTAACGAATGTGAGTCTTGCTCCATTTAATCACCGCTTCATTAAAAGCAAGCGCTTGCTTGCTGTACATAATCGTTTGGCCCATTTGGGCTAACCGTTGACTGGCTGGGCTCTTTCCTTCTTTTTTTGAAAGAACCCGACCGGTCGTTGATTTTCATTATCAGCGCATGGCGCTTAGAAAGGTGCTTTATGGCAACATACCGTTTGCTATACATTTCAATTGAAGGAAACACCGAGTCCTTTGTCAAAAAGCTGGCCGCCGTTGCGGAGGCTGAAGGGGACCAGCTGTCCCTGTTAGAAGTTGGTGACGAGGTCAATCCGGTCCATGAAAAGGCCCCCTTTGTCGTTCTTGTGCCCACTTATCTAAATGGTGGCACCGGAACCGGACCAGAAGTGGTGGAAATCTTCACCAATGCCTTAGGCGACTACGTCGACTTTGGCAACAATGCCCGCTACATTCGCGGGGTGATTGGCTCGGGCAACCGGAACTTCAACGATCAGTACATTTTGACTGCTAAACGTTACGCAGAGAAGTTCCAGGTACCGGTCATTGGTGATTATGAATTACGCGGGACGCCTCGCGAAGCCGAAAAGATTTTTGCACGCATCAAAGAAACGTTAGGAGAGTAGTATGCAACACGTTAACCAGGGTTCCTATACAGCCGTTAATTGGAATAACATTGAAGATGCATTGGATAAGGCCACTTGGGAAAAGTTAACCCAGCAGTTCTGGTTGGACACCCGTGTGCCCATTTCAAACGATCTCCGCGTTTGGCGTGGTGAATTAGACGATACGGAACGACGTGTTTATAACTTGGTCTTTGCTGGTTTGACGACTTTGGATACGCTGCAATCGCAAGACGGAATGGCATCATTGCGTGCCGATGCGGTCAACCAAAAGGAAGAGGCCGTTTTGAACAACATCCAGTTCATGGAGTCCGTTCACGCCAAGTCCTATTCTTCGATCTTTGAGACCTTGAATAACAAGTCTGAAATCGACGAGACTTTCGAATGGGCCGATCACGATGAATTCTTGCAGTACAAGGCCAACAGGATCAACGACATCTACCAAAACGGTACGCCTTTGCAGAAAAAAGTCGCCTCCGTCTTCTTGGAAACCTTCCTCTTTTACTCCGGTTTCTACACGCCTTTGTATTACCTTGGCCACAACAAGATGGTCAACGCGGCCGAAATCATCAAGCTGATTCTCCGCGACGAATCCGTTCACGGTACTTACATTGGCTACAAGTTCCAAATCGGCTTTAAGAAATTGCCTGAAGAGGAACAAGAAGAACTCAAGTCATGGATGTACGACTTGCTCTTCGACCTTTATTCAAATGAAGAACAGTTTACCCATGAAATCTATGACCAGATTGGCTGGACGGATGACGTTTTGTCCTTCCTCCGCTACAACGCCAACAAGGCCTTGATGAACCTGGGTCAGGAACCAATGTTCCCTGATTCTGCTGATGATGTGAACCCGGTCGTCATGAACGGAATCTCCACATCAACGTCAAACCACGACTTCTTCTCCGCGGTTGGAAACGGCTACCTGCTTGGGGAAGCCGAATCGATGGAAGACAGCGATTACGACTTTTAAAGCCTTGATGGCAAATAAAAACACCGACCAGAAGGTCGGTGTTTTTTGATGAAATCATTTAGGCTTCTTGGTCCTTGAAGAGCCAGAACTTCTTCTTTAAGAAAGTGGCCACCATTGGGTAGAGCGAAGCGCAGAAGATGACCCAGACGTAGGCCAAGAGGAAGGCGCCAATCGTATCCGTTAGGAAGTGGGCGGAGAAGTAAAGCCGGGACAACATGGTCATCAATGCCAGGGTGATTAAGAACCACTTTGTCAAAATGCGGACCAGCGTTGATGAAATGTTTGGTGTCACCAGTAAGAACATGATGAAAACGGTCAACCACATGGCCGTCACGTGTTGTGAAGGGAATGAGGCACCGTTGTCAGTCAAAAGGTGACCGATTGGCCGGTCACGGTGAATGATGACTTTGATAATTTGGGTAACCACAACCCCACCGAAGATCGTCAAGATCACCCAGAGGGAAGGGAGTTTCAAGTCGGCCAAGAGCAAGACCAAGGCGAGCAGAACCCCGTAAAAGAGGTTCATGGCTGGTGAGCCAAGGAAGGTGGCAATCGACATAATGACATCACCGTAGGATGTTTGAATACCGGTCATGAAGAAGCGGACTTCTTCATCCATGTTGGCGGGCCATGTGGCGTTTGTGCCAATCAAAACGGCTAAAACGATAAAAAGGAGCGCGGCGAGCAAAGCGTGCCGGCGCTGTTTATTGGTAACGGAAATAATCATAGTGGATACTCCAAGTAATCAGTGCTTTCTTTAAGTATAAAGATTTGAGACTGACAAAACAAGCATTCGAAAGCGAAAATGGCAGATTTTGTAAAAGAAAAAAAGCTAGCCAAAGGCTAACTTTCTTTACTTCGTCTTAGGGATTTCAACGTTCTTTCCCTTAGCCCATTGCTGCAATTGTGCAATGGCTGATTGACGCTTCTTCTTCTTGGCGTCGTGACCGACTTTGCGGCCGCGGGCGAATGAGTTCAAGGGTGTCTTGACTGCCATAGTGGTAACTCCTTATATTTAAACTTTAAAATCTATCGTACAGAATTTGATTATACCCGAATCACTGGGGCTTTTCAAGTGTTATAATACTGGTTATGGAGAATTGGGATCAGCAAACAATTGAAAATTTCCGATCGGATCTGTTGTCCTGGTACGACCGGGAAGGCCGGGCCCATTTGCCCTGGCGCGAAAACACCGATCCTTACCGAGTCCTGGTGTCTGAGCTGATGCTTCAGCAGACCCGGGTTGATACGGTGATTACTTATTTTAACCGATTTATGAAGGCTTTGCCAACTGTTTTCGACTTGGCTAAGGCACCTGAAGACCAAGTTTTAAAACTCTGGGAGGGCCTGGGCTATTATTCGCGGGCCCGCAACCTACACAAGGCTGCCAAAGTCGTCGCCTTTGACTTGAAGGGGGCCTGGCCCGAGTCTTACGAGGACTTGTTAACGCTACCCGGCGTCGGCCCCTATACGGCTGCTGCAGTGGCCTCGATTGCTTTTAACCAAGTGGTGCCAGCCATTGATGGCAATTTCTTCCGTGTCTTTTCTCGTTTGTTGAAAATCGATGCCGATATCGCTAAGCCAAAGACGAGACGGGTCTTTTACGATGCGGTGGCACCAATCGTTGATCCGAAACGACCGGGCGACTTTAACCAGGCGATTATGGATCTGGGCACTTCATATATGAAGACAAGCGATCCGGACACTCTGCATTCACCGGTGGTTAAGTACAATGCGGCCTATCGAGATGGTGTCGAAGATCAGTACCCGGTCAAAAGCAAAAAGAAAAAGCCGGTCTTGGAACGCTACCAGGCCCTTGTTCGGTATAATGAAGACGGGGCTTTGCTCTATGAAAAACGTCCAAAAACCGGCTTGCTGGCTGATTTTTGGACACTGCCGTTGCGACCCATTGATTCGATTGAAGAAGTCGATGGCAAGCAGTTAACTATTAAGCCAATCACCCATGTCTTTTCGCACCGGAAGTGGGAAATCTGGCCGGTTTTGCAAGAAGAAACAGCAGACCCTGCACAAAACCAGCGGTACTTTACTGAGGCGGAGCAAGAAGCACTGGCCTTACCAAAAGTGCAGCACAAAATTTTACAAGGACTGAAGGAGTCATAATGTTTCCAAGTGACAAACTAAAGCAACTATTTTTCTGGACAATTGAATTATTGGCCCTGGCCGCATTGCTTTTCATTGTCTTTCGTTTCGACTTTTTGATGAAGCCAATCGCGGTCTTTGCCGGTACGGTCTTCATTCCGCTCTTGGTTTCCGGCTTTCTATACTACTGTTTGAAGCCACTGCAGAAACTGATTGAAAAAGTTCACATCGGGTCTTGGAAAATGCCACGGTCGATCGCCGTCATTTTGACTTTTACCATCTTTATGGTGGTTATTATTTCGGCCTTCATGATCTTTGTGCCGCTGATTTTAAATGAAATTTCTAACTTAATCACTTCTTTGCCAAGCGTGGTTAACCACGTCCAAGACTATGTCAAGGACCTGATTGACAAACCTTGGTTCAAGAAGCTGAACCTGTCGATTTCAGATGACGATGTGAAGAACGCCGTTTCACAGTATGCCTCCTCTTTTGTGCGGATTACGGCTGGCACTCTCACTGGTTTTGTCGGGGCGGCAACCTCCTTTACCATTGGAGCCTTAACCGTACCAATCATTCTTTTCTACATGCTGTCCGATTCGAACCGCTTCTTGCCCGCCCTACAAAAGTTCTTTCCAAAGAACCGGGCCGAAGACGTCATGGTGCTTGGTAAGGAACTGGATAAGACCATTGAGCGTTACATCTCCGGTCAGGCCATCCAAATGCTCTTCGTTGGCTTTACCATGTCGATTGGCTTTGGCATGATTGGCCTACCATACATTTGGCTGCTTGGTTTCATCGCTGGTGTGGCCAACATTGTGCCATATGTCGGCCCTTTCATCGGGGTTTTCCCAGCCGTTTTGGTTGCCATTTCCATTAACTGGAAGATGCTGATTGGAATTGTCATCTTGATGGCCATTGTCCAACAGGTCAACGGCTCCATCATCTACCCAGCCCTGATTGGAAAGTCCTTGCGGATTCACCCGCTGACGGTCATGCTGCTCTTATTGGCAGCGGGTAACCTCTGGGGAATGGTCGGCATGATTGTGGTCGTGCCATTCTATGCCATTGCGCGGACAATCACGCTCTACATTGTAAAACTACGGCAGGCCCAGCGTCACGAAGAGACGGTTTCCAGCCTGACGAAAACGATTGAAGAAGATTCTTAACTAGAAGCATTGCAGTGCCATTTGGCACTGCTTTTTTATTTGAAAAACGCTTGACGACTGGTGGTAAATCCAGTATCATTTAATAGTTGCTTAAGACCTGCGGATGTGGCGGAATTGGCAGACGCGCTAGATTTAGGTTCTAGTGGATTTATCCGTGCAGGTTCGATTCCTGTCATCCGTATAACCAAAATTTTTATCTAATTTTGGTTGCCTTAGTAGCTGGCATTTGCTACAATTATTGAGTACTAATTTTGCCGACTTAGCTCAGTTGATAGAGCACCTCACTAGTAATGAGGGGGTCAACGGTTTGAGTCCGTTAGTCGGCATTTGATATAATTTTAAACAATGTAGCTAAAGCCCGGTGTTATCGCATTTAACGTGATAACACCGGGCTTTTCTTTTGTTTTAGTAATTGATTTTTTCTGTGTAATTCTGCCTAATTCTGTGTGTTTCTGTAAATATTTAGACACTTTTTAGACACTTTTTGCACTAAAAAATAGACATCATGATACGCTGTGTCTTTTCCTCTTCGCTTTCTTTTTGTGAGCTGAGAAGGTGGGTATAAACGTTAATCGTTGTTGAAATATTTTTGTGCCCAAGCCTCGATGAAACATATTTAATATCAATACCTTGGCTTAATAATAAAGATCCGTGTGAGTGACGCAATGCATGAAATGAAACTGGTTTAATGTCTAATTCCTTGATTGCTGCTTTTAAGGCCTTTCCCGCACCGTAATTACTGATGTCGGCGATTGGACCTTCAATACCAGTTAGCTCATTTAGTAAGTCATCATCAACAGAGATTATGCGGTTGCTTGATTCTGTCTTAGTGGACTTAACATGACGGTATTGATCAAGTGCTTTATTAACTGATATTGTCTTTTTTTCAAAATCAATATCATCAGATTGAAGGGCCATGATTTCGCCAATACGCATCCCAGTATGAATTGATATATAGATTGCTAAGTATGATTTAGCATGTGGATATGTAGCAAGCTTATTTTTAATATAATGATCTAGTTTAATAAGTTCATCTTTTTCAAGAAACTTTTCTGATGCTGACTTTCCATCTGTTCCTGTAAGTTGGATGCGAATAGTGGGGTTATTCTTAATTATTCCATCAGCAAAGGCATCTTCCAATGCCTGACTAATATGGTTCTTTCGTTTAGCAACTGTTTCTTTTGAATGGTCTTTACCGAATTCATTAATAAAATTCTGGAAATCAGTACGTGTGAAATCAATAAGAGTAGCATCGGGCATATATTTAATAATATTATCGAGCGTATTTTGATACTGATACTGAGTGGCAGCCTCCATTTTTGATTTATAGGTGTCAACCCAAGTCTCAAAATAATCTGATAACAGCATATTTTCATATTTATTTTGTAACTGATCAGTATAACCAGCTTCTAGCTCTGATGCCCAAATAACGGCTTCTTTTTTAGTCCGAAAACCTTGTTTACTAATTTGCTTGTATTTTCCGTTTTCTTTAACGGATACCCTTGCCCGATATTTTCCTGCAGTTGTTTTATGGAATGTAGCCATGTTTTTCTCCATTTTGGCACAAATAAAAAGGCCTGTGGCCTTAATTATTGTTATCTTGTTACTTGTCGTTAGAATCAAAAACTTCCGAATCATCTGTTATATCTACACGTTCATTAACGGAGTTTTGTTCTTTGCTTTTCTTTATTGCTAAATAGAAACAGTAACCAGATAGCGAGAACAGGGCAATTACAACAAACACCCAACTAAAGATAAAAGAAAGTATGGAAAATACAATCCAAGCAATAATCAACCATGGCAGGAATACTGTTAAAGTCTTCCATGTGAACCAGATACTGATGATGAATAGTGCAATTAAACCAATTAAAATCATTCTCTTTCTCTATCCTTTCTTCAACCTTTTCTAACATTCTTTCTAAACTTTCTTCAGCTTTTAACATGGCGCAGTTTTTGCGCGTATATATGCCCAAGAGGGCTTTGATTGTTAGCTTTGGGGGTCAACCATTGGAATAATTTCTCGCTCATCAGTAGAGTAAGCTATCATTTCGAGGTCGCCGTTAAACGGATAACCAAATGAAACGGCATCACCTTTCTTAAGCTTTGCTGCGGCCTTTTTAACCTTCTGTTGAATATTGTAGATTAAGCGCTTCTGATCTGGCGTGGCTCGATTATTATTGATAGCAGATTGAGCTTCCATGATGGCCTGAATATTAGCTTTGTGCTTTACAATTACCCTAACCTCAGTGTGGCTTTCAGGAAGATCTGATGTGGCAACGTTGTTTTCAACCACAACCTTTGCATAGTCTTTTTTTGAAAACTCTGCTGCTAACTCGTTTTTAACAGATTGATATTTATTAGTAGAGACAGATTTTTTAGCTTGTGCAGCATCTTGATGTTTAACGTTATTAGTGTGTTTGACAGTAGAAAATACAATTACCATCGCTGCAATGGCGGCTGCAAAAGAAGACAGAATAATTATTTTTTTACGCATGTGTACTCTCCTATATATCTTTTAACGTGGTTAAGTTTTGCACGTACTATGTACGCCGCCAATACGGTTTATTTGTTTTTGCGGAATTCTTCCAATAGTTCATGCTGCAGCTTTATATTTTCCTCTACAAGTTGGTTATTTTTATTTTGTAGATTCTGAATTTTAATGGCATCTACGTGTGCCTGATCATATCCCCACTTTTCGTCATTGTTACGGACAAGGTAGTCGTTAATGAACTGGATGGTATAGAAAACAACGATGGCGATGAATAGTAATGTGAGTAAGCTGTCCAGCAGTGAGGCAAAGGGAGTGAGTGCATAATCAAGGTTAAGTGTGTGACCACTGGTAAAAAGCCAAATTGTTAGTGTCTTTAAAAGACCAGAGACAGTCGCAATTAAATCTTTAATAGCAGATCCAAAGCTGTTACCAACAACAACTGAGATGACGAAGGTCAGCAGGTTGGGTGCAAAAATAAATCTTCTAAATGCTGAAATTCTTGCAGACCCATTCGATTGAAGTTTAGTAGTGCTTTCTTTAAACATTTCAGCAATTTTGTGTACCATTGGTTATTTCCTATTGTTTTTGATGTGTATGTGTCACGTTATGTATGCCCGAAAGGGCGTTTGTTTACTTACTTAAATGATCAATAGCATATTGCGCTTCGGATTCGGTAAACTTTTCTCCAGCATCTGAAGTTAGTTGCTCTTTGATATCATTCACTGACATGTCCATATCTTTTTGATAAGTTTCAGCTGATTTAAGAGCGTTCTTATTGTAGTCTGCTTTTAAATTGTCAACTGCATATTGAGCGTCATCAGCAGAAAATTTATCACCGGATTCAGAAGTTAATTGGTCATAAATGCCCGCTTTTGACATATGCATTGAGCTGCTATATGTTTTTGCGCTATTAAGAGCCGCCTTTTGTTGAGCAGTAGCACTTGAGTTATTTGAAGACTTTGATGTCTTTTCGTTAGATGTTTTAGTGTTCCCGTCATCGTTGCCACCTGAAACATTTATTGCAATAATAACGACAATTAATGCAATAAACCAAACCCAAACTCTCTTGTAAAATGGTTTCTTTTTTACATACGTATTTCCGTTTTCGTCAGTAATTTTCTTGCTCACGATACTTCTCCTATCAGCTTTTAACGTGGTTCAGTTTTGCACGTAATATGTGCACCCCGAAGGGTGTGTGTTACTTTGAGTATTTACCGTTAATGAAAGTGATTTCGTTTGTATCGTTGTAAGTTGAATAAGCTTTAGTAACTGCGATAATGAAGTCAATTAACGGCCATATACCAAGAGTTATCCATAATCCAATCAGCAACTTAAGGACACCGAGGATAATTTGACCACGCATAAAGCGATCAACACCAATGGATCCGAATAAAAATGCTCCTAACCAAACAAAGATATGTTTATTGATGATTGCTGTTTTCATTATGATTTTCCTCCATTGTTAATAAATTGCTGAGACAAAATAAACTCTGAATTTTCTGGCTCATCATGCCATTCAATTGTTATATTTTTATTATTTTGCACATAGTTTTTAATTTCTTCCAAACTAGTATTGAAATATTCTTTTCTGTTATTTACGTGGTTAATTTTGTTTTCTTTAAAGTGTTCATGTAGATCATGTTCAAGCCCAAATGCATCATCAGAAAATATCAACGCGTGAATATCAAATTTAAATGGAACTGATGCCGAACTTAGTTCGGCAATCCTTTCTGTAGGATCTAGTCTCCTGGTAACCCCAATTTTGAATACGCCTTCCCCAAATGATCCAACATTACTGATGATGTATATATACCCGGCTTTTGAGTTTTCTATCCGAAAATCTAAATCTTTTTCTTGATCATTGAGACTATTTATTTTTTCTTTCAGAATCTGAGTTTGTTCAATAACCTCTTTAGATTGTTCTTGTTGTAATAATTTACTTAGAGCGTTGGTAAATTGTGTGCGCTCTTTATTTAAACTTTTCTTTTCTTTTTCAATTTCTAATCTTAATTGTTTTTCTTCGCGATCACGTTGCCGCTCTTCCCTTAACTTATCTTTTTCTTCTTGTTTTTTAAGAGCGTATTCAACAGATAATTTTAATTCTTGTAGCTTTAAATCAACATAACTAGAAGATAGCCTTACGAAGTTTACTGTTTCAAATAAATCACTCAATTTATTTGCGCTTTTTACAATTCCTTCAGATTTTTTCTCATAGTTTGTCGCGTTTACTTTATTTATAATTCCGGATGCTTCTCCGTTGAATGCTCTAATTAAAGCTTGAGCACTTTTCTTTTGCATTTTTATTCCCTTTGATGGTGATCCGTCAAAGGTAATTTGTTGAATTACATAGGTGGCTAAATTATTTTTAACTTCGTACTTTTCTTTTTCTATAATTTCTTGTAATTCGTATTTATAGGATAAACTATCTGCAAATTCATATGTCGGTTTATAAAATCCAGCCGTTATATCATTTTCAATTCCATTTAATTCTTTTTCTGCTTCTTGTATTTGTTTTTTCTTGTTTGCCAGGTCCCTTTCACATTGATTGAGTTCTTGTTTTTTTGACTGAATGATATGTTCTAGTTCCCTTGTTTTTTGGATTGCATTAGACTCTATTTCACTCATCCTTTGTTCAGATAATTGAGCCAGCTTCCGTTCTTTTTCTAAAAGGGCTGTTTTTATTTCTTTTTTTTGCTGATTTTTTAACGTCGCACTATTTGACTTTATATCAATCAAAATGTCGTGTAGTTCTGATTTTTTTAATGCTATCTCACTTTTTAGTTGTGAAAGTTCACTTTGAAGTTTTTCTTTTTTATTGAACAATTTCATTCCCTCAATTAAATAATTAGTTTTGGATGTTTTTTCAAAACGATGATTGCTGATGAACTAGCTTACCAATAATCTGAATAGGTGGCTGTCCGTTCTCGACGTCTTCCTTATTATACTCAAAAGGCTTAAATTCTTCCTTTAACCAACTATCTGGTTCAAATCGAATACGATCAGGGTACTGGTACACGTGTTTGAGTGTAGCGGCTTCTCCGTCAATAATAACCCCACAGATGTCCCCGTTAGTAATTTCGCCTTTATCGATTTTTGCAAGAATAGCAACAGCACCATTGGGGACAACCTTGTTCATACTTTCTCCGTTAACACGAAGTCCTATTAAGTTGTCTTTACCATAACGTTCGATTAGGTCGTCGTCTATCTTTACGTGTCCCTCAATGTCTTCCTTAGCCCCTTCTGGGTATCCTGCGGAGATACGGCCGTAGATAGGAATAGAAACAGTATTAATTCCAGTAATATTTAGTTCGTTTGAAGGGGAATCAGCTACAAACCCTGCAACTTTGAAAATATCATCTTGGCTCACATTTAACCCGTGAGCAATTTTAAGTAAAGTCTTCTTAGATGGTATTGTGCTTCTTCGTCCGTTTTCAATTGTACTTAAATATGAGTGGGACATATCTGCTTTGATAGCGACCTGACGAACAGATACGTGTTTAGATTCCCGAATCTCTTTTATTTTTCTTCCAAATTCAACTCCGTCAACCATAATCGAGCCTTTCTGTTCGTTTTATGATTACATTGTAATAAAAAAATGTAACGAATTGGTCTTTTTTTGGTCAATAAGTGTTGCAATTTATAAACCATGTTGCTATACTTAATTCATCAGTTAAGGAAAGGAGACAGCAAATGACAGTTTTAAAAGTGAAAGACTGCCAAGAGTTGAAAGCGTTAATCGCTTTAAGTGGTAATACGATCAGCAGCATTTCAAAGTCTATTAAGATTAGCCCGACAAGCATTAATAAATATTTGAAGGGTGAAAATGTTCGGCCGGATAAAGCTAAAAAAATTTCTGATTATCTTGGTAAAGATGTATCTTATTTTTTTGAACAAAGTGGTCGATAAATAGTAACAAAAGGAGGCCGACATGGCAAACGAAGTAAAAGCTTTCAACTTCGAAAGCAACGAAGTACGGACTGTACTTATTGATAACGAAGCATGGTTCGTAGGGAAAGATGTAGCAGAGACTTTGGGATATTCCCAAACAGCTAAAGCAATTCGAACGCATGTTCAAGTTGATGACAAAGGGGTGTCCGTTTTGGACACCCCCGGAGGAAAACAGCAGATGACTATCATTAACGAATCGGGTGTGTTTGCTCTTATCTTTGGAAGCGAATTAGATAGTGCTAAGCGTTTTAAAAAGTGGGTCACGTCAGAAGTCCTGCCAAGCATTCGCAAGACTGGTAGCTACTCTGTACAAACTGACCCAATGGCTATCTTAGCGACAACGTTTGAAGCATTGCAGCAGATTGACGATAAGCAGACTCGACAGGCGGATGAACAGAAGCAACTTGAACAACGCTTTAATAAGTTCGAAGCCGACCAGGAAATCCGAAGTTGGGAACAAGCAGAGCTACTACAACTTCGTCGCAATCGGGTGTTTGCAGTCCTTGGTGGTAAGTACAGCCAAGCATATAAAGAATTGTCTAGCGAAGTGTTCCACGCAATTGCAAAGGACTTTAAGCGACAATTCAGCGTGCCACGTTACAACGCACTACCACGCAAGTATTTTGCAGAAGCAAAGCGGTTCTTGAGTTTGTGGGAACCAAATAACTTGATGGATTTAGCAATTCGTGGTGCTAACCAAGACCAGACGGCGTAAAGGAGAAAATAATATGACTAAGCAACCATTAAACAAAGAGTTCATTATGAACGCAACGATTGATAATTTTAATGAATTTGAAAAGTCATTAAAAAAAGCACAATCTACAGCGATTGCGCTTTTTGATGCAATTGAAGAAATTAATAAATTTATTCCTCAATTATCTGTGAGTGAACTAGACAAAGAAACAATTTCGAATTCTGAGTCTGATGAAAATAAGCTAGACGATAAGAATGACTCAAATGTTATTCAAGAAAACCACTTTCGAGGTATGAGCTTTAAGGGAGATCCTGAACTAGCTTCCATTCTTAACGAACTCGCTAAGCGAATTACAAGTTATTAAACAAGTTGTGTTTGTAATCTGAATTGTAACTTGAAGTAAAGTCGTTGGCATCAATTACAAAAAATTCACGGGGAGGGTTCATCTCTAGAAATTTATGAGAGAAATCCTTTAAGGACATTTTGGTTTTGATAGCAATTAGTTCGCCGGTTAGCTGAATCCAATTTCCATGTCCGACCAAGTCCTCAAGTAAGCCACGAGACTCAATGCTTTTTTCATCAGATCCACTCAAAGGCATATTAAAATACACAATAAATTTATTCATAACTATCCTCCTTTCAATTTACTAGGCACCTCACTGCCAGTAATTAAAGGATAACAAAAGAAAGGAGAACAAATGAGTAGACATTTTGACCCGACAAAGTGGTATTCGCAAAAAGACATTATGGACGAGTTGGGCATTAAATCTTACGCCACTTTCCGAAAATACTATAAGAGTAAAAAAGACTTCCCAAGACCAGTGATGGATAGCAAGACCCATCCTTTATGGGATGGGTTAGCATTACAAAATTACTTTTTTAAGAAGGCCAACAAGTACGCATAAGAAAGGCAATAGAATGAATGATTTAATGTTTTGGAATGACGTTGTTGTAGGCATTTGTTTGGTTGGTTTTGGTATTGGGTTGACCATCTTTATTAAGAAGTCACGTAAGCCAACATACAGTTATAACGACGTAACACGAGACGTTGTGAACAATGATCTAAACGACTTATTGCAAAAAGAAAAAGCTCTCAAGGCAGCAACCAAGAGAGCTTAGGCATAATGTTTCCTAGACAGAAAATTATGCCTCTAGTATATCACAGGAGGTAATGTATGAAAGTAGTACCACTAGAAGTATTTAATCACGAGCCTTTGGACGCTGAGTGGATTGAGATTGCCAACGGCGCACATCGAATTGCCTTCGTGACGACTCCTTCACGCAAGCAAGGAATGTACGTTTTAGATGATGATTTAACTGATTTTATCAACGGAGACGAAGCTGTCATTAAGCAAGAGTCGCTAGATGACATTGAATGGGAGGAACAGGCATGATTGAAAATCACATGGTCACAGAACAAGATTACTCTAATTCTCATTATCGAGGATATATGGACGAGTTCTGTATGAACACGTTTGATGAAAATGAGGAGGAGTATTGATGACTCAGGTGCATGACTTAACAACACTAACAGAAGATGGTGAGATGTTAACGTACAACTCGTTGATGAATAAAGATGATCGTGAAAAACTAACATCTGAACGATTTGAAGATATCTATAAAAACGTTATTGAGCGAATGGATAAGGCTGTCACTGCTTGGAAGAAAGAACGCAAAGAACGATTGCGAAATGGTCAAGTAATGAATAATTATTACAACGATGTAAAAGACGATGAAGTGCTTATTCAATCTAACGAAAATATGGAATACATCATTTCAAAAGTCGGTGTCGAACCATTAAAAGTTCCAACTTATAAGCAGTTAATTTCTAGCTATCCAGAATTTAAAGACGATAACCAATTACAAACTGTTATCAAAAATAAAGAAACAATTAGGAACCGCTAGGAGGAAAGATGATTACTTTTAAACCAGGAGAAATCAAGAAGTCTGGCGATATGTACTTCATATACGGAGACGGGGGTACTGGTAAGACAAGCCTGTCTAAGCTATTTAAAGGCAAGAAGCTATTACTAACGTTCGATGGCTCTTGGAATGCTCTAGTTGGAACGACAGACACAGCCGTGATGGCGTTTGGTAAGTCGGATGAAGCAACATTGCAAAAGAGTGTTGAACAATGGCTTGGCCAGTACCTGTACAGTGATGAATTTGATGTCATCATCTTGGACAACGTGACAGCCCTTCAAAACTTCGTTCTTGAAAATATTGATGGAGCAAGTAAGGACGGACGATAGAATTATCAAAAATTGCAAGCGTGGTTTAGATCGCTTGCTAACTCATTACGAGAAAGCAATAAGACTGTTCTAGCTACGGCTCACCAAATCGACAACGGTTCGAATGGCTTAGACGAAAAAGGTCGCTTTGAGGCTGATATGAACCAGAAGACATTTAACGCTTTCACGAGCCCTTTCGATGTAGTTGGACGTATCTACAAGGAACAGGGCGAGCGTTTCATTGATATGGACACAGAGAACGGAAATCATGCGAAGAATCGTATTGATGAACGGACAAAAATTAAAGCAGAAGACCTGCTAAAGCCAGAAGAAAAACAAACATTGTCAGAAATGACAGAAGAAAAGAAAGAGGATAACTAACATGGCATTTGGAGTAACAGTAGACAACAACAACGTATCAGGTCAACAAGTTGAAGAGGCAGGGAAGTATAACGTACGAATCCTCGACAGCTCAGAAGCAAAGCAGACGTCCACTGGTAAAGACATGGCCGTTATGAATTATGAAGTTACAGATGGTCCGTACGCAGGCGGACAAATCCGTTACGACAACATTGTTTGGGACGAGACGGACGAGGATTCACGAAAGCGTTCAGAACGAAACTTCAATACAATGCTGGTTGCTGCTGGTGTTCCTGAAGGAACTAGGGTAGACAGCATTCAAAGTTTTGTAAAGGGAATGGCTGGGAAAGAGTTGTCCGTTACAGTTGATTGGAATGAGTTTAACGGAAAGGTAAACCTTAATGTTAAGCGCCGTGAACCAAAGTTGGCTAATGGAAGTGAGCCAAATGGCATTACTCGTGACATGTACTCGGCAGAAAAGGGTATTAGCCAGTCTAATGTATCTCGACAAAACCAACAGGACCAACAAGGAGCATCCAACCCGTTCCAAGGTCAACAGGGCGTAGACATTTCAGATGACGACCTGCCATTTTAATAAATTGGTATAGCTATGTATCAGTTTTCAAAACGACTTAAGAGTCTACGAGAAAAAGAAGGGGTCACCCAGCGACAAATGGCGAAGCATATCGGCATGTCAGCAGGCACGATAGCCAACCTTGAGAACGGGTATTCAAAGCCTAGCTTTGATGTCTTGATTGACATTGCAGACTACTTCGAGATGTCGCTAGATGACCTAGTAGGACGAGAGAATGAAAAATAATCGATTGAAACAATTACGAAAAGAAAAGGGTGTTTCACAAATTGATTTGGGTGAGGAGATCGGTCTTTCTCATGCTAGCATTTCACGATATGAAACAGGTGGGCTAGAGCCCAACATCACAACCCTAAAAAAGCTGGCTACTTATTTCAACGTATCAATTGATTACTTAGTGGGGTACAGCGATGAACGGTAATAGATTGAAACAGTTAAGAAAAGAACGCGGGCTAACTATAAACCAGTTACACGAAAGAACTGGAATATCAGCACCCATGATTTACAAAATTGAGCATGATGAAAGAAAAATAGGTCTACATACCTTAATCAAGTTAGCAGACTACTTCGAAATGTCGCTAGATGACCTAGTAGGACGAGAAAGGGGGAGAGATGGCAAATACTAGGTTTTTCTCACAGATCCCGGCATGGGTTGATGAGTTAGACAACGTGAGTGACTTTCAAGTTCGGCTACTTGGGTTCATTTACACGGTTTCTAATACAGGTAATCAAGCTTTCCCAAGTAACAGTTTTTTAGCTAAAAAATATCATAAATCGGCAAGCACAGTTCAACATGCATTGAGTGACTTGTATCAAAAGGGATTGCTAAAAAGCACGCCGAAATACGTTGATGGGACTAATCGTATTGAAAAACGATACCTGGAGATAGTTGAACCAAACTATCATGACTTAAATGATATGGCAGAAAACGGAGGTACGTCCGAAAACGGACATACCCCTACTCCGAATTCGGATATACCCCCTAGCAGAAAACGGACATACCCTATGTCCGAAATCGGCACAGATAATAGATTACTTAATAAATTACCTAATAAATCAGTATATACAGAAGGAAACGAGAGTGTTCTTGACCCCATGACAGCTTCAAAAATGTTGGCTGCTTATAACAAAGCGACCGGACGAAATAATACAAACACAGGAACGTTCTCATCACTTGCTATGAAGAATGTATCGCTTGAGGAGTTTCAAGATGTGCTGAATTACATGGTCACGAGATACTCTGACCTTGAGTACATCACTGTTAAATCACTTGTCAGCAGGTTTGAAGAACATTTGAATAGCGCTAAGGAGCGTGGCTTTGTTGGTGGGGCGATGCCTGAGAAGAGAGTTAAGCCTAAACCAGGACAAAAGCAAGAGCCGCCACTGGCTAAGAACGAATTACCTGCAAGCACTGAACCAGTAGATATGCAGGCAGTAAAAGGAATGCTAAAAGGCATTAAGACAAGCGGATAGGAGGTCGCAATGGGTAGAAAGGCAGATAGAATCTGGGCTTTGTACAAGGGGGAAGAGTTGTTAGCCACCGGTACCATCATGCAAATATCCAGGCGAACCGGTAAGAGCTATGACCATTTAATGTTCATGACTAACCCGGCATACAAGAAGAGGCCTGACAAAGGTAACAGAATGCAAATGGAGGAGTTGGAAGAATGATTTGGTGGATTATTTATTTTGTGTTGTGGGCATTTGCATTAGCGATTGTTGGCCTGCTGTTGACTATTTTGTACCTGTTGGTCAAGTTTGCGATGACATACGATCTATACGGAGACCGCAAGCCGGACAAGCGAGATAAAAAGAGGGTGAAGTGATTCTATAGACGCACAAAACCCCTATCATCAATTGCCTGAACAATTTCAAATAGGGGCTTCATGTGATACTGATGTGTGCATGCCTTTGCTCACATCTGTCCAATTTCGTTGTCTCTAACTTGGCGGGTTAGTCAGTTAGTCTGTGCAGGACATGCACGATGCTGAAGGTGTGGCTAACTGTGAATGGATGCTTTGTTATTTATCTTAATAAATCCCAACACCAGACCTGTAAAACAAGATTGGCTGAATTAGTTATTTAGTTACCAGCTAAAAACCAGTGTCAAAGCCAACTGTCAACAAGATTGGTAAGAGAAATTGGTAAATTAATTTAAATAATAGCGTAAACATTCTTCAACGCACATTAGAACAAAACTTGGGTCATGAAAATAAACCCGCCTTTCGCTTTTATTTGGCGTATTCACGCCTGATTGAATTATAACAAAAGTTAGAACATAAAAGGAGTTGCGCTCATGAGTTTGTACAGTTTTATTATCAAAAAGTTAAATGAACAAAATAAATCAGTAAATTGGCTTAATCGTGAAGCAGGAATCTCATCAGCAACTATTTACAGGATGAGAAATAAGAAAGATTACACGATGAACCTAGCAACTGCAATTAAAATAGCGGATGCGCTTAATTTCAGCATGGATGAGTTTAGGAATACTGATGGAACTACCAGGTAAGTTACTAAGCAGGCGTGGGTCTGTCGTCACAATAGAGCTAGAAAGCCCAGATAAGCTGTATGAGCTCGATAAAGTGCAGGATAGTGTAATCACGCTAAACATACAAGATGGACGTTCTGTGAGTCCTAAACAGCGTAATTTTGCATTTGCTCTTATCGGCGATATTGCCAAAGCTGAAATTGGTGGTAAATGGGCAGGCGAACCTGAACTGATTAAGCGGGCATTCTACTTCGCCATGGATATGTTCTATGGCATCGAGGACTTTAGCTTGTCAAACGGTCGGGGAAATATGTCGGATGCCAACACGTTTATCAACATGCTGCTGGAGTTCTGCCTGCAACACAACGTGGCATTAAGTCGCCATCCGCTAGATGCATTAGACGATCCGGCCATCGCTCGGTACGAGTACGCCTGCCTGATGAATAAGCGCTGTGTGATTTGCGGACTGAAAGCAGACCATCACCATATCACAGGCAGCAAGGTGGGCATTGGAAGCGATCGCACGAAGATTAACCACAAAGGCCGGCGCTTGATTGCCTTGTGTCGAGAGCATCACGACTTGTTCCACCACGAGGAAAAAGAGCGCATGGCTGAATACCATTTGCAGGGTGTGCCTGTTAACGAAGAAATTGCAAGAATTTACAACTTGAATTATTGGTGAAAGAAAAATTGGTATAGGTGTATTTATGACTAAAAAATTCACTGAAGAAGAATATCAGAAGATTGTTGATTTGTTTGATAAGTTTAATAAGTTTAATAGAGAAGACAATATGGGCATTTTAAACCCAAGCGTTACCATTCACTTTCAAGAAGAATTAGGCAATGATTTTAACCTTATTAATGATTGGTCAGAAATTGTGGCAATTATGAACCCACGTACTCGTGACGGGGCGCATGAACAATTCGTCGAGAAAGAGAATAGGTACTTTTGGCGATATAAGAACCCTAATGTATACAATGTCTTTCTACACCTTAATAAAGCTCAAGGTATCGTGAGACTTAGTTATTTAAACCGTTGTCCCTTGACCGAAAAAGAAATCATCGAAACCGGCTATAACCCAGACATGTTCGACAAGGAAGAGGTGAAGTGATGAGTAAACAAGAGCTAATTTGATATAGGTTTAAGAACCACAAAGAAGATTGTTGGGCTTACACATACGATTTAGATGGTGCAAGACGTGGAAACGGTCTTAAAGATTATAAGTATGTAGATTCTATCTACGCTAAAGAGGGAATGGTGAGTGAATAACCATGAGAGATATTAAGTTCAGGGCGTGGGATAGATTTGCTAAAGAAATGGTTTTTGCTAAAACAATTGACTTTGGCATAAACGGTGCAGAATGCATTGTTGATTCTTCTGGAATTATTGGTGAAGTTGAAAGCGAGTGGGATTTAGAACAATTTACTGGCCTGCATGACAAAAAAGGCAAAGAGATTTATGAGGGCGATATTGTTAAGGTTTACGGATTCTCTAAAGTTACTGTCGGTAATGTGATTTATGAAGACTATTATTTCACCTTCGATGGATTTTGCGACACAGGCACAGATAGACCAGAAATGGCATTTTCAGAAGGTGAATTTGAAGTAAATTACGAGGTAATTGGCAACATTCACGAGAACCCAGAATTATTGGAGAGAAAACATGAGAGAGATTAAGTTTAGGGCGTGGGACAAGAAATGGGAAGAATGGTTAAATCCAGAAGAACACGTCATTTATGCTGACAACGGTGATGTCGGTGAAGTTAATGACGACGAACTAGTTGAAGATATTGTTCACGATACTGTGGTAGAGCAATTTACAGGACTGCACGACAAGAACGGTAAAGACATCTATGAGTCTGATGTTGTAAAGTTGCATGTTGTCATCTTGTCCCCTGATGACAAGGTTGGAGTAATTGAGTATAGTCCTGAGTTCGGCTACTGCATTAACTTCGGGAAAGCTATTGCACGGCAGGAGTATTGGGCTGCTAATGATAAGCATACCATTGAGGTCATCGGCAACATTCACGAGAACCCAGAACTATTGGAGAAAACAGGAGTGGAGTGATGAGCAGTATAACTGATTTGAAAATGCATGGTAAAAAAATTTCAGAAGGTTTTAGAGGAGAAAATCCATATTACTGGCGAACAGTTAATGGTTTCTGGTTGGTAAAGGATAATATTTCCGGAATGGTAACTTCTGACGTTAATTTAAATAAGGCTATCAAAATTACCGAAACAGAAGCTAAAAAAACTGATTTCGAATTTGAGAAGTTGACACCCTATGAAAAGAAACCATAGAAGGGTCTCTGATGGATATATTTTTTGAAACAAAAGTAATCATCGTAAGTAACTTGAACAAACATACTCCTGAAATTCTAAACATGATTGACGATGACTGCGAGCAGTTGTCAGTTGATAAGATAGACGGTGGTTTCATGATTATGTACGGGCGCTTTTCTGACTACTACAGGGAGCTGGAATCACAAGGATTAGTTAATCGTGATGGCTTTAATTTTAACGGGGAGAATTAGATGGCGGAAACGATAAAGATTGAGTTTGACATCAAGCCACAGCAACAAGAACGTCCTCGTATTGGTGTTAAGAAAGTCCTTAGCAAGGCTGGATATTACAAAAACAAGAAATATTTGTATGACCCATTAAAGACGGTTAACTACAAAAAGAAGCTTGCTTACCTAGCTAACCTTGAAAAGAGTGTGAACTACTTCGAGCCGTTGAGTGGGGCGTTGGCACTGAACGTTACCTTCTACATTCTGCCGCCTAAGTCATTAAGCAAGGCTAAGCATACAATGGCTATTATTGGCGAACTGTTGCCATTCAAAAAGCCAGACCTTAGCAACTACATTAAGAGCACCGAGGACGCCTTAAACGGCATTCTGTGGAAGGACGACGCCATGCTGTGTGACATTAACGCTAAGAAGCGATTTAGCGACGAAGAGAGAATTGTCATTGAGGTAAGCAAGATTAACGATAATCAGTATTAAAGGGGGTGATTAATTTGGGATATACAGTTGATCAGTTATTTACTGATTACTTCTCGGGGACAATTGAAAAGCAGATTGCTTGGCGCCGTTTTGAGTTGCGTTTTGATAACCCTGTTCGTGATGAAAACATTGGCGGTGGGAAGAAGCAAAATGAAATTAGCCGGGCGCTTGATAATCAGATTATTAGGGAAGAGTCAGACCCCGAAATTATCCAGTTGACTATACGGTATGAGTCGGTGAAACAGTTTATGCAAACAATCGACCAGCAGATTGTCACAATACTTGATTATCATTATGACGAGCAAAAGCACTATGTGTGGCCTAAAATTGCTCAAATGATGTACAAGTCTAAGAGCCAGTGCATTCGTGATGTACAGCATATGAAGGAAAAGTATTACAATTCTCATTGGTCCCGACCTGTGGAAAACTTGACCCTCTAAAAACATGCGACTATCATGCGACTTTTTGCCTTAAAAAAGGTGTTATATTTGTATTGTGGTTATTTCAGATAGCCAAGGGAATGAGCGGCCATCTTCAAACGGTGTCTTGTCATGAATGCTTACTTTTTCTTTCAATTTCTCGCATTGGTTAGCTCGTTCCCGTTATGAACAAAGCCAAGTGGCTCGTGGTTGCCTGCAAGCGGTTGTTAAATCAACGCCACGGTTAGAAATATCGTTACGGGTGCGATTCCCGTGTTGTTCTTAGCTTGCGATGACTAGTTGATGTGTCAACTAAGAGCGAGCAAATGTGACCATTTCCTGGCGGTTATGGTTGCGGTACATATGACTGTTTCCATTTTGGAAATGGTCATTTTTGACATTAAATGACAATAAATTAATATTTGATATATAATTGAAATGAATAAAATTTATTAGTTAGGAGATGTTGAGATGGATGCATTTACATCACGAGTTCGACGCACAATTGGAATTGATGGATTGATTTCGACAGTTATTGGGGCGCTGATCACAATTTGGCCTGAAAAAAGTGCCAGTTTTGTTGCAGGCATGATTGGATTTGCCTTTTTCGCAATTGGGGTATCAAAGTTTTTGGTTTCCGCCCGTAATACTGATCAGGGTAACGCCAACCGTATTATTGGTATTATCATGTCTATCCTTTACATGGTAGCTGGTCTGTTTATCTTTATTGATATTGAAACGGCCACCTTGTCGTTGTTCATCGTAGTAGGAGTGTTTACTGGTTTGACTTGGGTCATTGAAGGTGTTGTACAAATGAGCGTTATTAACCGTTTGGGAAGTAACCGTGTATGGCCGTTCATTTCTGCCTTAATCAGTTTACTTGCAGGAATTACATTGGTAGTAAGTCCATTCTTTGGTGGACTACTACTATGGGAGTTCCTCGGAATTATGTTGTTGGTTGTTGGTATTGTTAAGCTTGTACAGTTTACTGCCATCCGCCAGTGAACTAAATAAATTATTGATAAGTGACCGCTAGTTAGTTAAATCTAACGGCGGTTTTTATTTTGGAGGAAAACATGAAAGATTATTTGAAGTTTAAGGTTACTAAGAGAATGGCACACATGGCTAATGCAGTGGCTTATATGTTGTTAGGCGGACTGCTTGCCGGAGCAACTGGTATCATGATCATTGGTGCTAAGATGTTATGGTTTGGAGTGACGTTGTGAATGTTAGGCAATAGTTTTAATGTTCGATAATAAAAATAATGATACAATTTATCCATAGACTAAAAGGAGGCGATATTATGTTAGTACAAGTTTTACAAGCATTCACATCAGTGACTAAAGAAGTAGCTGAAGTATTTGCTGGTTCTTTTAAGGATACTATGCGTATTGTCGTGTCGCCATATAACCATATTGTTAATGCTAAAAACGGTAGTGATTATAAATCTCAAAGTTACCTTTCTAAGTCTGATGATGATAAACTTTATGGTGATTGGGTTTCTGTTGACGAAGATTTGAGAAAGACCATTAAAAATTATGGCCGATAAGCAATTTGTATCAGCAACAGAAGAAAATGGAGTGGCAAAAAGGAGCTTATCGTTAGGGCCTTTGCCTAACTCCCAAGAGTTGGAACGTCTTGAAAAGATTGCTCCTGGGTCAGCCGAGAAAATTATTGATGATATTATGGCGGAATCCGATCACCGTAGGTCATTAGAAAAGAAAGAACAAAAAGAATATTGGCATTCTAGAAAGTCCGGTAATCGAGCTGCATTATTTGTTGCGGTGGCCATGATTGGATGTACATTCTCACTTGTTTATTTTGGCCATCCTATTGCAGGAACCTTGTTTGGTGGTACGACATTTTTGTCAGTAGTTGGTATGTTTATCAATGGTAAAGATGAACAAAGTGAAAATGAAGATAATTAGATTATTAAAGGCAGCTTAGGCTGTCTTTTTTAGTACATATATCAAGAAGAAAGGAGGAGCGCCAATGACATGACAAAACGTGATGAAGCTAAGCAAGACTACTTAGCTGGAATGAAGTATAAGGAAATTGCAGACAAATACGGAGTAACTTTAAATACAGTTAAGTCGTGGAAAACGAGACACTGGAATAAAGAATCCGAGGGTGCACCCGTTGAAAAAAGTGTGCACACAAAAACGAAAAAGTGTGCACACAAAAAAGAGCTGCATTCGGCAATTCAAGAGTTGGAAGATAGCGACCTTACTGACAAGCAAAAAGTCTTTGCTAGAGAGGTTGTAAGACTTGCCAATCAAACACAGGCATATATAAATGCTTATGATGTTGATTATGAAACAGCGATGGTTAATGGATCGCGATTGCTAAGAAATGCTAAGGTTCAAACCGAAATAAAACGTCTACGTCAGGCTCGATTATCAGAGCTCGACATAGACGTTTTTTCGTTGGTTGATGATATGGCAAAAGAGGCAAAAGCTGATATTGGAACGTATGCCGATTGGGGTTCTGATGAGTTTCAATATACCGATGAAGCGACCGGAAAAGAGCTAACAGGACACAAGTCTTGGGTTGCTTTAAAAGATAAGTCAAAGGTCGATACTAAGGCTATTAAGAAGATTACTGTTGGTAAAGATGGACCAATTGTTGAGCTTCATGACCGTAACAAGGCCCGTGACAAGTTACTAGAGTATCTATTGGCTGATGGTAAGATTTCTACCGAAACAAACAAGCAACGAAAAAACAAAGCTGAAGCAGACTTGATGGAAGCAAAGGCTAAAGAGTTGCAAGGTGGCGGTGACAATCAAGATGACATGCTGCGTAGTATTGCAGATAGTTTAGGAGATGTTGAATGAAACTAACAACTAAACAACATCAAGTAATTGCCGAGGTAAATCGTACATTAGGTGATTTGAAATTGCTTATTTTATATGGGGCCAAGCGAAGTGGAAAAACATTCTTAGACAACTTACTTTTCCTCATGCTGGTAGCTAACGCTAAGAAGAACGCTGACGAAGTTGGTGTAACGAATCCGCAGTACATTCTGGCTGGTTATACTATGGCCAACATTCAACGAAACATCATTGCCGAACTACAGAATATGGGCATTAGCATTCAAATGAACAAGTATAACGAGTTTGAATTAATGGGTGTTCGTATCGTACAGACATCTACTGGTTCAATCTCTGGTATTGGTCGCATTCGAGGAATGACGGCATTTGGTGCTTACATCAATGAAGCTAGTCTGTGTAATAAGGTCGTCTTTGATGAAATTCGTTCCCGTTGTTCTGGTAAGGGTGCCATTGTTATCTGTGACACGAACCCTGATAACCCGGAACATTGGCTGTTAAAAGACTACATTGAGAAATCAGGCCACGATGGCATTCGGGCATACCACTTCGAGTTCGACGACAACGAAATGTTGGACGAAGCTTACAAGAAGAATTACAAAGCAACTGTTCCACCTGGCATGTTCTATGACCGTTATATCAAGGGATTGTGGGTCAGCGGAGAAGGTGCTGTCTATCCTGAATTTAACAAGGAAACAATGACTGTTACTCGTAATAAGGCGTTTGACCAAAGCTATGAACGGTTTATGGTCGGTGTCGATTGGGGATTCAATCACCCAACTGCTTTTGCTGTGATTGGATTCAAAGACGGCAAGTATACGTTGATGGAAGAGCATGTTGATAGCAAGAAGCCGATTGACCATTGGATCAACGTTGCCAAAGATATTCAAGAACGCTTTGGCGATATTATCTTCTATTGTGATACGGCCAACCCAGAACACATCTATGACCTGAAGCAGAATGGCATCAGGGCCTTTAAGGCAAATAAGAACGTTGCTAATGGTATCGAAGCGGTGGCTGACAAAATTCACAACAATCAGTTCAACGTTGTCTATGACGACTGCCCGACATTTAGGAGTGAAATATACCGCTACGTTTGGGGCAAGAATGGCGACGTAGTGAAGGAAAATGACCACTTGATGGATGCCATCCGCTATGTGATTTATAACGATAAGCTGGCCATGGATCAGAACACAATGGACATTTCTGACTTGGCTAAGCTGAAAGGATATATGTAATGGCAGTAGTTAATAATTTTGAGAGAGATATTAAGTCGATTATGAACGGTGAGTCATTCCCGTTCGATACGGCAAGTAATATCAATTATCTGGTCAGTTCATTAGACGACCTAACTAATAATAACTATCTGATGCTTGGTAAAATTATCAAGCATTTTTTAGATTACCAAGTTCCACGGTTGCAAGTACTAGATGAGTACTCAAAAGGACTTAATTCAACAATTTATAGCCGACCTAAGCGCCAGGAAGAGAATAAGGCTGATTATCGTAGGGCGCACAATTTCGGCAAGATTATTGCACAGTTCGTGGCTGGGTATACGACATCTGTTCCAGTTAAATACACCGTTGGCGATGACAGCGAACAGGAATTAATCGATACGTTCAATCAATACAACGATGTAGCGACACTTGATAATGAGCTGATGTATGACGTGGCTAAGTATGGCCGAGCATATGAATTGCAATATCGTGATGAAAACTCGAACAACAAGGTTAAGTTATCTAATGTATTCGAAACTTTTGTTATCTATGACAACACGATTGAGCGCAATCCGTTGGCGGCCATTCGACTTGTTGAAATTGATACGCTTGATAATAACCAGACACAGTACAGTGTTAGCTTGTACACAGCTAATGAGATTGTCACATTCGCTAACATTACACAGGCTGTTGGTTCGTTGAAGGTAACAGGCAGCACGCCTCACTTCTACAACCAAGTGCCAATCATTGAGTATTCAAGCAATCGATACCGCACAGGTTGGTATGAAGACGTGATTAGTCTGATTGATGCCTATGATGCCGTTAATTCTGACACGTCAAACTACATGACTGACGTTGTTAATTCGTTGCTGGTCATTAGCGGTGACTTCCAGGCACCAAATGGGAAAGACGGTGTGAGCCAGCTTATCAATAATATCAAGCAGTATGGTGTGTTGGCCTTGCAGTCAGGAACGGACAGAGAAGGTAACAGTACTAGTATTGATGCCAAGTACATTAACCCAGAGTTTAATTCAACGGCGAGTGAGAACTATCAGCAACGGCTGTTCAAGGACATTTTCATGATGTCGAACGTGCCTAATCTGGCTGATGAATCGTTTGGTGGAAATGCTAGTGGTGTTGCAATGCGTTATAAGATTTTTGGATTTGAGCAGGCCATTGCCCAGACAATGAATTCATTCAAACGGTCACTTGGTCGGCGGTATGAATTGTTAGGCACATTAACTTCTAATTTGAAGGGGGGATTGTCTAACTATATGCCAGTCAATATCACGTTTACACCGAACTTGCCATACGCAGTAAGCGAAGAAGTCCAAATGCTGACACAGGCGGGCGTACCATTGTCGCGTAAGACGATGTACGACCAAACACACTTCACTGATGCTCAGAACGAAGAGAACAACCTTGAACAAGAAGCCAAACAGAAAAACGACGGTAACGATGTTTTGAAGTTCGACAATGAGAATATAGACAAGGATGTGACGTCCGATGGCGCAGAAGGATAAGGAGTATTGGGTACAACGTGAGTTAGATCATGCGGAAGACATCAAAAAGTCAGTAAATGATGAGCTTAAGGTAATGAAGCATTCATTTGACCAGGCACTGTCAGATATTCAAGATGACATCGTCCGAAACTATTCACGTTATGCCAAAGGTAACGCCATGACGATGGATGAAGCGATGATGTTGGCTGACAAAGAAGACGTCACTCGTCTCACTGATAAAGTGGAGAAGTATGTTAATGAACGTGACTTTTCCCCGCAAGCTAATGCTGACTTGAAGCTTTATAACTTGAAGATTCGTGTTAGTCGTCTAAAATTGCTAGAATTAGAAATCCAGCTAGAAATTGACCGACTTAACGGGAAGAATACTGATAGAGCAGAACGATTTTTACAGCAACAAGCTATACAGGAGTACAAACGACAAGCAAGTATTCTAGGCCGGTCACTGTCTTATAGTGAACAGTCCGTATCAAGTATCGTAAATGCTTCATATTCGCTATCTAGTAAAGGTTCGTATTCATACAGTACAAACATCTGGAAGAACAATGAAGCTCTTAAATCAAAGCTTACAGATACGCTGAACAGGGTCATTCTTCAAGGTAAAAACCCAAACCAATTCAATAAAGAGTTTCGAGATTTATTTGACGTGCAGCCACACCAAGCTGGACGTCTTTTAATTACAGAGACTTCAAGAGTACAGGGTGAAGTGCAGTCTGACTCGTACAAACAGTCAGGTATTGACATGTATGACATTGTGTATGAACGAAGAGCTTGCCAGACGTGTATTAGCATAGCTAAAGATGGACCATATAAGTTGTCAGAAGCAGAAGTTGGGACGAACATGTATCCGTTTCATCCCAATTGCATGTGTTCGATCATGCCGGCATTAAGTGATTAAAACGTGACCTGAATACGTCCTAAAACTGTTCAAATAACAATTATCGTGTACGGACTAGTATTCGATAGTAACAAGAATTTAAAGACGTGTATGGGGCTCTGTGAGTCGTGTATGGGTCTTTTTATTTTGCTGTCGATTAGGTGTGTATGGGAGGAGTAAGAAATGGAAAACAAAGATTCACAAACCGAAGTTGTAGAAGAGCAGAACGAAGATAAACAAGCTGAAACCAAGAAAGACGGCATTAGCTTTGAATCTCAATCTGAACTCGATAGCTTCATGGACAAGAAAGTTTCAAAGGCGATTGAAACTGCCCGTAGTAAGTGGGAAGAAGAGGCTAAGGAACGTGAAGACAAGGCTAAGAAGTTAGCCCGCATGACAGAAGCTGATCGAATTAAGGCAGAACAAGCTGACCGAGATAAGGAATTGTCAAAGCGTGAGCAGGAATTGAAGCGACTCGAATATTCAATTCAAGCCAAGTCTACATTGGCTGAAGCTGGCCTACCTAATGAAGACGAATTGGTGTCGTTGATTCTAAGCGATGATGTGGAGACAACGAACAATAACATCAACTATCTCAAGAAGTTGATTGCTGATTCTGTTAACAAGCGAGTTGATGAGCTTTCTAAGCAAAAGACTCCAAGTGCTTCATCTACCAAACTAAGTGGTGCTGTTTCAATTGCTGAATTGGCACAAAAAAACCGTGTAATTAAATAAAGGAGAATAAAACATGGTACAACAATTTAACCCGAACAACGTGATGACCACTCAATCTGTTCCATCAGACGTGGCCACAACTATTATTGACCGGATCATGGGTCAATCAGCTATCTTGCAAGTCGCTAAGAATGTTGAAATGCAAGGCCAAAAGACTAAGAAGTTCTCATTCATGACTGGTGTAGGTGGCGCTTACTGGACTGGCGAAACACAGCGTATTGCTACGTCAAAGCCTACTTTTTTGCAAGCAAAGTTGGAAGCAAAGAAGTTGGCCGTCATTATTCCTGTGTCTAAGGAATTCTTGAACTATTCGTACTCTAACTTCTTCTCAGAAGTAACACCATTGATCGTTGAACAAATGGACAAGGCAATTGACTTGGCTGTTATCAAGGGAATTAACACCCCTTACGCTGATTCTTTGGCTAACGCTGCTAAGACGAATGGCGCAGTATTGACTGGCGATATCAACTATGACAACATTTTGGCTTTGGAAAACAAGCTATATGACAAGGGATTGCAAGGTAACGCCTTCCTGTCAACTTTGACGAATAACCCAGCCTTGCGTACATCTATTCAAAAGGATGCTGGTTTGTATCCAGACAAGTTGTATGATTCAGCAGCAAAGACATTGGACGGAATGCCTGTTGTTGACACGCAACAAGGCGTATTGAACAAGGGCGACTTGGTATTTGGTAACTTCGACTACTTGTACTACGGATTGCCAGGTAATTTGGAAGTTGAACTGGACAAGTCAGCTCAATTATCAACATTGACGAACGCTGATGGTACTCCAATCAATTTGTACGAACAAGACATGGTTGCCATGAAGGTGACAATGGACGTTGCCGTATTGCCAGTACGTCAGGATGCGTTTGCAACTCTGAACGTAACCGCTGGTGATGATGTTCTTGGTGCCGTTCCTGGAGAAGGAACAGACTCTAATGACAAGAACGCAAAGGCTAACACTAAGGCAAAGCCAGCTACTGAATCAAAGTAAGGAGGCCTTAAATGACTGATAAGCCAAGTGTCCTTGATACAGTCAAGACATTGGCGGGCATTAAGGACAATTTACAAGATGATGTAATTGCTACATTGGAATCGATGACTCGCGAACAATTGGCCATGTTAGTTGATGAAGATTCAGTCCCTAAGAAGCTCGAACCGATTATTCAGCATGTTGTTTTGGCTCGATTTAATCGGTTGGGTAATGAGGGCTATTCTTCGTATTCACAAGAGGGAGAGTCAATCAGCTATCCTAGCAGTGACTTTGATGAGTATTCCTCAACAATCTCTCGCTATATGTCTGAGCAAAATCGTGGAAAGATTATCATGTGGTGATTATATGCGGTATAACAAGCGATTACAGTTCATTGATGACAAGTTAGTCAAGCAGACAGAAGTGTACCCAGTAAATGTCACGAGTATGGGCGTTAAAGCTCAGAATCTAGTGTTTGGCTCATTCAAACAGGGACGGATTGCGGTTCGATTCCAAAACAAGGTGAATGTGCGTTCAGGGTACATGGTAATTGATGGCGATAATTTTAAGATTGAGAACAGTACCTATACTGATCGTGCTTCAACTATTTACGGGGTAGAATATCGTGGCAGACTTTGAAGTAAAATTTGATGGTTTTGATGATTTGATTAAGCGAATTGATGAAGTTGGCAAGATGAAAGAAGCCAAAGAAGCTGTCAAAGAGTCAACAGTCAATGTTGCAAGAAAGAGTTTGGAACTTGTTCCTGTTGGATATGGCCAGCGCTACTCTGTTAAGTCAAAGAAGCCAAAAGGATATGTAGGTGGAACATTAAAGCGCAGCCAAAAAGTAACAATTACTGACTACACTGGCATGGTTTCATTCAATACTGATTACGCAGCTTATCAGGAATATGGAACACGTTATCAAACGGCCCGTAAGTATCTTGGCACGCCGTTCATCAAAGAAAGAAGTAGCTTTATTTCAAAGCTAAAGAGGTTGGCAAAATGAGCAACCCGTACAACGAAATATTTCAGACAGTAATAGAACTGTCTAAAAAACAAGGGTATGACACTTTCGACTATTTACCAGACGAAAGCCAGTCATATCCTTTTGTTTTTGTCGGTAATCAGCAAAATGCAGATATTCCAACTAAAGGGCGGACGTTAGGGACAACACATATTCAAATCGATGTGTATGCGGAGTTCAATCACCGTTCTGAAGTGCTAGATATCTTGGATGATTTACAAGCCAAAGTTATCAATTATCAACATACAGATAACTTCAAATATCAAGTGACCAACACCAGTCAGCAAATGATTGCTGATCAATCAACGGACATTCCGTTGTGGCACGGGGTTTTGGAACTTGATATTCAGTATTTATAAGAAGGAGATACAAGAATGAATACACCACTTAAGGGTAAAGACAAGGTCTTGATGTTCCGCTTGTTCCAGGACAAGGATAAGGCGAATGCAACACGATTGGCCTTGCAAACGACTCATTCAATTAAGAATAGTCGCAAAAATGATTCAACGCCAACTAAGGATGGCAACATCGTTTCTGCTGGAACGTTGGAAACGACTATCGACATTGAGGCCATTGCTTCGGATGATTTGACAAATCAAGTTTTGGCTTATGCCCAAAAGAAGGGCCTGGAAGTTGAAGTATGGGAAATTGACTTTTCTCAAGATCCACAAAATGGCAAGTATGTGGCGCAATATGGCGTCGGGTACTTGTCTGATTGGGAAGTTCCAGCAGAAGTTGACAGCAATACCACAATCAAGACTACTTTGACCATTTCTGGTGAATTGGTCAAGGGTCTCGCTACGGTATCAGCCGTTGATGTGGCTACAGTTAAGAACTTCTTCCGTGACACGGTTAAAAACGCCACAGAAGTTGCTCCAATTGATGAAGCGCCTGACTATGGTTCTTCATCTAGTTCATCAGCTACTACACCATCTAAGTAAATTAACTAAATGTCGCCAATAAATGCACAGTACCTTATGGGGCGGCTGCTATGAAAGGAAATTATTATGTCACAAGCAACTATTACTATTAACGGCAACCAATACGACTTGAAAGTTACGTTCAAGTTCTTGTCAGCGTTTGGAATTGTAAAGAATGATTTTGAAAACAATATCGAATCAATGGGAAACATTGTTATGGGGATTGTTGGTGGCGACCCATACGCTTTGGTTAAGGCATTGTCTGCCATGTCTGGTAAGGATGAGGCAACAGTTCAATCTGATGTCGAAAACGCTGATGACTTGGAACAAGCATTTGAAGCAGTTGAAAATTTATTAGTAGTAAGTCCTCTTACGAAGACAACGGTATCCAAGATTATCAAGCCAATCAAGGACACGTTCGACAACATGGACAAGAAGATGGAAGAGGTAATGGCGGAGAAAAGCCAGACAACCGAGTTAAATACTCCAGCTTAATTCGTAGGGGCTTCTATGTGTGGCCAAACGCCACCATGGAACAAGTTGAGATGATGACCATGGATGAACTTCATTTAAGGGAACAAGCCCATGATTTGCGTTCAATTGATCAGCAAGAGTTGATGACAAACTTTGCTTTTGAAAGCCGTATGGTTCAGGGTGCCGATGAGAAAGGTAACTATGTTGTTAAGAAGCCATCAGATATTGTTAATTACACCAAAATACGTAAGAAAATAACGGGTGAAATCGCCGAGGATGAAGCTAAGGTTAGTCATCTAAAAGAGCTGTCTGATCGTGCTAAAAGGGCCCGTGAAGAAGCGCTACAAGAATTAAAGAAAGGAGGTAATTAATGGCAGATAGCTATTCAATCAACGCTACATTTAGCTTGAAAGATATGTTTTCGGGTCCATTAGATAAGGTGAAGCGTGGCCTACAAGAAACATCAGAACAGCCCAAGAAGCTCACTGCAAGCTTAATGGACATTGCTAAGGGAGCTGGCGCTTTTACGGTTATTAGCAAGGGATTAGATGTTGTTAAAGATAGCGTATCTAGTGCTGTTGGACGGTTCGATACGTTGAATGCGTATCCCAAAGTGATGAAACAAATGGGCTATTCTACCCAAGACACTCAAGAGTCGATTCAGCTCTTGAAAAAAGGTATTGATGGTCTGCCAACGTCACTGCAAGACATTACGAAGAGTGCTCAGAGTTTTGCTATTTTAACCGGTTCAGCAAAGGGCGGAGCTCAAACTGCAAACGCATTGAATGATGCATTCTTGGCTTCTGGTGCTAGCGCAGCGGACGCTAGCCGTGGCGTTCAGCAATATAGCCAAATGTTGGCTGCCGGTAAGGTTGACATGCAATCATGGCGAACATTGGTTGAAACAATGCCGTATGCATTGCAAGAAGTCGCTAAGTCATTCGGCCTAACTGGCGAATCAGCCAAGAATGATTTGTATAATAAGCTGCAAAGTGGCGAAATTACAATGAAAGAGTTGAATGATCGTTTCATTCAGTTGGATGGTGGAGTTGATGGATTTGCAAACACAGCAAGATTGGCAACTGGTGGAATTGGAACATCATTTACAATCATGAAAACGTCTATTGTGCGTGGATTGGCTGACATGATAACTGCCTTGGACAATGGTGTAAAACAAGCCGGTGTAAAAGGTGGTATTGCCGAGTTGTTCTTGAAGGCTCGTGTTGTTATTGATGATAGTTTTAAAACTATAAATAAAATCATTTCAACTTCAATTCCTTATATTGTTGACATATTCAATACTCTGGGTCCCATTATTCGGGATATTGGCCCCGTAGTTGTGACGATGGGTAGCGGATTTTTGAGTGCCTCTGCTGGTGTTTGGGCGTTTAATAAAGCAACTAATGCTGTTTCATCAACATTAATGGCAATAGCCAATCATCCAGTAATTGCGTTTGTTTTCTTGTTAGGAACTGCTTTCGTTTCGGCTTATAACAATGTTCAGCCATTCCATGATTGGGTTGATAAAACCGCTAAAAAAATCAAAGAGTTTGCTGAAGAAGTTTCTAAGAATAAGGATAAAATGGAAACCTTTAAGACGGTACTGCAAAACATAGCCGGAGCTGGCGTGTTAGTTGTCTTAATTGCGGGTTTTATCAAATTTAAAAAAGCGCTAGAAGGAATAACAAAAGCACCAAGCCTGGGGGACAAGTTTAAAAGCTTTGGTCAGGGAGCTGAAAAAGCGTCTAAAGGAACTTCAAAAATGTCCAATTCATTGCTAAAAGCTTCCCTGGGAATTGGTATTATCACTGCTGGTTTGGCAGTACTGGCGTTCGCCTTAACAGGACTTGCTAAAACAGGAAGTTCTGGTGCGTTAGTTGTCGGTGTATTTGGACTGGCAATAGCTGGAATAATTGCTACTCTTGGTGTGTTTGGTCCAGTATTAGATGCCTCTTCAGTTGGGTTGGCCGCGCTATCGTTACTATTTGTGTCGATAGGTGGTGCTATCTTTATTGCTTCAGCTGGAATAACAATGGTTATTGATGCCATTTCAAGATTAATTGAAATATTAAATAATGCTAACCAAGCTGGTGAGAACGCTAAGATACTTCTACAATCAATCGGTGAAGGATTTGCATTAATGATTCTCACTTTCATCGCAACAATTGAAGACAATGTACCTATTATTGTCCAAAAGTTCATTGACATGTTAATTCAAGTATTTAACACGATTGGTGCAAATGCACCATTAATCGTAGAAGCATTCACTGACATGATTGTTAATATGATTAACGCCATTTCAAATAATTTAGGAAGAGTTATTGATGCTGCTACTAATTTAGTGATTACATTGATGAATTCTCTTGCAGATAATGCATTACGGTTAGTTGATTCAGGATTAGATCTTCTGGATAAGGTATTGCATGGTATTACTGATAATCTTCATAAATTAACTGATACAGCAATTTCATTTGTAGAACGATTAGCGTTTGAAATTGGATATGCTGCTGGTCGATTATTGGCATCAGGAACGACATTAGTTGATAACGTGATTGATGGATTCAAGAGTGGATACTCTCGAGGCGGTGGATTAGGTTCTGGATTTGTTAATGAAATTGCTAATGGCATTAAGCCTTCGTCATTGTTTCATAGTGGTAAAGCAATTATTGATGGTTTGATTGATGGTGTAAAGAGTGCCTGGAATACTGGTAAGAAAATCTTTGAGGATATCACCAAAGCTATTCCTAAATTGAAGGGACCCTATTCATACGATAAGGTGCTTTTGACTCCTGCTGGTAACGCTATCATGGACGGGTTGAATAACGGTATTATGAATGGATATAAGACTGTTAAATCTAATTTGTCAGGTATGGCTGATGACTTGGAGAGCAACTTCAGCGGACAGCTAAACGCTAATGCAACGCAGACAAGCCGTAATGTTAGCCAGATTGAAGTGACTGCTAATAATTCAACCAATGGACTGTTGCGAGAGGTAGTTAAGGCCATTCGTGAGGGTCAAATCATCACGATTAATGGTAACCAAATGATTGGAGCTACGGCTAATGGATATGATGGAGCGTTGGGTGACATCATGACTGATAGGAGGCGTAACCAGCTATGATAGAGATTGTCGAAAAAATACAATTTGGTCAGTTTGACTCTAAAGAAGAAGGGTTTTATTTGGTCGAGCGGGAAGCTCCCACCCCTTCTGAGAAGACTGTTACCGAGAACTTGAGTTATGCCAATGGTATTCTTGATTTCTCCAATATCACTGGTGAGCGCTTTTATGATCAGCGGTCTATCACTTATCAATTTACAATGCCAAACGTGTCTTATTTTGAACGTAAGCTAGTCGAAAACAAAGTAAAGCGGTTGATTATGACACCGTTTGACCAGCGTTTGTACGATAGTCACGATAAAGGGTATTACTGGGTTGGCAAGGCCAAGAGCGTAAAAATTGATGATGACCAAGCTAATAATAAGTTAGTCTTAAGCATTGAATTTGACCTGTACCCATTCGCTATTAAGAATAATAGCAGCATCGACAACTATGATGACTGGGACACATTTGATTTTGATAACGACTTCATTCAACCGTTCTCATACCAGATTGAGGGTAAGTGTGAACTTGATTTGATGAATATTGGTGAGAATAGTCTCAGTCCAACAGTCGTGACAAGTGATGCCATTGAAGTCATTAAAAACGGCCAGTCTTATCAATTTGCTCCTGATAAAGCCAAAGACTACCTGTTCTCGTTGGAACGTGGTAATAATCATGTGATCATCAAGGGAAATGCGACAGTTAGATTTGTCATCCAAAGTGAGGTGTTGCTCTAATGTATCGAGTAATTGTTTACAAGAATGCCAGTGATCAGGTCGGCGAGGTGCTGCATGAGCCGCGTAATTATGGCAATAAGGCGATTTCTGGTGAGTTGGATATGCAATTCAATGGTGTATCAACAGCCTCCTTTACAATTACAATGCAAAACAGCCTCTATCGTCAGTCAGAAGCCATTGCGAACCTTGTTAGGGTGATTGACACTAACACAGGTAAGGTCGTCTTTGACGGCCGTGTGGTTAAGATTGATGGGGCCTTTAGTGGTAGCCATACCCAAATGTTACAGTGTGAGGACTGCTTAGCCTATTTGCACGATAGCACGCAAGTGTATCGCAAGGTTCAAAACACGAGTATTCGAGACTTTCTGCAGATGATTGTGGATGAACACAATCGGCAAGTTGAACCGCACAAGCGTTTTGAATTGGGGCGAGTGACCGTCGTTAATAGTACGGACAATGTCTATCGTTACACGGATGATGCTCAAGACACCTTTGACACCATCAAAGACAAGTTGGTCAGTCGCTTAGGCGGCTTTTTAATTTGGTATCGTGACGGAAATGGACAACTGGTGTTGGAGTATTTAGCCAGTGTTGGCGAACATATCGATACACCAATCAAGCTGGGTAAGAACCTCAAGAGTGCCAAGCGTGATTACGATGTCCGAGACATTATCACTCGATTAGTGCCGATTGGGTCGTCGATTGAACAAGGACAGACAGAACAGTCCAGTGATGATACGGCTGCTGCACAACCAAAGACCACGATTGAGACCGTCAATAATGGTATTCGTTACTTAGATGACACGGCCTTGATTAACCGCTTTGGGATTATTCAAAAAGCAGTGGAGTGGAACAACGTGAAGGTGCCTAGTATTTTGATGAGTAAAGGGCAAGAGTACCTGAAAAATCAACGAGTTGGCTTGCTAACATGGTCAGTCGATGTAGTTGACATTTCATTGTTAGACCCAACGTATAAGTCGTTTGAAATGGGTAACTTTTACCCAATCCACGACCAATTCTTAGGATTGGTAGAAGACTTGCAGGTAGTCGCTAAGAAGATGGATATCACACAACCACACAAGATGTCATTGACTATCGGTACGAAGAACCGGACATTGTCACAATATCAACTAGATTATCAGGCGGCCATGCAGTATGCCGAGCAGCAAAGGCAGAACGCCCAACAGACGGCTAATGATTTAAAAAATCGAATCAAAGAACTGTTAGACGTGACTAATCGTATTCCTGAGCAGGATAAAGAGATTGCTGATTTGCAAGCAAGACTGAAGGAATTAGAAGGTCAACAGTCACAATACTATGGTGGTGTAATTATTGATGTATCCGAGTTCCAGGGTGATATTGACTGGAATAAGGTCAATAGTGCTGGACTAGCATTGGCCATTGTAAGAGTCCAGTATGGTGCTAATCGTGAAGACTTGAAGTATCAACGAAACCTATCAGAATTAGGCAATATAGGCGCTAATTACGCCGTTTATTCATACATGACTGCTAGTGATACAGCTAGTGCTGAAAACGAGGCACAGGCGCTCTATACGAGGACACAGCAAGCAGGCAATGGTAAGCAACCTCGCTTTTACATGATTGATGTGGAAGAAACCACAGGTAATGACATGCGAGGCATTGTTGAGGCCTATATGAATAAATTGAACAGTTTAGGTGTACCAGACAGTAAGATTGTCCTGTACATTGCAAATCAACTGTATAATTCATTCAATTTGAACGTTGGCCGTGCTGGGGCCATTATGATTCCAGCCTATCGTTCTACGCCACCAGACCATGCTTATGACTTGTGGCAATACACCAGTTCCGGTTCAGTTAGCGGTATTAATGGAAACGTTGATATGAGTAAAAATTACTCTGATAGATTCAAAAATCAGTATTTAAGAAAGGAGTAGTAAATGGCAAATGATAATGGCTTTGTGGATATTACTCCACAAGCTGGTAATGGTGATCAGTACCGTGACTCAACTCATATTCCAAGTGAAAACGAGTTCACAAATGACATTAAGAATGGTGTAGTTGATAAGAATAGTCAGACACTAGCGAAATGGCTGCGTGAAAAGCAGTGGGGAGTCGATGTCCGAGAGGCATTGGCTCTTTTTGTTGAGTGGTTAAGTACCAAATGGAACAGCAACAAAGAATTAATCGATAACAACTCCAGTCGTCAGTCACAGGTTGAAAAAAGGCAGACTGACTTGGAGGGTCGATTTACTGGGGTGTTAAGTGGCGCCACCAAAGATAGTGAGGTAATTGATGCTCGCAACAGCCAGACATACGGCCAGTTTGATGTCTTGGATAAGCGATTTGAAAACATTGAAACTTTGCTGGCCAAGTACGTTCCGCAAGGGTTTGAAGTGACAATTAAGCACAATTTAAATCGAATGCCAACAGTGTCTGTATTCAGCTATGAATGGGCAATCGGAACAGCGCCTAATGGTTTCGGAACAGAACCGCAAGGCCTATTTGGTGGAACTAATCCAGTATCGGTTGCCAGCAATGTTGTCTATTCAGACGTTAATACTGTCAAGGTTGTTCTTCCTCTTGATTACAAGATGGACGGAACAATCGAACAACACGGCAGTAGCTGGTATCTAGTAGAAGGCATTAAGTCTTTGAAGTTCAAATTAGAATAAAGGAGAAATCATGGAGAAGATTTTTAAGGGCATGGATAACGCCCCAGATGCAATTAATGGCAACTTCAACGAATTATCAGACCCTAAGCGTGATGTGACGGTTAATGAATTGACTGTTAACGGTAATGTTAGTTTAGGGGCTCAAAAGGTTGTTAGGTCAAGGTTCATGATGGGGAATATGCAAGTAACGGCTACTCGTATTTTAAACGAAGTAGTCTTGTATTTCGAAGGAACACTGCCAGGGAACGATTGGAATGCTGATGGTGTCAATCCTATTCCGTTTGGATTTAGGCCTGTTACGCCATTCATCACTGATTTGAGTGATAATAACGGTTACGCTAAGGTTGGATTTAATCCAGACGGCACAATGTATCGCCGTGGTTCTAACAATTTTGGTGGCGATGTACAGCATGCAATTAATTATCCAACTAATGATTCGTGGCCAGAATAAGGAGGAATGACGATGGAAAAGAAATGGTACTTCAAATACGATCCACAGACGTTCGAGTTTATTCCGGGAGCTATTCTTGCTGAAGAACAGCCGGAGAATACAACAGATATTGAACCAACTGGATTCTATGGACTTCCTAAGTGGAATCCATCCACTAACTCATGGACAGGTCAGTCGATTGGTGATTATTTGGCAGAACAAAAGGCAAATGCAAAGCAACAGTTAGACCCACAGCAACAGCAATTAAACACGATTGCTAATCAGCTTTTGAAACAAAATATTGCATTGTCACAACGAGTATCGGCTCTTGAAAGGGAGGCTAAGTGATGTTTGACGTTTTAAAAAATTGGTATGAGATGGGACTAGAAAGCAACGATAGTCTTAAGAATTGGGTAATCGGAGAGGTTATCACAGCGGACCAATACCAGCAAATCACTGGTACTTTGTATTCGTTTTAAGGAGGTTAAATGAAGCGACATTTTTGGAAAAATCGTCAGTGGGTAACCATTGCGGTTGAGGAAATTGTTGTTGGTCTTGTGGTTATGTTGCACTACCAGCAACTTGATATTCGGTTGCCACCCGCACTAGGGTTACTAGATGATGCACCTTTTGGAATGCTGTACATCACAGTTGGAGTAGTGCTACTAGTTAACTCTCTTTGGGACTTCTATTGGTATCGCATTCGGTTAGTATTGATTGCTTTATCTGGTGGTATGTGGACAGCCCTGACGTTTAGCTATGCTATTAACGATTATGTGACAAACAATGTCACGATTGTTCCATTTATCTTTGGAATTATCACACTAAACGTGTTTCTTAGTGCATGGGACGAACCACGTTATAAGTTGAAGGGAGGTGAGCATGTTTGAAAATCTAGGTGCTTTTTTTGCTGTGATTGGGACAATTGCCACCGCCTTTTTTGCTTGGCGAGGGAAACGTGAGGACACAACACAAAAACATGATGACACGTTGAGCCTGATGTTTAAAGCTCAAAGTGACTTAGTGAAAGACCTTTCGTTACAGGTTAGCGATCTTAACACGGAAATCAAAAAGTTACGGACAGACAACGAAAACTTAACGAACGAAAATCGAGAGTTGCGAATCGAAGTCCGTAGTTTGACTAACAAAATTGATGAATTGATGACGGCTAATTAGTCGTCTTTTTTATTGGAGGAATAAAAATGAATTTAACTGATACATTGGTGTTGTCAGTGACTCTCTTGGCCATTGCTGCACCGGCAGAGCACGCCTTGATTCGCTGGTTGCGAACGAAGACGAAGAACGGAAACGTTCAACTATTGCTCACTTGGGCAGACCAAGCCGTTGCTTTGATTGAGAAGAGCGATCTAGCTGGCACACAGAAGAAGCAGCAAGCGATTGATTTTGTTTCGCAACGACTCGTGGCAAATAAGTTAGCAGGTAAGTTTTCACAGGAACAGCTATCAGCAGTAATTGAACAAGCAGTGGCACAGTTGAATGCCACTACAACTAAATAAGGAGGAATACACATGACAGTATCAGGATTAGCAACACCTTATGGATTCCAGTCATTCCCTAATTTCACACAGGGGCGGCAAGGAAATTCCGTTAATAAAATTGTGGTTCACCACATGGCCACGATTGACTATGATTCAGTACCTGGCATTTGGAACAATCGACAAGCCTCGGCTCACTATGGAATTGGACAAGATGGACAGATTCGTGCCTATGTTGATGAAGATAACACAGCATGGCATGCGGGCGATTGGGGTACTAATCTAACGAGTATTGGCATTGAGCATGCTAATGTTAATCTGGCGCCTAACTATGACATTGCACAGGCAACAATTGAAGCCAGTGCTAAGTTGGTGGCTGACATTGCTAAGCGGTATGGTTTCGGCCAAGTTGTGCCATATAAGAACCTATTCCCACACTCGCAATTTACGTCTACTGCATGCCCAGGTCAGTTGAAGGATAAGCTGCAAGAAATTGCTGATCGAGCTAATGCCATTAACAATGGTGGTGGATATGTGCCGACTCAAGCGGCCACTTCGACACCACAGTCAAATGGACAAACAGCTATTCAAAGGTTCCAAGCAGGAGGAAATCGATTCGTATTGCAGGGTTCATTTATCAACAATACCTGCCAGTTGCAATATGGAATCTACCAGGTACGGTCAGAGGAATTGACAGCCGACCCATTTTCATGGCCTGATAATGGTATCCCGACTAAGTTGTTGGAAGATTTGGACGACCCACAAGGACGGTCATTCAATGATGGTGGACGTGTAGCGTTTAAGAAGGAATATCAACGTGGTATTATTGATAAATACTCTGATAACGCCAACGCAGTCGGAATTGATTTCTTGGACGGCAACGGTATCATCTGGTTCGATGCTGACAAGTTCTGGAATCACGAATAAAAAAAGCCCTTCGGGGCGTACATATATGTTAGAATTAAGGCGTGCTCGTTAATGCGAGCTGCTAATTACAGGCTCACCCTTTGGTGGGTCTTTTTTGATTATCGTAATTAACCCATGCCCTTCGGGGCGTATATAAAATATCAAGCTTAATGATCTAAAAAATATCTTTACAACTTCTTATGAGGAATATATAATTGAGGCACGAACAGGACTTAATTCCGTATTCCGTCTTGTTTGAACCCACCATTTTTAGGCTGGCGAAAATGGAAGCCTGATGATTGGGCCTTGTACATCATCGTATGTCCCTACCGTGACGCCTGACGGTACGCCAGCGTACATATTGGTGCTCGGGTATTAAATTCCCGGGCATTTTTTTTTGGAGACTAATAAGTGTATAGATCCTTTGATTACTTAGAATTGAATACATTAAAAGAAATTGTCGATAACTATGATCGTGATTATCACGGACACACAGTAGAAATTACAACTAATTTTAAACCGCTTCAAAATATAGTGATTAACTTTGATATTTTAGATATTCCGCATCTTCTAGGACTTCAGTATTTATCAAAACGCAGGTCGGCTAGTCATATTATCGAATTAATAAAATCTGGTGATTTAACGCTAGATGATATTAAAAAAGATTTATCTTTTGGAGAAAAAATTAAGGATAGAATGAAGTATCATAGTTTTTTAAATGAAGTCTTCCAAAAAAATTCGTCACAGTTAATGGTTATAACTAAAGATATTCGTCCTCCTCGTCTTGGAAATGTTGAATTTCTTATTTATGATTATCTAGACGAACGAAAGAAAAGAATGGTGTTAATAGGATTTTCTCCAAATAATAAGGGATATTATGTTCCTGCTACTCTTCATGTTCGAAAAACTCCTAATATATTTACAGAACGTAGATTAACAGAAATAAAATCAATGAAATGGATTCGTTAGAATTTGTGACCTGCTTAATTGCAGGTCTTTTTTTGTGCAAAAATAGTAAGTAAAAACGTTGACAAACAGTAATATATGGAGTATTATAATAAGTATAGAAAGGAGGAAAGAGATGAGCGAAAATAAAAAAGAGCCACGAAACAAGCTAACCATCAAAATCAGACTTGTAATCGTAACTCTAACATTCACGAAAAGCTGGTAAAACAGCCGAGACCACTCGGTCTCTTTCGTGTACACTCATCTTACCATAGATATGAAAAAAGAATATACAAGTAAGGCTGGCGCACATACCACTATTGAAATTAAAAAAGCAACGCCTAAAGAAATGGTGGCTTCCACAATTGTATTAATTGCCATTGGGATAGTTGTTTGGTGGTTAATTAAATAGGGGGACATCATGGCACTAACACAAAATGAAAAGAATAAAAAATGGCGTGATAAAAATAAGAAACATAATCGCTATCTTTCATACCGTTCAACGTCACGATCGTTCATTCGCAAGTTAGCAACCGCTGATGATTTAAAGGAATTAATTAATTTAATCGAAGAAAGAAGTAAAGAGATTGGCAAAGAAGGATAGTAAACAAATAGCTCGAGAGATTTTTAAAGCAGTAGAACCACTTTGGAAGAAGCAACCAAACACTATTTATGCGATCCGTGTCGTAATGCCAGAGTTTAAACATGACATCAATGTTTTTTTGAATGGAACAAAGTAGGAAAATCCACAATATCTTGAGAAATTAAATCATATACAGCTAGCCAACAAGATGAAGTGCTAAAAGCTGTTGATGTTTTACAACGTGATTACAATTTGAACGTGAACGTGTACAATTAAAACGTCGTTACCGTAGCGACTTCCAAAATAAAATTCCCTACTTCTGTGATTGAGATAAAAATTTGGCGGAATTAAATTAGACATTTTTCAGACACATATACTTAAAAATGCTATTATATAAGCATTTTAATTTCCGTTAGTCGGCATCGTGCTTTAAAGCAATTCAAAAGTCCTGTGTAATTTCAATTACACGGGACTTTTTTCATCAAAGAATCTTTTCCACCCTTTCCAGCAAGTTCAGCGGAGCATTGCCCAATATTTGCCGCATGGCCATTTGGTTGAGTGGAATGAGGGTGTCGAGGATAGCCAGTAGGTTTAGTAACTGGTCCTTAAAAATCTGCCGTTCGCTTTGCTTAAGAAAGATACCAATGACAAGGAGAAGGCCGAAAAAGTCCCGTTTCCCATGTCCTTCAGTGAATTCTTCAAGGTTGATGACGCTTTCTTCGTAAAAGGGCTGAATCTGCTCATAATGCAGACTGGCCTTGCTTCTAATTTGGCCGATTAGCGTCCCATGGGCCAGGCCGTTACGAAATGATACCAGAAAACCAAGGGCCTCTTTAAAGCAGTCCAGCCGCTGTCTTTCTTCAGTAAAAGGCATGGTAAAGTCCGCAACAACTAACCGTTTAACGGGCAGGGGACTCATCATGTACCAGTGCATAAACTGACCAAAGCTAATTTCGTTAACCAAGACCCAGGGTGGTACATTACCGGTCTGTCGGTGTCGGTGTAGATCGCTTGACACCTGTTGACTCTTCTTGGTTTTTTCTAAGAATAGGGCCAGTGTTTGTTGCCGCTGGGTTTTCCAGGAAAGATAGGGGTCGGGCCTGAGGTAGTCACTTTCCTTTGTACCAAGTTCCTTGCTAATGGCTTGTTGGAAAAGGGCTTTCATGTTCTTTTCAATCGAGATAATGGCTTGTAGTAATTCGGAAGAAAGGCGGTTTTCAAGCATCTGAATCACACCCAGTGTTTCGATGCTAATCCCCGGCATGAAGCGTGTTGGTTGTTTTGGGTCCTTTAACGAAGGCAAATAACCCTGAACGAGACTGTGAAAGGCATACTTCTTTAAAGTCGCAAGGGCACTTTCCTTTGATTCAATCTGCAAGTTGTAAGTCTTTTGCAGCTCATGTAATTGTTCTTCCCAACCCAAAAAGTTGGCATGGTTTGGCATAGCAGTACCTCCTAATGAAAGAAAGCGGGCCCAGTGTTTGTCCAAAACGTGTATAACTGCTGAAACTTCCTTAGAAAAAAATCATGCATCACGGTTGATAGACCTATTTTACCACATAATACGAACATCTGTTCGTATTAAAAATTGGATAATTTTTAACTGTTCCAGGTACCGCTGTCTATTTTTTAGAAAGAATCAAAGTCGCGGCAGTCCTATTCTAAAGCGCTTTATCCCATTCGCAATACCCGAATTTGACCCGGATATGATAAATCAGCAACAGTTCTGACATTTTACTTTTTTCACATTTTTAAAAAGCCTTTAGAACGGCTTCGGTCGACTTTCGTAAATGACGCATTATTGTAAGAAATCTTCTTGTTAAATAAGGCTAATCATTCGGCAATCTCTTGATATTCTTTCGCAATCTTCATCCTGTTAATCTGGTTAAGTTAACTCAGCTAGGGAGAAAATCATGAGGAATTTAATGAAGCGCCGCGCACTTTTGGTGACAGCGCTAACGACCGTTATCATTGCTGCTGGATCCGGATTTGGCCACCAGCAAATTCAAGGGGCACAGGAAAAGCCCAACCGTTCAAAAGTCTTAAAGACAAAAAAGACGACGTCAGCGGCCAAAGTTGAACAAACGGCTGAACAAGCCAACCAAGCGATTGAAGCCAGCCAGCCAAGCGATGCGCAGAACAATGCGCAAGGCCAAAGTCAGAGTCAAGATGACCAGAATGCTAGTCAAACAACGACGACGGATCAAGTAAGCACTGCAACGGCAACAGCAAGTGCAAGCACCACTGCTAACCGCACGGACGGCTTCAACTTCGCTGGCCAACACTTTGACGTCACAACTTTTTCAAACACAAGTGGTGGCAACACGCCACGGTGGACGCCATACATCTTCCAGTGGTCAGCCATTCCAAACTACTACTTGGCCGAAGCGGCCTCGAAGGCGGGTAGTGCCGTTCGTCAATTGAGCTACGGTAGCGAAGCGGTTGTCAACGGCCGGACCTACCACGTGTCAGAGATCCACCACGGCATGAAGCGCCTGGATTCGCTGGAAACGGTGCAAGACCTTGCTGATCAACACGCCATTGGTATTCAGACTTGTGATGATGCTTCTGGAACCTACGTTTCCACATACTGGTTTGATTAATTTAAAGGATTCGATTAAAAAGTCAGTGCTTTAAGCACTGACTTTTTTGCTGTTATCAAGAAGAAAAGTCCGTATAATAAAAGGCAACGAAAACAAAAAGGAGTGAAATTCATGCGTTTGTGGCATTATCGACTCATTCAAAGCCTGTCTCGGCAGCACCTGCTCGGCCAGTGGCGGGAGTGCCTGGCCATTACCGGTGCCATTGCCAAGCACGGCGCCGTGAACCACGCGACCGTGAATCGGTTGAACGACTTTTCACTGGAACACTTGAAGGCATATACTCAGCTGGTGAAGGAAGAAATGCAGCACCGGGGGTATAAGACGTCGGAGAAGTCCCACCAGAAGCTGATTAATGATATTGATTACGACTGGGAGCAACCGATTGTTTATCAAAAAGACCAAAAGGGAACGATCCGACTAGAAAACGGCCAGGAACTATACGAAGGCTTCCATGACAAGCGCTACCTACTGCAAAACCTCTATATGATGCAGGAGAAGGCGGATACCCAGCAGATTGATGCCGCTGTTTGGCAGGGGATGGTTGACTCACTCTTGCACACTTACCCAGAATTGGATAACATACGCTAAACCAAAAAGCCCTCATCTTAAGATGAAGGCTTTTCTTTTTCCATTAACGACTGTAGTAGCCGTTGATAAAGGTGAGGTTTTGCGTGTCTTGATAGACACCGTAGGCCTTGATGACCGCGATGATAAAGTCGACTAAGTGCCAGATGCCAAGGGTCAACCAATTGAGCAGCAGTTTGGCAATGCCAACGCCGACCTGGCCACGCATGAAGCGGTCGACGGCTAGGCCGCCAAGCAGGAAGGCCCCGACCCAAACGAAGAGCTGCTTGTTGATCACGTTTTCTTTTACTGAGGGGTGTTCGCCACCGTAGTTTGCATTAATCATTTTGCGTAATGTCCATTGATAAAGGTAATTTGATTTGTTCCAGAAAAATCACTGTAGGCCTTCTTGACGGCAATTAAAAAGTCAATCAGAGCCCAAAGCCAAAGGTCCCGGCTTCAATCACCAGTTTCAAGATCCCGATACCGATTTGGCCACGCATGAAGCGGTCGACACCGAAGAGACCAAAGAGGAAGGCACCAACCCAGACGAAGACGTGTTTATTCATTGTTTTTTCTACCATGGGTGACCAACTTTCTTCTTTAACAAGGGATAATGTTACGGGAATGTTACTATACTAGTATACAGAGGAATCGAAAAAAAGCCAAGCAAAACACGAAAGGAGGTTCTGCTTGGCTTTTGGGTTTATTTGCTCAAATGATCGATGGCATAATTAGCTTGATCCTGAGTGAATTTGTCACCGGCATCGGCAGTTAGTTGTTCCCGGATGCTTTCTGGAGACATGTTCATTGTTTTTTGGTAAGTTTCGGCGGACTTTAAAGCATTTTCATTATAATCAGCTTTTAAATTGTCAACAGCGTATTGTGCTGCTTCTGGCGAAAATTTATCGCCTGCATCAGCCGTGAGCTGTTCGTATAAACCAGCTTTTGACATATGCATAATCTTGTTATAGTTCTGAGCAGACTTTAGTGCGCTTGTGTACTCCTTTGGAACAGAACTGTTTTTCTGAGTTGAAGAGCTCGTTTTCTGCGAACTGCTTGTTTTAGAATCTGCTTTTTCAGAGCTGTCCCCCATGTTGGCAATCCCAACAAACGCAACAAGAACGACAAGTAGAATAAACCAAACGCGTTTGTAAAATGGCTTTTTTGTTTTACTTTGCATTAGTTTTGTACCTGTTTCTTTGCAGGTCGTTGCAAAAATTGGAAAACAGCGGCAATGATTAAGACAACGATGGCAGGAAATGCCAAACCTGCTGTGAATCCAAATAGAAGGGTACCGACCAAACCAAGAACGGCTCCAACTAGTGAGATACCAGCTTTCTTAGAAGCATATAGGGCGTAGGCATTTAATACAACACCAATCCAGGCAACGGCATAAAAGAAAGTGATTGAATTTGAGCTTTGACCATTTGAATTGACAGCTTCTGCAATAACCACAAACCAAGAAATGCAGAACATGACAGCAGCAAAAATAGAATAAATCCCTGCAAGAATATTAACTTTGAGTTTCATTTTTTCTCTCCCCACAGCTTTTAGTGTGATTCAGGTTTGCACATATTTTTAAAAGTTTATGTTCATAAATTACCAAACTTTCTAATTGAATGTAAGAGGATTTATTCTAATTTAATCAAATTGTTATCCCAATGTAATAAAAAAGCACCCGCAAGCGGATGCTTTTGTTATCAATTTAGGCTTTTTCAGCGTTTTGGATTTCTGACTTGTGACCAAGGAAGAAAAGAACCAAACCAACGATGACGTAGGCTGCCAAAACACCAGCAGACAAACCAATGGCGTGGCCATCAAAGAAGGTCAGGTTACGCAAGAGCGAACCAGTTGCACCAGGTGGGAGGAGTTGTCCGAAGAAGCCCCAGCCCTTTGGCAACATTTCCGGTGCTGAAGACAGACCAGAAAGTGGGTTTCCAAGAAGAATCAAGAGAACGGCTGCGATTCCAAGACCGGCGTTTCCCATGACTTCGAGCAAGCCAAGAACGAAGAAGCCGGTTGCGGCGATTCCGAGCATGGCACCGAGTGACGTCAAGAAGTAGTTACCGTTGAAGGTTCCCACAACGAACTGGATAACCCCAACGAGGCCAAGTCCACCAACAAAGGCGAAGGCGATGGCAGCCCAGAACTTTTGCTTCTTACCCTTCACCGTGTTGGCGATGGCAACGGCACCGATCCATCCACCAAGGGCGATTGGCAAGGCACCGGCAGCAAGTCCCGTTCCCTTAGGATCGGCCTTAGGGAAGGCCTTCAATTCCTTAACCGTCAAGGTCTTGGCATCGATGGCTTGGACCTTTGCGTCCAGAGCCTTCAACATCGTGGCATCGGTTGCCTGTGCTTGCATTTGGGCAATTTGTGCCTTGGCAGCCGTCTTTTGCTGAGCAACAACGGCGTTACCCATTGTTTCCAAAGCTTGTGACACAGCTGTTGAAGCAGCGGTTGCCTTGTATAAAGTCATGTCGCCAGTGTTTGAGATTTCAAAGGCACCATAAACCTTGCGGTCGTTAACGGCGTCCTTCATTGACGAAACAGACTTGTACTGCTTAACGTCAAAGCCCTTTTTTTCCAAAGGCGTGGCAAACTTGTTGTAAACGGTCTTGTCAGTCGTGACAACACCAACGGGTACGTTGTTCACACCTGAGTTAACGGCTGGCAGTGAAAAGGCGGTCATCATGATGCCAAGAATAACCGCCAAGCCAACAGCTAAGGTCAAGATGAACTTAGGTGATGATACTTTCATTTTGTTTTCCTCTCTTTTATGAGCTGTTTTAATTATAGAAAAGGAAGCAAAATAAAAAAACCAACATTTGTTGGTTAAGAGTTGGATAAGTTGAATATACTGCGACTTTTACGCCGGTTTGATAAGCTGGAGAACGATGCTTGGCATGACGCGACTGATGATGTCAGCAAAGTCCTCTGGACTCTCTTCGAAGCCGTTTTTGACCCAAGTCGTCAGAGCGGAGGTGACCGATGCGGTTAAGAGCACCGAGGCATACTCCCTTGGGATAATCAGTTGCTCATCCGTGATGACGTCTTCAAAGACTTGGCGACTCCGGTTTTGCAGGTGGCTTTCAAAAGAGTGTCCGGCGTTTTTTGATAACATGAGACTCACCAGTTCGCGATGCTGGGTGATATTGTTGACGATGTTGATGGAACGCTGCTTGAATTGGGATTCTAAGGGAGTTTGTGACGTCCAGTTGATTTCAGGCAGGTCCTTAATCAGCTCGTTTAAGAGGGACTCTTGGACTTTTTCCATTAAATCGAACTTGTCTAAGTAGTGGGCGTAAAAAGTCGAGCGGTTGATACCCGCTTGATCGATGATCATTTTGACCGAAATCTTATCGAAGTTATTGGCCTGAAGCAGCGCTAGGAAGGCTTCTCTTATGGCAGTATCGGCCTTTGAAAAGCGTTGATCCGTTTTTTTAACCATGGTTCTTTCTCTTTGGTGTGTAAATTGACGTTAATCCGCCTTAACTGGTACTGCGACTTTGCCACGAAAGTCACTGGCGAAAAGGCCCATCATGTAGGAGTCGTGGTACTGGCCTTCGGCAAAGAAGTGCTGCATGAGCCGGCCTTCTTCTTGGAATCCAATCTTCTTATAGATATGGACGGCCGCTGCGTTTTCGACGTCGACATAGAGGTAGATTTTGTTTAAGTTCAAGACGTTAAAACCGTATTCGATACCTGCCCGCATCCCGGCCTGCGCCAACCCATGACCCTGGTACTTGGAGTCGATGATGATTTGGATTTCGGCGTGTCGGTGAATCGTGTTGATTTCCATTAATTCGACCACACCGGCAAATTCGCCACCCTTTTCAATGACAAAGCGCCGCTCGGTCTGGTCGAGCACGTGCCGGTCATACAGCAGGGAAAGTTCGTCAAAGGAGTTGTAGGGTTCTTCGAACCAGAGCGCCATGACGGAACGGGAGTTCTTCTGTCGGTAAATATGGGGTAGGTCCTTTTTTTCAAGTGGCCGGATATTCATGGAAACCTCTTTCTTTTTTTTAATAGCTTACCACACTTCATTAAGGCAAAGATAAAAGAAAAGGAGTGAAACCAAGGTGGTTTCACTCCTTTATTAATTGCCCCTGCTGGATTCGAACCAGCGCATAACGGCACCAGAAGCCGTCGCCTTACCGCTTGGCCAAGGGGCAATTACTTGATATATATTAGCTAATTTTTCATGAAATTGCAAGTCTTTCCCTAGAAAAAAGTCTGGATTTTTTAGAATTTTTGGCTAGTAAATCGTCAATCCGACCAAAAGGCCGCTGACATCAGCCTGACACGCAAATGTGATTTGAATTCTATGACTAGACCAATTATAATGAAAAAAGAAAATCACTGGGGACAATCCCGAGATAAACCGAACTTATCCACTAGAGGAGGTTTTAAGCATGGCTATACCACGCTATATTGAAATTCATAATGAAATCCGCCAACGAATTGCAGCTGGAGAGTGGAAGACGAATAAACGACTACCGGCTGAACGTGAATTGGCTGCAGCCTTCAATGTGTCGCGAATGACTCTGCGTCAGGCCATCCAGACTTTGGTCGACGAGGGGATTTTGGAACGGCGGGTTGGTTCCGGGACTTTCGTTGCCGAAAAGAAGGTTTCCGAACGGGCCCTTGGCATGACCTCTTTTACCGAACTAATGAAAAAGTCCGGCAGGACCGCTCAGTCAGTGACCGTTTCATACAAAGTCACGACGCCCTCCGTTTCCGAAATGGACCACTTGAAGCTTAAGGCGGAAGACGAAGTCTTGGTCATGGAACGCTTGCGTTTGGGGGATGCCGAACCAATCTTGCTGGAGCAGACGACTTTGCCAGTGAAGTTGGTCAATAACTTTACCCGCTCCGAATTGACGGATTCGCTTTACAAGACCTTGATCGATGCCGGCATTCAGCCCGGTCGAGCCGAACAGACGATTACCGCTTCCTTGGCCACTGAACGGCAGGCGGCCTTGCTTGAAATTAAGCGTGGTGACCCGATCTTATCGGTTCGCCAGGTCTCCTATGACCAGCAGGATAACCCCTTCGAATATGTTCGCTCCTACTACGTGGGTGACCGTTTCGAATTCAAATTAACACGCTAGTTTTGGGTCCTCCGCTTCCGCGAGGGACTTTTTTGCTATAATGATGGCAAGAAATAAGCGATTGGAGAGGGCAATGAGCAAAGCGAATCAAGCAGAAATCTACCTTGGTAAGGGCTTTTTGAACCGCCCCTTCTCTTTGCCCTACCAAAGTCTCTTAGGCAAGCACCTCCTGATTACCGGGCAAACTGGATCTGGCAAGTCAACTTCGGCCAAGCAGATTATCAGCCAGTTGCAGCAGGTAAACGTGACCAACATTGTCTTCGACCCAACGGGGGAATATGGCCGGGATCTGGAAAACGTAGTGACTTACCGGCTTGGTCAAAATGGCTACATCGACTTGCGCTCGCAATCGGCCGAAGAAATCGTCTCTTTGCTGGGCTTAAATTGGTCGACTGAGCTGGTGTTGAAGCTGCAGGCGGCAATTTACTCGCTGCGGATTCAGGCGACTTTGAAAGCTGGGCCGGGTGGCTTGTACAGCAAAGTCAATCGCTCGGCTGCTGAACACGAACGAGATTTGGAGGGCTTGACGGTTTTAAACCAAGACTACGACATGACCCTCCTGGCCAAGCAATTGCAGCAGGAGTTTGTCCGGCCCTTTCCAGACGAACGAGCTGATTATCAGCTGCTGGGTCAAGAGCTCGATCATCCGGCCATTCAGAAAAACTGGGCGGCCATTCAGGACTTGCAGGGGCAACTTGATGATGAAGAACTGAATAAAATTTTCCATTTTCATCCCTTGGAGAATGGTAAAACGCAATATGAATTGACTTTTATCTTGAAGACCTTTGAAGAAAAAGCCGGTTCTAACCGCTCTTTGGTAATTGATTTAGCGGCCTTGCAAGACCATCCAAAGGTCCAAAAACGGGTCTTGTCCCATCTCATGCAGCGCACCCTCCAAAACCGGTTGGCAAGTGCTGTCAAACAGCCAGTGGTCCTCTTCTTAGACGAAGCCCACCGCTACATTGACCAAACGGGCCCGATTAACGAGAACGGCCTCTTTCAGCTGCTTCGCGAGGGTCGAAAACACCACTTAAACGTGGTCATTGCCACTCAGTCCCAAGAGGATTTGCCAAAAGTCATGCGTGGCCAATGTGCCAACCAGTTCATTCACCGCTATCAATCAGTTGATGAACTGCTGAACATGGGCCTTTCCAAGAAGGAGGCGGGCAAGGTGTTCGACCTTCCGGTTGGCCAGGCCTTACTCCAGGTCGGCAATAAAAAGCGCTTTCTGCGAATTGAAAAGCCAAAGATGATGTAAAATGAGAGCCCCTTGATGAAAAAAGCCCCCGGCACCAATGCCGGAGGCTTTTTATTTTATTTATTATTCCCAGTGAACGATACGGCTCATGGCAAGGGTGAGCATGGCCGAGAAGAGAATGGCGTAGTCTTTAACAACCGGAATCAGCAAACTGATGACCAAAGCACCCAGGAAGAAGGCGGCAATGACCGTCGCCAAGTCTCGGGCTCGTTCAGCCATGGCTTTATCCTTACGGATTAGGCCTTCGTAAGTTGCGGCACAGAGGGTCCGTAAGTTACCGGTCATCAAAAGGGGCATGAAGGCGCTGCCTTTTAGAATTCGGAACTCCTGGAGGGCTGCAGCGGCAGCAATCGATAGAATAGCTGTGGCCAGCATGTTGGGGACCGAGCGACCAATCACGGCCGACAGGGAGAGGAGAACGGTCATGTAGAGCAGGATGTATTCCCGTTCCTTATCGTGTTCGAGATTTTTTAGCACCCGGTAGTGCTGCATGAACTTAACGATCAAAGTCCCGATGGCAAAGGCCATCAAGGAAAAGATATACTGACCGGCGCTGCCCCAATGAAACTGGCTAACGTTGATGCCAAGCAGAATGATGTTACCGGTCTGCAGTCCAGCGAAAACCTGGCCGTGCATGTGGTAGGAATAGGCGTCAATGGAGCCGGCCGTCATGGTTAATAGGCTGGCAAAAAGGACGCGTTCATGGGATGGAAATGGATTTACTGTCACGTTATCAGACCTCCGACGAAAGAATATTTTACTACAAATTGCCGCTATAAGTATAAAAACTTCCGCCATTACCGCAAAGAAAAAGTCCCGCTTCAAGCGGGACTTTTTAAAGAACTTATTTGTGGTTGTACTTCTTGGCCAACCAGTCGCCAGTCACTTGCACGATCAAGACCATGATCAGAACCAAGACGGTTGCGACCAAAGTCGTGTCATTAGCAAAGCGGTTGTATCCGTAAGCAACGGCCATGTTACCAAGGCCACCGGCACCGATGGCACCGGCCATGGCAGTCAAACCAATCAGAGAAATCAGGGTCACCGTTGAAACGCGAATGATTTCAGAGCGGCCTTCCTTGATGTACACGCCAAAGACGATTTGGATAAAGGAAGCGCCAACGGCCTGTGCGGCCTCAACGATTCCACCATCGACTTCTGAAAGCGCCACCTGAATCTGGCGGGCATAGAAGGGGAAGACACCGAGGGAGAGGGGAACCAAAGCGGCGTTGATACCAATTTGGGTTCCAACCAGGGCCTTGGTGAAGGGCGCGATGAAGGCCAGCAAAATAATGAATGGCACGGCACGGAAGATGGAAACGATCTTATCTAATATCCAGAAGATGGTCTTGTTTGGCGTGATCCCGCGTGGGCCAGTCACAACCAAGCCAATTCCGAAAATCAAGCCGAGCAGACCACCAAAGACGGCTGACCAAAAAGTCATGAAGAGCGTTTGGAAGATGGCCGTTCCCCAGCCAGTGTCACCGCCCCAGCCTTGGTAGACGACGTTTGGAAATGTTTGTGAAAACCATGTACTCATGCTTGTTCTCCCTTCAAGATGTTAACGGAAACGGATTGGGCAGCTAAGAAGTCGAGGGCCGCATCCATGTTGGTCGTGTCACCAGACAGGATAACAAGGAGGGAGCCGACTTCGGTGTCCTGGAGGACTTCGACGTTTCCGTAGAGAATGTTGGCAACGATGCCAAAGTTTTGGTAAAGACTGGTAATCAGTGGCTCGTTTGTTGCGTTACCAGAATAAGTCAGTTGGGCAAAAATTTGACCGTTCGTCAGGTCTTCAACCGCTTCGCTTTGACTGATGGCTTCGATTGCCTGGTCCTGGTTAGTAGCTGTGGCAATGAATTCCTTGGTTAGTTCAGCCTGTGGCTTGGTAAAGATGTCCAAAGTTGAACCCTTTTCCAAGACGCGGCCGTTTTGCATTACAGCGACTTTGTTAGCAATCGACTTGACCGCTTCCATTTCGTGAGTGATTAACAAAACCGTCAGGTTGTATTCCTGGTTCAGCTTTTTGAGCAGGGCCAAGATTTGACGGGTCGTCTTTGGATCAAGAGCAGACGTTGCTTCATCTGAAATCAAGATTTCGGGATCGTTTGCTAGGGCACGGGCAATGGCCACACGCTGCTTTTGACCACCGGAAAGTTGTGAAGGGTACTGCTTGGCACGGTCGGAGAGGTCGACCAGGTCCAAGAGACCTTCGACTTTTTTCTTCTTGTCTGCTTCCTTATCCTTGCTGTTTTCAAGGGCAAAGAGCACGTTTTCTTCAACCGTTCGTTCGTTTAGGAGGTTGAAGTGCTGGAAAATCATGCCGATCTTGCGGCGCTTTTCCTTTAATTCGTTTCCCTTAATCTGGGTCTTTGCTTGACCATCGACCTTTGAGAAGAAGGTCTCGCCGTTGATGATAACAGAACCGGCTGTTGGTTCTTGCAAGAGGTTAACCGTGCGGACCAAAGTCGACTTACCGGCACCGGAGTAGCCGACGATTCCGTAGATGTCACCCTTTTGGACGTCAATGGACACGTCTTTTACGGCGTGGATGGTCTTGCCCTTTGGAGTAAAGGTCACGTCGATGTTTTGTAGTGAAATAATGGGGGCTGTCATAGAGGCCTTCCTTTCGTTTCTGTTTAGTTAAAGTTCTTATCCCAGGCGGGTTGTTCGGCATCGCCGTACTGCTTTTGAATAACCTGCTTGACTTCCTTTGTTTGGAAGGACTTGACCACTTCTTTGTAAAGCTTGTTTTGCTTGTCGGAAGAACGGGCAGCAATCACGTTGATCCAGAGCTTAGCATCCTTGTTCAGTGGTTCGGTAAAGATGCTGTCCTTTAGCGAAAGGCCGGCGGCCGTGGCGTAGTTGCCGTTGACAACGACACCCTTGGCATCGCCCAGAGTCCGGGCCGTTTGGTCGGCCGAGATTTCCTTAATCTTCAGGTTCTTTGGATTCTTCGTGATATCCTTGGTCGTTTTGAGGTTGGAATCGGAGGAGAGTTCAATCAATCCGGCGTTTTTCAAAACGTAGAGGGCCCGGCTTTCATTGGAAGCATCGTTTGGCACCACGATGGTGTCACCGTCTTGAAAGTCCGAAACGTTCTTATAGGACTGCGAGTAGAGGTGGATAGGTGCGATAAAAGTCTGGCCAATGGCGGTCAAATTCGTCTTGTTTTTACTATTATATGCATCCAAGAAGGCGTAGTGCTGAAAGGCGTTCAAGTCGACATCGCCGTTATCCAAAGCCTTGTTGGGCTGGGAGTAATCGGTGAAGCGCTTGAATTTCAGCGTAATGCCGTACTTTTCCTTGGCGGTTTTAGAGACCTGGGCCCAGACGGCATCGTCTTGCTTATTAGCGGCCATGATGCCCATGGTAACCGTTTTACTTTCCTGCTGGTTAGGCTTCACAAAGGAGAAGTAACCCAGGATCAGGATGATGACTAGGAGGACGCTGTTAATGAGTTTGCTTTTGTTGGACATGATACTTTCGTTATTGTTTCCTTATTTTTGATAACTTTCGAGAATGGCTTTTACAAAGGCCACGTTCTCATCATAGTCCTTTAAGCGAATATTTTCATTAGGTGCGTGGTCCAAAGTGCCGGGATAACCAATTCCAAAGCCGACAATCGGTGTCTTGGTGGCCTCGTAGGCGTAGTTCATTGGGCCGGTTCCGGCAGAGGTTGGAATGACTACCGGTTCCTTTCCATAGGCTTCCTTGCTCAAGCGAATCACCCGTTCGATTTCCGGATTCGTCATGTCGGAACGGTAGCCGCCTTGACCAAGGGTCTTTTCGACTTCGATGTCGTCAAAGCCCTGGGCAATCAGGTGCTTTTCAATGGCCTTTAAGGTGTCGTCTGGATCCATGCCAGGGACGAGGCGGGCCTCGACTTTGGCAGTGGCTTCAGCCGGTAAGACGGTTTTAACACCTGCACCCTGGTAACCGGAAGTGATCCCTTCGATGTTCAGCGTTGGTTCGAAGTAGAGGGCCTGTTTCCAGTCATCACCGCGCTTGTCGGTCAAGAGTGGCGCTTCAATTTGGTTCTTCTTGATAAAGTCTTCTCTACTGTCAGGCAGTGCGGCAATCAAGTCCTTTTCCCGTTGGTTGGGCTTTTTAACCTGATCGTAGAAGTGGGGCACTCGAATGCGGCCGTCTTGGTCAAAGAAGGTCGCCAGTGCTTGGCTAAGGCGCCAGGGGGCTGAATTGACAACGGCGGCCAAGGAAGAGTGAAGATCGATGCCACCGGTCTTGGCCTTCAAATTAAAGGTCACGATTCCCTTGTTTCCACCGCCAATGATTGGTCGGCCGTCACCGTCCTTTGAACCGGACTCCCAGATGATCAGGTCACCCTTGATTTCCGGGTGCTTCTTGAAGTAATCGTCTAAGTGCTGAGAAGCGGTTTCTTCGGAGCCTTCAACAACGAAGATGATGTTGACTGGCAATTGCTGGTCGTGTTCGTCTAAGTATTCGGCCAGGGCCGTCAAGCGGGCCGTCAGGTTTCCCTTATCGTCATCAACACCACGTCCGTATAAGTGGCCGTCTTTTTCGGTCAAAGTCCAGGGATCGGAATTCCAGAGGTCGAAGGGTTCGGCCGGTTGCACGTCGTAGTGGTTGTAGATGATTAAGGTCTTGGCATCCGGCTTTTGACTCTTAAAGTGGCTAATCACCAATGGGGCAAAGTAGCTGTCATCGACCGTTGTCTGACCACCGAGGTCGGTTAAGGCCTTGGCAATGCGGTTGGCTGCTTCTGGTAAGTATTCGCGCTTAGCGGATACCGAGGGGATGGCGACGAGTTCTTTTAGTAAATCAAGGTAGGTTTCTCGGGCTTTTGTCATGTTTTGGGGTCCTTTCTTTCTTATCTAATATGTACGTGGGAGCCTCCCACGTGATTGTTCATTTCCTTTTAGCTAAATGAACGGTCCCAGGCTGGGATTGAACGGTCACCGTTTGACTTCTTGATGGCCTTCTTCACAGCGTCAGACTGGTAAGCCTTCACAAATTCCTTGTAAAGCTTCTTGTTGGCGTCCTTCTTGTTGGCCGCAATGATGTTGACCCACTTTTCAGAATCCTTGTTAAATGGTTCCGTGAAGATTGACTGCTTGTCCGTCAAGTGTGCCGTTGAGGCGTAAGTTCCGTTAACCACGGCACCCTGAACGTCGTTGATGGCGCGGGCCGTTTGGTCGGCTGACAATTCCTTAATCGTCAAGTTCTTAGGGTTCTTCGTGATGTCCTTTACCGTTACCAGGTCTTGGCCATCCTTCAAGTCGATCAAACCGGCGTACTTCAGAACCTTCAAAGCACGACTTTCGTTTGATGGGTCGTTTGGTACGACAATCGTGTCGCCGTCCTTAAAGTCAGAAACGGACTTGTAAGTGTTTGAGTAAAGGTGGATTGGTGAGATCACCGTCTTACCAATGGCCTTGATGTCCGTGTTGTTCTTCTTGTTGTAAGCGTCCAAGAAGGCGTAGTGCTGGAAGGCGTTGACGTCGATGTCACCACTCGTCAAGGCCTTGTTTGGCTGTGAGTAGTCCGTGAAGATCTTGTATTTCACGTTGATACCGTATTCGTCCTTGGCTTGCTTCTTAACGGCATCCCAGATGGCGTCATCGTCTTTTGTGGAAGCCATGCGGCCAACCGTGATGGTCTTATCTTCCGATGAGCCGTGTGACCCAAAGCTGAAGAAGGCGGCTGATGCGACAGCGACGACGGCGATTCCTGAAATGATCCACTTTTTCTTTGACATGTGTTTCTCTCCTAAAATGTTTTTGATAACAAAAAAAGTCGCCCCTGTTTCCCACGTGGAAAAAACAGAAGCGACTTTCGCGTTACCATTCTGAGGTTATTGTATTGGGTTACCCCAATACGACTCACTAACCATCGGGCCCCGGAGAATGATCCTAGCCGAATGGTGTGCCTGGGTAACGTAGGCCAATCCGTCAACTGCTATCGGTAAACCGAGTGACAGTTGCCAATCACAGGTCATTTTCGCCGCCGCACGCACGCAACCTTTCACCAACCGGTTGCTCTCTACGCTTTGCTTAGCAGGTACTTTCCTGATCAACTTGTTTATGTATTTGATATCTTGTTGATAATCATACAGTCCCATTTCATTTATGTCAACAGAAAAATGAAATTAAGATTAAAAAAGGCTGGGGATGGGGTAAAATAGGGTTTGGAAGAAAAGGGAAGTATACAAAATGATGAAAAAGATTTATGTTCGCTGGGTTCTTGCCTTGGTGATTGTTGTCGGCATCGGGACCGCTGCTGTCCTTGTTCAGCAACAAGATGGCGGTAGTCGGCAAGAAAAGCAGGGGACAACTACTGTAAAAAGTAGTCAATCGAAGAGTAATGTCCTCACTTTGTCGGAAGCCGAATCCTTAATTGAAAAAGTCGGGGGCGAATGGCCGAGTGATAGCCAGAAAATTTTGAGCCAATCGGCCGATACAACATTGGTCGGTGGTGGTGCTGGAGCCAAGGGCTACGATAAAATCACCTATCGGATTGATGGCCAGCAAGTGCACATCCATGAAGAGTTCGGGACCCTAGATGGTGGAAAATATTCCGTTCTCGGTTACATGCCGGCTAAAGATTACACGGTCGAACGTTGAAATGAAAAAAGTCCCGAGTAAAAATCTCGGAACTTTTTAATTAATCTTTTCAAAGAAGTCAGCCATTGGCAACCGTGAAACGGCTTTGTTGGTGTGCTGGCTTCAGAAGTTCGTCCACTACGGCAACGGCCATTGTGCCGGCCGTTGTTTCGGACTTGCCGGCTTCGTTTGTGAGCACGACGTCTGTTCCGTAGAGAATCTTATCAGACTTTTCACCAGGGAGGAAGCTGATGGCAGGGGAGACGCCAAACCAGTTCACGTTTTGAACGTTCTTTAAGAAGTCCAGTTCGTAGAGCTGGTTTTCCGGTGTGGCCCGCCAGGGCTTGCTGCTGTCATCGGCCTTGATGGCATCGTAGACCAGGCTGGTCTTTGAATCGTCAGCATAGAGGCTGCCGGCACCGAGGATAAAGCCAATCCGGGTCTCTTGATTGCGCAGGAGGGCGACTAGCTTGGCGGCCAAGTCAACCTGCCGGTAGGCTTGGTCGGGTGCGATGGCAAAGGCATCGATGATGCTGTCAACCTGTTTAAAGTCCTTTTCGGTCAATTGAAAGGCGTCCTTTTGAAGCAGGATAATGCCTTGATCAGCGCCCTTTAGTGCCATTAATTTATCGAGGTTGCGCCCGTTGGCAATGACCTCAAGTCCCTGTTTACGAGCTTCCTTTACAACGGCCGAACCTGCCATTCCGGTGGCGCCAATAACAAAAACATTCATGATGCTTCCTCCTTGTGTGTACTTCTTAATAGTACAATAAGCTGACGGGGTGGTCAACCGACTTTTAAATAATATGATTTTTTTGAATAATTAGAAGTGGGGCGTTGCCTTTTTGAAAGCAGCTGATATAATAATAGTAACAACTCATTCCTGAGGGAGTAACTGGCGACCTAGTCGTTGCTGAGTACCGTCAAACCGAGGTGGTCACACCTTTTATCGCGCCAAGGCGCCGGCTCAGCATTAAACAGCGAGACTTATGAGAGTAGGATTTTTCCTACTTCCATAGGTCTCTTTTTCTTTATCAGGAAGAAAATCAAAGGAGAAAAAGTTGAAAAAGCCGTTTTACCAAGTGGATCAACAAGAATTAGTTGAAGAACTTCAGAGCAATCTGAAGACGGGGTTGAGCAAGCAGCAGGCGGCCGACCGCCTTGAAGCCGATGGGCCAAACGCCCTGACTGCAAAAAAGAAGCAGTCCTTGCTGTCCAAATTCATCGACCAGTTTAAGGACCTGATGATTGGGATTTTGTTAGCCGCCGCCTTGATTGCCGCTCTAACAGGAGAGCAGACCGACGCCCTCTTTATCCTAGCCATCGTGGTCATTAACGCCATCTTTGGTGTTTTTCAGGAGTCCAAGTCGGAAAACGCCATCGACGCCTTAAAGAAAATGGCCACGCCAAAGGCGACCGTCATTCGCGACGGGAAGCCTGAACAGGTGCCAGCCACCGAATTGGTCAAGGGTGACTTGGTTTCTTTGGAAGCCGGGGATGTCGTGCCGGCTGACCTGCGCTTGGTCGACGTGGCCAACCTAAGGGTTGAGGAAGCGGCTTTGACAGGGGAATCCGTTCCGGTTGAAAAGACGGACAAGACGTTGACGGCCGACAAACTGCCCTTGGGTGACCAGGATAACCTGGCCTTCATGAACGCCCACGTTGTCTATGGACGCGCTCTTGGTATCGTAGTGGCCACCGGAATGGCCACCGAAGTCGGTCAAATCGCCGGTGCTTTGCAGGGTCAAGACGAAACCAAGACACCACTGCAGGAAAACTTGAAGTCTCTGTCAAAGGTCTTAACCTACCTTATTTTGGCCATTGCGGCCTTGACCTTTGTGATTGGCTACTTCACGCAAAACATGCCAATCATTGACTTAATTTTGACGGCCATCTCCTTGGCCGTGGCGGCCATCCCAGAAGGATTGCCGGCCATCGTGACAATCACCCTGGCCTTGGGTACGGCCCGGATGGCCAAGAAGGCGGCTCTGGTGCGCAAGCTACCAGCCGTTGAAACCCTTGGTTCGACTGACATCATCGGTTCCGATAAGACGGGAACGTTGACGCAAAACAAAATGACGGTTGAAAAAGTCGTCTTGAACGGCCAGATTGTCGACTTAGATGCGGAAAACCCCTTTGATAAGGAAGAGTTATCAAAGGCTGCCGGCATCCTTGGCGACATCATGACCTTAAACAACGACAGCCAGCTGACGGCCGAAGGCTTGGTCGGCGATCCAACCGAGACGGCCCTGATCGACTTTAACGAAAAGTACCGGCCGGACCGCTTGGCAGAACTGCGTGGGCAAGAACGCTTGCAAGAGATTCCCTTTGATTCCGAACGGAAGCTGATGACGACGATCTATGGAGCCGAAGATGCCTACCAGGTGACGGTCAAGGGTGCGCCGGATGCCGTTTTGGCTCGTGTGACCCAGGTCTTAGAAGATGGCCAGGTTCGGCCCTTTACCAATGACGATTTGGCTCATTTCCAGGAGTTGAACGGACGCTTGGCTGACCAGGCCCTCCGAGTTCTGGCCTTTGCGGAAAAGTCGCTGGAGACTTTACCCGAAGAAGCCAAGTCCGAAGAAATGGAAACGGGTCTGACTTTGATTGGTTTTGTTGCCATGATCGATCCGGAACGTCCGGAAGTCAAGGATTCGGTAGCCCAGGCCAAGGCGGCCGGGATTCGGCCAATGATGATTACCGGTGACCACCCACAAACGGCAGCAGCGATTGCCGGTCGCTTGGGTATCTTAGATGAAGAAGATGACCGTGCAAAGACGGTTTTGACCGGCGCTGGCTTGGATGAACTGTCCGACGAACAGTTCGAACAGCGGGTCGAAGACGTCAAAGTCTACGCCCGTGTCGCTCCAGCCCACAAGGTCCGAATTGTCCAGGCCTGGCAGCAAAAGGGCAAGGTCGTGGCCATGACCGGTGACGGTGTCAACGATGCGCCAGCCTTAAAGGCGGCCGACATCGGGGTTGCCATGGGAATCACCGGAACGGAAGTATCAAAGGAGGCCGCCGACATGGTGCTGGCCGATGATAACTTCTCGACGATTGTGACGGCCGTCAAGGAAGGAAGAAAGGTCTTTGCCAACATTCAAAAGGCCTTGCAATACTTGCTGGCCTCTAACCTGGCCGAAGTGATTGCCATCTTCACGATGACCTTGCTCGGTTGGGAAGTGTTGGCGCCGGTTATGATCTTGTGGATTAACTTGGTGACCGATACCATGCCAGCCATTGCCTTAGGTCTTGAACCGGCCCAGAAAAACATCATGCAGCAAAGCCCCCGCGGAAAGACGGCCAACTTCCTTTCCGGTGGTGTCGGTCCGGCCATTGTTTGGCAGGGAATGCTGCAGGCTGCGTTAGTTTTGTCGGTTTACGCCTTTGCCCTGGCCTTCCCGGACCATTCGGGAACGGCTCTGGTTCACGGGGATGCCTTGACGATGGCCTTCATGACCCTGGGGTTGATGCAAATGTTTAACGCCATCAACGTCAAGTCGGTTTACCAGTCCCAGTTGAACGGGTCGGCCTTTAAAAACCACTTCTTCAACGGGGCCCTGCTCTTCTCCTTGTTGGCCATGATGGCCGTTGTGGTGATCAAGCCACTGAATCCAATCTTCCACGTGACGAACTTGGATCCTTACCAATGGTTGATCGTGATTGCCGCTTCTCTTGCTATCATTGTTATCGTCGAGCTGGTAAAATGGGTGCAACGAACATTTTTTAATCGAGGATAAGACATTGGCAAAATTTAACCCAAAACAAATGCAGTACTACGTGACGACTTTGCAAGACGTGTTGACTAACACGCAGGAAACGGCTGATCACGTATCGCCCTTCTTCGTTAAGTTGGACGAAGCAAAGGAAGCCGGCAAAGTAAAAGACATGGCCAAGGCTGAATTCGGTGAAATCAAGGCCGAATTCGACGATGCCGTTTCTGCCTACCAAGCAAACGCCAAGACTTTGGCAGCCGTTCAAGTGCCGGTTCGCTTCATGGGTGTGCACAAGACTTTGGCCAAGGCATACGCCGATTACGCCGAAGCAACTAAGATGATGGCGGATGCCTTGAACGAAAAGGACCAGTCAATCGACGAAGCCGCCTTTGCACAGTCCGAAAAGGACCAGGAAACGTATTTGACGAAAATTCAAGCACAGGTGTCAAAGATTTTTGGTGCCTAAACCTAAACAGTGGATTGGGCCGGACAAATTGTCCGGTCCTTTTTTGCTGCCTGACTAGTCAGCCAACCGTTTCCCATGCTAAACTATTGCTATCGAATAGAACTTTATAGGGAGAATCAATGTTTACAGCTTACGGAAAATTTTGGAAAAACTACGTCAACTTTAAGGGCCGTTCCTCGCGTTCGGACTTTTGGTGGGCAACGCTCGTCAACGCACTGGTCTACGTTATCTTGATGGTGGTTGGCTTCGGTCCCTTCTTGGTTGCCTTCTTTAGCAGTCAAGATGTGAAGAAAGTATCGGCCGGTGTCTTCATTGTCATGGGCCTTTCGGTTTTGGCGCTTTTGATTTACCTCTTGGCCACCATTTTGCCAACCCTTTCCTTGGCATACCGCCGCTTGGTTGACACGGGCCTGTCACCCTGGTGGTACAGCCTGGTTGTCTTGGAAGTCATTACTAACTTCATGGCCGAATCGTCTGTCAGCGCCATTTCTGATCCGGCTTCTGTTGTGAACATTATCCTGACGATCGTTCTCATTGTGCTCTTTGCCATGAAGACGGATAAGTTTTCGAAGCAGCCCCCTCAATCAATTGAAGAATAGGCAAAAGTCCTGCAGGAACTTTCCTGCAGGACTTTTTTAGTGAACTGAGCGAACAGGGAATTGGAAAACAAAAGAAACTTTCGGTTATTCGTTTGGACAGAATCTTTGTTTTATAATGAAAGAAGAGGCTGTCGGGTGATTGTCGGTCGGCTGTCGTGGCTTGTTTTGCTTGAAAAGGGTAGGTTTAAAGCATGGATAAAACAAGAGTTGCTCAACTACGAAAAGAAAAGGGCTGGACGCAAGAAGAGCTAGCCGAGAAAGCTTATTTGACCGTGCGGACCATTCAGCGAATGGAGGCTGGCCAGGATGTTTCCTTAACAACGCTCAGTTCAGTGGCCAAGGCCTTTTCTCTTCCACTGAGTGATTTGTTCGACCATATTGAGGAAGAACAAAGGGAGATTGAGGTTATGGAATATTCACAAGAGCAGGAAGAACAGGTTCGGCAGCGGCGAGCCGAGAAGAATGCGATGCTGTTTTTGGTAATGGCGGTGGACTTTTTGCTGCTATCATTACTTGGCTACCCGATTGGGCAACTACCCGACAGCAAGCAATCGTTGCCCGGTATCTTATGGACGGGCATGCTTTTCTTGGTTATGGCTGCTTCGATTTATTTTCTAAAGGTTTTCTGGGCGCGACATCTCGATAAAAAGTATCCGAAGTCAATTGGCTACAAGCGTGTCATTGATCGTCGGCCCGTTCAAAACGGTTGGGACTTTGCCGCTCGTTATTGGTGGATTGTCTTTCCAATTGGTGGTTTTTTGTTCGGTATCCTTTCGGCCGTTCATGGTGTACTACAGTAATTGAATTAAAAGGCAAAAGTCCTGCAGGAACTTTCCTGCAGGACTTTTTTAGTGAATTGGGCGGGTTAGCGATGACATTTTTAGCTGAAAAGTGTATCGTCAACGATAGAGAAATGAGTGAAGAGGAGTTTTGGATGAGAAATAAGGGTTTTGTGATGGCCGGTGTCGCTCTTGTGATTGCAGCAGTCTTGGCCGGGGCCTTCTTTTTAGGTAAGAATCAGCCGGCAAGGGATTCAAAGCATCAAGATGTCAAGGTGCAGTCGACCAGTCAAAAGAGGGCGGCGAAAAATTCGTCCAGCCAATCGACTGACAAAGCAAAAAATCAGGAAAACAGCGCTTTTTCCGCCTTGCCACAAAAGACGCAGCTGGCTCTGCTGATTTACAAGGAGCTACCCACTGATTACGGTACGGGCTATAAAACCCACTATACGATTTACATGGGTGACCCAGACAAAATTGTGATTGTCGATGATGGTGAAGGGGCAGGCGGTATGCCGGAACATTGTGTCATGTACACGGATAATCATGACGGGACTTTTACAACTTCGGTGATTGACTCGACAGCGGTCGACCTTGCAGATTATAGCGCACAGAATTCCTATTGGAAGGCCACCCAAACCATCAGCCAAAGCGATTTGATGACCGCCTACCAGGAACATCGCGATGAGATTGATTACGTGACCGGCCTCTTTGATTTAGGGTATTCGGCAAGGAAGTTTGTCTTCTTGCCAACCAATCAAACGTCGATTCCACGGTGATAAAAAAGCCCCAGACAGCAATGTCTGGGCTTTTTTCTTTAAGCATTAATTTTGGCTTTTAGCTTGTCGATTAGACCAGTCTTTTTGGTCAACAGAATGGTTAGCAGGCCAAGCAGACTACCGACGGCTGCTGATGGGAGGAAGAAGGGAATCAACTGGGCCCAGTTGCCGGCCTTCATGCCGTAAAAGGTGACCATGAAGGGGTAGGACAAAAGAGCACCCAAAATGCCGGAACCGACCATTTCTCCTAGGGCAAGGAGGCAGACGTTCTTGGTCTTCTTGTACAAAAAGCCGGCGAGGACTGGGCCGACAATGCCACCGGTGACGGCCATGATCGTTCGCCCTGAAAGCATGCGCAAGGAACCGCAAATGAAAGCGGCCGCCATGCCGTACCAAGGGCCGAGCAGATAGACAGCCAGCACGTTGACGAAGTGTTGGAAGGGGGCCATGGCCGGAAAGACCACGGCGGTGTTTAAGACATAGGCCAACGCGGCTAAGAGTGCGGTGACTAGCATCTTTTTAAGGGAAGGGGACTGTTTCATTTGGCGACTCCTTTGGTCTTACAATGGTTTTGACAGTGGAAACTGACAGTGCCATGCCGAAAAAAGCCTCCTTTCCTCAGACTTTTCCACAAAAAAAGGACGCCTGAAAAGACGTCCATTAAAGCGTGGAAAATTTCCTACGACGGCATGATCCGTATCAGGTTCATGGGTCGGTAATCACATTACCCTCTCAGCCCGTCTGACGGACTCCCCAGCAAGTAGTTTACCAAGAAAGAGCGGTCTTGGCTAGTCAAAGAAGCGGACGACCTTGTCCAGTGCGGTTCTGGTATAAAAGCCGCTTTCGACACGGTCTTTTAGGACCAGTAGATTTTTCTGATAAGTTTCGTACTCGCTTTTGGTTAAAGTCGCTAATTTTTCATTGAGGTCGGCTAAGTTGTCGATGGTCAAGCCGATTTCTTCTGTCCTGACCAGGTCGGCCAAGTAGGATTTTGACCAAACAATCAGGGGCAGCCCGGCCTTTAGATAGAGGGAAGCCTTGTGCGGGGCGTTGACCTTTGTGTAGGACTGAAAAAGTTTCTCCTCGTAGTCCGAGTCCCAGAGTAGGCCGAAGCCGGATTGGAAGGCTAGGGGGATGTCTTCTGGTGAAAAGGCACCGACCCAGTCGACACTGGCAGGAAGTGTAACCTCCTGCCAGCGTTTGGGCCGGGAACCAAAGAGCTTGAGCGCTGGTCCCTGGTAGCTTTTTAGCCAGGGGGCCTTTTGCCAGGTGCCGGCGTAGTTTAGCACCGTTGAAAAAGTCGGCAGCGAAGTAGGTGCAGGCCCCAGATAATCAAAGAGGCCCAGGGTGATCGTCGGTGTTTGAACACCTTCTTTCTGTAAAGCAGCCGCCATCGCATCCGAGTGGACGACAATTAGGTCGGCTTGCTCCGCCAGCGCCCACTCCCAGGTGTCGTCACGCTGCAAACGGAGGGGTTCGAAGTCGTGGATAAACAAGACGTACTTGGCCCCGCGACTTTGGACGGCTGCTTGGAATTCCTTTTCAAAGTCTTTGGACATGTAAGTGGGGAACTGGTGGACCAGGACGTCGCCTAGACCAATTCCGGTCAAAAAGTAATTAATTTTTTCCTGCCGAAGGGCTGCGGGAAAGCGGACGTCATTGTAGCGTTCGATGGGCAGGCGCTGCCAACCAGCCCCTTGAGCAATGTTGGCAACATCTGCCTTGGCTTTTAGGGCGCCGGCCGGCATCCAGGGTTCGATTGTTTGGGTTAAATAGTGCATGTTTTTCTCTTGGATTCTTCCTTTTTACTGCCGTTAACGGACTAGACCGATTTATAAAATCGTGTTAGAATAGCTGACGTGATTCAGCTTGCTTGAGTAGCCGACTGCTAGACTAAAGGTATCGAGCAAGAGGGGTTACTCATGAAAAAGAAATTGTTAACAGCTTTTGTGGCTTTGTCAGCGATTGTAACGTTGTTCGGCTTTAATGGTCGAAACAAAACGGTCAGCGCCGACGAGGCCCACTACACGATTACGTCGGACGCAACCTATGCGCCCTTTGACTTTCAAGACAAAAACAATCAATACATTGGAATTGATCAGGATCTGTTGAAGGCGATTGCCAAAGCCGCCGGCTTTACCGTTACGGTTAAACCGATGGCCTTTAACGCCGCCATGCAGTCGGTCGCTTCTTCGCAGGCCGACGGTGTGATTGCCGGAACGACGATCACAAACGAACGAAAGGCCGTTTACGACTTTTCCGATCCCTATTATAAGACGGGAATAGCCTGGGCAACAGCCAAGGATTCAAAGATTAAGTCCCTGTCCGATTTGAAGGGCAAGACCGTGGCCTTGAAGACTGGAACAGCCGGGGCTGAATACGCCGAATCAATCAAGGATCAGTACGGCTTTAAGATTACCTACTTCTCCGATTCGGACACGGTTTACCGTGATGTTATTAACGGCAATTCGGTCGCCACTTTCGCCGACCTGCCCGTGTTGCAGTATACCATTAAGAACGGCACGGCTTTAAAAGTCCAAAACGCCAAGGAGCCCTTTGCGGCCGGAGACTTGGGCTTTTCCGTGAAGAAGGGTGAAAACCAAGCGCTGCTGGCCGACTTTAACAAGGGCCTGGCCATCATTAAGAAGAACGGCACTTATGACAAGATTGTCAACAAGTACCTGTCGGCCAAGGCGTCGACCTTTACCGGTTCGGCCAAGGATAACAGCAGTATGTGGGGCATCTTGAAGAGCAACCACACGGCCTTTTGGTCCGGTTTGAAGCAAACGCTTTACCTGACGGTGGTCGGCATTGTCTTGGCCTCCCTTTGGGGCCTTTTCCTCGGAATCCTGGGCGTTTCTAAGAACGGCTTGCTCCGCGGCCTTTCCACGACGATTATCTACATCTTCCGTGGAATGCCCATGCTGGTCTTGGCCTTCTTCTTGTACATTGGAATTCCAGCCGTAACCGGGACTAAGATTTCAGCCTGGACGGCCGGGATCTTGACTTTGGTCTTGAACGAAGGGGCCTATACCGGTGCCTTTGTTCGCGGGGGCTTTAACTCCGTTGACGACGGCCAGATGGAAGCGGCCCGTTCGTTGGGCCTTTCCCATGGCCAGGCCATGCGCCGGGTGATTATTCCCCAGGGGCTGAAGTTAATGGTGCCATCCTTCATTAACCAGTTCATCATTACCCTGAAGGATACGTCGCTGCTTTCCGCGATTGGGATTCTCGAATTGACACAGACTGGAACGCTGATTGTGACGCGAAACTCGCAAGGTTTCCGTGTCTGGGCAATCGTGGCTATGATATACTTAGTAGTAATTACGTTGCTGACTTTGCTCAGTAACTGGGTTGAAAAAAGGACAAACGCATGAGTGAAGAGAAACAAGTGAAAGTACACGTTGACAAAGTCAACAAGTCATATGGTGACAACCATGTCTTACGCGATATTTCCCTGGACGTCATGGATAACGAAGTGGTCGTGATGATTGGCCCTTCCGGTTCCGGTAAGTCGACGTTCTTGCGAATGTTAAATCAGCTTGAGAAGCCTAATTCTGGTGTTATCGAAGTTGATGGCTACGACATTTCGGATCCAAAGACCAATATTAATAAGGTCCGCGAAAACATCGGAATGGTTTTCCAGAATTTCAATCTCTTCAATAATTACTCGGTCATTGACAACATCACCCTGGCCCCTGTCCAACTGGGCAAGTTGACCAAGGAAGAAGCCGAGAAAAAGGCCAAGGAATTGTTGGAAACGGTTGGTTTGCCTGATAAGGCCAACGCACCGGTTTCATCACTTTCTGGTGGTCAAAAGCAACGAATTGCCATCGCCCGTGCTTTGGCAATGGATCCTGACATCATGCTCTTTGATGAGCCAACTTCCGCTTTGGATCCCGAAGTGGTTGGCGACGTCTTGGACGTCATGAAGCACTTGGCCAAGATGGGGATGACGATGATCATCGTGACCCACGAAATGGGCTTTGCTAAGCAAGTGGCCGATCGGGTTGTCTTCTTTGAATCTGGAAAGATCCAAGAATCCGGTACGCCAGAACAAATCTTTACCGCACCGAAGAACGAACGTTTGCAAACCTTCTTATCGAAGGTCATGCAGGCCTAAGTTCTTCTTGATAAACGAGAGGAAGAATACCATGGTCATAAAACGGTTTAAGCCGCTTTTGACTGCTTTGGTTGCCTTGTTCTTCGCTGCTTTTGTAGTGGGAACGACGGCCAGCGCAGACTCAAAACCCAACTATATTATTTCAACTGATGCCACTTACGCACCCTTTGACTTTCAGGATAAGAATAATAATTACGTTGGCATTGACATGGATATTCTGAAGGAAGTGGCCAAGCGGAATAACTTTACGTATACGCTGAAGCCAATGTCCTTTAACGCCGCTGCTCAAATGGTGGCCAACGGTCAGGCCGACGGCATTATCGCTGGGATGATGATTAACGATTCCCGTAAGCAGGTGTATGACGTTTCGACGCCTTACTACCAATCTGGTGTGGCCTGGATTACCAAACCAAACTCAAAGATCAAGTCCCTGTCCGATTTGAAGGGCAAGACGGTTGCCTTGAAGACTGGAACGGCTGCGGCAGCATACGGGGCTTCTTTGAAGGACAAGTACGGCTTTAAGGTCAAGTACTTTAACGATACCGACACCATGTACAACGACGTGGTCAACGGCAACACGGCCGCGACTTTTGAAGACTACCCCGTTATCCAGTACGCCATTAAAAACGGCGTGAAGTTGCAAGTCCGTAACCCAAAGGACTTGGGCAACGCCGGTGGCGTTGGCTTCTTCGTAAAGAAGGGGCAAAACGCCCAGTTGCTCGAACAGTTCAACACGACTTTGGCAGCGATGAAGAAGGACGGGACTTACGATAAAATCATCAACAAGTACCTGAATTCCAGCCAGTCGACTTTTGTAGGTTCAGCTTCGGATAACAAGACCACCTTGGGAATCCTCAAGTCCAACCAAAACGCCTTTTGGAAGGGCCTGCTGGAAACGGCTAAGCTGACGGTCTTTGGAATCGTTTTGGCATCCCTTTGGGGACTCTTGCTTGGTATCATGGGGATTTCCGAATCCAAGTTCTGGCGCGGGTTGTCCACCACAATCATCTACATCTTCCGTGGATTGCCATTGATGGTTTTGGCCTTCTTCATCTACATCGGCTTGCCCGGTGTGATCGGGGTGAAAATTCCGGCCTTTACCGCTGGAATTCTGACTTTGATCCTAAACGAAGGAGCCTATACTGGGGCCTTTGTTCGCGGTGGCTTCGAATCCGTTGACGTCGGTCAAATGGAAGCGGCCCGCTCGCTTGGTTTGACCCATCGTCAGGCCATCTGGAAAGTCATCGTCCCACAGGGCTTGAAGATCACGGTACCATCCTTTGTTAACCAGTTCATCATTACTTTGAAGGATACGTCCATTCTTTCAGCCATCGGCTTGCTTGAATTGACGCAGACGGGTACTCTGATTGTTGCCCGTAACTCGCAAGGATTCCGTGTCTGGGCGATCATTGCCGTCATCTACTTAATCGTGATTACGCTCTTGACTTGGTTCTCCAACTGGTTGAAGAAGAAAATCGCTTAATTCTAAATAAAAGTATTTGAAACATCTCACTCCCGTTATTGGTCGAGTGAGATGTTTTTTATTTAGAACGCTTTATTAAACGACATCTAAGAAACATTTGTTTGTAATAATGAAATTCCTGAGTGAAAATAAAGCACTCCTATCGTGTCATTTAGTGACGGTAAGATAGGGGTGTTTTTATTATGCTAATTGCTGTGACGATTCGAAACGATTATTGCTTGGCTGAAAAGGCCAAGAAAAACGAAATTTATCTCTGTCCAAGCTGTCGGGGGCCGGTTCGATTGAAACAGGGGGAAGAGAAGATTGCCCACTTCGCCCATGTTTCCAATAAGGACTGTCAGGGCTTTTCAGAGGGGGAGTCGCCGGAACATTTGGCTGGTAAATTAGCCCTGTATCGCTACTTTCTTGGTAAAGTCCCGGTGCAAGTGGAGCCGGTTCTGCAAAGCATCGATCAGCGACCGGATCTCTTGGTCGGCCGCCCGGGCAACCAAGTCGCCATTGAGTACCAGTGTTCTCCGCTCTCAAAGGCTGATTTGGCCAGTCGCAACGCCGGTTATGCAAGGCTTGGCATTCGTGTTTGGTGGTTGCTTGGACCAAATTACTACAAGAAGCACCTGTCGGTTGCAACCATTTGTCGTTTTTGGGTGGCGGAGCGACTTTGGTACTACTTACCGGAAGGCGGCTTTGTTCGAGAAAGTCGTTTTGCGCGGGCCGATTTTAAGAAGCGCCGGTCCGAGAAAGTGACTTTGAAAGACCCGCTATTTTTGGAAAAGACGGGCCTTGCTGATTGGTCGGCCGTTTTTCAACGGGACAGAGAGGACGGTGGAGTTCGACTGGCCCCCTTAGACGTGGATCGGCAACGAACCAAGCTGTCCTTGCAACTGGCCCGAGAACAAATCGATGCTAGAGTCGTGGGCTACTTGTACGAGCGGGGCCAGCGGGTTGATCAGCTGCCTGCTAACTTGCTTTCGGGCACGGCCTTTGGATTAAAAGTCGCCAACTGGCAGTACCGCTTAACGGTCTATTTGCTCTTGGAAAGGGCCGGGCAGCAGGGACTGACCAAGGAGCAGCTAGGACAGCGAATGGAACGCTACTTCTACCCTGGCTATGACGGTCAAAAGGCGGTTTTGGAGGAATTTTTAGAGGAGTTGCAGCATGCCAATTGCCTGGCCTTTAACCGTGAGAAAGTCTTCATAAAAAGCCCCCTTTCGTTTAAGGATTAGCTAAGTGCTATGTTAAACTAGAGAAAAGCACAAGGGGGCGTTTCCATGGGACAAATTACACGCGAAGAACTACCAGAAGAGTTGACTTGGGACCTGACGACGGTCTTTAAAACGGATGAAGACTACCAAAAGGCCTTTTCACAACTACAGGCCGAATTGCCTAAGCTGGCGGAATACCAGGGCCACTTGGCCGATTCGGCCGAAAAGCTGCTAGCCGGCTTAGAAGAGGACCTGCGGATCGAACGGGCCTTTGAAAAGCTCTACGTATACGCCCACCAAAAGTTTGACCAGGATACGGCCAATTCGACCTATGCGGGGATGAACGCCCAGGTACAGGACTTGCTGGCCCAGGTATCTTCGGCCACGGCCTTCCTCCAGCCCGAAGTTTTGGCCATGGATGAGGGGCTCTTGAAAGATTACTTGGCAAGTCCAAAGTTAGCGCCCTACCAACACTTCTTTGACGTTCTCTTGAGCGAAAAGGCCCACACCCTGCCTGCCGATCAGGAAGCTTTGTTGGCTGGCGCGTCAACGATTATGTCCGCTTCCGAACAGACTTTTTCAGTATTGGATAACGCCGACATTGACTTTGGCGACGTCATGGATGAAAAGGGCGAAATCAAGGAGCTGACGAACGGGCTGTACGCCATCATGCTGCGCTCGAAGAACCCAGCCCAACGACAAGAGGCCTTCCAGTCCCTATACGACGCCTACATGGCCCTGCAAAACACCTTTGCTTCCACGCTTTCGGCAACGGTCAAAAAGCACAATTTCTTAGCCAGGGTCCGCCACTACCAGTCCGCTCAGGAAGCCGCGGTGACGAGTAACCAGATTCCGGTGACGGTTTATAAGACTTTGGCTGAAAAAGTCGACGCCCACCTGGACCTCTTGCACCGATACGTGGCCTTGCGCAAGCAAGTGCTTGGTCAAAAGGAATTGCACAACTACGATCTTTACGTCTCCTTAGTTGACGACGTCGACTTTCCCGTGACCTACGAAAAAGCCAAAGAAATTGCTTTGGCGGCCCTGGCGCCACTCGGTGAGGATTACTTGGCCGTCGTCAAAAAGGCCTTTTCCGAACGCTGGATTGACGTGGTCGAAAACAAGGGGAAGCGGTCCGGTGCCTATTCTGGTGGGGCCTACGATACCAATCCCTACATTTTGCTGAACTGGCAGGACACGTTGGATAACGTTTATACGCTGGTGCACGAAATGGGCCACACGGTTCACTCTTACATGACCCGTCACAACCAGCCCTACCACTATGGCGACTACCCAATCTTCTTAGCTGAAATTGCTTCGACGACCAACGAAGGCCTGCTAACGGATTACCTCTTGAAGCAAACGGACGATGAAAAGGTGAAGGCCTTCATCTTGAACCAGTACTTGGACGGCTTTAAGGGGACGGTCTTCCGCCAGACCCAGTTTGCTGAATTCGAAGCCTGGATTCACGAACAAGACGCGGCCGGTCAGCCATTGACGGCCGAGGCCATGGCGGACTTTTACGGCCAGTTGAACCAGAAGTTTTACGGACCGGATCTGGTGGCCGACCCAGAAATTGCCTACGAATGGACGCGGATTCCGCACTTCTACTACAATTTCTATGTCTACCAGTACGCCACGGGTGAGGCAGCGGCAACGTCCCTTGCACAAGGCATTTTGACTCACAACCAGGCGGAATCCTACAAGGATTACTTAAAGGCCGGTTCATCGGCTAACCCGCTCGATGTCATGCGTCAAGCCGGTGTTGACATGGAAAAGGGGGCATACTTGGACGCCGCCTTTGCGGTCTTTGAAGAACGGTTGACCGAATTAGAAAAGCTTTTGAAAAAATAAGCTAATTGCGTTACAACAGTGGGGAAGGGAGTTCTCATGGCAAAGAAAATTTTAGTGTTTAATGGTGTGAATGATTCCGCTATCAAGGAATTGCAAGCGGCTGGTTATGAAGTCGTGGCCAACGCGCAGACGTCCGACCAGGACTTTGCGCCGGATCCAGACGTGGTCGGCATCCTGCTCATGATGTTTAAGATTGACGGTGCGGTCATGGACCGTTTCCCAAACTTAAAGGTCATTGCCCGTCACGGTGTAGGCTATGATAACGTTGATTTGGCTGCTGCCAAGGAGCGTGGCATTGTTGTGGCCAACACGCCTGGTGCAAACGCCACGGCCGTTGCTGAAACGGCGGTCGCCTTGATGTTGATGGCTGGTCGCTTGTACGATACGGACAAGCGGGGCATTACGGATGAAAAAGCAAAGGCCTATGCTTCTACCCACCCAGGCATGCAAGTGTGCAACAAAGTTGTGGGGATTCTTGGCTTTGGGCACATTGGTCGAACGGTTGCCGAATTGTTGACCGGCTTTGGTGTTGAAGTTTTGGCCTACGCCCGCCACGATAAGGACGTGCCAAACGGCCGCATGGCTTCCCTGGATGAAATCTTTGAGAAGGCCGACTTTGTCGTTTCGACCCTGCCAGCAACGGAAAAGACCACGAAATTGGTCAACGAGGCCGCCTTTAAGAAGATGAAGCAGACGGCCGTTTTGGTCAACGTCGGTCGTGGACCGGTTGTGGACGAAGCGGCTTTGATTATTGCCTTGAAGGCTGGTGAAATCGCTGGCGCCGGCTTGGACGTTGTTGAAAAGGAGCCAATTTCGCCTTCAAACGAACTGCTTTCGCTTGAAAACACCTACGTTTTGCCACACGTGGCTGGTGGTTCTCGTGAGGCCAAGAAGGCCATTGCGAAGACAGCAGCTGAAAACATCCTGGATGTCTTGGCAGGCAAGGGAACAAAGAATCAAGTAAATGAATAAGAAAAAAAGCACGCCCGTGATGGCGTGCTTTTTTTAAGCATACAGATAAGGAAGGTATAAACATGCTAAGCTAGATGAGTAAAAATTTCTAAAAACGGAGAATGACATGGCAAAGCAAGACATCAAGGTGCATCACGGTATTCTGATTTTTATTTTAATGTTCTTCGGATCTGCCGTTGAACCGGCCGAACCCCAAGTCGTCCCCTTAGCTGGCACAATCTTTTTAGGCGCGCTAATGTTGGCCTTCCTATTTTTTGTCGTTCGGCTCGTTCGTAAGGAAACCAATCGTGAAAAGCTTTTTGCAAAGCGTTTGACTTTGACAAAAGGGCAAAGGGGAATGACGGGAGTTCTATTCGCCTATCTTTTGATGATTTATTTACTCAATGGCAATATTGCTAGTTTGATGGGAATGCCAAAAGCATCGTTAAACGTGATTTTAAGTTGTGTTTTGGTTGCGGTCGGGGCCGGCTTCTTTGAAGAATACTTTGCTCGGGGCTATTTGTTTAATCTCATGCAGCGGATCTTGAATCGTCATGATGTTCAGCAATCTAGAATGACGGTCATTGCTCTTGTGACGAGCATCGTCTTTGGCTTGCTTTATCTGATGAACCTGGATGGCACCAACACCCTTGCTACTCTGGAACAGGTCTTCTATGCCTTTTGCATGGGTATGCTGTTGTGTGCTATTCGAATTGTTAGCAATAAGATTTGGGTAACGGCCGTGATTCACTTTGTCTTTGACTTTTCATTGAATATTATCAAGGGGACTAACACGGACCATTTTCTGGAAGTGCTCGTGATTTATTCCGGTGCATTGATTCTTTCACTGATTGTTCTTTATTTGTTGGATAAAAACTTAGTCGAGCAGAAAGTTGTTGAATTGAAGCCTTAAAAAAGCACGCCTGTGAAGGTGTGCTTTTTATTATTTATTTTCTTTTTGCTTCCTTGATCGATGCTGCATGTAAGCGTTAATGCCCGTCAAAATCAGGAAGAAGAGGGCGGCGGAAAAGAGGTCCATCCGCAGGTCGCCGGAATACAACCAGAAGTGGATGACCAAGAAGTAGACGACTGTTCCAATGAGTGTTGGAATCAATGTATTCTTCATGTCCTTTTACCTCCGTCTCGTTTAACTAAGTCTATTCTAACCTACTTTATGTCCTTTGTTAAATATTTGTTACAAATATTCTAAAAAAGTGACTGAGTAAGGGAGACGTTTAGAAAAAGCACTAGCTCACTCCCTAGTTTCTTCCTGTGAAATTTGCTATACTAAAGGAGAAATGCAGGACCTAGTAGAAGGTTTCCTGGTTAATCAGCGAGCGGGGGAAGTGAGAGCCCGTTAACCAGCCCTTTGAATTTCAGTCCGAAGAAACTTGATTTAATCGTCAACGGTTGCCGCCGATACCGGCGAAAAGCGCTAGCCTAGCTAGAACTTGGGTGGTACCGCGGCATTCGTGACGTCCCTTGGCATCGAAAGATGACAGGGGGCTTTTTTATTTGGATAAAAGAGGGATGAAGATGACATTAGTTGAAGAATTACAGGGCTTCTTGAAAGAAGCAACGGCCGAATTGGCCAAGCCCGACGTGGATGTGGAAGCAGTTCGCGTGACTTTCCTCGGAAAGAAGGGAAAGATTACCGGCGTATTAAAGTCGATGAAGGATTTGTCGATTGACGAAAAGAAGGAAGTCGGCCAGGTTGGAAACCAGGTTCGCACGGCCATCCAGGAAAAGATTGAAGAAAAGAAGGCCGCCCAAGCAGCCAAGGCCTTGGAAGAAAAGCTCGCAGCTGAAACACTCGACGTGACTTTGCCAGGGGCAGCACCAAAACTGGGCGCCCCCCACGTCTTGCAGCAAATCATGGATGAAATCGAAGCCCACTTCCTGGGACTCGGTTACCAAATCATTGACGATCCAACTGACTCACCCGAAGTCGAAACCGATGAATACAATTTTGAGCGGGAAAACCTGCCAAAGGACCACCCGGCCCGTGATATGCAGGATACCTTCTACATCACGCCGGAAATCTTGCTTCGTACGCAGACGTCTCCTGTCCAATCGCGTGTAATGGAGAAGCACGACTTTTCAAAGGGACCCTTGAAGATGATTGCCCCGGGAAAAGTCTACCGTCGTGATACCGACGATGCGACCCACTCCCACCAGTTCCACCAAGTCGAAGGGCTGGTTGTCGGTAAGAACATCACCATGGCCGATTTGAAGGGGACCCTCCTTTCCATCATGCAGGAGCTCTTTGGTGAAAAGCACCAAATTCGTTTGCGGCCTTCCTACTTCCCATTTACGGAACCATCCGTTGAAGTCGACGTTTCCTGGGATGAGGTGACCGCAGACACCAAGCCCGAAGACATCAAGTGGATTGAGGTCTTGGGTGCTGGAATGACCCACCCCAACGTCTTGAAGATGGACGGTATTGACCCAGAAGAATACACGGCCTTTGCCTTTGGACTTGGTCCGGACCGCTTTGCCATGTTGAAGTACGGGGTGGAAGACATCCGCCAGTTCTACTTAAACGACAGCCGTTTCTTAGAGCAGTTTAACGAGCGAGGAAACTAATCATGAAGACGAATTTAAAGTGGTTAAACGACTATTTGACGCCAGGCTTGGACCTGAGCGAACAGGCCGTGTTGGACTTGGCCCAAAAAATCGAATTGACGGCCGTTGAAATCGAAGAGGTTGGTCAGGCAGCAGCCAAGCAGGACGGCTTGATTGTGGCCCGTGTTGATGAAGTTAAGGATCACCCGGATTCCGACCACCTGCACATCACCCAGGTCTTTGACGGTCAGGAAACGATTCAAATTGTGACCGGTGCACCAAACGTCGCCGAAGGTCAGTTGGTGATTTTGGCAACGGTCGGCGCCCACATCATTGATCACGAATCCGGTGAATTGGTGAAGATTCGAAAGGCCAAGCTCCGTGGCGAAGTTTCCTACGGGATGCTTTCAGCCCTACAGGAAATCGGACTACCCGACGCCCTTTGTCCACAGCCCTTTGAAGAGGGCATTTACGTCTTTGACCAAGGCGCGGACGTTAAGCCCGGTGACGACGCCCTTGTCGTCCTTGGCTTGAAGGATCCGATGATTGACACGGACTTGACGCCCAACCGGGCCGACTTGCTTTCCATGCGGGGAATGGCCTATGAATTGGCGGCCATGCTTGATCAGAAGGTGAGCGAACAAGTGGTGACCGGCGCAGCAGTTGCCAAGGAAACGGCGGATGCACAGGTGACAGCCGAAATCGCACAGCAGACTTTGGCTTCTGGCCTAGCCCTTGCCGTTGTCAATGGCGTGCAGGTGCAGGAAAGTGGCCTGGCCTTACAGCGCCGACTTTGGACCTCTGGCATTAAGCCGGTTAACAACGTCTTGGACGCTTTGCACGAAGAACTCCTGGCCAGTGGCCAACCACTGGCTGCCTTTGACCTGGACCGCTTGGCAGACAAGACGGTGCTGGTTCGCTTAGCTGAAGAGGGCGAAGTGCTTGGTCAAGGGGATGGGGAAGAAGCCATTGCCTTGCGCGCTGGGCAAGACATCGTTTTGTCAGCAGGTTCTCAAATTCTGGCCTTGGCCGGGATTGCCGCTGACCCAAGCTATGCCGTGACCGAAAAGACTGAAAACGTCTTGATTGTGGCCGGCCAGTACAATGCCAGCTTGATTCGTCAAGCCGCCCGCCGTCACGGACTTCGTTCGGAATCTTCCTTCCGTTTGGAACGTGGTATTGATTTGACGAACACCAAGACGGCCCTGTCATCAGCGGCCAACCGGATTGCCTTATCAGCTAAGGGCCAGCTTGCTGATGGTCAAGCAACTGCCGGCTTTGCAAAGGCCGAAGACGTGACGATTACCATGCCCGTGGCCCGCTTTAACCAGGTTCTTGGGACGACTTTGACGGAAGAAGAAGTTGTAACGATTTTGGAGAAGCTGGCCCTGCAGGTAAAAGTCGCTGACGGCCAGCTGACGGCAATCATTCCTGGTCGCCGAACGGACCTGCGGATTCCGGCCGACCTGGTCGAAGAAGTCGGCCGCCTTTACGGCTACGACAATTTGCCAACAGCCTTGATCGATGGCCAGTCAACGGCCGGTGATTTGACGCCCCGGCAAAAGAAGATTCGGGCATCCCGCAAGATTTTGCAGGCGCTTGGCTTTGACCAGGCGATTTCCTACGCCTTGATGACGCCGGAAAAGGCAACGGCCTTTAACATCGGCGCCGACCACCCGGTCTTGGCCTTGGATTACCCAATGTCTTCGGACCGCACAACGGCACGGCAAAACTTGCTTTCCGGCTTGATTGACGACGTAGCCTACAACGTGGCCCGTTCGGTTAAGAACATCGCCTTGTACGAGCAGGGCCGTGTCTTCTTGAACGATAACGCCGCCGTTCAGCCCGTTGAACAAGAACACCTGGCCGCTGTTTTGGTGGGCTCGCTTGCCGAATCGACTTGGCAAAACGAGATTAAGAACCGAGAAGTCGACTTTTACGCCATGAAGGGCCGGGTTGAAAGCTACTTGGCGAACATTGGCATTGAAAAGGTCAGCTTCAAGGCTGCCAAGGAACACCCAAACATGCACCCGGGTCAAACCGCTGACGTTTATGCCGGTGAGGTATACCTGGGTTACGTTGGGCAGGTTCACCCGGAGTTTGTGGCCAAACAAAAGCTGCCCGCCATCTTTGCCTTCGAATTGAATTTGGAAGAAATCATTGACTTTGCAAAGCGGGACAACGCCTATCAACCAATTTCGCGTTACCCACAGATCACTCGTGATTTGGCCATCCTGGTTGATGCCAAGTTGACTAACCAAGCGGTCGTGGACTTGATTGAAAAGACAGCTGGTCAACACCTGAAGACCGTTTCCTTCTTTGACCTTTACACCGGTCAGGGAACGCCGGAAGGGAAGAAGTCCCTGGCCTATCAGCTGACTTATCAAGATCAAAACGACACCTTGGTCGAAGAAGCGGTGACCAAGGACTTTGCCAAGGTTGAAGAAGCCTTAGTGAAAGAATTTGGCGCGGAAATTCGTTAATTGCAATTGTCAGTTTTTAATAAACCCCGTATAATCGAAGTAAACTCATAGCTAAGTAGGATTCGCCTCATGGCAAAAATTATTATTAACGGTGGCCACAAAGTCGCTGGTCAAGTGACCATCGGTGGTGCCAAAAACTCAACGGTTGCGCTGATTCCAGCAGCTATTTTGGCTGATACAGCGGTTAACTTTGACAACGTGCCACAGATTTTGGACGTTAAAAACTTACAATACATTCTGGCCGCCATGAACGTTCACTCGAACTTCCATGATGGCGACCTCTCCATTGATCCAACGACGATTAAGGAAGCGCCATTGCCGGCAACGGCGATCAAGTCCCTGCGTGCCTCCTATTACTTCATGGGGGCCTTGCTCGGCCGCTTTGGCCGTGCCACGGTGACTTTCCCCGGTGGTGATAACTTGGGCTCCCGTCCAATTGACCAACACATCAAGGGTTTTGAGGCCCTCGGTGCCAAAGTCACGGAAAAAGACGATGTGATTAACATCGATGCGACGGAAAACGGTTTGAAGGGGGCCCGAATCGCTCTCGACACGGTTTCCGTTGGGGCAACGATTAACATCATCTTGGCGGCCGTTCGTGCCGAAGGTCAGACGATTATCGAAAACGTGGCCAAGGAGCCTGAAATTATCGATATCGCGACCTTCTTGAACAACATGGGGGCCAACATCCGTGGTGCCGGAACCGATACCATCCGGATTACTGGTGTGGACTCCTTGAAGGCACAAAACACCCACACGGTGATTCCTGACCGAATCGAAGCCGGGACTTACATGTCCATGGCGGCGGCATACGGCGATGGCGTGACCATTCAAAACGTCATTCCGGAACACTTGGAGTCATACACGTCCAAGTTGATTGAAATGGGCGTTGATATGCAGATTGGCGACGACTCGATCTACATCGGACCGTCCCGCGCCTTGAAGCCGGTTTCCATCAAAACCATGCCATACCCTGGTTTTGCCACGGATTTGCAACAGCCGATTACGCCTTTGCTCTTCTTGGCAGAGGGGGAATCAACCATTATTGAAACGATTTACCCACAGCGGATTCGCCACATTGCCGAATTGCGCCGGATGGGGGCGGAACTGTCTTCCCTAAATCCTGGGGAAATCAAGATTAACCACTCGAAGCGTCTGGTCGGAACCACGGTGGAAGCCGCGGAAATCCGTGCCGGGGCTGCTCTGGTGATTGCCGCCATCATGGCCGATGGTCAAACGGTGATTGATAACGCCTCCCACATTTTGCGTGGTTACGACCGAATTGCTGAGAAGCTGCGCGGCCTGGGCGTTGACCTTCAAATTGAAGGGGTTGACCTCATTAATTTGATGCCATAAGTTCTTGTCAAAAAGACTTTGGCATGCTACACTTATACAGTTAATAACTGACTCTGGCTATGAATAGTCAGGGCGCTAAGGAGATTAGTCATGAAAGCAGATATCCACCCAAACTACCGTCCAGTAGTTTTCATCGATGCCGCAACTGGTAAGAAGTTCTTGTCAGCTTCTACTGTTGAAACGGAAACGACGGCTGAATTTGACGGCCAAGAATATCCATCAGTACGTATGGATATTACGTCAGACTCACACCCATTCTACACTGGTAAGCAGAAGTTTACTCAGGCTGATGGTGCCGTTGACAAGTTTAACAAGAAGTTTGCGAACTTCGGTTTCAAGAACAACGACCAATAAGTTTGTTCAAAAACGTTCACCTTGGTGGACGTTTTTTCTTTTGAAAAAGTCTTTTACAAAACGCACAGTAGGAATCCTTATGGCTAAGACAACCCCACCTGTAAAACTGAATGAAACGGTCACCCTAACCATCGATAAGATTCGCCAAAACGGGATGGGTCTGGCTTTTGCTGATGCGGAAAAAAACTACCCGGTTTACATTGCCAACACCATGCTGGGCGAAGTGGTAGATGTCAAAATCATCCAGGTTGATAAACTATCGGCCTATGGTTCGGTCAAAGAAATCCTGGAAGCAAATCCGCAGCGCATTGACGCAAAGCGCGACTATCTCTTAGAAGCGGGGACGGCGCCCTTGGTTAACTGGGCCTACCCAGCACAAAGGGATTGGAAGCGGACCCTGGTTCAAGAAAACTTCGAGGCGGCCGGCTTGACGGTTGATGTTGCTGAACCCGTCACCATGGATGAGGAAGTCCCATCATACTACCGAAACAAGACGGTTGTACCCGTTAAATGGCAGAATGGCAAGTTGCTTTCGGGCTTTTACCAGCGGGGAACCCATCAGTTGGTACCGATGGAAGACTACTTCGTTAACGACCGTCGTTTGGATGAGGTGATTGTGATTGTCCGCAACATTTTGGAGAACTTGGCCATTTCAGCCTATGATCCTGATACCGAAGAGGGGGCCGTTCGCTATATCATGGTTCGCCGGGGCTACTATTCAAAAGAGTTGATGGTGGTTTTGGTATCAAACGAGCCGACTGTGCCAAAACAAGCAGAAGTGGTTGACGCGATTGTGGCTGCTTTGCCTGATTTGACCTCCTTGATTTTGAACAAGGCACCCAAGAAGGACTACGTCCAACTATCGGCCGATAATGAGACCCTCTATGGAAAGGACCAGATTGAAGACTCGCTTTTAGGCAAGCGCTTCTTGATTGGCCCTAATTCCTTTTACCAGGTCAATCCGGTCATGACCGAACGGCTCTACCAGACGGCGGCCGATTTGGCTCAGTTGAAAAAGTCGGACTTGGTCGTCGATGCTTATGCTGGGATCGGAACCATCGGCATGTCCGTAGCCGACCAGGTTGAGCGGGTGATTGGTGTCGAAGTGGTGCCCGGGACGATTGCAGACGCCCAGAAGAACTTAGCCTTAAACGGCATCAAAAACGCGACCTACATCTTAAAGGACGCGCCCGAGCAATTTGTCGAATGGCAGGCGGAAGGCGTGCAGCCCGATGTCGTCTTCGTGGATCCGCCACGGCGTGGGCTAACGCCAGAACTGATTGAAAAGACGGTCTTGATGGCCCCCGACCGGGTGGTTTACGTTTCTTGTAACCCGGTGACCGCCGCCCGCGACTGTGCCCTTTTCAAGGAATTGGGCTATGTGATTAGTCAGCCGGTCGTTCCGGTTGACCAATTTCCTCAAACGGCCCACATTGAAACGGTGACAGTTCTTTCTAAAAAGCGTTAAAATAGAATGAATGGGCTTTGCAAAAGGAGTGTCACATGCAATATCAACGTGTAAATGTTTCGGGCCTTTCGATTTTTTTTCGAACGGCGGGCAATCCCAATCAGCCAGTTTTGCTTTTATTGCACGGCTTTCCGACAGCATCACATTACTTTCGTAATTTAATGCCCCTTTTGGAAAGAGACTTTTATTGCATTGCACCTGATATGGTGGGCTTTGGGCAAACGGAAGCTCCTAGTCGGGAAAACTTTTCCTATACCTTTGATCATGAGACTGAAATGATGGCAGCCTTTTTGGAAGAACTAGGAATCGATTGCTACTATCTTTACGTCTTTGATTATGGGGCACCGGTTGGTTTCCGTTTGGCCATGGAAAAGCCCGAGCAGGTTCTTGGGATTATTTCGCAAAACGGTAATGTTTACGAAGAAGGCCTTGGTGCTAAGTGGCAAGACCGAAGGACTTATTGGGAAAATCCGACGAATGAGGGGCGCCGGACTTTTGCAGCAGCCTATGCGAAGGACACGATTGAAAAGCAGTATCTTGGTGGTGAAAAAGAAGGCGCCGTCGGTCCAGATGGTTATCTTCTCGATATCTACTACAGCCAAGTTCTTCCGGATTATGCTGAAAAGCAAAATGATTTAATCTTAGATTACCGTACAAACGTGGCGAAATACCCTGCCTTCCAGCAATACTTGCGGAAACAACAGCCGAAACTCTTAGCGATTTGGGGTAAGAACGATCCATCCTTCATCTGGCAGGGGGCAGTAGCCTTTTTGAAAGATGTCCCCGAGGCAAGGATAGTCCCTCTTGATGCTGGACACTTTGCCCTGGAAAGTCATGCAAACGTAATTGCACAACAGATTCGTAAAACATTTATTGGTTAAAAGGAATTATTTATGAAGCTCACCTTAGCAGAGTTGGCGATTGCCACAGATGGCGTCCTTCAGGGCGATGAAAAAACAGCAGTCGAAGGGGTTTCCTTCGACTCACGAACAGTTCAACCGGGCGATCTCTTTGTTGCCTTAGTTGGTGAAAACGACGGGCACAACTTCATCCAGATGGCCCTGGACAAGGGGGCTCGGGCGGTGCTGGCAGAAGAAGGACACGTCTTGCCTGAAGATGCGCCGGCCGTGGTGGTGCCAGATTCCTTAGCCGGCTTGCAGCAGCTTAGTCAGTACTACTTGAATGAAGTCGGACCAAAGGTTGTGGCCATCACTGGCTCCAATGGGAAAACGACCACCAAGGACATGGTGGCGGCCATCCTGTCGACCAAGTACAAGACTTTTAAGACACCAGCCAACTTCAACAATGAAATTGGCTTGCCGGTGACGATCTTATCTATGCCGGAAGACACGGATGTGCTTGTTTTGGAAATGGGCATGGATCGACCGGGCCAGTTGACGGCACTGTCGACTTTAGCAAAGCCGGATATCGCGGTCATCACGATGATTGGTGAAGCCCACTTGGAATTCTTCAAGACCCGGGCAAACATCGCCAAGGCCAAGCTTGAAATCACGGCGGGCTTGAAGGATGGCGGACTCTTTTTGATTCCAGCAGACGAGCCACTGTTGACAGAGGCGACGAACTTGCCAGCCAATACGAAGAATTTCGGACCGGTTCCTGCTGATATTGAGGAGAGCTTGGCTGAAACGGTCTGGACCGAAAAGGGCCAGCGGTTTGCAATTCCCATGCTAGGCCGCTATAATGTTAAGAATACAGAAGCAGCGATTATGGTTGGTCAAGCACTGGGCTTGGACCTCAAAACCATGGCAAGTGCTTTGGCACATTTTGATCTCACGAAGAACCGGACAGAACGCCTGACCGCTCAAAACGGGGCGCAATTGATTTCCGATGTTTACAACGCCAATCCAACGGCGACAAAGGAAGTGCTGAGGGCGCTGAGCCAAGATGGCGCTGCCAACTTGGTCCTCGTCTTAGGGGACATGCTCGAATTGGGCGAAGAGGGACCGGCTTTGCATGCCGCTTTGGCTGATGCCGTTCTGGCAACCAAGCCTAAACAAGTTGACTTGGTTGGCCCCATCATGGTCGACAGCCTCCTACCCGCTTTGAAAAAGGCAGCACCGGACCTGAACGTAAAGGGTTATCAAGCAGATGAGTTAGACCGGTTGAGTGCTGATTTGAAGGATGGCTTGAAAAAAGACGACCTGGTCTTCTTGAAGGCCTCCCACGGCATTCATTTGGAAAAGGTGGTTGCTTCCTTGACGGAAGGGTGGAAGAACCATGCTTAAGCGCACGGATATTTTCCCAGCAAAGGCTAAGTTACCCTGGTACCACCGGCCAGTCTTTTACTTTTTCTCCGTTTTTGTTCTGTTCGCCTTAATCACGACTTTAACGGTAATTGGTGCCTCACGGCCGGATAAGGTGGTCGCTCAGAAGACCAGTGCAGAAAAGGAGGAACGTTTTGATCAAAGCGTTCAACCCGCTGGCAAAGTCGCAAAAAAGTTCGACCAAACCTTAAAGGACAGCCACTTTTCGGGCACGGCCTTAGTCGTTAAGAACGGCAAGGTGGTCCTTCACCAAGGTTATGGCAAGGCCAATGCCGAAAAGGATGAGGCCAATCAGCCAAAGACCACTTATCCGGTGGCTTCAACGGCGAAGATTTTAACGGCCATTTTGATTGGCCAGCAGGTCGAAGCGGGCAAGCTGTCCTACGATACAAAGTTGTCGGATTACTACCCCAATGTCTTGAACGCCGACCAGATTACCGTTCGGGATTTGTTAACGATGACTTCCGGCTTGAAGCAGAGTAAGCAGCCAACCGACTTCACATCGGATGCCGACAACGTCGACTTTTCGGCTGAAAACGCTGAGAGTTCCGGTGGTGTGATTGGGACTGGGTCCGGTTGGACTTACCAGCCGATTAACTACCGCCTCTTGGCCGGTATCTTGATGAAGGTGACGGGCAAGTCCTATCAGACTTTGTCCGAGCAAGCCTTTAACAAAAAGGCCAAGTTAGGCATCCTCTTTTACCCGACCTTTAAAAAGGCGGCTAATTTTGCTAAGTCCTACCAGTTTGGAACGACCGAAGAACGGGATGTGACGCCGGTTGAGTACCAGCGGGAAACTGGAACCGGAAACGTGTCCATGACCACTGGCCAGCTCTACCAGCTATACCGACTGTTCTTTACCAACAAATTGGTGAAAAACAGCAAGGCGCTCTTGGCGCAACACTTGCCGGCTCACTATGCCGCTGGTACCTATGGTTATGGCGATGTCTATGAGGGCCATGGCATCTTCTCTGGTTACGAATCCAACGCCGTGGTTTCAAATAAGGGAAAAAACGCCGTGATTCTCTTGTCAAACGAGTACGACAATGACCATTCCTTCCAAAAAGTCGGCCAACAATTCTTTACCGAATTAACTGGGCAACAAGCCCCATAAAGTAAGGTGGGTGTCTGATACAACCCGCGAGTCAGTCCAGCTAGACTATAAACCGCTTGGCCTTTCAAACGCGCAGGGAGCGCGTTATCATAGAAGTAGACCAATTAGGTCTTAAGCGCGCTTTCGTGCTTTTAAAGGAGAAAATTTTGAAGTTTAACGAACTCGGCTTGTCACAAGCCATTTTGCAGTCCATTGAAGCCCACGGTTACGTGGATGCAACCCCTATTCAGGAAAAGACAATTCCGCTGACTTTGGCGGGTAAGGACGTCATCGGTCAGGCCCAAACGGGAACCGGTAAGACGGCCGCCTTTGGTTTGCCAATCCTGGAACACATTGACTTGGACAACCCAAACATCCAAGCAGTCATCATTTCCCCAACGCGTGAATTGGCCATCCAGACGGCTGATGAATTGAAGAAGTTGGGCTCAGACAAGCACGTTAACGTGCAAGTTGTCTTTGGTGGATCCGACATCCGCCGTCAGATTCAAGGCTTGAAGTCCCACCCACAAATCTTGGTTGGAACACCTGGTCGTTTGCTTGACCACATTAACCGTAAGACGGCTAAGTTGGGTCATGTTCAGACTTTGGTCTTGGATGAAGCCGACGAAATGTTGAACATGGGCTTCTTGGACGATATTGAATCAATCATCGCTCAAGTACCTGACTCACGTCAGACCTTGCTCTTCTCAGCAACGATGCCGGAATCAATCCGTCGTATCGGTGTGAAGTTCATGACCAACCCCGAAATGGTTAAGATCGAAGCCAAGCAGTTGACGACGGACTTGGTTGAACAGTTCTTCATCCGCTGCCGTCACGAAGAAAAGTTCGATGCTTTGACTCGTACCATCGATATCCAAGAACCATTCTTGGGCATTGTCTTTGGCCGTACAAAGCGTCGTGTTGAAGAATTGGCACGTGGTTTGGAAGCTCGTGGCTACAAAGCCGCTGGTTTGCACGGTGATTTGACGCAACAGATGCGTTCCCGTGTCTTGGACCAATTCAAGTCACACGAAATCAACCTCTTGGTGGCAACCGACGTTGCTGCCCGTGGTTTGGACGTGAAGGACGTTTCCCACGTTTACAACTTTGATATTCCACAGGACCCAGAATCATATGTTCACCGTATTGGACGTACGGGTCGTGCCGGTGCCGAAGGTACTTCAGTGACTTTGGTTGCACCAAACGAAATGGACTACTTGCGTGCCATCGAAGAATTGACGAAGAAGCGCATGACGCCATTGCAACCTGCTACTTTGCAGGAAGCACGTTTGGGCCGTATCAACGGTGCCGTTGATGACGCTGCGAAGTTGACCAACTTGGTTAAGCCAGAAGAAATGCCTTCACAGGTTGCCCAATTGGTCAGCCAATTCACGCCAGAACAGTTGGCAGCCGGTCTCTTGGCTTCCGCTGCTGGCTTGGAAAAGCAAAACGCACCCGTTACTTTGTCTCGCGAACGGCCATTGCCACGCCGTAAGGGTGGTAAGGGCGGTTCACGCGGCGGATACCGTGGTGGCAACCGTCGTGGAAACGGTGGCGGCTATCGTGGACGCCGTGATGGTGACCGTCGTGGAAATGGCGGCGGTGGTTACCGTGGCCGTCGCGATGGCGACCGTCGTGGAAACGGCAACGGTGGTGGTTACAAGGGTAACAACCACGGTGGCGAACGCCGCGGAAACGGCCAAGGCCGTAAGCGCGACTTTTCAATCCGTGAAAAGGGTTAAAAAGAATTTAACAAATGAAATGTTTGAAAACCGTCTGTTATCTGGCGGTTTTTTTGTTTATAATGAAGATAAGAAAGAAGGGGGGCGCCATGACGATTGAAGAAGCACTGGCTTACATTCATTCAAGGCCAAAGGCCGGGAAAAAAGATAGCCAGGCCCGCATGGCCGCTCTCCTTTCTGCTTTAGAAAATCCCGAAAAAAGAATGCCGCCGGTCATTCACGTCACCGGGACCAACGGGAAGGGATCGGTTTCGACCATGCTTTCGTCGATTGGCCAAGCGGACGGTTTACGGGTTGGCCTCTTTACCTCGCCCTACATCGTTTCGTTCAACGACCGCTTTCAAATCAACGGTCAAGACATTGATGATGAAAGGCTGGCTCGCTATACAAAGCGGGTAAAAGAAGCGGTCGAGCGGGTTAAGGAAGAATCAAAGGGGACGCTTGCCGTCACCGAATTTGAAGTCGTGACGGCCATCATGTTTTGCTACTTTTCAGAAAGTCAGCTGGACTTGGCCGTTGTCGAGGTCGGCATTGGCGGTCGCTTTGACTCGACGAATTTCATGGAAACGACGGCCGTTGCGGTGGTGACCTCGGTTGCCTTGGATCACGAGCAGCTGCTTGGCAACACAATCGAAGCGATTGCCAAGCAAAAGGCCGGGATTTTCGTTTCTGGCCAACCGGTTGTGCTTGGACCTGCGTTGCCAGAAGAAGCCCTGACGGTCATGAAAGACGAGTGCCGGTCTTTGGCTTGTCCACTGCTGATTGCAAGCGGGCAAGAGCCGACTTTTAAAAGTGCTTTGCAGGGCAGCTTCCAACGGGAAAATACCCAGACGGCCGTTTTGGCTTACAAGACTTTTCGATCATCGGTTAGCGAGCAGACCATCGCAGACGGCCTGCAAAAAGCCTTTCTACCCGGCCGTTTTGAGGAAGTTCTAGCTGGTGTTTACTTGGATGGGGCCCATAACCCAGCGGGCTTGCAGTCCTTGCAAGAAAGCATCCACGAACGTTTTTCAGACGGGGCCGACCTGGTTATCGGTGCCTTGGCGGATAAGCATTTGGAACGAGCGCTGAGTCAGTTAGCAAAAGATCCACTGCTGTCTCTTTGGTCCTTTGATTACCAAGGACTACCTGGTCGACCAGGGATGGCCTTTGATCACTTTGCTCCAGAAACAAAGCCAATTAAAAGCGTCGAAGAAGCGCTTCAAATGAAGAAAAAAACCAAGCGACCGCTAATCTTTACCGGTTCGCTCTACTTTATTGCTGATGTTAGGAGGCAGTTATGTCAGATGAAAAAGTCCTCAGCCCAAGGCTGATTTTAAGCATTCTAGCCATTGCGTTGATTGCCTTTACCGATATTATGTTGGAAACGGCGCTAAACGTTTCCTTTCCGGTTTTGATGAAGAACCTCCACGTTGATGCCGCCACGGTTCAGTGGCTGACTTCCGGCGTGATCTTGTTGACCTCCATGGTCATTATCATGTCTTCTTGGTTGAAGGACCGTTTTAAAAACCGCTCGCAGTTTTTGGCTGCCGGCATCATTTCGCTGGTTGGAATTTTGATTGATGCCATTTCTAACCAATTCCCCATGATTCTCTTTGGTCGATTGCTGCAAGGTGTCGGTGCTGGGGTTGGTTTACCCTTGATGAACAACGTCATCTTTGAGCAGGTGCCCGTTAACCGACGGGGAACGATGGTCGGCTTGGCCTCTTTGATTGTTTCCTTCTCACCAGCCTTGGGCCCTGCCTTTGGTGGCTTTTTGACCGATGCCTTTGGTTGGCACATGGTCTTCTGGGTGGTCATTCCCATCCAGCTCTTCTCACTTTTTTTGGGTTGGTTTACGATTGATCAGACTGTTGAAACGAAAAAAGTCCGCTTCGACATCGTTGGTTGGTTACTTCTTTCCTCCTTCTTTGTTGGTGGTTTGATCACCATCGATCGCTTCTCGGCCGATGGCCTTTGGAACTTGCCAAGCTTGGTGGCACTGGCTGCCTTTGTCTTTGGTATTCTGGGTTATTACTTCTACGCTCGCAACGAGAAGGAACCGCTGCTTTCACCAAAGATGTTTGCTAAGCCAATGTTCCGTTTGGCCGTCTCCTCGGCCTTCATTTTGCAGATGGTCAACTTAACCTTTAACTACGCCATTCCAATGGGGCTGCAGCTCATCTTGCACCAGAATTCTTCCGTGGCCGGCTTGGCCCTCTTCCCAGGAGCCCTTGGCCTGGCCTTCATGGCGGTGATTTCTGGAAACCTCTACGACCGTTTTGGAGCTCGTTTGCCAAACAACATTGGCCTTGGTTTGATTTTCTTTGGTGTTCTTTTCATGACGGTTCTGCCCTTTACGGTCTTGACCGCCACGATTGGCTTCATCCTCATGCAGTTGGGGGTTGGCTTCTGGAACGGAAACAACATGACCAACGCCATCTCCAATATGGACCGGCAGTACCACAACGCCGGAAACTCAATCTTTGCGGCCGTTAACAACTATTCGGCCGCCGTCGGGATTGCCCTGGCCGCTTCGATTGTTTCGGTCTTCCAAAACAGCCACGGCTCCGATATGGCCAAGGGCACTTCGCTCGGTATCATGTGGACCTACATCATGGACTTGGTTCTCGTGGTCCTTGCTATGTTCATGTCTTTGAAAGTCATGAAGATGACCAATCCCCGTGCCAACGATGGCCGGGTGGTTGCCCGTATCCAAAAGACGGTTGATCAAGTGAAGAGCACCGTTAAGAAATAAATGGATAAATTACCTGTTTTTTCGTGTCACCCGTTGGGGGGACAATATGAAAAAACAGGTTTTTTCTTTTTACGAGGCCTTGGGTGAAGATGCGGCAGTTGAAAGTGCCCGCTTTGATCTTTACTTTCCAAAGGGCTTTGACTTTCTTTCTTTGGATAGCGAAACGGCCGCCGACTTTATCTCGGAGAATCCGCGCGTGAACAGGGCCTTACTGCACGCCCTTTTCGCTGGCCAGCAGATGCAACAACACGCTCAGAACCGGTTGATTTCAGCAAAGCACTCGGAGGTTTTTGGCCGCTTTGCCCAAGCGGAAATCGGTTCGTTAAAACAAGAGCAGGTCTTTTTGGCTTCGCTGAATACCCAGCTGGATTTGATTGGTTGGGAGGTGGTCTTTGTTGGAACTTTAACCGAAGTTTCGGCATCGCCACGTGAAATCTTTCAAAAGGCCCTGCAAAAAAACGCCTACGCGATGATTATTGCCCATAACCATCCCTCTGGCCAGGTCCAACCATCCGTTGAAGACCGGCGCTTTACAAGAAGGCTGTCCGACCTGGGGGAGCAGCTGGGGCTACCGCTGCTGGATGCCTTCATTGTCACCAAGGAGGCTTACTGGTCAATGGTGGAAGAAGAGGGGGGCTTGGTCGAAGAATTTCCAACAAAAAAACGCCTTCCCCAACCGGTTTTAACCAGAAAAATGGTAAACTAGGGGAGAAGTTTCAAACGAAAGGGGCCAACACATGCCTGCAAAAATCGTGATGATTGGTGGTGGATCGGGCCTGCCCGTCATTATCCAGCCACTTGTCAAAGCCGATGTGGACTTGACCGCCATTGTGACGGTCGCAGACGACGGTGGTTCGTCTGGTCTGCTCCGTGATTATGTCAACATTATTCCACCTGGGGATATCCGGAACATTTTGGTGGCGATGTCCACAGCCGACCAAGAACTCTTGGATCTTTTCCAATACCGTTTCCAAACCCATGACGACTTTTTAGCCAAGCATGCGGTGGGAAACCTCTTGATTGCGGCCCTAACCGAAATGACCGGGGACGTTTCCGAAGCCATTGCTCGCTTGGCTAAGTATTTAAAGATTAAGGGCCAGGTCTATCCGGTTTCAAAGGAACCCCTGATTTTAAAGGCGGAAACGGTGGCTGGCCAGAAACTGTCTGGTGAAGCAGCCATTACGGCCGCTCACCAAGCCCTGGATTCCGTCTGGGTCGGGCCTTCCGTGGAAGGTCAAACGATTCAGGCTAATCCAGATGCCGTCGACGCGATTTTGTCAGCCGACATGATTGTGTATGGACCGGGGTCGCTCTTTACCTCCATTTTGCCCAACATCGTGGTGCCAGGCATTCGAGAAGCCCTGCAGGCAACCCCTGCTAAGCAGGTTTACATTGCCAACATCATGACGCAAAAGGGTGAAACGGATGCCTATACCGATGCCGAACACCTGGCCGTCTTGAACCGCCATTTGGGTAAGCCGATGGTGGATGCTGTTTTGACCAACCAGAGCGAAGTGCCCGACGACTTTGTCGATTACCAACGCTGGGGAGAGATTTCGACCCAGGTGAAACAGGATCCAATGGCCATTGAGGCCGAAGGGGCGACGGTGGTTTCACGGGACTTTTTGCTCCTTCGTGACGCCGGTGCCTTTCACGATGGGCAAAAGGTTGCTAGCGTCTTGCTCGACCAACTGGAGAATGACTAATGTCCTTTGCAGCGGAAGTGAAGAAGGAACTAACCGGTCGAATCGTCTCAGACGATGCGGCCAAACCTGAACTAGCGGCCCTCCTGCAGATGAACGGGGTGACGACGCTAGGCTTTGAGCAAGAGATCCGGGTTCAGACCGATAATCCGGCCATTGCCCGGCGAATCTTTTCCTTGATTCGCCAATCCTATCCGGAGGCCGATGTCGACTTTAACGTCAAGCAGCAGTTTGCCCTGTCGGAGCACAAGGTGGTGACCGTGGTGCTCCATTCCCATGTCGAAGAGATTCTAGCGGATTTGGGGGTCGACCCCTTTGGCTTGGACCAATCGGTGCCCGCATGGTTGCTAAACACCGAAGATAAGCGGGCGGCCTTTTTGCGCGGCGCCTTTTTGGCTGCTGGTTCCGTTAACTCCCCTGAAAAGTCGAACTACCACTTAGAGATTTCGACTGGCCAAGAGGGTTTGGCCGATCAGTTGCTGGACTTGATTGAAGACTTTTTGATGCCGGTGAAGATGATTACCCGATCAAAGCACTACGTTTTGTACATGAAGCGCTCGGATAAGATTGTTGAATTCATGAAACTGATTGGGGCGACGGCGACCATGTTGCGCTTTGAAGACGTACGCCTGGCAAAAGACATGCGCAATTCGGCCAACCGGATGATGAACGCTGACATGGCCAATCTTCAAAAGGTGGCTGATGCGGCCAATGCCCAGGTTCAAACGATTCTGACAATCCAATCTGAGATTGGCGATTTAGACGAACTGCCGGCCAAGCTGGCCGACTTTGCCAGGGCCCGTTTGGAGCACCCGGATGCGTCCTTGACCGAAATTGGCGATTACCTTGAAATTTCAAAGTCCGGCGCCAACCACCGGATGCGCAAGCTAAAGGAAATGGCCAAGCAAATCGACGAGGGTACTTTTAATCCTGATCAACTTTAAAAAAAGAGGCCGAGGCCTCTTTTTATTTTAGAAAGACTTTGTTTTGCGTTACAATAGAATACTAAAGAAGATAAAAGGAGATTACTATGTGGCCAGGTGTTATTGAACAAACCGCAAACGGACGCGAGTCCTATGATTTGCCATCACGACTTTTGAAGGACCGGATTATTCTGGTTCAAGGCGAGGTGGAAGACGGCATGGCAACGTCCATTGTTGCCCAACTGCTCTTCTTGGAAGCCCAAGACCCTGACAAGGAAATTTCCATGTACATTAACTCACCAGGTGGTTCTGTTACGGCTGGTTTGTCGATTGTTGATGCCATGAACTTTATCAAGGCTCCAGTGACAACCATCGTCATGGGCTTGGCCGCCTCAATGGGGACGATTATCGCCTCATCCGGTGAAAAGGGTCAGCGCTTCATGCTTCCAAATGCCGAATACCTGATTCACCAACCAATGGGTGGCGCTGCTGGTGGCACGCAACAATCCGATATGGCCATCATTGCCGAGCAATTGACCAAGACTCGTAACAAGTTGAACAAGATTTTGGCTGATAATTCTGGTAAGGATTTGAAGACAATTGCCCGGGATACCGAACGTGACTACTGGATGTCGGCCGAAGAGACGCTAAAATACGGACTAATCGACGGCATTATGGAAAAAGCCGGCGAAAAGCCAATTACCTTGAAAAAATAAGCACGAACCCTGGCGGGGACTTTGTGTTTGAAGTATAATGAACATACAGAAAAAATATTTGGAGGACGAATCATGAAAGTTTTTGCTTACGGAATTCGTGAAGATGAAAAGCCAGCCTTGAAGGACTGGGAATCACAGAACCCTGACGTTGAGGTTGAATACACGGACCAACTGTTGACGCCTGAAACGGCTAAGTTGGCCAAGGGTGCTGATTCAGCTGTTGTTTACCAACAAATGGACTACACGAAGGAAACGTTGGAAGCATTGGCAGCAGCCGGTGTGAAGAACATGTCACTCCGTAACGTTGGAACCGATAACATCGATTTCGACGCTGCCAAGGCATTGGGATTCAACATTTCAAACGTGCCCGTTTACTCACCAAACGCCATTGCAGAACACTCAATGATTCAATTGTCTCGTTTGCTTCGTCGTACGAAGCCAATGGACGCCAAGGTTGCTAAGCACGACTTGCGTTGGGCACCAACCATCGGTCGTGAAATGCGCATGCAAACGGTTGGTATCATCGGAACTGGCCACATTGGTCGCGTTGCCATCAACATCTTGAAGGGCTTCGGCGCAAAGGTTATCGCTTACGACAAGTTCCCTAACCCTGAATTGCAAAAGGAAGGCTTGTACGTTGACACGTTGGACGAATTGTACGCCCAAGCTGATGCCATTTCATTGTACGTGCCAGGTGTTCCTGAAAACGATCACATGATCAACAAGGATTCCATCGCTAAGATGAAGGACGGCGTTGTTATCGTTAACGTTGCCCGTGGAAACTTGATGGACATCGATGCCGTTATCGACGGTTTGAACTCAGGAAAGATTTCTGACTTCGCCATGGACGTTTACGAAAAGGAAGTTGGCCTCTTCAACAAGGACTGGTCTGGTAAGGAATTCCCTGATCCAAAGATTGCCGACTTGATTGCTCGTGAAAACGTATTGGTTACGCCTCACATCGCCTTCTACACGACAAAGGCCGTTTCAGAAATGGTTCACCAATCATTTGACGCCGCTGTGTCATTTGCTAAGGGTGAAACGCCAGCGATCGCGGTTAAGTACTAATTACGTGCTTTGACCCCAAGCGAACCTTGGGGTCTTTTTTTAGGAGAGAGAAAATGTCAGAAAACGTAATGCCGGAAAGCAAGCCATTGCCTGTTTTTTCTGGAAAAGAAAACCTGCACTTGAAGGACTTTTTCTTCAAGGTTTTGTCAGGTTCAGCAAACGGTATCTTGATTGGTGTTTTGCCATCAGCCGTGATGAAGTACATCATCCAGTACTCTGGATTGGGTAATACCCAATGGGGGGCTGACTTTTCAGCCATCTTGACGCTCTTTACGTCAATGATTCCATTCTTGATTGGTATGGCCGTTGCCATGAACTTCAAGATGAAGGTCTTGGATACTGGAGTTGTCGCCCTGGCAACGATGGTGGCCTCAAACTCCGTTACCTGGGGAATGGCCAAGGCCGGAACGGTCAACCCATTGACCCACAAGACTTTGGCAGCACCTACCCGCCTCTACATGGCAGCCGGTGCTGGTGACGTCATCAACGCCATGTTGGTTGCGGCCATTGCGGTCTTGGTCATCTGGTTGGTTTCCCGCTACTTGAACGGCTTTGGCTCCGTTGCCATCATCTTGTCACCAATCTTGATTGGTGGTGGTGTTGGTTTGCTTGGTAAGGAAATCGCGCCAACGGTTGGTAAGTTGACCACCTGGATCGGTGACGTGGTTGAGTCCTTCACGAAGTTGGCCCCTGTGCCAATGGCAATCTTGATTGCCATGGCCTTTGCCGTGATCATTGTGACGCCAATCTCAACGGTTGGAATCGCTTTGGCCATTAACCTGACTGGAATTGGTTCCGGTGCCGCTGCCATGGGTGTTGTCGCAACGACGGTTGTCTTATTGATCAACTCATGGTCAGTCAACAAGAAGGGAACCACGGTTGCCATCTTCTTGGGTGCCATGAAGGGAATGATGCCATCGGTCTTCAAGAAGCCCGTCACGCTCTTGCCATTCATGTTCGCCGCTGCCTTGTCCGGCATTCCGGTCGCACTCTTCAACGTCCAGGGAACGGCCATTACTGCCGGCTTTGGTTACATCGGAATGGTGTCACCATTGCAGTCTGTAATTAAGGATACCGCCATTCCATCAACGGTCATGTCAAACTTTGTTTCACCAGTTATTGCCTTGATTGCTTGGTTCGTTGTCCCAGTCATTGCTGGTATCTTGGCTCAGCTTGTCTTCTCAAAGATGCTGAAGCTTTACCAACCAGCTGACTTTAAGCAAGATTTGTAAAATGTCTTTTACGAAAAAGCCGTTCATTGGACGGCTTTTTTTGTTATCATAACCCTTAGTAAAGTCGATTAAGGAGTCACGATGTTTCCACTTTTAAAAACAACCTTATTACGGGGCGCCCGCGTTAGCCGGGTACGTCCAGTACGGTCTGGCCGAACGGGCCGTTCCTATAGCCGTCGCTCCTCTGGTTTTGGTGGTGGCTTTGGCCGTTGGATTGCCCGCGGCCTCTTTTGGAGTTTGGGCTGGCACATTGGCGCAGAATTGGCCTCGTTCTTTGGCTTCTTTGGCCTGCTCATCATCATTATTCTTGTCCTCTGGTTTGTTAGAAGACGCCGTTAAAAAAGCGAACGCGTGAGCGTTCGCTTTTTTACTTGATTTGATAGAGGCACCAGATCATTTCGGGCTGGAAGCGTTCGATAATACGATGGGATGCCTTGAGCTTTACTTCTGCGTTTTGGCTGAAGATAGCGTATTGATAATCACCTTTTAGAAAGGAATCGGCAGCCAGTGGTTTAGCCGGGACGTAGTCAACATCGAGGCTGAGCATATTTTGGCTGGCAAAGTCATCTAGCAGTGCGGTGGTCGTCTTGTGGCTGACGGCTTTGCCATTTTGCACTTCGGTGTTTTCAACTAAGAGCATTTCCATGGTGGGCGCTGCCCAAGTCTTTTGAATGGAAAGCTCTTGCCAGTGGGCATAGTGCTGGCTGGTCCAGCTATCACCAGCAGGGCCCTGATAGCCAACGGGAACTAAGAAGTAGTCACCCTTGTACGTAGCCAGATTGGCATAGACGGAGGAAAAGTCGGGGTGGAGCTGAATGGGAAGGCCCCGATAGTGGGGGTCCTCATCTTGTAAGGTACGGGCTGCTAGGTTCGCGTCGGTTTCCTTGGGACCAAGGGTATGGATAAGAGGCATAAACGATTCCTTTCTGTTTAATCAGACGTTTTTTAGTGCTTCAATAATTTCTTTGGCAATTTCTTTCGGTGTTTTCTGGTCGACTTGGATAATTAAATCAGCTGTCTTACCGTATTTTTCCCGCCGAGAATCTTTTAGGGCAATTAAGTCATCCACGCTTTTATCGGCTAAGATGGGGCGCTTATCCCAGTCTTCACCAGATAGGTTGGCGATGGTGGTTTCATCGGATGGCTGTAACCAAATAACTGGCCGGTCGTGTTGGATTAAAATTTCCTGGTTCACGGCCTGGCAGGCAGTGCCACCCCCGGTTGCTAAAATATTTTCACTGTCTAGTTCAGTAATGAGTTGGTTCGCTTCGATTTTTCGGAAGGCAGCTTCACCCATGTTGGAAAAGAATTCAGGGATCGTTTGACCGATTCGATTTTCAATGACTAAATCCAAATCGGAGAAGGGGATATTCAATTGTTTGGCAAGTTCACGGCCAACGGTTGTTTTACCGGAGCCCATGAAGCCGATTAAAATTGGATTATTCATGTTCTTTCTCCATTTGAATGCGATCTTTTTGGGTTGCACTTAGTTGGTTAAAAAGTTTCTTTTCCTGACCGTTTTCGATATACTTTTTCAACTTTTGTACTTCTTTTTCAAAGTCCGTAATTTCGGCTAGGACCTGGTTCGGGTTCGACAGGAAGATGCTGGTCCACATGGTGGGGTCAGCCTTGGCAATCCGGCTAGCATCCAAGAAGCCAGCAGCTGGCTTTCCCCAGTCAACATCCGATTCTCGCTGGTCCTTTGCCACTGTTTCGGCTAAGGCAAAGGCGAGTAGGTGGGGTAGGTGAGAAGAGCTGGCCACAATGTGGTCGTGGCTCTTGGCATCGACCATTCGAAAGTCAAAGCGTGCTGCGGAAAGTAAGTCTTCGAAATCCTGAACTTCTTCTTGGCTGGTATTTTCTTGAATGAGGAAGTAAGTGTGGTCTACCAAGCGCCCTGGGTTGGCATTTGCTGCACCAGAAAGATGAGAACCGGCCATTGGGTGACCAGCCAAGAAGGCGGTTCCTTTTGCCATCAATGTCTGGGCACTCTTTTCAATCTGGACCTTTGAAGAACCAACGTCGGTGACGACGGCACCAGACTTTAAATCGAGCTTAGCAAGTTCTTCTAGGCGTTGGCAGATGACCGCCACTGGGCTAGCTAAGAAAATCCAGTCGGCCTTTTTGGCACCTTCATCGAAAGCAACGGATGCTTCAACAGTGCCAGACTGTATCATTACCTGAAGGTTTTCGGGATTTGGGTCATGCGCGATGATTTTGACATCTGGCTGACTCTCTTTCATTAATTCCGCAAGGCTGGCGCCGATAAAGCCCAAGCCGTCGATAAAGACTGTGGTCATGTTCTTACTTCCTTAGTAGTTGGTTTAGGTCCTTGGTAAAGTTGGGGTAGGATACCGCCATGCAGTCTTCATCTCGGATGTTGACTGCTTGGTCAGTTAAGAGGCTAGCGACTTTTAAAGTCATGGCAATGCGGTGATCACCGTATGATTCGAGTTGCTTGTCTGCCACATGGAGTGGTTCTGTTGAACCAGTAATGATAAGTCCGTCTGGCTTTTCCTCAATTTGAATGCCAAGCTTTTTGAATTCGGTGGCAATCGCGGCCAAGCGGTCGGATTCCTTAACACGTAATTCAGCTGCACCAGAGATAGTGGAGACACCGTCAGCACGGGCGGCAAGAAGAGCCAGGATTGGTACTTCGTCGACCAGAGCGGGGATGTCTTCTTCGGTGATGTTAAATGGCTTTAAAGGTCCAGCCTGAATGGTTAAGTTAGCCATTGGTTCACCGGCTGTGTCGATTGAATCAATTGTTAAGTCAGCGTCCATCTGTTCTAACAACTTGATGATTCCGGTACGGGTGGGGTTCATCCCAACGGATTCGATGGTAATCTTTGAACCAGGAACGATAGCACCAGCCACCAGGAAGAAGGCGGCTGAGGAGATATCTGAAGGAACAAGCACTTCTTGTCCCTTTAGTGGATAACCAGGGCGAATGTGAATCTTATCCCCAGTTTGTTCGATACTTTCTGGTGAGAAAAGAGCTAACATTCGTTCGCTGTGGTCACGGCAAGGAAGTGGTTCTTCAATCACCGTTTCGTCCTCGGCCGTCAAGGCAGCCAATAAAATGGCGGACTTCACCTGGGCTGAAGCAACGGGTAAACGGTAGTTGATACCGTGTAATGCCTGCCCCTTCACCGTCATTGGCAAATGGCCTTCGGTAGCGGCTAGTTCAGCACCCATTTGGGTCAAAGGCGCGATGACACGGTCCATTGGACGCTTGGACAAGGAGGCGTCACCAATCATGCGGCTTTTAAAGTCCTGCCCGGCCAAAAGCCCGGCTAGTAAGCGGGTTGAAGTGCCAGAGTTCTGCATGTTGAGATCTGCTGAGCTAGCTGACAGACCGTTTAAGCCGACGCCGTGCACGATTAATTCGCCGCCTTGTTCGTCGATTGAAACACCCATTTGACGAAAGGCCTGAAGGGTTGCCAAGCAGTCGTTTGAACGAAGAAAGTTTTTAACGTGAGTGTCGCCTTCTGCAATAGCCCCAAAAATGATGGCACGGTGGGAAATTGATTTGTCACCGGGGACCTGGATGCTTCCTTTTAAAGTCGGGGTTGTCATAGGTGCTCCTTAGAAGTTCTTCAATTCTTCGCGGTAGTCTTGAACCTGCTTTTTCAAGCGGTCGATTTGGGAACCGTCGAAGGTTTCTGTGATGGCCTTGGCCAATTCGATGGCCACCACCGATTCAATCACGATGGAGGCTGGCACAATGGCGGTCGTGTCCGAACGTTCCACCGTTGCCTTCTTGATTTCCTTTGAGTTGATGTCTGCGGACTGTAATGGCTTGTAGAGGGTTGGAATCGGCTTCATGGCTGCCTTAACAATGACGGGCATACCGTTTGTCATACCACCTTCGAAACCACCCAAGTGATCGGAATTACGAGTGAAGCCCTTGCCTTCTTCCCAGTCGATTTCATCCATGACTTGGGAACCTGGGCGAACGGCATTCTCAAAGCCGTCACCGATTTCGCAGCCCTTCATGGCGTTGACGCCGACAACAGCACCAGCGACTTTGGCATCGAGTTTGGTATCCCAAGAGGTGTAGGAACCAAGGCCGGCTGGCAAGTTGGTTGCCACAACTCGGATGACACCGCCGAGAGTGTCACCTTCGCGCTTGGCCTGGTCGATTCGGTCGTGGATTTCTTCGACCTTACTTTGGTCCAAGATGCGGAGGTCGTTTTTTTGGATACCCGCTTCGATTCTGGCAACGTCAGTTGAAAGGTCACCAGCGGCTTGGATACCGCCGATTGATTCAACGTGTCCGACAATCTTGACGTCCAATGCTTCTAAGACCTGCTTACAAATGTTTCCAATGGCCACACGCATGGCGGTTTCACGAGCAGAAGACCGTTCCAAGACGTTGCGCATATCCCGATGGCCGTACTTCATACCACCAACAAGGTCGGCATGGCCGGGCCGTGGACGTGAAACAGCACGCAGCGTGTTCTCAGCGTTTGCAGGCGTGACGGGGTCCATGATTTTGGACCACTGGGCGTGGTCGCGGTTCTTAATCGTTAAGGCAATCGGTGAGCCCAAAGTCACGCCGTGACGAACACCCCCGGTGATGATGACTTGGTCATGTTCAATCTTTTGACGGTTACCACGACCGTAGCCACCCTGACGGGCGGAAAGGGCAGCGTTGATTTCGTCAATGTCTAAGTGAAGGCCGGCGGGAATGCCAGTTAAAATACCAGAAAGTTCTGGTCCGTGTGATTCGCCTGCGGTAATGTAGTTGATCATGATGTTTTCCTCTTTTTTTTGATTAGTTGTCTTGTTTCGATACTTGATAAGCCTTTGATTCATTCATCATGGCCTGCCAGATGGCTTGGTTATATGGAATGAGTGCTTTTTTTTGACTGTTCTTAGCAATCTTATCAAGCACTTTTTGTTCACGGGACAAGTCTTCGACGGCGATGTCGTCTTGCTGCTTGAAGCGGATAACATCTTCGACGGCGGTGAAGCGTTGCTCGGATAAGCGAAGTAGCTGCTTATCAATCCGGTCGATTTCCTTGCGGGCGTCCTTTAGTGACTGCGCTTCCTTTGGAAGAAGGGCGTAGAAAACGATGGCGATGGAAAAGGACATGAGGGCCATGGAAGAATCGGCTAGGATGATGTTGATGTTTGGGTTCTTAATCAACAGTCCGGTAATAATTGGCACCGCGAAGGAGGCCAGCGATCCGAAGATGAAGAAGGTTCCCGTCATCAAGCCTTTGTTCTTAGCTGTTAGCGATAGCAAGCTATTTAAGGCAATTTGCATCAAACCGCCGGCGGCTGAGAAACCGAAGACAAGGGTGGAGATGTTAGCCACTGTTTCGATTGAGCTCATTGACAAAGTCACAATGGATAGGAGTGAAAGGGTGTTCAACAATAGGAAGAGTTCTTTTTTAATGTTGAAGCGGCGAAGTACAGTTACTACTGTAAGAACACCAGTAATGGAACCGATACTGTAGAGGGAGAGTAGGAAGTGGGCCACCGACTTCGAGAAGCCAACGCCCGTTGCGTAGATGGTAATCCACTGGGTGAACCAGATCATCACGGCCATTGATGAGAAACCGTAAAGGAGCAAAGCGGCCATTAGAACGGTCTTGCGAATGCCATGTAGAGCAACTGACTGGCTTGGCTTTTCTTCGACTTTGGCCTGTTGAATCTTCTTGATCGGTAAGGTCCAAATGTTGATAAAGTTCAAAGCTAGGATGGCTGCCGGAACCATGAAGGAAAGACCGAACCAGAGGTTGTTATCAGATAGGTAGAGAACAATCAGTGGAAGGATGAACTCACCGGTTGAGATGAAAGCCTTTAGCAAAACCGTGTTTGAGGTACTCTTCTTGGAGATTTCCTCTAGCAGTGGGTAGGTCGCCGAATCCATGGCGGAGTTTGCAACACCAGCTAGGATGGTTAAGCCGTATGCCATAGCCACCGAGGTGTTGATTGGCGTTAGTACCAAGAATAGGAAGTAAGTGGTAATTCCAATTAATAAGGAAGTCTTACGACCAAAGTGGTCGGAGATGAAACCCATTAGGAGGTAAGCAACCAAACGGCCAATTCCAATTCCAGATAGAACGAAGGAAGCGGCGGTTAAGGTACTCGACCAGTTATGAGCAAGTTGGATCAAATTCTGAGTTAGAATGATCATGCCAAAACCGTGAACCAGGTAGTTGGCGTATAGTCCGGCTCGAAGTCGGTTAGTGACTTGTGTATTCATTAGCTATCTCCTTCTAGGGTGTGTTGAATGCTGCGCAGGTTGTTGATTTCAATTTGACCTGGCGCTGATGCCTGTTCTTTAGTTAAGCACGCAAAGGTAATGGCGGAGTGGGTAATATGATTGGCCACTCGTGTCACGGAACCAAGTTGGCCCATGGCCATGGTAACGATTGGTTCAGGGGATTTGCGAGCAGCCTGCTGACTGAAGGACATGAGCTGAAGAACGTCTTCTGTGGTGTGAGGCATCACGGCGACTTTTAAAACATCGGCCTTTGCTGACTGCATCTTGTTGAAGGTGTTCTCTAGTTGTTCAGTACTGGGCGTGTTGTTAAAGTCGTGGAAAGATGCGATGACAATTTTATCAAGTTGATGGATGGCTTTGACTGCTTCTTCCACGATGCATGCCTCACGGTTGATCTCAACGTCGACCATGTCAACTGGTAACTCGGCCAAGCGTTTCAAGATCCGTTCGTAGTCGGCAGGGCGAATGGTTTGTTCGCCACCCTCTTCCTTTGTTCGATAGGTTGCGATAATTGGTGTTTCAGGGAATGCTTGGCGAATGCTAGAAGAGATTTCCACTAAGGTTGCATCGTCTTGCCACTTTTCCAAGAAGTCCACGCGCCATTCGACAATGTCAGGGTTCGCTTCTTGAATAGTGGGCAGTAACTTTGTGAGTTCATCTGGTGTCACCACTGTGATGGGAATGGCCACCTTGGCTGGGCCACTTCCAACTGCAATGTTTCGTGTATAAACGGCTTCTGTCATTTTTCTTTATCCTTTTCGGCCATGGCCTGTTCTACTAAGTCGATGGGCATTTCTTGTCCCGTCCATAGTTTGAAGGCGGCTGCTCCTTGTTCAACCATCATGCCGAGTCCGTTGTAGACGTTTTTAACGCCTGCTTTCTTGGCAACTTCCATGAGCTTTGTGGTGCGTGGGGCGTAAACGGTGTCGTAAATCACGAGGTCTTCTTTTAACCAACTTGGGTCGTTAACCAATGCCTTGCCTTCCAAAGGCTTCATGCCAACACCAGTGGCATCCACGTAGATGTCAGCCCAGGCAAGTGCTGCCTTGAAGGCTTCCCCGTCTTCTAATGTAAAAGTCGAAGCAACAGCACCAGAGTTTTCGTTAATGCTATCCGCAATTTCTTCGGCTTTTTTTAAATGGCCGTCTTTACGGTTGGCAATACGAATATCGCTGGCGCCTTCAATTGCTGATTGAGCGGCGATTGGAATACCAGCGCCACCGGCACCAACGATTAGCATCTTTTTACCAGCAACATCATGCCCCTTCTTTTTAAGGTCGTTGACGAACCCAACACCGTCCGTTGTGTAACCGGTTAAGACGCCGTCGTCGTTGACCACCGTGTTGACGGCGCCGGTCATCTTAGCTGAGATATCCAACTTGTCTAAATGGGGGATGATGGCCTGCTTGTTCGGCATGGATACGTTTGATCCACGCATGTCCAAAGTACGAATGGCTTTGACACCATCGGCTAACTGATGTCCATCAATGTCGAAGGCTAGGTAAGCGTAGTTTAAGTTCAACGCCTCAAAAGCTGTGTTATGCATGGTTGGTGACATGGAGTGGCGAATTGGGTATGCCATCAAGCCGATTAAAATTGTGTGTCCATCGATTCTTGTCATTGTGTCTTCCTCGTATTTTTTTAAATAAAAAAGGCCGACTAGGAAAACCTAGTCGGCCTAAAAATTGTGTGGAAAAAATTCCGAACAAAATTCATCAATCGCTGACTAGGGGTGCACCTAGTCAGCCGAGTTAAAAATGACTCTTACTACTTAGATGCGAACGTGTCGGCACGTCCGCATCAGATCCGGACGTGCTATCTAAAGTAATAAAAGCCGTAGTAACGGTTCATCATGTTTAAGTTGATTGATTTCATGTTCGGGATTCCTTTCCTGAAGTTGTTTTTATTAAAACATGAAAATGAAGAAATGACAAGTTATTTTTAATCAAATACTCATAAAATATCTTATAAGTTTAAATAAAAGCTGCTAACAAGAAAGTTAGCAGCTTTTTTATTAAAAAATCAAATTTAATCCGAAGTAGATAATCACGAAACCAAGCAAGGGCGAGAGGACCTTGTTCAACTTCTTTTGATCAAACAAGCGGAGGACGAGCGGCGTTAAAATTGAGCCAATCACCCCACCTAACATAAGGAAGAGGCCGGCCGTCCAAGAGATGGGAGATCCGGCAACTAAGTGGCTGATCAAGCCAACCACGGCCAGCACCCAGAGAATGTAGGTCGTTGTACCGGCGGCTTTAACGGCTGGTAGGCCGATGATGGAAAGACCAGCAACCGTTGCCGATCCGCCGGAAAGGCCACCAAAGCCGACCATTAAGCCAGAAATTAGGCCAAAGAGCAGGGCGACTTTGGACTCAGAATTCGTCTTTTTATCCTTTTTCTTAGCAAAGACGTTCTTATACAAAACGATGCAACCCATTATGGTTAAGATGACACCAACGGCATGTTGATAGAGCGCAGCCGGGATGAAACGGGCAAGGTAGGTCCCGATTAAAATGCCGGGGACGGCGGCTAAAATTAAGCGATTACCGACCCGGATTTCGACGTTTTGTAATTTTAACTGGGTTAAGAAACCCGAAAACAGGGCGAAAACGGCGATAAAAAGTGAGGTGGGGACGGCCATCTCGGTTGACATGGCAAGAGAAGAAGTCAAAACGCCGAGGTAAAAGGTGGCCCCACCACCCCCGATTAAGGTAACAAAACAGCCGATTAAAAAGCCGTATAAGACAATGATCATATCAGTACTCGATTCCTAAAAAAGTTGATGATTCCTTTGATAGTGTACCAGTACTTTGTTTCCAGTCAAAACAAAAACGACCGAAGTCGTTTTTGCTGTCAGCGTGACAGTCTGGAATCAAAGCATTGGTTTATTGACTACAGGTAAAATTTTTTAGGAATACGGTGGTGGCGGTGATGAATCCGCTACCGGGATTTCGTTTGGAAAGTCTCCAATTGTTTTGATGCATGGTGTAATCAGATGAAAAGAGAATAATCGAGTTACTGGTAGACAGAAATACTAGGAGCTTGTCACGCTTTTGACACCGTCAGTTTAACATCTTTTTAAAAAATAGCAAGTATTTTAAAAATGTTATACAAATAATTCAGATTAGTCTCTTTTTACCCTCTAAAAAAGTCCAAAAAAAACAGCCGTTCGGCTGCCTTTCCTTAATCTTCTTTTTTGCCCGGTTCGCGCAACCAGGGTTGTTCGTTTTCTTCATTAACGGTCAAGATGCGCTCCAGGGTGTTTTGGGCCGCGGGCACAAACATGGTTGGTCGTGGGTTAACGGGAACGAAGGAAACGGCCAGGGTTTCATCGCCGTCGGCCTTGAGCTTTTCGGCTGTCTGGCCCTCGACGAGCTTGACTTCAAAGCCCATTGAAATCGTTTCTTGCGCATCGCCCCAGGAATTCTTGGGGTTGATGTGGGTGGCCATGCCAAGCATGCGCACAACTTCGACGTCGAGGTTGGTTTCTTCCTTGAATTCACGAACGACGGCCTGCATTGGGGATTCCCCGTATTCTAAAAAGCCACCGGGAAAGCCGTAGCCGATTTTGCTATCGCCACGCTTTTCGAGCAAGATGGCGTCGTGGGCCTCGTTCCAGAGAACACCGAAGGCCGAGTTGAAGATCATGCCTTCGTGGCCGACTTTGGCACGCATGCGCGCAATGTAATTTTCTTCCATGTTTGACATCCTTTCGATTGAAAACATTTTCAAGCTGCGGCTATCATAACGCGGATTTTACGAAGAAACAACTGCTTTGTAGGCGGGCAAAAGTCGGTCCGTGCTACAATATAGAAAGAAAACAAATCAAGTAGGTGCAGTATGAAAGAGCAAAAGCCAGCCGTCTGGTACGAACATCTCCACACAGAAAAACACACCGGGGCCCGTCGTGGGCGCTTGCACACGCCGCACGGAGTCTATGAAACCCCCATGTTCATGCCGGTTGGCACACAGGGGGCCGTTAAGGGCGTGAACACCCGCACCCTAAAGGAAATCGGTTCCCAGTTTATCCTGGCCAACACTTACCACCTCTGGGTCCGGCCTGGCGATGAATTGATTGCCGAAGCCGGGGGCCTGCACAAGTACATGGGTTGGGACCAGGCCATCCTGACGGATTCCGGTGGCTTCCAGGTCTTCTCTTTGTCCGATGCGCGAAAGCTCAAAGAAGAGGGTGTGACTTTTCAAAACCACGTAAACGGCGACAAGATGTTCTTGTCACCGGAAGTGGCCATGCGGATCCAAAATAACCTGGGCTCTGACGTCATGATGCAGTTGGACGAAGCGATTCCTTACTTTGAAACCTATGACTACATCAAAAATTCCATGCAACGGTCCCTGCGTTGGGCCGACCGAGCCCAGCAGTACCACAAGAAAACGGACAGTCAGGCACTCTTTGGGATTGTTCAAGGAGCCGGCTTCCGCGATTTGCGCACGGAATCGGCCCGGGAATTGGTCAAGATGGACCTGCCAGGCTATGCCGTTGGTGGCCTTTCGGTCGGGGAATCCAAAAAGGAAATGAACCGGGTCTTGGATTTTACCATGCCCCTTTTGCCTGAAGACAAGCCCCGTTACTTGATGGGTGTTGCCGCACCGGATTCACTGATTGACGGCGTGATTCGTGGGATTGACATGTTCGACTGTGTCTTGCCAACCCGAATCGGTCGCAAGGGGACGTTGATGACCTCAAAGGGCCGGGTGGTGATTAAAAACTCCCGCTATAAGAAGGACTTTTCACCGATCGATCCGGATCTGACCTATTATTCGGACAACCCGATTCGCAAGAACCAGTTTGGCAACCTGGCCCAGTACGATTTGCCAAACTACAGCCCTTACCAGAACCTTTCCCGTTCCTACTTGCACCACCTCTTTAACGCCAACGAGCGTTTGGGGGCGCAAATCGCTTCCGAACATAACCTGCGCTATCTCTTGCACTTGATGGAGGAAATGCGTCAGGCAATTGAAGAGGACCGCCTCTTGGAATTCCGCGAGAAGGTCTTAGAAGACTACGGCTATAACAAAAAGAACGCCCGCCTTTTCTAAAATCTGGTACAATGTATACAATTAATTAAAAGAAGGAAGTAATCGCATGCAAAGTTTTATTCTCCCCCTTGTCCTTGTTATCGTGATGGTTTGGTGGATGTCACGTACACAAAAGAAGCAACAGGCACGCCAAGCTGAAATGAAGAACCAAATGGTAAAGGGCTCTGACGTCATTACCATTGGTGGCTTGCACGGTAAGGTTGACCGCGTCAACGAAGCCGAAAAGACGGTTGACTTGGATTGCGAAGGCGTTATCTTGACTTTCGAGTTGACGGCCATCCGCTCCGTTAAGAATGCTGAAGCAGCAAAGGCTGATGAAGCAACGAAGCCAGCAGACGAAAAGCCTGCTGAAGAAGCTGAAGAAAAGAAGGAAGACTAAGGTCTTTTGGATTGATGAAAAAGTCCTGCCGGTTGGCGGGGCTTTTTTGTTTTTAGGCATTTTGACGGATTTTGTCTAAGATTGTCTGAAAGGGACAAGGCCGGTCTTTTAGGTGCTATAATGCAGACAGAAAGAAGGCTTTTTGCCAGTCAATCCATCAAAAAGGGGGAGACGATGTTGTCGATTTACTTTCGGGCGCTGACCGCGCTCTTCTTAATCTTAGGTGTTTGTTTTGTGCTGATTTTCTATCCGGAAAGTATGGGGCGGCTCTCCGGCTTAGCGACCATTTGCTTACTGAGCACGGCTGCTTTGCTCTTACTCTGTTCGCTCTTTAGCCGAAGCCGTCAAGAAAAGGAATAAAAGTGGAGCGAATGTTTACATTTGACCATGGACTTTCCTCAATCTTTCCGTAAAATGGTGGTAAATGAAGCGAAAGAAAATGGCGGTGGGCCCTGGCCCCAAAATGACGGTTTAACCGTCTCAAGGACTCTTCCAAAAGAAGAGTCCTTTTTCAAACAATGCCGGATAGGAGTTTTCCATGGGATTATTAATAACGTATGCCAAGCCGTACTGGAAGAAAATAACCGTGGCCGTTGTAGCTGTTACGCTGATGGCCTTTTCGACTTTGGCACAGCCACAGTTTCTAGAAAAAATGATGTCGGCCATCATTCAAAACCAGTCGGATGTGATTTTGAAAAACGGGGCCTTTTTGTTGGGCCTGGCCTTGCTTGGTATCTTAGCCGGGATCACCGGCACGTACTTTGCCTCCCAGGTTTCCCAGGGAGTGGCCGCTGACATCCGCTTGGCCGAATACGAAAAGATTCAGTCCTTTTCACTCGAACAGGTCCAGTCCTATAGTTCAGCTAACCTGGTGGTTCGGTTGACCAACGACATTAACCAGGTTCAGCAGCTGGTCATGCAGAGTCTTCAGATGGTTTTGCGGGTGCCCATCCTCTTTATTGGCGCCATCGTTTTGGCCATTTGGACCCTCCCTTCTCTTTGGTGGGTGGTGCTGTTGATGATTGTCCTGATTGTTCTGTCATCCAAGCGCATCTTTGCCATGATGGGCCGTTACTTCGGTAAAATTCAGCACTTGATTGACCAAAACAACACCTTAGCACAGGAAAACCTGGCTGGCGTGCGCGTGGTGAAGTCCTTTAACCAGCAGGGGCAAGAGGAGCAAAACTTTGCCGAAAACACGGCCCAGTTGACGGCGGTCAACACGAAAATCGGCTATCTTTTCAACCTGATGTTCCCAATTTTCATGTTGATTTCCTACGCGGCCATTGCCTCCGCCCTGCTCTTTATTTCGACTTCGATTAAAGAAGCGCCAGATCAACTGGCTAAAATCACCCCCTTTATTACCTATTTGAACCAAATTTTGATGGCCCTTTTGATGTTGGGGATGATTTCGACCTTTGCCTCCCGTGGCTTCGTCTCATTGAAACGAATCGCGGCCGTGATGGGCGAGGAAACGGCTCAAGCTAACGAAGAAGGGCAAGTAGCGATTGAAAAAGACGCCTTCTTGACCAAGGAACTGGTTGTGGATGGTTTGACTTTTACTTACCCGAAGGCGGAAGAAGCAGTTTTGAAGGACCTGTCCTTTACACTGGCGGCGGGACAGACCTTGGGCATCGTCGGTTCGACGGGATCTGGCAAGTCAACTTTGGCCCTCTTGTTGGCCCGGCTCTACCAGGCCGAAAAGGGCCAGGTCTTAGTTGATGGTCAGGCCATCGAAGACATTGCTGAAAGCGACTGGCATCAGGCGGTCGGTATCGTGATGCAAAAACCAGTCCTCTTTTCTGGAACGATTGAGAAGAACTTGAGGATGGGTAATCCAGAGGCTAGTCAAGCAGATTTGGAGGCGGCTGTTTCGGCTGCCCAGGCCGCCGACTTTGTCTTTACCTACCCAGATGGCTTGGAACACGAAATTTCAGAGCGTTCGGCCAACCTTTCCGGTGGGCAAAAGCAGCGCCTATCCCTGGCCCGAGCCCTTGTCAAAAAGCCCCGGCTTTTGATTTTAGATGATGCGACGTCGGCCCTGGACGCCCGTTCTGAAAAGCGGGTTCAAGAAGTCTTGGAGAAGGACTTTGGTCAAACGACAAAGGTCATCATTGCCGAAAAAATTGCCTCCATTATCCATGCCGACCGGATTCTCGTTCTTGATGAGGGTCGGATTGTTGGTTCGGGAAGCCACCAGGAACTCCTAGAAGAGAGTTCCTTCTACCAAGAAATTTACCAAAGTCAGAAGGGAAAGGAGGGCGACCATGAATAAGCTAAAACAAGCCGTTGACTACTTTGTGCGCTACCTGAAGCCCTACTGGAAGGGGCTGCTCTTTGCGGCCGTCTTCACTCTGGCCGGCACTTACGCCCAGATTAAGGCCCCGCTCTACTTAGGGGATGCCGTCTCGGGTCTGACCAAGTACTTGACGGCCTCCTTTACGCCAGGGGCCCACGCCTCTCTGCAGGACTTTTACAAGGCCTTGGTGGGGATGGTGATCTTTTACTTGCTGTCCGAAATTGGCCTGGTGCTATCCGGCCTTGTAATCTCACGGATCTCCTCGGATTCTGTTGGCGAAATGCGCCTCGGCCTCTTTGCCAACCTGCAAAGAAAGACCATTCGCTACTTTGACTCCCATCAGGACGGCAAGATTTTGTCTTTGTTCACCTCGGATTTGGATAACGTCTTCAACGCCATGAACTCGGCCGTCTTTCAGATTTTCTCCCAGGGCGTGCTCTTTTTAGGCATCATCTGGATGATGTTAGAAAAGTCACTGACCATGGCCCTGGTGACCATGGCTCTTTCACCATTCGCCGTTATCGTGGCCCTTTCTATCGTTAACAAGGCCCGTAAGCAAATTGAAAGGCAGCAGCAGGCAACCGGTGATCTAAACGGCTACATTAACGAGCAACTCTCCGGTCAAGCCGTACTCTTGGCCGAAGGTCGGCAGCAGGCTTCCGTGGAAGCCTTTGGACCATTCAACGAAGAAGTACGCAAGGCCAGCCAGAAGGGCCAGTTCTTTTCCGGCCTCTTATCACCTTTGATGCAGGGCTTCTCCTTGTTGAACCTGGCCATCGTGATTTTCTTTGGTTCCTGGCTGGTTCTACACAACGGGATGGACAAGGCGGCTGGCCTTTCTTTGATCGTGGTCTTTGTGACCTATTCGCAGCAATACTTCCAGCCAATTTCACAGTTGACAGCCATTTATAATCCATTACAGTTGGCCATTACCGGTGCCAACCGGATTCGGGATGTGGAAGAGAAGCCAAACGAAGTTAATGGCGGAAAAAAGCAGGCCGGTCCCTTGAAAGAGGGCGTGGTTTTGTCCCACGTCGACTTTGCCTACCAGCCAGCTCGTCCAATCTTAAAGGATGTCTCCATTGACGTGAAAAAGGAGCAGATGGTGGCCCTAGTTGGGCCAACGGGTTCTGGTAAGACGACGGTGATGAATTTGCTGAACCGTTTCTATGATTTGAACGGTGGGAAGATCACCTATGATGGCACACCCTTGCAGGACTTTGACCTGACCTCCTTGCGTAACCGGGTTGGCATTGTGCTGCAGGAATCCGTGGTTTTTTCCAAGTCAATTCGGGAAAACATTGCCTTTGGAAAGCCCGAAGCAAGTTTGGAAGAGGTGAAAGAGGCGGCCAAGCAGGCCAACATTCACGACTTTATCATGAGCCTGCCGGATGGCTATGATACGAAGGTGACGGGGGCGGACAACCTCTTTTCAACCGGTCAAAAACAGTTGCTGTCGATTGCTCGGACGATTTTGACTAATCCCGACCTGCTCATCTTGGATGAGGCGACGGCCAACGTTGATACGGTGACCGAAGAAAGGATTCAGGCGGCCATGGAAAACGTCATGCGGGACCGGACCTCATTTGTGATTGCCCACCGGCTGAAGACAATTTTGTCAGCTGACCAGATTGTTGTTTTGAAGGATGGTCAGGTGATTGAGAAGGGCTCACACGCCCAACTAATCGCTGAAAAAGGCTTCTATTCCGAGCTTTATTACAACCAAATGGTCTTTGATTAACCCGGTCCTTTTTGGCTGAAAGGGGCAAAAATGGTATAATGTTATCATTATGCTTAGTGCGATTTAGCAATGGGGGCAAACCATGAAAATTGGCTTATTCACGGATACCTACTTTCCACAGGTTTCTGGAGTAGCAACGTCCATTCAAACCTTGAAAGACGCCCTGGAAGAACAGGGCCACGAGGTCTACATTTTTACAACGACGGATCCAAAAGTCGACAAGCACACGAAAGAGGAACGGATATACCGTTTCTCTTCTTTACCTTACTTTGGCTTTAAGGACCGGCGTCTGACTTTTCGTGGCTTGATTCAAGCCGTCGAGATTGCTCGGGAACTGGACTTGGACATCGTCCACACCCAAACCGAATTCTCGCTTGGCTTGATTGGGAAGTATGTGGCCCGGCGTCTGAAGATTCCAGCCATTCACACTTACCACACTATGTACGAGGATTACACCCACTACGTGGCCCGGGGCATGCTTTTGAAGCCTTCCGCCGTTTCCCACTTGGTCAAGGCTTACCTCAAGTCGATGAACGGCTGCATTGCACCTTCCGAACGGGTGAAGGAGAGCCTGCTTTCTTATGGTGTTGACGACATTCCCATTCCGGTGATTCCAACCGGTGTGGCCGTCAAGGAACTGGGCGCTGGCAAGGAAGACTTGCACGCCAAACTAGGGATTGAACCGGGCACACCGGTTGCCCTTTCACTTGGCCGTTTGGCCTTTGAAAAGAACATCGCGATGACGATTTCGGCCTTTTCCGAAATCTTGGAAACGATTCCAAATGCCCGGCTCATCATTGCCGGGGATGGACCAGCCAAAAAGTCCCTGCAGGAACAAGTCGAAGATTTGGAGTTGCAGGATTCGATTACCTTCGTTGGCATGGTTGACCACGATCAGGTGGCGGATTACTACCGCCTGGCCACCGTCTTTGTTTCTTCATCGGATTCCGAAACGCAGGGGCTGACTTTTATTGAAGCTTTGGCATCAAACCGGCCCTTTGTGGCCATCCACTCGCCCTACTTGGATCAATTAGTAACGGATCCGGCAATTGGCGAACTGGTTGATGACTACGATGCCTTTCGGGACGCCTTGGCGGCCTATTTGATTCGTCCGCTGACAGAAAAGGACGAAAAGGTCCGCAAGGCAGCCGTGAAAAACGTCGATGCCACGACCTTTGCCAAGCGGGTCATGGCCTTCTACGAAGAAGTGATTGGCGATTATCAGCAAAACGAAGAAGAGGATGACTCCGATCAGTTGAACGACGAGGAAATCGGCTACATCAAACGACTCTTACGAAACCCATTTAGGAGAAATTGACTTTGAAAGTCCTTTTATACTTTGAAAATCAAAAATGGATTGCCCAGTCGGGAATCGGCCGTGCTTTGCGCCTGCAACAGGCCGCACTGGGACCGGTGGCTGACGTCACCGTGACGACCGACCCCAAGTGCCGCGATTACGATGTCTTGCATATCAACACCTACGGGGTGAACTCGATGCACATGGTCAAAAAGGCGCAGAAGATGGGCAAGAAAGTCGTCTATCACGCCCACTCCACTTATGAAGATTTCAGAAATTCCTTCTTTGGTTCCAACCTTTTGGCACCGCTCTACAAGAAGTATTTGGTGGCACTCTACAGTCAAGCCGATGCCCTGATTACACCAACCCCTTATTCCAAGTCACTCTTGGAAAATTACGGCTTAACACAGCCGATTTACCCGGTTTCAAACGGGATTGATATTAGCAAGTACGAACCCGACGAGAAGCGGATTCAAGCATACAAGGAATACTTTGATATTAAGGAAAACCAGCAGGTTGTCATGGCCGTTGGCCTCTTCTTTGAGCGCAAGGGTCTCTTTGACTTTATCGAGCTGGCCAAGCGCCACCCAGAAATCACCTTTATTTGGTTTGGCCACACGAATCTGGCCATTGTGCCCGCCAAGGTTCGGGAAGCCATCGAACACCATCCAGAAAACTTGATTTTCCCTGGTTACATTACCGGTGACATTATTAAAGGTGCCTATGCGGGCGCCGACCTCTTCTTGTATCCTTCTTTTGAAGAAACGGAAGGGATTGTTGTCTTGGAGGCGCTAGCTTCCAAGCAAAATCTGCTGGTTCGCGATATTCCGGTTTACGATGGCTGGTTGGTTGATCAAGAAAACTGCTACAAGGCAGAAGATCTCGAAGACTTTGACCAGCAAATGATGGCCATTTTGGCTGGTAATCGGCCCGATTTGACGGAAGCCGGTTATGAGGTTGCCAAGGGCCGTGACCTTCACCAAGTAGGGGAGGTGCTGAGCCAGGTCTATCGGGCAACCTTGGACGAAAAGGCCCTGCCTTTTAACGAGAATGGCACGGTGGCCCTGCGCCTGACCGACCAAAACGCTTAAGGAGCAGTTTATGTCACGTCGAAATCAGTTATCGGCTCTGGTTGTGCTCTTCACAACCGGCCTGGTGATTTACTACTTGGTTAACGAACTTTCTGGTCGCGGGAAGCAGTTGGAAGCCGCTTTAAAAGTCCTTGACTGGCGTTTCTTGTTGGTTGGTTTTTTCATGATGATTACTTCTCTAATTTTAGAAGCCTTTGCTACGCATGCTTTGTTGAGCAAAAAAGATCGTGAAGAAACTTCCTGGGGGACCCTGATTCGAGTGCCTCTGATGAACCAGTTGGGGGTTGGTATCACGCCCTTTGCAACCGGCGGTCAACCGGCCCAGCTCTATGGGCTAACTCGGGGAAAGATGCCGGCTTCTAGGGCCCTTTCCGTCATTTTGATGAAGTTTTTGGTTTATCAAATCGTGGTCGTGCTGTTCTTTGTGGTCGGCTACTTTGCTGCCGAGAACTTTATTTACCAAAACGTGAACCCGGCCTTTGCCACTTTCATTCCCTTTGCCATTGCCATTCACGCCTTTGTCATCATCGGTATTTTATTGGTGATGTTTTGGCCAGCTTTGTCCTTGAAAGTCGTGGACCTTGGTGCTAAATTAGTCTCAGGACTTTACAAAGGGGAAAGCCTTTCACAAGTTAAAGAAGGGGCCAAGCAGAAGATTTTGAGCTTCCACGAGGAGTCTAAGCGGGTTATCCGTTCTGGTCGGGCGCTGCTCGTTGCAACCATCTATACCGGATTACAGCTCGTTGCTCTCTACGTCGTGCCCTACTTTGTGATTCGGGCCTTCGGTTACGCCTCGGTCAATCCCTGGTTGATTATCGCCATGAACATCATGATTGTCATGGTGATTTCGCTCTTCCCAATTCCGGGTGGGGTCGGCGGTGCCGAACTGTCCTTCCAGTTGCTCTTTACCCCCTTTGTTAAGAATCCGGCGACGCTGGTCTTAGTCATTTTGATTTGGCGTTTGATAACTTACTACTTCGGTCTCTTTGCCGGCATTTTGGCCTACGTCATCCCGGTAAGGAAAGCAAAAGAAGGGTGATATGTCAGAAGAGAAGAGTCAACTACAAGGTATCTTAAAGCGGTTGTTTGCCATGGAAAAGGCAAAGGACGGTCGTTTCCAAAAACGGCGCTTTGATCTATACGGCCTGGAATTGCTCCAGGTAACCTACGATCAGGAAAACCAGGATTGGGACATTTTGGACCACCGCTTAAAAAAGCACTACCACTTCGATAACGTCGATTTGGTGGCCATTGAAATTTACGATTTACTTCGTGACGTACAGCTGACCTTTTAGGTCAGTTTTTGTGAGGATTGAAAGATGTTACAACGATTCATGGATGCGGTGAAGAAGGGCTTGACTTGGTCGAGCATTAAAAAGTCTGGTTCCTGTTGGACCAGCCTAACGGGCTTTTTCATCTTAAACTTGATTCTCGTTTGGTTGAAAACCTACCTGAATTACTTCTTTAACTTCGCGCTTGGGGCTTCTGGTCCAGTCCAGCTGTTCTTGCTGGCCTTAAACCCCATCCCAACGGCCATTATCTTACTGGGGATTGCCCTCTACTTCCGTGGCCGCTTAGCCTACTTCCTCGTTTGGCTCTTTAACTTGATTCAAACGATTTGGCTCTTTTCAAACATGCTTTATTACCGTGAATTCTCGGACTTTCTTTCCTTTGGAATTCTTGGTTCCGGTTCGTCAACGGGGAATAACTTGGGCAAGTCGATTGCCGCCATTATTAGGCCAACGGATTTTTTGGTTTACGTGGACTTGGTGGTTTTGGCCATCTGCCTGCTCTTTAAATTTTGGCCAATCGACAAGAAGGGGCTGGCCAAGCGCTACGCCTTCTTGACGACCTGCCTGGGTGTGGCCTTGATGTTTGTAGACTTTGGCATTGCCTCGGTCGACCGTTCGGGTTTGCTGACGCGTTCCTTTGATAACAACTACATTGTTAAGTATCTGGGTCTAAACGAATACGCGGCCTTTAACGCCTTTCAAACCAAAAAGCAGTCGGATTCCCGTAAGGACGCGACGGCTAAGGATTTGAAGACAGTTCAGAACTTTATTAATCAAAACAATATTCCAGCCAACGCTTCCTACTACGGAACTCTGAAGGGTAAGAACGTGATTGTGATTCACCTGGAGTCCTTCCAGCAGTTCTTGATTGATTACAAGGTCGACGGCCAGGAAGTCACACCAAACCTGAACGCCTTCTACCACGACCAGAACACACTTTCCTTTGACAACTTCTACAACCAGGTTGGCCAGGGAAAGACTTCCGATGCCGAAATGATGCAGGAGAACTCGCTCTACGGTCTGTCAACGGGATCGGCCATGACCAAGTACGGTACGTCAAACACCTTTGAGGCCATGCCGGGCATCCTTGGTCAGCAGGGCTACACGTCAGCTGCCTTCCACGGGGATGTGTCGACTTTCTGGAACCGAAACAACACTTACAAGTCCTTTGGCTACAACTACTTCTTCTCCAAGAATTACTTTCCGAACGCCGACAAGGCCAACTATTCAGTTGGTTACGGTTTGAAGGATAAGATTTTCTTGAAGGACTCGGCTCAGTACCTGGAGCAGTTGCCTCAGCCATTCTATGCAAAGTTGATCACGGTTACCAACCACTACCCATACACCTTGGATAAGGAGAACGCGACTTTCCCAGCCACGCAGACTGGTGATTCGACGGTCGACGGCTACGTTCAAACGGCCCACTATTTGGATGAGGCCTTTGGCGAACTGATGAACTACATGAAGAAGACTGGTTTGTACGATAACTCGACCTTCGTCTTGTACGGTGATCACTACGGTATTTCCGAAAACCACCAGCCGGCAATTGCCAAGTTGCTCGGCAAGGATTCGGTCAACAACTACGATTTGGCCAACTTCCAGAAGGTGCCGTTCATGATTCACAGCAACGGTCTGCAGGGTGGCATTAACCACACCTACGGTGGTGAAATCGACATGATGCCAACCTTGCTGCACCTACTAGGCGTTTCAACGGATGGCATGACCATCTTTGGTCACGACTTGCTTTCCCAGCAAAACCAGCAAACGGTTGTCTTCCGTAATGGCGACTGGGTCACGCCGACCTATACGAAGTATCGCAACGACTATTACGACACACAGACTGGTCAGAAGCTGTCGATGCAGTCTAACCCGGCTTTGAAGGCTACGGCTAAGCGTGTTCAGGCCTATGCCGACAAGTCCCTGTCCTACTCTGACAAAGTCATCACCGGTGACTTGTTGCGCTTCGACAAGACCCGCTTGAACGCTTACACGGTCGACAAGTCTTCTTACGATTACCAGAAGGCCTCGGCTTTGAAGAGCTTAAAGCAGAATCAAAAGTCAAACCCAACGTCACTGTTGGCTAAAAACAACTACCAGAGCACGGTTGGTGACTACCAAACCGACGCACCGGAATTAAAGTAGTTTTAGACAAAACAATTAAAAAGCGAGCAGATGTGTGATATAGAACATCTGTTCGTTTTTTGTTATACTAACACTAAGTGTTTAACGGAATCGGGAGGCAAAAATGGTTGAACCAAAGCGAAATGATGAACAGTTCCAGGTGGTTTCAAAATATGCGCCGACCGGTGATCAGCCAAAGGCCATCGACCACTTGGTCAAGGGCTTGAAGGACGGTGAGAAGGAGCAAATCCTCCTTGGTGCAACGGGGACGGGAAAGACTTTTACCATCTCCAACGTGATTGCTAAAAACAATAAGCCGACCCTGGTCCTGTCCCACAACAAGACTCTGGCCGGTCAACTCTATTCGGAGCTAAAGGAATTCTTCCCAAACAACGCGGTCGAATACTTTGTTTCCTACTATGACTACTACCAGCCCGAGGCCTACGTACCATCGTCTGATACCTTTATTGAAAAGGACTCGGCCATTAACGATGAAATCGATCAGCTCCGTAACTCGGCGACGGCTTCCTTGTTTGAGCGCAACGATACGATTGTGGTTGCTTCGGTTTCCTCAATCTTTGGTTTGGGTGATCCCCACCAGTATAAGAGTCACGTGATCTCCTTGCGGGTAGGCAACGAATACGGACGCAACCAGCTGATGCACGACTTGGTTGACGTGCAGTTTGCTAGAAACGACATCGACTTTCAGCGTGGAACCTTCCGGGTGCGTGGGGATGTCATTGAAATCTTCCCATCGTCACAGGACGAGTTGGCCCTGCGGGTGGAATTCTTTGGCGATGAGATTGACCGAATTCGCCAAATCAACGCCCTGACCGGGCAAGTCGTAGCCGAAAAGGACTACGTCGCCGTCTACCCAGCCAAGCACTTCATGACCGATGACGAGCGGATGAAGGAAGCCCTGGTCGGTATTCGTGAAGAAATGGACGGTCGCTTAAAGGAGCTGGAGGCCGATGGTAAATTGCTGGAAGCCCAACGGCTCCGCCAGCGAACGGAATACGACTTGGCCATGCTCCAGGAAATGGGCTTCACACCGGGAATCGAAAACTATTCCCGCTGGATGGACGGCCGTAAGGAGGGGGAGGCACCCTTTACCTTGCTGGACTTCTTCCCGGATGACTTTTTGATTGTTGTTGACGAAAGTCACGTGACGATGCCCCAGGTTCGCGGGATGTACAATGGCGATCGAGCCCGCAAGCAGACGCTGGTCGATTATGGTTTCCGCCTGCCATCGGCTCTGGACAACCGGCCCTTGCAGCTGCCGGAGTTTGAAGACCGCGTCAACCAGATTATCTACATGTCCGCCACGCCGGGTGACTACGAACTGGAGCGGGTACCAAAGAAGGACCTGGTTGAACAGATCATTCGTCCGACCGGTCTGCTAGACCCTGAAGTTGAGGTTCGTCCGGTCATGGGCCAGATTGATGATTTGGTCGGTGAAATCAACAAGCGAATCGAAAATGATGAGCGAGTCTTTATCACGACCTTAACCAAGCGCATGTCGGAAGACTTAACGGACTATTTGAAGGACGTTGGTATCAAAGTCGCCTACCTGCACTCGGACATCAAGACCCTGGAGCGAACCAAGATTATTCGTGAGCTTCGTTTGGGCAAGTACGACGTGCTGGTCGGGATCAACCTGCTCCGTGAGGGAATTGACGTGCCGGAAACTTCTCTGGTGGCCATTTTGGATGCCGACAAGGAAGGTTTCTTGCGTAACCCCCGTTCCTTGATTCAGACGATTGGGCGTGCCGCCCGTAACGCGAACGGTCACGTGATTTTGTACGCTGATACGGTAACCAAGTCGATGAAGTGGGCCATGGATGAAACGGCCCGACGTCGTGAGATTCAGATGGCCTACAACAAGGAACACGGCATCACGCCAAAGACCATCAAGAAGGATATTCGCGACTTGATTTCGTCAACGAAGACGGTCGAGGCGGACAGCTCGGTGGACATGACCGAGGTCGACTTTGCTGACTTGCCAAAGTCGGATCAGACCGATATTCTAGAGAATCTGGCCGCCCAAATGCGGGCCGCCGCCAAGGACTTGGACTTTGAAACCGCCGCCAAGGTTCGCGATAACATTATGAAATTGAAAAAGCAGGCTGGTCGCTAAGACCGCCCGCTCAAGAATCGAAGGATGGGAACAAAACACCGTTCCCGTCTCCAGTAGAGGAAGCAATGGCAAAGAATAAAATTGAAATTCGGGGTGCACGCGCCCACAACTTAAAAAACATTGACGTCGACATTCCAAAGGATTCGTTGACAGTCGTGACCGGTCTATCTGGTTCTGGAAAGTCCTCCTTGGCCTTCGATACGCTCTATGCGGAAGGGCAACGGCGCTATGTCGAGTCCCTTTCAGCCTATGCTCGGCAATTCTTAGGTCAGATGGATAAGCCAGACGTTGATTCGATTGACGGCCTTTCACCGGCTATTTCCATCGATCAGAAGACGACTTCGAACAACCCCCGTTCAACGGTTGGAACGGTGACCGAAATCGCAGATTACTTCCGTCTGCTCTTTGCACGTGTGGGAAAGCCGGATGACCCGGCTGACGGCACCAAAATCATGCAGACCATCGATCAGATGGTCGACTACGTGCAAAAGACTTTGGCAGACGGTACTCGCCTCCAGGTCTTTGCCCCGGTCATTGAGCACAAGAAGGGGACCCACCAAAAGACTTTTGAAAAGATGCAAAAGCAGGGTTACCTCCGTGCCAAAGTTGATGGCGAAATCATCGAACTCGACGGCCCCGACGAAGTCAACCTCGACCGCAACAAGTTCCACGACATCTCGGTCATGGTTGACCGAGTGGTTTTGCGGGACGGTTCGCGTTCGCGACTGTTCGATTCCATCGAGGCTGCCACTGGTTTGGCTAACGGTCTAGTCGTGTTGGAGCCAGTCGCACGGGAAGGTGAGGAGGCCGCAGATCCAATTCGGATGTCGGACCACTATCTGGGTGACTTGAAGGACTTTCGTCCGGGTCGCTTGGAACCCCGCCTCTTTTCCTTTAACGCACCCGACGGGGCCTGCCCAGTTTGTCAGGGCTTGGGTTCGAATCAGGAAGTCGACATTGACTTGGTTATTCCAGATGATACGTTGACGCTTCGTCAGGGAGCAATCGCCCCTTGGAATCCAATTTCATCGAATTATTACCCAGCGCTCTTGGAGCAGTTCTGTGAGCAATTCAAGATTGACTTGGACACGCCCTTTAAGGAATTGAAGAAGGACCAGCAAGAACTGATTCTCTATGGTTCGGGCGACAAGAACTTCCACTTCCATTTCAATTCCGACTTTGGTGGCGTTCGCGATGTTGACCAACCTTTCGAAGGGGTTATGAACAATATCGCCCGCCGTTTCAAGGAAACGAACTCCGACTTTACCCGTGATGTCATGGCCCAGTACATGACCAAGTTGACTTGTCCGGCCTGTCACGGCTACCGGCTGAACAAGGCGGCCTTGTCCATCAAAGTCGCTGGCAAAAATATCGGTGACGTGGCTAACCTGCCAGTTAACGACGAAATTGATTACTTTAACAACATCTCACTTGGTCAACAAGACGATGAGATTGCCAAGCCAATCCTGAAGGAAATCAAGGACCGCCTGGGCTTCCTCCAGTCCGTTGGCTTGGACTATTTGACTTTGTCACGGTCCGCTGCGACCCTGTCTGGAGGAGAATCCCAGCGGATTCGCTTGGCCACGCAAATCGGGGCCAACCTGTCCGGTGTGCTCTACGTCTTGGATGAGCCATCGATTGGACTGCACCAGCGTGACAACGATAAGCTGCTGGCCTCCATGCAGGCCATGCGGGATTTGGGCAACACTCTGGTCGTCGTTGAACACGACGAAGACACGATGAATGCGGCCGATTATTTGATTGACGTTGGGCCGGGCGCAGGTTCCCTTGGTGGTAAGATCATGGCGGCCGGTACACCGGCTGAAGTGATGGCCAATCCGAAGTCACTGACTGGTCAGTACCTGTCTGGGAAGAAGTTTATTCCGGTGCCAAAGTCCCGTCGCAAGGGCAATGGTGAGGAAATCATCATTCGTGGAGCCAAGGAAAACAACTTGAAGAACGTGACGGCCAAGTTCCCACTTGGTAAGTTCGTGGCTGTGACTGGCGTTTCTGGTTCGGGAAAGTCGACGTTGGTCAACACCATCTTGAAGCGTGTCTTGAAGCAGAAGCTAAACAAGAACTCGAACAAACCCGGTGCCTACCGCAAGGTTGAGGGAATCGAAAATGTCGAACAAGTGGTTGACATCGACCAGTCGCCAATCGGACGGACACCCCGTTCGAACCCAGCAACCTATACCGGTGTCTTTGATGACATTCGCGAACTCTTCGCCCAAACCAATGAAGCCAAGTTGCGTGGTTATGCCAAGGGCCGTTTCTCCTTTAACACCAAGGGTGGCCGTTGTGAAAACTGTCGCGGTGACGGGGTCATCAAGATTGAGATGAACTTCCTGCCCGATGTTTACGTGGCCTGTGAGGTTTGTCATGGCACGCGTTACAACTCCGAGACTTTGGAAGTGACCTATAAGGGGAAGACGATTTCTGACGTCTTGAACATGACGGCCGAAGATGCCTTGGACTTCTTTGCACCAATTCCAAAGATCGCCCGTCGCTTGCAAACGATTGTGGACGTCGGCTTGGGCTACGTCAAGTTGGGCCAGTCCGCGACGACTTTGTCAGGTGGGGAAGCACAGCGGATGAAGCTGGCTTCCGAACTGCACCGACGCACAAATGGTAAGACAATTTACATCCTAGACGAGCCAACGACTGGTTTGCACACCGACGATATCGAGCGCCTGCTGCTTGTCTTGAACCGGTTGGTTGACAACGGCAACACCGTGACCGTCATTGAGCACAACCTGGATGTAATCAAGTCCGCTGACTGGATCATCGACCTTGGTCCTGAGGGTGGTGCCGGCGGTGGTCAAATCATCGCCACGGGTACCCCAGAAAAAGTCGCCAAGAACACGGAGTCCTATACAGCCAAGTACCTGAAGCAAATCATGGAACGTGACATTGCCCGGGAAAAGGCGGAAAAGAAGTAAAAGATGTTTAAAAGCAGCAACCGATGAGGTTGCTGCTTTTTTGTTGTTTTTTATTTAAAACGTACGGAAAAAGCTTTTTATTTTCAATTGATGTCTAGAAAGTATAATAAAAATTATATTCTGTAATACATTTGTAATATAAGTAAAAGTAACGTATAATAGTATTATTGTATATTTAAAAATTCGCAAATTATAAAAATAAATTTTATATAAATAGAAAATAGGTATTAAATGGTTAAAAAAGAACGTTACAAAATGTATAAATCTGGTAAAAATTGGATTTTTGCTGGAATTATTGGTGTTGCTTTAGGAGCTGCAGCGGCGGATGTTGCAGAGAACATTCATCTTGATTTCTTCCCAGCAGCCATTCATGCGAATGCAGCGGTAAATGAAAAAACTACCAATGGATTAACTGTTAGCGAATGGAAAGAAACAAATAATACTTGGTATAAGAGATATGAAAATAGTTCGAAAAATTTGATTGGTTATGATACAGAAAAGAAGTGGAAAAATTCGACAGCAATAATAGATGATACTCTGGCGAAAAATGTAACGTTTGATTTTAAGAGTATTGAGCCCACTTCAGATGGAAACTATAACGTTACCTTAGTTTTCAATACCAAAACAATTGATACGGATGGTAGAAAAAGATTTTCATATTTTGATGTTCTCTTGTCGGATTCTCTAAATAAAAAACAAAAATCAGTTTCGGCAAGTATGAGCGATGGTACTACGAATGTAAATACAGCATTGAGTAGCATGAATGATAAGAATGGGGTTCCTTATCTTCATGCCTATATTAATACTGGTAAAGTCGTTGGTGGTGAAGCCACCTTGACCATTAAATTAGAAGCGGTGAAAATGTTAAGCACTGATTCGATTAGTGCCATGTACAGTTCAGATACTGATCTAGGAACTGGTTAACGGCCAATTTGGTCAACGGCTAAGTATATTTCAGGAAGTGCTTTTGCTGATCGATATAATGCTGCTTTGCTTGACCATTTGAAGAAAAAATCAACAACGTCACTGAATAACGCAGATTCATTGTCAGAATCACAAAAAAATGACTTTTCCAATCAGATCAATAATGTGACAACTTCAGATGATTTTGTTAATGATTTAGCAAAAATTGATCAGAACGTGGTGCAGGCAAACAATGATGCAAAATCTGCAAAAGCTGCTGCCGACGCAGCCCGTTCTGCTGCTCTTGTAAAAATTAACAATGAGGAATCTGCAAAAAAAGCAGCGGTTGAAAGCCTTTCCATTGATGACAAAGAGCAGAAGCTGAAAGACATTGAGAATGCTGCTCAAACGGCGCGCGATGGAATTAATAATGCCGGAACGGTCGAAGAAATCAATACCGATGTAACCAATGGGATTTCAGCCATTGATCTTGTCGCTGATAAAGCTGCGGCTAAGGATGCGATTGAATCAGAAAAAACAAATCAAATTAACGCCGTTCAAGATTTGACTGTCATTGATTCAACGACTTTGGCAAAGTTGATTGAAGACATTAAGACTTCAGCAACCACTGCCGAAACGAACATTGAAGCGCAAAATTCTTCTGATGATGTGGCAACTCAGAAGGACAATGGCATTTCTGCCATTGATTTAATTGCCGAAAAGATTAAGGCAATGGATGCGGTTGCGAAGGATTCAAATGCGAAGGCTCAGGCCATTGAGGCCATGACCTTGACTGATGAAGAAAAGGCTTCCTTCACAAACGCTGTGAAGGAAGCGGCCCAATCAGCTCAAACGCAGATTAACAATGCGCAGTTGGTATTAACTGTTAATAATGCGCAAAGTGACGCTATTTCCACAATTGAGGCGCAATACGATAATGCAGTAGCCCTCGGTGGTGCTCGCGATAAGGCCATTGCGGCGATTAAAGAACAGCTAGCTACTTCGCAAGCGGCTGTTGATAAGATGACAAATCTTACTGATCAGGAAGCAGCTAAAACATCATTGGAAACTGCGGCTAATTCAGCGATTGATGCAATTAAAAACGCAACCAATGTTGATGATGCCATTGAAAATGCTAAGAATACTGGAATTGCAAATATCCAGCTCGGTCAAACGAAGCTTCAAGCAGAAAATGACATTCTGGCGTATGCGACACAGCAGACCAGTGAGACTGGTGCGCTTGGTAAAGTCGATGGCTTGACTGATAATCAAAAAAATAAGATTATTTCAGAAGTAAAAGCGTTAGCGACTACCTCTATTAATGACATCAATTCTGAAACAACTACCAGCACGGAAGTTGCTGAAAAAGTAACGGTGGCAAAGCAGAAAATTGATGACCTTATTAAAAATGCTGGCGCTTTGGATACAGCTAAAAATACTGCTAAGGCAGCGATTGATCAAGCTGCTGATCAGGCAGTTACCAATCTTGCTGGTCAGAACCTGACATCAGATGAAGTCACAGCCATGACCAATCTCATCAATAAAGATCGCGATGCAGCCAAGGAAAATGTTGATAATGCAACGGATGCCGACAAGATTTCAGGTCTGCAAACAGCTGGTGAAAATCAAATTAAGGTAGACGCAGCTAAGGCAGCAGCGACCGCTGTTATTAATGATGCCGTGAATACGGCAGAAAACGATCAGTTGAGTAAGATCACTGATGAAACGGCAAAAACGAATGCTCAAGCGGCAATTGCATCTGATGCAGCAACTGCAAAGCAGAACATTCTTGACGCTGACAACACAAATGATATTCAAACAGTTACCGAATCTGGGAAAGAAACGGTTGAAGCTGCCCGTGATGCCGGATCAAAGCAGATTGATTTAACGGCGACAAAGGATGCTGCTAAGGCAGCGATTGATCAAGCTGCTGATCAGGCAGTTGCCAATCTTGCTGGTCAGAACTTGACTGAGCAAGAAGTAAAAGACATGACGGCCTTGATTAACAATGATCGTAATGCGGCCAAGGAAAATGTTGATAATGCAACGGATGCCGACAAGATTTCCGGTTTGCAAACAGCTGGTGAAGACCAAATTAAGGTGGACGCAGCTAAGGCAGCAGCGACCGCTGTTATTAATGATGCCGTGAAGACGGCAGAAAACGATCAGTTGAGTAAGATCACTGATAAAACGGCAAAAACGAATGCTCAAGCGGCAATTGCATCTGATGCAGCAACTGCAAAGCAGAACATTCTTGACGCTGACAACACAAATGATATTCAAACAGTTACCGAATCTGGAAAAGAAACGGTTGAAGCTGCCCGTGATGCCGGATCAAAGCAGATTGATTTAACGGCGACAAAGGATGCTGCTAAGGCAGCGATTGATCAAGCTGCTGATCAGGCAGTTGCCAATCTTGCTGGTCAGAACTTGACTGAGCAAGAAGTAAAAGACATGACGGCCTTGATTAACAATGATCGTAATGCGGCCAAGGAAAATGTTGATAATGCAACGGATGCCGACAAGATTTCCGGTTTGCAAACAGCAGGTGAAAACCAAATTCAATTGGATGCTGCTAAGGCTTCAGCAACTTCTACAATCAATAATTCTGTTAAGAATTCTGAGACGACTGTTGATGGATTGTCCGACATTGATAAAGAAGCTACTAAGTTAACAATTGAAAGCGCTGCTAAAACAGCAAAGCAAAACATTTTGGATGCTACTTCTACCACGACAGTAACAAATGCTGAAACTGCCGGTGCGGGAACAGTTGAGGCAGCAACTCAAGATGGGCAGACGGAAATTGCAAAGTCTGCTGCTAACGCAGCTATTGACAATGCTTCGGCTGAAACAGCTGCCAAAACAAAGGCTGATAATAGTCTTTCCAATGATGATAAGACGAAACAGTCAAATAATGTAACCTCTGATACAGCGGATGCCAAGCGCAATGTTACTATTGCTTCCGATTCTGCTTCCGCTACGGATGCTGGGACAACTGGTGTAGATAAAATTACGAAAGACTACACTACCGGAACACCATTAGCAGATCAAAAGAAGACGGCAGCGGATGCGATCGACGACGAAGCGACGACGGTGAAGAACGCCATTGACGCGGACAAGACGTTGAGTGGTGACCAAAAGACGGCCCAAAAGGCGGCGGTTGATAAGGACGCCCAAACGGCCAAGGACAACATCACGAATGCGACAAGCAGTGATGACGTGACGGCAGCAAAGGCTGCTGGCCTCCAGAAGATTGATGGTGAGCACGTGTCGGATGATCTTGACCAACGAAAAGAGTTGGCAAAGTCAGAATTGAGAAAGACTGCTGCCGAAGTGCAGAATTCAATCAACAACGACGCTAACTTGTCTGTGGATGAGAAAGAAAAGCAGACTGCTGTCTTGAATGAAAAGGTCAGAAAAGCTCTCGCAGCTATCGACCAGTCGGATGATTTCGATACTTTGAGGGGAATTTTGTTGAATGGTAAGCAGGAAGTTATTTCTTCCTATGTCGTAGGTTCTGTACGGCCGTTTGTCGCACAGCCAGTTCTTCAGACACCGCTACAAATTGTTTCTTCACCTGCGCTCATGCAAGAAGCTTCTACACCAAAGGAATTACCCGCAACAAAGTCTGGTGAAAAGCAGACGAAAAAATCAAAGCCAACTAAGAAATCTGTTAAGTCAAAGGAACCGGATTATCGTTTCTGGATGACTCTCGGAGTAGTTGGCGTGTCAGCACCAAGTTTCTTCTTCTTTGTTTTGGCAAAGCGTCGGAAAAAAGATGAAGAGGAAAATGATAACCAGTACATGTAATACGGTCTAGTTTTGTATCATTTTTTGCTAAGTCCCTCTAGGTATTTATACCTGGAGGGACTTTTTTGTCTTCGATATGCTTAATTTTGGGTGCTAAGTGGATACTTTATTCGAAAAAAGCGCTTTCTCGAATAAAAACGTACGGAACGGTGCCCATAAACTTTTGAAAACATCATTTATTTGATTGGCAAGACTAAGATATTCTTATTCCCCCAAATGCCCTTTCAAACCTTTTCCACCCCCAAGATTAAAAACATGTTAAAATACTATTTATTGAAATCAATATAAAAAAGGAGGTCGAATAATGGAAAAAGAAGAACTAAACCGGGGGTTTGGTCTCTGGTCCTCACTCGCTTTGGTAATTGGGACAATCATTGGTTCCGGGATTTTCTTTAAGCAGGGTTCGGTCCTACAAACGGCCGGTTCGACCTCGCTTGCTCTACTGGCCTGGTTGGCTGGTGGTATCTTGACTTTGACGGCGGGTATGACCGTTGCCGAAGTTGGTTCACAAATGACGGAAACGGGTGGCATTTACATCTACCTGACCAAGCTCTATGGCAAGACAATCGGTTACTTGGCCGGTTGGATGCAGGTGGTCTTTTACGGACCAGCCATGATGGGGGCGATTGCAGCATACCTTGGTCTGCTCTTTACGTCACTCTTCGGCTTTAATACGGCTTGGTCTGTGCCAGCTGGAATGCTTGGCCTCGGAATTATTGGCTTGATTAACTCAGTGCCAAACCGCGCGTCAGCTTCCTTCCAGGTTTTGACGACCTCGATTAAGTTGCTGCCGATTGTTGCCCTGACGATTTTTGGTCTCTTCTTTGGCAAGGAAGACGCTCTGTCCCAGACCGTTTCAACCACCATGCAAACGGCTGGGGGTGGCTTCGGTGTCGCCGTTTTGGCCACGCTCTTTGCCTATGATGGGTGGGTGACGCTCGCCAATATTTCTGGTGAAATCAAGAATCCTCAGAAGACCCTGCCAAAGGCGATTATTTATGGGATTTTGATCGTCATTGTCGCCTTTGTTGGCGTTTCGTACGGCACTTACCGGGCTCTTCCAGCCGACAAAATTGTTGCCCTCGGTTCGAGCGCGACGGTTCACGTGGCCGAGCAGGCCTTTGGCCTTTGGGGTGGACGCTTGCTGTCCGTTGCCATCTTGATTTCGCTGATGGGTACCCTGAACGGTAAAGTCGTATCCTTCCCACGTGTGCTCTACGCCATGGCGAAGAAGGGCGACTTTCCCTTTGCTAAGACCTTTGCGAAGTTGAATCAGAAGTCAAAGACGCCAAACGCCGCCATCTGGTTGATGATTGGCATTGGCTACGTCATGATGTGGGTTACGGATCCAAATAAGCTGACGGACTACGCCGTTTTCATTACCTTCCTCTTTTATATTCTGGCCTTCATCGGTGCCTTTATCCTGCGCCGACGGGATCCAGAGGGGAAGAACCGGGACTTTTCAATGCCCCTTTACCCATTCATTCCGATCGTTGCCATTGTCGGTTCCATCTACGTGGAAGTGTCGGAATTATCCAACGATTTGCAAGGAGTGTTGATTTCCGTTATAATCGTATTATTGGGTTGGCCAGTATATCACTGGTTGAATAAGAAAAATAGATAAAGAACACCACACAAACGCCCGCTCAACGCGGTTGTTTCACGGAAAGACAACGGAGGTTTGATTACTTATTTCTTTGATTAAAATGATGAAATTCTCACTTTAATCTTCAGATAATCTCTATCGGGAATAATGTAAGACATGATGTTTAATAAAATTTTACTTACTAGTGTTGCAGTTGTCGGTCTCGCATTGACCGCTGTTAACTCACAATTTAATAGTTCTAAATCCACGACTGACCAAGCTGCTAAGGTTGCTGGCTCCGTTAATGGTAAGACTGTCAAAACGGCGGTTTCATCATTGGATAACATTAAGAGCATTGAACTTTCAGCAGTCAGTCAAGAAGCCGCCGCCGATACTGATGCGTCTACTACAGACACGTCAGCTGACGACACTTCCAGCCAAGCAGCTTCAGCTGCTACGACTGCGGTAAGCACCCAATCAAGTACTGCAACGACTTCTACGGCATCTTCTGCCGCAACGACTACCACTACTTCTGATGCTTCCGGGGATATCAACTGGTTAATCCAACGTGAATCCAGCGGAAATGTCAACGCATCGAACGGTTCTTTCTACGGAATCGGTCAATTGTCTGAATCAGCCTATGCAACTTATGCAGCTGGTCAAGACTACCGTGGTAATTACGCTGTCCAATTGCAAGCCATGCAAGGTTACATTGCGGCTCGCTATGGATCAGTAGCAAACGCCATCGCGCATTTCCAATCAAACGGTTGGTACTAAACCAATTGTTTGTCGGATGGAAGGCCCCTTTTGGGGTCTTTTTTTGTCCCAGAAAGCCAGTTATTTCGTGTATAATAAGACGTAAATAATGAAGTGAGAAAAAGCATGGTCCTAAACTTTTTAAAGCCAACTTACTGTGTTAAATCCGTTTACGATTTATCCGTTCCCGAATTGAAAAAGCACAATATCAAAGCCGTGTTGACCGACTTGGATAACACGCTTTTAGCCTGGAATAATCCACAGGGGACCCCTGAGTTGCACGAATGGTTGAAGGAGACCAAGGCGGCCGGTATCGAGGTGATTGTTGTGTCAAACAACACCTGGGAGCGTGTTCAAAAGGCGGTTGGTGACCTGGACGTTGATTACACGGCCTGGTCCTTGAAGCCGCTGCCACGGGGCATTTTAAAAGTCCTGCGCGAACGGGACTTGAAAAAGGACGAAGTCCTGATGGTTGGCGACCAAATGCTGACCGACGTCTGGGCCTCCCACTTAGCCGGTGTGCCCTCCGTTTTGGTGGAGCGCTTGATTGAATCGGACATGTGGCAGACTTGGGTCAACCGGTTCATTGAAAACCAAGCAAAGAAAATGATTTATAAAAAGAAGGGCCTGGTCTTTTACGATTCGTTGACAGAGGCCGCTCAAGCAAAGGAAGACTAAGCCTATATGGTAGAAAAAGAAGCAACGATGGCCACAAAAGAAGAGGTGCAAGAAGCCTTAGAAGAAGGGCTTTACTGCATTGGCTGTGGAGCCAAGATGCAAACAACTGATAAGGAAGAGGTTGGTTTTCTCCCCATGTCAGCTTTGCAAAAGCAGCTGGAATCCGAGCAGTTGCTCTGCCAGCGCTGCTTCCGCTTGCGCCACTACAACGAAATCCAACCGGTTTCTTTGACTGACGACGACTTTATCAAGCTCTTGCACCAGGTTTCGGAAGCCAAGGCCTTGATTGTCTATGTTTTGGATCTCTTTGACTTTTCCGGTTCGACGATTCCGGGCCTGCCCCGTTTCGTTGGTTCCGACAATCCCATCTTTGTGGTCGGCAACAAGGTTGATTTGTTGCCCAAGTCCTTGAAGCCAAACAAGATTAAGGACTGGGTCCGTGGTCAGTTGAAGGAGCAGGGGATTAAGCCCGTTGACGTTGCTTTGACCTCTGCTGCTCACCCGGCCAATTTGGACGACATTCTATCGACCATCGATGAGTTACGCGCCGGTCGAGACGTTTACGTCGTTGGGACGACCAACGTTGGTAAGTCAACCTTGATTAACCAAATCATCAAGTCCAAGACCGGTGTTCAGGAGTTGATCACAACCTCCCGTTTCCCAGGCACGACCCTTGACCAGATTGCCATTCCCTTAGACGATGGCAAGGCTTTGATTGATACGCCTGGAATTATCAAGGCCGATCAGTACGCCCACCAGGTTTCAGACAAGGACTTGAAGTACGTCCTGCCGAAAAACGAGATTAAAGCCCGGACTTATCAACTGAATCCGGAACAAACCATTTTCATTGGTGGTTTGGCACGCTTTGACTTGCTGGCTGGTGTTGGCGATCAGAAGACCTCAGCGACTTTCTACTTTGAAAACAACTTGAACCTGCACCGGACCAAGATGGCCGGGGCCGATGACTTTTACGAGAAGCACCAGGGAAGCTTGTTAGCACCCGTGCCAAAGGATCAGTCTGCCAAGCTCGTGGGTCACGAATTCAAGACCAAGACGGCTGCTGATTTGGTGTTTGCCGGTCTTGGTTTCATTACTCTGCCAGCCGGTGTGACCGTTAAGGGATACGCACCAGCAGGCGTTGCCGTATTTTTGAGAAAGGCCATGATTTAATGCAATTAACTGGTAAACAAAAACGATACTTGCGTTCGCAAGCCAATACTTTGAGCCCAATCTTTTCAATCGGAAAGGCCGGCGCTTCAGAAGAGTGGTTAGCCGAAGTTGAAAAGGCCTTGGCCAAGCGTGAACTGATCAAGGTGAACGTGCAACAGGGCTCCGAGCTTTCTGCCAAGGAACTGGCGGCCTTTATCGAGGCCAAGTCCAATATCACGGTTGCCCAGGTAATCGGGAAGACGGTTCTTCTTTACGAAGAAGCCAAGGACGAAAAGTACGTGAAGTACTCCTTAGAAATTAACAAACTCGCTTAAGGGGGCAGACATGACAGCAGAAAATGAGCAAGCACTTGCAGTTTACAAGGAAAAAGTGGCAGCACATCTGTCCAAACACCGCTATGAACACTGCCTGCGGGTCTCGGACTATGCCGTCAAGTTAGCCAAGCAAAACGGCGTGGACGTGAAAGAGGCGGCTTTAGCCGGCCTGGTGCACGACTATGCCAAGGAACGCAGCGCGGCCGACTTTTTAGAAAAGATTGACCAGGCCAAGCTACCGGCATCCTTAAAAAAGTGGGGGAATCCCATTTGGCACGGGGTTGTTGGGGCCGAATTCGTCAAAGACGAACTGGGCATTAAGGACCCAGCCATTTTGCAGGCCATTCGCCTGCACACAACGGGGGGCGGTCATGAGGAAATGACCACCCTTGATAAAGTCATTTTCATGGCCGACTACCTTGAGACCGGCCGGGACTTTCCCGGTGTTGAAGAGGCCCGTTCTTTGACGGACCAGTCCTTGGGCCAAGGGGTTTTCTACCAGTTGGCCCACACCTTGTCCTACCTAGCAAGTAAAGAACAAGTGATTTATCCAAAGACGTTTGATGCCTACAATGACTGGGCAGCTTATTTACAAAAGTAAAAGGAGATTTTATGGTCCAAGAAAGCAAGGAATTGTTGAAGACGGTTTTAGAAGCCATCGATAACAAGCGTGGTGAAGACGTGACAGCCTTAGACATGCAAGGTGTTTCCCTCTTGGCTGACTACTTCGTTTTGGCATCGGCTAGCTCGACCCGTCAGGTCCAAGCGATTGCCCGCGAAGTGAAGGAAGAAGTTGTTGCAGCCGGTTATCCAATCGACCACATCGAAGGCTTTGAAAAAGCCCAGTGGGTTGTTTTGGACTTGGGTGACGTGATTGTGCACGTCTTCGATGAAGAATCCCGTGACTTTTACCACTTGGATAAGCTCTGGTACGATGCCAAATCACTGGACTTGTCCGACTACGTAAGCGAGTAAAAAAGAGGGCCATTTGGGTGCGTTTAACCCGGATGGCCCTTTCGACGTGAAAGGAGGCCAGCATGGCCAAAGAAGAACAGCCTTACCAAACTTTTGCCGAACTCTATGACGAGCTCTTTGACGGGCAGTTATACGAGGACTGGGCCAAGCTTGTCAAAGACCGGATTGCTCCGGGAAAGCTGCTTGACTTGGGCGGTGGGGCCGGCCGGTTGGCCGTTTTATTGGCCCAGACTGGCTACCAGGTCGACTTGCTCGATTTGTCGGCACCGATGCTTGGTTTAGCCCAGGACCATGCGGCTGCAGCGGCTGTTGACTTGCGCTTGTTGCAGGCTGACATTCGCGACTTTTCCGACTGGGAGGAACGCTATCCGGCCATTGTATCCTTTGCTGACACGTTGAACTACCTGCCAAGCAAGGAGGACTTCCTTTTCGGAATTCAACAGGCCTACGAGCATTTGGAAGAGGGCGGAACCTTCCTCTTTGATGTCATCACACCAAAGATGGTCAACGAGGACTACGCGGACTTTTACTACAACAACGACGAGGATCCGGAAAAGATTTTCATGTGGACGGCCTTTTTTGGCGAGGAAGAGAATTCGGTTGACCACGACTTGAAGTTCTTCTTATACGACGAGGGGCTGGACGCCTTTAAGCTGGTCCGCGAGGTCCATCACGAGCAAACCTACGACATGGCCGACTACTTAGCCATGTTGAAAGAAGTTGGCTTTACAAACATTCAGGTCGGGGCCGACTTTTTCAAGAAGGAAGCCAGTGCAGAAGATAGTCGCTGGTTCTTCCAGTGTCAAAAAGGAGCAAAGTCATGAAGGCAGTCGGAATCATTGCCGAATACAATCCCTTCCATAACGGCCATGCCTACCACCTGCAGGAAGCCAAACGGGTGACCGGGGCGGATGCTGCTGTCGTCGTCATGTCCGGAAATTTTGTGCAGCGGGGCGAACCAGCAATCTTGGACAAGTGGGAACGGACCAAGTTAGCCCTGCACAACGGGGCCGACCTGATGGTCGAACTGCCGGTCTTTTCGGTCGTTCAGCCGGGTCATCTCTTTGCCGAGGGGGCCGTCAAAATTCTGGCGGCACTCGGAGTTGAGGAGCTGGTTTTTGGCTCTGAACACCCAGAAATTGACTTTATGGACTTGGCCAAGCAGGCCGAAGCCATTCAAACAGAGGATAAAAAAGCGGATAAGGCCCAGACCTATGCAGCGGCCTATGCGGCAGAACTAGAGGAACAGACCGGTTTTAAACTGGAAGATCCAAACGATATTCTGGCCTTCTCCTATGCCAAGGCGGTGTTGAAGCTGGGTCTTTCGATGAAACTGCATCCGATTGCCCGTAAGGAAGCCGCTTATCACGATCAGACCATTGACGAGGACCAAGAAATCGCCTCGGCTTCCTCCATCCGCCTGGCCCTTCACAAGGGCAAGTGGGAGAAGGTTGAACGGGTCGTTCCAAAAGACACCTTAGAGGCACTGAAGGAAAAGCCCAATACGCTAGCCTTTGAAGGAATCTTTTTCAACCTACTTCGCTATCGCTTGCTCACAGATACGGTGGGGCAGTTGGGACAGGTTTACCAGATGGCCGAAGGCCTGGAGCACCGCTTGGTCGGTGTGGCCACGGCCAAGGAAGCGCCGCAATCTTACCAGTCCTTCATCAAGGCGGTTAAGTCAAAGCGCTACACCTTCGCCCGGATGCAACGGACCATGCTTTACACGCTCTTAAACATTAAAGTCGACCAGATGCAAGCGGCCATGGCCGATTCTTACATTCGTTTGCTCGGCTTTACCGACCAGGGTCAGGCCTACCTATCTGAAGTCAAGCGCAAGGCCCGCCTGCCCATCATTTCCCGGGTGGACCAAGGCCTCGCTAAGGCCAACCTCCGCCTGGACTACAAGGCCGGCTTGATTTGGCAGCTACTGGCCGAGCAGAGTAACAGTCAGAACCAACAGGACCTGACCAGACGACCCATCCACTACATACGAGAAGAGGACTAAGTCATGAAATTTCCAAAACAACAGTTGCAAAAGCACCGTAACGAACCATTAAAGTTTGACGAAACACTCGATTTGAATCCACTGATCAAGGAACGTTTTGCCGATTTGATTTTGACGGCTGAACCCATCAAGGTGACGGGCTCTGTCCAGATGGATGATCAGGATGACTATTTGCTGCAGGCGACTTTGCACGCAGACTTGGTCCTGCCTTCTTCCCGGTCACTGTCACCCGTTTCTTGGTCAACTGATTTGACGCTTGACGAAACCTACGTGGAGGATCCAAAGAAAATCGACCAATTCGACGAAGATGCGGCCGTTTTCCCCCTGACCAATAACGTCGTTGACCTGGATCAGGCGGTTTTGGACAACCTGGTTTCCGCTCTACCTCTGCAAGTCTTGACTGAGGAAGAAGCTGCCGGTGCTCCCTTGCCAGAGGGCAAGGACTGGCAGGTCATTTCCGAAGCAGAGTTTTTGCAGGAGCACCCCGACGAAGCAGCCGAAGGTGATCAAGTCGCCGAAAAAGAAGCCAAACTGGATCCCCGTTTGGCAAAATTAGACGAATTCTTTAAAAAATGAGATAATGTTTAAACCTATGGTAAAATACCATTAAAAGAAATTCATTTAAAAGGGCGGTAAACGATTTTGACTCGTTTACGAACATTCGCCCAGCGGAGAAGATTATGAGCCGAATTTTAATTGTAGAAGATGAAGAAAACTTGGCCAAGTTTGTCAAGCTCGAACTGGAGCACGAAGGCTACCAAATTGAGACGGTCCTAAACGGCCGCGAGGGACTCGACCGCGCCTTGGCCGAAGACTTTGACTTGATTTTGTTGGACTTGATGCTGCCCGAATTAAACGGTTTCGAAGTCGCCCGCCGCTTGCGTGAAGTCAAGAAGACGCCAATCATCATGATGACGGCTCGTGACTCGGTTATCGACCGGGTCTCTGGTCTGGATTACGGAGCCGACGATTACGTTGTTAAGCCCTTTGCCATCGAAGAATTGCTGGCCCGGGTTCGTTCACTGATGCGTCGAATTGACATTGAAAAGGCACCGACCGGTTCTTCTTTGAATGTCATCAACTTTAAGAACCTGACTTTGGAAAAGGAAAACCGCACGGTTCGCCGCGATGATCAAATCATCTCCTTGACCAAGCGCGAATACGACCTTTTGTTGATCCTGCTTGAAAACATCGACGTGGTGCAAGCCCGCGAAAAGTTGTTGAAGAAGGTTTGGGGCTACGACACCAAGATCGAAACGAACGTTGTTGACGTTTACATTCGATACTTGCGCAACAAGTTGGATGATCCGGAATCAAAGACTTCCTATATCCAAACGGTCCGTGGTACGGGCTACGTGATGCGGAGCTGAAATGGCTGAACAGAAGCAAAACAATTCAAAACACTCACTGTTGACGACGAGTCAGGCCATCTTGACCCTTGGTTTAGCGGTGGGTTTTTTACTAATCGCCTGCGGCATCATACTCGGTTTGATGGTCATTCAGGGGCCTGATTTGTCCAAGGCCGTCTTTTCGGCCATTGGTCACTGGTGGTGGTCCTTTTTGGCCTTTGCCGCCATTGGGATTTTTCTGCTGGCCTTCTTACTGGCCCAGTTTTTCGTTTGGCCCGTGAAAAAGATTACCAAAGTCATGCTCGCCTTCGAAGAGGACCCGCTGACAGAAGAACGGGTGGAATCCCTGCACTACAACCAGGAGCTCGATAACCTGGGCAAAGTCATGAACGAGACGATGGGCCAGGTGCAAAACCTGGTGCACTCCCAGCAGGACTTTGTCTCAGACGTCTCCCACGAATTGCGGACACCGGTGGCCATTGTGAAGGGGCACTTAAACCTCCTCGAGCGCTGGGGGAAGGACGACCCGGAGGTCTTGGAAGACTCCCTGTCGTCATCACTTGCCGAAATCAAGCGCATGGAAGTCTTGGTCAACGAAATGCTCGAACTGACGCGAGCAGAAAAGCTGACGGTCAACGCCGACCAGGTTCAGACACAGGTTTGGCCGGTGGTCGAACGGGTCTATCACGACTTTCAAATTCTGCACCCCGACTTTGTTTGGACCTTTGATAACGGCCTGGATAAGGCCGCCCAAGTCGCCATCCGTCCCGACCACTTGGAGCAGCTGTTAATCATCTTGCTGGATAACGCCCTCAAGTACTCAACGGAGCGAAAGGAAGTCCACCTGGCCTTAGCCAAGGCCGGTTCCTGGGTTGAAATTGGTGTTCAGGACTTTGGCCAGGGGATTGCGGCAGAAGACTTGGACCGGATTTTCGATCGCTTCTACCGGGTCGATAAGGCCCGCGTGCACCAACCGGGTGGAAACGGCCTTGGCCTATCCATCGTCAAAAAGATGGTGGCGGCTTATGGCGGCCAGGTCCAAGTCGAATCGGCCCTCGGGTCCGGTTCCTCTTTCCGGTTGCGTTTTCCCTTGACTTTGCAAAGGGTGGCAGACGATTCTAAAGAAGACGAAAAGTGACCCAGTCCAAGCTGAATCTTGCTATAATTGGTTGGGATTACGAAGACATGAATACAAAGCTTTTTAGGAGCCAACATGAAATTATTGAAACGCTACGCCACGATTCTGGTGGTGCTCTTTGACATTTACCTCTTTACTGGTGGCTACGGTGTGCACGGTCGCATCTATGCATTGGTTTCAAAGCCAATCGCCAAGATTCTGCTGCAGATTGCGGATGCCGTTGGTGGCGTGAACGCCATTGGTTGGGCCATCATCATTTTGACGGCCATCGTTCGGTTGATTTTGCTGCCAATCATGGTCAGCCAGTCAAAGAAAACGACCATTTCACAACTGAAGATGCAAAAGCTCCGTCCGGAGTTTGAAAAAGTCCAAGCAGCGGTTAAGACGGCTAAGACGCCTGCTGAACAGCAGGCTGCTTCGATGGCCTCAATGGCTCTCTACCGGGAAAACAACATTTCATTAACTGGTGGGGTGTCCTGGTTGACCATGGCCATTCAGATGCCAATCTTCTCCGGACTCTACTTGGCCATCATGCACGCCAAGGGCTTGAAGTCGGCCAGCTTCCTTGGCTTTGACTTGTCCTCACCACAGATTCTCTTTTCCGTCTTGGTCTTGGTTATCTACCTCTGGCAGGCCTACTTGACGCAATTGCACGTCCCAGCTGCTCAAAAGAAGCAAACCGGCGCTTTGATGTGGTTCATGCCCATCATGATTGCCGGCTTTACCTTTGTTTCATCTGGGGCACTTGGCCTCTACTTCATCGTTGGTGGAGTCTTTGTGGTGGCTCAGGCCTTCATTACGCACTTGATGTACGCCGGCTTGAAGAAGCAGGTTGAAGAAGACTTTACCATCTTGAAAACGGCCGATGATTTGCTGAAGCCGACAGGAGACAACGGTCAAAGCGCCGAAAACTTCGTTAACCAAACGACAAGGCGCGTGCGCCCAGAAGACTTGCGTCCACGCGATGTGACGGATGAAAAACCACGGGAAGGCCGCAACGCTGGCAAGCAGAACCGTCCAAACGACTAAGTAGTCGAATTGAAAAGGAAGTATTATGGAACGCATTTTATCAAAGCAAAATAACAAGGTGAAAGCCTGGGCCAAGTTGGCCACGAAGAAGGGCCGCCTTGAACAAAAGACTTACCTCTTGGACGGCTGGCACTTGGTGCAAGAAGCTATTAACGCCAAGGCCAAGTTCCACGCCATCATGGCAACTGAAGAACAGATGCAAGAGCACTTGGCCGACGTGCCGCACGGTGTGCCCGCCTTTGAAATTTCAAAGGAAGTCGCCGCCCACATCGCCGGCTCAAAGACGCCTCAGGGGATCTTTGCCGAAGTGACTTTGCCTGAAAAGACATTCAACCCTAGCTACGTCCACGACGGCCTCTGGCTCTTCTTGGATGCCATTCAAGATCCCGGTAACGTGGGGACTTTGGTTCGTACGGCCGATGCTGCCGGCTTTAAGGGCGTTGTCCTCGGAACTGGAACCGCTGACCTCTACGCGCCCAAAGTCGTGCGGGCCATGCAGGGTTCAAACTTCCACTTGGAAGTCTTGCAGGGTGACTTGAACGACTGGATTGCGGCCTTTAAGGAAAACGACTTGCCCGTTTATGGTTCTGAGTTGAACGAAGAGGCCAAGCCATACCAAGACATTCATGGTCTCTCAGCCGGAGCACTCATTGTTGGAAACGAAGGCCAGGGCTTGAATCCTGAATTAGCCAAGCAAACGACGGCCAACCTCTACATTCCGCTGCTCGGGTCGGCCGAATCATTGAACGTTGCCGTTGCTGGTGGGGTTCTGATGTTCCGCCTGTCCCTTGGAAATTAAGGGGAACTTTGCTATACTAAAGAGTATGAATTGCGAGTGGAGGCGTCCTTGTGACTAATATTTTAACCATTCTCTTGCTGGTTGTTGGCTTTTTACTGATTGTTTCAGTCATGATGCAGCCAAGTAAGCAACAAGATGCACTGTCAGCTCTGTCTGGCGGCGCAACCGATCTATTTACCGAACGAAAGTCCCGCGGCTTTGAGGCCATCATGCGTCGAATTACGACGGTTCTTGGTGCGCTTTGGTTCATCATTGCACTCGTCTTGATGTACTTAGCCGCTCATTAATTAATAAGGTCAGTTTACTTTTTTGTAGACTGATTTTTTATTAGCATTTTTTAGAAAGAAACATACATGGAAACAAAGCAAGTAAAAGAACAGTTGGAAGGCTTTTTGAAGGCCAATCCGAAACAGGCCTTTTCCGCCCAAAACTTGGCGGACGGCCTCCGCTTGGAGGGCGCTGCCGGCTACCGTCAGGTACTCGGTGTCTTAGAAAACCTCGCCGATAACCAAATCGTTAAAAAAGTCGACCAGGATTCTTATCAGTTCCAGGGCCAAAAGGGCGACATCGTCGGCGAATTCAAGGCCAATGATAAGGGCTTTGGCTTTGTCCGCTACGACGAAAACCTGCCGGACTACTTTATCGGACCGGATAACACCCTACATGCCATGCAGGGCGACACGGTCCGCGTCTCAATGGTCAAGCCGGCACAGTCGGCCGACCGCGGTCCCGAAGGAAAAGTCGAAGAAATTCTCGAACACGCCTATACCCGTGTCGTTGGGATTTACTCGTCCAACACGCCCTTTGAAGGAACCGTTGGCCAAATTCGCTTAACGGATAAGAAGGCCGGTTCCTACCAAGTGATTGTCGATGCCTCGACTGCCGATGAAGAGCTCCACGACGGCCAGGTTGTCGTAGCTGAAATTCAATCCTATGCCGACGCCGTTCACCCCAAGCAGCTGATTGCCACGGTGACTGAAGTGCTCGGCTTTGAAAACGAACCCGGCATGGACATCATGCAAATCGTTGAAAACAAGAAGGTGCCAAACCGCTTCCCAGACGCTGTGATGAAGGAAGCCGACGCCATTCCAAACGAAGTGCTGAAGTCCGAATGGGAAGGCCGTCAAGACATTACGGATCAGCCTTTGGTCACCATTGACGGAGCTGATACGAAGGATATTGATGACGCCGTTGTGGCCTGGAAGTTAGAAAACGGAAACTACCACCTCGGGGTCCACATCGCCGACGTTTCCCACTATGTCCGTCCGGGAACGGCCATCGATGAAGAGGCCTATAACCGTGGCACTTCGGTTTACTTAACGGACCGCGTGATTCCGATGCTACCTCAGAAGCTGTCAAACGGCATTGCTTCTCTGAACCCCAACGTCACTCGCTTGGCCATGTCCGTTGAAATGGAAATTAACCAACAGGGTGAAGTGGTTAAGCACCGCTTGGAGCAATCTGTCATCGAATCCCACGCCCGGATGACCTATGACAAAGTCAACCAGATTCTTGCTGGTAACGAAGAAGCTCGCAAAGAATACACCGGCCTGGCCGACATGTTTGACACGATGGGCGACTTGCACCAGATTTTGGCCAAGAAGCGTGAAAAGCGCGGGGCCATCGAATTCGATGCACCCGAAGGGTCCATCATCGTCGACGATCAGGGGAAGGCCATTGACGTGGTTGTCCGCGAACGAGGCACTGCGGAACGGATGATTGAATCCTTCATGCTGGCTGCCAACGAAACGGTCGCCGAACATTTTGATAAGAAGAAGGTTCCATTCCTTTACCGGATTCACGAAACGCCGGATGAGGAACGGGCGCAGTCCTTCTTTGAATTCGCCAAGGCATTGGGCCACCCGGTTAAGGGAGATCCAGCCAACGTGACGCCAATGATGCTTCAGACTTTGATGAAGAAGGTCAAGGACGATCCGGCCGAACAAATGATTTCAACGATGATGCTGCGGGCCATGAAGCAGGCTAAGTATTCACCGGAACCACTGGGCCACTTTGGTCTGGGTGCTAAGTACTATACGCACTTCACTTCGCCAATCCGTCGTTACCCTGACTTGACGGTTCACCGCTTGATCAAGTGGTACACCAAGAATGGCTATGGCGTCGAAGCACAGGAAAAGTACGCCTCATCGCTGGCTCAAATCGGAGTTGATACTTCCACTCGTGAACGCCGGGCCATCGATGCAGAACGCTTGGTCGACGCCATGAAGAAGGCGGAGTACATGGAAGACAAAGTCGGTAACGAATACGAAGGCGTGGTTAACGCGGCTTTGAAGTTCGGCCTCTTTGTCTCCTTGGATAACACCGTTGAAGGTTTGGTGCACATCTCGAACCTGACCGATGACCACTATGACTACGACGAAAAGCACGCGGCTTTGATCGGCCGTTCCAAGCACCACATCTTCCAGATTGGCCAAAAGGTCAAGGTGAAGGTCATCCGTGCTTCTAAGAAGGATTCGACCGTCGACTTTATGCTGGTCAATCCAGAAGAGGCCCCAACGACCGATATTAAAGTCCCTCAACCAAGCCGTGGTCAATTCGGCCGCGATAAGCGGGACAAGAGCCGTGGCCGTGGGAACGGCGGTAACCGAAAAGGTGGCAATGACCGTAACCGTGGTCGCTCTGACCGGCAGGGAAAACATGACGGCCCAAGAAAGGAACGTGGTCAGTCCGGCCAGGGCCGTTCTGAAAGCAATCAAAAGAGGGGCCAGCAGGCGGCCAAGTCCGGTCAAACCCACAAGCACCCCTTCCAAATGAAGCAGAAGTAAGCCGTTAGCGAAAGGAGCTGCCATGGCAAAGAAAAAAACGATTCAAAACGATGCTTTGGCAACCAATCGCAAAGCGCGCTTTAATTACAGCATTGAGGAAACGGTGGAGGCTGGAATTGTCTTAACCGGAACCGAAATCAAATCGGTTCGGGCCGGCCAAATTACCATTGGGGATGGCTTTGTGACCATTCACGACGGCCAGGCCTACTTAACCAATGTCCACATTGCCAACTACGAGCAGGGGAACCAGTTCAACGTTGAGCCGACCCGCTCCCGCATTCTCCTGTTGCACAAGCGACAGATTCAGCACTTGGCTGTCTTGGCTAAGGAGAGCGGGGTGACCATCGTGCCCCTCAAGGTCTACTTAAAGAAGGGCTTTGCTAAAGTCTTAATCGGCGTTGGTCGTGGAAAGAAACAGTACGATAAGCGGCAGTCAATTAAGAAGCGTGATGTCGAACGGGACTTGAAGCGCCAGTTTAAAAATTAAGTGAGAAGAAGCACGGATATAAGGTGCTTCTTTTTTATTTCTAAATAAGAGAGCTGGGCAAAGAAAAATTTTCCGCTGCAGAGAAGGGGCAGAAGGGGCCATCTAGGCGACTTTTAGCGGAGTGAAAACCCGGTTTCAAAAGCGCTTTCAATTGACCGCCGAGGCTTCTTTGTCTATACTAGACATGTGAATTGTATTTAGATTCATGACTGAAAGGAAAAGAATATGCTGACATTGATTATTTCAGCACTCTTTGCTCTTTTAATCGGCTTAGCTGGTGGTTATCTAGGTAAAAAGGTCCTTGACCAAATTCGCCTAGATAACGCTAAGCAGGTTGCAACAAACATTTTAAAACAAGCACAAGACGAAGCAAAAAGCATTAAGAAATCCGCTGAAGTCGATGCCAAGGGCTACGCCCAGGAGTATCGTCACCAGGTTGAGCAGTTGCTTGCCGACCGACAAAAGCGGGTGGAAGGCCAGGAATCACGGTTGCAAGACCGGATTGATACCCTGGATAAGAAAGACGCCACGTTAAACGAACGCGATGCTTCTTTGATTAAAAAAGAAACAAAGCTGCAGAATCGTTTGGACTCCGCGGCCGAAAAGGAAGAAGCGGCTTCACAAAAGCTTTCGGAACAAGAAGCCAAGCTGGAAGAAATTGGTCAAATGACCAAGGACCAGGCCCAGGACGTGATTTTGTCCGAATCCAAGGCCCAACTTGAAAAAGAACGGGCTGCTTTGATCCAAGAGTACGAACAAGACGCTAAAAACGAGGGTGAGAAGCGGGCCCGCAACTTGATTGTTGACGCCATCCAACGCTCGGCTGCCGATACGGTATCCGACGTGACGGTTTCGGTTGTGAACCTGCCAAGTGAGGACATGAAAGGCCGGATTATCGGTCGTGAAGGCCGCAACATCCGGACCATTGAATCACTGACTGGTATTGATTTGATCATCGATGATACGCCAGAATCAGTGGTTCTATCCGGCTTTGATCCACTCCGTCGTCAAATCGCGAAGAACGCCTTAGAGGCCTTGATTCAAGATGGTCGGATTAACCCGGCTAAAATTGAAGAAGCGGTTGAAAAGGCCCGTCGCCAAATGGACGAAAACATTCGCCAAAAGGGTGAGGAAGCCGTTTTCGAACTTGGTATTCGTGGTTTGCACCCCGACTTAATCAAGTTGGTGGGACGCATGAATTACCGAACTTCTTATGGACAAAACGTCTTACAACACTCTTTGGAAGTCGCCAAGCTGACCGGCTTGATGGCTGCCGAATTTAAAATGGATGTCGCGCAAGCAAAGCGTGCAGGGCTCTTACACGATATTGGAAAAGCAGTCGACGCCGAAGTCGAAGGTTCTCACGTTGAACTCGGTGTTCGAATCGCTGAAAAGTATCATGAAAAGCCAAACATTGTAAACGCCATCGCTGCCCACCACGGCGATGTTGAAGCAACATCACCACTTGCTGAACTGGTGACGGCTGCGGATGCCATTTCCGCTGCCCGCCCAGGTGCCCGTTCCGAATCGCTTGAAAACTACGTTCAACGATTGACGGATCTGGAACACATTGCAAGTGATTATCAAGGCGTGAAAACCGCTTACGCCATTCAGGCTGGCCGTGAGGTCCGCGTGATGGTGGAGCCTGACCAGGTTTCTGATATTCAGGCAACGGTTCTCGCTCACGATATTAAGGCACAGGTCGAAGATCAGCTCGAATATCCTGGACACGTCAAGGTGACGGTTGTTCGGGAAACAAGGGCCATCGATTACGCCCGTTAAAAAAAGCCCTCCGGGGCTTTTTTATTTTGAAAGCGGCAGGTGCCTGTCAACGAATTGTTGGAATTCGGCTTTTCCTGGTAATTCGCTCATATTTTGTTACAATAGAAATGATTTCAATAAATATTTGATTGGAGAGATTATGACGGTAGGACAGATTTCACTATTAATTTTCGCCTTGGCCTTCTTGCTTCTTGTGTTGGCTTTGTCGATTTTCTTGCTTCGCTTGACGCGTTCCGTTTCCGTTTTGACAACGGATTTGGACACGGTGGTTCGTTCATCAAACGAGTTGATTGCCAATACCAATTTATTGGTTGACGACGTAAACGATAAGATGGCAACGCTGAACGTGACGGTGCAGGCTGCAGCTGACTTGTCCGAAACGATTTCTGACTTAAACCAATCGGTTCGTAAGACCTCAACCTCCGTTTCTGGTTTTGGAACGGCTACTAAGACGGGCTTTGCCCTTGTTTTGTCAAAGCTCTTTAAAAAGTCTTCAAAGAAGACGAAGTGAAAGGATCAATCATGAAAGCATCAGCAAAGGTATTGGCTGGCTTCCTCTTTGCCATGGGAGCTTCGGCCGCATACAAGTTGGCACAGTCAGAACGTGACCAGGAAAACTTGAAAAAGAAGTTAAACGATGTTCAAAGTCAAGTGCAAGACATGGTGGAAAAGGCTTCATCGGCTGTTGCACCATACTTGGAACAGGCCAAGGCATCTTACAGTTCTTCAAAGGAAGCTCTGTCGGATTCTGTGGCCGCACACGAAGACGACGATCAAGAAGACATCGAACTTGAAGAAAAAGATCTCGATTTGAACAAGTAAAAAAGCACCACACAGTCTGAATTGATTGTGTGGCGCTTTTTCTTTTGACTTTAATGAAGAAGGGCTTGGGCCTTTTTTGTATTGGCGAAGTGTAGCTTGGCAAAGTGCCGCAGGTCCTTGCCCTGGTTTAGAAGGCAGGCGGCCGTTTTGTCGGCCTCTTTTCCCGCCCCGATAGGCAGAGGCATGCCCGCCTCCTGGCTCAGCTCATCCATGCTCTTTAATTCAACGTAGCGGGCGAGAACTGAAGCAGCAGCGACGGCCACGTGCTCGCTTTCCCCCTTGGTAATGAAGTAGGTAGCAACATCGGGCCGAACCTGCCGGTTTTTTGACAGGTAGCGGTAGTAGGAAGAACCCTGAACGAATTGGTCGACCAGAATGGCGTCCGGTTTTTGGCCATCGGTCAGCTTAGCGAGGACTTGGTTGTGGGTGAAGTTGTGGGAGAGGGCCTTCATGGCCACGACGTTTTGCCCGCTTTCTTGTTTCTGGTTATAAAAGTCGGGCGTCAGGTTAACGATGTGGTAGGGCAGGTTCTCAATGATATAGGGGGCCAACTTCTTGATTTTATCGTCGGTCAGGGTTTTTGAATCGGCAAAGCCCAGCTTTCGCAATTCGGCCACCTTGTCACGGGGAACGTAGACGGCCGCCGTTGTCAAGGGGCCAAAGTAGGCTCCGGCGCCAACTTCATCGGAGCCAATCACGCCCCAGTCGGCAAAGCCAGCCGGAAGAGCCGTCCTTGGCTTCTTTCCGCTCGGCCGCTGCGGGTTGGCCCTTTCTGCTGACAGGCCAGTGGCAGTCGGTTTTGCCAGCAGGTACTGCTTGAAACGGACCGCCTCTTGATCAGGTTCCTTGCCCTGAATCAGGAGCTTGCCAGAACGGTAGGCGGTGATAGTTTGCCCGTTTTGCTTGGCCTGGAAGAGACTGTTGGCAGGAGCGGGTCGAACCAGGGCGTCCGCGTATGTTTGTTTGGCTTTTTTTAAGCCTTCTTTTGTCAGTAAAATCACAGTTTGCATGCCTTAATTATAGCAGTTTTAATGGTATAATTGAGGGTATTAACGGCAAGCAAACGCTTGCCGACTTTTTCAGGAGGACGCCCATGGTACTCATGTGGATTGGTATTTTATTCTTAGTTCTGATGGTTCATTCGGGCTATCGGACCGGTCTCGTGACCAGCCTGGCGAAAATCGTCCTTTGGGGCTTGGTCTTATATGTGGCAACGGTGCTTTCAAAGCCTTTGTCGACCGTCTTTTCCGGCTGGATTTCCGGCCAGTTTGCCAGACCTTCGGTGCCAAGTTCTTGGGCTAACTCCGGTTCGACTTTCCTGGCTTCCGGCATCGCCTTTGCCGTGATTATGGCGCTCGGGACTTTTGTTGGGCACTTCTTACTGCGTTCCGTTCACTTTGTTCGCCGGATTCCCTTCCTGGGCAAAGTCGACGGCCTCCTCGGTGCCCTCTTATCCCTGGCCCTGGGCTTGGTCCTGGCCTTCTTTGCTTTGGAAATCCTTTCAGTCATTCCAAACGCCTGGTTGCAGGGACAGTTTACTGAAAACCAGTACTTAAACCACTACATCGATCAATTCCCCATCATTTCTAACAAAATTTATCAATGGTGGCTCTAAAGCTTGAGGTATTATGAATCAAAAAGTTCTTCAAACACTCGAATATGAAAAGGTAAAACAGGAATTACTGCCCTTTATTCAAACGGCCCAGGGTGAGAAACTAGTCGCTGCCTTACAACCATCTTCTTCCTTCGATGAAGTCAGTGAATGGTTGCAGGAAACGGCCGAAGCCGCCATGGTGGAGCGGCTGCACGGCGGCTTGTCCCTGCCCAATTTGGAAGATATCGAAGAGCAGGCCCGCCGTTTGCAAATCGAAGCTTCTCTAAACGGCAGTGAAATCGTTGCCCTTGCCAAAGTCTTACAAGCAACGGCAGCCATTGCCCACTTCTTTGAGCGCATTCAAGAAGACGATTTAAAGGGTTCGCTGCCCCGCTTACAGGCAAAAGTCGAGCAACTGATTCTTCTGCTTGAACTGACCAAAAAGGTGCAGGAAACCGTTGATGATCAAGGTCGGGTCCTTGATTCGGCTTCCTCTGCCTTGGCTTCCTTCCGCCGGCAAATGGCCGGTAAGGAAGCGGCCATTCGGGAGCGCCTTGCCAACTACACCCGGGGCAAGTCCGCCCGCTACCTGTCTGAGACCATCGTGACCAAGCGGGCCGACCGTTATGTGCTCCCTGTCAAAGTCGAGTACCGTCACCAGGTGCCAGGAATTGTTCACGACCAAAGTCAGTCGGGCCAGACCTACTACATCGAGCCACAGGCCGTCGTCGAGTTGGCCAATGACTTGTCTGAAGTCCGTGTTTTGGCCTTAGCCGAAGAAGACCGGGTACTTTCAGAACTGTCGGTTCTTTTGGCTGAACATGAAGAAGACTTGCGTCAAAACGCAGCGGTTCTGGGACAGCTGGACTTTATCAATGCTAAGGCCCGCTTGGCCAAGGCCCAAAATGCCATGGCGCCGGAGTTATCGAAGGAGAAGGCGGTCGCCTTGCACCAAGCCTGGCATCCACTGATTGGAGAAGCCAAGTCCGTTAAAAACGATATTTCTTTGGGTGAGGATTTTGAAACGTTGATTATCACCGGGCCAAACACCGGTGGTAAGACGATTACCATCAAGACTCTGGGCCTTTTGCAACTCTTAGCACAGTCCGGACTCTTCATTACGGTTGGCCGTCCGTCAACGGTGACGGTCTTTGACGATATCTTTGCAGACATTGGCGACGAGCAGTCGATTGAGCAGAACCTCTCGACTTTTTCATCGCACATGGAAAACATCAAGGGCATTTTGGAAAAGACCAATGAAAACAGCCTAGTGATTTTCGATGAATTGGGTGCGGGAACGGATCCGTCCGAAGGTGCCGCCTTGGCCATGGCCATTTTGGATAAGACCAAGGCCTTAGGGGCGCGGACCATTGCCACGACCCACTATCCCGAACTAAAGCTTTACGGTAACGAACGGCCAGGAACGGAAAACGCTTCCATGGTCTTTGATGTGGAGACACTTAAGCCAACTTACCAGCTCTTGATTGGTGTGCCGGGGCAGTCCAACGCCTTGGCCATTGCCGCTCGTTTGGGCTTTGACCAAGCAGTTTTGGCAGATGCCAAGACCATGGTGAACCCGGAAGACCAGCAATTAAACGACATGATTAAGGACCTGGTTGAACAGCGCCAGGCCGTTAAGGCAGAACGGGCGCAGTTGAACGCTGACCAAGAGGCGGCCAAGGTCGCAAAAGAAAAGCTGGATGAAGAGCAGCTGAAGCTCGAAAAGGACCAGGCCAAAGTCATGCTGGACGCCAAGCGAAAGGCAAACGAACTGGTTTCAAAAACCCGCAACGAAGCCGAAAAGCTGATTAAGGAAATTCGTTCGGAACGTCTGAACGGGGGCAGTTCTGCCCAAAAGCTCTCCGAGCAGGATTTGCAAAAGCAAAAGCAGGCGATTGCCGCCTTGCAGCAGTCCGATAAGCTGGAGAAGAACAAGGTCTTGCAGAAGGCCAAGCGGGTTAAGGAACTCCACGCCGGCGACGAAGTCCTGGTTTCTTCCTATAACCAGCAGGGGACTTTGGTTAAAAAGCACAAGAACGGCCAGTGGGAAGTCCAGATGGGTATCTTGAAGATGCTGGTCGATGAAGACGACTTGACCAAGACCGAGGCAACGGCCAAGGCCCAGCAGGAAAAGAAGAAGCGGCAAAAAGTCGCCAAAACGGCCGCCCGTTCTGGTAACACCGGCCGCGTTCAAGCCAAGCTAGACCTGCGTGGCGTGCGTTATGAAGCAGCCTTAACCGACTTGGACCGATACTTAGACTCCGTTGTCCTAGCCAACCTTTCCTCCGTTGAAATCATTCACGGAAAGGGATCTGGTGCTCTTCGTCAGGGCGTGACGCAGTTCTTGCGTTCCGATCGACGGGTCAAGGAATTCCACTTTGCTTCGGCCAACGCCGGAGGCGATGGGGCAACCATCGTGACGCTAAAATAAATTTTTAACGAATTGTTTGTTCAATTCGAAATGACTGGGCTTTGCCCAAAAGGAGCCGTATGGCAGAAAAGAAATACCCAGCGGGTCAATACTTGTCCGCATTGTTTGGCTACGCCCGTGACTTTAACTACAACCACTTGGTCTTTGAAGTGAACCGTTTCAAGGTATTGGTATCCTTGCAGCGCCGTTCAAACACTTACGGCAACGCCGACCTCTTTTATGGTTCAGCGGAACCAAAGGCCTTTGCGCCCGTTCTCTCCGCCATTAACCAGGCAATTGAAATTGCTGAATTGGAGGGCGACCGCCAGGCAACGGTCAAGACGCCGGACTTGACGCGCAAAGACCAAATTTTTCAATTCAAGATGAAGGAATTCGGTCACGGCAAGTACCTGCTTGACCTCAGTATTTAAGGAGTTTTCATGAAACAAGGAAAGTCAGCTCAGATTAAAAAGTTTAAGAAGCAAAAGAGCTTGCAAAAGTTCCAGGAAAAGACCAAGTTATCCCCATTTGATTACAACGACTTTGCCGGCTTCCTGCGGGCCCGTTTCTTCTTGACCAAGCAGCACAGTTACCAGAAGGAAACCTTTGAAGTCGCTTCCTTCTTCTTGGATGACTTGATTGCCACGATGGTCCAGCAGAACTTTTCGGACTTTACATCGGACAAGCCGGTCATTGTGAAGCTCAACGAAGTGATGCAGGCCACCTTGGTGCAGTCAGCTGATCGTGACTGGCGCTACTTCATCTTGCTCATGCCCGTTTTGTATGACATTCAGGCCTTCTTGGCCAAGGAAGCCTCCGTTTCGGATCGCTTCTCCGTTCAAACGACTTCCTTTGATCCAAACTTCTGGCGGATGATTATCCGAACGGTGCTTGCGGTCAACTACTTCCGCTTCCAGGGGCAAGACGTTGCCAAAGTCATGGCGGCGGGGAATGCCATCGATGACTTGCAGTTTAAGTTCTTGAACCAAAACGAGCAGGATGACGACTTTGATTTGAAGGCAATTGAAGAGGTTTACAAGGGCTTAGCTGTAACGGAACCAAAGCTTTCCGGCAAAGTCGTCGAGCCCAAGAAGGAAAAGTTGTCTGCCCAAGCAGTGGCAGACGAGCTGGCCTTTGGAAAGCGGATGGTGGACACCTTCCAAAAGACTGCCATCAAGGACCTTGTTTCCGAACAGGAAGTGCAGCTGCTTTTGGCCTTCCACAAGGGCTTGGCTCAGAAGTACCAGGTCACGCACCGGGAATGGACCAATGACCTGTTGACGACTTTTGCCAAAGAAGACCTCATGGATTACTGGCAACCGGAATGGGACTCCTTGGATGGATTGGGTGGTGAAATTGCGCGCTACGTGAAGTTCTTGGACCAAAAGAAGGCAATTGATACGGTTCGGATTGCTGAATTGGAAGCTTCGGGACTCGACCACTACGTTGACATTCGGGCAGTCAATAAGTTACTGGCCCAGTTAAAAGATGATCGTTTGGAAGCCTTGTTAGAAGAACCAAAGCGTGAAGCTGAAAAGAAGTAAACAAAAAGACCCTTGGTCCAAGAGGAAAGGACCGAGGGTCTTTTTGTATTTGTTTAGCCGATGTGACGAAGAAGGGCGGGTGTCAGCTGGTGGCAGCGGTTGCTCATTTGATCGTCAATGAGTAGGGCACCGGCCTTGTCTTGGAAGAGCACACCGAAAAAGTCCTGGATGCGTTCTTGATCAAAGCCGTAGTTCATCTGGACGGCGACTGGTTGGCCGTTGTTGATGGCCTCTTCTAAGCGCGTGATCAACACGGTGCTGTTTTGTTGTTCTTTTAATGGGACCACTTCGAAGTGCTCCTTGACCTTTGTCCAGCTCTCCTTGAGCTGTTGAAAGAAATTGACTTGTGGTTGGGCTGAAAGCTTAACTTGCATCATGCCGCCTCCTCTTTATCTGTTGACTTTAGTATACGAACAACTGTTCGAAAAAGCAAACCTTTTTCTTTCTTAAATTTGTCTAAAGAGTTGATAAATACCTTTATAACAGCGTTTTATCCACATCCGTAAAGAAGGGAACAGCCATTCTCTTTTCGCTTTTTGTTCGCCTTTTAAAAATCACGAGCAGGAAGGCGGGCCTAAGAAGGGCTAGGCAATAGTCAGAATTGAATTTTAGTCCATTTCCTGGTAAGATACCTTTATTAGATACTAGAGATGATAAGAGGACGAACATGACTGAACGGGGTTTGTTAATCGTGTTATCAGGGCCATCTGGCGTTGGTAAGGGAACGGTTCGAAAGGCGATTTTTGAAGACGATGGCGTTGACTTCCGTTACTCCATCTCAGCAACGACAAGAAAGCCCCGAACAGGGGAAGAAGACGGCAAGGATTACTTCTTTGTCTCCCGTGAGGACTTTGAAGAAAAGATTCAGGCCGGTGACATGCTGGAATACGCTGAGTACGTTGGTAACTATTACGGTACGCCACGTTCCTTCATAGAAGAAACCCTCGCTTCTGGCAAGGATGTCTTCTTGGAAATCGATGTCCAAGGCGCCTTGCAAGTCAAGGCCAAGATGCCTGAAGGTGTCTACATCTTCTTGACGCCACCAGACATCAAGAACCTGCGAATGCGCTTGGAGGGACGGGGAACGGATTCCGCCGAAGTAATCGAAAAGCGTGTTGCCGCTGCCAAAGATGAATTGAAGAAGATGATCAACTACAACTACGCCGTTGAAAACGACGTTGTTGAAAAAGCCGTTGATCGCATCAAGGCCATTATCACAGCCGAACGCCTGCGCGTTTCCCGTGTGATTGACCAAATTACGGAATAAAGAGGAGAGAGCCATGTTACTTTACCCATCAGTTGATAAGTTGCTTGAAAAAGTCGATTCACGTTACAAGTTGATTGCCCTTGCATCAAAGCGAGCCCGTGAATTGGACGCCGGCATGCCAGCAACACAGGTTAAGTTTGACTCCGTGAAGACGGTTGGACAAGCATTGGAAGAAATCGAAGCTGGCGACGTGGTGATTAACCCCGTTGTGCAAGACACTGAGGATTAAGATGAGCGACTTTCCACAATTGGCCCTTGGCCCAGACGATGTAAAAGCAACGTTGAAGACAAACTATGGTGATATCGCCCTGGCGCTTTTTCCAGAACAGGCACCCAAGGCGGTCGAGAATTTCCTGACCCACGCCAAGCAGGGTGACTACGACAAGGTGATTTTCCACCGGGTCATCAACGACTTTATGATTCAGACGGGTGATCCCGAAGGAACTGGTCGTGGCGGTCAAAGTATTTGGGGCAAGCCCTTTGAAGATGAGTTTTCAAAGGAACTCTTCAACATTCGCGGCGCCCTTTCAATGGCTAACGCCGGTCCAAACACAAACGGGTCGCAGTTCTTCATTGTTCAAAACAAGCACTTTCCAAAGCAAATGAAGCCTTACTTGGGCCGCTATGCAGAAGAAATTGCCAATGTTTATCAAGAAGAGGGCGGAACGCCTTGGCTAGATGGTAAGCACACCGTCTTTGGTCAGGTTGTGGCTGGCATGGATGTTGTCGATAAGATTGCTGCTGCTAAAGCCGATCGTGGCGATCGACCAGTAAAAGACATTGTGATTGAGCAAGTAGTCCTCTAGCCTCTGGCGGGGACTTTTTTATTAACATTTACAATAGAAGGAGTTGGCCAATGACTTATCAAATCGGTCAAAAAGTCACGGGAACCGTAACGGGCATTCAGCCATACGGGGCCTTCGTGAAGTTAGATGAAACGACCCAGGGGTTGATTCATATTTCGGAGTTAAAGTCCGGCGTTGTGAAGAACCTTTCCGATGAACTGTCAGTGGGGCAGCAGGTGTCAGCGATTATTTTAGACATCGACCAGTATAGTCAAAAGATTTCCCTTTCCGTTCGTCAATTGAGCCTGATGGCCCTGGTTGATACGCCAATCATCAAAAACACGAACGTGAAACGACGCTTTTGGACAAACTATCACCTGGACTTCGGCTTTGAACCAATCGCCTTGGCGATGCCGGGTTGGTTAAAGGAAGCAACCAAGCGTTTAGGAATTGAGAATCAGTAGAGGAGAATGCGATGACTGTCGTAGCTGCAACTGTAATTGCTTATGATCACGACTTGCCCTATTTCTTAGTTGAAAACAAGAATGGAAAAGATGAGTTCTTGGCTGTCAAAGTCCATCAACACCATGAAGAAACTTCCTTGGGGATGATTCTGAAGTCCTTTGCAGCTTTGGGCGTCAAAGACTTTGATTCCTGGCGTCTGGGTGAGTTGGCGACAATTGAGTTGCCGGGGGAAGAACAAGCACCGCTCTATTCCTTTCACGTCACCGACTTTGCAAAAGTCGAAAAGGACTTGCCCAAAACGCTTTCCTTTAAGACGGGTGATGAGATTCAGCAGCTGCTGACGACGATTCAACCATCGACTTTTACAGCCTTTGACGAATAGAAGAGGGCCAGTTGCTTCTAAACGTTCGAATTCATCGATAAAAAAGGCGTTATGAAACGCTAAACCCTATTCTTCTTTCGGCTTTAGAAAATTGATTCAACTTCTTCCAAAAAACCATTGACCAACCCCCAAGCAGCCGGTATACTAATTATTGTTCCTTGCGA
>NZ_JAAMFJ010000001.1 GCF_018437235.1 Fructobacillus papyrifericola | reverse complement strand
AAAAGTAGTTGCCGGAACGCTGGCTGCGAGGATAGGACGACGCGATGCCTGTACATAGTAAACAACAGTAGAACGATGACGTTCAGCTGTTGTTTTTTTTATTGTTTTTGTTTAAAATGTAATAAATACTAGATGAAATTCAAGTAGTCTTCTGGTGAAACAGAGGTGATCAGATGGAAATGGAACGTATTAACGATAACACCATTCGGGTAATGGTCGAAAACGACGACTTGAAGGACCGTGGCACTTCAGTGCGCGATTTGTTATCTGACCGGAACAAAATTGAAAATTTCTTTTATAACATCTTGTCTGAATTAGACACGGATCAGGACTTTGTCGACAATGATAAGGTTTCCTTTCAAGTGCTTCCCAATCAAAACGGCTTAGAACTCTTTATTTCGCGTTTAGATGATGAGGAGGCCTTTGGCTCCTTCTTGCAATCGATTGCAAAGGAACAAGAGGAGATGGCGAACGCACAAGAAAACGATATCTCGGCCATTGACGATCTTTCCTTTGAAAAGAAACAGGCCCTACAAGAAACAGACCAGACAAAATCTTCCACGAAGCCCGCAATGGCTGCTGGTCGAATCGATGTGATCGTTCTTGACCAATTCGAGTCACTCCTGTCATTGACGGCTGTTTTGGAACACTTTGATGGACAGTCAGTCATTTACCGCTATCAAGGTAAGTATTTCTTGTCGGTTGATTCACGCTATTTAGATTGGACTTCTGCTGAACTCAACGCCTTTTTCGCCACCTTAGTGGAGTATGGCCGCTTTGCTAAGCAGTCTTCTTCCTTCTTAGCTGAGCACGGTGAGGTGCTCTTTTCCGGAAATGCCATTCAACAGGTAAACGAAATTTTTGCTAAGGCCTGATTGCTTTGGCGAAAGTGGATAAAGTCAGGTATAATGGCTATATTATCTTTTTTGGAGAGACTTCATGCAGCTATTTTCTTTTATTTCACTGATTTTATTCTTTATTCTTGTTTTCTACGTTTTGTCCTTTGTTTTGACAAACACGTTGGCGCGTCAGCGGGGAACGGTTCTGAAAGCAACGAAGTTCGTTGAATCAGTTCAAGAGGCTAAAAACGCGCAGTTAATTGATGTTCGTGAAAAGGAACCTTTTAAGCGTTCGCACTTGAAGGGGGCCCGGAACATGCCGGCGATGGCTTTGAGCCAGGGTAAGACTGGATTGCGTAAGGATTTACCAATTTTCGTTTATGGTGACACTCTGCAAGCCGCTTCAGCCATTGCTAAACGCTTGAAGAAGGAAGGTGCTTCCAAAGACCAGGTCTTCTTGATGGCTGGTGGCTACCGGCAATATGTAGCACGAGCAAAGCGATAAAGGCATAAATAAAAAGAATCGCTTGTAAAAGCGATTCTTTTTATTTCATCACTGAATTAGAAACGTGATTGGTGCGCTGCCTTTGAACGGCGAACGGCTTGCTTTGAAACTTCTTCGTATTGTTCGTCTGCTTGTTCTTGTGGTGCAATCACAGCCTTCTTGTATCCGAATGCTGTTGCGGCTGCCGCAACGGCTGAACCAAGTACACCTGCAATCACGCCAGTTTTAAATCCCTTTGCCATGATGTTCTCCTTTTCTACTTTGAGTCTATTATCGTTGATTCAAGCCAATTTGTAAACGGGGTAGCCCAGAAATGACTATGATGAAAAAAACTAAAGTAGTGGTGATTGCTGGCCCGACAGCTTCTGGTAAGACAGGGCTAGCCATGAACCTAGCTGATCGCTTTAATGGTGAACTGGTATCGGCTGATTCCATGCAAGTTTATCAAAACCTGGACATTGGTACCGCCAAAGCCGATTCTGAAGAATTAAAAAGGGGTCCGCAACACCTATTGGATTTGGTCGACGAACGAGCCGATTTTTCGGTTGCGGACTTTTTAAAGGCGGCGGATCAAGCAATCGAAGATATTCAAAGTCGGGGGAAGCTGCCAATTGTTGTTGGCGGAACTGGCTTTTACGTGAAGGCACTGCTTGGTCAGCAGTCCCTGGACTTTGCACCCTCGAACGAAGAGGAAGTCAAAAAGGATGAAGAACGTCCCTTAGCCGAATTGGTTGCTGAGCTGAAAGCTGGAGCTGATCAAAGCTTGCTTGAACGGGTTGATTTGCAGAATAAATCCCGGGTTTTACGGGCCTTGCAGATTATGCGCCATGGGGAAAAGAAGGCTACTGACGCGGAGAAAAGGCCCCAGTACGAAGCCTGTGTTCTAGCCATTGACTGGCCACGGGAGAAACTCTATGAACGGATTAATGGGCGAGTCGAAAAGATGTTGTCGCTTGGCTTGGAAACAGAAGCTCGGCATCTCTATGAACTGGGTGGTCTGAAATTACAAGCCGGCCGGGGGATTGGCTACAAGGAGTTCTATCCGTATTTTGAGGGGCGAGCGACTTTGCCTGAGGTTGTTTCGGCCATTCAGCAAGATTCCAGGCGCTATGCCAAACGACAGCTCACTTACTGGCGGCACCAAATTGATGGGTTAGAATGGGTTGAGGGCGAAAAAGCCGACGCTCTCGCACAAAAACGAGTCAGTGAATTTTTAAGGATTAAGGATGCAGCAAATGGATTATAAAGAAGCGCTAATGAATCTACGCGATGGAAAGATTGACGAAATCTTGGTCGAACCCGAAAACTTCCCAGACTTTCAAAAAGCCTGGTCGGCCTTTCCCTATCAGAACACGGTTCGCGGGATCGCTCACCGGGCTGGAAAAGTCACTTACGTTCGGGCAAAATAGCCTGTTCAAGAATTTGATTTGTGCTACAATATTAGCAAGTAAAGTAAAACTAAAAATGGCCAGCTAGCGGCTTGGCCCTAATTGAGAGGCAAGATTGTGGCATTATCTTTTGGACAACATAACGTCGGTATCGACTTGGGAACCAGCAACACTTACGTATACGTAGAAGGTAAGGGAATCGTTTTGCGCGAGCCTTCTGTTGTGGCTCGGAATACTGAGACAAACGAAATTATCGCGGTTGGAGAAGAAGCCCGTGCTATGCTCGGCCGGACCCCTGCATCCATCGCAGCAATCCGTCCGATGCGTGATGGTGTGATCGCCGATTACGATACGACGGTTGCCATGATTTCTTACTATTTGAAGAAGGCCTTGGGTGGCCGTGTTGGTAAGCCATTTGTAACGCTTGGTGTACCCGCAAAGATTACGGCCGTTGAACGTCGTGCCGTCATCGACGCTGCTCGCGTGGCTGGTGCCCGCGATGCTTACGTATTGGAAGAACCCTTTGCCGCTGCCATTGGTGCGGGTCTGCCAGTTATGGAACCAACTGGTTCCATGGTCGTTGACTTTGGTGGGGGAACGACGGATGTCGCCACGATTTCACTTGGTGGAATTGTGTCATCACGTTCGACTCGCTTTGCCGGTGATAAGTTGAACGAAGCCATCATTTCCTTTGTTCGAAACAACTATAACTTGGCCATCGGTGAAACGACGGCCGAACGGTTGAAGATTGAAGTTGGCACGGTTTCCTTGCAAGACGCCAAGGAAATCCCTGCTTCTGAAGCGCGTGGTCGTGACCTGTTGACTGGTTTGCCAAAGACCATCGAAGTACAGGCCATCGACGTGGCCCAGGCCATTCAAGATCCCGTGAACGAAGTGGTTAACGCCATTCGTGAAACGCTGGAATCAACGCAACCAGAAATCGCCGCCGATGTCATCGACCACGGAATGGTTTTGACCGGTGGGGGCGCTCAGTTGCGCGGCTTGCCCGAAATGATTGAATCGGTTACCAAGGTTTCCGTCATCGTTGCGGAAGATCCAATGGACGCAGTGGTGAAGGGTGTTGGTGAATCACTCAAGTCACTTGAAATTTTGCGCCGTAACTAATGAACTTTTTTAAAAAAGCGTAGCGCTTGCGCTACGCTTTTATTTGTCAGCGCAGAGGGAGTAGTTGAATATGCGTAAAATCTTTTCATCACGGACCATTGTATTACTGATGATTGGCTTTCTGGTCGTTGTTGGTTTAATCGCCGGTTCGAACTGGTGGTCAAAAAAGACGAATAACCCACCGTTCTTTCAACGGGTTGTCAATGACTTAACGGGTGGGGCTGCCAAAGTCATCTCGATTCCAACCAATGCCGTTGGAACACGGGCCAATTCCTTAGCCAACTTGTTAAACACTTTTTCTGAAAACAAGGCCTTAAAGGCCAAAGTCGATGGTTATGCACAAAACAAAGTGAAGTTGCAAACCGTTGAAGAGGAAAACCAGTCCTTGAAAAAGCAGTTGGATTTGAAAAAGTCCTTAACGGATTACGAAACACTTTCAGCCGTCACGACTTCTCGTTCACCAACAACCTGGAATTCACAGTTGGTGATTGATAAGGGGGCCAAGTCCGGTGTGAAAAAGGGGATGGCCGTGCTGGGTGATTCCGGCATTATCGGTCTGGTAACCGAAGTTAACACGGTTAATTCAAAGGTGACCCTGATTTCAGACACTTCTGAAGACACGAACCGAATCGCCATTACCGTCAAGGGTGGTTCCGGTGATACCAACGGCATTGTGACCGATTACGATGCGGATAAGAAGATGCTCGTCATGAGTTCAATTGCCAATTCGGCCAACGTGAACAAGGGCGATACGGTGGTTACTTCAGGACTTGGTGGCCTGGTGCCATCCGGCCTCTTGGTTGGTAAAATTTCGGAAGTTACCTCTGATTCGTATGGTTTGTCAAAGAAGATCTACATTGAGCCTTCTTCTGACCTTTCAAAGATCGCAACGGTTCTCGTTGCAAAGAGTAGTATGGAGTCCTAAATGGCAGGTTGGCAATTTATTCGCTTTCAATTTATCTTTCCAATCATTCTGTTGATTCTCTTTTTGGTCGACGGAAACTTGGCCGCTTCGCTTGGTTTCTTGATGAAGGAACCAATCCACGCCATGCCCATGTTGACTTTTACTTGGCTTTTTTACGCCATTCAGTTCGGTGTTCAAAAAGAAATCCCCTACTACAGCTACGTTGTAATCTTCGGTGTGTTGTTTGATATCTTTTACACGGGCATTCTCGGCACTTACACGGTGGCCTTTCTACTGGCGACCATTGTCATGGACCGCTTGCGTCCCTATTTTGATGAACGAATGATGTCTGGGCTCTTGCTCTTGTTGATTGGTCAGATTGTCTATTTGCTAGTGACCTTTGTGGCTGGGCAGTTGATTGGTTCAGCCAACCTGTCCATTCTGTCCTTCGTGGTCTACTTGGTTTTGCCAACGGCTGCCTTTAACTTGATTATGGCTGCTATTTTCTACTTCCCGGCCTGGTCGCTTTTTCAGCGCCTGGTCTAGGCTTGCAAAGTCGTCTTTGGGCCGTTATAATTAAAGCAAGATAAATCGTTGACTAGGCGAGTAGCAGTGTTTCTTCTTTCAGGAAGCTTACGGGGATTGCGAGTAAGTAGAGAACCACTGTGAAACACCCCTAGGAGTGTGTGTGTGAAATGATAGTAGCGCACATCGGTTGTGCCCGTTACGCACGAACGTTTCTTAGAAACGTTTTGAGATTTGGCCAGTGATGGTCGAATAACAATGAGGTGGGACCGCGTTTAACGCCCTCTAAGCAGCTTTGCTTGGAGGGCGTTTTCTATTGTTGAACGAAAAGGGAGTATCTGATGGAAAATGTAATGACTTTCTTACCCGGCATTTTGTCCGGCTTACAAATGACACTGGGTGTCTTCTTTATTACGATTATTGGGTCGATTCCACTTGGAATCTTGGCCTCTTTGGCCATGAAGTCACCCTACTTCACCGTTCGCTGGCTGGTGAATGGCTACATCTGGATTATGCGGGGAACGCCCTTGCTATTGCAGCTGATTTTCATCTACTATGGCTTAGCCATGGTAGGCTTGCCTTTCAGCCGCTTTGAATCGGCCGCCTTTGCCTTTATCATCAACTACGCAGCCTACTTGGCCGAAATCTTCCGTGGTGGCTTACAGTCCGTGCCACAGGGCCAGTTTGATGCCGCCAAAGTCCTCGGCTTGTCAAAGACGCAAACCTTCTTCAAAGTCGTCTTGCCACAGGTTATTAAGATTGTCGTGCCTTCCTTTGGTAACGAAGTCGTAAACCTAGTCAAGGACACTTCCTTGATTTACGTCATTGGTTTGGGCGACATTCTCCGTGCAGGTTCGATTGCGGCTGCCCGTGACGTGACCCTGGTTCCATACTTGATTGTTGGTGTGCTCTACCTATTGATGACGGCCGTTGTGACCATCATTTTGCGGGCCAGTGAAAAGCGCCTGAACGTTTGGAGGTAATCATGATTAAAATCGATAAGTTATCCAAGCAGTACGGGGATAAGGTCATTTTTAAAGACCTGTCACTGACGCTTCAAGACGGGGAGATTTTAGCCATTCTTGGTCCTTCCGGAATCGGTAAGACGACCCTGATTAAGACCTTAACGGGGTTGGAAGAGGCCCAGTCTGGTGAAGCGACGATGGATGGGCAGGACTATGCCATTTCAGACCCAGCCTTTACCTCCCAAATTGGGCTGATTTTTCAGGATTTCAACCTTTTCCCACACTTGACGGTCCGGGAAAACATTCTACTGGCACCGCTGACGGTTAAAAAGATGGACCGGGTGGATGCCGAGACCAAGGCCAATGATTTACTGACTAAGCTGGGCTTGTCCGAACAGGCCGATCTCTATCCCTATCAACTGTCCGGTGGTCAAAAGCAGCGGGTCGGCATTGCCCGGGCCCTGGCCATGGATCCGCAGGTCATCGCCTACGATGAACCAACCTCTGGCCTCGATGAGAAGGCGACGGAACAGGTGGTCGACGTCATGTTAACCCTGAAAAAAGAAGGGGTGTCCCAGTTGGTCGTCACCCACGACTTGCCCTTTGCTGATAAAGTCGCCGATGAAACCTTCGACTTTGAAAAAGAGGTTAAGCGATGATTTCAAAGCAGAAGAAAATCATTGTCAATTCCCTTGTGGCTCTTGCCTTCTTCGCCCTGCTGGCCCTGACCCTTGTGACGGTCTTAAAGCCTAGTAACGGCAAAGTCGTGGCCCGTGATGACAAGTGGTCTGAAATCAAGGCGAAAAAGTCGATTACCATCGGCCTAGACGACACCTTTGTGCCAATGGGCTTCCGGGATAGTTCGGGTAAGATTGTCGGTTTTGATGTTGACTTGGCCGAAAAGGTCTTTTCAAACATGGGTATTAAGGTGAACTGGCAGCCAATCGATTGGTCGATGAAGGAAACCGAATTGAATACCGGAAACATTGATGCGCTCTGGAACGGTTACACGAAGACCCCCGAGCGGGCCAAGCAGGTTGCCTTTTCAAGCACCTACCACCGGGCCCAATTAGCCCTGGTGGTGAAGAAGTCCTCGGGTGTTCATGACTTTGCCGAAATGGCCGGTAAGGTCCTCGGGGTTCAAACCGGTTCCTCCGGTGAAACGGCTTTGAATAATGAGCCGAACGTCTTGAAGCGATACATTGCCGGGCAAAAAGCCGTTGGCTATGACACCTTCGATAAGGCCTTTACCGATTTGAACGCCAACCGAATCACTGGACTCTTGGTCGACGAGGATTACGCTCGCTACTACATTAAGCAGCAGGCCAATCCAAATGACTATGCAGTTTTGACCGGTAACTTTGCCATTTCAGACGACGTCGTCGCCTTCCGAAAGGGCGATAAGGGGCTGCAAAAGGCAGTCAACCAACAGCTAGCCAAGTTGGAAAAGAGCGGTTACTTAGCCGAGCTCGAAAAGCGTTGGTTTGGTCAAAGCAGTCAAGACTTAAAATGATGAAGATAACCTCAGGTCGCGTTCGGGTTGGTCCCGCACGCGACTTTTTTAGGAGAAGTGAAAATGGTTGAAGAAAAACGGGCGCTGCAATGGCTCAACGTGCATGAAAGCCAAAAATTTAACACCAATTCCGTAATGCTGGCCTTTGTCCAGAAAGCAAAAGAGGGGGCGGCTAGTCGCCGGGCGCTTTTATCCTACTTAATGGCGGTTTCTTCGAATCGTTACCAAAAACAACAGGCGGTCGCGAAGCGCTTAATGGCCCTTTACGGTGCCTCCTTTTCAGTGCGCGTGCAGGCATACGGCCAATTGAATCTGCTGCTTTTTAACCTCTCCTTTGTAAAAAAGTCCAGCTTGCCCGACAGTCAACAAGGCATCGACGACCTTGCCATGACCTTTTTTAAGGAGATGGTTTTTAACCAGAACTGGCAGCGCTTGGTCGAGCAGCCTGAGCTATTAGCCGCCGAGAAAAAGAATCTGCAGCATGCAATCCTAAACCGTCAGGATGATAAAGTCGCTTTGGCCCTAGACGAAGCCCGGACCCATCTTTTTGCCGACCAGGCCCTCCGTGAATCCATTTTGGGTAGGGTTGACGAAGTCGCTGCACTGACGGTTGCAGATATCGAGGCGGCCTATGCGGAAATGGTAGAAGAAGACGATCGACTGCTCTATGTGCACGGGGAAATGAGTGAAGAGCAAGTGGCTGCTTTTGTGCAGGACTGGCCGAAGCGTAAAAACAATTCAAGCAGGGGGCTTTTAGTCAAACGGCCCGAGTTGCGCAAAGGGCCGTTGACCTGGCTTGAAAACGCCGACTTTCAACAGGCGGTCACACTGGCTCACTACCAGTTAGAAGAAGGACAGCAGAACTTGGCGGTTGCCTTGATCTTTAACGCCCTTTTGGGGGCCGGTCCGGCTTCCTTACTCTTTACAGAAATTCGGGAGAAACGTTCCTTGGCCTACCAAATTTCCTCCCGGCTACAGTGGGACCTGGGAATGGTGACTGTCTTAGGCGAGTGTGCAAAAGACAGTGCGCGTGAAGTGCTTGGCTTAGTCGATGAGCAAATGGAACGGATTGCCCGGGGGGACTTTTCAACGGCAGCCTTTGATCAGGCCAAAAAAACGGTTTTAGCAGCCCGTTTAAGGTTGGTAGACGATCTGCAGGCCCAAAGCCAAGAGGGGTTGTTGCGACGCCTTCTGCCGGGCTTAATGGCAGAAGAAGACTTGTTGAAAGCATTGGACAGTGTCGGTGCGTCGGACCTGCAGGACTTTGCCTTTAAACTTAAAAAAGTCGACAGCTTCATCATGGCAGAAGAGGAGGGCAAATGATGAATCGAGATCAGCAAAAGGAAGCGGTTGACTGCTTTTACACGGCCGATGGCCTGCGGGTTAACCTCATTCAAAGACCCGGTTATGAACAAACCGTGGCCGCCCTTTCCGTTGCCATGGGCTCCCTGTCGACGAGCTATGAAGATGACCGGGGGCAAAAGCAGGCCGTGCCAGCCGGTACGGCCCACTTTTTGGAGCACAAGCTCTTTGATAAGCCAAGTGGGGATGTCTTGATTGACTTTACCAACCTGGGGGCCGATGCCAACGCCTTCACGACCATGGATCAGACCTGCTATTATTTTTCGACAAACCAGTCGGTTGAGAAGGCCCTGGATTTGTTGCTGCATTTTGTCCAAGAACCCTACTTTACGGAAGAAACGGTCGCTCGCGAGCGGGGGATTATTGAAGAAGAGATTGCCAGTTATCAAGACGACCCCTTTTCAATCCTCTACCAGGGTGTCTTGAAGACTGCCTTTGAAAAGAGTCCGCTGGCAGACGACATTGCGGGAACGCCGGCTTCTTTGAAAGAGATTACGGCCGAACTGCTTTACCAAGTCCACGCACGCTTCTACCAACCCGCTAACCTCAGCCTGACCGTTGTTTCGGGAAAAGAGCCCGACCAATTAAGAGACTGGATTGTAAAAAGTCAGGCCAGGCTGGGCTTGAAAAAAGGAGCGGTGCCTGCAGGGGTACAACTGAGCCTGCCCCAAGATCAAAGGCGGCAGGGGAGTACCAAGGCTGCGGTGCAACGAGAAAAGCTGGCCCTTTTGAAGCGGCTGCCTCTGGTGGACGGAAGGCCGTTTACTGAACAGCGTCTACTTGCCGAAATCGCCTTGGATCTGACCTTCGGTGAGCAGACAGACTGGTATCAAAAGCAGTATCAAGAGGGCCGTTTGGGCGACGACTTTGACTACGAGGTGCAGGTGCTAGACGGTGTCGCCTTCCTGCTCTTCTTCTCCTCTGCTGATGATGTCTCAAATCAGGCCGAACTGATTGAAAAGCGCTTGGCAAATCTGATTGCGATTGTCCAGGAAGCAGGGGGTGACTTTGACCTTTTGAAAAGGGCCTTGATTGGCGAAAACAGCATGCAGCAGGACCGCTTGGAACAACTGGCTTTGGACGATGATTTAGCCTTGTACGGGCTGTCACTCTTTGATAAAATGAAGATATTAGCAAGGTTTGAGCATGGCGATGTCATCGCCTATGCCAAAACAGCGTTACAACCGGGTCCTTTGACCCAATTTACGTTAAAGAAGTTGAGATAATGGTTGAAAATTTGACGAGTGAAGTACGGCAAGAATTGAAAGACGCCAGGGAGAAGAAGGGTTACTCCTTTGAACAACTGGCCGAAATGACGAAGATTCAGCCAAAGTTTTTAAAGGCAATTGAAGAAGACGACCAGGATGTTTTACCCAGTCCCTTCTATACCCGGGCCTTTGCCAAGAAGTTTGCCGCAGCGGTTGGCTTGGATCCCGACGACCTCTTTGGTGAGGTGGACTTTGATCCATACGTGTCCTCTGATTTGTCCTACGCCCACCGCGATGACGACGGCATTGTCCGAGCCGGTGTGAGCGACAGCGAGACTTTCAAGTCCCGCTTCCGTGGTTGGATTCCAAAGATTTGGCTCTTGATTTTGGCCTTAGCGGTTTTGGCGGTTGCCTGGTTTGTGATGACCCGTGTGAATAACGGGGGAAGCAACTCCTCGAACGACACGGTTCAGGTTGCTTCATCGTCTGTTCCACAACCATCATCATCGACCTCTTCCTCTTCTGCGGCAAACGCCGTTAAGTTGGAAAACCCTCAAACGGATACAACCAACAAGAAGACCACCTATAACGTGGCCAACTCCTTGACTCAGAGCCACAAGTTGGTTATTAAGGGCCAGGACGGCGATAGCACGGTCAAAGTCACGGACGGAACCGGGAAGGTCCTCTTCAACAAGACGGTCACAAAGGATGCCGAAGAATCCGTTGATCTGCCAGCTAACACGGCTGCCGTTACGATTGCGGCCGGACAAATTAGTCACGTCACAATGACGGTTAACAACACGCACGTTGATGTGCCAAACTTGCCAAACGGTTCGACGGTTTGGAACGTGTTGTTGAACTTTAACAAGTAAGGGGAGTGTCATGAACTTACCAAACAAATTAACGGTTTTTCGTATTGTCTTAATTCCGGTCTTTATTCTCTTGCTGTCTTGGCCAGGCCAAGACGACGCCCTCTTCATGGCTGAACCAAGCATGAACTGGGTCTTGGCGGCCATCGTCTTTGCCATTGCCTGCCTAACTGACTTTTTAGACGGACAGATTGCTCGTCGAAAGAACTTGGTCACCAACTTTGGAAAGTTCTTCGACCCTTTGGCCGATAAGCTGTTGGTGATGACGGCTCTGATTTACCTGACGGCCTTTTTGCAGGTGCCCGCCTGGGTCACGACGGTGATTGTCATCCGTGAGTTAGCCGTGACTGGTTTGCGGACCCTTGTTGTTGAAAACAACGGGACGGTCTTGGCGGCCGCTTGGCCTGGCAAGATCAAAACCTTCTCGCAAATGTTTGCCATCTTCTTCCTCTACTTGAAGGACTGGCCATTTGCTAGTTTTGGTTTTCCAATTGGCGAGGTGCTGCTCTACATTGCGGTCTTCTTTACAATCTATTCGGGAATCGATTACTTCTGGCAAAACCGCTCGGTTTTTGCAGACGGACTATAAGCGCGATGAGCGCTTTTTTCGTTTCATTAGGTAAAGGGGGAAATAAAGCGAACAAATGTTCGAAAAAATCTTGCAATTTAAAACGGTTATCCGTAAACTATTGGTAGACGATAAGGAGTTTTCATATGGTTGCAAAGAAAACGAGTGATAACAAGAAGGACGGCCGTCAGGCTGCCTTAAACGAAGCGCTCAAAAAAATTGAAAAGAATTTTGGTAAGGGGTCAATCATGACCCTTGCTGATAACCAAACTACACAAATCGCCACTTCACCATCTGGTTCCGTTAAGTTGGACGTGGCCCTTGGCGTTGGTGGTTACCCAAAGGGACGAATTGTCGAAGTTTATGGACCAGAATCATCTGGTAAGACGACGATTGCTCTCCACGCCGTTGCCGAAATTCAAAAGGCCGGCGGAACGGCTGCCTACATCGATGCCGAAAACGCATTGGACGTGAAGTACGCCGAAGCGTTGGGTGTTAAGAAGGATGAATTGCTGTTGTCTCAGCCAGACACTGGTGAACAGGGACTTGAAATTGCCGATGCCCTGGTTCAGTCCGGTGCCGTTGACATGGTCGTGGTCGATTCCGTTGCCGCCCTGGTTCCCCGTGTGGAAATCGAAGGGGAAATGGGGGATGCCCACGTTGGATTGCAGGCCCGTTTGATGTCCCAGGCCCTTCGTAAGTTGGCCGGAACCTTGAATCGCACGGGAACGATTGCCATTTTCATTAACCAGATTCGTGAAAAGGTCGGGGTCATGTTTGGTAATCCAGAAACGACACCCGGTGGTCGTGCCCTGAAGTTTTATTCAACGGTTCGTCTGGAAGTTCGCCGTTCAACGCAGATTAAAGACGGGGCCGACGTCATGGGAAACTTGACCAAGGTCAAGGTTGTCAAGAACAAGGTCGCTCCGCCCTTTAAGGTGGCCGAAGTGGACATCATGTATGGAAAGGGAATTTCACAAACTGGTGAAATCCTTGACTTGGCCGTTGATCAAGACATCATTGACAAGGCTGGTTCATGGTATGCCTACCAAGGGGAACGAATTGGCCAAGGTCGTGAAAAGGCCAAGGAATACCTCGATGATCCCGAACATGCCGAACTGCGTGAAGACTTGTACCGTCAAGTGCGAAACGCATACGGAATTGGTGATGAGGTTGCTACTGAAGCTGGGCCTGATGAAACGGACGCAGGAAAGCCTGCCGAAGACGATGGCTTGACGGATGAACCAATTATCTAAAAATTAAGATATTAATTTACTTTCAAAAAGCGTGTTAAACGCTTTTTTTTGTTATAATGGCCTTGTTCCTTTCTAACCGACATTTTTGTTTTGACAAATCCGCTGCTTAGTTATGGAACATTTTTTCTGTTGTTAGTTTATCTTTTGCACACAGTAGGGGAAAAAACACTCATGCAAAGATCGCATCGTGGGGCCGTGATTACGACCCTTGTCCTCGTTTTCATTGCTGGACTCCTCGTGTTTGCTTACCAAACACGGGATAAGAATGGAAACAATGCGCCAATCACCGCCGTCGGATCGACTGCCCTTCAACCATTGGTTGAAGCGGCCGGGGAGGACTTTCAAAAGTCACATCCCGGAGTTTCAGTAACCGTTCAAGCTGGCGGTTCTGGAACAGGTCTCTCCCAAATTGCACAGGGAGCCGTTTCCCTTGGTAACTCCGATTTGTATGCGGAGGAGAAAAAGGGGATTTCGACGAAGGACTTAGTTGACCACCGGGTTGCCGTTGTTGGTATCATGCCAATCGTTAACAAGCAGGTAGGTGTCGACAATTTGACACTGAACCAGCTAACTGAGATTTTCACTGGCAAAATTACCAATTGGAAGCAGGTTGGTGGTGCCGACAAGAAGATTGTGCTGGTCAACCGGGCTGCTGGTTCTGGAACCCGTGCCGCTTTTGAAAAGTGGGCAATGAATGGTGCAACCTCAAAGGAAGCCCAGGAACAGGATTCATCCGGAATGGTCAAGTCAATCGTGCAAAACACGCCTGGGGCCATTTCATACGTGGCCTTTGCCTACCGTTCAAGCGATGTGACGGCTGTCAAAGTCAACGGGGTAGAAGCAACCGACCAAAACGTTGAAAACGGCACTTACCCAATTTGGTCCTATGAGCACATCTACACCAAGGGAAAGCCAACTGGGGACACGGCCAAGTTCTTGTCCTACATGAACTCCTCTTCCTTCCAGAAGAAGTACGTTGAAAAGCTTGGCTATATCTCCGTACAAAAGATGCAGATTGATCGTGACCTGAACGGTCGGATCACCCGTAAATAAGGGGAATGCTGAACAATGGATTTAATTACTGAAAAAATTAAAAAAACTTCCTTATCCACGAAACAGGATCGCTTTGGTAAGTTCATTTCGATCTCCGCACTGATTTTGATTGCCGCCATTGTGGTGCTCATTTTCGCCTTCGTGATTACACGAGGGATTGCGACTTTTACAACCAACAAGGTGTCACTTACGCACTTTCTTTTTGGTACTGACTGGAATCCCAGCGTGGTCAATAAGAAAACCGGCTTGCCCGGCGTTGGTGCACTGCCTTTGATTGTTGGCTCCCTAGCCGTTACTTTCTTGGCCGCCATTATCGCGACTCCCTTTGCCATTGGGACTGCGGTTTTCATGACCGAAATTGCCAAGAAGCGTGGGTCCAAGATTATGCAGCCGGTCATCGAGCTCCTGGTGGGAATTCCCTCCGTTGTTTACGGTGTGATTGGTTTGACAGTTGTGGTACCGGCCATCCGTTCCGTCTTTGGCGGAACCGGTTTGGGGATCTTATCTGGAACAATCGTGCTCTTTGTCATGATTTTGCCAACGATTACCTCCATGACGGTCGACACCCTAAAAGGGGTGCCCCGGCACTACCGTGAATCGGCTTTGGCCATTGGGGCGACCCGCTGGCAGATGATTTACAAAGTCGTGCTCCGGGCTGCCATTCCAGGTATCTTGACGGCCATTGTCTTTGGAATGGCCCGGGCCTTTGGTGAAGCGCTGGCCGTTCAAATGGTGATTGGAAACGCGGCCAACATGCCCGATTCCCTGGTCTCACCGGCTGCGACTTTGACATCCGTGTTGACGATGGGCATTGGAAATACGGTCATGGGCTCACTGCAAAACAACGTTTTGTGGTCACTGGCCATGATTCTCTTGCTAATGTCACTGATCTTTAATGTCTTAATCCGCATGATTGGACGTAAAGGAGAGATGAAATAATGAATGCAAAGACTGCTGATAAAGTCGCCACGGGCGTCATTTATACCATTGCCGCTTCCGTGGCCTTGGTTTTGGTGGCCATGCTTGCCTTTATCCTCGTACGTGGCTTGCCACACCTTTCCTGGCACTTTCTGACGGCACCGGCCCGCTCCTTTGAAGCCGGTGGGGGAATTGGTGTACAACTCTTCAATTCCTTCTACCTGTTGATTTTAGCCATGCTGATTTCCTTCCCAATTGCCCTTGGGGCGGCGATTTACTTGAATGAATACGCGAAGCCAAGTCTCTTTATTACCATTGTCCGCACGGCCATCGAAGTGATGTCATCACTTCCATCCGTTGTTGTTGGACTCTTTGGCTTCTTGATTTTCGTGGTCAAGTTTCACTTAGGCTTTTCAATTCTTTCTGGTGCGATTGCCTTAACGATTTTCAACCTGCCCATTTTGACACGGTCGATTGAAACGTCATTGAGCCAGATTCCAAACTTGCAGCGTGAAGCCGGGGCGGCCCTTGGCCTTTCCCGCTTTGAAACGGTCTTGCACATTATCTTGCCCGCCTCCGTTCCCTCAATCGTGACCGGTGTCGTTATTTCTGCCGGTCGTGTCTTTGGTGAAGCGGCTGCTTTGATCTATACGGCCGGACAGTCGGCACCGAGCCTGGACTTTACCGACTGGAATCCCTTTAACATGGCGTCACCACTTTCGCCATTCCGACCAGCCGAAACTTTGGCAGTGCACATCTGGAAGATTAATTCCGAGGGAATTATGCCGGATTTGTCAGCTGTCTCAGCTGGCGCCTCGGCCGTCTTGATCATTGTTGTTTTGCTCTTCAATTTCTCTGCAAGGCGACTAGGCACACTTTTGTACAAGAAGTTAACGAATTCGTGAGGTTAACATGACCGATAAAAGTCAAGAATTAAAGCCAGTATCCGAATTCATTTCGGATACACGGCCCGAACGCTTTGTCTACCAAATGGATAGCGACCGCCATGAAATCGCCCTTTCGACAAAGGACCTGCAGGTCCACTACGGCGAAAAGTTGGCCCTTTCAGAAGGTGACCTGTCCTTTGAACGCTACAAGATTACCTCTTTGATTGGGGCTTCTGGTTCTGGTAAGTCGACTTTCCTGCGCTCACTGAACCGCATGAACGACGGGGTGGCCAACGTTACCGGAAAGATTCTATACCGGGGCTTGGACATCAATTCCAAGGATATCGACGTTTACGAAATGCGTCGGCACATCGGCATGGTCTTCCAACGGCCCAACCCCTTTGCCAAGTCAATTTACGACAACATCACCTTTCCTCTGACCCGTCGTGGTAAGTACACGAAGGCGGAACTGGATGAAATCGTGGAGACGACTTTGAAGCAGGCGGCCCTCTGGGACCAGGTCAAAGACGAACTGAACAAGTCCGCCTTGGCCCTTTCAGGTGGTCAGGCCCAGCGTTTGGTGATTGCCCGTGCCCTGGCCTTGAAGCCCGATATTTTGCTCTTGGACGAACCCTCATCGGCCCTTGATCCAATTTCATCGGCCAAGTTCGAAGAGACTTTGTTGGAGTTGAAGCAGTACTACACGATTATCATCGTGACGCACAACATGCAGCAGGCTGCTCGAATTTCGGATTACACGGCCTTCTTCCACCAGGGGAAGGTGATTGAGTACGACCTGACCCGTAAGATTTTCACTCGCCCAAAGGTCAAGCTGACCGACGATTATATTTCAGGTAATTTTGGATGACAAAAGAAAATGAAACAATCTTAGAAACGAGCAACGTGAAGCTCTGGTATGGTAACAAGGAAGCCTTGCACGGAATCGACTTGGACTTTCCAGAAAAGGGCATTACGGCCTTAATCGGACCCTCTGGTTCCGGAAAGTCGACCTATCTGCGTGCCTTAAACCGCATGCACGATTTGGAAGACAACGTGACTGTGACCGGCTCTTTTAACTTCATGGGCCAAGACATTTACGCACCAACAACCGATACGGTTGAACTGCGCAAAAAGATTGGCATGGTCTTCCAACAACCAAACCCCTTCCCATTCTCCATCTATGACAACGTGGCCTTCGGCTTGCGCCTTGCAGGGGTGAAGGATAAGGCGGTGTTGGACAAGGCCGTTGAGGAATCCTTGAAGGCGGCTTCCATCTGGGAAGAAGTCAAGGATAACCTGGGCAAGTCTGCTCTGGGACTTTCTGGTGGTCAGCAGCAGCGTGTCTCCATTGCCCGTGTCTTGGCTACCCAGCCCGACCTTTTGTTGTTAGATGAACCGACCTCTGCTTTGGATCCGGTTTCGGCTCACAACATTGAAGACACCCTCTTGGAATTGCGTGACCAGTACGCCATGATTATCGTGACGCACTCGCTGTCACAGGCTTCTCGAATTTCGGACCGGACCGCCTTCTTCATGAATGGCGACTTGGTCGAAGTCGGGGATACACGAAAGATTTTCATCAATCCTAAAAAACAAGAAACCGCTGATTACATCTCCGGTCGTTTCGGATAATGAGAGTTGTTTAGCCACTGGCTTTAAAATTGAAAGGAAATTGCGATGCGTCGACTATTTGATGATGAATTAGCTGATTTGGACTCATCCTTTACTGAAATGGGTGAACTGGTTGCCAAGACCATTCAGGCGGCCGTACAATCCTTTATTAAGCACGATCGTGAAGGGGCCCGCACGATCATTGATCACGATTACAAGATCAACGAGCGGGAAGCGGCTTTGGAAAAGAAGACCTTTGAAATGATCGCCCTTTACCAGCCGGTCACAACGGACCTGCGCGAAATCGTGACGATTTTGAAGGCCGTTTCCGTACTGGAACGGATGGGGGATCAGGCCCGCAACATCGCGACCTCAACCATTCGTGTGAAGGGAACCAAGCACATGAAGGCCATTGAAAAGCAATTGGGCGAAATGGGTGAATTGGTTGCCACGATGGTTTCGGAAGTCATGGCCTACTACGTTAAAAACGATGCGTTGGGTGCCGAAAACATTGCGGCAAAGAACCACCAGCTATCAAACGCCGCTGCCAAAGTCCGAACGGACTGCGTGCAGGGGATGAAGGAAGACCCTGAATTGGTTGATTCAGCCGCTGACTACTTGGTGATTGCCGGTTACGTCAAGCGTATTGGTGATTACACGACGGACATTGCCGAATGGATTGTCTACAAGCGCACGGGGAAGATTATTGAATTGAACCCTGGTTATAACTACTTCATTTAATGAATTTTTCCACAAAAAGCCCGTTTGAGGGCTTTTTTTACTGCTTTTAATTTAAGCCATAAGTAGACTTTGGTATAATGGGGATAAGAAATCGAATTGAAGGAGTGCCTATGCGCTTTATCATGCAAACGGCCGTCAACATGGCCGTCTTCCTGGCCTGTGCCCTAATTTTTCCAAACGGCTTTATCTTAGAGAACATGACCGTGGCGGCGGTGGCCGCCCTCGTCTTGACCATCCTAAACCGCTTGTTAAAGCCGGTCTTGAAGGTTCTGGCCCTGCCCTTGCTGATTGTTAGCCTCGGGACTTTTTCATTGATCATCAACGCCGCTTTGTTGGAGTTAACGGCCTACTTCGTGCCTGGCTTTGCCTTTGAAAGCTTTTGGTGGGCCTTCTTAGTGGCCGTTTTGATGACCGTTGCAAACCTGGTTTTCATGAACCAAACCCGAATTGAAATGAGGAGGCAGTAAGATGGCAGTAAAAAAGGTAACAGTGAAGGACCTGGTTGACCACACACGGTTAACGATTGTATCCGGCCATGACTATTTGAATCGGACAATTTCAACGGCTGACATTTCTCGTCCCGGCCTTGAAATGACCGGTTACTTTACTTACTACGCACCGGAGCGAGTGCAGTTGCTGGGAATCACGGAAACGTCCTTTTCAGAACGGATGTCCCACGATGAATTGCTCATGGTTTATCGAAAGATGGCCGATGAAAAGACACCGGCTTTCGTCGTTTCGACAAACTTACCAATTGCTGATGAATTGAAGCAGGCGGCAGAAGAGGCCCAGATTCCAATTCTGACCACCCACTTAACTTCTTCTCAAATCCTGTCCAACATGACCTACTACTTGGGTGGGGAATTGGCACCCCGCCAAGCCGTCCACGGCGTTTTGATTGACGTCCACGGACTGGGCGTTCTGATTACCGGGGATGCCGGGATTGGAAAGACTGAATCGGCCCTCGAATTGATTCAGCAGGGCAAGGCCCGCCTGGTTGCCGATGACCGTGTCGACATTCATCAAGAAGACGAACAACGCTTGATTGGTCAACCCTCTGAGGTCTTGCGTAATTTGATGGAAGTCCGTGGTGTTGGAATCATTGATGTCCAACAGGTATACGGAGCCGTTTCCGTTCGGTCACACGCCTCCATTCGCCTAAACATTCACCTGTCAAACGGTAAGATTGGTGAAGAAAACTTTGATCGTCTGGGTAACGAAGACGAGACCTTGGATATTTTAGGGGTCAAGATTAAGAAGATGGTCGTACCGGTTACGCCTGGTCGAAACACGGCTTCTGTCATTGATGCCGCCGCCGTTAAGTTCCGTACTCAAAGCATGGGTTACGATGCCTTGCAGACCCTGCAAGAACGAATGGATAAGGCCATCCAAGAAAACCAAAAAGAAGATGCTGAGGAAAAGAAACATGACTAAGATTGCAGTCCTTGGTGCCGGTTCATGGGGAACGGCGCTGGCAAACACGATGGCCAAAAACGGTCAAAACGTGATGATGTGGTCACACAAGGCTGAGCAAGCCAAAGAGATCAGCGGGCAAAAGACAAACGAGCGCTATTTGCCAGGGGCCAAGTTGGATGACCGTCTTCAGGCCACCGCTGACATGGCGGCCGCTGTGAAGGGGGCTGACGTTGTGCTCTTCGTTGTGCCAACTAAGGCCATTCGCGAAGTAGCCAAACAATTGGCGGGAATTCTTAATGAAAACAAGCAGCAGGTCGTGTTGGCCCATGCGGCAAAGGGCCTTGAGCAAAAGACCCACCTGCGGATTTCTCAAATGATTGCAGAAGAGGTTCCTGCAGAAGCCTACACTGGTTTGGCAGTCATTTCTGGTCCTTCCCACGCCGAAGACGTGGTCAAGGGTGACTTGACGGCCATTTCAATTGGTTCGACGAACCCTGCGGCTGCCAAAGTCTTGCAGGAAGCCCTAGCCAACGCCCACTTCCGTCCCTATACGAATACCGACTTGGTCGGTTCGGAACTCGGTGGTGCCTTGAAAAACATCATCGCCATTGGATCGGGGATGTTGATCGGCAAGGGCTTTGGGGCAAACGCCCAGGCTGCCTTGCTCACCCGGGGCTTGGTTGAAATTCGCCAGGTTGGTCAGGCCCTAGGTGCCGAACCGGAGACTTTCTTAGGCTTGGCCGGTATTGGAGATTTGATTGTGACGGGGATGTCACCAAATTCACGTAACTACCGTGCCGGAGTTGCCTTGGCATCCGGCAAGCCTTTAGCCCAAGTCGAAGAGGAGATGGGCATGGTCATTGAGGGTGTGAACACGATTAAGGCCGTTGTTGACTTTGAAAAGGAATACGACCTGGACCTGCCAATCACAAGAACCCTCTACCAAGTGATTTACGAAGGCAAGACCATCGATCAGGGAATTAACGATTTGATGACAAGGCCATTGAAAGCTGAAGATTAAGCAAAGTTTTGCTATAATGGAAAAGAACGACGGTCCGTTTCTTCGGGCCGATAAGAAAGTAGGATAGAATGAAACCTGTACGTAAAGCCATTATCCCAGCAGCTGGTTTGGGAACGCGTTTTTTGCCCGCTACCAAGGCACTTGCTAAGGAAATGTTGCCAATTGTTGATACCCCAACGATCGAATACATTGTTCGTGAAGCCATTGCTTCTGGTATCGAAGACATCGTGATTGTTGATGGAAAGTCAAAGCGCTCCATCGAAGACCACTTCGATTCCAACCCCGAATTGGAAAACAACTTGCGTGAAAAGAACAAGGTTGAGTTGTTGAAGTTGGTTGAAGAAACGACGGATATCAACATGTACTTCATCCGTCAGTCACGTCCAAAGGGACTTGGGGATGCCATCTTGACTGCCAAGAGCTTCATCGGCGACGAACCATTCGTTGTCTTGCTCGGCGATGACTTGATGCAAGACGAAGTACCGTTGACCAAGCAATTGATCGAACGATACAACGAAACCGGCGAATCAACTTTGGCCGTTATGGAAGTGCCTCACGACCGTGTTTCAGAATACGGGGTGATTGATCCTGCAGCCAAGGTCAAAGAAGACGGTCTTTACCGTGTGAAGTCCTTTGTTGAAAAGCCAAAGCCTGAAGAAGCCCCTTCTGATTTGGCCATCATCGGACGTTACCTCTTGACGCCTGAAATCTTTGAAGAATTGGAAAACACGAAGCCTGGTAAGGGTGGTGAAATCCAATTGACGGATGCCATCGATACTTTGAACAACCGTCAGCACGTGTATGCCCACAAGTTCATGGGTAACCGTTACGACATCGGTTCAAAGATTGGTTTCTTGGAAACAAACATCGAATTCGGATTGAAGCACCCACAAGTCAAAGATGAACTGCGTGCTTACATCAAGGAAATCGCGGCAAAGTTGTAATTAAAAAAGAGGTCTAGACACCTCTTTTTTTAATTAGACAAATGTATTTTTAAGATATACAATAAGAACCAAGGAATCATCCAAGTAAGGAAAGGAGTGCTTATGGCTGAAGAAGTGAAGAACTACGACGTCATCATCATTGGTGCTGGACCTGCCGGCATGACGGCAGCAACCTACGCCTCCCGTGCGGAATTAAAGACGGTCATGGTCGACCAGGGAATCTACGGGGGCCAAATGAACAACACGGCCGAAGTTGAGAACTACCCGGGTTATAACAACATCATGGGACCGGACCTTGCCGAGAAAATGTATGCTTCATCGACGCAGTTTGGTGCTGAATACGCCTTTGGTGCCGTTTCTGGCATCGAAGTGTTGGACAATCAGGACAAAGTCGTCCACACCGATATGGGCGATTTAAGGGCCCCTGCAGTCATTCTTGCAACCGGATCTGAGCACACGCACTTGGGTGTGCCAGGCGAAGAGGATTACCAGGGCAAAGGTGTTTCCTACTGTGCCGTTTGTGATGCCGCCTTCTTCAAGGGCGAATCTGTCACGGTTGTTGGTGGTGGTGACTCTGCTGTGGAAGAGGGACTTTACCTGGCCAACATCGTCAAGGACGTGACCATCTTTGTTCGCGGTGACCAGTTGAAGGCTCAGCCAATTCTGCAGGCCCGCGCGAAGAAGCAGGAAAACATCCGCTTTGTTTATAACACTTCCGTTACCGCAATTAACGGGAATGGGGAAGAAGTACAATCCGTTGACTTGAAAAACAATGAAACGGGCGAGACCTCTACCTTTGAAACGGCCGGTGTCTTTATTTACATCGGCTTGAAGCCAAATACGGCGGCCTTTAAGGACATGGGCATTACGGATCCGGCTGGCTGGATTAAGACCAACGAACGCTTGGAAACGGTCGTTCCTGGCCTCTTTGCTGCCGGAGATGTTCTGGTAAAAGACCTGCGGCAAATCACTACGGCCATTGGTGATGGTGGTTTGGCTGGTCAAGAGGCCTATAACTATGTTTCGGCCCTTGATGATGCGAAATAGTGTTTAGTTATTGAAAAGCAGCCGTCGTGTTGCTTTTCTTTTGTATAAAGGAGCGATTATGCCAATTCAACTCATTGGACTTCCATTCTAACTCATCGAATGGAATTGATTTAATCAGTGCCATTCAAGCAAGCTAAAATGAATGGAGAAACTGACATGCAAGAAAAATATATTCGAAATTTTGCGATTATTTCGCACATTGACCATGGGAAATCGACTTTATCAGACCGGCTGATGGAACTGACGGGAACCGTTTCAAAACGCGAAATGGCGCCTCAATTGTTGGATTCATTATCGGTTGAACAAGCCCATGGTGTAACGGTTAAGTCTCGTACGGTACAACTTCAATATCGAGCAAAAGACGGTCAAAATTATCGGTTAAATTTGATTGATACACCAGGACACGTCGATTTTGCCTATGAGGTGAGTAAAAGTTTAGCCGCCACTGATGGCGTTTTGCTTCTCGTGGATGCCACGCAGGGTGTGCAGGCACAAACGGTTGCCAACTGGCGACTGGCCCATGACCTAGGCTTGCCGATGATTCCGGTCATTAATAAAGTCGACTCAGCCCAAGCCGATGTTGACCGTGTTTATGACGAACTGATGGCATTGGATTCAACGCTGCTGTCGAAAACAATTTATCAAGTGTCGGCCAAAACGGGGCAGGGAGTCCCTGAGTTACTAGAGGGAATCGTCAAGGAATTACCTTCGCCAAAGGGGGATTCAAATCGTCCTTTAAAGGCCCTTGTTTACGATTCAGAATACGATGCCTATTTGGGTGTGATTACTCAAATCAGAGTAGTGGATGGCCAGCTGAACGCTGGGCAAACATTACGGTTCATGGCGACCAACAAGAGTTTTCAACCAAAAGAAGTCGGTGTATACCGGCCGGATCGAACGAAGACGAATCAGCTAAGTGCCGGGGAGGTTGGCTATGTCGTCACTGGCCTGAAGGAGCCTAAATTCGTCAAAATTGGTGATACGTTAACCAGTGCCAGTAAGGGTTGCCAGGAAGCGGTAAGCGGCTTTCAAGAACGGCAGCCGGTCGTCTACGCCGGAATTTTCCCAAAGGATGATTATCTATCCTTGAAAGAGGCGCTCTTAAAGATTGAACTGAACGATAGTGCGCTAACCATTGCAGAAGAGCATTCGGCAGCACTGGGACCCGGTTTTCGTGTCGGCTTTTTAGGGGTTTTTCATCTACAGATTATTCAGGAACGGCTGGCGAGTGAATATGGCATCGAAGTCATTGTGACTGCACCAAACGTTTCTTATCAAGTCCGTCAGGTTCAGGAAAAAGAGGCAATCACGGTTACAAATCCCGCTGAATTTCCTAGTTTTGAAAAAATTGAATCAGTAGAAGAGCCCATAGTGCTTGGTATTATTGATACACCGGGCGACTACCTGGATGCCGTGATGAAATTGGCCGAACGATACCGAGGGACTTTTGCAGACTTAGTTGATCAAGCAGGCGGTGTTCGCCTTTCCTATCGATTACCACTGGCTGAGATCGCCTATGACTTTTTCAACCAATTGAAGTCCATTACACATGGTTACGCTAGTCTGCAGACTAAAGCCATCGGCTTTGAAGAATCGGATTTGGTGAAAGTCGATGTTCAGGTTAACTATGCCAAAGTCGACGCTTTGGCTTTCGTTACGCACCGGTCAAAAGCGGCGGCTTTAACGCAAAAGGTGGTGCACGAACTAAAGATGACCATTCCAAGGCGTTTATACCCGATGCCAGTTCAGGCACTTGTCGAAGGGAAAGTCCTTGCCCGTGTTGACGTGCCCCCATTGCGCAAGAATGCTGCCGTGAATGGGGAACAGCGAAGTGTCTCTAAAAAGCAGGCCTTACTGCGCCGTCAAAATGTCAATAAGCGATCAGCAGCTCATCTTGATATTGTCTTACCACAAGAAGTTTTTAACGCGCTGCTTTCACTAAATGAATGAATATAAAAAAGCGTCCTGCCATTAGTTGGCGGGACGCTTTTTATCTGACAAGCTTATTTAACGATTTCGCAGAATTCCACGATTTCGGCATCAGGGCCCTTGATGTTGAAGAACTTAATGCCCTTATCCCAGAAGGGGAGGTGCTGCACTTCTGAATCAATCAGGTCAAAGCCGGCTGCCTTTGCTTCTTTGAAAGCCTGGTCAGCGTCTGTCGTGTTCATGGAGATGTGGTTGATGGCTCCTGGCTTACCAGTAGCACTTTCATCATGCCAAGTCTCGATGGTCAAGTGACCACGGTTCATGAAGATGACTTCGTTTGAAGGAAAGTCACCGATCTTCTTGAAACCAAGGGATTCCCAGAACTTTTCGGCCTTGGCCAAGTCCTTTGTGGGAATACCAATGTGTTGAACGTCGTCAAAATAATCAGTAAATGCCATGAAAACACTTCCTTTACTTATCTATTGGGAAAATCATTACTCGATGATTTCAATTCCCTGGTGCTTTAATCCAGTGAAAATCTTCTTATCGGCCCAGCCAGTGATGTTACCTTGGAAGAGGAAGGCAAAAATCGTTCCCAATCCGTAGTTTGAAAAGTCTGGCACGGCAATCAAGGCAATCACTCCGATAATCGTTGGTGGAATGTAAGACACCCACATGGCGATTCCGGCGTTTCCCTTGAAGTACTTGAAGCGCAAGATCTGCATCAAGTCATCGGCAGGGTGCAAGACAATGTTTGTCCGCTGGTAGATGGAGATGGCAATGGCAATCAAGGCCACCCCGAAGAAGTTCAAGAGAACGTATAGGACCATCATACCAAAGTTATCGGCTTCGGGCATGATTCGGTTGAACCAGTCGGAGAAGGCACCAATCAACATGGAGAAGGGCACCATGAAGGCAAGGTTCCCGATAAAGCGAACCAAGTCGACCTTGCGGTCCAAGACCATGTTCAAGAGGGCGATAATCACACCAACAACGAAGAAGACGATGGACAAGCCAAAGGAGGTATTGCCCATGAAGGAAATGTTCCAACCGTTTTCAGCGGCCGTCCAGTAAGCGGACCCCAGAAAGGCTGGGTGAATCTTCTGGCTCGTTGCGATGGTCAAAACGTTTCCCATGGAATTAATCACCAACGAAAAGGCGAAGTAGGCGAGGGAGACTCCCCAGCCCAGGGTACGTTTACTTTTTTGCATAATTGTTAGGCCTCTTCACCACCGACTTTAACAACGGCCTTTGAGACAACGCCCAACTTACCGTTAACAAAGTCGTCAACCTGTGCCAAAGTCAATTCGTGTGACATCAATGGCTTGATGTTCAACTTACCTGATGACAACAAGGCCAATGAATCTTCGAAGGCGTTCGGGTTAATGAATGAACCCTGAATCGTCAATTCCTTTTGGAAGATTTCGTAAGTGTTCATTTCGAACTTAGCATCTGGACCACCGACACCAAACATCAAAACTTGACCACCACGGGCAGCTGATTCAACGGCTGCTTCTTGCGTTTGTGGCATACCAACGGCTTCGATCACAACGTCGTATTCGGATGCTGGAATCTTGTCGCCGTTCTTCGTGTTAAAGGTGTTCTTCACGCCGAAGAGTTCCTTGTTCATCTTCAATTTTTCGTCAACGATTCCGGCCAAGTCAACTTGGTGGATACCGTAGGCTTGCAAGATTTGAACGAACAATTCACCCATGAATCCGTCTCCGATAACCAAAGCCTTTTGGTATGGGGATGGCTTCAACAACTTCATTCCGTGAATGGCACATGAAATTGGTTCAACGATGGCAGCGGACTTCAAGTCAACGTTGTCAGGGATTGGGTAAACAACTTCGGCAGGTGCCGTGAAGTATTCTTCGAAACCACCGTCGCGAGTAACACCAACGGCTGAAAGGTTTTCACACAATTCTGGACGGTTCGTGTGGCAGAACTTGCACTGGCCACAGTAGATGTTAGGGTCAACTGAGACGCGGTCGCCAACCTTCAAGTTGGTAACGGCTGAGCCGACTTCCTTCACAACACCTGAGTTTTCGTGTCCCAAGACGATTGGTGGAACGGCATCGGCTGATCCAGGTTCCCCAGCGTACAAGGCGTGGTCAGTTCCACAGACACCGGCAAAGGCCGTGTGAATCAAAACTTCGTTTGGCTTCACTTCGGGCTTTTCAATGTCCTTGATTTCCAATTGCTTCTTACCAGTTAAAACAAGTGCTTCCATGATTAACATCCTCCAAATAACTTTGTTTTACTTTACACAATATATAATAAACATTGAGCAAACTTGTGTCAAGTGAAAAGATAAACTTTTTGTAAATTGCTTTAATACCGCTATTATTTGTTAATTCTTTTATATAATAATTGAGCAATATACGGTAAAAAGTCTTTTTTTCTCCTATATAATGAACAGTTAAGCCCGCTTCTTTTAAACAAAGGGTCCGTTCTGTTTGGAAAGCTTCAGCCTTTCGAAAATTTCCTTCTTTTTTAAAAATTCGCCTGCAAAGGCAGACTTTGCGGCTTTCTTGGCGTATAATTGAAGTAGGTAAAAAGCCTTTTATTTTAAATTAATTTCCTTTAATTAAAATCGGGGTAAGACTTTTGACTTAGTTTCTTTGTTAAAAAGCAAGGGAACGAAAAAGGGGAGTAACACATGGTATTAGCCTTTGGCGCACTTGCGGACTGGGTGACCCACATTGGTCATGCTGACGCGAATTTTTCATTAATTGAATTAACGGTTCTTTTTCTGCTGATTCTAGTGGAAACGGGCGGCATTGTTACCGGCTTTATCCCTGGTGACGCACTGGTGATGACGGCGGCCGGCCTAGCCGGGCGCCACCATTCGCCAGAAGAATTCGCGATTTTGCTTCTGCTCTTTGCCCTGGCTTCCACCATTGGTGACTCCATCAACTACTGGTTGGGGGCCTGGGTGATCAAGCAGGTCGATAAGATTCCTTGGGTGAAAAGGCATCTCAATGAAGACTTTACCGAGAGAATTACGGCCAACTTAAATCCTAAGCGCTGGCAGCTTTTCATTATCTTAGGCCGCTTTGTGCCCTTTGTCCGAACGATTGTGCCGCTTTCTGCCCACCGCTTGAACTTGCCCTTTAAGACCTACTTTCACATGTCGGCTTTGGCATCCTTTATTTGGGCAACGGCCATGGTCACCATTGGCTACTTCTTCGGCCACCTGACGTTACCGGCCGGGGTCTTGCCAATCGGCGTTGCCTTAGCCGTCATCGTTGCCATTCTTGTATTGCGGTCGCCACGCTTCCGCCAATTCATTATTAACTTAATTACCAAACCCAGCCAAGAGAAAGAAGAGGACTGAGAAATGACCTACCAAGAAGCTTACGCTAAGTGGCAAGCAGCCGATTTGCCAGCCGATTTAGAAGCCGAGTTAAAGGCCCTTCCCGAAAACCAGGTGGAAGAAGCCTTTTACCAGGACATGGCCTTTGGAACGGCCGGGATGCGCGGCCACATGGGCGTTGGGCCAAACCAAATCAACGTCGTCACGGTTGCCAAAGTCACCGAGGCCCTGGCCGAATACATTGATCAAAATGGTCAGGCAGCAAAAGACCGAGGGGTTGTGATTGCCTTTGATTCCCGCCACCATTCAACGGAATTTGCCATTGAGGCTTCCCAAGTGCTTTCGGCACACGGAATCAAGGTCTACCGCTTCTCCTCTTTGCGTCCAACACCGGAACTTTCCTTTGCCGTTCGTAATCTGAAGGCCTTTGCCGGCATCATGATTACGGCTTCGCACAATCCAAAAGAAGACAACGGCTACAAAGTCTATGGCGAAGACGGCGGACAGATGATTCCAGAAGCCGTCCAGGCCGTTATTGACGCCCGTGCCGCCATTGAAGACCCCTTCAACATTGAAAAGGATGAAGCAGAGAGCAACGTTCAAATCATTGACGACTTGGTCGACAACGCCTACTTGGCCGAAGTGAAGACCATTTCAGTTGACCGGGACTTGATCAAAAAGGAAGGGGCGGCGCTGAAGTTTGTTTACTCACCCCTCCATGGAACGGGTCAGTACATTGGTGAAAAGGCCCTCCAACAAGCTGGCTTCACCAACTATACGGTGGTGAAGGAACAGGCGGAACTGGACGGGGACTTCCCAACGGTTAAAAAGCCCAACCCAGAAGATCCAGCTGCCTTGTCATTAGCCATTGAATACGCCAAGAAGGAAGCGGCCGACCTGGTCGTGGCAACCGATCCCGATGCCGACCGCATGGGCGCAGCCGTTCGCTTGGCCGATGGTTCTTACCAGGTGCTTTCCGGGAACCAAATTGCCGCCTTGATGGTGAACTACCTGTTAACGGCCAAGAAGAAAACCAATACCCTGCCAGAAAACGGGGCCATTGTGACTTCGATTGTTTCCTCCCGTTTTGCTTCAGAGATTGCTAAGTCCTTTGGCGTAACGACCTTTGACGTCTTGACTGGGTTCAAGTACATCGCAGCCATGATTGATCGCTTTGAAGAAAAGAAGGATTACACCTACCTCTTTGGCTTTGAAGAGTCCTTCGGTTACCTAATCAAGCCTTTCGCCCACGATAAGGATGCCATCCAGGCTTTGGTGCTCTTTGCCGAAATGGCCGCCTTCTATAAGGAAAAGGGGCAGTCCTTTGCGGACGGCTTGAACGCCTTGTACGAAGAATTTGGCTACTTTGAAGAAAAGACGATTGCCTACAACTTCCCAGGCGTCTCCGGTCACCAGGAAATGGCCGACTTGATGACCAAGTTCCGAGACGAAAAGCTTGAAAAAGTCGGCAACGAACTCGTGTTGGCTACGCAGGACTTTGCTAGCCAGACACAGGTGGACCGTGCGGGGGCCGTCAAGAAGATGCCACAGCCAAAGGCTAACGTCTTGAAGTACTGGATGGCCGATGGCTCATGGATCGCCCTTCGCCCTTCAGGTACGGAACCAAAGCTGAAGCTCTACTTGGGTGTGGTGGCCGATTCAAAGCAGGCCGCTGATGCCAAGTTGGCTGCCTACGAAAAGGAAATGGCCGCACGAGTACAAGGCTAAGTTTTCTTTGCAAGACAAGCCAGGCTTTGCTATACTAGTAAAAGGCAATAAGCCATAATTAACGGTAATCCGCTGTGCGCTAGTCGGTTCGGCAAGCATAAGATTGGCGATTAGGAGAATGACATGCGTCAAAACATTTTGTTAGAAAAAGTTACCTCAGCCCAATTGCGGAACGATATTCCTGAATTCCGTGCAGGGGACACTGTTCGAGTTCACGCTCGAATCGTTGAAGGTACTCGCGAACGTGTTCAGCTCTTTGAAGGAGTTGTTATCAAGCGTAAGGGAACTGGAATCCAGGCCACTTACACGGTTCGTAAGATCTCTTCTGGTGTTGGTGTGGAACGTACTTTCCCAGTACACTCACCACGTGTTGACAAGATTGAAGTTACTCGCTTCGGTCAAGTTCGCCGCGCCAAGCTTTACTACTTGCGTGCATTGCAAGGTAAGGCAGCTCGTATCAAGGAACGTCGTCGCGACGTCTAAGTTCGAGTTCAAGTCTCCACTGTTCAGTGGGGACTTTTTCTTTTGCAAAGAGAAGGGGAAAGGAGGGGCCAATGAGCGAATTCTTGCAGGCCAAAGACAATCGAAAAATCTTGCACGTCGACATTGACGCCTTCTACGCCCAAGTGGAGATGCGCGATAATCCGGCCTTGAGAAAAGTGCCTTTGGGAATTGGCCGAGATCCCGATAAGCACCACGGTCATGGCGTCATTGCCACGGCCAATTACGTGGCTCGAAAGGCCGGCGTTCATTCGGCCATGGGGTCGATTGAGGCTAAGCGGGCCTGTCCGGACCTGGTCTTTGTGGCCCCGGACTTTGATAAGTACCGGCGGATATCTGGCCAAATTCACGCCATTTTCCACGAGTTTACCGACACCATTGAGCCGGTGGCCCTAGACGAGGCCTACCTGGACGTGACTGAGAATAAAATGGCTGCGCCGACCTTAGCCGCCCAGCTCCGCCACCGGATCTGGCAGGAAACCAAGCTGACTTGCTCCGTAGGTGTTTCCTACAACAAAGTCTTAGCCAAGCTCGGCTCCGAGCACCACAAGCCAAACGGCGTGACGGTGATCCCACACGAGCTAGCGGAAGACTTTATGTTGAAACTACCGATTAAGGACTTTCGTGGGGTGGGGAAGAAGACGCTGTTAAAGTTTGAAAAGCTGGGTGTGAAAGACGGACGGGATTTAAAGGCCATGTCCTTAGACGACCTGCGGGTTTACTTCGGATCCTTCGGCGATGTCTTGTACTGGCAGGCCCGGGCGACGCATTTTAGCCCGGTCAAAGACCGGTCCGTCCGCCAATCGGTTGGTAAGGAGTCGACTTTTGAATTGGCCATCCACGATCGCCAAGCAGTCGAAGCCGCCTTCAAGGACCTGGCTGAAAAAGTCGTGGCCAACATGCAGAAGAAAAAGCTCTTGGGCCGGACGTTAACTGTCAAGATTCGCGACGACGACTTTAAGACCCAGACGAAGGGACTGACCCTAGCCGGCACCTTTGATTTGGATCCGGCCTTCATGACCCGGCAGGCCATGTTGATTTTTGATGAGGCCTACCCGGAGGACTTTTCCGTTCGCTTACTGGGGCTGACTTTTTCAAACATCATTGAGCAGAAATACGAGGCCGTCTCCCTCTTTGACCAGTTCTAGTCCGGGATTGCCCTTTCGTCAGCCGGCCTGGCTGGGGTATAATAGAAGATAGTAAAAAGACAGGATTAAGACATGGCAAGCATTCAAGAAGACATTCTTTCACAAATTAAGCGCTACGACACGATTATCATTCACCGGCACCAACGCCCTGATCCCGACGCCTACGGATCACAGTTGGGATTGCAGGCCATTTTGAAGGCCTCTTTTCCGGAGAAGAAGATTTATGCGGCCGGCAAGCAGATTCCCGGCCTTTCCTGGATTGGGGATGGCAAGCCCATTGCCGATGACGTACCGGATGCCGCCTATAAGAAGGCCCTGGTGATCGTGGTCGATACGGCCAACGATCCCCGGGTGGATGACCAACGCTGGCGCAATGGCCTCGAGGTTGTCAAAATCGATCACCACCCCAATGTTGAGCCCTACGGTGACTGGCAGTGGGTTGACGATCAAGCTTCGGCGACGGCCGTTTTGATTTACAAGTTCTACGAACAGTTGAAGGACCAGGGATTGAAGATGACCAAGGAAGCCGCCCGCTTTCTTTACATCGGGATCATCGGGGATACCGGTCGCTTCATGTACTCCCTAAACGAAGACGTCTTTGACGTGGCCGGTAAGTTAGTCGCCTACGGCTTTGACTACCAGACCATGTACACGAAGATCACGACTTTGCCAGAGCCGGCCGTTAAGTTGTCGGGCTGGGTGATGCAGCACATTACCGTTTTGGACTCTGGCTTTGCCTACGTTGTCTTGGACCGGGACTTGCTCGACTCCTTCCACTTGGGGGATGCCGGGACTTCCTACACCGTTTCGATTCCGTCGCGGATTGATCGAGTGAAGGCCTGGGCCATTTTTGAAGAACAGGACAACGGCGACTACCGTGTCCGCCTACGTTCCCGTTCGATTGTGATTAACGAGATTGCCCAAGACTTTGACGGTGGGGGACACCCACTGGCTTCCGGTGCCTGGGCTTATGGAAAAGAACAAATTCAAGCAGTCATCGACCGCGTGGACAGTGCCCTAAAGCAACAGTCTTAAAAAGTCGAGCTGCCACTGGCTTACGCCAGTCTAAAAAGAAAGTTAGGACAGCATGTCAGAAGAAAGCCAACAATTTGGCCAATTTAATTTAAAGCCGGAAGTGCTTGCCGCACTGAAAAAGATCGGCTTTGACCAGCCAACGCCAATTCAGGCGAAGTTGATTCCAACCGTTTTGCGCGGTGGGGATGTGGTTGGTCAATCCCAAACCGGTTCGGGAAAAACCCACACCTTCTTGGTGCCGATTTTTAACCACTTGGACCCAAGTGTCCAAAAGACCCAAGTCGTCATTACGACTCCTTCACGTGAATTGGCTGCCCAAATTGCCAAAGCCGCCCGTACCTTTGCTGAAGCAATGGCCATGGAGAAGGTGTCGATTGTCGAATACGTTGGTGGTACCGACAAAGCCCGCCAGGTTCGCCAACTTGAAAAGCACCAACCACAGTTGGTGGTTGGAACGCCGGGTCGCTTATCCGACTTGGTCAAGTCCGGTTCGCTGGTTTTGAACCAGGCCAAGACTTTGGTCGTCGATGAAGCCGACATGACTTTGGACATGGGTTTCTTGCCGGATGTTGATTTTCTGGCAGCTGCCATGCCAAAGGATTTGCAGACCCTGGTCTTTTCGGCTACCATGCCAGAAAAGCTCAAGCCCTTCTTGCGTAAGTACTTGGAAAACCCGGCTTTCACCACGATTCCAACGTCGGCAACGATTGCTGACACCATTGATAACTGGTTGATTGCCACCCGTTCCAAGGACAAGGAAGAAGTGATCGATAAGCTGTTGTCAATCTTCAATCCTTACCTGGCCCTGATCTTTGGAAACACCAAGGAACGGGTCAAGGAACTGGCCGCTCACTTGCGCGGTCAAGGGTTAAAAGTCGCCGAAATTCACGGCGACATTCCGCCCCGTGAACGACGCCGGGTGATGAAGGGGATTTTACACCTCGATTATCAATACGTGGTTGCCACTGACTTGGCGGCCCGTGGAATCGATATCGAAGGGGTGTCCCACGTCATTAACGACGGGGTTCCTGGCGAACTGGAGTTCTTCGTGCACCGAGTTGGCCGGACTGGTCGTAACGGGCTGCCCGGAACGGCGGTCACGCTCTATGGACCAGACGAAGAAAACAAGATTGCCGAACTTGAAAAGCTGGGGATTGTTTTCCAAAACAAGCAGATTAAAAACAACGACATTGTCGATGTTAAGGATCGCAAGGCGCGTTACCAACGGCAGGCGACGACTAAAAAGCTCGACCCTGAAATGGTCGGCATGGTCAAGAAGAAGAAAAAGAAGGTCAAGCCAGGCTACAAGCGCCAAATTAAGAATAACTTGAAGCGCAAGCAACAAATGGACCGCCGAATTGAAGCACGTCAGGAACGACGGAACACTCGTCGCAATAATAAGAGCCAGGATTAAGGTGACCGCTAACGAGCACTTCACTCTGATTTGGATAATAAAAAAGCACCCGAAACGGGTTTTTTTTTAATTCGGAACATTTTTATTGCTTTAAAAGTCGAGGGCCGTCTTGGAGTCACCGCGCTTCTTCGCCTTTGGATCAAAGGCAAGAAGTGAGTTGGTGATGGATTGTTGGACGGACAGTTCCTCTTCGTCCAACATGACGTCCTCTGTGTCAGCAGCCACTTGGGCAACGCTTTCTTCAGCAGCGGCCTGGCTGAGCTGACTCTGACTGTTCTTTTCGATTTCAGAAACGCTGTTGACGGCCGTTTGACTGAGTGCTTCAGCTTCTGAAACGGCGGCGTCTTCGTCAATCATGTGTGATTCGGAAGCGGGCTTAATTGAACCGGAGTTTTCAATTTGTTCGTTGACGGCTTCCGTTTTTTCATCCATCAAATCGAAGAAACGATCGCGGAGACCAACCTGTTCAGAAGCCGTTAGCGAATCAATCTTGTGGTCGCTGTCGGCCATGATGGTGATGGTAACGGCGTGCTTTCGGTTAACGACTTGGAAGTAACTTTCCGAAACGGCCTCGTACTGCAATTCGACTTGTTGGGCGAGGAAGCCGGCTTCCAAAGAAAAGTCGGCCTGGCGGTTGAGGGCCAAACGGTCAGCTACAACGGGACCGGAGAGGACCCACTGTTGCTCGGCTTCACCCTGGTAGGTGATGGTCAAGTCACCGAAGCCGGCTTTTTCGAAAAAGTCCGTGATTTCAGCGATTGATTCGAGTGGGAACTGACGGGCCAGTTCCTTTCCAGCCCAGTAGGTGATGTTGGCATAGTCGTCGGTCAACAGGTTTTGCAGCAAACCATCCCGCAGGAGGAGCGAAGCAAAGGCGTTTTCGGACCGTGTTGAGCCGATTGTTTGGTTTGAGCGAGCGTTTGGCATAAAGAAACATCCTTTCTTCTTGTTATTATATCAAAGTGAGCGGCTTTCGACTTAGTCTCTCTTGCATTTTTTTGACTTTATCCGATAATAAGAGGTATGGAAAAACGTGAACACGCAATTGGAATGATGGATTCTGGAATCGGTGGCCTGACGGTCTTAAAGGCCGCCAAAGCCCTGCTGGCAGAAGAGTCAATCGTCTTTGTCGGCGACAACGCCCGCAATCCTTACGGACCTAAAACGCCCGAAGAGGTGATTGACTACAGTCGGCAAATCGCCCGTTTCTTGGTCGAGAAACACCAGGTCAAAGTCCTAGCGATTGCCTGCAATACGGCGACCGCCTGTGCCCTACCGGTCCTGCAAGACGAATTAAACATCCCAGTGATTGGGGTGATTGATTCGGGGGCCAAAGCCGCGGTTGAAGCTAGCCGGTCAAAAAAGATTGGTTTGATTGCCACTGAAGGAACGGTCAAGTCCGGCCGCTATCAAGAAGAGATTCGGGCGCTTTCGCCAAAAGCCCAGGTCTTTGCCCAGGCGGAGCCGGACTTTGTCCAATTAGTGGAGCAAAACCGTTACCAAACGAAAGAGGCCAAAGAAGCCGTGAAAGAGCACTTGGCGGCCTTTGATAAGGACGGGATTGACACCTTGATTCTCGGCTGTACCCACTTTCCACTGCTGACCCCCGCTATTCAAGAAGCGGTGGGCAATCGGGTCCGCTTAGTGGACGCCGGGGTGGCAACTGCCAAAGACCTGGCAAAGTATCTAAAAGAAGAAGACCTCCTGTCGAAAAATAGCCAAAAAGTTGCCACTTATCAACTTTATACGACAGGGCCGGTTGCTACCTTCCAGACGATTGCTGACAATTGGCTGGGAGATGGGCCCTTCCAATACAAACACCTGCCACTGACAACCCTTGAAGAGAAAGCCTGAGGATAACATCATATGCCACGCTTGATTATTGCCAGTAAAAACGCCCACAAAGTCGACGAAATTAAAGCGGCCTTGAAGAAGTCGGGAATCTCCCTCGAGGTCTTGTCCCTGTCTGATTTACCCGAAGTACCAGACGTGGTCGAAGATGGGCAGACGTTTTTAGAAAACGCCACGAAAAAGGCCGAAGAAATTGCCAAAGTCTACCCAGAAGACTTGGTGTTAGCCGATGATTCTGGTCTCACGATTCCTTCTTTGAACGGTGAGCCGGGTGTCTTTTCGGCCCGCTATGCCGGAGACCACGACGACGTAGCCAACAACCGCAAGGTCTTGACGAAACTTTCTGGTAAGACCGATATTGATCGCGAGGCCTTTTTCACAACCGTCATGGTGGTTGTTGGACCAAAGCGTGCCAACTTGGAAGCGGCTGGCCGGGTTGACGGCTTCATCACCGAGGATTGGGATGGCCAGGAGACCTTTGGCTATGATCCAATTTTCTATTACGCACCAGCGGAGAAGACCTTTGCCGAAATGACGATGGCTGAAAAGAACGACGTGTCCCACCGGGGCCGTGCCTTACACGAATTAATGTTGAAATTACCGGCCTGGTTGGCCGAATAAAGTCGGGGAACCGACTTTTTTATTTTGTTAAAGCTGTCTTGCGCTTCCTCAAAAAGTAGGAGAAATACGCTATAATAGGACTAATGACTGACGAAAACACACAATTTAACAGCTGGTTTGAAGGGCAAAACGAAACGGATGAACTCTTGAAGGACGCTTCGGCCAACCAAGAGGAACAAGAAGACGAACTGTCACTACGTCCAAAAAAGCTGTCCGAATACATTGGCCAAAAGGCCTTAAAGGATGAACTATCGGTTTATCTGCAGGCCGCTAAGATGCGAGAAGAGGCCTTGGACCACGTCTTGCTGTTTGGACCACCGGGCCTTGGTAAAACGACCTTAGCGATGATTATCGCCAATGAATTGGGTGTTCATTTAAAGACGGCTTCTGGGCCAGCCATTGAAAAGGGCGGTGACCTAGTCGCTCTCTTAAACGGCCTAGAACCAGGCGACGTGCTGTTCATCGATGAAATCCACCGCCTGCCAATGAACGTCGAAGAAATGCTCTATTCGGCCATGGAAGACTACTACATCGACATCATGGTCGGCCAGGGGCCGACAGCCCGAGCGGTGCACTTCCCGCTGCCACCCTTTACCTTGGTTGGGGCAACGACCCGGCCCGGCATGTTGTCAAAGCCGCTGCGTGACCGCTTTGGGATTATCAATTCGCTAGCCTATTACGAACCGGAAGACCTGGCAGAGATTGTCAGCCGGACTGCGGCCATCTTTGAAGCCCCCATTACAAAGGAGGGGGCTCTGGCCGTTGCCCTGCGCTCGCGCGGGACACCGCGAATTGCCAACCGCTTGTTAAAGCGGGTGCGCGACTTTGCCCAAGTGGCGGGTCAGTCGGCCATTGAACCGGAACTAGTCGACATGGCGCTAAACAAGTTGCGGGTTGACCAAAAGGGACTGGACGAAACCGACCACAAGTTGCTCTTGTCAATGATCGACCTCTACAATGGGGGGCCGGTTGGCCTGGCCACCATTGCGGCCAACATTGGCGAAGAGCAGGACACGATTGAATCGATGGTCGAGCCCTACCTGCTGCAGATTGGCTTTTTGAAGCGGACACCACGGGGCCGGGTCGTGACCGAAACGGCCTACGAGCACCTTGGCCGCCCATTTGAGAATAAGAATTAAAGGGGGAGCTTCCATGACGGATGCACCACATTACCAACTATCCGACTTTGACTATGACTTGCCAGAAGAGCTGATTGCTCAAACGCCCTTGAAGGACCGTTCGTCATCTCGTTTGCTCGTTTTGAATGCTTTGACGGGGGCTTACGAAGACAAGCATTTTTATGATATCTTTGACTATTTGAACCCAGGCGATGCCCTGGTCATGAATAATTCCCGGGTTTTGCCTGCTCGCTTGCACGGTATCCGGCCACAAACCGGGGGGCACGCTGAAGTGCTCTTGCTCCGTCAAGATCATGACGATGTTTGGGAGGTGCTGGTCAAGCCCGCTAAGAAGTCACCGATTGGTTCAACCATTGTCTTTGGCGATGACCCGGAGAATCCGGTGATGACTGGCACCATTGTCAAGGAATTGGACCACGGTGGCCGCTACATCGAGTTTACTTACCAGGGCATTTTCATGGAACGTTTGGAAGAACTGGGTGAGATGCCCCTGCCTCCTTACATTAAAGAAAAGCTGGACGATCAGGAACGCTACCAGACCGTTTATTCCAAGGTTGACGGGTCGGCTGCGGCACCAACGGCTGGCCTTCACTGGACGCCGGAACTTTTGCAAAAAGTCGCAGACAAGGGCGTCGAATTGGTGGAGCTGACTTTGCACGTGGGGCTGGGAACTTTCCGGCCGGTGGACGAGGAAAACATCGAGGACCACAAGATGCACTCGGAGTTCTACCAGTTGTCGGAAGAAGCGGCTGCCAAGTTGAATAAGGTGCGGGCCAATGGCGGCCGGGTGGTGGCCACTGGAACGACCTCGATTCGAACCTTGGAAACGATTGGGACCAAGTTCCAGGGTGAATTGAAGGCCGATTCCGGTTGGACGGACATCTTCATTAAGCCAGGCTACGACTGGCAGATTGTTGACGCCTTCATTACCAACTTCCACTTGCCAAAGTCGACTTTGGTCATGTTGGTCGCCGCCTTTACCGGCCGTGACAACATTTTAAACGCCTACAAGCACGCGGTGACAGACAAGTACCGTTTCTTCTCCTTCGGGGATGCGATGTTTGTGCATAAGTAAAAAGGAATCCGACTTTGGAAATTACTTTACGAATTTTAATTGCCATCTACGCTGTTTTAATGTTAGTGGCCACAACTCAATCGATAAAGAAGAATCAAAAAGGGCAATTGCTTCTAAATGTGTTAAACATTATGGTTAGTGTTATTCTTTTGCTGGGCGTGCTTTGCAATTGGTTTTACTTTACCGTTATTGCGGCTGTCTCTTTGATTGCTTATCAAGCCTTAGCGATTTCACGCGGGTTTTCTCTTCACGATTTTCATTTAAAGCATCATCTGGTCCGCTTATGTGTAACGGGGCTGATTTTGATTGCGCTTTATCTATTCTAAAAAGCAGGCCGATGCCTGCTTTTTTTGCTGCTATGTTTCAGAGCTGGTCCAGACCGTTTGGGAAAGGACCATGCTATAATAAGAGTTATGAAAAAGTACGAAACAACTGAGCCAGCCCAGACACAGGCGCTGGCAGAAAAGATTGCCGCTTTGGCTAAGCCCGGCTTGGTGATCACCCTAAACGGGGATCTGGGAGCTGGCAAGACGACTTTTACAAAGGGCTTTGCTCAGGCCCTGGGGGTCACGGATCGGGTGAAGAGCCCGACCTTTAACATCCTGAACACTTACGAGACAGGTCGGATTCCTTTGTATCATTTTGATGCCTACCGCTTGGAAGAATCTGGTGCGGCTGACCAGGGTTTTGAGGATTATTTGGGGACCGACGGGGTCAGTTTGATTGAATGGCCGCAGTTTATGGCGGACCTATTGCCAAACGATCGGCTGGTAATGACTTTTGAACGGGGTGGCCGAGGGGAAAACGACCGGGTAATCACCGTCAAGGGCTTGGGCCGTGCCGAAGCAATCGAAGAGGGACTATCATGATGGCAAAAGCGACTGGTGAAAACGAAGTGACCCTGTCCTACAGCTTGAAGGCCCTCGACTTGGCCCATGCACAAGCGGCCCAGGACCTATTGGCTGTTTTGAAGCAGGAGTCAGACACCTTTCAACTAGCTGACGAGCTAGCCCGACAGCAGTCCGAGAGTATTGATGAAGACGAAATGGCTGCCGAAGCCGACTTGCCAGCTAAGACTTGGTTGGTCTGGGCCGAAGCGGAAACGAAGGCCGACACAGAAGATAATCCCGCGGTTTCTTACCCGGTTGGGATTGGTTCGATTGCTGCTGGCGAACTAGGCATTGCCATCTTGTCCGATTATCAAAACCAGGGGCTGGGTCGGTCGACAATTGAGGCCATGGTCGACTGGTCTGAAAAAGTCGGCTACGACCGCCTCTGGTTGGACGTCGATGTTAAAAACCAAGTCGCCCGGCACCTTTATGATGAACTGGGCTTTGCCATTGTGGCCGGTGCCGAGCAAAGTGTGAAATTGCCAACCGGTCGGACGGCGACACTTGAAAGAAGGGAGCTTTCCTTACTATGAACTTTGTTGCCATTGATTTTGAAACGGCCTCGGGACAACGGCATTCAGCCGTTTCCCTGGCCTTGGTCGTGGTTCGAAACGACGAAATCGTTGACCAGTTTTACACGCTTCTCAAACCAGACACGCCCTTTTCCGCCCGTAACTCCCAAATTCACGGCATTTATGAAGAAGACGTTGTCGATGCGCCGACTTTTAAAGATATTTGGCCAACGATTGCCCCTTTCTTTACCGAAGAAAAGCTGGTCGTGGCGCACAACGCCACCTTTGACGTGTCGGTCTTGAAGGCCTGCCTGGACTACTATGATCTGCCCGATGCGCACTTCCAAGTTTTGGACACGTTAAAAACGTCCCGTCGGTTAATGCCTGATTTGCCTAACCACAAGTTGAACACGGTTTCTGCTTCGTTGGACATCTCCTTAAAGAACCACCACAATGCTCTGGCCGATGCCGTCGCCTGTGCTGAAATCTTGATTCGCCAGGGTCAGCTCTTTGGAACGGCACCGCTCAAGGAAGCGGTTCGGTATAAGTAAATCAAATAAAAAAAGAACGATAACAATTGTTATCGTTCTTTTTTTATAACTCAATATCCAATTCCAATGGGGCGTGGTCCTGGCGAGCACCAGTGTCCACGACTTTGATATCTTGGACCTTGTCAGCGATTCGGTTTGATACCAGATAGTAGTCAATCCGCCAACCGGAGTTGTTAATCTTCGAAGTCTTGGAGCGCTGGGCCCACCAAGAATAGATGTCTCCTTCGCCAGGGTGGGCGGCACGGAGCGTGTCGGTGTAGCCGGCGTCAAGCAGCTGGGTGAAGTGCGAGCGTTCTTCGTCCGTGAAGCCCGCCGAATGGTGGTTGGTGTTTGGGTGCTTCAAATCGATTTCTTCGTGGGCAACGTTAAAGTCCCCGGAGAAAATGACCGGCTTTTGCTCATTCAATGAATTGATGTAGGCCCGGTAGGCGTCATCCCAGAGTTGCCGATCGTCCAAGCGGGCGAGCTCGCCACCAGCGTTTGGCGTGTAGACCGTGGAAACGAAGCAGTTGGCAAATTCAGCCGTCACAATTCGGCCTTCCTGATCCATTTCACCGGGCGCACCAATTTTGGGATAGTCAACCTTGATCGGTTCGTCCTTTGTCATCAACATCGTGCCGGCGTATGACTTGCGGGCCGAAGAGGAATTGGTGTAGAAGTGGTAACCAGGGAAGAGGCCTTCTAAGGCCTCTTTTTGCTTCTTAGTTAAGCCGTCAACCTTTAACTTGGTTTCTTGAATGGCGACGACGTCGGGCTTTTTCTCAGCAATCCCTTCAAGGACGCCCCAGGTCATGAGCCCGCGGTCGGACTTGTGTTCAACGGCTGCGTTAATGGAATCGATGTTCCAGGAAATCAGTTTCATTTGCCTTCTCTTCCTTCTGGTCAAAATTACTCTTCTTGTTTGGTATCAACCGGGTCCTTTGCCACAGTCTCTTCTGCCAACCGTTGCATGAAGGCCGGGATGGCTTCAGCAATTTTTGAAGGCAGGGTCACGTAGGCCTTTTTACTAAGTTCTTCGGCAATGGCCGAGTGGCAGTAAACGGCCGCCAAGACGGCTGGCCCTAAAGGCTTGAACTGGGCGGCAAAGCCGGCCACCATGCCGGCTAAGGTGTCACCCATCCCGCCTGTTGCTTGGTAGGGGCCACCAATGGACAGTTGATACATGTCATCTTCCAAGTATACCTGGGTGGCAGAAGATTTCAAAACGAGAATTGGTTCGGGTTTTATGTTCACGAGGGCTTCCCAATTGGCGTCTTCCATGCTCTGGTTTGCAATGGGCACCTCACCAAAGCGTTGCCACTCCATTTGGTGGGGAGTTAAGACGACTTGGGCATTGGGCAGGGAGAGGTTGTGCTCAGCCATCATGGTAATGGCCGAACCATCGATGATGAGGGTTTGCTCGGCATTGATCTGGGCAAAGACATTCTGCAGGACGCTGAGTTCCTCACCAAGGCCAGAGCCGATTAAGACAACGTCGGCCTTTTGGACGGCCTTTGTTAAATCTTGTCGAAAGTCCATGACCATCACTTCGGGCAGGCGTGCGTGAATGGCGGTTTTATTGCTCATGTCCGTCGCGACCGTGACTAGGCCAGCTCCGGATTGAACGGCGGCCTGGGCGTTCATGATGACTGCCCCGCCAAGGTTTTCGTTGCCACCAACGATCAAGACGTGACCGTAGTTTCCCTTGAAGCTGTCCTTCTTTCTGGGGGTGATGATGTTTGCTGCCAGATTGTGCGATAAATTAATCATAAAAAATTCGACCTCCTGCAAACATTTTAACGCGGACTTGTGTATAATTAAAATCAAATCATTAGAAAATTATGAAAAAGTCATGAACGACTTTTCCGGAGAAAATAAACGGAGGTATTTTCATGGTCGATTGGCAGTTGAAAGCAAAGGAAGAGGAGGTCGCCTACTTGGCGGACTTGGCGGACTATTTAGCCATTCCTTCCGTGCGTGACGATAGTAAGGCAAGCAAGGATGCGCCCCTGGGGCCTGGACCAAAGGCGGCTTTGGAACACATTTTGTCACTGGCGGACCGTGACGGCTTCACCACTAAGAACATTGATAACGTGGTTGGCTACATCGAAATTGGTCCCAAGGACAGCGAGGAATACGTTGCCTTGTTGGCCCACGTCGATGTGATGCCGGCCGGTGAAGGCTGGGATACCGATCCCTTTACGGCAGTAATCGAAGACGGTAAGGTCATTGCCCGTGGGGCTTCCGATGACAAGGGACCGGGATTGGCCGCTTACTACGCCTTCAAGATGATTCGCGATCTGGATTTGCCTTTGAAGCGCCGGGTTCGCTTGATTTTTGGAACTGATGAAGAAAACGACTGGACGGGAATGACCCGCTACTTCGAAGTCGAACCAGCACCAGCCTTTGGCTTCTCACCCGATGCGGAATACCCAATCATCAACGGGGAAAAGGGAAACGTGCAGGTGAACGTGACCGCTGCTGGAACGAATGGGGATAAGGCCCAGTTGCTGAACTTCGAATCCGGCTTGCGAACGAACATGGTCTCTGGTGTTGCCCGGGCAACCGTGGTTGGGCTCGACTTTGATAAGGTGGACGATGATTTCGAAGCCTATCTGAAGGCCCACCCTCAGATTCACGGAAAAGTCAGCCTGGATGGCGACGAAGTTTCCTTTGAAGTGATTGGTAAGCAGGTTCACGGCTCCTTACCCGAAACCGGTGAGAACGCCGGAACGTACCTGGCCCACTTCTTGGAACAGTACGACTTTGGTGGTTCTGCTGCCGGCTTCTTGGCCTACCTGGGCACCTGGTCACACGATGACCCAACTGGTCGTCAATTAGGCGTGGCCTTTGAAGATGACGTGATGGGCGCCTTGTCAATGAACGTCGGCATCATCCGCTTCGATGAAGAAAACGGGGCCTTCATCAACTATAACTTCCGTTATCCAAAGGGCATTAGTCCCGACTTTATCCGCGGTCAACTGGCCGATGCCGTTTCGAACTGGCCCCACAAGGCCGAAATTGGCGGCCATGCGCAAGTACCGCACTACGTGGCGCCCGAGGATCCGGTTGTGCAGACTTTGCTTGCCATCTACCACGACCAAACAGGCCTGCCTGCCCATGACCAAGTCATCGGTGGGGGAACTTACGGCCGCTTGATGGAACGCGGGGTGGCTTTTGGGGCTTTGTTCCCAGACTCACCAGAGACGATGCACCAGGTGAACGAATTCGCCTTGGTCGACGACTTGGTTCGCTCCATGGGAATCTATGGTCAGGCGATTGTCGAATTGGCCAACTTGCCTGAATAATTTCAAAAAAGCATGCCAAAGTCGCTAGAGGAACTAGCGAAAGGACCCTTTGTTGATTTTATCTTTGGCTGCTTCGATGATTGTTAGACAACGCTAATAAAAAGAGTCTAAAAAGAGCGTAAAGCCCGAATTGGTCGGCTTTACGCTCTTTTGATTTGTGTTAAGATACGGGCAGGACAAAGAAGCGATTTGGTTGCTGTCCTTTCATCATTCGAAGTGGAGGACCGTTATGGAACAAAACAAGATGACGAAAGGTGTAGCAAATTCTGGTGAAGTTCTGCTTGATGTTGCAGACTGTCTGTATTGTTGTTGTTTCCTTTGGACAATTACATCAATACCTGGACTGGTTGGCAAAACGTAAGAAGAAGGGAAACTAACAAAAAGCCATACTCGCTTTATGACTAGACCGAGTATGGCGATTTCTATATGAACCAGAAAGGACAGTCACCGCTTTGCGGCTTTGTCCTGAGGAGCCGTCTGGTAGGGCGGCTCCTTTTCTGACTAAATTATAGCATGGTTGGGGTGAACGGCGTGCGACTTTTTTATGAAGATTGGGAATCCGATTAGGCTATTCGCCCAATTCCTCTTCAGTCAGGCTTTCGTTGTCTAGTTGCCGCTGCTTGTCGCGAAAGACGTAGAACTTGGCCAAGTAGTAATTGGGGATGAGCAGCATGGCGTTTCGGGCGATGTTTACGTAAAAGTCATTGAAGGAAAGCAGATGGACGCCAATCCACATGATGACCAGACCAAGCCAGAAGGTCAGCCCACGCGACAGGTAGTAATTGATGATTTCGGGAATGATCTGGAAACCAGAGGCCTTAGAATTAAAGACCCACTGTCGGTTCGTCACGTAGGCAAAGAGCACGGCGATGGCCCAGGCCAGAGTGTAGGAAATGGAGTAGTTGGCGACTTTGGAAATGAGGCCGTAGGACCACATGTTTACTAAAAATGTCCCGAAGCCCAAGATCAGGTATCGGATGATTCGGTTGTATTTTTTCAGTAATGCTTTCACCATGCGTCTTCTCTCTAGCCGTTGATATTTTCACTATGATAACAAAGAAAGACAAAAGCAACATTAAAAAAAGAAAAAAAGAGGGAAATCCCCCATATTTTCTAAATTTCATCCGCTCTAACCTTGTGATAATCGGCTATTTAGTCTAAAATTAATAGGAAGAAATGACTTGGAGGATTTACTATGTCTAAATGGACAGCAGCTGCGGATGCAAACCGTGGTACGTTAGAATTTTCAATCGCAGAAGCGGATGTACAAAAGGGTTTGAAGGCCGCTTTTGAAAAGAACAAGAACAAGATTGCGGTTCCTGGCTTCCGTAAGGGAAAGGTGCCAATGTCACTTTTCTTGCAAAAGTTCGGTGAAGAAGCTTTGTACCAAGACGTGATGGACATCGTTTTGCCAGCCGCTTACCAAGCTGCTGTTGCAGAAGCTGGTATCACGGTTGTTGGACAACCCGACATCGCCCCTGTTTCAATGGAAAAGGGTGCTGACTGGGAAATGAAGGCCGAAGTAGCCGTTGCCCCAGAAATCAAGTTGGGTGACTACACGGGCTTGACTGTTGAAAAGCAAGACGCAACGGTTTCAGACGAAGACGTTGATGCTGAAATCAAGCGCATGCAAGAAAACCAGGCTGAATTGGTCTTGCAAGAAGAAGGAACCAAGGCAGAAAACGGCGACACGGTCGTAATCGACTTTGACGGTTCAGTTGACGGTGACCACTTCGAAGGAGGCCAGTCAAAGGACTACTCACTTGAACTCGGTTCAGGTTCATTCATCCCTGGCTTCGAAGACCAATTGGTTGGTCACGTTGCCGGTGACGACGTTGACGTGAAGGTAACCTTCCCAGAAGAATACCAAGCAAAGGATTTGGCTGGTAAGGAAGCCTTGTTCGAAGTTAAGCTTCACGAAATTAAGCGCAAGTCATTGCCTGAATTGGACGATGAATTTGCCAAGGACGTTGACGAAGACGTTGACACCCTTGCTGAATTGAAGGAAAAGACGAAGAAGAACTTGGAAGAAGCTCGTAAGCAAGCTGCTGACGACGCCTTCGAAGACGCTGCCGTTGAAGCCGCTGTGAAGAACGCCGAAGTTGTCGGTGGTGACATTCCACAAGCAATGATCGATGAAGACGTGAACCGTCAAATGCAACAATACCTCGGTCAATTGCAACAACAAGGTATCTCACCACAAATGTTCTTCCAAATCTCTGGTCAAACAGAAGAATCATTGAAGGAACAGTTCGCTGAAGGTGCCGACACGCGCGTGAAGACGAACTTGGTCTTGGAAGCCATCGTCAAGAAGGAAGACTTCCAACCTTCAGATGAAGAAGTGGCTGCTGAAGTGAAGGACTTGGCTTCTCAGTACAACATCTCTGAAGAACAAGTTAAGCAATCATTGTCAGATGCTTTGTTGAAGCACGACATCGCCATGAAGCAAGCGGTTGAAAAGATCGTTTCTTCTGCCAAGGCAAAGTAAACGTGAAAAAAAGCCCCTAGCGGGCTTTTTTTCTTAGAAGGACTTTGACGAATCGTTAGACCGCTTAGTGGTTTGACAGATCATCAATAGAAAGGACGGCTTATGGCTGAGCAAAATCAAGAACCAATGGTGCACTGCTCTTTTTGTGGAAAGGGTGCTGACGAGGTTAAGAAGTTAGTTGCTGGTCCTGACGGTTTGTACATTTGTAACGAATGCACGGACCTGGCCGAACAAATTATTAAAGAGGAATTGGCGGTCGAAGCCAAGGACGAGCAAATCGACTTGCCAACCCCAAAGGAAATCGTGGAATCACTCGGTGATTATGTGATCGGACAAGAAGACGCGAAGAAGACTTTGGCCGTTGCGGTTTACAACCACTACAAGCGTGTTAACGAAAACGCCTTGAAGACAACGGATGTGGAGCTGCAAAAGTCAAACATTGCCTTGCTTGGACCAACCGGTTCGGGAAAGACATACTTGGCCCAGTCGCTGGCAAAAATCCTCCAGGTGCCCTTTGCCATTGCCGATGCGACGACTTTGACGGAGGCTGGCTACGTCGGTGAAGACGTGGAGAACATTCTCTTGAAGTTGTTGCAAGCCGCTAATTTTGACGTCGAATCAGCGGAACGCGGTATTATTTACGTCGATGAAATCGATAAGATCGCTAAAAAGTCTGAAAACGTCTCGATTACCCGAGATGTTTCCGGGGAAGGAGTTCAGCAGGCCCTCTTGAAGATGCTTGAAGGCACAGTTGCCTCCGTGCCACCACAGGGTGGTCGTAAGCACCCTAACCAGGAGTTGATTCAAGTCGATACGACCAACATCCTCTTTATCGTTGGTGGGGCCTTTGCTGGTTTGGACACCATCATTAAGGAACGTTTGGGAAAGCGTGTGATTGGCTTCGGTTCCGCCTCTTCTGATAACGCTGAAGCTTTGAGTAAAGACAATATCCTGCAAAACGTGGAGCCTGAAGACCTGTCAAAGTTTGGCTTGATTCCAGAATTTATTGGTCGCTTGCCAATCATCACAGTCTTGGACGAGCTGACGGTTGAGGACTTGACCCACATTCTAACGCAGCCAAAAAACGCCTTGGTCAAACAGTATAAGGCCTTGCTTGGTCTTGATCAGGTTGACCTGGAATTCCAGCCAGCGGCCTTGAAGGCGATGGCGGACTTGGCCATTTCCCGTGGAACGGGGGCCCGTGGCTTACGTTCGATTATTGAAAACGTGATGAAGGATGTCATGTACGAAATTCCGTCACGCGATGACGTTTCAAAAGTCATCATCACAAAGGCCGCCGTTGAATCCGGTAAAGAACCAAAGATGGTCTTAAAGACGAAAGAGAAGGACTAAAGATGGACGTTCATAACGTTGAAATGGTCATGTCGGCCGTGTCGCCAAGTCAGTATCCGGAAGATGGCCGGCCAGAATTTGCCCTCGTTGGCCGTTCAAACGTCGGCAAGTCTTCTTTGACCAACACGCTGATCAACCGGAAAAACTTTGCCCGGACTTCGGGTCAGCCTGGTAAGACGCAGACTTTGAACTTCTACGCTGTTGAGGATTCCCTGTACTTCGTTGATGTTCCTGGTTATGGTTATGCCAAGGTTTCCAAGAAGAAACGGGAAGCCTTTGGCCAAATGATCGAGACTTACATTACGTCACGAAAGCAGTTGCGTGGGGTGATTTCTTTGGTTGATGCAAGGCATAAGCCAAGCGAAGAAGACATCATGATGTACCAGTGGTTAAACTACTACAACATTCCGATTTTGCTTGTGGCTACCAAGGCCGATAAGATTGCTCGTGGAAAACTAAACCAATCAGAGTCGATCATCAAAAAAGCAGTGGAATACGATGGGGAGAATTCAGACTTTTGTTTCTTTTCATCGGTAACGAAATCCGGTAAAGACGAAGTTTGGGACTGGATTGAGAGTAAAATCTAATCTTTCTAATTTTATTAACGAGTTCTTGCTTTGGAATAAATTTCAACTAGACCATTGACGAAAAAGACCTCCTGAGTACAATAGTACTTAGGAGGTCTTTTACATGGCAGAAGATACAGCAATTTTTGCAGGTGGATGTTTCTGGTGCATGGTGGAACCCTTTGATTCCCTTCCTGGAATCAAGAAGGTCCGTTCTGGCTACACTGGCGGCCACGTGGCAAACCCAACTTATGAAGAAGTGTGCTCGCACACGACCGGTCATACCGAAGCCGTTAAAATCTGGTTTGATCCAGAGGTGATTTCCTATAAGGAACTCGTTGATCTCTACTGGCAAGTGGCTGATCCAACGGATGCCACTGGTCAGTTTGCCGACCGTGGCGACACTTACCGTCCGGTGATCTTCGTGAACTCACCCGAGCAACGCCAGGTGGCCGAAGAATCCAAGAAGGAATTGGCGGCTTCCGGTCGTTTTGACCGACCAATCGTGACAACGATTGAAGACGCTAAGCCTTTCTATGAAGCCGAAGAGTACCACCAGGACTTTTATAAGAAGGATCCCTTGCGTGAAGCCATGATGATGGCGCCACGCAAGCGTTACCAGGCACAGTATTGGGAGGATAAGGCAAAATGACAAAGGAAAGTAAAGAAGAATTGAAGGCGCGTTTGACGCCTGAACAATATGAAGTGACCCAAAACGCCGGAACGGAACGGCCATTTACTGGTAAATATGACCAGTGGTGGGACGACGGCATCTTCGTGGACGTCGTTTCCGGTGAACCGCTCTTCTCTTCAACCGACAAGTACGATTCTGGTTGCGGTTGGCCGGCCTTTACCAAGGGAATTGACGATGCGGACTTGCAAGAAAACACCGACCACTCCTTTGGCATGACGCGGACAGAAGTTCGTTCACGCGATGCCGATTCCCACTTGGGCCACGTCTTTCCTGACGGGCCAAAGGATAAGGGGGGCTTGCGTTACTGCATCAATTCCGCTTCCCTGCGCTTTGTGCCAAAGGAAGACATGGAAAAGGAAGGCTACGGCAAGTACCTGTCACTTTTTAAATAATAATTCTCCTGTCTCCGCTCACAGTGGGGACTTTTTTATTGGCTTTTTTAGAAAAGATTTTGTTCTCACCAGTTGATAACCTATAATGGATATGGGAAGGGCCCATGTTAGCGCTGCTTTTACTGACCGTTGATGGTTAGAAAGCAGTCTTTGCCTAAAACCAAATTCCTAGACGGCAATGGCTTCTTTCGGTTGGTCTTGATTGAATCAAAAGACTGCAGAAGGCGCCTATCGACTGCCGGGAGAATCACATGACGTATTTAAACGAGCTCGAACAGGCCTTAAAGGACCTGCCAAAAAACGAGCAGGCAAAATGGTTGGACCATTATGCCAATTATATGAAGAAGCACCATTTAGACGATTGGTCAGCACAAATGACCTTGGGTGAGCCTAGGGACTTGGCTGAAAAGGTTCGTAAGCAGGCTGGACTGGAAAGTGCAGCTGACCAGCGTGTTCCGTCTGAGCCATCGCCAAAGGAGAAATCGAAGGGAGCTGTCTTTTTAAAGGCGCCCTTGGCTTTTTTGATGGCCCTGGTCGTTTTGGTCATCCTTTGGCTGCCAACGCTGATTTCTTGGCTGATCATGGTGGCCTTCATCTTTGTTGCGGCCTTTGTCGGCATTGCCGGCGCCGTGGTTATTCCTCAATCCCTCTTTGGTGGTTCCTTTTACATCGGCTTGGCCCTCTTGTTTTTGGGCTTGGTTTTGGTTTGGTCGCCGATGGCGACTTTGTTATCGATGAAGTCTGCTGACTGGAGCCGCCAACTCTTTCAAACAGTTCTTCGAATCGTACGAGGGGGACGGGGCAATGAATAAGAAAATTTGGATTGGCCTTGTCTTGATCTGCCTGGGTGGTCTCCTCATGGTGACGACTTTTGTAGTGGATGGCTTTCCGGGCCAAATTTACTGGAACAACGGACCGGTTTATCTGTCTGACGCAGACGATAAGGGAGAAGTTGATTTAACGCCGGACCAAATTACTTCTGGCAAGCAAAACGTGACCCAGCTCGATCTGTCGGTGAAGGATGCCGATGTGACCGTTAAGACCGGTGATCGCTTTGCCATTTCGGCCGACCGAGCCGAAAAGAACTATATTACGGTTTCTGCAACCGATGGCTTTGTCAAAGTCACCGGGGATGAACGCAACGGTTGGACCATCGGAATTAAAAATGGTAAGCGCCACCATATCACGGTGACCCTTCCCGAAAAGGTAACCTTGCAGAAAGTCAGCCTGGCGAATTTGAACGGCGATTTGCAGGTGCAAAAGAGTCATGTTGATCAACTGGTTTTGGTTAACGTGAACGGCGATATCACGCTATCGGAAGTCAAAGTCAACAGTGCTGGTCTCGTTAGTGATCGCAATGGCGATATTCGGGTCCAGTCGTCAACGCTGCCAAAGTTGAAGACCTACAGCCATTTTGGTGATATCAACGTGACCAAGAATTACCAAAACGTTCCCGCTGCCGAGGCAACGATGGCCTTCAATAACCTGAACGGGGACATTTCACTGACCTAAACGATGGGCTGCTGGCCTAAAAATAAAAAGTTACTCAATCTGAGTAGCTTTTTTTCTGTTTGAAACGTATTAATACGTGACGGCGTAAAAAGACTTTGATTGAGAAGGGTGTTCGAGCTGGACTGGGGGAAGGGACTTTTCTTTCGGGCAGTCATCTTTGATATAATAGGACTACTTGCATCAGAAAAGCATGTCAATTCGGTAGGAGAAAATGGTTAAAGCAAACTTAGTCAAAGAAAACCTTACGGGCGATAAAATCGGTGTCTTTTTCGGTACCCTGGCGCCCATGCACATTGGGCACCAAGCCGAAATTTATAAGGCCGCTGCCCTAAACGATGGGGTGGTTGTGATTACCTCTGGTTACACCGGGGACCGCGGCGACCAAATTGGACTGCCGGTTGAGAAACGCTTCCGCTACCTGCGCGAAGCCTTTAACGATGAAGAAAGTATCAAAGTCGACTACATCAACGAAGACGACATTCCCCAAATGCCAAATGGCTGGCAGGAGTGGACGGATCGCCTGACTTCAACCATTAAGCGCAACATTACGAATCCCGAGGCCCACATTACCTTGTATACCGGCGAGGCCGATTATAAAGAAATGTTGGAAAAACTCTTGCCAAACGATGGCCACTGGTCCGTTTCCTTGATGGACCGGACGATTTTGAAGGTGTCGGCCACGGCCGTGCGTAAGAATCCCTTGGCCAACTGGGATTACATTAACCGTGTTTTCCGCCGGCATTTTGCTAAGAAGATTCTGGTTGTGGGTGCACCCCAAACGGGGAAATCGACATTGACTAGGCGCTTAGCTCGAACGTCGAACTCGCCTTTTTCCGTTGAATTTTCACGGACTTATCAAGAAGAGTCCAACGTCTTTGATTCCGAATTGCTCTTAAAGGACTATTCCCGCATTATTCAAGGCCAATACGATGCCAATTCGGCTGAAATTAATTCTCCGGCCAACAACGGCTTGACCTTTTTTGACACGGACGCCATGGTCACGATGGCCGAAACCCGCTCCTGGCTGGACCAGGAAGATGCGGCCAAGCTGCAATTCCTCTTTGATAATACGATTGGGGAAGAAGAGCTGGACTTGATTCTGGTTATTCCGCCGGAAGTGGCGGTGTCCAACGGAGCCGACGATGCGGATTCAAAGCGCTTTGACGAAAACCTCTGGCAGGTTATCCAAGAATACGGCTTTGCTGACAAGGCCGTTTCACTGGACCGAAAGGGTGGCTCAGATGACCCGGCCGGTTACTATGCCCGCTATTTGCAGGCCCTTGAAATCATTGAAGAACGAGTTGGAGTTAACCTGACCAAAGTCTAGTTAGTGGACCTACTACATGGTGGGTCCTTTTCGCTTCAAGGTGCTCTTGAATGGGCTTGACGCGGCTAAAAATGACCAGTTTTGTAGAAAAAATCGCAGAGGTTTTCAATCATTTGAAAGGAGGAGTGCCTGATGAGCCAGTATGCAGAAATCGTTGTCGATGTTCCAACCCAGCAAACGAACCGGCCCTACACTTACGTAGTGCCAACGGAGCTGCAAGAAGAGGTTCAGCCTGGCGTTCGGGTGCTGGTTGCCTTCGGGCACCGCTCTGTTCTAGGCTACGTGGTGGGCTTGACGGATAAGCTGCCGGATGACTTGAGCATTGACCAAGTCAAAGACGTTTTAACGGTCTTGGATGACCGGCCGGTTCTATCTGCTGAACTTTTGGACTTGGCCCATGACTTGGCCGAAAAGAACTTCTCTTTTTGGGTGACCTTTCTGGCCTTGATGCTGCCCACTTCGCTAAAGGTTTCCTACCGGAAGCGTTTGACGGCCTTAGCTGGTCTATCGGATGCTGATCGGGTCGACTACCTGGACGGGCAGCAGGAACGACTGGTGCAAACCAAGGACTTTTCCGCTAAGGGTTGGCGGGCCATTAACCGCCTTCAACAGGCTGGCTTGCTAGAGGTCGAAAGTGTGATTGAAAACCAGGGTCGGGTGAAGACGGAGCTGGCTTTCCAAACAAACGATGATTTAGATGAGCTCTCAAACATCGGGGCGACTTTGACGAAGGGGGCCAAACAACAGCGGGTTATTTTAGCCTTTGCTGAGGCCCACCCCGGTCAAGTCTTTTCCAAAAAAGAATGGCTGGAGCAACTGGATGTGTCGCTGGCTACTCTAAACGCGGCGGTTAAAAAGGGCATCTTACAAAAGGTTCAAGTTGAGGTGAAACGGCGGCCGGCTTCCATTGCTTCCGGAAAGGCCGATGGGGTCAAGACTTTGAACGCCGAACAAAAAGTGGCCTACGATCAAATTACGAAGGCCATTGACGAGCAAGAGGACAAGGTGTTCTTGCTTGAAGGCATCACCGGTTCTGGGAAGACCGAGGTTTATTTGCAGGCTGCCCAGAAGGTCATCGACCGGGGCGAGCAGGTGCTCTTTTTGGTCCCAGAAATCGCTTTGACCCCGCAGATGCAAAGGCGGGTGGAAGACCGTTTCGGTGAGAAAACTGCTCTCCTGCATTCGGGACTGTCGACAGGTGAGCGCTACGATGAGTGGCGGCGGATTCACGAGGGGAAAGTCCAAGTGGTGGTCGGTGCCCGTTCGGCGGTCTTTGCACCATTGACTAAGCTTGGCTTAATTATTGTTGATGAGGAGCACGAGACTTCCTACAGTCAAAGTGAAAATCCCCATTATTCGGGCCGGGACGTGGCCCTCTGGCGTGCTGCCTACCACCAGGCGCCAGTTGTTTTGGGTTCGGCAACGCCTTCCTTGGAGAGCCGGGCCCGGGCACAAAAGGGGGTCTATGACTTGCTCTCGCTTTCAAAGCGGGCTAATCCGCAGGCGACTTTGCCGGAAGTGTCAGTGGTCGATATGCGACAAGAACAGCTGGACCGTGGCGATACCAATTTTTCAAAGCCACTTTTGGAGAAGCTGCAGACGGTCCTAGACCGTGGCGAGCAGGCGGTGTTGATGCTAAATCGCCGGGGTTTCTCATCCTTTGTGATGTGCCGGGACTGCGGCTTTGTGCCGCGAGATCCAAACTGTAACCTGGCGATGACCCTGCACATGGACAGCCTGACGCTAAAGTGCCACTACTGTGGCTACCAGGAAGCGATTCCGCAAACCTGTCCGGCCTGTGGCTCCAATCGCATCCGCTATTACGGAACCGGTACTGAAAAAGTCGAAACCGAACTGGCCGCGCTCATGCCCGACTATCCCGTGATTCGTCTGGATCAGGACACGACGCGCAAGAAGGGGGCGATGGCGAAGGCCCTGGCCGACTTTGGCCAAAAGAAGGCCCAGATTCTCTTGGGCACACAAATGGTTGCCAAGGGGCTGGACTTTCCTGACGTGACCTTGGTTGGCGTCTTGAATGCCGATACGGGCTTGGGCTTGCCGGACTTTCGGGCCTCGGAGAAGACTTTTCAACTGCTGACGCAGGTGGCGGGTCGGGCCGGACGGGCCGAACGGCAGGGGGAGGTTGTGATTCAGACCTATAACCCCGAACACTACGCCCTGAAGTATGCCCAAAAGCACGACTATGAGGGCTTTTACCGGCAGGAAATGGCCATTCGCCATGCCGCTGAATTTCCACCCTATTTCTACACGGTGCAGATTCAGTGTTCGGCCATTGACGAGAATAAAGTCGCCCTGCAAACGGCCAAGATTGCCGCCTGGCTCAAGAAGCGCTTGCCTGAAGACGTCTTGCTGCTGGGACCGTCACCCCATTCAATTGCCAAGTTGAAGGGGCGCTATTTCTTCCAGATGATTTTAAAAATGAAGGACCCAAACGAGGCCGATGAACTGCTCCGCGATTTAGTTGATCGGTCACAGAAGGCGGACAAGGACTTTGCCCTGGAAGTACGCCGGGACCCCGTTTCCTTTATGTAGAATTGATTTGAAAATCGATTTGATTGAAAAGACCCAAAGGTTTGCTTGCTGGCTTGCCTTTGGGCCTTTTCTTTCTTTTTGCTATAATAGGATTAACTTATTCTTTTTAGAAAGCACAGTGAGGTAAAAAAGCATGACCTTATCAATTGTCTTTATGGGAACCCCACAATTTGCCGTTCCAACGCTGCAAGCACTGGCGGCAGACGACCGCTTTGATGTTTTAGCCGTTGTGACGCAACCCGACCGCCCCTTTGGCCGCAAGCGTCAGCTGAAGGCTAGTCCAGTCAAAGAAGCGGCACAGAAACTCGGCCTGCCCGTTTTGCAACCGGAAAAGATTTCTGGTTCAGAAGAAATGGCCAAAGTCATTGACTTAGCACCGGACTTTATCGTGACGGCTGCCTTTGGTCAGTTCCTGCCAACGAAGCTTTTAGAGGCAGCCAAGTACGGGGCGGTCAACGCCCACGCCTCCCTGCTACCAAAGTACCGTGGGGGTGCGCCGGTTCACTACGCCATCATGAATGGCGATCGAGAAACCGGTGTTTCCTTGATGTACATGGTTAAGAAGATGGATGCCGGGGACGTTTTGGACGTGGTAAAGGTGCCGATTACTGAAGAAGACAACGTCGGAACCATGTTTACTAAGTTAGGGGATGCAGCGGTGCCCCTTGTTACCGAGAACTTAGAAAAGATTGCTGCTGGTAAATTAACTGGCCAACCACAGGTGGAAGAGGAAGTGACTTTTTCACCAAACATCGCCCGTGAACAGCAACAACTGCACTTTGACCAGGAAACGGCCCAGGAGTTGGATTGGCACATTCGTGGTCTCTACCCAACCCATCCGGCCCACGCACTTTCTGATGGCCAGTCGATTAAGTTCGTTAAGGTTCGTCCCTTGGCTGAAAAGACGACGGCCAAGCCGGGTGTAATCACCCTTAAGAACAAAAAGGAGCTGCATGTGGCGGCGGCCGGTGGCAGCCAACTGGCAGTGGAACGTTTACAACCGGCCGGTAAGGCCGTGATGGATGTCGCGGCCTTCTTGAACGGGGCTGGCCAGCACCTAGCTGAAGGGGATGCCTGGATTACGATTGGAGAGGCGAATGCCTAAAAAGATTACTCATTCGGATAACCCGCGTTTGCTTGCGGTATTGACTTTAGCAAAAGTCAAAAACGGAGCCTATTCGAACTTGCAATTAAACCAAATTATCAAGGCCAACCCCTTGAAGGACGCCGATAAGGGGCTGTTGACCACCCTGGTTTATGGGACGATTCAGTACCGCCTACTCTTGGAGTACTGGTTAGCGCCCTTTGTGAAGGGTAAGAAGTTGGAAAACTGGGTAAAGGAACTGCTCTTAACAGCCCTTTACCAGTGGCAGGAATTGGACCGAATTCCCAAGCACGCCCTTTTTAACGAAACGATTGAAATTGCAAAGACGCTTGGAAACGTTGGAACGGCGAAGTTTGTGACGGCTATCCTACACAACATGGACCGAACGGGCTTAGCTGATCCAAAAAAGATTGCTGATCCAACAAAGCGCTTGAGCATTGTTTATTCCGTTCCCGAGTGGTTGGTCACCGAATTGATTCGGCAGTTGGGCAGTGAAAAAACGGACAAGATCTTGCAGTCTTTGAACCACGCACCAGAACAGTCGGTGCGCGTAAACACGGTGAAGGCAAACAAGGAAGTTGTGCGCGAGTCCTTGGAAGCCGAAGGCTATGAAGCTCGTGACGGTCTTTTGGCCGCAGATGCCCTCGTCGTGAGCGGGGGCCACGTGGCCTCATCGAAGGCATACAAAGAAGGCCTTTTAACCGTTCAAGACGAATCGGCCATGTTGCCGGTTGAGGCGATGCAGATCGATGATTCTGTTCGCTCGGTTTTGGATGCGGCGGCAGCCCCGGGTGGTAAGACCACTCAAATCGCCCAAGAACTGCCCGAAGGAGCTCGGGTAACAGCCTTAGATATTCACGCTCATAAGGTCAAGCTAATTGCGCAAAACGCGGCTCGCTTGGGCTTGGCTGACCGGGTTGATGCCATGGCGCTCGATGCACGCAAGATTCCAACGGAATTAGAGGGGAACTTTGACCGGATTTTGGTCGACGCCCCTTGTTCCGGGTTGGGTCTCCTTCGTCGAAAGCCGGAAATCCGCTATGAAAAAACGATGGCTGACGTGCAGCACTTGGCGGACCTTCAGTTAGCGATTTTGGAAGCGGCCGCTTCCAAGTTAGCGGTTGGCGGAACCTTGGTTTACTCGACTTGTACGATTTTAAATCAGGAGAACGACGCCGTTGTTAAGGCCTTTTTGGCTAAGCAGCCCGACTTTGTTCAGGTGAAGACCGAAACGGCTAAGGGAGTGAAGGCTGACCGGGAAGAGCTGGCCTTGAAGATTTACCCAGATGATTATCAAACTGATGGCTTTTACGTAGCCACCTTTCAAAGAAAGGATTAGCAGTTATGGCAATTGCCTACCAAAGTGACAAAGGACCGGCCAGGTCCGACAATCAAGACGCTGTCGGCGCTTTTTATAACCGCGCCGGCAATCCTTTAGTGCTGGTTGCTGACGGGGTTGCTTCGCAAGAGGGCTCGAAAAAAGCCGCTCGAATGGTTGTCGAGACCCTTGGTCACGCTTGGGAACAAGTGGCCTATGACGAAGAAACGAAGGTCAAGGCCTGGTTAATTCACCAGGCCGATTTGGCCAATCAGTCGATTCTTCTGGTTGGGCAACACGATCAGGAAGTGAGCCAGATGGCCACGACTTTGGTATTGGCAGTTTGCCTGTCGGATCGGGTCTTAGTTGCGAACGCCGGTGATTCCAAGGCCTACCTGTTGCGGAATAACCAGGCCAAGCAGCTGACTTTTGATCACACGGTGAAAAACGAGTTGGAGCGGCGGTCTGGTGAACCAATTGACCCGGATTTACCAGAGGCCGATTCGCTGACGCGCTACTTGGGTGTGAACAAGGAATTGGATTTGGAGTGGACGACTTTTGTACCGGATGAAGCCGATTGGCTCTACTTAACGTCGGATGGATTGGAAAAGGTCCTCTCGATTGACGAACAGGTGACGATCATCCAACCGGGGGTCAAACGCCCCGGGAACAATCCGGCACTGGGTTCTGTTCTAGATATCTCAGAGCGCCTATCGGCCTTGGTGAAAGCCGCCGTGGCTAGGCAAGTGCCAGACAACGTGACCGCTTTGTTAATGACGAACATGACCGATCACATGGCCTCGACCGGTCAGCGTTTGACGGTCCAAAACGATCAGCCGGTAAAGGCGGAAGAACTGGTCTTAAAGGATCGATTGAAAGGAAGGTTAGACTAATGGAAAAGGGAACGATGATTGATAACCGTTACCAAATCATGCGCCCCCTCGGAGAGGGCGGCATGGCCAACGTGTACCAGGCCTATGATACCTACCTGAAGCGTGATGTGACGCTGAAGATGATCCGTTTTGACATTAAGGATCAGCCGGAAGCCTTGCAGCGCTTTCAAAAGGAGGCCAAGGCGGCGACGACTTTGGTCAACGACCACATCGTCCAACTCTACGATGCCGGGGAAGCCGAAGGGAATCCCTACTTAGTCATGGAATACGTTTCGGGGATGGACCTGAAGAGCTATATTAAGGCCCACTTCCCAATTCCATACCAGGAAGTCGTCGATATTATGGAACAGGTCCTAGACGCTGTTACGGCCGCCCACAAGGCCGGTATTATCCACCGGGACTTGAAGCCACAAAACATCTTGATTGACGATCATGGTCAGGTGAAGATCACCGACTTTGGCATTGCCCTGGCACAAAATAAGTTTGGCCAGCCAGCCACCAAGGAACCGGTCATCGGCTCAATTCACTACCTGGCACCGGAAGTAACCCGGGGGCAAAGTGCCTCAGAAAAGTCGGACATTTACGCCCTCGGCGTCATCTTGTATGAGCTATTGACCAATCAGGTGCCCTACCAGGGCGACACGGCCGACCGGATTGCCTACCAGCACGCCGAAGTGCCGATGCCATACGCTAAGGACTTTGATCCACAAATTCCACAACCCTTGGAAAACGTCATTTTACGGGCCACGACCAAGGATGCCAAGGACCGTTACTTCTCAACGGAAGACATGGCTGATGATTTAAAGACAGCTTTGTCAAAGCGCCGCTCGGGTGAGGGCCGTTTCGTTCCCGAAGCCTCTGACGAAACCAAGTTGGTGACGCCGGACTGGAATAGTCACCCCTTCGTGGAAGATGATTTAGAGGATGGGGAAGAAGAGCCGAAGGACGATGTCGAAGAACGGATTATCGACTTTGGCCAGAAGGGCTATTCCGTTAAGGAGATTGCCGAACAGGTTGACCGAACACCGAAGTTTGTTCGCGAAGTCTTGGATAAGAACGGCATTAAGTACCGTTCGAAAAAGAAGTGGGCGGTCTTGGCTCTAATCCTCTTGGTCTTCGCTGGAGCAGCCGGCGCCTATGCCTATGCTCGTAACATGTACACGGCCGTTCCAGACGTTGCTAACATGACCGAAAGCAATGCGAAGAGTAAGTTGGAAGACGCCGGGCTGTCGGTTTCATCCACGTCTTCGACCAGTTCCAAGTCGATCGATAAGGGAGATGTGATTAAAGTCGTCCCTGGTGTTGGCCGTTCGGTTAAGAAGGGGTCATCGGTTAAGCTGGTGGTTTCTTCTGGAACCGACACGGTTTCAATTTCTGATTACACCGGCTGGGATTATTCAAAGGCGGCCAACCAGTTGACGAGCAAGGGCATCACCGTCAAGAAGAAGACCGAGGATTCAACGACAGTTCCTTCCGGTCAAGTCATCAGCCAGTCCGTTGATGCCGGATCAGAAGTCGACCCCGGTGATACAACCATCACGCTGACGGTTTCAACGGGGCCCAAGTCACTGACTTTGCCAGACTTGACGAACCGTTCGCAGTCAGACGTTGTGAACTGGGCTAACCAGAACAACGTTTCTTTGGCCTTTACGGTGGTTGATTCGGATAAGCCAAGCGGCACGATTGTTGGACAAGATCCAGCAGCTGGCTCAAAGTTCACGATTGATAAAACTTTAACACTGAAGATCTCGTCTGGAACGAGTGCTGCGTCTGCAAGTAGCTCGAGTTCAAATTCGACAATGAAGACGAATTAAGAAAAAGGACCTCTGAAGGTCCTTTTTCTTTTGCCTAGAAAACGGGTGCCCATGCTATAATATTCCTATGAAAACAGGACGGATTATACGGTCGTTGGCCGGTTATTATGATTTAATGCTCGAGGATGGTACGGTTGAACGGACCCGGGCGCGGGGGCAGTTCCGTAAAAACGGACAGAAGCCCTTGGTGGGCGACTGGGCCGACTTTGAGTCCGAGAACGGCGAGGGGTTGATTTGGGCTCTGCATGAGCGTGAGAACAGCTTGGTGCGGCCACCGATGGCCAATGTTGATTTAGCCATTGTCGTTACCTCGGTTGTCGAGCCAGCCTTCTCACAGAACCTGCTTGATCGCCAGTTGGTTGCCTTAGAGGCTGAAAAAGTCCACCCCGTCCTCTACTTTTCAAAGTTAGATTTGCTTTCTGAAAAGGAGCAAGCCGACTTTAAGGAAAAAGTGCGACTTTACGAGAAAATTGGTTATCCGGTCGTCTTTGCCGGTGATGATTTGAAGACCGCCTTCACCCCTCTGTTAAAGGATCAAGTTGTCGTTGCCATGGGCCAAACCGGAGCGGGCAAGTCCACGCTGTTAAACCAGCTGGCACCTGAGTTGAAACTGACGGTTGGTGAAGTTTCCCAGGCTCTTTCCCGTGGAAAGCACACGACCCGTCAAGTGTCACTCATTCCAGTGCCGGCCTACCAAACGTTGATTGCCGACACCCCGGGCTTTTCCTCCTATGAAGTCTTTGACTTTCCCGTGGAGGAATTGGGGGATTATTTCCCTGAAATTCGTGAAGCGGCGGTCAATTGTCGCTTCCGGACCTGCTCGCACTTAAACGAGCCTGGCTGTGCGGTCAAAGAGGCCGTCGAGCTTGGCACCATTAGTACCGAGCGGTATAATAGCTATGAATTGTTTTACCAAATTATTAAGGGTAAACGACCGGTCTATCAGAAAAACGCGACCAAGTGGAAGCAGGACCGTTTGAACTAGTTGATAAAACGGATTTTTAGAAAGAGGAAGAAACATGGCAGGAATTATTGCCCCATCGATTTTGAGCGCTGACGTAACGAAGTTGGGCGAGGACGTTGCCCTGGTTGAAAAAGCCGGTGCCAAGTACTTGCACGTTGATTTGATGGACGGCTCCTTTGTCCCATCAATGGCCTATGGACCAGCCTGGGTCAAGCAATTGCGCCCAATTACCAATCTGTTCTTGGACGTTCACTTGATGGCTGTTCACCCGGAAAACCACGTGGAGGCCTTGGCTGAAGCAGGGGCCGACTTGATTGGGGTTCACGTGGAAGCAACGCCACACATTCACCGCGTCTTGCAGATGATTAAGAAGGCCGGTGTGAAGGCCGAAGTTGTCATTAACCCCGGAACGCCGGTTTCGGCCATCGTGCCCGCTTTGAGCATGGTGGACCAGGTTTTGGTGATGACGGTTAACCCTGGCTTTGGTGGCCAGGCCTTCTTGCCAGAAATGACGGAAAAGATTAAGGAATTGGTTGTCTACCGGAACGAACTCGGCCTGGACTTTGATATCGAAGTTGACGGTGGTATTAACAACGAAACGGCCAAGTTGACGGCCGATGCCGGGGCCAACGTCTTTGTTGCCGGTTCTTATGTCTATGACAAGAAGGATCCAGCAGCCAAGGTTCAAACCCTTTTGGATGTTACAAAGTAAATGAAACGGCCCTTGGGCCAAGGCGGTCCGAATGATTTCGGCCGCTTTTTTTGGAGGATGCGATGCGAATTAACATTTTAGCCGGTGGCCCAAAGGAAAACTGGCCAGCTGATCTCTTTAAAGAACCCGGTGACTGGGTTGGTGCAGACCGAGGGGCGCTTTTTTTGATGGAAGAGGGGATTGAGCCGCTCTTTGCCGTTGGTGATTTTGATTCGGTGTCTGATGACGAGCGCCAGCGCTTGATCGCCTACCAAAAGGAACGTGAGATGACGACCTATCCGGCCCACAAGGATTACACGGATACGGCCTTAGCTGTTCGTTACGCCATGGCGGCCGGGGCGGATGACATTGTTTTGTATGGGGCAACCGGTGGTCGCTTGGATCATGAGTTGTCGAATTTGACGATTCCACTCCTGGATAGTTTTCTTCCTCAGGTCGGCTTTTCCTCTTTGGTTGGCCGTTTTAGCATTGTGGATTGCCGAAACACCATCAGCTATTTGGATGCCGAACACAACGTTGTGGAGAAACTCCCCGGCCACCATTATTTGGGTTTTATGCCATTAGGTATAGTCGATAATTTCTCGATTCTGGATGCTGAGTATCCTTTGACAATTAAGGAAAATAGCGGTATTATGTATTCATCAAATGAGTTTGTTGGGGAATTGGTACATGTTTCCATTGAACGGGGCATTGTGCTGGTCACCCAGTCAACGGATAGGAGGAGCTAATGGCAGTTGAAGCATTAACAGACGCAAATTTCGAGGAAAAGACCAAGACGGGTGTTTCCATTACCGACTTTTGGGCAACTTGGTGTGGCCCATGCAAGATGCAGTCACCCGTACTAGACGCTTTGGCGGAAGACGGTAGTTTCTCAAAGATTGACTTTTATAAGGTTGACGTTGATGAAAACAAGGAAACGCCGGGTAACTTTGGGATTCGGGCAATTCCGACCCTGGTTGTGATGAAGGACGGTCAGGCCGTTGAACGGTTAACTGGTTTTCACAATAAAGAACAATTGAGCGAAATTTTGCATAAATACGCCTAAATTCTTGCCAAAGTCGAAACCCTCTGGTAAAATTATGTATTGTTGATAAGAAGAGCAGGCACGCTGTGCGGCTCGGATAGGAGGGTCACACATGGCAAAAGATGCAATTAACGGTGCACGCACCCGCTTTGGTAACCAACGTTCACACGCCTTGAACTCAAGTCGTCGTAGCTGGAAGCCAAACTTGCAAAAGGTAACGGTTAAGATTAACGGTTCCGCACCTAAGAAAGTTTACTTGACTGCACGTACTTTGAAGGCCGGTCTTAAGAACGGCTCAATCGAACGTGTTTAAAAACCACTCCACTGGGTGGTTTTTTTATTTTTTCATGACTTTGCAAAGAATTTCGCTAAGTTGGGCTTTCTGCCCGCTCATGGTAAAATAGGATATAAGTAATTTGAAAGGAAAAGTGGAGCGTGCTACATGCTTCATGGACTTATGTGATGGCAATTAAAATTCGAACAAAGAACGGTGATGTCACAGTTGAAAACGATGTCATTGCCTCCGTTGTCGGTGGGGCAACCATCGCTAACCCCGGTGTGGTTGGCATGGCTTCTCGCTCTGCTTTAAAAGACGGTGTTAACCAAATCTTGAACCGCGAAAACTACGGCCGTGGGGTCGTGGTTTCCCAGGGCGAAAAAGGCCTAACGATTGATGTTTACATCGTGGTTCAACACGGCATGAAGTTGGCTGACATTTCGACTTCGGTTCAAGCCCGTGTGAAGTATTACCTAAACGCATACTTAGGCTTACAAGTACCCGAAGTGAACGTCATTGTTCAAGGGATTGAAACCGAGGATTAAAGTAAAATGACTGCAGAAAAAATTACCACCATTACGCCCCTTGTCTATGGGAAGATGGTGAACGCGGCCGCAGCCAAGTTGTCTGCTAACGCGGAAAACATTAATAAATTAAACGTTTTCCCTGTCCCTGACGGGGATACTGGAACGAACATGGCCTTGTCCATGGCTTCCGGTGCTGAATACGAACGTGAATCACAGGACCAAACGGTTGGCTTGCTTGCAAAGGCAACGGCTAAGGGACTTCTGATGGGTGCCCGTGGAAACTCTGGTGTGATTTTGTCCCAGATTTTCCGTGGAATGGCTAATTCGATGGCCGACAAGAATGACTTGTCCGCCCGCGACATGGCCGACGCCTTGATGGAAGCTGCCAAAGTGGCCTACAAGTCCGTGATGAAGCCAACCGAAGGAACGATCCTGACGGTTATCCGTGAGGCGGCTGCCGAAGCCGACCGTTCAGCTTCGGCAGGTGATGACTTGCCAAGCTTGATGGAAAAGACGATGGCTGCTGCCCAAAAGGCTTTGGACTCCACGCCCGACCTCTTGCCAGTTTTGAAAGAAGTCGGCGTTGTTGATTCCGGCGGCCAGGGCTTGGTCATGGTCTTGTCTGGCTTTTCAGAAGTTGTCTTGGGAACCTTTGACGAAAATAACTTGAAGGCACCGGATAACGCGGAATTGGACCAGATGGTTTCCAAGCTCCACGCTGGTGCTCAGGCTGATGAATCCTTGAACCCAGAAGACATTCAATTTGGTTACTGTACCGAAATCATGGTTGACTTGGGTGTTGGTACGACTTACGACCAGCCCTTTGACTATGACAAGTTCTACAACTACATCGCCGACAAGGGTGATTCACTCTTGGTTATTAACGATGACGATGTCGTAAAGGTTCACGTCCACACGGAAGATCCCGGTTCGATTATTCACTGGGGAACGGAATTTGGTTCCTTGCGTAAGGTCAAAATCGACAACATGCGCGACCAGCAACAGGCCGTTATCGACAAGCAAGAAGCCGAGGATAAGGCAGCCAACCAGGAAAAGAAGCAAGTTCAAGCACCTGAAATGGCGGTATTCGCTGTTGCTTCTGGTGAAGGGGTTGCAAAGCTCTTTGATTCCCTTGGTGTCTACAAGGTGATTACCGGTGGCCAAACAATGAATCCTTCAACGAAGGACTTCGTCGATGCCATTCAGGAATCCGGTGCGAAGAAGGCCGTGATTTTGCCGAACAACTCAAACATTTTCTTGGCTGCAGAACAGGCCAAGGATTTGGCCGATGTACCGGTAGCGGTTGTGAAGTCCCGTTCCATCCAGCAAGGCTTAACGGCCATGCTCGGCTATAACCCAGATGCCTCGTTGGAAGACAACGAAGCGTCAATGACGGAACAGTTGGCAACGGTTGTTTCAGGCGCGGTTACCCAGGCAGTTCGTGAAACGACTTTGAAGGGTCACGACATTAAGAAGGGTGACTGGCTCGGAATGAAGGACGGCGAGATCGTCGTTGTTGGCAAGCGCTTGGTTGAAACGGCCAAGTCCCTCCTGCAAGAAATGTGCGATGACGATTCTGAAATCGTCACGATCATTGCGGGTAAGGATGCCAAAGCCAAGGAAGAAAAGGCCTTGGAAGAAGCAATTGAAGAAATTGATGAAGACCTAGAAGTCGAAGTGCACAATGGTGGCCAAGACCTCTACCCATTCTTACTTTCAGTTGAATAAAGAAAAAAGACGGACAGATGTCCGTCTTTTTTTGTGGATAACATGGGGATTTTGCTCCTTTATCCAAAGAAAAAGCAGCGGAATTACCCGCTGCTTTCAATTGCTTAACGAAGGGCCGAAATGGCGGCGTAAATAACGGAGCCAGCCATGACGATTACCATGAAGAGGGACATGAAAAGGGTCCATTTTTGGTAACGGGTCTTCTTTTTCTTTTCAACGGTTGGCATTGGCCGCTTGCTTAGTTGACGGTTGACCTCGTCTTCCAAGGCTTGGTCGACCGTTTGGGCAACTGGCCGTTGTTCTTCAACCTGCTTTTGCTTTTTCTTCAACATATCCCGTGTTCTCCTGAATGTACTAGGGATATCTTACCATAGCCGGCTTTAAAATTGAAATTTTGCAAAGACCTTGATACAGTTAGTGAGAGGTGAATAAGATGGTTTGGTATTTTTGGGCTGGCCTGTGGCTTGCCGTTTTACTTTTTGTTATGATTTGGCGGTTTTTGTACCGCATGCTACCTGGTCTTTCCTTTATGGATTTGGCCGGTATTCCGAATTGGTACGCCTTTTACCTGATTGAAGGGGCGGCCTTTTACCGGTCGGATATACTGGTCTGTTTTGCACTGGCACTATTGGTTGCGGCTGTCGTCGCCTTTGTTCGAATGGGTCAAAACGGCTTAGACATTTTGCATTTTACCCATCTTTTCTGGCGTATTTCGAGTCTTTTTGCCATGGTTTTGGTCCTGATCACCATTCTGGCCGCCTTATTCATTCACGTTTTATAAAATTTAGGGAATTTCCCCCACTGAGCCAAATCCTTGTGATAACAAGGGTTTGGCTCTTTTTTATACCCTAGTTTAAAAGAATCTTAAAGAAAAGTGGTGAAAAGTGGGGGAATGTGGTAAATTGTATTTAAGTAATCCACAGAAAGGAGGAGTGGGCCATCATGTTCATGGGAGAATCGTCACACAATTTAGATCCCAAGGGACGGCTCACGATTCCGGCGAAGTTTCGAAACCAACTCGGTGAGACTTTCGTCATTGCAAAGTGGATGGAACATTCCTTGCGGGCCATGCCTTTGGACGTTTGGAATAAGCTCGAAGAGCAATTAAATAACTTACCAATCGGGAAGAAGGACGCCCGGGCTTTTAAGCGTTTTGTGATGGCTGGCTCCATGCAGGCCGAGTTTGATAAGCAAGGCCGTGTCATTATTGCGCCGAACTTGAAAGAACACGCAGAACTAGCAAAAGAAGTTGTCGTAACCGGTGTCGGGGATTCCTTTGAAATCTGGTCAGCTGAAAACTGGCAGGCTTACACGGAAGAAACTGCTGAGAACTTCGATGAAATTGCTGAGGGCTTGGTCGACTTTGACTTTTAGTCGAAAAGACGTCTTGATTGCTTGAAGAAACTGTGGAAGGGAGAACGACTATGACATTTGAACACGTGACCGTTCTCCAAAAAGAAGCGGTTGATTTACTAGCGGTAAAAGAAGACGGCATTTACGTCGACGCGACCTTAGGGGGCGGTGGCCACACCGGTGTCATTTTGTCCAAGTTGACCACGGGTCGGCTTTATTCCTTTGACCAGGATGAGGCGGCGATTGCCTTTAACAAGGAACAGTACAGGGATGAAATTGCGGCGGGAAAGCTCGTCTTGATTTTTGATAATTTTCGGACCTTGAAACGCTCGCTTGAAGCAGAAGGAGTTGAACGGGTTGACGGGGTCTTGTACGACCTTGGTGTTTCCTCCGTTCAATTTGACCAGGGCGACCGGGGCTTTTCTTATAACCATGATGCGGCCCTTGATATGCGGATGGACCAACGGCAGGAACTAACGGCCAAAACGATCGTTAACGACTGGTCCTTTAACGACTTGGTCCGGGTGTTGACCCGTTATGGCGAAGACCGTTTTGGCAAGGCGATTGCCCGAAAGATTGAACAGCGGCGGGAAGTACAGCCGATTGAAACAACTTTTGAATTGGTTGAAGTGATTAAGGAAGCGATTCCGGCACCGGCGCGCCGGCATGGTGGACACCCGGCTAAGCGTTCCTTTCAGGCATTACGCGTGGCCGTTAATGACGAACTAGGCGCTCTGGAAGATTCGCTTGAACAGGCACTTGATCTACTTGCTGTCGGCGGTCGAATTTCAGCCATTTCCTTTCAGTCCCAAGAGGACCGTCTGATTAAGCAGATGTTTAAGGAAAAGACAAAGGCGCCGGACCTGCCCCGCGGCTTGCCAGTCATGCCAGATGAAATGGCACCCGACTACAAGTTGCTGACACGCAAGGCCATTAAGCCAAGTGAGGCAGAACAAGAAGAAAACCATCGTTCGGCGTCGGCGCAATTGCGTGGCATTGAACGGGTAAAGGATGCAACAAAGGATTAATCAAGGTGCTGTTCACGCATTTGATTGATTACGATTAATGAAGGAGAGAACCAGATGGCACAAAACGCGTACCGTTATGAAAACGCAGCCAGAGCACTGCCGGCCCAACCAGCCCGAAAAAAGGTTAAAGTTAAAAAGCGCTATCAACCAGCCGTTTGGACGAAGCAAGAGCGTTCGCTCGTCATCGTCATGGCGGTGACGGTTCTCTTCGTGATGTTAGCGACCGTCTGGACAACGGTGTCCATGCAACGGGTCGATGCGAAGAACCAAGCAGTTAGCGAAAAGATCGACAAGGTCAAGGAAGAAAACGACTCCTACCGGGGCGATATTCAGACGAAGACCAACAAGGATAACTTGGAGAAGGTTGCGAAATCGGCTAACATGGAACAAAGCACGACAAACGTTCGCAACGTCAATCAATAAACTATGAAACAAAGTAAAAGACGACAACTCGGTAAGAAAATCACTGGTAATGCAAGGCTCTTCGGGGGCCTGCTCGGGCTCTTTGCCCTCATTATCATCGTGGTTATGGGTGGTCGTCTTTTTCAAATTGCCGGATTTAAATCCGTTAATAACCACGATTTGTCAGCCGCAACGCGGCTGACTTTTATGCAAAAGTCGACGGTGCCAGCCACTCGAGGGCAGATCCTCTCGTCAAACGGCTCCGTTTTGGCTGATAATTCAACGGTTTACGATATGTACGCTGTTTTGGACAAGAAGCAAAAAGTCAATGGCAAGCCGGATTACGTGACCGATCCCAAGAGCACGGCGGCCGCTCTGGCACCGATTTTGGGTGCGGATGAAAACGACTTGTACGAGCAGCTCTCGTCCAATAAGCTGCAGGTTGAATTGGGTACCAAGGCAAAGAACTTGTCCGTTGACCAATACAACCAAATTAAGAAGCTCAAGCTAACGGGAATTAAGTTTACGGCTCAGCCGGCCCGGTATTACCCCAACAACCGGATGGCCTCCCACATCATTGGCTTGACAAATTCGGTCACGAACAAAGTCGGCCAAAAGACTTTGAACGGTGTTTTGGGCATTGAAGCTTTCAAGAACACCACCCTTCGTGGTAAGGATGGCTTGACGACTTCGCTCGGGGCAGACGTTCAGCAGGACAAGAAGAATCAAGTCAAAAACGGGGACAACGTTACCTTAACCATCGATGAAAAGCTCCAGGCGACTTTGGAAAACCGAATGGACGTCCTTTATTCGGGCACCAAAGCCAAGTCGGCCGCGGCCTTTGTCATGGAGGCCAAAACCGGTAAAATCGTGGCGGCTACGCAACGGCCAAACTTTGATCCAAACACTCAAGACGGTTTGTCCGATGCTTGGGAAAACATGCTGAACCAGGGAGCCTTCGAGCCGGGTTCAACCATGAAAACCATTACGTTGGCAGCCGCCATTCAAGAGAAAAAGTGGCAGCCGGACAGCACCTACCAATCGGGAACGTTGGACATTAACGGGCAGAAGGTTACCGATGCCTTCGGTAACAATGCGGGAACATTGACTTATCGTCAGGCCTACGAGCGTTCGTCAAACGTTGGTTTTGCCAAAATCGAGCAGTCGCTTGGGGCAAAGACTTGGAAGTCCTACATCGACCGCTTCCACTTCCTAAAGAAGACCGGCATGGAATTGCCAAACGAGCAGGCTGGCTCGATTTCCTTTGAACAGCCAATCGATCAGGCCAACACTTCCTATGGTCAGGCCATTCGAACGACCCCGGCCCAAATGTTGCAGGCCTATTCGGCCTTTGCCAATAAGGGAACGATGGTTAAGCCCTACTTGGTGCAAAAGACGACCGATCCCTTGACCGGTAAAACGACGTCGACCGGCAAGACGACCAAAGTCGGCACACCGGTTTCAGCATCAACGGCCAAGGAAGTCCTGAAAAACATGGAGGGCGTTGTCAACGCCGACGATGGTACGGCCAAGCAGTACTCGCTTTCCGATGCTGGTTATCAGGTTGCTGCTAAAACCGGAACGGCCCAGATTGCTGAAAACGGGAAGTATTTGGATGGCCTAACCAACGCCATTCACTCGGTGATGGCCCTCGTGCCAGGCGATAACCCACGTTACATCATGTATATCGTGGTTCGCCAGCCACAAGTCTTCCCGGATGCCAACATTCAGATTACGTTAAACAACGTCTTCCGGCCGGTTATGCTGCAGGCCTTAAACGACGGAGATAGCACGGTGAAGTCAGCAACCAAGACGATTCAAGTGCCAGACGTTCGCGGACAAGAAATTGAAGCTGCAAGCAAGACGTTGACGGATGCCGGCATGAAAGTCGCCACCGTTGGTTCCAAGGGAAAAGTCACCGCCCAATCAATTAAGGGTGGCCAATCCGCTGTAAAGGGCCAGCTGGTCTTGCTGTCTGCAAAGGGGAGCACGACGGTGCCGGACTTTAGCGGCTGGAGCCAAAACGAAGTTTTGTCCTGGGGATACCTAGCGGGTGTTAAAATAAAGTTGTCGGGTTCTGGTTATGCCGAGAAACAGTCGGTGAAGGCTGGAACGGTGATTAAGAACCAACAATCGATCGAATTGACATTTAAAGAGAAGGATTAGGGAATGCTGGTATTAGAATTTCTATTGGGAATGGCTTTGACGGCCGTCGTCATGCCCACTGTGATTAAAAAGTTGAAACAAAGCAAGGAACAGGCGGTTATCCGCGTGCTTGGACCAGATCATCAGGCCAAGGCCGGAACGCCCTCTTTGGGTGGGGCCGTCTTTGGTTTGGTAACACTGCTGATCGTCTTTTGCCTGCCAAGCACCTATCAAAACGGTCACTCGCTCACCACGATTTTAGCCCTAGCCGTCGGCTTTGGTTCCTACGGTCTCATTGGTGCGGTCGACGACGTGTTGAAGCTAGTGCACCACGCCGATGACGGCTTTGCCTTTAAGCCTAAGCTTTTGGCACAAACGCTTTCAGCCCTCTTAGTCATGCTCTTGCTCTGGGCCATGCGGGTACCGGCCGGATTGAACCTGCCTTACTTTGGCATCGTTCACCTAGGCTTCTTCTACATCATCTTCCTCTGGTTCTGGTTGGTGGGTTGGTCAAACGCAACCAATTTGACTGACGGCCTGGATGGCTTGTTAACAGGCTTAGCCTTGATTGCTTACGGGGCTTATACGCTCATGGCCATTCGTGCCGAAAACTGGGCCATGGTTTCATTCAATGTTGTGCTGATGGGGGCCCTGGTGGGCTTCTTACTCTTCAACAAGCCCAAGGCTAAAATCTTTATGGGGGACACGGGTTCCTTGGCCATCGGGGCCGGGCTAGCCGTTGAATCTATTCAACTGCACGCGGTGATTTCCCTCTTGTTGATTGGCTTGATTTTCGTGATTGAAACCCTGTCTGTAATCATTCAGACGATTTCTTATCACTTCTTCAAAGTCCGCGTCTTCCCAATGGCACCCATCCACCACTCCTTTGAAAAGTTTGGTTGGACGGAATGGCAAATCGATGCGGCCTTCTGGCTCTTCGGTTTGCTTTCAGCGGCCTTGGCGCTCTGGATTTTTTAAAAAAAGTTTTTCATGGTGGGTTAACCACCGTACATAATGGATAGAAGAGGAAGTACTATGACAGCCTTAGATTTTAACGGTAAAAAGGTATTGGTTCTTGGTTGGGCCAAGTCAGGCCGGGCGGCGGCCAAGCGACTGGTTGAACTGGGCGCTAAAGTCACGGTGGCCAATCGTGACGCCATCAAGGACGACCAAGATGTGACGGACTTGAAAAAAGCCGGTGTTCACTTTGTTGAAAACGATCAGGCCGAAGCGCTAGCAGCTGATACGGACTTCTTGGTCAAAAACCCGGGGATTTTTTACAATCACCCAATCGTTGAAAAGGCCGAGTCACTTGGCCTGCCTGTCTTGACCGAAGTGGCCGTGGCTCTGTCAACCTTTACCGGCCGCTTAATTGTCGTGACTGGTTCGAACGGTAAGACCACCACGACTTCCCTCTTAGGGGCCATGTTGCAGCACGATGCCAAACAGGGCAAAGTCGTCATTGCTGGAAACATCGGAACACCGGTTTGTGCGGTTGTTTCTGACTTGGGCAAGGAGGACACCCTGGTGCTCGAGCTGTCGACTTTCCAATTGGTGGGAATCCCAGAGATTCAGCCTGACATTGCCGTGATTACCAACATCTTTGCCAACCACTTGGACTTCCACCACAACCGGGATAACTACCTGGCGGCTAAGGAACGAGTGGCCATTCACCAACGGCCGGACCAAACCCTGATTCTAAACGGAACGGGGAAGGACACGCCCGCCATCAAGGCCCTATCAAAGGCCAAGGTTTTGACCTTTAACCCCGATGATCAGCAGGCCTTTGCTCATGAAAGTCAGGGTGACTTGGTCCTAGACGGCCAAAAGCTGATGCCTTTTTCTGACGTGAAGTTGGTCGGTCGGCCAAACTTGGAAAACGCCCTGGCCGCAACGGCGGCAGCGACGGTTGCCGGCTGCAGTCAAGAAGCCATGAAGGCTGTCTTGACGACTTTTGCAGGGGTTAAGCACCGCTTGGAATACCTCTTTAAAGAAAACGGTGTGATTTACTACAACGATTCCAAGGCCACCGACATTGAAGCCACGCAGGCAGCCTTGTCCGCCTTCAAGCAGCCAACGATTCTCTTGGCCGGCGGCTTGGACCGAGGCGATGACTTGAATCGCCTAGTGCCGGACTTAAAAAACGTTTATCAGGTGATTGCCTTTGGCCAGACAAAGGACAAGGTGGTGGCCATGGCCGAAAAAGCCAATCTTCCGGTTGAAGTGGTTGAAAACGTGGAAGAGGCAGCCCCATTGGCCGTCAAGATGGCCAAGCCTGGTGACGTTGTTTTGCTGTCACCGGCCGCGGCCTCTTGGGATCAGTACCCAAACTTTGAAATTCGTGGCGACAAGTTTGTTGCCGCATTGAAAAAAGCCCTAGGAAAGAAGGATTAAGCCATGAAAGTCATGCTCTCTGGTGGCGGCACAGGCGGCCACATCTACCCAGCCTTAGCACTGGCAGACATTATCAAGGAAAAGGAACCGGAAACGGACTTTCTATACGTGGGGTCCTTCCGCGGTGTTGAAAAGAACATTGTGCCAAAGACGGGGATGCCCTTCAAGCAGTTGGAAGTGCAGGGCTTTAAGCGCTCGCTTTCAATGGATAATTTTAAGACGGTCTGGCTCTTTTTGAAGGCGGTGAAAGAGGCCAAGAAGATCATCAAGGACTTTCAACCAGACGTTGTTGTTGGAACCGGCGGTTACGTATCCGGTGCCGTTTTAAAGGCGGCCCAAGAGCTGCACATTCCAACGGTCATTCACGAGCAAAACTCAGTTGCTGGTATCACCAACAAGTTCCTGGCGAAGGGGGCGACAAAGATTGGCATTGCCTTTCCAGACGCTGCCGCCTTCTTCCCAGAAGGTAAGACGGAACTCATCGGAAACCCCCGGGCCCAGGAAGTGGCCAAGATGCAGTCGGACTTTTCATGGACTAGCTACGGCTTATCCGATGACAAGAAGACCCTGTTGATTTTCGGCGGTTCCCAGGGTGCCCCGGCCATTAACTTGGCGACTTTGGAAGCCATTCCCGCCTTTAACGACCGCGACTATCAGGTTGTCTTAGTTGCCGGTCCCAAGCGGATTGATAACTTCATGCGCCTCTTGAAGGAGCAAGGAAAGACTTTGTCCGACCATGTCAAAGTCCTGCCCTACATTGAGAACATGCCGGCCGTTATGCAGAAGGCAACGGTTCTGGTGTCCCGTGCTGGAGCCACGTCGATTGCTGAATTAACAGCCCTTGGCCTCCCAGCCATTCTCGTTCCCTCACCATTTGTCACGGGTGATCACCAAAGCAAGAACGCCAAGTCCCTGGTTGATGCCGGTGCGGCTTTGTCGATTAAGGAACCAGATCTAAACGGTGAAAGCTTGGTGAAGGCGGCCGATGCGCTCTTGCAAAACGATGCGCAGGCCAAGGCCATGCAGGGTCAGTCGAAAAAAGTCGGCATCACCGATGCCGGTGACCGATTCTATTCATTGATTAAGAGTGTGTTGAAGTAAGGGAAATTTTGTCGTGCAAGAAGAAATGCCAAGATTGACAAAAGAGCAAGTCAAAACCAGTGCCTGGTGGGCCCTGGTCTTTTTTGCTGTTCTCTTGCTTTTATTGGCCTTCTGGCAGCCCTGGCAAAAAATCACCAAAGTCACGGTTGATTCAGGGAACATTCCAACCGAAACAATCGAACGAGAGCTTGGCATTGGTGAAGGGGCCTACCGTTACCAGGTGGTCCTTCAAGAAGGTTTCTTAGCCAACAAGTTAAAGCAGCGTAATAGTAAAGTTTCACAGGCGAAGTTACAGTTGTCCGGTAGCCATTTAACGGTGACGGTGGCCGAAAAAATCAACGCGGGCTTTGTGCAAGAAAACGGTCGTTGGTACCAATTGGATTCAAACGGGAACCGCCAGCGGGTGAAGACACCGGATGGCCGTGGCCCGGTCTATCAAGGCTTTAAATCGCAGGCTCGCATCAAGGCGGTGGCTCGAGCTGTTTCATCCCTGGACAAAGTCATCCGTGATGATATCGGTGAAATCCGCTTTGCTCCGGACAGCAATAACGACAGCAAATTGATCTTAGTCATGAATGATGGCAACACCGTTTATGCGAGTCAAAAGACGATGGCTGAAAAGATGCGCTACTATTCTGGCATTGCCCAATCGATGAACCAAAACGGGGTCATTGATTTGCAAATTGGCTCCTACTCATACAGCTATGGTTCATAGACAAAATTCGTCAATAAATTCATTTGAAAGCCTACCGGACCGGCCTTCAATATGTTAAGATTATCTTTAGGTTTAGTTTAAAAATTTTTAATTAAAGGGGATACGTGCATGACCCAAGATGGCGTGATAGTTGGATTAGATATCGGCACAACCATGGTAAAAGTGGTTGTCGCTCAAAATAACGGTGGTCGATTCAACGTCATTGCTACGGGGTCAGCCGCTGGAGCCGGTTTGAAGCGTGGGGTGATTGTTGACATCAACAAGACGGCCGACGCAATCAAGCAGGCGATTTCCCAGGCTTCTGCCAAGGCCAACGTGGCCATTGAAGAAGTCGTGGTGGGCTTGCCCGCCAACCAAGTCAGCATTCAGAGGGTTTCTGGCCTGGTCTCCATTGAAAATCAAAATAAGCAAATCACGGGCCAAGACGTTGTTAACGTCACCACCCAGGCCTTGAACTCCCTGTCATTGGCTGAAGAAACACCGGTCGAATTCCTGCCTTCCCAATTCATTGTGGACGGCTTTGACGGTATTAAGGACCCAACCGACATGATTGGGGTTCGCTTAGAGGTGCAAGGACTGGTTTATTTGGCACCAAACAAGGTGGTCGATGGCATTAAGACGGCGGTCAAGAAGGCCGGCTTGTCAATTGCAGCCATGGACCTGGCACCAATGGCTCTGGCCCCATCCTTCCTATCGGATGCTGAGCAGAACTTTGGCGCCATCTTGATTGACTTGGCTGGTGGTCAGTCGACGGCTTCGGTCATTCACGATCACAAGGTCAAGTACATGACGGTTGACTACGAAGGTGGCCAGTCGGTCACAAAGGACATTTCAACGGTCTTGAGTATTTCAACTGACGAAGCTGAAGCGGTCAAAGTCAAGTACGGATCAGCCGATCCAAAGCAGGCATCGGCCGAACAAATCTTTTACGTGGACGCCGTTGGCCTTTCCGAAAAGAAGCCGGTCGACGAACGCTACCTGTCTGAGATTATGGAAGCCCGTTTCGATCAAATCTTTGATCGCCTAGGCCAACAGCTCGACAGCGTCGGCGCTGACGACTTGCCAGGTGGCTACATCATCACCGGTGGTTCCGCCGCAACACCAGGGCTTCTTGCAAAGGCCCAGGAACACTTCGGTGAAAACGTGCAGGTGGCCCGGCCAAACCAAATTGGTTTGCGCCACCCATCCTTTGCACGGGCCCTGGCCTTTGCTTCCTTCGAAGCCTTCCAATCCGACTTGCAAAAGTTGATTAAGGCGGTCCTGATGGGCAAGCAAAGTTACCAGGCACCCGTTGCCGAGCCCTATCATCAACCCGATAAGAATGACCGGGTCATTCAGGCACAAGAGGACGATGACGACTTTTACACGGATGAAGAGGAAGCAAAAGACGGTCTCTTCAAGAGGATGAAGACTTCTTTGACCTCATTATTTGCAGAAACAAACGACGAAGACTAACCATTCCAAAGGAGTATTTTCATGGACTTTACAATCGACGAAACGCAGGCATCAACCGGCGCGGTAATTAAGGTCATCGGTGTTGGTGGTGGTGGATCAAACGCCATTAACCACATGATTGAAGATGATATCCAAGGTGTGGACTTCATCGTGGCCAACACGGACGTCCAGGCTTTGGACAAGTCTTCTGCAAAGGAAAAGATTCAAATCGGTCCGAAGTTGACCGGCGGACTCGGTGCCGGCTCAAACCCCGAACGGGGAGCCAAGGCGGCCGAAGAATCACAAGAAGCCATTGAAGCGGCCTTGAAGGGCGCCGACATGGTCATCATTACCGCCGGAATGGGTGGCGGAACCGGTAACGGAGCCGCACCTGTTGTGGCAAAGATTGCCAAGGACATGGGTGCCTTGACGGTGGCCGTTGTGACCCGTCCCTTTGCCTGGGAAGGCCCTAAGCGTTCAAAGTACGCTGCCGAAGGCTTGCAAGCTTTGTCCGAACAAGTTGATTCATTGGTTGTGATTACCAACGAACGCTTGAAGGACCAAATCGACTTGAAGTTGCCAATCATCGAAGCCTTTAAGGTTGTTGATGACGTGGTGGCTCAGGGTGTTCGTGGTATTTCTGAATTGATTACCAACCCTGGCTTCATTAACTTGGACTTTGCCGACGTGAAGACGGTCATGGAAGATGCCGGACCTGCCCTGATGGGTGTTGGAACGGCCACTGGTGAATCCCGTGCGGTTGACGCTACCCGTTCAGCCATCTCATCACCACTGCTTGAAGTGGACATGACGGGGGCTTCCGAAGTGCTCTTGAACGTGACGGGTGGTGCAGACCTCTCCGTCTTTGAAGCACAATCTGCTGCCGATGTGATTAACCAAGAAGCTGGTCGCGACGTGAACGTGGTCTTCGGAACTTCCGTTGACATGGACATGAACGACGCCATTCGTGTGACGGTGATTGCCACTGGCTTGCAGGACGGTAAGAAGCGTCCTGCTGCTAAGCCAGCACAACCAACGGTTGAAAAGTCAACACCACAGGCGGCTGCTAATGAAACTGCCAATGGGCAGGCTGGTCTCTTCTCCCGTTCGGCATCTGATGGTGCCGAAGGCGTTGATGCCAAGAACGATCCCTTTGCGGATTGGGACATTACGACTAAGCAAGCACCCAAGCAGGATGAAAAGCAGTTCGATGGTGTTCAAAAGCAGGCTTTTGACCCCGTTGAACCAATCAACCAAAACATTGATCTTGACCTTTCGTCAGAAGATGACGATCAGCCACCTTTCTTTAAGAAACGCTAAGAAGGAGTAAGCCATGGCTTTTGATAAAATTAAAACGCTGTTTTCTGGTGATGATGATTACTATGAAGACGAATATGAAGAAGTGCAAGAAGAAGCGCCGGCTGCTCAGGCTGAAAAGCCTAAGAAGTCCATGGCCGCTGTAAAAAAGCAGCCAAAGAACACGTTGAAGCAAGCACCAGCTACTGCAGCTGACGCTCGCATTGCACTTTTTGAACCCAAGGTTTACGCGGACTCACGGGCCATCGCCTCACAAGTTATTGAAGGCGACGCCGTTATCGTGAACTTCTCCCAATTGGAAGAAGAACCTGCCCGCCGCATTCTGGACTACATTGGTGGTGCGGTTTACGCTGTTGACGGTTCAATGGAACGAATTGGTGAGAAGATTTTCTTGCTGACACCAGCTACTTACGAAGTGGCCGGTTCAATGAGTGAAAACTTGGATAACCAATCACGGTACTAATATGTTACTCATGATGGTTTTCGTCATTTTGCGCTATGCGATTCAACTTTATTCCTTTGCGCTGGTGATTTACATTCTAATGTCCTGGTTGCCAGGCCTTTACCACACTTGGTTTGGCCGGGAGCTAGGCAAGATAATTGAACCCTATCTTGGGCTCTTTTCTTTTATCAAGCCACTTGGCTTTTTGGATTTAAGGCCCCTGATTGCCCTTTTGGTTTTGCAGGGGATTGAAGACTACTTGCTGCCAATGCTTTTGGCCCTGGTTTTCTAAGATGGCGGCCAATCAAGCAGTTGCTCAGCACTTTGCAGAAGAGGAAGGGCCCTTTATTGCCCAAGCGCTCGACTGGATTGAAACAGCTGCAAACGATTATCGTTTGGTTTTGACGGATTTTTTGAATCCTAGAGAACGGCATATCCTGACCATCTTAATCGGTGACCGAACGGATATCAAAGTCTCTGAAAACGGCGGGTTTGATCGATCGGAAAAGGCCCGGGTCGTCCTTGCACCAGAATTTATGGTGATTGAAGACAGCGACTTTGACCTAGCAATTTTGGAGCTTTCCTTTGCCAAGAAATTCGTTACTCTGCGCCATAAGGACTTGCTCGGAGCCTTCCTTGCGGCCGGCGTTGACCGGGCCACCTTCGGTGACATGGTAGTCGATGAAGCGGCTGGCAAGGCGCAGGTTGCCGTGCAAAAACGTTACATTCCCTTTATTCGTCAAGAAATTGATCAGATTGGGAAGGTCGCGGCCAATTGGCAGGAAGTTTTGCAATCTGAGGCTCTCGTCAAAGAAGAGGAGGGGGAGGAAGTCTTTCTGCTCTTGCCTTCGCTTCGTCTAGATGCCGCTGTGGCTACGGCCTTTGGCCTTTCAAGAAGCCAGGTTAAAGACATGGTTGAAGGTGGCTTGGTCGCTGTTAATTGGTCGAAAGAAACCGATGGGACGAGAAGCATTCGCTTAAAAGATGTGATTTCCGTTCGCAAACAGGGACGAATTTCTCTGCAAAGCTTGGCAGGACACAGTAAAAGGGATAAAATAAAGGCAGTTTTTCAAATCATTCGACGATGAATAGAATGAGGGAGAGAGGACGAATAAGATGGCATTAACACCAGATGAAATTTTGAACCACGAATTTACGCGGAAGGGTTCACGTGCATACGTGGCTCGCGAAGTGGATTCTTTCTTGGACGAAGTCAATAACGATTACCGTGCCTTGATTGCTGATTACGAAGCTTTGCAAAAGAAGAGTCGTCAGCAACAAGAACACATTGACGAGTTGGAAGGTCAAAAGAACCAGGTGAACGAATCAATCATGTTCGCTCAATCCGCTGCTTCACGCTTGCGTTCCGAAACGGAAGAAGAAGTGAAGTCACAGTTGGAAAAGGCGCAGCAAGAAGCCAAGGAGATGCTCGACAACGCCCGCACAAAGGCCGAAGAGGAATCAAAGCGTTTGGCTCAAGAAAACGTGGACTTGGTTAACGAGCAAAACCGCTTGCGCGAACGAGTTGCTGCCTTTAAGAACTCCTTCCTCTCCTTGTTGGATGACCAAAAGGCCCTCCTTCAAGAAGATAAGCTGGCTGAAGCAATCGAAGCCTTGCCTGAATCAATGATTTCACAAAAGGCCTTGGATAACATTGCTAGTGAAGATTCTGAAGAAACGGTTGAACTGCCAACCGATTTGAAGGAAATTCCTGACTTCGCTAAGGGACCAATTGAAAAGAAGGATGCCGCTGTTCCATCCACTACCGAACCGGCTAGTAAAGTCGATGCGGATACGGAAAAGCCAGCGGACCCAACGGTCGTTGTTTTCCCTGAATCAGAAGAAAAATAAGTAAGTAAACGTGAGACGCGTTTCATTCTTGATATTGCAAGCGAGCCATGTCCGGTGAAAGATGGCCAATCCCTCAAGAAGGAAATATCACTAACGTTTTCCCGCTGCTGAACCAAGTAGGCAACGGCGAAGGGCAGCCCGTTAAAGCTGCATCTAAGCACTGGTTTTGACCAGTGGAAGAATAGGTGGTACCACGTTCGTTCGTCCTGTTTGCCCGAGAGGGTAAACAGGACTTTTTTATTATCATTGTTTAAAAGGAGAAAGCCCATGAAGTACAAAGACACCCTGAACTTAGGAAAAACTGCATTCCCAATGCGTGGTTCACTGCCAAAGACGGAGCCGGAACGTGAAAAGGTCTGGTTTGAAGAAGACCTTTACGGCCAACGCCTGGCGCAAAACGAACAAAAGCCACACTTTAACTTGCACGATGGCCCTCCATACGCGAATGGAAACATTCACCTTGGCCACGCCTTGAATAAGATCACCAAGGACATCATCGTTCGCTACAAGAACATGTCTGGCTTCTACGCGCCATACGTGCCCGGCTGGGATACGCACGGGCTGCCAATCGAACAACAGTTGACTAAGGCCGGTCATGACCGTAAGGCCATGCCGAAGGCAGAATGGCGAAACTTGGCCAAGGACTTTGCCTTGGAACAAGTGGCCAAGCAAAAGAAGGATTTCAAGCGCCTCGGTGTTTTGGCTGATTGGGACCACCCTTACATTACCTTGCAACCGGAATTCGAAGCCGCTCAACTGCGTGTCTTCGGTGATATGGCCAAGAAGGGCTACATCTTTAAGGGGGCGAAGCCGGTTTACTGGTCATGGTCATCCGAATCTGCCTTGGCCGAAGCCGAAATCGAATACCACGACTTGAAGTCAACGTCACTCTTCTATGCCAACCAAGTCAAGGATGGCAAGGGCGTCTTGGATAACGATACCTACCTCGTGGTTTGGACGACGACGCCATTTACGGTCACGGCCTCGCGTGGTGTGACGGTCGGGCCTGACTTTGACTACGTTGTTGTAAAGCCTGCTGGTCAAGACAAGAAGTACGTGGTGGCCAAGGACTTGCTTGAAACAGTAGCACCAAAGTTTGGCTGGGAAGACTACGAAGTCTTAGAAGAGCACAAGGGTGCTGAACTGGAAAACATCACGGCTTACCACCCGTGGGACAAGGACGTCGCTGAAGTGGTCATGGTTGGCGATCACGTGACCCTTGATTCCGGAACTGGTTTGGTCCACACGGCCCCTGGTTTTGGTGAAGACGATTACAACGTTTCAAAGCCTTATGGCTTGGAAGTGGCCGTTACCGTCGATGAAAAGGGAATGATGACCAAGTCAGCCGGACCTGACTTTGAAGGCCGTTTCTACGATGACGTCACTGGAACGGTGATTACGAAGTTGCAAGAGGCGGGACTTTTCTTGGCAAAGGAAAGCATTACCCACTCCTACCCATTTGACTGGCGGACGAAAAAGCCAATCATCTGGCGTGCCGTGCCACAGTGGTTTGCGTCAATTGACAACTTCCGTCAAGACATCTTGGACCAGTTGGACCAAGTTAACTTCTATCCAGCATGGGGTCAGAAGCGTCTGCACAACATGATTGCCGGGCGTGGTGACTGGGTCATCTCCCGTCAGCGTGTTTGGGGTGTGCCATTGCCAATTTTCTACGCCGAAGACGGCGAAGCCATTTTGGATGCCGATGTGATTGAACACGTTGCCCAATTGGTTGAAAAGCATGGTTCAAACATCTGGTTTGAAAAGGAGGCCAAGGACCTCTTGCCTGAAGGTTACACGAACGTCCACTCACCAAACGGAATCTTCAAGAAGGAAGAGGACATCATGGACGTCTGGTTTGACTCCGGTTCATCATGGAACGGGGTCTTACGTCAGCGGCCAAACTTGGACTTCCCGGCCGACCTTTACCTGGAAGGTTCCGACCAGTATCGTGGTTGGTTTAACTCATCTTTGATCACTTCCGTTGCCGTAACCGGACAGGCACCATACAAGAACTTGCTCTCCCAAGGCTTCACTTTGGATGGTAAGGGAAACAAGATGTCCAAGTCCCTTGGAAACACGATTTCTCCTGCAGAAGTCGGTGACCAACTCGGAGTTGAAATTCTTCGTTTGTGGACCATCTCTGTTGATACCTCGCAGGATATGCCGGTTTCACAAGAAATCTTGAAGCAGGTGGCTGATTCCTACCGGAAGATCCGTAACACGATGCGCTTCCTCTTGGCCAACACGTCCGACTTTGACTACAAGAAGGATGCCGTGGCCTTTGCTGATCGTGCCGCACACGACCAGTATGCAACGGTTGTCTTGAATGACTTGATCAAGGGTGTTGAAGACGCCTATGACAACTACCGCTTCAACGATGTCTTCTCTAAGTTGATTAACTTCATCAACGTTGACTTGTCCGCCTTCTACTTGGACATCGCCAAGGACGTTGTCTATGTTGAAGCACCGGATTCAAAGCTGCGTCGTTCCATGCAGACGGTCTTCTACGAAACGTTGCAGGCTTTGACCAAGTTGATCTTGCCTGTCTTGCCACACACGGCTGAAGAAATCTGGTCTTACATGCCAGACGATTCAACGAAGTTTGCCTACTTGCAAGACATGCCAGAAGCCATGGTGATTCCAAACGCGGAAGACATCAAGGAAAAGTGGCAGACAATCTTTGCCATCCGTTCAGCGGCTAACAAGGCCATTGAAGCGGCCCGTTCGGCTGATCTGATTGGAAAGAATGCCGAAGCCGCCATGGTCTTGTACCTGTCAGACGAACAGCTTGCAACCATTGAAGCGCTCGGCTTGGACTTGCGCTTGATCTTGATGGTTTCACAACTCGATCTGAAGAAGGCAAGTCAAGCTGCGGCCACTGTGCCAAGCTTCGACGATATTCAAATTCAAGTGGAGAAGGCCCGCGGTGGTTTGTCACCACGTGACCGTCGCTACCACGAGGACTTGGGGGCTGATGCAGCCTTCCCAGAATTGGCAGCTTATGAAGCAAAAATTGTTCGTGAATACTACCCAGAAGCTGTTGACGATGGCTTTGAAAAGTAAGTTCTTGGTCGACTTTTGCTAAAGTAAAATCAAAATTAAAAGCATGTCAAGTAAAAGTACTTGACATGCTTTTTGATATCTGGCATACTATATCTTGTAAAGAAATTCGGAGGAAATTATTCATGGCAGTTAAAATTCGTTTGAAGCGCATGGGTGCTAAGAAGCGTCCTTTCTATCGTGTGGTTATTGCAGACTCACGTTCACCTCGTGACGGCCGTTTCATTGAAACGGTTGGAACTTACAACCCAATCACGGTTCCAGCAGAAGTTAAGTTGGACGAAGAAAAGATCATGGGTTGGTTGCAAAACGGTGCACAACCTTCTGACACGGTTCGTAACTTGTTGTCAAAGGCCGGCATCATGACAAAGTTCGCAGCTACTAAGGCAGGCAAGAAGCCAGCCGAAAAGAAGGCCGCAAAGCCAGCTGCAAAGAAGGAAGCCGCTGCTTCATCTTCAAAGCCAACGACTAAGAACACGGTTGCTGAAATCAAGGCATACTTGGACGCAGCCGGAACGAAGTACCCATCATCAGCTAAGAAGGCTGACTTGTTGGACTTGGTTTAATCAACGTCTTTTAAAAACTACCTTCGGGTGGTTTTTTTCTTTTTTGAAAGGTTTTGGCGGGCAACCAGCGTCGAATAAAGCAGAGCCAAAGTGAATTATTTGCTATAATAGACGGTATGGAAACAGTAAATTATTTTAAAATTGGAACCATTGTGAACACCCACGGGATTCGCGGTGAACTGAAGGTTAAGGCGATTACGGACTTTGCTGACGAACGCTTTGCCAAGGGGGCAACCGTCTACCGCTTGGTCGACGGCGCTTACCTGCCTGAAAAGATCGAGAAGGCCCGTGTTCACAAGGGAATGTGGTTGCTGACTTTTGCAGGGGTGACCAACATTAACGAGGTGGAAGCCTACAAGGGACAAGAACTCTACGTCTCAGAGGCCGACCGTGAAGACTTAGACGATGGGGAATACTACTATTCCGACATCATTGGCTGCACGGTCCAAGACGAAGAAGGCCAAGTGGTTGGAACCGTTAAAGAAATCATGGAAACCGGGGCCAACGACGTTTGGATTGTCAAACGGCCAAAGGGGGCCGATGCCTTGATTCCGGTCATTGCAGACGTTGTTAAAGACGTCAATGTGGAAGGAAAGACCATTGTGATTGATGTCTTAGAAGGGTTGTTAGATTAATGAAAATCGATGTACTCTCCCTTTTTCCAAAGATGTTTGCGCCCATGCAGGAATCGATTATTGGAAAGGCCATTGAGCGCGGTTCTTTGTCCTTTAACGTTACGGACTTTCGCGACTATACAACCAATAAGCACAACAACGTGGATGACTACCCCTTTGGTGGGGGGGCCGGCATGTTGTTGACGGCTCAACCAATCTTTGACGCCGTTCAGGCCATTAAAGAAAGGGATGACAAGGGTTCAGCCGGCCACGTCGTCTTACTGGACCCGGCCGGCAAAGCCTTTGATCACAAGGATGCCGAACGTTTGGCTTCCTATGACCATCTGACCTTCATTTGTGGCCACTACGAGGGCTATGACGAGCGGATTAAGACTTTGGTCGACGAGGAAATTTCCCTTGGCGACTACGTCTTAACCGGTGGGGAATTGGGTGCCATGGTGATGATTGATGCCACGGTTCGCTTCCTTCCAGACGTCTTGGGAAACGCTGAATCAGCATCTGGCGATTCCTTCCAGGATGGGTTGCTGGAATACCCACAATACACGCGTCCCGCCGACTTTCGCGGAATGCAGGTGCCAGAAGTCTTGACTTCGGGTAACCACCAAAAAATCGCCGAATGGCGTTTGAAAGAATCGTTAAAGAAAACCTACTTAAGACGCCCTGACCTCTTAGAGGGTCGGCAGTTTTCAAAGGAAGAGCGGGATCTCTTAGACGATATTAAAACCGAGTTGAACGAGGATTAGTTCTGCTCTTCTTGAGGTGATGACAGATGGAATTAGAATTCTTAGGGACCGGCTCCGGTCAGCCATCAAAATTTCGCAACGTAGCCAGCATCGCGCTTCGTCTTTTAGACGAACGAAACGCCGTCTGGCTTTTTGACGTTGGCGAAGCCACTCAGCACCAAATCTTAAAGACGACGATTCGCCCCCGGAAGATTGAAAAGATTTTTATCTCCCACTTGCACGGCGATCACATCTTTGGACTACCAGGCCTCTTGTCTTCCCGTTCCTTTCAGGGAGCCGATAAGAACGAACCCCTAACCATCTATGGGCCAAAGGGTGTTAAAAGCTTTGTCACGACTGCCCTACGGGTTTCTGAAACCCACCTGTCCTATCCCATCCACTACGTGGAAATCGAAGAAGGGGTGATCTTTGAAGACGAAACCTTCAAGGTTATCGCCGCACCACTCCGTCATCGGATGACGGCCTGGGGCTTCCGGGTTGAAGAAAAGCCACACGCCGGCGAACTTTTGATTGACAAAGTCCGGGCCGACAAGATTCCTTCCGGACCGGTCTACGGCCGCCTAAAGGCCGGAGAAACCGTGACCCTAGAAGATGGTCGGGTAGTCAATGGAAAGGACTACCTCGGGCCAGCACAGCCTGGTCGTGTCATCACGATTATCTTTGATACAATGCCTACTGATAGCGAGCTGGCCCTTTCAAAGGGCGCCGATGTGCTCGTCCACGAGGCAACCTACGGAATGTCCAAGGATGAGGGGAAGATGGCCCGGGCACACGGGCACTCTACCTCCCGAGATGCGGCCAACTTAGCTCAGCAGGCCGGCGTCAAGAAGCTGGTCCTAACCCACGTTTCGGCCCGCTACATTGGCCCACTCTTACAGAAGTTTATTGCAGACGTCCACAAGCTCTTTGCAAACACCTATGTCGCCCGTGACATGGACGTTGTCGACGTCCCATTTGAAAAGGAGCAGCATGACTAGAAAGTGGCAAGTAATGGCACAGCCAGACGCGGCCAAAAGGCAGGGTCTTCAAGACGACTTGGGCCTTGGCCCAGTCACGGCTGGCTTTTTAGTTCAGAAGGGGATTGACACGGTACCTTTGGCCAAGGCCTTCTTAAATCCTGACTTTGACCAACTACATGATCCAAGCGACTTTTACCAGATGGATGTGGCGGTCGAAAGGATTCAAGAAGCCGTTTTCTCCGGGGAGAGCATTCTGGTCTATGGTGATTATGATGTCGATGGGTTGACCTCGACGACCATCATGACCGAAGCGCTGCTTTCTTTGGGCGCTGAAGTCCATCCATACGTGCCAAACCGTTTTACGGATGGTTACGGGCCCAATCAGGCGACCTACGCCCGTTTAATCGACGAAACCGGAGCCAGCCTGATTATCACGGTGGATAACGGGGTTTCCGGTAAGGAAGCCATTGACTGGGCAAAGACGCAGGGGGTCGATGTTGTGGTTACGGACCATCACGCCCTGCCAGACGAGCTGCCCGATGCGGTTGCCGTGATTCACCCCCGCCACCCGGAAGGTCAGTATCCATTTGGTGATTTGTCCGGTGCCGGTGTCGCTTTTAAAGTCGCCCAGGCCGTTTTGCAGGATGGCATGCCAGCCGAAAGTCTGGCCGACCTGCCCACCGAGTTCTTCGACCTGGTGGCCATGGGAGCGATTGCTGACGTTGTTTCCTTAACGGACGAAAACCGGGCCTTTGTGACCTGGGGCTTAAAGGAAATCGAAAAGAACCCACGGCCCGGTTTGCAGGCCTTGCTTAAGTCTGCAAAACAGCCAAAGGACGCGGCCGTTTTGTCCGAAACCGTTGGCTTCAAGATTGCCCCACGGTTAAACGCCATTGGCCGTTTGGGGGATGCCAGTCTCGGCCTTGATTTACTAAAGACCAAGGACGAAGCTGAGGCCAAGGCCTTAGCCAAGCAGATCGAAGAGCTGAATAATCAGCGCCGTGAACTGGCCGACCAGGTCTTTGAAGAGGCTATGGCCCAGGCCTTAGCACCTAACCAGGCTGAACAACCGGTTCTCCTGATTACTGGTGAAGACTGGCACCAGGGAATTCTTGGCATTGTGGCCGCCCGCTTGACGGACTTGGTGGCCAAGCCCGTTGTGGTCATGACCCGGGTCGATGATCTCTACAAGGGTTCTGGCCGCTCCTATGGCGACTTTGACCTGCACGCCTTCATGGCGGAATTCGAAGAAGACTACGCCTCCTTTGGTGGCCACGCCGGTGCCTTGGGAATAGCCATTGAAGAGGATAAGCTTGCAGGCGTTAAAGAGAAGATTCGACAGGCCGGTGGCCAGCTGACCTTTGAAGCGACGCCGCTTTCGGTTAACCTATTGATGGAACCGGGCATGCTAACCAAGGACTTTTACGAGCAGGTCAAAGTCTTAGAACCCTTTGGCGAAGGAAATGCGCAGCCAGTGATTGGCCTGCCAGAGGTTGCCTTAACCGAGGCGAAGGCGCTCGGTGCTGAACAAAAGCACTTGAAGTTGTCCTTTAACGGTGGCCAGGGTGCGGTTGAAGCCTTAGTCTTTAACGATCCGGAACTGGTTCAAGAGGCCCTCGGTCAAAAGCAAGCCAAGATGGCCGGGACCGTTGGCTTAAATTCCTTTGCGGGCCGAACCCGCTTGCAGCTGATGCTAGAGGACTTATCCTTTCCTGTTTCGGAAAAGACCGTTGGTCCGAGCGGATTTAACCGCTCCAAGGCCGACTTTGCCAATCTATACAAGTATCTTTATGGACAGCAAGAACGGGCCATCGTCACAGACTTGGCAGCGGTTTTGCTCGAACTAACCATTCAAGAAAAAGAATTTAAATTAATGATTCAGGTCTTTTTGGACCTTGGCTTTGTTAAAATGGACGGGGGACACATCCGCTGCATCGCTCAAAAGCAAAAGCGAGCGCTGGATGAGTCGGCCACCTATCGACGTTATTTTGCCGGTTAAGCCGGTTTGAGGAAAGATTATGACTAAAAATGATTTACACGATTACGTTGCTTCCGTGAAGGACTATCCTGAAGAAGGCGTGACCTTCCGGGACATCTCACCCTTGATGGGCAACGGTGCCGCATACCGTGAGGCAATTGACCAAATTAAGGACTTTGCCAAGGACTTGAACGTTGATTTGATTGCGGGTCCAGAATCGCGCGGTTTCATCGTTGGTTCGCCACTGGCCTACACCTTGGGGGTCGGCTTTGTGCCCGCCCGCAAAGTCGGTAAGTTGCCCCGTAAGGCTGTTTCGGCTTCCTACACCCTCGAATACGGTGGTGTGAACGAGTTAGAAATCCACGAAGACGCCATCAAGCCTGGTCAACGAGTTTTGATTGTCGACGACCTTTTGGCAACCGGTGGCACAATTAACGCCACGCGCAAGATTATCGAGGAACTCGGTGGCGTGGTTGCTGGGGTCGCCTTTATCATCGAATTAGAAGCACTTCAGGGACGTGAAAAGATCATGCAGGCTGGGGAAGTTCCTTTCTTAGCCTTGATGGAGTACTAAGCAAACACAGGGGAAGAGAAGGGCTTCAGATGGCCGATCTATGGACAACAATCATCACGATTAACGCGGTTTTGGCCGCGGTTACGGTCTTTCGTGAACCGCGGGATATCGCGGCGACCTGGGCCTGGATTTTAGTGCTGATTTTTATGCCCGGGATTGGCTTTGTTCTCTACTCCTTTGCCGGACGTAAGCTACCGGCCAAGCGACTCTTTGCCTTTCAAGGAAAGGACGCGTCAAAGATCCAGGAAAAGATTCAAAAACGGCTGCAAGAAGCACCGGGTTTGAATAACGCAGCGGAGTTGGAGCGGCTGCCCCGTTCCGCCCGTTCCCTGGTCACGCTCTTTCAACGGATTAACCAGACGCCCTTGGCCAGCCATAACGAGGTGCAGGTAATGACCTCCGGCCAGGACTTTTTCAGCCGGTTGAAGCGGTCCTTGAAGCAGGCCAAAGAAACGATTAACATCGAATTCTACACCTTTTACTCTGATAACTTGGGGCATGAAATTCGCGATATCTTAGTTGAAAAGGCCAAAGAGGGGGTCGAAGTGCATGTCTTGTATGACTCCCTGGGTTCTGCCGGGACGACCGGTCGCTTCTTTGCACCCTTAACTGCTGAAGGCGGTCATGCTGCCCCCTTCTTGAAGCGCCGCTTTAACCTGATTAACTTTCAGCTGAACTTTCGTGATCACCGCAAGATTGTTGTGGTCGATGGCAAAGTCGGCTACGTGGGTGGCTTTAACATTGGCGACCAGTACCTGGGCCGGAAGAAGAAGTTTGGCCACTGGCGGGATACCCACTTGAAGCTGCAGGGCTCTGGCGTCTACTACCTTCAAGAGCATTTCTTGTTGGACTGGAACGCTTCGGCTTTGAAGAAGCCCATGGACGTGCAAGATGATCGCTACTTTCCGGCTCTGCCCGATCAGGTGGCTGGCAAGACCGACTTGCAAATTGTGACTTCGGGGCCCGATTCGGATGATGAGCAGATCAAGATGGGCTACATTCGCTTGATTCAGTTAGCCAAGAAGCGCTGCTGGATTCAAACACCCTACTTGATTCCGGATGATTCGACCATCGATGCTTTGCGGATTGCGGCCAATTCGGGCGTTGATGTTCGCATCATGGTCCCCTGCATGCCCGATCACATGTTTGTTTATCGGGCCACCCAGTACTTTGCCTCTCAGCTCGTGAAGGACGGCATTAAGATTTACTATTACCAAAACGGGTTCTTGCATGCCAAGACGATGGTCGTCGATGACCAGTTGGCCTCGGTTGGTTCGGCTAATTTTGACTTTCGCTCCTTCAAATTAAACTTTGAGGTGAACGCCTTCTTGTACGATCAGTCGATTACCGAACAGCTGGCGGCAACCTATGAAAAAGACATTGAGCAATCGAGTGAGCAGACGGTCGAAAGCTTTGCCAAGCAAAGTCGCTGGCTTCGCTTCAAGCAAGTCGCTTCCCGCCTCCTGGCACCGATTCTATAAAATAAAAAAAGAGCCATTGGCTCTTTTTTTATTTGGCTAAATAGATGGCGTCTTGAAAGTCATCAAAGGGCTGGTAGTGGGCGTTTAGTGCAGCCGGCTTGGTTAGTTTGGCCGACTGCCAGAAACGGGCGGAGTTTGTATCCGGCCCTTTTTCTCCGATGACCACCAAGTCAAAGAGCTGACCGCTTTCTCTCAGGGCCTCTAAGACCCGCCAGTCGTCCTCTGTGGTGTTTGGCGCCCAGGCCATGATGAAGAGGGGGAGTTTCTCTTGCTGGCCCTGAGAGACGGCTTGAATGGCTTCCAATACGGCTGCCCGGGCGTCCTGTTCATAAACTTTCGTCCAGGGGAGGGGCCGCTCGTTGTCCTGTCCAAGCCAGTCCAGAGTGTCAACGGCCTTGGCGTTGGCTCCGGCTTTTTTAAAGGCGGCTGTCAGGAGGGCGTTACCCGCCATTAATTCGACGATTGGTCGTCCCTTGGCAAAGAGCAGCAGGTCGGCAATTAGCTGCTGGTTTGGTAGAAACCAGACACCGTATTGCTCAATGAGGGTTTGCCTGAGATCACCAAAGGCTTCATCCAGTGCTAAAAGGCCCGGTTCCCTGAGCAACTGGCGTTCACTGTAGAGCAGTTTTGGTAGGGGCTTTTCAGGTAAGGTCTGCTGGTCTAAGGCCTGCAGGCAGGCCTGGACGGCTTGAATTTTTCTGAGAGCCTGCGGATAGTCCTGGTATTGTTTTTCGACTTGCTTCAGTGTGGCTTGATTCAGCATTTTTTGCTTCCTGACATTGATTCGAAACGGCCCTCTGGTAAAGTAGAGGAAGAAACTTTCTAGGAGTAGTATAGCATGGCGACTTTTCACCTGACGACATCCAGCTGGGATGAGCATTTAAAAGATTATTTACCGGCTGATTATTCGGCCCGCGTAAGGACTTTTTTAGATCGGGAATACCAAGGGCCAAGGCCAATCTATCCCGCCCGTGACCGGGTCTTTTACGCCTATCAGAAAACCCCCTTTGAAAAAGTCAAAGTCGTTATCTTGGGACAAGATCCTTACCACCAACCAGGACAAGCCCAGGGGCTGTCCTTTTCCGTCCCCGATGGCATGAAAACGCCACCTTCCTTGCGAAACATTTTAAAGGAATTAGACGACGACTTGGGGCAGGTGCGCTTGTCACAGGATTTGACTAGCTGGGCCGAGCAGGGCGTCCTGCTTTTAAACGCTGTTCTCACGGTGGAAGAATCGGCCGCTAACGCTCACCAGGGATTGATCTGGGAAGCGTTGACGGACGCTAGTATTCAAGCGCTTTCTGACGACGAGCAGCCCAAGGTTTTCATTCTCTGGGGCAGCTTTGCTCAAAAGAAGGCCAAGTTGATTGATGATAGTCGACACTGCATCCTGGCTTCGGCTCATCCGAGCCCATTGTCGGCCTACCGGGGCTTTTTTGGGTCGAAACCCTTTTCAAAAACCAATCAATTCTTAAAAAAGGCTTCACTTTCGCCAATTAGCTGGTTGGAATAAGGTCAAGGTCATTCGACTTTGCTATAATTTAAAGTAACAATAGACGGTAGAGGAGTGTGTTTCATGGCACTGTTTGATGAATTAAAAGAAAAGATTCAAGACGATCAGATTACCTTGGTCTTCCCCGAAGGCGAAGACCCACGGATTCAAGGAGCGGTTGTTCGCTTAGCTGAGGAGGGGCTGGTTTCACCAATCCTTTTGGGCGATGAAGCGGCCATTCAAGAAAACGCTGAAGCGGCAGGTTTTGACCTAGCTAAAGTCAAAGTCATTGACCCAGCTAAGCAGGATGCTTCGGCTAAGGCGGCCATGGTGGCGGCCCTTGTTGAGCGACGAAACGGTAAGACGGACGAAGAAACCGCCGAAAAGTGGTTAGCGGATGTAAACTATTTTGGAACCATGATGGTCCAAATGGGACAGGCCGACGGCATGGTTTCTGGTGCAGTGCACCCAACCGGGGACACGGTTCGACCAGCCCTGCAATTGATTAAGACAGCCCCCGGATCAAAGCGGATTTCCGGTGCCTTTTTCTTGCAAAAGGGTGACCAACGCTACGTCTTTGCCGATTGTGCCATAAACATCGAGCTTGATGCCGAAACGATGGCCCAGGTGGCCATTCAGTCGGCCGAAACGGCCAAGGCCTTCGGCCTCAATCCAAAGATTGCCATGCTTTCCTTCTCAACCAAGGGCTCAGCTAAGGGCGAGATGGTCGACAAGGTGAGAGAAGCAACGCAGTTGGCAAAGGACCTGGCACCGGAATTGGCCAACCAAATTGACGGGGAATTGCAATTCGATGCCGCCCTGGTTCCGTCGGTTGGAAAAGCCAAAGCAGCCGATTCAACGGTTGCCGGACAGGCCAACGTCTTTGTCTTCCCAAGCTTGGAAGCCGGCAACATCGGCTACAAGATTGCCCAACGGCTCGGTGGCTTCGAAGCCATGGGACCCATTCTGCAGGGATTGGCCAAGCCGGTTTCGGACCTTTCTCGGGGATGTTCGGAAGAGGATGTTTATAAGGTGGCCATTATTACGGCCGTTCAGGTTCAAAACGCTCGGTAAAGTCGCGACTTTTTGATTAAGAGTGGGTGCTTCTGCCAGTGTGATTTCGAAAGGGCGCAGCATGAATTTTTTCTTAAATAAAGGCATGGGCCACGGGAATTCCGGTGTGGAACACGCGCAGTTTTACCGGCTGCGCGCCTTTTTTGAGCTGGGAGAACCCGCTAAATTGGTCTTCACGGACTTGCTGCCAGAGCTCCATGACCATCTGAAGGAATGGCATCTGAAAGAAGAGCAGGTCATCAATCTTTATGACTACTTGATGGCGGAAGACCCCAATCGCTATTTAACAGAGGGCCTCTTAGCAAAAGAAATTCGCCCCTATGAAAAAACGACCCTGAAGGACTTTACCAAAACCGATCGGGTAGTGGTTGAGCAGGCCACGGCCGGTTACTTAATCAAGCGGATGAAGGAAAAGGTCTGGCAAGAAGAAAAACAGCTCTATCTTGTTTCGGATGCCCAAGTCGTCTTGAGTTACGGTACAAGAAGCCTCTCATGGGCCTACCGGCAAGTCGATGGCAAACGTGAAATGACGGCCATTTTGCTGGAAAACTTCGTGGGGCAAAACTACTACTTTGATAATTTTTATGGTCTGTTGACCTTTTTCATGGACCAAATTCAAGAAACCTTCGGTGCCAGCCGTTACTTCTTCGACCGCGGCCTTGATTACGATGAGTACTTCGTTTCCAATCGAAGTCGCCATCAAGAAGATCGCTTGATTGCCGTCGTCCATGCCGACCATCGCTTGTCCAACAAGGGGCAGAATCGGGTGTTCAATCAGTTTTACCAGTACTTGGTCAAGCACCTTTGGGCCTACGATGCCGTTGTTGTTGCAACAAGAAAGCAAGCAGCCGTTCTGCAAGACAACCTTGCCGAACTGGGTTACGGGAAAGAGGCAGTCCAAAAGGTTCACACCGTACCGGTTGGCTTTGTTGAACAAGTCATGGAAAAAGCCACCCCTTCAGTGGCGAAAGGCGACCACCCGCTTTCCCTTGTGACGGCTTCGCGTCTGCATCCAGAAAAGCACATTGACCAGTTGGTTTTGGTCATGGCAGCTTTGAAACGGGCCGGGATTGCTAGTCGGTTAACGGTTTACGGCAGCGGCCAAGAAGAAGCCGCCTTGCAGCAGCTGATTGATGAACAAGGCCTTTCGGAAGAGGTCTCATTGGCCGGTTTTTCACAGGATTTAGCCGCTGCCTTTTCAAAGGCTGACTTGTATCTATCGGCTTCTTACTCGGAGGGCTTTGGCCTGACCTATTTGGAAGCGCTGGCCCAGGGATTGCCGGTTTTGTCCTATGAAAACGACTACGGGGCCAAGGAGTTGATTGAAAGCGGCCGAAACGGTTACTTGGTTGACTTTTCACCGCTTGAAAGTGCCATTCCACAAAACGTGCAAAAGATGGTTGAAGCCGTCATTTCAGCCCAAGGAGAACGTCATAGTTTGTCAAAGGGCGCTCTGGAAACGGCCAAGCGCTACCGAAAGGAAGTCGTGGCTTTGGCCTGGCGACAATTGTTGGAGGGACTGGATGAAAATTGAATTAATTGAGTCCTTAGATAAGCGGGCCGAACCGGCTGTTAATTGGCAAATTGAACAGGTGAAGCAGGGTAAGGCCGACCGCCTTTTCCTCTTGCAGCCACACGAGGATGCCGTAGCCATTTGCCAAACGCTAGGCCTAGCCCTCGATTGTGTTTTTGACATGGCGAGTCAACGGCTTCTATCGGACTGGCCAGAGGGGGAGGGCCGCTTTCTCTTTGATCTGCCCGTGCCCAACCAGGGCCAGATTAACTTAGGTGATGAAGGGCTTGTCAGTCTTCGTTCACAGGGCAAGCAAATGGCCAAGGTGGTCCTTTTTGCGGACAGTTACTACCTGGTACAGGCCCTTTCTTGGATTGACCAAACGGACCAGGTGAGCCGCAAGGAAATTTTTTTGCGGACTGGCCAACTCTTTGCCAAGCAATACTTTAACCGGGGCCAGCTCTTGCAGTCCGACTTTTATTTTGGTGAGGCTGTGGCCAGCCGCTCGGACTTTTACTTTGACGGTCGGCGTAACTTTGCCTTGGTCAACGGGCAGGAATACCCCAGTTATGAAGCGGCTGCCCAGGATTTGATGCAAAAAGTGGCCGGGACAGCAACGGTGGAAATAACTTCGGCTGGGGCCCTTGCCACCATTGCCAAGACAGCCGTTTTGGCCTGCCCGGAAGGCTTGTTTGATCAAAATGACCAAGTCGACGCGGCCGTATTAACGATTTTACAAAATCCAGGACACCCGGTTGAGCGGGTCTTGGTCAGTCGAAAAGATTTCGCCCAAGCGAAAATGCTGGGGCTACCAATGGAAAAAATGGAAGAGTTCGTCTTTGATTGATGACTGACAACCAAAGGAGAAAAGAGGGAAGGGATTGTGTCACTAGTTGTTATGCCGGCTTGGCCCGATAATTTTCAGGTCAGCCAACAGGAAAAACAAATGCAAAGCATGATTGGCCAGCTGCAAAAGGTGGCCGATCCCTTTTTGATTTTGCCGGCCTACCTACCCAAGTGGCAGACGACGGCCAGACAAATGGGGCTGGAGAAGCTTTCCTTCTGGTCGCCCTTTGACGCCCTTCAAAAAGTCAAGAAAACCGGCCGTAAGCCACTCCAGCTGAACGATTTAACCTGGCCAGAGGATGCACAGTTCATTCGCATGTTTGACCGGGTCGTCGTCTTGTCGAAGATGACCCATTACGCAAACGTCTTCTTTGCCTATCCAATGGCCGATCAGCTGGACCGGGTTGACTTGCTTGAAAAAGGCAAGTTGAAGCAGCAGTTGACCATTGACGACCGGGGCTTTGTTTCCCGTATTCTCGATTATGATCAAGGCCGGCTAGTTAAACTGTCCTACCTTTCCGAGGGTGGGGCTGTGGTGGCCGAGCAGGATTACCAAAGCGGCCACGTTCGGGCCCTCTTGCCCGATGGACAGATTAATGAGTACGACCAAATGGCCGACTTGTTAGTCCAACTGACCACGGCTTATTTGGCCGTGCAAGAACCAGCGGCAGCCTTGGTTGCGGATTCGACTTTGAACCGCAAGATTGCCGAACAAGTGGCCTTTGACCGCTTGTTATGGTGGACGGGGCAGACACCGGAAATGGGTGTTTCTCCTGATTGGCAAGGCCTTTCAAAAAGCGTTACCCGCTTGCAAAGTCAACAGGCGCCTGCCCAAGCAGAGACCGATGAAGTGGCTGCCGAGAAAAGGAGCCAAGCAAGCGAATTAATCGCCCCCTATGCCGTGACAAAGAGCACGCTTTTGCAGAAGAAACAGGAGACGATTCTCTACTGCCAAATTGGTGACGTTGGCCAAGGCGAGCAGGCCAAGTTAATCAAGCAGGCCCTCGACTTTGTCTTAAAAAAGGCGGACCGCACGGTTGTCTTTGAGGGTGAGCTGGCGCCAATGGTGCTACCAGCTATGTTAGATGATGCGCTCAAAGCATTAGACGAGCAAAAGACGGAAGGGGAAGTGGCGGCATTAAAAGCCCATTTTGTCTTCTTAGGAAAGCAGGCTCCGGCTGGACGCCTGGCATACCTCGCAACCGCTTCACTATACTTAGACCTCTCCAGACAGCCGGATCTCTCTGTGCTTGCTGAGACGGTTGGGCTCGGCCTACCCGCCCTGACCAAGGTCCAGACGGCCTATTCCCTTTTGCCTGCCTACCAGCAATCAATTGAAGAGCTTGCCTCTTCTTTGGAAGATTACCTGATCGGTGAAGACTGGCAAGAAAGTCATGAAGCGCTTTTGAAAAAGGGGCAGGAACTGGGCGAACAAGCCTTGCAAGGCGCTTGGCAAAGTCGCCTAAAGGCCTAAAAAACACGTGTGTAAAGGAGTCAACATGGCAGAAGCAATGGCCATCTTGCAAATTGGAAAAACGGATTTGACCGCGGGGTTGAGTCGGCCGACACTGGCCGCCTCCTACTGTAAGACGGTTGATTTACCGGTTTTTTTGGCTGGGCAAAAAAATCCAAAAAAGTTATCCTATGACTATGTCTTGTTGACGGATGACGGGCTCGATTCCGCCTTGTTAGCACGGCAGATTCGCGATTGGCCGGCCTACCGGGTGCTTTACACCGGAAGCTTTGGCACCTTTTCGCCAGCCGTTCAAGCGGCCTTGCATGACCGGGGCGCCTTTTTCCTTGAAGAAGAGGAAAAAGCGGCCTTGGCCGACCGGATTGAAGGGGACTTGTATCAGGGACAGGTCGGCTTTGCCACCCGCTTTTCGGAAGACCAGTTCGAGCCGGCCGACAACTACGCCTGGCACTGGCAACGGGCTGGCCGTTTTCAAAGCAAGGTCTCCGGGGACTTTGGCAAGGACTATCAGCAAATCGGGACGCTGAAGACCTTTCCGGGGGACTTTCAGCCGGGGCAAGAAAACCTGATTTACTTGGATTACGAAAGCACGGGGGATGTCGAAGTCGCCCTTTCCTACGTCTTTTTCCAAAACGGTGGTTTGCAGTCCCTGAAGCTCTTTGAAAATCCCGATGCCAAGCACTTGCCAACCGTCCGGGCCCCAAAGGACTACCAGGACTATCAAATCATCGTGCTGGCCAAGGGACTGGGCGAACTGACGCTAAAGAATCTTCACCAGCGAAAGTCCCGGCACGGACTCGGCTACTTCCTGCCGGCTGGTGAGCGCCTGCTTACCAGAAACGGTGAGGAAGTGCACGCCTACTTTAATCCGGGACAAAAGAAGGGACCGCTGGTCGTTTGCTTTGCCGGAACTCGTTTGCACGTTGAGGGCTTTGAAATGATGGGACCCTTAGATGACCTGGGCTATCCCTACCTGCTCTTTACGGATACAAGGGCCCAGGGTGGGGCCTTCATGGTCGGGGATGCCGACTTTGAAGAACTCGTCATGGCCCGGATTGCAGAAGCAGAAAACGTGCTGGGGGAAAAGGAAGAAAAGACGATTTTTACTGGCTATTCCATGGGTTCTTATCCGGCCATGTATTACGCAGCGAAAATGAAGGGTCAGCACTTCGTCATCGCGAAGCCCATCGTGCACTTGGGCAGCTTTACCGGTAACGGCGCCTTTGCTCATCAGGGGGTTAACCGGGACTGGCCCTTGGATGTTCGCTTGGTCTTAACCGGCCGCTTGGACATGCAAGACAACGAGGCCTTGAACCAAAAACTCTGGTCGGCCTTTGAATCGGTTGACTGGTCAACGGTGCAAATCGACCTCTTTAACATGACGCAAGACGACTACGACCAGGGGGCGGCCGCCGACTTGGTTGATTACTGGAAAACACACGGTGACCAGGTCGGTTTGAAAGAGGAAACCGGTTTCCACGAAGAAAAGATTGACCAAATGGTGGCCTTTTTGAAAAAGGCCATTCGAAAGCAGGCCAAGGAGCAAGAAGGAGGGTTCTATTAATGCAAATGCAGATTTATTGGACACCCAAAACAAAGCTCCACGAGCTGCAGGGAGCGGTTGTCGACTTTGTCTCTGAAAACGAAGTGCGCTACCAAAACCACTTTCTGCCATCGGGGCGCGTGATTGCTTCCTGGACGGACAAGGCGAACTACTTTCAGGAAAAACGGATTGGTCAGCTACCGAAATTGACGGCGGGAACACGCTACCGGGCCAAGCTCTTTGTTGAAAACTCGGAAAAGATGCGGGCCTATCTCTCTTGGACTTTTTTTGATCAGAGTGGTCAGGTCTTAGAACAGCACTATCAAAACGGGCCGACAGACGACTTTCTCGTACCGGAAAAGACCGATTCCTACCGCTTGGACTTGCTTTCAGCGGGGGCCGGGAACTTGACCTTCCACGAAGTCAAGCTAGCTCCTGCTGTTGATGGGGTGCTTTTGAACGGCGACCAGGCGGTCACTGACCACTTGACGGCCTACCTGCAGTTGCCTGACACTATCGTTTCAAAAACGCTCCGGGTTCTGCTGACTGAACCGGTTTTGGAAACAATGGATTACCCCTTGAAGCGGATGCAGCCGGCACCACAAGCAGTCCTCTTCTTGGCCACGGATCTTTTGCACTGCCAGTCTTACTACGATGCCAAAGTCCTAGAGGTTATCAACCAGGCGAAGAAAGCGGCCAAGGCAAAGGAAGTCGAGTTTGTTGGCTACGGGCCAATCTCTTCTTTGACCGCTTTGCTTTACCGTCAAGCCGTTAAGGGGGCGACGGCGGTCATTCCAAAGCAAGAAGACCTTCTTTTGCCCGCTGGCTACAAGCGCCGTTCGAAGGGCTTGAGCGACTTTATTAGCTCCTTACCTGAGCAGATCGACCGATTGCGTTCGGCAGAAGATGGCGTGATTGAAAGGGCCAGCTTAAGCAATTACCCAAGTTCTCTGCGGTCGGCGACGGTGGCAGATGAACTCTTAACGGCCCTGCCATACCCCGACTGGCCAATTGATAAAAAGGCCGAAAAGAAGCAAAAGGCCAAGGAACGTGCCGAAAAAGAAGCCGCTGAAAAAGCGGCTCGGCTCCGCCTGAAAGAAGAAAAGAAGGCCAGCGGCCAAGCCAAGCAGCTTGAGGCTAAAGGTAGGCAAGTTAAAAAAGCTGAACCTGCTGTCAGCCATCCAAAAGGATTGGCCGAAGAAAACGGCTTCTTTAAGAAGCGTAAGCAGCGTCACGGTGCCCGTCATCGTCAAGTGGAAAAGAGCGGTGCTCACGAGGGCAACCCATCATCCCAGCGCTTACAAGAATTCTTTACCAAAAACCGCTCGTGAATGACTGAAAAAATTGCGCAATAAAAAAAGACCGAAATATTTTTCGGTCTTTTTTGTATCGATTGAATTGTTTAGAAGTAGGCCTTGATAAAGAGGTCGACGGCTAGAGCAATCGCTGCCATTGAAATGGCGATTTTAAGAATCTTTGCAGGGATGATGCGGACAATGTGTGGACCAATCCAGCCACCAATGAAGAGGCCGATGCCCATTGGAATAACGAGCCCCCAGTAGATGTGGGAGGAGAAGATGTAAATAATGGTGGCAATGAGGTTTGCCCCACCCAATGAGAGGTTCTTTAAGGCGTTGTAAGAGGCGAAGGGCATCGTCGTTGTGGCCGATAGGATGGCCAGCAGCAAAACGCCACCGGCGGCTCCAAAGTAGCCACAGTACATCCCAACAAGCAGAATCCCGATGGAAACAATGACACGGTAAACGGGGTGGGTCCCGTCGTTTTCAATGGAATCGTCACGGGTTAGGTTGGTTTCGGCTTTCTTGGACTTGTTCACCTGTGACAAGAGAAGCAGGCCGGCGACCAAGACGAAGAAGGGCACGGCTTTTTCAAAAGTCGAAGCCGGAGCAGCCAAGAGCAACCAGGCACCCAGAATGGAACCACCCAGGGTGAAGGGGAGAATTTTAACGAGCTCCTTCTTATGTTCGCCAAGCTCCTTGTGGGAAGAAACGGTTGCCCCGAGGCCCGTCATGACCAATGCTGCGGTATTGGTGACGTTTGCAAAGAGCGGCGGAACCCCAACGGCTAGTAAAGCTGGATAGGAGACAAGGGAGGCAAGGCCGGCCGTTGTCGAGACGATGCCGGCTAGAATGCCCATCGGGAGAAGGAAGAGAAAGTGTTGCCAATATTCGGTCATGGTACTTGGTTTACCCCTTTAAATTTTTTGTCTGAATTTTAGGCTATAAAAGTTCTAAATAACAGGGTCTAGTATAGTCTTGATTCTCGCATCCTGCAAGGCTTTGGCGGGAACAAAGGGAAGGACGGAGAGTGTTAATTGGAAAAGTTTTGCTTGTCAGAAAGTACTTGAGACGATATAATAATGATTGTTTTAAATGCCGCTGTGGCGGAACTGGCAGACGCGTACCGTTCAGGTCGGTATGGAGATTTCTCCGTGCAGGTTCGATTCCTGTCAGCGGCATTCAGAAGCGATGAAAAGCAGCCCTTTGGGCTGCTTTTTTTGTGTGTTGAAATTCAACAAGATATTAGACAGATTGCTCCTTGTAGTGCCTGTGCAGCAGCTCTTGGCCAAGTTATAATTGACTTAACCAAATCAAGGAGAGAACAATATGACTCGAATTCAGAAGCTGCATGCAAAAGCCGAAGCCTTCGAAGAGACAGAGGGCGAACGGCTTGCCTTTTCCCTTTTTTATGGTCTGGCGATCGCTCTTCTTCTCTTCGCCAGCTTCTTCGATCAGTCCGTGAGTCGGGTGGTGATGGATCGGCAATCCATTGTCGGTGCTTTCTTTCAAAAGTACGGGGTCTTTGGCCCAAACATCGTCCTCTTTGCCTCCTTTCAGATTGTGGCCTGGGCCAGCTTTTTTTCGAAAAGGGGACTCATCCAACGGCTTGCTTTGACGACCGTCTTTTTACTCTTGGCAACCAACCAAGTGCTGCTGTCCTTGAAGGGCTATTTTGCCTACACACTTGCTCGGATTTTAAACGGGGAAGGCAGGCAGGTCGGTGATCCCGAACTGGGCCAATGGTTAGTCGGCCTGGCTCTGTCATTGGCCCTGTCTGCCTGTTTCTACTTCTACTTAAAGAACCGGCGGGAAGAAGACCGACAGTACCTTTTAAAGGCAGCGCTGTACGGAATTGCCTTGGTTTTCATTGTCTCCCTTTTAATTGGGGACTTAAAGCTACACTGGGGTCGTTACCGTCCCTTTCAAATGGATGCAACCATGAGTCAATTTACCCCCTGGTACCATCCGAATGGGGCAAACGGCCACTATTCTTTTCCATCCGGGCACACGACTTCTGGTTGGTTAATGACCTACCTACCTTTTTTACTGCCACGTAGTTGGCGAAAAAGTCAGCGAATTCTCCTGATTGTGACGGTGACTCTGGCCATTGTGATTGCCCTTAGTCGGGTTCGCTACGGGGCTCACTGGCTCTCCGATGTGACCGGGGCCAGCCTGATTGTTTTCTCCATGATTCTTTTAGTCTCGCGCCTATTGCCAGCCCACTTTGTTGAAGAAAAGGGGTAGTAACGATTTTGGAACTTAACTGACAAGCGCTTTTCTCTTAAGAGCGCTCCTTAACTAGAAATTGACTAGTAATAGCAAGGGAACTTTGCTACAATAAGTAAGATTTCTAAATTTTAAGGAGAAGACACAATGTCAGGACACAGTAAATGGCATAACATTCAAGGTCGTAAAAACGCCCAAGATGCTAAGCGTGGAAAGATTTTCCAAAAGCTTGCGCACGACTTATATGTTGCAGCAAAGGCTGGCGGTGCTGATCCCGAAATGAACGCCTCCCTTCGTTTGGTTGTTGACAAGGCGAAGGCCGCTAACATGCCAAAGGATAACATCCAGCGCGCCTTGGATAAGGCCTCTGGTGCTGGTGGTGCTAAGTTCGAAGAAGTAACTTACGAAGGATACGGAACTGCCGGTGTTGCCGTTTTGGTGGAAGCCTCAACCGATAACATTAACCGAACGGTTTCATCTGTTCGTAACTCATTCAAGCACTTCGGTGGTTCACTTGGAACTTCTGGTTCCGTGGCCTTCCAGTTCGACCGCAAGGGTTACTTGGTCATCGACCGTGAAGCACACCCTGAAGTTGACGAAGATTCCGTTTTGGAAGTGGCATTGGAAGCTGGTGCAGACGACGTTCAGACTTCAGATGAAGCCTTCGAAATCTACACGGCACCAAATGACTTCCAAGCAGTGGAAGCTGCTTTGACGGAAGCTGGATACGAATTAGCTGATTCTGAAGTTTCCATGATTGCCCAAAACCCAATGGCCATCTCTGATGAAGACCGCGAGAAGTTGGACAAGCTGGTTGACGAACTTGAAGAAAACGAAGACGTCTTGGCTGTTTACACGACCGCAGAAGACTAATTCTGGAAAAACTACCGAAAGGTAGTTTTTTTATTTTTAAATTGAAAAATAAAATTTTCAGATTGCTTTTTCTTTCCTAATAGATATAATACATATATACTTATTATATCTATTAGGATGATAAATGTTTGAAATGTGTATCAATATTGAATTTAAATGCATTCGATAGTAACTAGCATTGCATTATGAAAAGATTAATAAGGTTATCGTCAATTAATTTTTGGGAAAAGGAGAATGGTTATGCGCAAAATGATTATTTTGTGGTTGTCTTTAATTGGCGCTTTTTTAACGGTATTAGATACAGGAATTGTCTTTACTGGAACTGTTAAAATCGCTGCTGATTTACATCTGAGTGCTGCTCAATTATCTTGGGTTCAGCTTTCATATGCACTTACCTATGCTGGATTCATGTTGTTAGCGGGTAAATTAGGGGATTTATATGGTCGAAAAAAGCTTTTCATCATTGGATTGTTAATTTTCGGTGTTGGGAGTTTGATGATTGGGGCATCAAATAATGCTGCAATGATTATTGGATTTAGAGCCTTCCAAGGAATTGGAGCGGCCATCATACAGCCGACATCACTTTCGATTATTACCGATACCTTTGAGGATGAAGAGCTTAAAAAAGCGATTGGGTACTATTCCGCTGTTGTTGGCGCAGGAGCGGCTGTCGGAATTACAGTTGGGGGATTTTTCGCTTCTTTTGTTTCTTGGAGAGGCGGATTCTTTGTTAATGTTCCGATTGCTTTGATTATGATTTTGCTTGCACAGAAATATTTGAAGAACGAGGAACGTGATGTGTCACGATTGGATCTTATTGGTTCGCTTTTATCTGTTGTGGCAATGGGATCATTAACTTATGGTATTGATGGTAGCTCAAATCCAGAAACTGTCCTGTTGATTTCAGCTTTCTTGTGGATTGTGTTTTTGATAAGTCAAAAAGCAGTCAAAAATCCAATGATGCCATTGTTAATTTTTAAAAGCAGAGAAAGATTTGGCGCATATGTTGGCTCATTATTATTTTCGGCTGCAGGAGTAATTTTCTGGTTCTACATTCCTCAATTCTTGCAATTGAAATTAGGAAATAACCCTTTCGTTGCTGGTTTGGAAATGGTTCCGATGTCAATTTTCCTTTTTATTGTTGCGCTACAAGTAAGAAAAGTGACAAAACAGATTGGAAATAATGCGGTAATGATTTTAGGACTTCTGTTGGTACTTCTTTCATCCATTGGATTGAGCCTTGTATCAAAAAGCTCGAGTTATTTAATAATTTTACCTTTTACGTTAACTTTTGGATTTGGGTTTGCATTCGCTCTTACACCGTTAACATTTTCAGCTACGAATAATTTGCCCAAAAATGTTTCTGGTGCCGCTTCCGGTGTATACAATACGACAAGACAGTTTGGAGCGGCGTTAGGACTAGCATTAGGAACGTGTTTTGTTGGAAATCTTTCTGATGTTAGTACTATCTTTAAAGATGTTATGAATCTAGCTTCTGTACTTTCGTTGATGGGGATTCTTTTTGTATTGGTATTTGTAATTAGAAAAAAGAGTAAATAAAAATGAGACTATCTATGAGAAATGAAGTATTTAAAAAGTTGTATAATGACGGAGTATATTGATTCTGTATCCGTTTTATTTATTTGACTTTAAAAGAATTGATTGTAAACACGCTATAGGATATGCCATATTATTTGTTAATGGTGATTTGAAATGTTTTACTAGAAATAATCTTTTGGTTTTAAATGGTCTTAATTATCTAATTTGTTCTTTGTCATTAGGAGAGTGAACTTGGCATTTTCATATAGTTTTACACAATCGATTGAGGTATTGTATTACCTTGAATTAAAATCAAGGCTTCAAAAGAATGAATATTTAACGATAAAAAGTATAGCTGAAACTTTAGATATGCCGATGCCAAGTATGAAAAGACTGGTTTCATTGTTGAAAAATTCAGGTTTAATTCAATCAAAGAAGGGTGTGAACGGTGGATTGGCACTTGTAAGAAGGGTCGAGGATATATCATTTTACGATGTGCTTGAAGCGGTTGAAGGACGGTCACCAATATTCAAGGTATACAAAGACTTTGAAACGAGTTCGTTTGTTCATAAAGATGAAGCAGAAAAAATGATTGATCAATTAGATGCGTCTCTGGATAAGGCAGAGAGCCAATTGATGGTAACCCTAAAAGAGAAAAAAATTAGTGAACTATTTTAAAAACGGTTGAGCTCTCAAGAAAATTGATAGCTCAACCGTTTTTTATATTAAGAATGAATTGATTCAACAGCTTCTTTTACCAAGTCGGCAAGGCGTTCTTCATCTTTTTGACCGGGATAGAGATTAATGCGCACAATTTCGCCAGCGCGTTTGGCACCGGTCTTTTGCATCTGTTCGTCGAATTTGTCGAGGGCCAGACAATAGTAGCCCTCGTAAAAGGTATCGCCCGAACCGGCCACTGCATAAACGAGATCTGGCAAGTCGAGGTCGGCAATGTCATCGAAGTAATCGAGGCCTTCGTCAGGTAGCGAACCTTCATCGTAGGTGTAGGGAACCAAAAAGGCGAGGTCGTACTCCGCTAATTCGTCGGCTTCAGTTTGCGAGATTTCGCTTTTTTGAACTTGAACGCCGGCTTCTTCTAACAAATTGACCAAGCGGTCTGCAACCGCCTCGTTGTTTCCGGTGATCGTCGCAAAGATCACCTGTGCTTTTAGTTTTCTTTCAGCCATCATTGCTCCTTTGCAATCTTTCTATTTATTATACAAGATAAGCAGCCCGGAAAAAGAAAGAAAAGTGGGCTGGTATTTTAGAAAATCCTGTCTTATAATAGTCAAAAATACTTGGAGGACATCAGCATGGCATTATCAAAAGAACAAATTGCGGCTTTGCAAAACGTTTATGATCACGGAATCCTTGATCACGATGACAAGGCTCGTCAAGCCCTGGCACAGGTTTTAGAGGATAACAAGTAGACCTTGTAACTTTTTTAAAATTGTGCCATAATTAAAATAATAAATTGCTGATGAGGACAACTTATTTTGCAGATTCAGATAAAGAGAGCCGACGGTTGGTGTGAGTCGGTCTGAAGGCAAATGTAGACTACCTCGGAATGGCGGAGAAGTAAGTGCTGAAACTTCGCCCGGGTGACACCGTTAAACGTTTCTTGAGTCTGAGTTTTGCTCAGAGAAATGGGTGGTACCACGGTTTAGCGTCCCTTCGTGCTTTTAAGCATGAAGGGCGCTTTTTTTATTCCCTGGTCCGAAAGAAACGACGCAACACCGTCAGCAAGAGAGAAAAGAAAGAAGGCAGCAGTATGGCAGAAATTACCTTAACATTCCCAGATGGGGCAAAAAAGTCCTTTAACGAAGGGGTAAAGCCAATCGAAGTGGCAGAATCAATTGCCAAGTCTTTGGCGAAAAAGTCCGTTTCAGCAAAGTTGAACGGTGCCTACGTTGGCATGAACGATGCCATGAACGAATCCGGTGACTTTGCCCTGATTACCAAGAGCGACGAAGAGGGCTTGCAGATTCTTCGTCACTCAACGGCCCACTTGCTGGCCCAGGCCTTACGTCGCCTGCCAAAGTTTGCAAACATGCACTTCGGTGTCGGTCCGGCCATTGAAAACGGCTTTTACTACGACACGGATAACGGGGCAGGGAACCAAGTTTCCGTTGATGACTTTCCTGAAATCGAAAAGATGATGAAGAAGATTGTCAAAGAAGATTTGCCAATCTTGTCTCACCAGGTTTCAAAGGAAGAGGCTTTGGAAACCTTTAAGGACGATCCTTACAAGGTTGAATTAATCAACGACTTGCCAGACGGTGAAAAGATTACGGTTGCCGTTCAAGGCGAACACGTCGAATTGGACCGTGGTGGCCTGGTGCCATCAACTGGTTGGATCAAGCACTTTAAGTTGGTTTCCGTTGCCGGTTCTTACTGGCGTGGTGATTCTGACAAAGCCGTGATGCAACGAATCTACGGAACGGCCTTCTGGAACGCCGAAGACCTGGAAGAAGACTTGAAGCGCCGGGCAGAAGCAAAGGAACGCGATCACCGAAACATCGGTCGTGACCTGGACCTCTTCTTCACTAGTCAAAAAGTCGGCTCCGGTTTGCCCGTTTGGTTGCCAAACGGCGCAACCATCCGTCGCCAAGTCGAACGTTACATCGTCGACAAGGAATTGGCCAACGATTACCTGCATGTCTACACACCGGTCTTGTCTAACCTGAACCTGTACAAGACATCCGGTCACTGGGATCACTACCGTGAAGACATGTTCCCACCAATGGACATGGGCGATGGCGAATTCCTCGAACTGCGTCCGATGAACTGTCCTTCCCACATTGCCGTTTACCAGCACAAGCCACGCTCATACCGTGACTTGCCAATGCGGGTGGCTGAATTGGGTATGATGCACCGTTACGAAAAGTCAGGTGCCTTGACTGGTTTGTCCCGTGTGCGTGAAATGACCTTGAACGATGGCCACACCTTCGTTACCCAAGAACAGTTGGAAGACGAATTCAAGTCTATCTTGGCCATGATGATGGAAGTCTACGAAGACTTTAACATCACGGACTACCGCTTCCGCTTGTCATATCGTGATCCGGAAAATACGCAAAAGTACTTCGACGATGACGAAATGTGGGAGAAGTCCCAGGCACAGTTGAAGCGGGCCATGGATGACATGGGCTTGGATTACTTCGAAGCACCAGGGGAAGCTGCTTTCTACGGTCCAAAGTTGGACGTTCAAACAAAGACGGCCCTCGGTGGTGAAGAAACGCTTTCAACCATCCAGTTGGACTTCTTGCTGCCAGAGCGCTTTAACCTGACCTATGTCGGTGAAGACGGCCAGGATAACCACCGGCCCGTCATGCTCCACCGTGGAATCGTTGGAACGATGGAACGCTTCACGGCTTACTTGATTGAAATGTACAAGGGTGCCTTCCCAACTTGGTTGGCCCCAATGCAAGTGCAGATCATCCCGGTTAACGCCGAAGCCCACGGGGACTATGCCAAGAAGATTCAAAAGTCCTTGGCAAAGGCTGGCTTGCGTGCCAACGTCGACACCCGTTCAGCAAAGATGGGTTACTTGATCCGTGATGCGCAGACCAAGAAGATTCCATACACGCTGGTACTTGGTGACCAGGAACAGGAAAACGGAACGGTCACGGTCCGTCGCTATGGCTCAAACGATACGGAAGCAATGGCTGCCGAAGACTTTAAGCAATTAGTTGAAAAAGACGTTACCCGTTACTCACGACCAGACGAAAAAGCATAAGTAAAAAAGGGGAGACACCTTGAATGGTGTCTTCTTCTATGTACGATTGAAAGGGAGAACGATGTCAGAACAAAAGCAAAACATCGAAGAACCGCAACAACTTGAAAAAGGTTTGCAAAACCGCCACGTGCAATTGATCGCCATTGGTGGAACGATTGGAACCGGACTCTTCATGGGAGCCGGAAATTCCATTCACTTTGCAGGACCTGGAATCTTGGCTGTTTACGCCATTATCGGTGCCATGATGTTTATCATGATGCGTGCCATGGGGGAAATGCTCTACCAAGACCCAACCCAGCCTACCTTTATCGCCTACATGACCAAGTACTTGGGAAACCGGGTTGGTTTCTTCGCCCGTTGGTCCTACTGGCTGACCATGATTTTCTTCGGAATGGCCGAATTAACTGCCATTGGAAAGTACGTCCAGTTCTGGTTCCCAAGCATGCCAGAGTGGTTGATTCAAATCATTTTCTTGGTTGCCTTGACGGCCGTGAACCTCATTGCCGTTTCCCTCTTTGGTGAAATGGAATTCTGGTTCTCAATGATTAAAGTCATTGCCATTTTGGCCTTGATTGTCACTGGTTTGATGATGGCCTTCGGTCACTTCGAAACGCCAGTTGGCACGGTGTCATTCGGTAACGTCTTTAACCACTTTAGCCTGGTGCCAAACGGTTGGGGAAACTTCATTAACTCCTTCCAGATGGTCATGTTTGCCTTTGTCGGAATGGAATTCATTGGAATGACCGTTGCCGAAACAAAGGAACCACGTAAGATCTTGCCAAAGGCCATCAACCAAATTCCTTTCCGTGTCCTCTTCTTCTACCTGGGTGCCCTCTTTGTTATCATGACAATCTACCCATGGAAGCAGATTCCAGCACACCAGTCACCATTTGTTATGGTCTTTGAATTGGTTGGCTTGAAGGGGGCCGCTGCCATCATCAACTTCGTTGTCTTGACGGCCGCTGCTTCATCATTCAACTCGATTCTTTTCTCAACCTCACGTAACTTCTACTCATTGGCCAAGGAATCACGGGCAAAGTTCTTGCAACCATTTACCAAGTTGTCTTCCCGTGGCTTGCCTGCTAAGGCCTTGCTTTTCTCATCGTTGATTTCCGTTTCATCAGCTGTGATTTCCTCAATTCCAGCCATTAACGATGCCTTTGTCTTTGTGACATCTGCTGCAACGGACCTCTTCTTGATGATTTACATCATGATTCTTTGGGCTTACTGGCAGTATCGCAAGTCTTCAAGCTACATGGCGGATGGCTTCTTGTTGAAGGCACCAAAGGTATTGGTTCCATTGGCAGCGATTTTCTTTGTCTTTGTCTACGTAACCTTGTTCTTCAATGACTCATCGGTTGTGCCCGCCATTGGGGCAACCGTTTGGTTGATTGTCTTTGGGGCAATTTCATACTTCCAGCCAAAGGAAGCGGTTTCACAGGATTAAAGTTAATTTAATCGCCCTGCTTTACACTGTTTAAAAAAGAAGAATGGAGACCTCGATGTCTTTTCTGATCAATTTTATTTTGCATATTGACGACCATATCGCCAGCCTGGTGCAGCACTTTGGTCCTTGGACCTACTTGATCCTTTTCGCCATTATCTTGGTGGAAACAGGAGCGATTGTGCTGCCCTTCTTGCCAGGGGATTCCCTGCTCTTTGCTGCCGGTGCCATTTCAATGACGCCAGCTGGTCAAAGCGCTGGTTTGAACCACTGGGTCTTCATGATTGTCTTCTTCATTGCGGCCGTAGTGGGGGACACAACCAACTACTTGATTGCCCGCAAGGGTGGTCGAGCCCTCTTGGATAAGAAGCCCTTCTCGACTTTGATTAAGCCAAAAAACATTGAAGAAGCCGATCTTTTCTTCCAAAAGCACGGTGGTTTGGCCGTTATCATGGGCCGTTACGTACCGATTATTCGGACCTTCGTGCCCTTTGTTGCCGGACTTTCGGCCTTCTCCTTCCGTCGCTTTATGGAATATACCCTGATTGCTGCCTTCTCATGGTCCTTTTTGATGACCGGAGCCGGTGCGCTCTTTGGTAACATTCCCTTTGTAGCGGAACATTTCTCAACGATCATCCTGGGCATTGTCTTTGTGACGCTGCTACCATCGATTATCGCGGTGTTAAAGTCAGTTTTGTCTAAGAAGAAAAATTAACGAACAAGCGTCGAGCCATTTGCTCGGCGCTTTTTTTCGCATTTTGAAGCGGTCTTCGTTATAATGAAAGCAATGTCTCCGGGCCTGTTCCCGGGTTGTCCTTTAATTTTGCAGACGATGGAGAAGAGGATGTCCATGAACTTGATTCTTGCAACTGATGCTTATAAACTGACCCACCACTTGCAGTATCCACAAAACATTAACAAGCTTTACTCTTACGGTGAGGCCCGTGTTGGCGGTCTTTACCCAACGGTTTCCTGGTTTGGCATGTCGATGATTTTACACGACTACTTCAAAAGTCGGGTGACCACCGAAATGATTGACGAAGCGGAACGGGTCGCGGAAGAAACCTTTGGAACCAAGGCCTACTTTAACCGGTCCGTTTGGGAAAAGGTTCGTGACCTGGGCTACTTCCCGGTCCGAATTAAGGCCTTGCCAGAGGGCTTGGAAGTGCCGACGGGGACGGCCCTTTTTACCATTGAGTCAACCGAGGATTGGTTTGCCACGTCCTTAAACGCCTTGGAAGTCATGCTCATGCATGTCTGGTACCCAACGACAATCGCGACCAACTCGCTCTACATCAAAAAGCGTCTGCTGCCTTTGGTTGAAAAGACCGGTAACGTGGACATGCTACCATTGATGGTCAATGACTTTGGCCTGCGTGGGGCAACGTCTTTGGAATCTGGCCAGCGGGGTGGGGCGGCCCACTTGCTGCACTTCCGTGGCTCCGATAACCTGGCGGCTTCCAACTACTTTGAAAAAGTCTATGGCCAAGCCGGACGGGCCCTGTCCATCTGGGCAACCGAGCACTCGGTGGCCACGGCCTACGGTTCGGGGCAGGGGGAGTTTGACTACTTAAACGCCCAACTGGACCGGACACCAGACGACGCACCGGTTTCCATTGTGATTGATTCTTACGACACCTTCCACTTTGTTCGCGAGGTGGTGGGTTCTGCTGAAATGGTTGAACGGATTAAGAGCCGACCTGGTCGTGTTGTACTCCGCCCGGATTCCGGTGATCCAATCACCATGGATCTAGCGGCTCTCGATATTTTGGCCGAGCTCTTTGGCACGGAAGTGAACGAAAAGGGTTATAAAGTCTTGAAGCACAACGTCGGCCTGATTCAGGGTGACGGCATGAAGGCCGACACCATCATCAAGCTCTACGAAGCCCTGATTGAAAAGGGCTGGTCGACCGATAACTTGGTTGTTGGGTCCGGTGGGGGACTGCTGCAGGAAGGCTTTACCCGGGACACGGAACGTTTCGCCATCAAGGCGGCCTATGCCCACACGTCAGACGGTGAAGACCTGGCCATCAAAAAGCAGCCGAAGACCGACTTGACCAAGGCTTCCAAGGCCGGCTTACTCAAAGTCATTGTCGATGATGCCGGTCAGATTCAAACTGTCCCACAGGAACAGAAAGGCAAGGACCTCTTGCAGACGGTTTATGAAGACGGGCAGATTTTTGAAGAAAAAATCGATGATGTCTTTGAACGAGCCGAACGGCACTTAAAAGAAAAAGTGACCCTTGGTCATGTCAATGGCTAGTTTAAAAAGATTGATCTTGGATCAATCTTTTTTTATTGAAAACGTTCCGTCCCCTTCGTATCTGTGGTAGAGTGGAAGTAAAGAAAAGAGGTCTTATGTCTGGTTACACTGTCCAATCAATTCTTGATAAACTTGTCACTGCTAAGGCCCTTATTTGCTCAAAAACAGCTTCCGTTAACTAACGGGGGCTGTTTTTTACTTTTTTAGGAGGTATTCGATGCTGTCATCAGCAAACGCGCAATTACTTGGACCGGACTTTTTGAGTCGGTTAAATCTACAGGATCCGCACGATTTGAAGCCGGTTTCGGGTGGGGATGTCAACCTGGCCTACTCTCTTTATTCGGGTAACGACCGCTACTTTTTAAAAGTCCAACCGGACCACGACAAGCACTTCTTCGATTCCGAAGTCGCTTCCTTGAAGGCCCTTGGCAAGTACGTGACGGTGCCAAAAGTAATGAAGCAAGGCGAGATTCAGGGCTTTGCTTACTTACTTTTGTCATGGGTCAAGTCAGGGCCAAGCAACCAGGGTGACTTAGGCCGGGCCTTGTCCGTTTTGCACCAGGGAACCAATGAACAGTTTGGCTTTGAATTATCAAACGAAGCCGACTTTGTTAAAAAGGATAACCGCTGGTGTGATTCATGGGCTGAATTCTTTGTTAACCAGCGACTGGAACCGCTGATGAAGCAGGCCATTAAGCGGGGCTTCTGGTTAACCCAACGCGGTGACCACTACGAAAATCTGAAGAAGACCATCTTAAATGACGAACACGCTAAAAACGTGAAGCCATCCCTTTTGCACGGGGACCTTTGGGCTGGAAACTTCATGTTTGATGAAAAGGGGCAGCCAGTCTTTATCGATCCTAACGCCTTTTACGGTGACCGGGAATACGATATTGCCGTTTCCAAAGTCTTCCCAGGCTTTAACGACAAGTTCTACGAGGCTTACCAAGCGGCTTATCCACTTGATGAAGGCTATCAGGAACGCTTCAAGTGGTATGAGTTCTACTACATTTTGATGCACTTTGTTCGCTTTGGTGACATCTATGCGCCACGGCTGAACCGCTTGTTATTAGAATTTTAAAAGAGAAGCTAATCGAGTTGTTGGGAGTCGTTTTTGATGGCGGCTGTTGACAGCTTTTTTACTTGCGGGTATACTCTTCGCATTAGTGTTTAGGAGAGAAAAATGAAAGCAAAGCAAAAGAACCAACAATTCGTGTTGACCACTATGTTTGTGGCCATTATCCTCTTGCAGTCGGCCGTGCCTTTCTTGGGCTACGTGCCTTTGGGGGCCGTTGTCGTTGGGGCCTCAGCCGTTATTTTGCCAGCAACGGCTGCCTTGGCTGGCCTGGTCCTCGGGCCAAAGTCGGGCTTCATCGTGGCCTTCTTTTGGGCCTTTTACTCCTGGGTGCGGGCGCTGCTTCATCCTGGAACCTTCGGGGCGCTACTCTTTTCAAACCCCTTGGTGGCCTTCATTCCCCGACTGATGGTCGGCTTTTTGATTGGTTATTTGGCTAAGCGTTACTTTGTTGGTCAGAAAAAGCCAATTGCCTTTCTCTTTTCATTGGGGGGACTGGCTGCCTTTATCAACACGGCCATGGTCATCTTGTTGACCTGGCTATCGTTGACGATCCTGCCAACCCATGCCTATGGCATTCCAAGGGATAACCTGCTCTTCTGGTTGGTGGCGGTCTTGGCCTTCAACTTTATTTTCGAATTCGTGGTGAACGGCTTCTTGGTCGCAGCCATTGGTTCGGTCTTGCAGGGCCGTTTTAAACTGAAGTAAATGAAAAAGTCGTCGGGCGTTGCCCGACGACTTTTTTGGTGATGAATGCACCCGCCCAGACTCGAACTGGGAGCAAAGACTTAGGAGGTCCCCGTTTTATCCCGTTAAACTACGGGTGCAAAGTACCTTTAATTATAGCGAAGAAGCAGGTGGCTGACAATTGAAGATTAAAAAAAGAAGTTTTTTGCCATTCTTAAGCCTTTTTTAAAGCATTTGACCCAAAAATGCCATGATTATCTGCTACACTTAATAAAAATGAGTTTTTTGGAGGATAAAATGGCGGAAGTAATTGAAGTGAAGCACCCACTGGTTCAACACAAGTTGACCATGATTCGTAACGAAGCGGTTGGAACGAAAGATTTTCGAGCATTGGTCGATGAGTTGGCCATGTTGCTCACCTACGAAGCTTCCGCTGATTTGCCAATGGAAACGATTTCGGTCAAGACGCCGGTGCAAGAAACAAAGGCCCAGTCACTTGCCGGAAAGAAGTTGGCCGTTGTGCCCATCCTGCGTGCCGGACTCGGCATGGTGGACGGTATCTTGCAGTTGATTCCAGCTGCCAAAGTCGGCCACATCGGGATGTACCGGGACGAAGAAACGCTGGAGCCAGTCGAATACTTCGTGAAGTTGCCAGAAGACATCGCCCAGCGCGAAGTCTTGCTGATTGACCCAATGTTGGCCACTGGTGGCTCTGCAAAGGATGCCATTAACGCCTTGAAGGTCCGTGGGGCCACACAAATTAAGCTGATTACCCTGGTTTCTGCACCAGAAGGTATCAAGGCCGTCCAAGAAGCCCACCCTGACGTTGCCATCGTCACTGCTTCAATTGACGAAGGCTTGAACGAAGATGGCTACATCGTGCCTGGCCTTGGTGACGCCGGTGACCGCCTTTTCGGGACACACTAAAAAACACTTGACTTAAAGCTGGATTGACACATGCATTTGAAAAATCCTTTCAAACGAAAAGCAACCTTTAAAATGACTTTCCGACCGGCCTATACGTCGGTCAAGGAACGAAAGAAGCTCCCGCTCTTTCTCCGAATCATTATTTGGGGACTGCTGACAATTTTAATTCTTTCTTCAGCTGGCTTCTTTGGAATGGCCTACTTCCAAAACCGGGATCAGATTCAGGCCTCCGGACACAAGCTGGATGGCTCGGCCATGAAACTGTCGGTCAAGGCCCGCAGTGCTTTGGTAATTGATGCCAACACGGGGCAGATTTTGGGCGAAAAGAACCCCAACCAACAAATTGGGATTGCCTCTCAGAGTAAAATGCTGACGGCCTATGCCATCTTGCAGGGGATCGATGACGGGGACTACCAATGGTCCACGCCGGTCACCATCAGCAAGTCCTCTGACTGGTCCGATAAGGACAACGCGACCTACGCCCACCTCGATATTCACGCCGGTCAGACCTTGACGGTAAAAGAGCTCTTCACGGCCATGTTTACGACCTCGGCCAACGACGCCTCGCTGGCTTTGGCCGACTTTGCCAAGAAGAAGTCCGAAACACAGCAGGAATTCTTAGAGCGCTGGGCCAAGAAGCTAGAGCTGAAGGATAGCGTTTGGTACAACGCCGCCGGTCAGGTTAACGACGACGCCTTTGATTACAAGGTGAAGTCCGCTAAGAAGACGGCCGAAAACAAGGCGACGCCAACCGACCTAGCCATCATGGCCTATCAGATCATTAAGGACTATCCGGATGTGAAGGGCTATTACGAAAAGGTTGGCCTGGTTTACAGTCCAAACGGCGATACAACGGCCACTAAGATTAAGCTGACTGAAGGGGGCAAGTTCGCCCAGGAAATTAAGGGTCAGCTGAACAATCCAAAGAACCTGACGGTCGAAGGCTTGAAAACCGGTTCGACACCGCAGAGTGGTGGGGCTTTGACCGGTCTGATTAAAGACCAGGACGGGCACGAATTCATCACCGTTGTTTCCGGTGCTGGCAAGTACACGGATTCAAAGGAACGCTACCAGGCGACACTGGATGCCGTTAATGAGGTGCTCGATCACTACCAGAACCAAAGCATCGAAGCTGGGCAGTCACTACCTGGTTCAAAGGTCACCAAAAACGCCTGGGCCAAGGGTGGTGAAGTGGAACTGATTACCAAGGAAAAGCGCACTTACTGGATTAAGAAGAGTGAAAAGGGTCGTTTGACCTTTGCCAAAGTCAAGCGCTACAACAGTCAGTCGCTTAGTGATGACGACGTGGTCTTGTCGGTGGCGCCAAACGTGAAGGCGAGTTACTTAACGGGGGTTTCCTCTTCCGAAAAGAACCTGCCGATGACCAACAAGGAAATGGTGGAACAGCTGGATGATTCGGGTTACCGAAAGAACTGGCTGCAGTTCTATAAGTAATTGAAGCAAAAGAAAAAGCAGAACCGATTGGGTTCTGCTTTTTTGTTTGAAATTTTTTTGGAATTAGTTTTCGGAAACGCCCGCGCGTTCCTTCAATTCGGCCAATTGGTCATCCAATGACTTGGCAGCTTCTTCCTTGTTAGCGGCGGCCTGTCCCTTGACTTCTTGGAACTTGCCCTTGGCTTGGTTGGCCTTTTCTTTGCCAGCTTCCGTCAGGTCCGCTGCCTTTTGCTTACCGGCTTCCGTCAAATCGGCGGCCTTTTGCTTCCCGTAGGCGAAGGCTTCTTGACCCTTTGCCTTACCGGCTTCGACAGCGTCTTGGGCCTTGTCTTTCAAGTCGGCGACACGGTCGTCATCCTTCAACAAAGCGTATGCCAATGCTGCGTTACCAAACAATGAAACACCAAGTAAAAAGTTCTTCATAATCAGAGACTCCTTTTCCTTCTTCTTTTCTTCATTATGGCTTTGGACTTTAGAAAAGTCAACTGAAAGGGCCAAAATCGACTGGACAAAAAAGCGCTTTTCGACCGTTTTGTCCAGGGCGAAAATGGTATAATGAAAGTACTTTAAAAGACGAGAAAGGGACATTCATGATTAGTTTGAAATCACCACGTGAAATCGAAGCCATGCGCAAGTCCGGTGCCATCATCGCCGGCATGCACCACATGCTTCGGGATTTGATTAAGCCCGGGCTTGATACCTGGGAGATTGAGACCAAGTGTAGGGCCTACATCGAGGATCACGGTGGGGTTCCCCTGCAAATCGGTTTCGAAGGTTTCAAGTACGCGGTCACGATTTCAGTTAACAACGAAGTGGCCCACGGCCTGCCTCGCAAGGGCTTGAAGTTAAAGAACGGTGACTTGGTCAAAGTCGACACGGTCGTTGGCCTCGACGGGGCGGTTTCGGATTCGGCTTGGTCCTATGCCGTTGGTGAAGTTTCACCGGAAGTTCAAAAGTTAATGGACGTGGCCAAGAAGTCCCTTTACCTGGGTATTGATCAGGCAGTAGTTGGAAACCGGGTGGGTGACATTGGTGCCGCCATTCAACAGTATGCCGAAGACGAAATGGGCTACGGCGATGTTCGCCAGTACATCGGCCACGGTGTTGGCCCAACGATGCACGAAGACCCAGCAATTCCCCACTTTGGAAAGGCCGGTCACGGCCTCCGCTTGAAGGAAGGGATGACGATTACCATTGAGCCGATGATTAACATGGGCGGCTGGGAAGTCACGACGGACGAAACGCCGGAAGATGGCTGGACGGTCCGTACTGCCGATGGTTCATGGTCGGCTCAATACGAGCACACCCTGGCCATTACCAAGGATGGTCCAAAGATTTTGACATCACAGGACCCGGTTGAAGACGCAAAGTATTTGTAAGAGATTATTCTCGAGATGAGGTGAAGATGGCACTTCCAGACGCATTCATCGCAAAATATCAAGACCTGCTCGGCAACGAAAGCGGGCCTTTTTTTGCGGCCTTGAAAGGGCCGGTTGACAAGGGCTTTCGAATCAATCCCTTAAAGGCCAAGCAAAAGCCAAGTTCACTCAGCTTAGACGAGCCCATTCCCTGGTCGAAACAGGGCTACTTCGGCCAAGTGTCTGGTAAGAGTATTGAGCATACGACCGGCCTGGTCTACTCCCAGGAACCTTCGGCTCAGTTTGTCGCTGAAGTTGTTGCAGCCAAGCCCGGTGAAAAAGTCCTGGATCTAGCGGCCGCTCCGGGGGGGAAGTCAACCCAGCTAGCCGGCCAAATGATGGGCCAGGGCCTGCTGTGGACAAACGAGATCTTCTTTGGCCGAGCCAAGGTGCTCTCTGAAAACATCGAACGCTTTGGCGTCCAAAACGCCATTGTCTCCTCCGCCGATTCCAAGGACTTGGCCAAGCTCCTGCCGGACTTTTTCGACCGGGTCTTGCTGGATACGCCCTGTTCGGGCGAGGGGATGTTTCGAAAGGACCCGGACGCCATTTCTTACTGGTCGGAAGACTACCCGCGCGAATGTGCGGAACGTTCCGAAGAGATTTTGGCAAACGCCGTTCAGCTAGTTAAACCCGGGGGTATTTTGGTTTATTCGACCTGTACCTTTGCCCCGGAAGAAGACGAGCAGACGATTGCGAGCCTGCTTGAAAGGTACCCTGACTTTGAACTCTTAGCCATTGATAAAGTCGCTGGCTCTGGTATCACAGACGGCCGTCCCGAATGGGCAGGCAACCAGGAAGAGTTGAAGAAGACGGCCCGTCTTTGGCCGCAGGACCTACCTGGCGAGGGCCACTTTGTGGCCAAGCTGCAAAAGAAGGCGGATGCCGAAAAGAGTACAAAGACCGTTAAGGAGCAAAAGGCCGACCACTTGTCTGCTGATGAGGAAAAGCTCTTACAAGACTTCTTGAAGGAGACGGTGCCTGGATTATCCGTTGACTTGAACCGGCTGGTGCGCTTTGGCGACCGGGTCTTCTTGCTGCCAAAGGACTGCCCAGCCTTTGGGAAAGTGAAAATCCTGCGAGCCGGTCTCTGCCTGGGCTCTTTTAAGAAGAAACGCTTCGAACCGGACCATGCTTTGGCCCTGGCCATTCAGCCAGACCAGGCCGCCCAGGTTTTTGCCGTTGATGAACCAAGCGAATGGGCAGCCTACATTCACGGTGAGGCCTTAACGACCAAGGCGGATCTGCAAAAGGGCTTCGTCTTGATGAAGGCCGGCGGTAACGGGGTCGGCTGGGCCAAATTTGTAAACGGCCAATTGAAGAACTTTTATCCAAAGGGGCTGCGTCATTAAGACGGCCCAAAACGAAAAAGGAGATTGCACATGGCATTTCAAAAGCAAGTGACAGTAGCGGGACTGGGCGACTTTGCCATCAGTCCTTCGATTAAGAAGTTTACGCTCATGGACCTGGGCTTTTTGGCAAACAACGCCGGGGCCTTTGTTTTGAAGCGCTCTTTGCAGCCGGAAGCAGCACTTGATCAGGCAATTTCTTTGAAGATTGTCGTTTCAAAGGATCTTTCCGCTGTCAAAGTCGACATCGTCGGTGCGGCTGGTGGACCCGTTGCCATTGAAAAACGGACGGATAAGGCTGACATGGAGGAGCTCCTGGCCTTCTACTTCAAGGAACTCGTTGACCGGCAGGTCTTGGAGCAAGTGGCATGACGACTTTTTACTTTGTGCGACACGGACAGACGGAATGGAACCTGGAAAAGCGCTTCCAGGGGGCGCATGGTGATTCACCACTGCTCAAAAGTTCCTACGAGGACATGGCCAAAGTCGCCGGCTTCTTGAAGGACAAGAAGATTGGCCGGGCCTTTTCCTCGCCTTTACCACGGGCCCAAAAGACGGCCCAAACCATTGTGGATGGCCTGCCGGGTGATCCCAAGCTATCCCTTCACTCCAACATCGTCGAGGTTGGCTTGGGTGATTGGGAAGGGCAGAAGAAGGAAGTCGTCGCCCGGGACTATCCGGAAGCCTTTGACACCTATCAAAACCACCTCGAAAACTTTGAGGGCCAGGGCTTTCATGGCGAGGGCTACACTAAGGCAGTTGCTCGCTTCCGCCGCTTCATTGAACAGGTGGCGGCGGACTATCCGGACGAGGCCGTTTTGGTCGTTGCCCACGGCTTGATTTTGACCTTTGGTATGACGAACTTATTGGGCGTGCCAAGAGACGAGATTCGTAGCCGGCTGGGCGGCCTGTCCAACACGTCGACAACCACGATTCAAACGGACGATGGCAAGCATTTTAACTTGCTGGCTTGGAACCAGACCGATTATTTGGACAAGGCCCAGGATGCGTCAACGACGATTTAAAAGATTTTAATGGTACGCTTTGTACCGTACATACACTAGAGTAGGACGAGATGGCGAGAACGATTTCTGAGGACAATCAAGTAAAGGGTGTGCTGCAAAACGTGATTTTTGCGGCCAAGGATTCCTACTTTAAGATTCTCTCTGTCCAGGTGGAAGAGAATGACTTCGACTGGGACGAAGAGGAACTGATTGTTACCGGGACCTTTGCCTCGGTCAAGCCCGGTTCGACCTACGCCTTCTTTGGCCAACTGGTGACCCACCCCCGCTACGGTCAGCAGTTTCAAGCAGCCCGCTACGAAAACCAGGTGGCTACTGATGAAAAGGGTCTGGTAGCCTTCTTTTCTTCGGGGGACTTTGCCGGGATTGGAAAGAAAACAGCCGAAAAGCTGGTTGATGCTTTGGGGGAAGAGGCCCTGGATAAGATTCTGGCCGATCCGACCGTCTTAAACGGTTTGTTGAAGCCTAAGGTCGCTGAAAACATGGTCGAGACCCTGAAGAACAACATGGGACTGGAGCGGCTCTTTGCCTTCGGACACAAGGTCGGCCTTTCGGCTGATCTGGCCGGGCGGCTCTTTGACCGCTACGGGGAAGAAGCCCAGACAATTTTGCAAGAAAAGCCCTATGAACTGGTTTACGATGTCGACGGTCTGCCCTTTAAAAAAGTCGATGCCATTGCCCGAACGGCTGGCTTTGACGAAAACAGTCCGGAACGTTTGAAGGCCGGCGTCTTTGCGGCCATTGCTGCGGCCTGCTTTGCCCATGGGCACACCTATTTGACGGTTCAACAGGCCAAGGAAGCGGCCTGGTCCATGTTGGGGGCTGCGTTAGAGGCTGATGAACAGGCCGTCGATGCCTCGCTCGGCGCTTTGGTGGCCGAAGGCCGCCTGACTTTTGCTGACGGAGCTTATCAGCCACGCGATTTGGCCCTTGCTGAACAAACGGTGGCCGATAAAATTGGCCAGTTGACCGAAAAGCGCTCGGCCGTTGAAACGACGGCTGCTGCCATCGACGAGGCCTTTTTTGTACCCGATAACTTAAACTTAGACGACGTGCAAGAAGAAGCTGTTAAAAAAGCCCTTTCCAGTCAAATTTTTGTCTTAACTGGCGGACCGGGAACCGGGAAGACGACGGTGACCAAGACCTTGATTAAGACCTGGGAAGCGCTGGTCAAGAAACAAGCCAAGGCCCAAGGCAAGGACCAGGAATGGCTGAAGGAGCAACGGGTTCGCCTAGCCTCGCCAACCGGCCGTGCGGCCAAGCGAATGACGGAAATTACGGGCTACGAAGCCACGACCATTCACCGCTTACTGGGTATTTCCGATGGGGATGACGCCGAATTCGATGCCGATAACCCACTTTCCGGTGGCTTGCTGGTGATTGATGAAGCCTCGATGCTTGATTCGGCTTTGGCTGCCACGCTGTTTTCCGCCATTCCTAAGACCATGCACGTCGTCTTGGTGGGGGATGCGGACCAGCTGCCTTCGGTGGGGCCAGGAAACGTCTTAGCCGACTTGATTGACAGCCCTCTGGTCGACCACGTGGCCCTTCAGCGGATTTACCGGCAGGGAAAGGGTTCGTCCATCTCGGCCTTGGCTGCAGCCATTAACCAGGGTCAGCTGCCGGCCGACTTTGAAGAAAAGCAAAAGGATCGCTCGACCTTCTTGACGAAGACGGCCCAGGTGCCGTCGGCCGTCGGCCAGGTCCTGGCTTCGGCCATTAAAAAGGGCTTTACGGCCGATCAAGTGCAGGTTTTAGCCCCCATGTACAAGACGGTGTCAGGGGTAAACGCCCTAAACCAACTGGCCCAAGACCTTTTTAATCCGGTTCAGCCGGGCCAAAAGACGCTTCAGTTCGGCGACACGGTCTTTCGTCTTGGTGACAAAGTCCTCCAGCTTGAAAACGATAGCGAACGTGACATTTATAACGGGGACATGGGCGAAGTGGTGGCCGTGCACAACCAGGCCGATAAGGGCGTTTCCGCCGATGCCTTAGTGGTCGACTTTGCCGGGCAGGAAGTCTGGTACACGACCAAGACGCTGAACCAGTTGACTTTGGCCTACGCGACGACCATTCACAAGGCCCAGGGTAACGAATTTAAGCTGGTGATTCTCGTATTGAGTTCCCAGTTTAAAATCATGCTGAACCAAAACCTGGTTTACACGGCCATCACTAGAGCCAAGGAAGCCCTGGTCATGGTGGGGGACTACGACGCCTACCAGTATGCGGCCGAAAACGAAGTGCCGGCCCGGCAAACCAAGCTGACCGCCCTGTTAAAGGGCGAGAGTGCTGCCAGTCGGCCACTTGCAGCTAGCAAGACGGAGAAAAAGCCGGCTGCTGCCAATCTTTCAGTAAGTGAGGCGGCTACGGTTGCAGAAGAAAAGCCGGCCGAGTCGAAGGGGACTGTTGAAAGCAGTGCTGCTGTCGATAAGCCTATACCAAGGCCGGCGGCTGTGGATGAAGAAGCAACGACCGAGGCGACTTTGCCCGAGGGAATCCTGACCGTTGACCACTTGAAGGCGGGCATTGATCCCATGGTGGGCATGGCTGATCTCAGTCCGGCCGATTTTATGTCAGAAAAGCCTTAAAATTTAGTATAATGATGACAGTGATGACTGTTTTTGTAATGACAGTCTTGAAGAATGAAGCATTTGCCTGGAGCCAATATGACTGCTAATCCAAAATTTCGTCTCTTTGATTTAGGAATTAACAAAGCATTCTCTGAAAAAGTCGCCGAAAAACTCGGTGTACCCTTGTCACCCGTTGACATTCGGACCTTTGCCGACCGTGAAATTTACGAACGAATCGTCGAATCCGTCCGTGGGATTGACGTTTACGTCATTGCCCCAATCGCTGACCCGGTCAACGAAAACTTCATGAAGTTGATGATCTTCATTGATGCCGCAAAGCGCACTTCCGCCAAGTCCATCAACGTGATCATCCCATACATGGGCTACGCCCGCTCGGATCGCAAGACCCGTTCGCGCGAACCAATCGTCGCCCGTTTGATTGCCGACATGCTCCAAGAGCAGGGCATTAAGCGGGTGATGACCATGGACTTGCACACCGCCCAGGTCCAAGGCTTCTTTGACATTCCAGTCGATCACTTGATCGCCTTGCCGGCCCAAGTCGACTATTTGGAAAAGCAGGGCCTGGTTGGCCAAGAAGTTGTCTGCGTGGCTTCTGGTCCATCGACTTTGAAATTGGTTCAACGCCTGGCCTCTGCCATTAACAGCCAGTGGGCGATTATCGACCAGGATCGTTATTCCAACCAGCCGGCCCGGGTGACGGGGGATGTTGCTGGTAAGCACGCCATTATTGTGGCCGACATGGTTGATACGGGCCTGACGATGATGAAGGCGGCTTCGGCCTTGAAGAAGGCCGGCGCTGCTAAAATTGATGGTTTGGCTACCCACGGAGTCTTCTCCGATCAGGCGTCCGAAGCCTTGCAGGCTTCCGATTTGGACCGGCTTTTGATTTCAGACACGGTTGCCATTCCAGAAGAAAAGCAATTTGATAAGCTCGAAGTGATTTCAGTCGCCCACCTCTTTGCCGAGGCATTGCAGCAGGTGATCGAACAGAAGTCCTTAGCACAAGTACTCCTGCCAAATGACGAGCGGGAGGATCAGTGATGAAGGAAAAAGAACTCTTAACGATTGCCTCACCGGAATGGTCGGCTCTACAAGAAGAAGACGGCATTCGCTGTTCGCAATATGGCGCTTATTTGGCCTTTGCCTCCTCTGGGGCGGGTCAGCTCTCCTTATTCTTTGATGATGATTATCCAGACATGGCGTGGACTTTGACCGTCGATGGTCAGGACGAAAAAGAACTTTTGGCTGATGGCCGAGAGCTGACGGTTTTCTTAGAAGCCGGCCAGCACGACTACCAGTTGACTTTGGACCAGTGGGCAACCGGGCAGGTGGCCTTTTGGCAGAACGGCCTCACGATTAGCCAAGTCTCCTACACCGGTGCTGGTGAACTAACGGCTACTTTGCCAAGCGAAGGGAAGGCCGGTGAAAGGCCTTATCTGACCTTTGTCGGCGATTCCATTGTGGCTGGTGAGGCTATGGTGGGGGTTGAACACGACCGACACCGGCCAACCCAGTCCTTTCCGGCTCTGCTGGCCCGTCAATTGGACCGGCCATTGAACCGGATTGCCTATGGCGGGACGGGGCTGACGACTTCGGCCCCCTTCCAGGAGCCAAAGGCGATTGATGCCCTTTGGCGAGTTGGCAAAGACTTGCCCAGGCGGCGGGTTCAAACCGACCAGGTGGTCGTTGCCTATGGCTTAAACGACGCCAACTATGGTGCCAGTGCGGAAGACTTTGCCTTTGGCTTACGGGTCTACTTGCTGGAACTGGTGAAACGTTTCCACCAGGCGCATTTTTATTTGTTAACACCTTGGAACGGCAAGTTCCAAGACATTTTTAAAGAAGAAGCCGCGCGCTTTGATTGCTTTACGGTGATTGATACCAGCGACTGGCAGATTCAAACCAGGCCACACCATCCCGGTTTGGCCGACCACGAAAAAATTGCCAAGCACTTGGCAGGGATTTTATAGGAGGAAATTGAAATGGTTTACCAAGCAGCAGAAGATCGTTACGAAAAGTTGCCCTACCGGCGCGTGTCGGACTCCGGACTGATTGTGCCGGCCGTTTCCTTTGGCCTCTGGCGTAATCTTGGCGATACCATGCCGCTCGAAAACTCCCGCAAGGTGATTTTGAAGGCCTTTGATTCCGGTATTTTCTCCTTTGATAACGCCTTTAACTACGGCCCCAATAACGGAACGGCTGAAGAAACCTTCGGTCAGGTTTACAAGTCCGACTTGAAGCCCTACCGAAACGAATTGGTCATCACGACCAAGGCCGGTTACCACATGTGGCCCGGGCCAATGGGGGAGTTTTCCGGTCGCAAGACTTTGATTAACGCGCTGGACACTTCCTTAGAAAAGATGAACCTGGATTACGTGGACATCTTCTACGCCCACCGCTTTGATCCAAACACCAACTTGGAAGAAACGGCCCGGGCCTTGGACCACTTGGTTAAGCAGGGAAAGGCTCTGTACGTTGGGGTTTCCAACTACACGGCTGAACAGACCAAGGCGATTGCCGAAATCTTCAAGGACTTGGGAACGCCCTTTATTGGAAACCAAGTTTCTTACAACATGCTGAACCAAGAGGAAAAGGAATCCGGCCTGCTGGATATCCTTGACGAGCACCACGCCGGCCTCTTTGCCTATGGCCCACTGGCGGAAGGCTTGCTGACGGACCGCTACTTGAAGGAAATCCCAGCGGACTTCCCAATTCACAAGACCAACGGCTTCCTCTTTGACGATGGCCGGGACGCCTTGGTTAAGAAGCTGAACGCCTTGAACGACTTGGCCAAGAACCGTAACCAAACGCTGTCACAGATGTCTTTGGCCTGGCTCTTGCAGGACAAGCGCGTGGCCTCGGTTGTGATCGGAACCTCATCGGTCGACCACCTTTCAGACAACCTTGAATTTACAAAGAACCTGGACTTTTCAAATGACGAATTAAGCGCCATTGAAAAGATTATTAAGGGTTAAGGAAATTGGACCAAGTAACTTGGTCCTTTTTCTTTTGGACTAAGCCCTTGAAAAAGTCGGCGAAAACGTTAAAATAAGAAATAGACCAATTAACAAATAGGAGGCTCTTTCATGCTTAAACTCTACACCCGTAAGACCTGTGCCGAATGCGCCGCAACGAAGCTGTACCTCAAGACGCGCAAGGTTCCCTATGAAGAGGTTTCGCTTGATCAGCAACTGGAACTCTACGACCGCTTTAAGGCGGAGGGGAAGAAGCGCACGCCAATTGTTGAATCATCGGTTGGCGATTGGCTTGGCTTTTCACCAAAGAAACTAAACGAATACATTAAAAGCATTTAAAAAGTGCGAACCAGTTGGTTCGCACTTTTCTTATGGATGTGGTAATTCTTGCAGTTGGTCTTTGGCCAGCAGGCTGTTTGGAGAAGAACCCAGGTCATGGATGGGAATAGCTCTGCCCAGCTCCTCGTAATACTGCTGCCAGTGGGGGAGAATGGTCCCCTCTGGGCCAAAGGAGAGGGGCTCGTCAGAAAAGAGTCCTTCTTTTTTAAAAGCATGGGAAACGAGTTGAGAACAGTAAAAGCCCGGACCCTTTTCAAAAAAGCCGTGGTTATAGGGTTGACCAATTTCATTGCGGGCCCGTTCGACAATGGTGGCTGAATCTTTCAAGGCCTTCTTCGCTCGGTAAAAGTCCACCAAAGAACCGTGTTCTGCTAAAAAGTCAGCCAGGGGTCGTTCAATGACACCATGTTCTCCGGTGGCTTCGATGACACTGGGTCCTGCCCCTTGATCGAGAGCAATGAGGGCCACGTGAACGTAGCCCTTTTTGAGCTTAGCCTGTGTGCTCCGATTGATGGCCTCGTCAAGTGCATCTTCACTGGGGCGGACAAAGGCCAAATCAGCATTTTGTAAATTGTCAGGGACTTTTTTATTCATGGCCTTAGCATAGCAAATTGCTTTGCTTCCTGTCAGACTTTTTACGTCAGCTTTTCTATCAAAGTCAATGGCGAGATGACCAAAAAGCGAGTACAATGGATAGATGTGAGTAAGCTTTGACTACGATTAATTTAAATTGGAGTGTCGTAAATGGAAAAGAAATTAACATGGCGCCAGAATCTACTGATGGTGTCCTTAATTTTTGGCATGTTCTTCGGAGCCGGGAACCTGATTTTCCCGGTTCACTTGGGGCAGTTGGCCGGGGCCGCTTGGGGACAGGCGACTTTTGGCTTTATCTTATCGGCGGTTTTGCTGCCACTGTTGGCGTTGGTCGCCCTTGGCGTAACCCGTTCGAGTTCCGTCTTTGACCTAATTAAGCCACTGGGTCCCCGGGTGTCGGTTGTCTTTGTGGTCATCTTGCACTTTTGCTTGAGTCCTTTGGTGGTTGCTCCCCGTACGGCAACGGTTGCCTATTCCTTTTCTTTGGCCAACTGGTTGCCTGCTAGTGCCCAACAATTGGGCCTGATGATCTTTTCTTTCATCTACTTTATTCTGGTCTACTGGGCCTGCTTGAAGGCCGATTCGATCACCTCGGTGATTGGGAAGTACCTGAACCCAGCCTTTTTGATTTTGCTGGCCGTCGTCTTCGTTTTGGCCCTGGTTTGGCCAATGGGGGACTTGCACCAGCACATCACGGCCCCTTACCAAAGCACGCCGGTTCTCTCTTCAACCATTGAGGGGTACAACACGGTCGACGCTCTGGCCTCTCTGGTTCTTGGTGTGACCATCGTGCACGCCATTGAAAACATGGGCTATACCAAGCCAGCCCACGTGGCTAAGATTATTGTTAAAAGTGGTACCTGGGCCTTGATTGGTCTTTCATTGGTCTACGTTGGCTTGATTATGCTTGGAACGACCTCCCTTGGCAAAGTCGACATCTCTGCTAACGGTGCCATTGCCCTGACACAAATCATGATGAACTACTTTGGTTCCTTTGGCCAAATCTTCTTGGCCATCATGGGGCCGGTCGCCGTCTTTACCACGGCCATGGGCGAATCTTCATCGATGGCCCACGACTTTCACCGGGCCTTTCCAAAGGTGAGCTATGAAGCCTGGTTGGCCTTAGCGGTCGGCCTGGCCTTCCTGGTTGCCCTGCTTGGCTTGGACAAGATCATCGCCTGGGCCGTGCCGGTTCTGTTGATTATGTATCCGGTGGCCATTATTTTGGTTTTGCTGAACCTGCTCTCGCCCTGGATTGGCCGGACCAAGGCCCTCTTTGAGTGGTCAATCGGTCTGACTTTGATTGGTTCGATTGGCGATGGGTTGACCCAGGTGCCTTTCGCCAAGTTGCTTGGCGGCTTTGTGAGCTACAAGGAAAACGGGGTTGAACACGTTGGCTGGTACCAGGCCCACGTCTTCATGGCTTCCGAAGGTTTCTCCTGGTTGCTCTTTGCAGCGGCCGGCTTGATCATTGGCTTTGCCATTCAATTGATTAAAAAGTCGCCATCCGTTGATGCGCCTACGGTGAACTAAAAAAAACTGCCCTGAAAAATCAGGGCAGTTTTTTTATTGACTTAGTTTTCTTCGGATTCGTTTAGGATTCGGTAGGCCAGGGACTCTGACATGATCAAGTCCGTTAGGAATTGACCACGGAGGGCACCGATGGCGGCCTTTGACTTGGCCTTTGAGCGGACCACACCAATCCGTTTTTGAACGCCTAAAATGTTGTTCAAGGGCAGACCAACGGTCTTGTCTGAATCAAGATTCAAAATCTTACCGTTAATGTCATATGGTCGGCCAAAGATCATTCCGGCGACTTCACCCAAGCGAACTTCGGGGAAGAGGCGGTTTAAGTTCTGGTTCCAGATGGCGATTGATTCAAGGGAAGCAATCGTGCCAAGACCGGTTAAGACCGTGTCCATCTTCTTGGCGACGTCCATCGTTTGCTTAATGGAAACGGCGTTGTAGAGGCCGTGGCGAACGGCATCGTCGGACAAGTAGAGAGGTGCTGGTAAAGTCAAAAACTCACCGGCGACTTTTTTAGCGGCACGCTCGACAATGCGAACGGAACCGGCCGTTGAGTTGTACTTCATGTTTTCACCAACGAACTGGGTGAACTTGACCTGGTCCAAGGGGTTGGTGGTGATGGCATCAATCATCGAATACATCGTTTCACCCCAAGTCATTCCAACGATGTGTGGCCCCTTTTCCAGGTGCTTGACCACAAAGTTGGCCGCGTAGTTGGAAAGCAATTCTTCGGTAGCCGTTGCCGTAGCATCGTCTTGGATGATGTAGCAAGCCGTCTTTGGAAACTTTTCTTTAAAGACCTGTTCCAGCTGTGAATTGCGGGAAGCGGTTTGGGCGATTTCGATTTTTACGATACCGTTTTTAACGGCTTCGTTTAAGTACTTATTGATTAAGTAGCGGGAAACCTGGTACTTGTCGGAAATTTCACCAAAGGACAGCTTATTTAGGTAATAGTCCTCGGAAATTTGAGCGAGCAAACTCGGATCAGTCGTTGGCATGGGAACCCCTTTTGTTTTTTTATTGCCTTTTTACTTTAAAAGGTCAAAGTCTCTTCCAATTAGAAAGAAAATGATTAAATGTATTTTACACTATTTTTCGTTATTTTTGCAATTTTTTGCGAATCTTTGCCTTTCTCTGACAAATTCAAAAAAGTCGAATTCCTTTAAAAAATCGAAATAAAACAAAAAAATCACGATTTTTATTAAAATATCAAGGGATTTTCTTTACTTCACCCAAGCACAGCTTTACAATAAAGCTAACCAATCGATTAATAAGAGGGGGCCTTTCATGGTTGATATGCAGGAAGTGAAGCGGTTGCACGAGGAACACACGGGGGTCCTCGAGGTGCAGGGGACTTTTGACATTAAAAGCCCGTCAGACCTAGGCAAGGCCTACACGCCCGGTGTCGCTGGCTTGGCCAAAGACATTCAGGCCCACCCAGAAGACCAGGCCAAGTACACCATGTCCGGCAAGTTGATTCCGGTCATTACCGACGGGACGGCCGTTTTGGGATTGGGCAACATCGGCGCTGGTGCCGGACTGCCAATCGTTGAAGGAAAGGCCCTGATTTACAAGTCCTTTGCGAACGTTGACGCCATTCCTATGGCCCTGCAGCAGGATTCGGTCGACGATATCGTCAAGACCATTGAAACAATAGCCCCATCCTTTGCCGGCATCCACTTAGAAGATATTGCTGCTCCCCGCTGCTTTGAAATTGAGCGCCGCCTGTCAGAAGACCTGGACATTCCGGTCTATCACGATGACCAAACGGGAACGGCCATTGTCGTTCTGGCTGGTTTGATCAACGCCGCCAAAGTCGTCGGTAAGAAGTTAACCGATTTGAAGGTCGTCTTGACCGGTGTCGGGGCTTCCGGCGTGGCGACGGCCAACTTATTGCTGGCTGCGGGCATTAAGCAACAAACGCTAGTCGATATTCATGGCGTCGTACGCCCTGACGATGACCGCTACAATTCCTTCCAGCGCGAATTGGCTGGGAAAGTTGTGCAAGCGACTGGTTCGACTTTGGACGAAGTGATTGAAGAAGCCGACGTCTTTGTTGGTTTGTCCGATGCCAAAGTTCTATCTGCTGCACAAGTCAAAAAGATGGCGGCTTCACCCATCATCTTCGCTTTGGCCAACCCGGTCCCAGAAATTGATCCAGACGAGGCTAAGCAGGCCGGTGCGGCCGTTATGGCAACCGGTTCCTCCCAGTGGCCCAACCAGGTCAACAACGTTCTGGCCTTCCCCGGCCTCTTTAAGGGATTGCTCGCTTCTGGCTTGAAGCACGTTGACATGGACTTACAGGTCCAGGTGGCCCAGGGACTGGCTGACTTGGTCAAAGAGGTCAAAGCCGATAAGATTGTGCCTGGTGTCTTTGATGACGGGGTAGTGGAAGCCGTCACCCAGGCCGTCCTCGACTACGCAAAGCAGGTCTAAAATGGTCGAAGCGATTAAGGATCTCTATCTTTCCAGTCCACCAGTCAAAAGACAGTGGGAAAACTTCTTAAAGAAGCGGGGGATTGACGACTTTGCCAGTCAGGAAACGGCTAGCATCGACCAGACCATTGGTCTCTTTGACGAGCAGGACCAATTAGTTGGGACTGGTTCGATTGCCGGGCAAACGATTAAGTACATTGCGGTGGAAGACGATGCGCATGCTGCATCCGGTGCCCGCTTTAACCAAGTCGTTTCGGCCCTGGAAAACCGGCTGGCCGAACAGGGCTGCTTTCACCTCTTCGTCTTTACAAAGCCCAAGTACCAGGCGGCCTTTGAACACGTTGGCTTTAAAACGTTGGCCAAGACCGATTACGGTCTGATTCTCGAAAAGGGAACGCCCAATATTGACAGCTACCGACAGGGGCTAAAGCAAAGGCCTGCGACCGCCAAGACTGTGGCGGCCATCGTCATGAATGCCAACCCCTTTACCAAGGGGCACCGCTACTTGGTGGAAAAGGCGGCTCGTGAAAACGATTGGGTCTACGTCTTTGTCGTGAATCAGGACGTCTCGCTCTTTACAACCAAGGAGCGCACGGACTTGGTTCGTGAGGGAACCAAGGATTTGACCAACGTGGCGGTTGAAAACGGGGGTGACTACATGGTTTCCTACCTGTCTTTCCCCGCTTACTTTGTCAAAGACCAGGACCAGGCCATCGCCTATCAAACGGCTTTGGATGCCAGCCTCTTTAAAGAGCAGCTGGCCAAGCCCTTGGGTATTCAAAAGCGCTATGTTGGGACGGAGCCCCTCTCCCATACGACGGCCCTCTACAATGAAGCCTTAAAGAACATTCTGCCACCAGAAGTTCTGGTCGAAGAAGTGCCCCGGTTGAAGGCGAGCGGTTCTGACCAGGTTGTTTCGGCAACCGAGGTTCGGCAGAAAATCAAGGAAGAGCAGGTTAATGACCTGGCCCAATTGGTACCAGAAAGCACCTTTGACTTTATCAAGGAAAATCAGAAACGCTTACAGGAACGTATTTTGAAAGGACAACAGATTAATGGAAATTAAGCAAACGGCACTAGCCGGCACGCTGGAATCCTCCGATATCCAGATCATGCTGAGCGAGGGAAGCGATGGCATTCACTTTGATTTAACCTCAGACGTTAAAAAGCAGTTTGGTGATGACATTATGGCCACCATCAAGGACGTGTTAGCGGCCTATGACATCGAAAAGGCCAATGTCAAAGTCATCGATAAGGGCGCCTTGACGCCCGTTATCAAGGCCCGGGCCATCACGGTCGCCCAACGCGCCCTGGACTTGAAAGATCAACCAAACTGGGAGGTGCTCTAATGGCTGCAGACGAACGCTTACGCCGCACGATGATGTTTGTGCCCGGTAACAACCCGGGTTTGATTAAGGACGCGGGGATTTTCGGGGTCGATTCCATCATGTTCGACTTGGAAGACGCCGTGAACATGAACGAAAAGGACTCGGCCCGCTACTTGGTTTACGAGGCCCTGCAGACTTTTGACTACGGGGATGCCGAATTGGTTGTTCGAATCAACGGTTTGGACACGCCTTTTTACGAAAACGACATTAAGGCCATGGTCAAAGCCGGCATCGACGTTATCCGTCTGCCAAAGACGGAAAACGCCGACATGATTCACGAATTGGAAAACTTGGTCGAAGCAGCCGAAAAGGAATTCGGCCGTGAAGTCGGCTCCACCCACCTGATGGCGGCCATCGAATCCGCCATGGGGGTTGTTAACGCCTATCAAATTGCTTCTGCTTCTGAGCGCATGATTGGAATCGCTTTGTCAGCAGAAGATTACACGACGGACATGAAGACCCACCGTTACCCAGACGGTCAGGAATTGCTCTATGCGCGTAACGCCATCTTGCACGCTGCCCGTGCGGCGAAGATTGCCGCCTTTGACACGGTCTTTACCAACCTGGACGACGAGGAAGGCTTTATCCGGGAAACCAAGCTGATTCACCAGCTTGGATTCGATGGTAAGTCGATTATTAACCCCCGTCAGGTGGCGCCGGTGAACAAGGTCTTTGCACCAACGCAAAAGGAAATCTTGAACGCGCAAAACGTCATGGCCGCCATTGAGGAAGCCAAGCGCAAGGGTTCTGGTGTCATTGCCATGAACGGGCAAATGGTCGACCGGCCAGTGGTCATGCGTGCCGAGCGCGTGATGATGTTAGCCAAGGCAAACAACTTGATTGATGCGGAGGGAAACTACATTGAAGAATAAAGTCAACCGGGAAATTCCGGACAGTATTTTAAAAGACAAGCAGTACGAAGGTTTTCAGACGACCGACTTTGGTCAGCCAGACATCCAACGGGTGGCACCGAAGGTAACGGCTCAGACCGGTCCTTCAAAGGTGGTCGATTCCATTAAGCAAGTGGTCAAAGAAACCTTGCAGGACGGGATGACGATTTCCTTCCATCACCACTTCCGTGAAGGGGACTTTGTTTTCAACTTAGTCATGCGTGAAATTATCGATGCCGGCTACAAGGATTTGACTTTGGCCCCATCGTCATTGACCAACGTGATGAACGACATTGTTGTCGAAGCGATTGAAAAGGGCGTGGTGACCAACATCACCTCCTCTGGAATGCGTGGTTCTTTGGGCGATGCCGTGTCACACGGGGCCCTGAAGAACCCGGTCATCTTCCGCTCCCACGGTGGTCGTGCCCGGGCCATTGAAACGGGGAAGATTAAGATCGACGTGGCCTTCTTGGGCGTGCCAAACGCCGATGAAATGGGCAACGCCAACGGGATGAACGGGGAGGCCGCCTTTGGTTCGCTCGGTTACGCCCTGATGGACGCCCAGTACGCCAACAAGCTGGTCTTGATTACCGACAGCTTGATGCCTTATCCAAACACCCCGGCCTCCATCAAGCAGACCCAGGTGGACTACGTCGTTAAGGTTGACAAAGTCGGTGACCCCGACAAGATTGGTTCCGGTGCAACCCGTTTTACCAAGGATCCAAAGGAACTGCAGATTGCCCGGATGGTTAACGACGTCATCGTCCACTCGCCTTATTTCAAGGACGGCTTCTCCTTCCAGACTGGTTCTGGTGGGGCGGCCTTGGCCGTTACCCGCTTCCTCCGACAGGCTATGCTTGATAACCAAATCAAGGCCTCCTTTGCCCTTGGTGGGATCACCAAGCCAACGGTTGACTTGTTAAACGAGGGACTGGTTAACCGGGTCATGGACGTTCAGGACTTTGATAAAGGGGCGGCTTCGTCCATGAAGAATTCGCCAGCCCAGCAGGAAATCGATGCCTCCTGGTATGCCGACCCTGCCAACAAGGGGGCCATGGTGGATAAGCTGGACGTGGCCATTTTGTCCGCTTTGGAAATCGATACGAACTTTAACGTGAACGTCATGGCCGGTTCCGACGGGGTTATCCGTGGGGCCATTGGTGGCCACCAGGATGCTGCGACGGCCAAGCTGACGATTATTTCAGCACCCCTGGTCCGCGGACGAATTGCCACCGTTGTGCCTGACGTGACGACGGTGATTACGCCGGGTGATTCAATTGACGTTTTGGTTACGGAAATCGGAATCGCCATCAATCCAAAGCGCAAAGACCTGTTTGAGCAATTGAAAAAGGTTCCTGGACTGCCCATCTTCACCATTGAAGAACTGCAACAGAAGGCCGAAAAGTTGGTTGGTCAACCAAAGCCCTTGGAATTCACGGACCGGGTCGTTGCCCTGGCCGAATACCGTGATGGTAGCCTGATTGACGTCATTAAAGAAGTTAAAGACTAAGGTTTTTCTATAGAAGGTCGCTCGATGAGCGACTTTTTTACTGCTTTAAGACCGGGGGGTGAAGGGGATTGGGCCTTTTTGGTTACAGTTCTTTTAAGAAAGCTTGTCACTTTGGTTAAATCAGGCCGGATTTTGAACAGGAACTTCGGTCTTCTGCTATATTAGAACTATTGAAACAGGGTGAGGTTTGTCATGAGTGAACAAGTCGATGTCTTTGAAAAGGGGCAAGTGGTTGCCTTAGAACAGGTGCTCGATAACCGAGAGTGGCGGGTGGCCAAGCAGGCACAGCTAGAAGCGCGTTTCCCAAAGGCCACGGTTGTCGCCGTCAAAGTCAACATGCCCGGGGCCGTTAAGAATTCTGCTACGATTCAGCAAATTTTCCAGGCCGGCTGGCAGCTCTTTTTGGCGGAATTAGCCACCTGGGAAATTCAACAGGTTCAGGTCTTTGCCAGTCGGCCAACCGGACCCGAAGGCTTTGTAGTGGTGGCCGGTGACTTGGCCGACGTGAAGAAGAAGGCCATTGCCTTTGAAGAGCACTTCTACATGGGCCGGCTCTTTGACATCGACACGATGGCCGCCCAGTCTCCGGACTACCAGTTATCCCGGCAGGACTTGGGCTTTGACCCGAGAACCTGCTTGGTCTGCGAGGAAAACGCCAAGGAATGTGCCAAGGCTAAGCGACACGACTTGGCCGAAATACAGGCGGCCGTGAACAAGATTTATAACGAATACTTCGTGATCGATCCGATCATCCCGGCCTGGGACCAGGAGACGGTTAAAAAGGCGGCGACTTTTGCCTGCTTGGCCGAGGCGGTGACAACGCCAAAACCCGGTCTGGTCGATCCCGTTTCGACCGGTGCCCACCAGGACATGGACGTCTATTCCTTCCTGGATTCCGCACTCGCACTCGAGCCCTACTTTGGCCTTTGCCTGGATGCCGGTCGGCACTTCCGGGGCAGTCAATTAACCAGCCTCTTAATGGCCATCCGGCCCAGCGGCCGTCGGGCAGAAGAAGCGATGTTTCTTGCAACCGGGGGGGTTAACACCCACAAGGGAACCATCTTTACCCTGGGCATTTTGATTGCCGCCTATGGTTATGCCAGCCGCAATCAGCAGAGCCCAAGCCTCTCCTTTGTACAATCAGTGGTCAGCCAGATGGGCAAGGACCTGCTGTCAAAGGAACTTCCTGAAAAAGTCCAGGGCGGAGCCGACAGGGGGCAGGGCGGCTTAACCGCTGGTGAAGAGCAGTATCGGGAATACCAGTTAACCGGTGTTCGTGGTGAGGTGGCGGGCGGCTTTGCCGTTCTTGGTCGAGTCGGCTTGAAGACCCTGCGGGAAAGCACGGGCAGCCGCAACGTTCGCCTGCTGAACACCTTGATGGCCCTGGCCAAGTCAATCACCGATTCGACTTTGATTAAGCGGGCTGGGAGTCCAGAAATTACGGCCGAACTTGCCAACTGGGTCGCACACTTTGACGACCTGGGTGGTGCTGAAACAGAAGCCGGCCTGGCCTACTTGAAGGACTTGGACAAAGACTTTATCGAGCGCAACCTCTCAATGGGTGGGGCGGCCGACTATTTGGTTTTGACCGCTTTTTTGGGCCGGTTGACGGGCCTGCTTTAAACGGGCATACTAAGCATGATTAAAAAGACTTCCTTGATTGGAAGTCTTTTCAGTTAAGGAGAAAATGATGGCTTTTTTTAAAACGAAGGATGGCGTATCCATCAACTATGAAGACCGTTCGGCTGAAGGGCAGACCGTTGTTTTGCTGTCCGGCTTTTCCGGCATTCAAGCCGAGTGGCAATATCAAATTGACATGTTGACGGCGGCGGGCTACCGCGTTCTTACCATGGACTGGCGTTCCCACGGTCGTTCGGCTCGAACGAGCAAAAACCTGCGGATTAGCCGTTTAGCAGCGGACTTGGAAGAGCTCTTTACCATGCTTAATTTAAAAAAGGTTATTTTGATTGGGCACTCGATGGGGGCTTCCGTGATTTGGGCTTACTTGTCCCTCTTTGGCCAGGACCGCTTGGCAAAAGTCGTCTACGTGGACGAATCACCCAAGCTACTAAACGATGCCGACTGGTCAGCCGGTATTCGGGGACTGGACTGGACGACTTTTCCGGTGCTGTCCAAGACTTTCTTCCACCAGCGCTTGACGGTGGCGCCGGTGTCCAGGGATTTTAAGCGAGAACTGATGAAGGAAAAGGTGGCCCATCCCTTTGACTTTGACCTGGTCTTTCCGCTCTTGGTGGACCACTTGCTGGCCGACTGGCGGGAAAACTTGGCCGACTGCACTTTGCCGACGCTTTTTGTGGCAGGGGAGCAGTCGCCACTTTGGAAGAACAACTACCTGGCTGACATGGCTGGCCTTTTTAAGGAAGAAGACCAAGTGGTCACCATTCCTGGAACGGGGCACTTGCCCCATTTGGAAAAGCCGGAAGACTTTAACACGATCCTTCATGTTTTTTTGCAAACGGAGGGGCAGTAAAGCTGCTATAATGGTTTTGTGAAAAATATATCTAGACGACAGGAGGCGTGTATGGCAAAGAATCGCTCGAATCGAATCGGTGTTTGGTATAAAAAAAGGCAGGCGGTCTCAATTGACGGTTTTGGTGCCCTGGCCTTTTGCTTTCTCTTTCTCCTGGCCGTCGGCATGGGTGGCCTGCGAGTCCTGCCTAAAAACATGGCCGGGGCCATCTTTACCATGGTTAGTCTGGGTGGCCTGCTCTACTATTTAGGCAGCCACTTGCCAATTGTTCGGACCTACTTTGGTGGGGGTTCGGTCTTCACCACGATTGGCGCGGCCCTGCTGGCTGGCATGGGTTACGTGCCGGCGTCAACGCTTTCGACCATTAAGAGTTTTTTGACGACGAGTAACTTCTTGGAGTTTTACATTGTCGCCCTGATTGTCTCAGCCATCTTCAAAATGGACCGGGCTTTGGTCTTGAAGGCAACCGTCCGCTTCTTGCCGGTCGCCTTTCTCACAATGACCTTGACCTTCTTTGTCGTTAGCTTGGTTGGCCAGCTGGTTGGGCTGGGCTTCTTTCACACGGCCCTCTTCGTGACTTTTCCCATGATGGCCGGTGGGGTTGGGGCCGGCATCGTTCCGCTGTCATCAATCTACGGGGCGGCTCTGGGACAACCTTCCGGGGCCATTTTATCCCAGCTCTTTCCACCACTGGTCTTGTCCAATTTGCTGGCCATTATCGCAGCCGGCCTGCTGGTCAAAAATACGGAAAAGTCACCCTGGAACGGCCAGGGAAAGCTCTTACGCGAACGCTTTGGTACAACAGAGGGGGCCGGTTTTCAAGGATCCTTTTCAGCCGAGCAAGTCTTGGTTGGGATGATGACCGCATTGGCCCTCTACATGCTCGGCCTTCTCTTGCACCAGCTCTTGCCGGTCGTCAACGCCTTTGCCTTTCTGATTTTACTGACGGTTGTGGTCAAGGCAGCCGGCCTTCTGCCAGCTCGTTATGAACAGGGGGCCGTCGCCTTTGGCCAACTGATCGTGAAAACGATGACCCACGCCTTGTTAGCCGGTGTTGGGCTGACCTTGCTTGATCTATCCGCTTTGGTCTCGACGCTGTCCTGGCAGCTTGTGCTCTGCGTCATTGTCTCGATTCTGTCGATGATGGGTATTGCCGGCTTTTTGGGCAAAGTCTTCGGCCTTTATCCTGTTGAAACGGCCGTGACGGCTGGTCTAGCCAACAACTCAATGGGTGGGACCGGAAACGTGGCGGTCTTATCGGCGGCCAACCGAATGAACTTGATCGCCTTTGCCCAAATGGGGAACCGAATCGGTGGGGCGATTGTTCTGGTGATTGCCGGAATCCTTGTCACTATCTGGGGATAGGACTTGTGATTTTAAAAGAAAGTTGAAAAAATTAAGAGGAAAGAGGGCGCCTTTGCCCTCTTTTTTGAATTTATTTTGATAATCGAACAATTTTAAGGAAATGTGCCTTAATTTAATTTAATCTTGGTGTTATACTGGCTTAGTATTAATTTACAAGAAATCGATATACAGGAGTGTACTATGTCTGAACAAACTTCAGAAAAAGGTCTTTTTGCAAAGATCGAAGAAAAAGTTCAAGTGACACACATCGGTGGAGTAGCCTTTATCTTGATGCTGCTTCTCTTAGTTGCCGTCTTGGGCCTGAACGCCATGCCTAAAAACATGGGTGGGGCTTTGTTTGCCCTCGTTATCCTCGGAGGAGTCTTCTTCTTCGTTGGTAACAACACGCCAATTTTGAAGTCCTACCTTGGTGGTGGGTCTGCCTTGGCCGTTGTTGCTGGATCAGCCTTTACTGCGATGGGACTCGTTCCTCATTCAGCAGTTTTGAACATCAAGACTTTCATCTCAGATAACAACTTTTTGGAATTCTACATCGTGGCTTTGATCTGTTCAGCCATCTTGAAGATGGACCGCGACTTGTTGTTGAAGTCTGCTGTTCGTTTCTTGCCAGTTGCCTTTGGTGCGATGATCATTGCCTTCATCGTGACGTCATTGGTTGGTATGGCTTTGGGCTACGACTTTAAGCACGCCGCTTTGTACATTTCATTCCCAATGATGGCCGGTGGAATTGGTGCCGGAATCGTGCCACTTTCAGCTTCTTATGCCGGTGCCTTGCACCAGTCAGCTGGTGACATCTTGAACCAACTCTTCCCAGCCGTTGTTATCGCCAACTTGTTGGCCATCATCGGTTCATCACTGTTGGTTAAGTTCACGACTAAGTCAAAGATGAACGGTCAAGGTGAATTGTTGAAGGCTACTGACGGCATGGAAATCAAGAAGACGACTTTGCCAGAAATTAACAACCGTCAATTGATGAACGGTATGATGGTTGCCCTTTCCTTCTACATGATGGGAAACGTGCTTTACCACTTCGTTCCTAAGATTAACGCCTTTGCCTTCATGATCCTCTTGGTTATCTTGGCCAAGGGATTCAACTTGGTTCCAAAGTTCTACGAAGAATCAGCTGCCATGTTTGGTAACATGATTACGTACGCAACGACGCCTGCCTTGTTGGCTGGTATCGGTTTGGCCCTTGTTGACATGAACAAGTTGCTCCAAACGGTTACTTGGCAATTGGTTCTTTGCTCATTCGTTTCCGTTATCACGATCGGTATCGCTGGTGGATTCTTGGGTAAGCTCTTCGGACTTTACCCTGTTGAATCAGCCATCGCCGGTGGTATGATTAACAACTCAATGGGTGGAACTGGTAACGTTGCTGTTTTGTCAGCATCAAACCGGATGGGCTTGATCGCCTTTGCCCAAATGGGTAACCGAATCGGTGGTGCCATCATCCTGATCTTGGGTGGTTTGTTGATCACGATTTTGTAAAAATGATTTTTAAAAGTCGACGCTTGGCGTCGGCTTTTTTTTGTGCATTTTCAAAGTTTTTCTGAATTGTAAAGGCTTTGTTAAACTCTTGAATTATTACTGGAATAATTCTAAACATTTTGCCCTGTTAGTGCTATATTAAAGGCATAGAATGCACGATTCAGAGAGGGTAGTGTGATGTCAAAAGAACACAAGAAAATGTATAAAGCAGGTAAACGTTGGATTGAGGCGGATCTAATGGGCTTTGCTTTGATATCGGGAATAGCAGCCGTGACCTCGATGATTAATATTCCAGGTGCACCGGGACAGGAGGTCGACACGGAAGCCGACGCCGATGACATCAGTGATGCGAACTTAAAAGTTCCCTACACGGGCACGATTTACGGGACGACGGTGACCTTCGATTCCATTGAGGATGCGGTTATTGGACAACAAATGGACCTTCCTGCCCAGCAGATTTTGACCTCGAATGGTCAAACTCTGACGATTGCCTTTACCCATGTTTACGTTCACCTGGGTGACAATGGCCAGTTAGTTGGAGATTTTGAACAGAGCCAGACCCACTTTCTAATTAGTCAAACAAAGGGCTACCCGCCAATTGTTTTCCACTGGAATCCTGATTTTGGACCGCATGGTGGGGACCATACTTATACTCTGTCTGGTACTTATACCAACTGGACATTGGCCAACAATTATTACAAGGGCGCTCAGTTCTATTTGGTTTGGAACGGGCAAACCTACCACTTTAACTTTGTTGATTTTAGAACACAAGATCAAGTCAACAATATCGATATTCCTTCGTACCGCAAGAAGGTTGCAGGTTCCGATACTGCCAAGAAGACGAAACTGATCCAATTGCAACAAGCAGTTTCTGACGCTAAGAAACAAATTGCTAACAACGAAGGGCTAACCAAGGCCCAAAAGAACGACCTCGATAATCAAATCGATGCCGCTTTCAATGCTGGAATCAATAAGATGAAGGCCGACTTTACCCAAGATGACGTCAATACGGATGGGGATGCGGCCAAGACCAATATCATCAACCTTGGAAACACGCCCGGTGTTGACGTGAAGAAGCTGAAGAGCGATTTGACCGCTTCTCTGCAGAGCGAAGCCGATAAGGTGATTGCAGAAATAAAGGCCGATGATGGACTGACGACCACCGATCGCAACAGTCAAATTGCCAAAGTTAACGCCGACCTGACCACTTACACCAACAAGGTCAACGGCGACAGCGACATGGACGACATGAACAGCGATACCGCCGCCGGTAAGTCAGCCATTGATGCTGATTACACCAAGGGGGACTTGGACGCTGTTAAAACGGCTGCCAAGGCCAAAATTGATGCGTTGGCGCAAAAGCTCATTAACGAAATCAAGGGCGATAACACCCTGACACAGGCAGCTAAAGACCAACAGGTTCAAGCCGTGCAGAACGATCAGAACCGTTTGGATAACAAGATTAATCAGGACCAGACGGCCGATGATGCGCAGGCCGATGGTCAGACTGACTTTTCAAGCGACTATGTGCCTGGTGACAGCATTGCTAACCAGAAAGCAGCCGCTAAGGCCAAAGCCGCAGCGGAGGCACAGAAGATCCTGTCGGACATCAAAAACGATCCGACCCTGCCAGAAACGGTGCGAAAGACCCAGATTGATGCGGTTAATTCGGATTTGAAAACCGCCGATGACAACATTGATGCGGCTAGTGATGCCGATGATATTAACAGTCAAACGATCAACGGCATCTCGTCCATTGACGGCGCCCACGTGCCTGGCGATCCACTACCCGATCAGAAATCAAAGGCCAAGGCGGCCATTGATGCCGAAGCCAACACCATTAACAACGCCATTAACAATGACAACACCCTGACCTCAGGACAAAAGTCCGCGGAATTGGCCAAAGTCACACAATCGGTGACCGATGCCAAGAATGCCATTGACCAAGCAAGCGATGCCGATAGCATTAGCACGGCTAAGGGCAATGGCATAACGGCCATTGATGGCGATCACACTGCCGGTGTCAGTCTGGATAGCCAGAAGAAGGCGGCTAAAAAAGTCGTCGATGACGAGGCCCAGAAGCTCATCAACGAAATCAACGGGGATAACACCCTGACCAGCACGCAAAAGTCCGCACAGACGGCTGCCATTACCCAGGATCAGGCTCAGGCCGATCAAAACATCGATAATGCGACGAACGCCGATGGCGTCAATAGTTCCCGAGATGCTGGCTTTGCCAAAGTCGATAGTGATTACAAGCCTGGCGACAGCATTCAAAATCAGAAAACAAAGGCCAAGGCGGCCGTGGATGCGGCCGCTGCAGCAGCAAAGAACGCCATTAACAATGACGTTACTTTGACGACGGATCAAAAAGCGACCCAGCTAGCCCAAGTCGAAACCGACCGAACCAATGCGGATAACAGCATCGATGCCGGAACCAACGCCGATGGCATTAATAGCAGTCGGGATGCCGGGATTAATCAAATAAACGGGGTTCACCAACCGGGAACCGACTTGGCCGACCAGAAGAGTGCGGCAAAGCTTTCCTTGGAGGCCGAGGAGCGCCGGGTTGAAGCTCAGATTAACGGCGATTCGACTTTGACGACCAATCAGAAAGCGGCTGAAATTGCTCAGGCCCAGGGCGCTTTGACGACGGCGGAGAAAAATATTGATTCCGCTGAAAACGCCGATGCCGTCAACAGCACGCTTTCCTCTGGTAAGCAGACGATTGATCAGGCTTACCAGCCAGGAACGCCATTGAAGGACGCCAAGACACAGGCCAAGGCAAAAGTCGATGCTGAAGAGGCCAAGATCATTGCGGCCATTAAAGCCGACGGTACCCTTTCACAAAGCGATCAAAACAGCCAGATTGCCGCCGCCCAAGCTGACGACCAGACGGCTGATCAAAACATTGATAACGCCACCAGTGCCGATGGCATTCAGACCGCTGTGACAAACGGCATTCAAAACATTGACAACGATCATGTACTAGGTACGCCACTCGACCAGCAGAAGCAGGCGGCCAAAGCCAGTGTTGATGCCGAAGCCAACAAATTGATTGGTGTGATTAACGGGGACAACACGCTTTCTGTTGACGCTAAGGCCAGTCAAGTGGCCAAGGTCAAAGCCGACCAACAGGCGGCTGATCAAAACATTGATCAAGCAGCTAATAAGGACGCCATTCAATCGGCTATGACGACTGGCATCGCAAAGATTGACGCGGACCACACGGCCGGTCAATCGCTGGACCAGCAACGGACGGCTGCCATTAACAAATTGAAGGCCGAAGCGGCCAAAGTCGATGCCGCCATTGAAGCCGACAAGACTTTGGATACAGCCGATCGACAAAAGCAGGAGGGCTGGGTCAATAACGACCTGCAGTCCGCCATTAATAACGTGAATAACAGTGGAACGGCCGATGCCATTTCGACTTCCTTGACCAACGGGGTCAGCGCAATGGACAACGACCACGTGCCGGGCGATTCCATTGCCAACCAGAAGAAGGCGGCCCAAAAGGCCATTGATGATGCTGCTAAGCAGGCCCTGGATGGGGATGCTCAGAAGGCGATTGCCGGCATTAACAACGATCCGACGATTCCCGCTGCCGAAAAGCAAAAGCAAATCGACCGGGTCAACGCCGACAAGCAAGCGGCCATCGATAACATTAATAAGGCTTCCGATGCCGACGGCATTAACAACGCCGTGAAAGACGGAAAGGCAGCCATTGCTTCTGATTATGCGCCAGGTGAGTCGCTCGATCAGCAAAAGAAGGAAGCCAAGGCCGCCGTTGATGCCGAAGCCGCCAAAGTCATTGCCGCCATTAACGACGACAGCACCCTAACGGCCGCTGACAAGTCAAAGCAGGTGGCCAATGTTAAAGCCAGCCAGAAGACGGCTGATGACGCCATTGATGCAGCCAGCGATGCCGATGGCATTCAAAATCAAGAGTCAAACGGCATTCAAGCCATTGACAACGACCACGTGCCCGGTGCCTCCTTGGCCAGTCAAAAGGCTGCCGCCAAGCAACAACTGGAAGACGAGGCCAAGAAGGTCATTAACGCCATCCAAAACGACAGCAGCCTGACGACCGCTCAAAAGACGGCTCAGACCAATCAGGTCACGACCGATAAGAACGCTGCCGAAGCCAAAATTGACGCCGATGGCAATGCTGATAGCGTGAAGACTGACTTGTCAGCCGGTCTTGCGGCCATCGATGCTGATCACAAGGCGGGCACTTCGGTTGCCGACCAAAAGAAGAATCAAAAGCAGTTACTGGCCAATGAAGCGGCCAAGATTATTGCTGAAATCAATGCTGACAACACCTTGTCGACAACGACGAAAAACGCCCAGATTGCCCAAGTCAATGCCGACGAAACGACCTGGGATAACGCCATTGACCAGGCCACGGACGCCGATGACATCACGACGGCCTTTAACAGTGGCAAGACGGCCATTGATAACGATTACGTTCCTGGTAAGCCACTGCCCGATCAAAAGAACCTGCAAAAGAGTAACTTGGAGGCTGAAGCCCAGCGCATCATTGATGCTATTAATGGGGATGTCAGCTTGACGGCGGCTGAAAAGGAAAAGCAAGTCAGCCAGGTCAAGGCCGACCTGGCAACGGCCGAGGGTCAAATTGACCAGGCCAACGATCAGGATACGGTCAACAGTGACTTTAAGTCCGGTAAGCAGACGATTGATGACGATCATGTTTCAAAAGGACACGGCTTATCAAGCAATTACTGATTCCGTGGAAAAGGCTAAAAAGGCCGTGGAGGCAAACACTGACCTTTCCAAAGAGGCGAAGGCTGCGCAACAGACTGCCATTGATAATGCGGCCGATAAGGCTAAGCAGACGGTTGACCGTTCTTCCACGAAAGATGCCGTTCAAGAAGCCGAAAGTGCTGTTACCAAAGCCATTGATGATTTGAATGGTCAAAAGGATGTGGCTTACAAGGGTATCGACGACGCAGCAGCTAAGGCCAAGCAGACTGCCAGTGAAGCTGCCGGCTTGTCGGATGCTGCAAAAGAGGCTCGTCAGAAGGCCGTGGAACAAGCAGCAGCAGCTGCCAAGACGGTCATCGATCAGCAAACGAACCAGCAGGATATTGAAAGTGCCAGTCATGATGGTCAAGCTGCTCTTGATGCCCTAAACGGACAAAAAGACGCCGCTTATGAGAAAATCACCAATTCCGCTAACAAGGCAAAGGAAGCCTTAGAAGGAAAGGGCCTTTCAGAGGAAGCCAAGGAGGCGCAACAGAAAGCCATTGACCGTGCTGCCGAACAAGCCAAGCAGACTGTTGATACGTCATCAACGAAGGAAGCCGTTCAACAGGCAGAAAATGCTGCTACGACTGCAATTGATAATTTGAATGGTCAAAAGGACGCGGCTTATAAGAAAATCGATGCTGCTGCCGAACAAGCCAAGCAGACCGTAACGGACACAGCCGGTCTTTCGGATGATGCCAAAGAGGCCCGTCAAAAGGCCGTCGACCAAGCAGCAACTGCTGCTAAACAAGTCGTCGATCAGCAAACGAACCAAGAGTCGATTGACGAGGCAAGTAATCAGGGTCAATCCGCTCTTGATGACTTAAACGGTAAAAAGGATGCTGCCTATCAGGCAATTACTGATTCCGCTTCGAAGGCCAAGCAAGCCGTTGATCAGGATGGCAAGCTCGATGACGAGGCAAAGAAGCAACATCGCGATTCAATTGATGAATCCGCTGCTTCAGCCAAGTCTGAGATTGATTCGGCCAAGAATGCCGAGGACGTTCAAAAAGCTTCGCAAGCCGGTCAAGATCAAATCAATGGGTTGACTGAAAAGAAGGAAAAGGCAAGGGCGACCATCGATCAAGCGGCCCAGGCTGCAAAGAGTGCTATTTCTTCCGATGCCGGACTTTCCGATCAGGCAAAGGCTGCACAAGAAAAGGCTGTTGACGAAGCTGCTAAGGCGGCCAAGTCTGAGATTAACCGGGCCAATAAGGCCACGGATATTGATCAGGCTGTGACGAAGGGTGAAACAGCCATCGATCAGCTTAACGACCAAAAGAAGGCCGCCTACGATCACTTGGATGAGATTGCTAAGCAGGCCAAGCAGTCGGTTGATGAAGATCAGCACTTGTCCGACCAAGGAAAGCATGACCAAAAGCAGGTCATTGACGAGTCGACTGACAAGGCTAAAGAAAAAGTCGATGCAGCACCAAACGAGAAGGAAATTGCTCAGTCAGTTGACCATGGTAAACAGGCCGTTGATGAACTGAACCACGATAAGCAAAAGGCTTATCAGACCGTCGATGAAGCCGCAAAGAAGGCTAAGGAAGAAATTGATGGAAGTAAAGACCTCTCTGATCAGTCCAAGAAGGACCAGAAGCAAGTCATTGATCACTTAGCTGACGAGGCAAAATCAGCCATTGATCAGGAAAAGACCGGATCAATGGCGACTGATTCAGCCGCCCAGTCAAAGACGGCTATTGATGAGCTAAACGGTCAGAAAAAGTCGGCCCATGACGCCATCAGGGATTCTGCAGAAAAGGCCAAGGATAAAGTTGAGCAGAACAACGACTTGGACGCTTCTTCAAAGGCAGCCCAAAAGACGGCCATCGACGAAGCCGCCCAGGCTGCTAAGTCCAAGGTGGACCAGGCCGTTGACCAAAGTGGCGTTGACCAATCAAAGCAGGCTGGCCAAGATGGCATTGAGCACCTGCACGATCAAAAGAAGCAGGCCCATGAAGTAGTTGATGAATCGGCTAAGAAGGCCAAGGATAGGCTGGAGCAGGATGCAAGCCTTTCTGATCAAGTTAAGCAAGATCAAAAGGCTGCGATTGACGAAGCGGCCAAAGCCGCCAAGGGTGAGATTAATCGTTCATCAACCAAGCCAGCCATCGACGATGCCCAGTCGACGGGTGCAGCGGTCATTGACCATTTGAACGAGCAGAAGAAGGCAGCCCATGCTGCTATCGATGAAACTGCGCAAAAGGCCAAGCAAGCCGTTGATCAAAACGACCAGCTTTCCGATAAAGCCAAGCAGGCTAAGAAGGTTCAAATTGATGGCGCGGCCGAACAAGCCAAATCCGCTGTAAACCATGCTGCTAAGAAAGTCGTCATTGAGGAAGCAGAAAACAATGGGCGAGAAGCCATTGTGACTATCCGTGATGCCAAGTCAACCGTTCAAGAAGAACGAGTTGTGGCAACTACAGCTCCGGTTGTAACATCTGACGCTGGGGTGCTCCCCAACAGCCAAAACGTTGGCGGACCCGCTGCAAACGAAGCCGGAACGGCAACCATTGAAGCAACACCAGTCGACCAGACAGAGGACCTTCAGACGCCTGAAAAGGCAACGAAGAAGAAGTCAAAGAAATCAACGAAGAACTTAGAGAGTACGACTGCTAAAAGTCGGGGACTCTTTGAAACCATCGGAACTGCCGGCCTTGCCGCCGCAGGCTTCTGGTTCTTCTTGATTGGTCGCAAAAAGAAGGATGATGATCGTTAAGCATCTTTTTCAGTCTTGATCGTTAGTCAGACTGAGGGGGCGAACCGAAAGGTTCGTCCTTTTTTCGTGTGGAAAAGTCAGCGGGTCATCGTATAAAGAGGTGAGCCAAGACGTGATCAAAAAAATGGCCAGCAAGGGATTCAGAAAAGAACCAAAGATTGTTTTTCATCCCGAAAAATTCCGGAAAGGGCCTGAAATCCACTGAACGGGCAGACAAAGGACCGGTTATTTTGTATAATAGATAAGTTAAAAGCAGAACCCATAAAGGATGTTTGCAATGTGTACTTATCAAATGAAAAACGGTCAAAAGAAGAAGTGGCTCAGCCTCTTGGCCTTGGTCACGCTCTTCTTTTCCCTGGTCTTAGCACCGCTAGCAGCCGCTAAGCAGGCTTCGGCGGCTGAGACCGATCCGACTTTAGAAAAAATTGAAAAGCGGGGCAAGCTGGTGGTTGGTCTGTCGGCCGATTACGCCCCCTATGAATTCCACACGCAAAAAAACGGGCAAGATAAGATTGTCGGCTTCGACATTTCCCTGGCCCAGGCGATTGCTAAGAAGCTAAACGTTAAGCTCGAAGTCAAGGACATGGGCTTTGACGCCCTGCTCGGTTCCTTGAAGACGGGCAAGATTGACATGATTGTTTCCGGCTTTACAGCCAACGAGGAGCGCGAGCAGCAGGTGGACTTTTCAAAGGTCTACTTGAAGGCACCGCAGACGATGCTGGTCTTGAAGAAGAACGCGACTAAATACAACAGCTTAGACAAGCTTTCCGGTCAAAAAGTCGGGGCGCAAACGCAGACGATTCAAGAAGAAACCGCCAAAAGCATCGATGGTGCTTCGGTTGTTTCCCTGCAAAAATATCCGAACTTGATTTCCCAGCTGACGCAGGGCGTCTTGGCCGGGATTGTCACGGAAAAGCCAATTGCCGACGCCTATGCCGAGCAAAACAAGCAGTTTGCCGTTGTAAATCCCGGCTTTTCAGAGGACACGACGGGGGCTTCGGCCGTTGCCGTACCGAAGAATTCACCGGCCCTTTTGGCTAAGGTGAACAGCGTTGTTGATAAAGTCACGACCGACGGGACTTTTTCAAAGTGGCAAAAGCAAGCCAACAAGGAAATGTTTGCTAACGAAAACAAGTCCTACTGGGATAAGTACGGGCACTACTTCGTGTCTGGAACCTTGATTACCTTGGCCTTGGCCGTTGTGGCCGTTTTGATTGGAACGACGCTGGGTACGGTCTTTGCCTTGCTCAAACTGTCATCGAACTTCTTCTTGAAGGCCATTGGAAACATCTACGTTGAATACGTCCGTGGCACGCCTCTGCTGGTTCAGGCCTTCATGGTCTTCTTCGGGGCCCAGGTGCTTGGCTTGAACCTCTCGGCCTTTGCCTCCGGGGCCCTTGCCATGGGGCTGAACTCGGCTGCCTACGTGGCTGAAATCATTCGTTCTGGTATCGAATCCGTTGATAACGGCCAGATGGAAGCCGCCCGTTCGCTTGGCTTTACTAAGAACAAGACCATGCGCCTGGTCATCCTGCCACAGGCCGTTCGGACGATTTTACCGGCCCTTGGAAACGAATTTGTTTCGGTTATCAAGGAAGGTTCGGTGATCTCGGTGATCGGTGTTGGTGAACTGATGTACGAAACGTCCGTTGTTCAGGGGGCTTCCTTTGAACCTTTCGTACCGCTGATGATCACCTCGTTGATTTACTTCGTTTTGACCTTCTCCATTTCCCGGGCCCTTGGCTTCGTGGAAAAGCGGATGAATCGCTAATATTTGTATTAAAAAAGGCTTCAAATCCGATTGGATTTGAGGCCTTTTTGCTTGTTCATCAGTAAGGAGGACAAAAGAAAAAAGCCACCGAATTGGTGACTTTTGGCTTAGTTTTCAAAGGCAATGCGGACGCCTTCTGGAATGGTAAAGTCCTTTTGGACAAGGCTTAGTTCACCAGTTTCTGCATCACGGGCAAAGACCGTGACGTTGTCGGTTTCCTGGTTTGGCACGACCAAGAACTTCTCTTCTGGATCGAGCGCCATGTCTCGAGGGAAGGAGCCTTCGACCGAAATGTTTTGAATCAATTCGATTTCGGCGCCCATGTTGGACGTCTTGAAGACGGCAATGGTGTCGTGACCACGGTTGGACGTGTAGATGAAACGCCCATCTGACGAAACACGGATGGCTGCAGCACCGTTGTGGTCATCCCAGTCGGATGGAATGGTTGGGGCCGTCATCAAATGTTCGAAGGAACCATCTTCTTCGTTATACTTCAAAACGGAAAGCAAAGAAGACAATTCACCGAGCAAGTAGGCGTATTCGCCATCCTTTGAGAAGCGGATGTGGCGGGGGCCAAAGCCGGCGATTGATTCGTAGCGGGCGACTTCCGTGAGCTTGCCATCATCTGAAAGGTCGAAGGTAATCACTTCGTCGGTTCCAAGGTCGACAGCCACCAGGCGCTTGTCTGGCGTTAAGTTGGCAAAGTGAATGTGGGCAGAACCCTGTTCGGGACGGGGACCAGAACCCTCGTTTTGGAAGGTGTCCTTTAATTCCAAAGAACCGTTTGCCAAAATCTTGTAGGATTCAATGGTCCCGCGGTGGTAGTATCCGGCAAAGACCAGTTGACGGTCCTCGTCCACCCCGATGTAGGCGGGGGTCGAGCCTTCCGTCATGTTGGCACCAATTTCGACCATTGGCCGTTTGTCGTTGTCGGTCACGGCCACGCCACCAAGGTCGCCGCGCTTGTCGACGACGTAGGCCTTGTTGGCCTTTGAAAGGGCCAGGTAAGTTGGGTTTGTTGCTTCATAAACCAATTCAGCATCGGAAAGCTGACCAGTTTGGTCGTCAAACTTGGCCTCATAGACACCCTTTGACGTTTTCTTCGTATAAGTACCAAAAAGTACATGGTGAACAGTCATGTTCAGAAACACTCCTTTGTCTTTATTGTATCTTAGCCATTATAACATGGAAAAGTCGGCCGGGTCGGCTACCACCTTTTTCAAAAGTCGGCCGGGTCTGCCACCACCGTCCTTCCTGTGCTAAAATAAGGGGAATTCAAAAGGGAAAAGGACCGTCAACATGACCAATCACATTGTACTATTTGAACCAGTAATGCCAGCTAATACGGGAAACATTGCCCGAACGGCTGCCGGAACGAACGCCGTTTTGCACCTGATTGAGCCCCTTGGCTTTGATATTTCAGACAAGGCGGTTAAACGGGCGGGATTGGATTACTGGGACCACGTGAACTTGGTGACCCATCCGTCTTTGCCCGACTTTTTAGAGACCTTGGGTGAAAAGGACCGGCTCTACTTGGTGTCTAAATTTGCCAACCAGGACTACACGGATCCGGACTACAACCAGGCAGAAGGTGAGGGGGACAACTACTTCCTCTTCGGTAAGGAAACGACCGGCTTGCCCGAAGTCTTCATGCGCCAAAACCCGGAAAAGGCCATCCGGATTCCGCAAAACGACGAGCACATTCGGTCACTGAACCTCTCAAACACAGTGGCCATTGTAATCTTCGAAGCCTTGCGTCAGCAGGACTTTGCCCAGTTGGATAAGATTCATACGTACGAACAGGATAAATTGAAATAAAGGAAAATTTTTTGACCAAAAAGGCTTGCGCATGCTGGCCATCCTTGCTATACTAATATAGTCGTTTGATAGCGATATTGAGCAACAACTGACCATGGCCCGTTGGTCAAGTGGCTAAGACGCTGCCCTTTCACGGCGGAATCGAGAGTTCGATTCTCTCACGGGCTACTAAAAAGGTTCTACATCATTTATTGGTGTAGAGCCTTTTTTGTTTGTAATCGTTGCTGTGGTGGGGTTTTAGTGTGTTTAAAAGGACCTGTTTAGCATGGATTAAACTAACTATTTTTCTTTTATCGCTACAAAATCGCTGCAAAGGCTACAAAAAGTCGCGATGTTATACATTCTGATATTGAAGCGTCTACAGAAGAGCAGCTATACTGAAATAGAAAAGAAATCGGCGCATGGTTAATCAGTAAAAAGGGATAAATCTTAACCGACATTTTGTCTGGAGATTTTATGCCAATTAAAGATCTTTCCGGCGTGCTGCTCTATGCCCACGATACTGAGCAACAGTTTGCCGAATTTAAAAGTTTATTTTTGAAGAGTGGAATTGTGGAGGGGGTTTCAGAGGGGAATCTTACCCTAGTTAAAAAGTTCGGCGAATGTTTTCTTGATGTTGATAATGGGCTGGTCGACTATCATTTTATTTTGCGAGTTCTTCCTCTTGAAAACTTTACTGTTGACACAATGCGTCATATTAACCAGATGGCTGAAACGATTTTAAAGTCTGAGAGCCTATACGGTTTAAAAGATCAGCCAGGGTTAGAACAAATTTTAGCATTATCAAATCAATATACTTTTGGCCATGACTATCATCCAACAGTCATTGATAAGGCAAGTTACCTCTGGTATGCCATTGCCTCAAAACAACTTTTCCATAATGGAAATAAGCGAACTGCCTTGTTAACCGGCCTATTAATGTTGGAACAAAACTTTATTCGGCTTCATTATAAAGACACCCAGGAGCTTTATGATTTATCACTTCGAATTGCTCAGGGCAGTATGTCCAGGGAGGAGCTTCAGCAGTTTATTCTGAAAAAAGCAACGCTGCACTTAGACAACATTGCTTTCTTTAGCCGCTTCTATGGACCCATTGCCAATTTAAACATCGGGGGAAAACAGTATGAACCAAAATAACTTGATAAAAATTCCAATTGAAAATGTGTTGCCACTCATGAAAAATGAACCGGATCTGAAAGGGTATCGACAATTGCGCGACGCCTTAAATGAAAAGGCCTTATCCGATTTAATCAACAATCCCGACATCCAAGAAGTTCTGCGCATGCTGGCCAAAGTCTAGTCCGCAAAAACCCGTCAACTCCTTATCCAAAGAGGTAGAGCCTTCTTTTTGCTTGTGCTAAGATAGGTAGCGTAAGTATTTTCACTTTGCAGGCGAAAAGCCTGTTCATTAGGGGAGTTTGTGATGGCAAAGCAGAGCCGGAAAACAAAGCAAAAGGGATCAAAAGCGAAAAAGATGACACGTTCCGGTGCGGCCAGTCAGGTCATTGCACTGGTGACCATCATCGTTTTGGCTGTTTTTGCGATCTTTCAGGTGGGCATTTTTGGAATCTACCTGGCTGACTTTGTCCGTTTCTTTATCGGAAACCTTTATCAGCTGACCCTTGCCTTGATCATTTTCTTTACAGGGTATTACCTGATTATGGATAAGGCCTGTCCCGTACCCGGCCGTGTTTATGCGGGTTCGACCATGCTCTACCTGGCGGCCATGCTGTTTTCCGCCCTGCTCTTTTACACGCAGGCCGACCTGCCAGACGGGACGCCGATGGCCCAAGTGCTTCGCATTATTGGCCAGGAGCTGACCAACCAAACGGCCCACACGCCCGTTGGTTCTGGAATCATTGGGGCCGCCTTCTATCAGTTAACGGAAACCTTCCTTTCAAACGTTGGAACGGTCATCATTATTGCCGTTCTCTTCATTGCCGGTCTGATTGTAACCTTCAAGTTACCAGCCCGTGACATGGCGCAAAAGTCAGTTCAAAAGGCTCAGGAGAAGGCCGTTGAAATCAAGGAACGGCAGGCAGAACGCCGAGATCAACGAGCGCTTTTGGCAAAAAAGGACCGTCAGGATCTGACCGACTTTGGCGACGATCCATTCGGAAGTTCCAAGACGGAGCCGGGTGTGCAGGATGACGATCCCTTTGCGCCAGTCGACCAAGGAAAGAGTCAGTCCGCTGCAGATGTCGAGCCGGCAGCAGTTAGCGAACCGCAGATTAATTGGCAGCAGCCAACCTCACAAGAAGAACCAATCATTGATGGGACGAAGGGGACGGAGCATGTTTTACCGGATACTTCGCTGCCTTCAGCCAAGGCTGCCGAACGAGCCGATGACTTTAACATGGGGCAGGGGGACGTTTCAGACGACGACTATCAACTGCCGCAGACCTCTTTGCTAACTAAGACCAAGGCAACCGACCAGTCAAAGGAGGCAAGGAGCCTGAACGCCAAGTCCCGCCTGGTTCACGACACGCTCCAGTCCTTTGGTGTCGAAGCAACGGTTTCATCTGTTTCCCTTGGACCGACGGTGACCCAGTACGAGCTAAAGCCTGGTCAGGGTGTCAAAGTCAACCGGATTGCTAACCTGGCTGATGACTTAGCCTTGGCCCTCGCTGCCAAGTCGATTCGAATCGAGGCCCCAATTCCTGGTAAGCCTTATGTTGGAATCGAAGTGCCAAACGACACCCAGGCCGTCGTTGGTTTTCGGGACATGATTGAACAGTCCAAGACGCTTTCAGACGGGCTCTTAACTGTGCCCCTGGGCCGGGATGTTTCCGGCCAAATTGTCTCGGTTGACCTGGCCGCCATGCCCCACTTGCTGATTGCTGGTTCGACTGGTTCTGGTAAGTCCGTGGGATTAAACGGTATCATTGTTTCACTTTTGTTAAAGGCCAAGCCTTCGGAAGTAAAGCTGATGATGGTCGATCCAAAGGTTGTCGAGCTGTCCATTTACAATGGCATTCCGCACTTGTTAACACCGGTCGTTTCCGATCCTAAGAAGGCGGCTAAGTCGCTCAACAAGCTGGTTGAGGAAATGGAAAACCGCTATGATTTGCTGGCCCAGTTTGGCAAGCGAAACATCGGGGAGTACAACGCGGCCGTTGAAGAAAACAACGCCCATGCCAAGGAAACGGGCAACGCTTTGATGACCAAACTGCCCTACATCGTGGCGGTGGTTGATGAGTTCGCTGACTTGATGGCAACCGTTGGCTCGGAAATCGAAGTCTCGATTGCCCGCTTGGGTGCCAAAGCCCGTGCCGCTGGGATTCATATGATTCTGGCCACCCAGCGTCCTGATGTCAAAGTCATTAACGGGACCATCAAGTCCAACATTCCGGGTCGAATTGCCTTCCGAACGGCTTCTGGAATCGATTCTCGAACCATCTTGGATACGAACGGTGCTGAAAAGCTGCTCGGCCGTGGTGACATGATTTTTGCGCCACCTGGCAAGCCGCACCGTCGTTTGCAAGGGGCCTTTATTTCGAACGCGGACGTTTCAGCCGTTGTTGACTTTGTTAAGGATGAGCAGACGGCTTCTTACGACGATAAGATGACCGTGACGGATGAGGAAATTGCGCAAGACGAAGCCGGTGTTGCCGGCGATTCCGATGACGAACTCTTTGATGAAGCGCTGGAATTCGTCATTGATCAGCAAAAGGCCTCGACTTCTTTGCTACAACGTCGTTTCCGAATTGGTTATAACCGAGCTGCTCGGTTAATTGATGACTTAGAAAACGCTGGGTACATTGGACCAGCCGATGGGGCAAGGCCTCGTCAGGTAAACGTGACGAAAAAGGCGGATGCCGAAAACTAATCAAAAGACGAGTTGTTCACTTGGACAATTCGTCTTTTTTTGTTTAACAAATTTGAGGGTGGTCTAGATGTCTGGACCGCCGTTTTTGTTCTCCGGGAGTAAGCGTGCTATATTGACCGCAGAAAGGGGGTGGTGGGATGCAGAAAGCCTTATTTTAGTGGCCGTTTATTTGGACACTGCGGTCAAAGCGGAAGGAAGTGCTTAGCCCAGCAAGCCCTTGGCAGACATCTACTGCGCTGGTAGCTTTTTCTTTTTTCGATTTGAAATGCTTTGATTAAAGGAGGATGAATGGTAAAAGGAAAGAAGTTTCAGTCTTTAGTAAAGGTGACTTTGGTGGGGGCGACGGTCCTGTCTGCTGGCTTTGCGGTCAGTCCCAAAGCCGACGCCTACGTTTTTAATCCGGTGAAGTTTCAAAAGGGGCGGGTGCCAAACACACGACAGGCTCCGTTCTCATCGGTCGTTTTGATTATCAATCGGCAGACCGGCGAATCGGGTTCTGGTGTTTTGATTGGACCGGACACCGTCTTAACGGCTGCTCACGTAGTCATGAGTAACCGACAGGGCGGCGACCCAGACGACTGGCCAACCCGAATCGGGAATCCACGTGACTTGACCATCGAACCGGCCTACGGGGGCGAAACGGGTTCGATGGGTGAACGTTATCCATTTGGCCAGCACTACCGTGGGGCCTCGATTTCAATTTCGCCTGCGTACTTGCGAGATGCCCTGGTACCCAACGCACCGGGGGCTGATCCGGGTGACCACGACTTGGCCTTAATTCACCTGAGCCGGCCGGTTGAAAACGCCGAGGTGCTGCCACTGGGTGAGTTGCGGGCAGAAGACATCGCCTCAGAGCCTATTTCAGCAATTGGCTTCCCGGCGACTTTGGGACCCGGAAGCATGACCGAGCCTGAAAACGAAAACGATAGCATGTATGTTGATACGGGTCTTGCTGAAAGTATTTCGACCAATCAAATTGCCACTCAGCAGGTTAACTGGGCCCACGGTAGTTCCGGTGGCCCAATCCTGAATCGGGTGAACCAGGTTGTGGGCATTGTTAGTTCGTCCAATTCGCTTGGTAACTACGCAACGCGAATTACACCGGCCGACCGATGTGACGACCATGTTAACGCCAGACAATGTGCGAAACCGCTGGGTTTCCTTTGGTAATGAACGGGTCTTCTTTGATGAGCAGTCCACGGCCCGGCAGGTAATGGCCGTCGAACCAAGTAATCTCGGGGTCTTAGACCTGTCCATGCCAAGTGCTGCTGGTAATAGTAGTCCAAGGCACGACGACCTTTAAGTTTACGATAAATAAAAAAAGCAGCCTGAAGTTAATCAGACTGCTTTTTATTCGCCAAAAAGGGGCTTGAGGTTTTTCTTGAAGGAACCGTCGGGGTCGTTAACAAAGTTGGCGTAGGCGGCCCAGTAGTTGTCTTCGATGAGCAAGGGCTCAACGAGCTCCTTTGGGAAGGCTTTCTTAGGAATGGCACCGTCCGGCCGCTTCTCCCCTTGATAGTTCTTAACAAAGTCGGCAAAGCGCTTTTCTAAGACGAGGGCTTCTGGCCCAAACCAGTTGTGTGGTTCGACCGTTAAGAAGGATTCGTCGAATTGATAGGGCACCCAGTCCGGTTGATCAACGGCCACCTTTAGTGGGTGAACCAGTTTTTGCAGTTGGACTTGGCCGATGGCGATGTCAGCAACGGCTGCCGCCATGGCAGAGGGGAGGCCCTTTTCCTGGTTTTCGCTAGCAACGAGGAGGAAGGTTCCCTGGATGCTTGGGTCGACGTTGACCTCTTGGCCAACGAGGACTTTGACGAGTTCTTTTGCGGGTAAATTGATTGCTTTCATGTTTATTAGTTTAATCTTGGATGCCGATAAATTCAAACTTTTCGACGTCGAAAAGTCCCTGATCGGTAATCTTCAGACTTGGAATAACTGGTAAGGCCATGAAGGAAAGGGTCAAGAAGGGGTCAAAAGTCAAATCCGAAATCGTAGCGAAGGCGGCGTTGAGCTCATCTTGTTCTGCGATCAGTTCCTCGTATGCCTTGTCGGACATGAGGCCACCAATTGGCAGTGGCAAGGCAGTGACTTGGCCGTTGTTGACAACGACCTCGCCACCACCGATTTCCTTTAACTTCAAAACGGCCGTTAACATGTCTGCATCGTTTTGTCCGGCCACAATGACGTTGTGGGAGTCGTGGGCGATGGTTGAGGCAATGGCTCCGGAGCGAAGCTTGAGACCCTTGATGATGCCGAGACCATGGCCTAAGTCATGATAGCGTTCGATGACGGCGACTTTGGCATAGTCTTCGTTTGCTTCAAATTGGCCCTTTTGGTCAACCGGGACTTTTTCAATCAGGTGCTTAGTGGTGATGTGGTGGGGCTCGACCTCGATGACGTGGGCGGCCCTGTCCTTATCAAGGGGCAGTGCCAAGTCTTCTGCTGTCAGGGTTAGGTTGATTTGCTGACCGGGTAACCAGAGAACGGACTCAGCCTGGTCCTTGAAAAACTTTCCAGCGACCATGGTTTCTTCAACGGCCACTTTTTCCAAGTTTTCTAAAATCAGTAGGTCGGCGACAAAACCGGGGGCAATCGCTCCGACGTTTTCGAGGTGGTGGGCTTTGGCGGCGTTCAAGGAGGCCATGGTGAAGGCTTCTTCAGCCGTCAGGCCGTTTTTGATGGCCAAGGCGACGTTGAAGTTAATCGAACCTTCGTCTTCGATGTCCTTTGCGGACTTGTCATCGGTGGCAAAGGAAAAATGGGCCTGGTTGGCAGCATTAACAGCTGGCAAGAGGGCCAACTCATCACGTTCGACCGTTCCTTCCCGAATGAAGATGTTCATTCCGGCTGAAATGCGGTCGATGGCCTCCTGAACGTTGGTTGCTTCGTGATCGGTATCAATCCCGTAGGCCCGGTAGACGGCCAATTGATCAGGACCGAGTCCGGCACCGTGGCCATCAACGTGCTTGTTGGCTGCCTGAGCGTCCGAAATCTTTTGCAACATGTCTTGGTTCTTTCCGGAAACGGCCGGGTAGTCCATGACTTCGGCTAAGCCGGCCACTTCTTTGTGCTGGTAGAAGGGCTTTAAGGCTTCGGCGTCCAAAGTCGCCCCGGCATGCTCAAAGTTGGTTGCCGGAACCGATGAGGGCAGCATGTAGTGGATATGTAAGGGGGTTTTCTTAGCGGAATCAAGCATGTACTGGATTCCGGAAACACCAGCTACCGAAGCGATTTCGTGTGGGTCGGCAAAGATTCGCGTCACGCCCTGCTTTAAGGAAAGCCGGCCGAATTCCGACGGGGTCAGCAGGGAGGACTCGATGTGCAAGTGGGCGTCGATGAGGCCGGGAACGATGAACTTGCCGCTGCAGTCGATGCTTGTGTCCGCCTGGTAGGCGTCGCTTTGGCCCACAAAGACGACGCGGTCGTCCTTAATCCAAACGGGTTTTTCTTGGAACTCCTGGGTAAAGACGTTTAGGACACGTCCGGAATGCAAGCAATAATCAACGGGAATTGTCATGAAAAGCTCCTTGAATTGGTTAAATTTTATTTATTTTAGCATATTTATGGGTAAAATGTTCGGAAATTATTGATTGGGGAAAAAGGGGCTCGAGGCTATCGTTAGGAAATCATACAATTCCCTGACTTTTTGTCTATACCAATCCATAAATTGGTCTTTAACTCCGTATAGAAAGTTGATAGAATAGCCTTGTTAGATAAATTAATTTTAATAAACCAATTTTTTATGAAAGCGAGATTCAACCATGTGCGGAATTGTTGGTGTTACTGGAGTCGGGGATGCACTACCCTACCTCTTGCAAGGATTACAGAAGCTGGAGTACCGTGGCTATGATTCAGCCGGCGTTTACTTGACGGATGCTTCGGGGAAAAACGCCCTCATTAAGGAAAAGGGCCGCGTTTCAAAGTTGGCTGAAAAGGCCAAGGCCCACGGCTTTTCCGGAACGGCCGGGATTGCTCACACCCGTTGGGCAACCCATGGGAACGTGACGATCGAAAACGCCCACCCACAAAAGTCAGCAGACGACCGTTTCTTCCTTGTTCACAACGGGGTCATTGAAAACTACAAGGAATTGACTGAAACTTACTTGCAGGGCGTGCACTTGGTATCCGAAACGGATACGGAAGTGGCCGTGCAACTGGTCGACAAGTTCTCAAAGGATGGAATGAGCACTCCAGACGCCTTTCGTAAGATGATTTCGCTTTTGGATGGCAACTCGGCCTACGGTTTTTTGCTGGTCGATCACGAAGATCCCGAAACACTGTATGTTGCCAAGAAAAAGTCACCATTGCTCGTTGGTGTTTCTGACCACGGAAACGCCGTGACGTCCGATGCCGCTGCGATGATTGACTTGACCAAGGAATTCATCGAACTGCGTGATGGGGACATGGCCATCGTTAAGCCAAAGTCCGTTGTCATCTATGACGCGGCTGGTGAAGAAGTCAACCGCGAACCATTCACGCTTGAAATCGATCCAGAAGACACGGACAAGGGTGCCTATCCTTACTACATGTTGAAGGAAATTGATGAACAGGCCGTTGTGGCCCGTAACATTTCGGCCCACTACTTTGATGAAGATGGTAACTTGCAGGGCATTCCGTGTGCGGTGACCGATACCATTCAAGAAGCCGACCGCCTCTACATCGTTGCTGCGGGAACTTCTTACCACGCTGGTTTGGTTGGAAAGCGCTACTTCGAACAGTGGGCCAAGATTCCAACGGAAGTCCACATTGCTTCTGAATTTGCTTACGATCAACCAATGTTGTCAGAAAAGCCATTCTTCATTTTCTTGTCCCAGTCTGGCGAAACGGCCGACTCTCGTGAGGTTTTGGATAACGTCAAGAAGCAGGGCTACCCAGCCTTGACTTTGGCCAACGTGATGAACTCAACCTTGACCCGTGAAGCGGACTTTGCCCTGCCAGTCTTGGCCGGACCGGAAATCGCGGTTGCCTCGACTAAGGCCTACACGGCTCAGGTTTTGGTTCAAGCCATCTTGGCTGCCTCCCTTGGCAACCCTGGCTTTGACTTGAAGGCTGAATTGGCCAAAGTCGCTGTCGAAATCCAAGCGATTACGGACGAAAAGGAAAGCTTCAAGAAGATCGCAGAAGACGCCTTGAAGGATCAACACTCGGCCTTTTATATCGGCCGTGGTTTGGACGCGGCGGTTGCCTTGGAAGCGGCTTTGAAGTTGAAGGAAATTTCCTACATTCAAACCGAAGGCTTTGCTGCCGGCGAGTTGAAGCACGGAACGATTTCCTTGATTGAAGAGGGAACGCCGGTCTTTGCCTTGCTGACGCAGTCAAAGACGGCCGGTTTGCTCCGTGGTGAAGTTGCGCAAGTGGCCGCCCGTGGTGCTAACACCATCGTCTTTGCCTCTGAAGACTTGGCAAAGGAGGGGGATGCCTTCGTTTTGCCTCAGGTGAACGAATTGCTGATGCCTTTGTTGGCCGTGATTCCGGCTCAGTTGGTTGCTTACTACGCAACCCTTGCCCGTGGCTTGGACGTTGATCGTCCACGTAACCTGGCCAAGTCTGTGACCGTTCAATAAAATTCGTAAAAGCCCGTCATAACGGCTCTTAACAGTAGAAGAAAAACCGGTGAATTTTCACCGGTTTTTTTGTTTGTCTCTGTTAATTCTGGTAAACTAATGAAGAGTATTTTTCATTTTTTAGGGGTAGTTTACATGTCAATTTTTGCTCGGGTCTTTCACCCGAAAAAAACGGAAAGTCAGAGCCTGAAAGAAGGCCTTGCGGCCGGTTCTTACAAGATTCCAAAGCACCTAGCCATCATTATGGACGGTAACGGCCGCTGGGCCAAAAAGCGGCACTTGCCACGCGTTGCTGGTCACAAGGAAGGGATGGAAACGGTCAAAAGAGTGACCAAGTTGGCTAACGAGGCCGGAATTGAAGTCCTGACGGTTTATGCCTTTTCAACGGAAAACTGGTCGCGACCAAGCGATGAGGTGTCCTTCTTGATGAAGTTGCCCGTGACTTTTTTTGACACCTTCGTGCCGGAATTGATTGAACAAAACGTTCGCGTGGAAACGATTGGTGACATTGATAAGCTGCCCGAAACAACCAAGCAGGCGGTCATTGACGCCAAGGAGAAGACGGCCAAAAACACCGGGCTCATCCTGAACTTTGCTTTGAACTACGGCGGCCAACAAGAAATTGTGGACGCGGCTCGGCAATTGGCCCGTGAAGTGGCGGCCGGTGATCGGTTGGTTGAGCAAATTGATCAAGAAAGTATCGCTGAACGTTTGACGACTGGCTTCCTTGGCGAAAAGGCCAACCCCGACTTGATCGTCCGGACTTCGGGCGAAGAGCGTCTTTCCAATTTCCTGCCTTACCAGGCGGCCTATTCGGAGCTCTACTTTACCGATGTCTTCTGGCCAGACTTTGGCGAGGGTGATTTCGAGGCGGCCCTTGCTGCCTACACGAAGCGCGACCGGCGTTTTGGAAATGTAAAAGCTTAATTTGAAAGTGAGAATTGAACAATGCAAACCCGCATTATTACGGCCATTGTGGCCCTTTTGGTCTTTGTACCGCTCGTTGTGATTGGCCACATGCCACTCTTGCTCTTAACGATTGCCCTTGGTTGGGTGGCCATGGGGGAGATGTTGCGCATGACCAAGACCCTCTTGGTCTCCTTTGAAGCCATCATCTCCTTGATTGGGGTCGTGGCCCTGGTTTTGCCCAATAACTTTTGGATTTGGGTTTCCGACAACTGGCCAATGACGGTGTCTTCCGATACGGTTGTCTACGGCATCGCCTTCCTCTTCTTGTTGCGGACGGTTTTGTCTAAAAAGTCCTTTAACATCAACGATGCCGGGGTTCTCTTCCTGTCCATGGTTTACATCGGAACCGGCTTCCACTACTTCTACATGGCCGATCAGAAGGGCCTTTCCGTCTTGTTCTTCGGAATGTTGACGGTCTGGATTACCGATTCCTTTGCCTACTTCTGTGGAAAAGCTTTTGGAAAGCACAAGTTAGCCCCAAGCATTTCACCAAACAAGACCTGGGAAGGGTCCTTGGGCGGTTCAGCCATTGCCATTGTGGTTATGTCCCTCTTGTACGGCTTAACTGGCTGGCTGCACCGACCAGTGCTTGAAATCGTCTTGGCCGTGGCCTTGCTCTCACTCGGTGGTCAACTCGGGGACTTGATTGAATCATCTTTCAAGCGCTACTTTGGTGTCAAGGACTCCGGTAACATCCTGCCGGGTCACGGTGGTATTTTGGACCGCTTTGACTCGATGTTGGTTGTGATGCCACTGCTGTCCATTCTTGGCTTCTTGCGTTAATTTCGTTTCATATCCCTCGTAAAGGAGGTGTTCCATGTCCATCACTGCTATCATTGCCTTTCTCATCGTTTTTGGCCTCTTAGTGTCCTTTCATGAGTTCGGTCACTTCATCGTGGCCAAGAAGTGTGGCGTGCTCGTGCGCGAATTTGCCATTGGCATGGGCCCTAAAATCTTTGCCTGGGTACGAAATGACACGGCTTATACGATTCGCCTGCTGCCGGTCGGTGGCTACGTGCGCATGGCCTCAGAAGAGGACCATGACGAACTAGACGCTGGGCAGCGGGTCTTCTTGCAGGTTAATTCGGCCGGCTTGGTCCAACGCATTGATTATCGTTCCGACCAAGAAGAGGCCGGCTTTCTCTTCCAAATCGATGAAGCGGACTTGGTCGACAACATGACTTTGAAAGGTCTGCGGGCCGGAAGTGAGGAGAGCGAGCAGTTCAAAGTCGCCCCTGACGCCATGCTAATCGATGAGAGCGGCCAAGAGACCAAAGTCGCCCCACGCAGCAGCTGGGTCGAATCGTCACCGGCCATTAAGCGGGTGGCCATTAACCTGGCCGGTCCCTTCATGAACTTTGTTCTGGCCATTGTGGCCGTCTTGATTCTATCCTTTTCCTTGAATCAGGTTTCCTTAAACGAACCGATTTTAGGGCAGGTCCAAAAGAGTCAACCGGCTGCAAAAGCCGGCTTAAAAGCAAACGATCGGATTACGTCGGTTAATGGGCATTCGGTTGACAGCTTTACCGACTTTGCCAGCCTGGTGACGGAGCAAAAGGATCAGCCGATGACCATTGCTTACCGCCGCCACGGTCAGGTAAAGACAACCATGGTTCAGGCTGAAAAGACAACGGTTTCTGGACAGGAAGTCTATCGGATTGGTGTCTTAGCCAAAGGGGAGACGGGGATTGTTGACCGCCTGCAGTACGCCTGGCTGATGGGGACATCCTGGTTCACCCAGGTCTTTAACGGGATCGTCAATCTCTTTAGCACGACTTTTTCATTGAATAAGATTGGCGGACCGGTGATGTTGGCCAAGGCAACTTCTACGGCCACAAACCAGGGATTCTTGACTGTTTTGGCCCTGCTGGGGATGCTTTCCGTCAACCTCGGCCTGGTCAACCTCCTGCCAATTCCGCCCTTGGACGGTGGCAAAGTCTTCCTAGACCTTTACGAGTCAATTTTCCGACGGCCCTTCCCGAAGGTGCTGTCGACCGGCTTCATAACGGTTGGGACGATTGCCTTAATCATCTTGATGATTTTGGTGACCGCAAACGATCTGATTCACTTTTAATTCATGGGGGCAACCCCGTACATACCATGTTCCATGAGGAAAGAAGGATATTATGAAACAAAGTAAGCTCTTTATGCCAACCCTCCGCGAAGTGCCAGCCGATGCGGAAGTTAAGTCCCACCAGTACCTGTTAAAGGCCGGCTACATTCGCCCCGTTTCCGCCGGTGCCTTTGCCTACTTGCCATTGGCCAAGCGCGTCTTGAACAAAGTCGAAGCGATTGTCCGCGAGGAAATGGAAGCGGTCAACGCCAACGAAATGCTGGTACCCGAAATTTTGCCAGCCGAACTCTGGCAGCGTTCCGGCCGTTATGCAACCTACGGCCAGGACTTGTACAAGTTTAAGAACCGTCAGGAACGTGACTTTATCTTGGGCCCAACCCACGAAGAAACCTTCACGGAATTGATTGGAAACGATATCAAGTCCTACAAGAAGTTGCCTTTGTTGGTTTACCAAATTCAGGCCAAGTTCCGTGACGAGGGCCGTCCCCGTTTCGGTCTTTTGCGGACCCGTGAGTTCATCATGAAGGATGCCTACTCCTTTACGGCGGATTACGAAGGCTTGGATCAGATTTTTGACCAAATGGAAGTTGCCTACCGGAACATCTTTGACCGGATTGGCCTGGATTACCGGGTAATCGTTGGGGATGCCGGTGCCATGGGTGGTTCCGATTCCAAGGAATTCTCCGCACCAGCAGCCGCCGGCGAAGACACGATTGTTTACTCGGAAGGGTCTGACTACGCCGCCAACTTGGAAATGGCCTCGGACTTTTACGAACGGGTGGATCGTTCTGCTGAGAAAAAGGCGGATATTGAAAAGATTGACACGCCAAATGCTAAAACCATTGATGAATTGTCGGCTTTGCTAGATCTGCCGGCCGACCAGTTGGTGAAGACGATTGTCGTAGCCGATCCGGAAGGGCAGCTGACGGCCGTTGTGACGACCGGTGACGTTGAAGTCAACTTGGTCAAGGTGCAAAACCGCTTGGGTGTCCCCGAAGTGGAGTTGGCCGACGAAGGTTTGGTCAAGGAAAAGCTGGGTGCTTCCTTTGGTTCCCTTGGACCCGTTGGCTTGCCAGAAGACGTGCAGCTCTTGGTTGATGAACGGGCGGCCGACTTGGTTAACTTTGCCGCCGGTGCAAACGAAGACGGCAAGCACTACCTGAACGTGAACTGGGACCGCGATGTCGCCTTGAAGGATGAACAAGTTGGTGATTTCCGAACAGCCAAGGAAGGGGCCTTAGCCGTTGACGGTAAGGGTAAGTTGGCCTTTACCAAGGGAATTGAAATCGGCCACATCTTTAAGTTGGGAACGAAGTATTCCAAGGCCCTGGGTGCGCAAGTGCTGGACCAAAACGGTCGAGCCGTTGACATGATCATGGGTAGTTACGGAATCGGTATTTCCCGCTTGTTGGCTGCTGTTTCCGAACAGAAGGCCGATGAGAAGGGCTTGGTATGGCCCGCTGCAATTGCGCCATACGACGTTCACATCGTACCGATTAATTTGAAGGATGATGACCAGGCCAACGTGGCTGCTGAATTGGAAGAGCAAGTGGCCAAGGCCGGCTTTGAAAGCCTGGTTGATGACCGTAAGGAACGGGCGGGCGTGAAGTTTGCCGATGCTGACTTGATTGGTTTGCCAGTTCGCATCACGGTTGGAAAGAAGGCCAGTGAGGGCATTGTTGAAGTGACGCTGCGTGAAAGTGGCGAAAACTTTGAAATGCCTGCAAGCGAAGTGGCTGCTAAACTGAACGACTGGTTGCAAAAGTAAGAAGAGAAAAAAGTCGACAGCGGTCGGCTTTTTGCCTTTTCCATTAGGAAGGTACCATGCCTCTTAGTTCAAGAGAACAATTAGAAAAATTAATGATGCAGGCCGAATTGCCGGAAGAACTGCAGGCGGTCCTGTCCGACGCGACTTTGAAAGCGGTGCAGGTCAATCCGGAAGAAAAGTCCTGGCGCTTTGTGGTCGAAACAAATCGAGCGCTCTCCTTTGCGGCTTATCTAGCCTTTTATCAGGGCTTGGTTGCCAATTTTAAGCAGGTCAAGGCCGTTTACTTGACCATTCAGCCAAAGGAGGCCGGCTTTGGGGAGGAGGACGTTCAGGCCTACTTCCACTTCGCCTTAAAGCAAACGGGGTTGAACTACGCCATTGTGCAACAGTTGGCCTCGGCCTCATCGGTTCGCTTAACGGACGGTCAGCAGGTGACCATCGCAACGGCGGCGCCGACTTTGGCGGCTGCCTTGACCAAGGATATCTTGGAAAAGTTGCGTCAGGTTTACGAATGCTTTGGTTTGGCCAATTTGACTTTCACGGCGGTCTTGGACGAAGGACAGCAGCAAAAGCTGCAGGAAAGCTTCGCCTCCCACCAAGAACAGGTCCAGCAAAACATTAACCAGGCTATCGAACGGGCCCAGAAGGCGGCACCGAAGAAGTCTTCTGACGGGGTCGCCCTGCGCCTCGGTCGGGCCATTAATCCCGATACTGAAATTACGCGCTTGTCAGAGATTGACGGGGAAGAATCCCGGGTCGTTATCGAAGGTTATGTCTTTGCTGACGAGGTTCGGGTGCTGCGGTCCAAGCGGCAGCTGCTGACTTTGAAAATTACGGATTATTCGTCTTCGATTTCGGCCAAGAAGTTTTCCAATAACGAACAAGACGAGGCGGTCTTTGAGCAGTTGAAGGCCGGCTGCTGGATTAAGGCTCGCGGAAACGTGCAGGAAGACACCTACGCCCGTGAGCTTGTCTTGAACATTTACGACCTGCAAGTCGTCGACCACCAGGACCGGCAAGAGCCCTATGAGGGGGAAGAAAAGCGGATTGAGCTTCACGCCCACACGAACATGACGGGCATGGATGCGGTCACGGACTTTGGCAAAGTCGCTAAGCTGGCTAGTTCTTGGGGACAGGAAGCCCTGACGGTGATGGATACCGGAAATGTGCAGGGTTATCCACAGGCGATTGCGGCTGGCCAGAAAAACGGTATTAAGATTCTTTACGGAATGGAGGCCAACGTCGTTGAAGACGGGGACCCAATTGCCTATAACACCCGTGATCAGGAACTGGCCGATAAGGAACTGACCTACGTCGCCTTCGATTTGGAAACGACCGGTCTTTCGGCCGTTTCCGACCGAATCATTGAATTGTCGGCCGTCAAAATGCAGATGGGTAACGTCATTGATAAGTACTCCGAGTACATCAATCCAGGCTTTCCGCTCTCTGAATTCACGACCAACCTGACCTCGATTACCGACGCCATGGTGGCCGATGCCAAGCCGGAAAAAGACGTCATCGACAACTTCCGCAAGTGGATTGCGGGTTCTGTCTTGATTGGTCACAACGTGACTTTCGATGTGGACTTCATGAACGCCACCTATGCGCGTTACGACGAGGGGCCGATTGAAGAGCCGGTCATCGATACCTTGCCCTTTACCCGTTGGCTCTATCCAGACTACAAGTCATATCGTCTGGGAACCTTGGCTAAGAAGTTTGGCATCGAATTGGAGCAGGCCCACCGGGCCATCTACGATGCCGAAACCACCGGTCACTTGGGTTGGAAGCTGATTAAAGAGGCGAAGCAGCGCTTTGATCTCGACAATCTAAACCAGCTAAACGACCATATGCTAGACGGTGGTGCTTGGCGGCACGGAAGACCTTTCCACGCCTCGCTTTTGATTCAAAACCCAACCGGCTTGAAAAACATGTACCGGCTGGTCTCCGAGTCAAACGTTTCCTACTTCAACAAAGTGCCGCGCATTCCGCGTTCGGTCCTAAATAAGTTCCGTGATGGGTTAATCATTGGTTCCGGGGATACCTCGGGCGATTTGATTGTGACTTTGATTGAAAAGGGCTATGCGGCGGCTAAGAAGAAGGCCGACTTTTACGATTACATTGAGATTCAACCACTACCAAACTACCAGCCCATGTTGGATTCGGAGTTGATTGCTGGACCGAACAAGCTAAAGAAGATTTTGGCTGACATGGTCAAGCTTGGCGAAGAGATGGATAAGCCGGTTGTAGTGACGGGGGATGTCAAGTATACGAATCCCGAAGACCACATTTACCGTGATATCTTGATTGGTTCACAACCCGGTAATCCACTAAACCGCCAGGCCCTGCCAAAGGTGCACTTCCGCACGACCCAGGAGCTCTTGGATGAGTTTACTTTTCTTGGTGAAGACAAGGCCAAGCAAGTGGTGATCGACAACACCCACAAGGTGGCCGACATGTTAGAAGACATTCAGCCACTGAAGGAGGGGTCTTACCCACCACAGATTCCTGAAGCCGGTGACGAACTGCGGGAAAAGACGTTGACGGCGGCTAAGAAGGCCTATGGTGATCCACTGCCTGAAGTGATTCAGGAACGAATCGATAAGGAATTGAAGTCCATCATTGGAAACGGTTTCGCACCGCACTATATGATTTCGCAACGCTTAGTAGCCAAGTCCAACAAGGACGGCTACCTGGTTGGTTCCCGTGGTTCGGTTGGTTCCTCCTTTGTGGCCACCATGTCTGGAATTACTGAAGTCAACCCGCTGCCACCGCACTACCGGTCGGCTCACGGGGACTACTTCGAACTGGCTGATCCCAAGGAATACGGGTCCGGTTATGACTTGCCCGACAAGGAAGATCCGAACCATCCTGGTGAATTACTGATTGGGGATGGACACAACATCCCCTTTGAAACCTTCATGGGCTTCACCGGGAACAAGGTACCCGATATCGATTTGAACTTCTCCGGTGACTACCAGCCAATTGCCCACGATTACATGAAAGTCATGTTCGGGGTCAAGAAGGTTTTCCGTGCCGGAACGATTGCCACGGTCGCCGAAAAAACGGCCTTTGGTTACGTAAAGGCCTATGAGCGTGACCATGACAAGCAGTACCGCGGTGCCGAAGTCGAACGCTTGGCACAGGGAGTGACCGGTGTGAAGCGAACGACCGGGCAGCACCCCGGGGGTATTTTGATCGTGCCTGCCGATTACGACATTTACGACTTTACCCCGGTGCAGTACCCGGCCGATGATCAAACGGCCCTCTGGCAAACGACCCACATGGATTACCACTCGATTCACGATAACCTGTTGAAGATGGATATCCTGGGTCACGATGATCCGACGATGGTGCGTACCCTAAAGGATTTGTCCGGCATTGATCCGCAGACCATTCCGGCAAACGATCCCGGTGTCTTGGACCTCTTTACCTCAACCGAGCCGCTGGGGGTCACACCCGATCAAATCTATTCCAATACCGGAACACTCGGGCTGCCTGAATTTGGTACCGGCTTTGTCCGAAACATGTTGGAAGACACGCAGCCGCACACCTATTCCGAACTGCTTCAGATTTCTGGTCTGTCCCACGGAACCGATGTGTGGTTGGGCAACGCCCATGACCTGGTTGAAAATGGAACGGCGACGATTGCGACCGTGATTGGAACCCGTGATAAGATCATGACCGATTTGATCAACTGGGGTCTGCCCGCTGCCGACGCCTTTAACATCATGGAAAAGGTTCGTAAGGGAAAGGGAATTACAGATGAGTACCAGGCCTTGATGCGTGAGCACCAGGTGCCGGAATGGTACATCGAATCCTGTCTGAAGATCAAATACATGTTCCCCCGGGCCCACGCGGCCGCCTACGTTCTGATGGCCCTGCGAATTGCCTACTTTAAGGTTTACTTCCCAGCCGTCTACTACGCCACTTACTTCACGGTTCGTGCCAACGCCTTTGACGTTGTCGCCATGGCCCGTGGTAAGGAAGCGGTTAAGGCGGCGATTGCTAAAATTAAGGACCTGGGAAACGATGCCACCAAGGGGGATCAGGACTTGCAGACGGTGCTGGAAATGGCCAATGAAGCACTGGAGCGAGGGATTTCCTTTAAGATGGTCGACTTGGAACGGTCCGAGGCCACGGAATGGGTGATTGACGGTAAGGAACTGATTCCACCGTTCTCCGCCATTCCTGGCCTTGGGGATAACGTTGCCAACCAGATTGTCGCCGCCCGGGCTGAAAAGCCCTTCATCTCCAAGGAAGACTTGAAAAAGCGTGGAAAAGTCTCGCAAACCATCATTGATTTCCTGACTTTGCACTCGGTCGTGTCCGACTTGCCAGATGAGAACCAACTGTCGCTCTTCGACTTTTAAAAGGAGAAGGGACTTGCTGTTTTAGCGTGACCGCCTTTTTGGCGATTGTCGACCAGCAAGCAAAACGTAAAAACTAAAAAGGAGTGGGCGAAAGCCCTCACATCATGGAAAAATTTTTCAAACTAAAAGAGAACCAAACCACGGTTAAGAAGGAAGTGATTGCCGGCTTGACGACTTTTGTCTCAATGGCTTACATCTTCTTCTTGAACCCACAGATTCTGTCACAGGCGGGGATGTCACAACTTGCCGTCTTCATTGCCGCCATCTTCGTCGCCACTTTTGGAACGCTTTTGATGGGGCTTTACGCAAACGTACCCTTTGCTTTAGCACCCGGTATCGGCATGCAGGCCTACTTCACTTACACCATTGTCTTTGGCTTTGGCTTTAAGTGGCAGCAGGCCTTGGCCATCGTCTTCATGGTTGGTCTCTTAGACATCGTGATCACGTTGACCCACGGTCGTCAGGCCATCGTGAAGGCCATCCCAGAAGAATTGAAGGCCGCCATCGGTGGTGGACTGGGTGTCTTTGTGACCTACATTGGTCTGAAGAACGCCGGCTTTATCAACTTCGTTGTTTCGGGTGCTTCCATTATGACGGTTAACGACAAGTCATATGCTGGTGGAACGGTCAAGGGTGGCATCGATTCTATCCTTGCCTCTGGTTCGGTTACGCCTGAATTGACCCGCTTTACGCAGGCCTCTGCCTTGCTGGCCTTGATTGGGTTGTTGATTTTGACTTACTTGGTCATCAAAAAGGTTCCTGCATCATTCTTGATTACGCTGATTGTCACGACTTTGATTGGAATCCCAATGGGGGTTACGAGCACCCACTTGTGTGCTGCAACATCACTGCCGCACGCCTTTGCTGACTTTACCAACACCTTTGGTGCTGCCTTTGGTTCAAACGGAATGGGCTCTCTTTGGTCTTCTTGGTCAAAGGCTTCCCTGGCCGTTGTGACGGTCTTTGCCATGGGCTTGACCGGGCTCTTTGATGCCATTGGAACCTTGATTGGTATCGGTAACCAGACCGGTATCTTCTCAAAGAAGGATCAGGAAGCCTTTGTGGCCGATAACTCCTTCAACTCAAAGATGGACAAGGCTTTGGTTGTCGATACCTTTACGACGACTTTGGCCGGTGCGGTTGGAACGTCAAACACGACGACTTTGATTGAATCAGCAACTGGTGTCGCTTCTGGTGGCCGCACTGGTTTGACGAACGTTGTCACGTCCATTGGTTTCTTGGCCATGTTGGTCTTGTCACCATTGGTTTCCATCGTGCCAACGGCTGCTACGGCACCAATCTTGATCATGGTTGGAATCATGATGATGGGTGAATTTAAGAAGATTGATTGGTCTGATTTGGCCGTTGCCATCCCAGCCTTCTTTACTTCACTCTTCATGGGCTTCTCCTTCTCCATTTCTTATGGAATCGCCGCCGGCTTCATCTTCTACATTTTGGTGAAGTTGGCTCAGGGAAAGCGCAAGGAACTGTCACCAATCCTTTTGATTGTGACGGCCTTCTTCCTGGCAAACTTTGTGCTGTTGGCCTTTATTTAAATCCACATAAAAAGAACCTTCGACCTTGTTGGCGGTTCTTTTTCTTTTGTTCAATTAGCCATTTTCAAGGCCTTTGTGACCTTTTTTTGCTATAATGAAGGTATGAAAAAAGGTACAGTAAAAATTTGGCAAAAAGACCGTGGTTACGGTTATATCACTCCTGACGAAAAGGGCGACGATGTTTACGTTCACTTTAACGGAATCGCTGGGGAGGGCTTCAAGTCCTTGCAGCCTGGCGAACGCGTTCAGTACGTTCTCGTGCAGGGGAAAGACGCCTTCCAGGCCGCTCAGGTTGCTCCCTTAACTGAGGAGGACTAAGCATGGTCAAAAAAGAAGAACGCTATTCGAGCGACATCGTCTATGAAGGGCCAATCTTTAAAGTAGACTCCAGGCGGGTCAAGCTCTTTGATGGCAGCCTTGCCCAGCGTGACGTGGTGACCCGCGGACCGGCCGTTGGTATTTTGCCATTGGTCGATGAAGACCACGCGGTTTTGGTGAAGCAGTGGCGGGAGCCGGTTGGCGACTTTGTCCTGGAAATTCCAGCTGGTAAAGTCGATGCAAGAGACCATGGCGATGTCAAAACGGCCTGTCGTGAAGCGGCGGTTCGCGAGTTGAACGAAGAGATTCGCGTGCACCCTGGAAAATTGGAAGAGTTCGCCGATGGCTTTGAAGCCGTGGGCTTCACGGATTCCAAAATCGCCTTGTATGTGGCAACCGAACTGGAACACTTGGATGGTTCCGACCAATTACCACGTGACGAAGGGGAGTTCTTGGACATCATCACGGTCTCCTACGATGAGCTGACGAAGATGTACGAAGCTGGTGAATTAAACGACTTGAAGACTTTAGTCGCTTACTTCCACTGGACAATTCGGAGAATGAAGAATGGTCAATAATTTCTTTACACGAAACCAACAGAGTCGTGAACAAAAGGCCCGTGCTAAGCAGCGCAAGCAGGTCGAGCGTGAATACGCCAAGACCCATGAAGAAGAAATCACGGTGGTCGAACCAGCCAACCGGCACGAGATGCGTTTGACGCACAAGGGCCGCTTTGAACTTGGTTCGGATGGCCAGTTAACCCAAAAGGGGAAGACGGACCGCCTGTCATACCGCTATAACCGCGGCATGATTGTGGTCGGGATTGCAACGGTTGTGGCTTACGTGACTTTCTTCGTCTTGCCATAGAAAGGATTTTCATGAAAATTGGAATTATTACGCCGATGCCAGAGGAGAAAAAATCGCTTTCAGCAGCACTTGAGGGTGCTGAAGTTGTTGCTTTTTCCGATTTGGAAGTCCTGGTTGGCCGCTATCAGGAACAAGACGTTTTCCTGGCCGAATCCGGAATTGGCAAAGTCGCGGCCGCAACGGCCACGACCATTCTGACCCAGGTCTTTGACGTGGATTTGGTGATTAACACTGGCTCGGCTGGTGCCTTGCAGGAGGGCCTTTCCATTGGTGACCTGGTCATCGGAAAAGAATTGGCCTATTTTGATGCCGACGTGACGGCCTTTGGCTATGACTACGGCCAGTTACCGGCACAACCGGCTCGCTTTGAAGCGGACGCCGACTTGGTTAAGGCCTTTCAGGCCCTAACGGATGCGCCGACCGGCTTGATTGTTTCGGGCGATACCTTCGTTCAGCAATCAAAGAAGGCAAGCATTAGGAAACACTTCCAAGACGCGCTGTTAGCCGAAATGGAAGGGGCCGCGGTGGCCCAAGTTGCCAGTCGCTTTGACAAGCCCTTTATCGTCTTGCGTGGGGTTTCCGATCAGGCGGATGGCCAATCCGATGTCGACTTTGACGAGTACGTGGTTCAGGCCGGAAAGCGTTCCGCTGAATTACTGTTGGCCTATCTAAAAGACTTGAATAATAAGTGAACTTATAAAAAGGACGAAAACCATGATTGCAGTTTATAATCAAGCAGCAGAAGGTGACATCCTGATGCTGACTTTTGCCCCATCTGAAAACGGGGAATCAGTCGAAACAAAGCAAAACGTAACGGTGATTAAGGACAAGCAGACCGGGGACCTTCTCGGGATTAACTTGGCCGGCCTGGGTGCTCAACTTGGCTTGGACAAGGAAGCGGCTGGCCAAGTCTTTCTTTCAGAAGAACAGGCTGCCTTAATTAACCAGGCAATTGAAAAGGCTGGCTTTGATTTGTCAGTGACGGCCGAACCTTCAAAGTTGATTGTTGGCGTCGTTGAAGAAATGACCGAACATCCCGATTCCGACCACCTGCACGTGACCAAGGTCGACGTTGGTGAGGACGAACGATTACAAATCGTTTCGGGCTCACCGAACATGACGACGGGTATCAAAGTCGTCGTTGCTAAGCCAGGGGCGATGATGCCTTCTGGTGAAATCATCTGGCCCGGTGCCCTGCGTGGTGTTCCGTCAGCCGGTATGATTTCGTCCGGTCGCGAATTGAAATTGCCAGGGGCACCGGATAAGCCGGGGGCTCTGGTCCTGCCGGATGACTTTGGCCAAGTTGGGGAGGTCTTCTCCTTTGAAAAGGCACAAAATCTGTACAAAGATGGCCGCATTGATACGAATTACTAAAAGAGGGCAGTATGCCAAAGAAATACTATTTCATCGGAATTAAGGGGACTGGAATGGGCCCACTGGCTCAAATCCTGCATGACCAAGGAAACGAGGTCGTTGGTTCCGACATTGAACAATTCACCTACACGCAGGCTCCATTGGAAAAGGCGGGCATTCAGATCTTGCCATTTGATGAAAAGAACGTGGCTGCCCACAAGGACTTTATCTTTGTTCGCGGAAACGCCTTCGAAGACGACCAAGTCGAAGTGGCAGCGGCCTTGAAGGAAGGGGTCGAAATGATTTCCTTCCCAGAGGCGGTGGCGGAGCAAATTGCCCAAGCAACGACGATTGCCGTTGCCGGTGCCCACGGGAAAACGTCAACAACTGGTATGCTGGCCCACGTGATGAAGAACGTGGCCCGGACTTCCTACTTGATTGGAGACGGGACCGGACACGGGGTTGAAGATTCTGAATTCTTCGTCTTGGAGGCTGATGAGTACCGCCGGCACTTCAAGCCCTACCACCCGGACTACGCCATCTTAACCAACATTGACTTCGATCACCCGGACTACTACAAGAACTTGGATGATGTTTTCTCTGCCTTTGAAGACTTTGCCAAGGGTGTGAAGAAGGGCATCGTTGCCTGGGGGGACGATCCCTCCTTGCAGAAGCTAGACGTCGACGTGCCGCTCTACTACTACGGGGACGTTGCCGGTCGTGATGACTTCTTAATTGAAAAGGTGGACAAGGAGACCAATGGGTCAACCTTCTCCGTTTCCTTCCGTGGCAAAGACTTGGGCTCCTTCTTCATTCCAATCTTTGGTCAGCACAACATCTTTAACGCGACGGCGGTGATTGCTGTGGCTTATCTGGAAGGCCTGGATTTGGCCGGTGTCCGCGAACACTTGAAGACCTATCCCGGTGTTAAGCGACGCTTTTCTGAAAAGCAGGTTGGTGGCGTGACCATCATTGATGACTACGCCCACCACCCAACCGAAATTAAGGCAACCCTTGATGCCGCGCGCCAGGAGCACCCGGACAAGGAAATTGTGGCGGTCTTCCAGCCGCACACCTTTACCCGGGTGATCGCCTACAAGGATGAATTCGCCAAGGCTTTGTCCAAGGCCGATACGGTCTATTTGACGCCAATCTTTGGCTCGGCCCGAGAGGCCTCTGGTACCGTTTCAGCAGAAGACATTGCCAAGGAAATTCCGGGTGGGGCAACGATTATCACAGAGGATAACCTGTCGCCATTACTCGAACACGAAGACGGGGTCTTGGTCTTCATGGGGGCCGGCGACATCGAAAAGTATGAATTTACTTTCGAAAAGCTGCTCGGCCAAATCCAATCCGACCGAACTTAATCTTTAATCTTGGTTTAAGTTGGATTTAATAGAATATTTTCAAGTAATTTAGATTTTTAGAGGAGGCAACGAATGAATAATTTTGATTTCAACGACCGTCGCGACGTGACGGGTGCTGATACGGGAATGAAGCTTTTCTTCCAAAAGGTTTACGGCTACATGGCCATTGCCTTGGCGGTGACGGCCGTTTCGGGCTACATCGTCCAGACTTTCTTCCTACCACAGGTACTGTCGCTCTTTGCCGGCTCATGGGTCGGTACCATTGCCATCGTGGCCATTGAATTGGTTCTGGTGGGAATGATTCGTGGGGCTTCGTTCAAGAATAACCCGGCCAAGGCCTTTGGCCTGCTGATGACTTTTGCGGTTGCGCAGGGCTTGACCCTAGGCATTCTCTTGGCCTACTACACGGGCGCTTCCGTTTTGGCAGCCTTTGCCTCAACGGCCGCTTTGTTTGGTGGTATGGCAGCCTACGGCTTCTTCACGAAGAAGTCACTGGCCGGCATGGGCTCAATTCTCTTTGGCCTGCTGATTGGCTTGATTGTTGCTTCATTGATTAACATCTTCTTGGCTTCAAGCGGCTTGCAATTCTTGGTTTCCATCGCTTCTGTTGTGATCTTTGCTCTGTACACGGCTTACGATAACAACATGTTGCGTCAGGCCTACGTGCAAATGGCCGGTTCAGGCGCTGGTGAAAGTCAGTTGACCGGTGTTGCCGTTGTAGGGGCTTTGATGCTCTACTTGGACTTTATCAACATCTTCTATTCCTTGCTTCAGTTGTTTGGTGATAACCGTAACTAAGGCAAGTAAAACACTCGCTTCGGCGAGTGTTTTTTTATGCTAAAATCGAAGGAGATAAACAAGGGGTACTTAATGAGTAAAAAGATTCTTTTAATCGACGGTAATTCACTGGCCTTCCGTGCCTTTTACGCCATGTATCAGCAGCTGGACCGGATGGTGACACCAGAGGGCTTGCACACGAACGCGCTGGTCGCCTTCAACAACTTCTTAGAGTCCATTGTTTTGCCCATGCAACCAGACATGGGCTTAGTGGCCTGGGATGCTCGCTCCGGACGGGAGACTTTCCGAGGTGATTTGTACGCCGACTATAAGGCCGGACGTGACAAGGCCCCGGCCGAATTCAAGGAGCAGTTCCCATACCTGCGTGAGATGGTGGAAGCCCACGGCTTGCACAACTACGAGCAGATGGGCTTAGAGGCTGACGACATTATCGGAACTTTGTCCCGGGTTGGTCAAAAGGCCGGTGACCAAGTCATCATCATTACTGGTGACCAAGACTTGACCCAGCTGGTAACCGATGATGTGACGGTGAAGTTGACGAAAAAGGGGGTCACCCAGGTCGAAGTTTACACGCCCGACTTTATCATGGAAAAGTTTGGCATTACGCCCGAACAGATTATTGATAAAAAGGCCTTGACTGGCGATACCTCGGATAACTATCCGGGCGTTACCAAAGTCGGCGAAAAGACGGCGCTGAAGCTCTTGAAGGAATATCACGATCTGGATAACCTCTACGCCCATGTTGATGAGATGAAGCCTTCCAAGATGAAGGAAAACCTGATTAACGATAAGGATGTCGCCTATCGGGCTCGCAAGCTGGCCACCATCATTACCGATGCGAAGCTGGAAATCGGCCTGTCTGACATCGCCTACAACGGCCCCAAGGAAAAGGGCTTGGTCGAACTTTTTGAAAAGCTCCATTTCCGCCAGGCATTAAACAAGCTCCGTTCCCAATCGCTCTTGGGTGATGACCTCGGGGAAGCCGCCGATGCCTCCGAGCAAAAGCAGGGGGACTTCGCCAAGGTTTCAACATTGACGGAGGCATCCCTAAAAAAATTGGTCGAAGAAGACCAATTGGCCTTCCATATCGACACGACGGGGGAGAACTACCACCAGGCCGACATGATTGCCTTTGCCTTGGGAAACGACAAGGTTGGCTACTTTGCCAGTCGCGACTTCACCCTCTTTGATCATGACGACTTGCGGACCATTATCGAAAGTGACCGCATTCAGCTCCGACTTTTTAACGCCAAGGCCCACTGGGTGCTTTTGCACCGTCTGGGATTAACGCTTCACGGTGTCGACTTTGACTTTTTGTTAGTGGCCTATCTCTTGGATACGGTTGGTAACGATAACGTCTTGTCGACGCTGGCTGGCCGTTTTGGCCGCTATTTGGCCACAGACGAGGAAATTTACGGCAAGGGGGCCAAGTTTGCCGTCCCAGAAGAGGCTGAGGTGGTTGAAGACCACGTCGGCCACAAGGCCCAAACGGTCTTTGACTTGCGTGACCAGGCCTTTTCGGACCTCGATGAACACGAACAGGGCCACCTCTATTCAGACATTGAATTACCACTTTCCTTTGTCTTAGCCAAGATGGAAGCCCGCGGCTTCAAAGTCAACCAGGACCGCTTGGCCAAAATGGGCCAGGAAATGGATGAAAAAATTGCTTCTTTGAAGGAAGAAATTTTCCAAATGGCGGGCGAAGAGTTTAACATTAACTCCACCAAGCAGTTGGGAACCCTGCTTTTTGATAAAATGGGCCTCCCAGTCATTAAGAAGACAAAGACCGGCTATTCCACGGCCGTTGAAGTCTTAGAAAAGCTGGCCCCACAGGCGCCAATTGTTGAACACATTCTGGCCTACCGACAGTTGGCCAAGCTGAAGTCAACCTACGTGGACGGTCTTTTGGCCGTTGTCGACCAGGCGGACCAGAAAGTCCACACCCGCTTCTTGCAGACGTTGACGCAGACCGGTCGATTGTCATCGGTTGATCCCAACCTGCAAAACATTCCAATGCGCACGGAAGAGGGGCGGAAGATTCGCCACGCCTTTGTCCCTTCAAAGCCCGATTGGTTAATCTTCGGTGCTGATTACTCACAGATTGAGCTCCGCGTGTTGGCCTCGATTACCGGGGACCCGGCCATGGAGCACGCCTTTGTGGAAGACGAGGACATCCACGCCGAAACGGCCCGCAAAGTCTTCGGCTTAGCAGACGATGCGCCGGTTGATGCCGACCAACGGCGGACGGCCAAGGCGGTGAACTTCGGAATCGTCTATGGGATTTCGGACTTTGGCCTGTCAAAGAACCTCAACATTGCCAGAAAGGACGCCAAGTCCTTCATTGAGACCTATTTCCAGGAGTTCCCAAAGATCCACCAGTGGATGGATGCCATTAAGGAAAAGGCCCACAAGGACGGCTTTGTCGAAACGATTGAACACCGTCGCCGCTACTTGCCTGACATCAACGCCAAGAACTTTAATACCCGCTCCTTTGCCGAACGGACGGCCATGAACTCACCAATTCAAGGATCGGCCGCCGACATCATCAAGATCGCCATGATCAAAGTCGACCGGGCCATCCAAGAAAAGGGCCTGCAGGCCCGGATGCTCGTGCAGGTTCACGATGAATTGGTCTTCGAGTGTCCAACAGAAGAACTTGATCAGCTGCGTGAAACCGTGACAACGGTAATGGACCAGGCGGTTAAGCTGGCCATTCCGCTCAAGGTGGAATCCCACGCTGGACCAACTTGGTACGAAGCAAAGTAAGTGATTGAAAAGAGTCGACCAATTCGGCTCTTTTTTGCTAGAAAAAAGGTTATACTATGGGTAACAGCGGACTTTTGTTGGGGGATTGGCGGCACTTTTAACTAGACCAATTCCCATACCAATTCGGTGGGCGAGGTTAAGAAAGCTGACCAATTTCAAGACAGTCTTGGTTCTTTCAGCTATTATCATTAGCAAGGGGGAGGATGTATCGTGAAAAGTTCTGAATTACAACGAAATAAAGCGGTCCTGCCAATGTCGGTTGTTCGTGAACTGACCTTGCTAACGGACCGTCAGATTCGCTACTACGAGGAACACGGCCTGGTGAAACCAGAACGTGGAAAGGGTGGCCAGCGCCGCTTTTCCTTGAACGACATCGATCAACTCTTGCGAATTAAAGACCACTTGGACGCTGGTGACTCCACCAAGGACATTAAGGAGCTCTTTGATAAGGCCGAGCGCTTGCAAAAGGCCAGGGAAGAGGATGTCAATTCGTCCCTTCGCCGTTCTTTGCAGGACGAATTTGCGCAAATTGCCCGCTTTAATCAACCTTAAGAAAGCCATTCAGACCAATGAATCATCATACGGGGGGATAAGATGACACAACAGTTCATGACAAAAGAAGAAATCAAGGCCAAGGTTGCCGAAGAAAAGGTCGAATTCATTCGGGTGACCTTTACCGACGTGCTGGGGACGATTAAAAACGTCGAAGTACCGGCCTCACAGTTGGACAAGGTGTTAAACAACGATTTGATGTTTGACGGTTCATCGATTGAGGGCTTTGTTCGCATCAACGAATCGGACATGTACCTCTATCCTGATCTATCGACTTTCATGATTTTTCCTTGGGCAACCGATGCACACGGTGGGAAAGTCGCCCGCTTGATTGCCGACGTCTACAACAAGGACCGGACACCCTTTGCGGGCGATCCTCGGATTGCCTTGAAGAAGGCTGTTAAGCGCGCCAAGGATCAAGGCTTCACGGAATTCAACATCGGCCCCGAACCCGAATTCTTCCTCTTTAAGTTGGATGAACAGGGAAAGCCAACCATGGAATTAAACGACCATGGTTCCTACTTTGACTTGGCCCCTCTGGACAGTGGTGAAGACGTCCGTCGTGAAATCGTCTTGACGCTAGAAGAGATGGGCTTTGAAGTCGAAGCCGCCCATCACGAAGTCGCCGCCGGTCAACACGAAGTCGACTTCCGTTACGACGATGCCTTGGACGCGGCTGATAAGATTCAGACCTTCAAGTTGGTGGTGAAGACGATTGCGCGCAAAAACGGCTACTACGCTACCTTCATGCCAAAGCCGGTGGCCGGCATCAACGGTTCCGGTATGCACGTGAACATGTCGCTCTTTAACGAAGAGGGCAACGCCTTTACTGGAAAAGATGATGACTACTTGGGCTTGTCGGACACGGCTTTGCACTTCTTGGGAGGTGTTTTGAAGCACGCGCCGGCTTTGACGGCCATTGCCAACCCAACGGTTAACTCCTACAAGCGCTTGACGCCCGGTTTTGAAGCGCCGGTTTACATTGCTTGGTCAGCTTCTAACCGTTCGCCAATGGTTCGTGTGCCAGCCTCACGTGGTTTGGCAACCCGCCTGGAACTGCGCACGGTTGATCCAACGACCAACCCCTACACTTGTTTGGCCGCTATCCTTTCTTCTGGATTGGACGGAATCGAACAGCGAATGGAGCCAACGGCTTCCGTTGATAAGAACATCTACTTGATGGACGAAAACGAACGGAAGAAGGCTGGTATTCAAAACCTGCCTGACACGCTCTTAGACGCCTTGGAAGAATTGGAAGAAGACGAAGTGGTCATCGACGCCATCGGTACGCACATCATCGATAAGTTCATCGAAGCCAAGCGAATCGAATACACGTCTTATCGTCAATTTATTTCCAAGTGGGAACTCGATAACTACTTTATGAACTATTAAAAAGCCATTGAAAAAGTCCTCCGAGCGCGCTCGGAGGACTTTTTAGTTGAACTTAGTGAACTGTTTTATTACGGAAAATATTAAAGAAGAAGAGTAGGCCGTTTAGGGCCATAACGGCAGCTGTGAAGAGGAAGATTGCCCGGTAATCAAAGAAAGAGGCAATGGCTGTACCACAGAGCGGACCAAGAACCGACCCAATTGATTGAAAGGATTGGTTGTAGGAGAAGACCCTTGAAATCATCTCGTCGGGACTGTTTCTCGACAGGAGTGTTTGAATGGCAGGCAGCAGGGTCGCATCCGCAATTCCAACAGCAAAGCGGAAGAAGAGCAGCCAGAAAATCGTCGTGACAAAGGCCGTTGGGATAAAGGCGATAACGGCCAAGACAAAGCCCATCTGCAGCATAAACTTGGTTCCAATTCGGTCGCCTAAGCGGCCAAACCAGGAGGCGAAAATGAAAGTGGCACAACCCGGCATGGCAGCGACAACACCCGTGATGAAAGTAATGTTGGCGTGGCCAGCCAGCACTTCGCGAACAAAGAGAGCAACGATGGGGTTGATGGCATTGTTGACGATTTGAACTAACATGGTCGTCACGAAAAGGGCAACCAATACCCGCCAGTTACTTAGGTCACGCAAACGAACAGTTGGCTTTGCCTTGTTTTCTTCCGGTTCCTTTTCTGGCACCTTTTCTTCGACCAGCAGCCAAATGAAGATAAAGATGACAAGGAAAATCGATGCCGTAATCAAAAAAATTTGCCGGTAGGAGAGAAAGGCGGCTAACGAACCACCGATCAAGGGGCCAATTAAGGTACCACCAGTAAAGCCAGTGACAACGATGCCAAGGGCACGGCCAACTTGTTCCTTTGGCGTTTGGGTGGCAATCAGTGCGTTGGAGTTCGAAACAAAACCACCAAGCGCCCCCTGCAGACCTCGCAAGAAAATAAGTTGCCAGACGTTTTGGCTAAAGCCGGTCAAGGCCATCACAATGGCCAGCCCCAAAGCGGCACGCATCATCATTAGTTTGCGCCCCTTTTTATCGGCTAGCTTTCCCCAGAGTGGCGAGACAATGGCAGAAACTAAGAAGGTGACAGCAAAGGCGGCACCTGAATAAAAGTTGAGCTGGTCCTTTGTAAAGTTTCCCATGGTTTCAATGTAGAGGGAAAGAAAAGGAATGATTTCGGAAAAGGCGACACCGGACATCATGACGGCTAGCCAGATGATCCACATGTTTCGCTTCCAATCGATTGGGTGTTCTTGTTGGGTCATGACCCCTCCTTAAAAACGTGTTGACTATGAAAATATCTTACTCTTTTTTTGAAAGATTTTCAGGAGGATTTTGGGCTAAATTCGACCGAACTTTCTAATTAAACAAAAGAGAGTGGAATGCCCATAGCAAAAGGGAAAGGGGGGACAAATCCTTTCTTGTGTCTCTCCTATGCTTCCCTTATAATGAAACTTATCTATAAGCAATTGACCAATGTGTCGTGAAAGGGGGGTTCCATGACGAAACACAAGGAATATCAAGCCAATGATGTGTTAACCATGGTGGCCGATTACCTACCAGAAGAGCAGCTGAAAGCGGTGACGGACGCCTATGAATGGGCCCGTGACCTGCATAAGGAACAAAAGCGCCAGTCAGGCATTCCCTACATTGCCCACCCCATTCAAGTGGCTGGCATTCTGGCCGAACTGAAGATGGATGGCCCAACGATTGTGGCCGGCTTTTTGCACGACATCGTGGAAGACACGCCGGTGACTTTGGAGGACGTGGTCGACCGCTTTGGCCCCGTTGTCGGGCGCATTGTCGATGGCGTGACGAAGATTTCGAAAATCAAGTACCAGGATTCCAAAGTCCAGCTGGCCGAAAACCATCGGAAGCTTCTCTTGGCCATGGCCAAAGACATCCGGGTGATCATCGTTAAGCTGGCCGATCGCCTGCACAACATGCGGACCCTGGATGCTCTGCGTCCGGAAAAGCAGCGGCGAATTTCGCAGGAAACCCTGTCCATCTATGCGCCACTGGCCGACCGACTCGGTATTTCGGCCATCAAGTGGGAGCTGGAAGATTTGTCCCTTTCCTATTTGGAGCCGGATGCCTACCACAAGATTGCCAGCATGATGTCGATGAAGCGTGACGAACGCTTGGCCGTCATTCAAGAGGCCATTGACCAAATTGAGCAGAGCATTGATGAACTGCACATTGAAGATGTGTCCGTCTACGGCCGTCCCAAGCACATTTATTCCATTTACCGGAAGCTGGTCGACAAGCACAAGTCTTTTGACGAAATTTATGACCTGTCAGCCATTCGTGTACTGACGGAAAACCTGACCGATACCTACGCCGTCTTGGGGGCCATTCACGCCCATTGGAAGCCTTTGCCCGGCCGTTTCAAGGACTACATTGCCCTGCCAAAGCCAAACGGCTATCAGTCACTGCACACCACGGTCATTGGACCGGGTGGCCGTCCCCTCGAGGTGCAAATCCGTACATACAAGATGCACCAGGTGGCCGAGTTTGGTGTGGCGGCGCACTGGGCCTACAAGAAGAACAAGGGCTCGGATCAGCAGGCCAACGTGACCGATCAGTCCGAACAAGTGCTCAACATGATTCAGGGAATCTTGGAATTCCAGGAATCGGCAGAAGATGCCCAGGATTTCATGGACTCCGTTCAAACGGATCTCTTTGTGGACCGGGTTTACGCCTTTTCACCGGCCGGGGATGTTTACGAACTCGCCCAGGGGGCCGGTCCTTTGGACATGGCCTTTGCCATCCATTCAAACGTCGGGGCCCACACGACGGGTGCCAAGGCCAACGGCCGCATTGTCCCACTGGACTACCAAATCCAAAACGGGGACATCATGGAGATCCTGACCAGCCCAAACGCCCAGCCATCTCGTGACTGGCTGGACTTGGTCAAGACCCGCAAGGCCCGTCATAAGATTAAGTCATCGTTGAAGAAACTGGACCGGGCTGACAACATTCAGTCGGGTCTGGATGCCATTTCGAAGGAACTCTTTGATAAGGGCTATGACGTCAACGACTTTATCACGGACGAGAAGCTCCAGGAAGTCGCCGATACCTTCCAATCCGGCACCAAGGACGATTTGCTGGCTGCGGTTGGCTATGGTGATTTGACCCGCCTGGCCGTGGTTCGCGAACTGACCAGAGCCGATCGTGAAGCCCGGGAGGCCAAGGAAGCTGAAGAATTGCAAAAGCGTTTGCTCGAAGAGGGGGGCGCTTTAAAGAAGGAGGCCCAGCAGCCCAAAGTCAAGCAGCAGGGTTCTGAGTCCGATGTTGTCATTGCCGGTATCGATAGCCTGCTTGTTCACCTGGCCAAGTGCTGCACGCCGGTTCCGGGTGACAACGTGACAGGCTACATCACGCAGGGGCGTGGGGTCGCCGTTCACCGCTTTGACTGTCCAAACATTCACGCAGCACAAAAGGCTGGTGAGCGCTTGGTTGATGTTATCTGGGCCGATCCAAACGGTCAGCGACCTGATTACACGGCCGATTTGACCATCCATGCCGAAAACGAACCGGGCATCTTGAACACGCTGCTTAAGTCATTGAACGCCAAGACCCGCTTCATCAAAGAAATCAACGGGCACGTGACCCGTGGTGGCATGGTCCAGGTGCAAGCCTCCCTTGGTGTTGCCAACCTGGCCCAGCTGAACGGCATCATTGATTCACTGGCTGCCCAGCACTCCGTTTACGATGTTAAACGGACCATCCACTAATTAAAAAGAGAAAGTGAGGAGGACTCCGTGTCCAACACCCCAATCCGCCTGGTGCCACTGAAGGATGGTGAGCAGGATCAGACCATTTATTACACCCCTTCAACAGAGGCCTATGCCAAAGTGGCGCTAAAAAAGAAGAGCGGCTATGATTTAGCCCTCTTCATTGTTTTTTTGATTTCGGCCATTATTGGCACGATTCTCTGGCTTGGAAAATTTTTCTTTCCCCTGCCTAAAATTACTCTGACAAATCCACTTGCCTGGTGGCTGGGTCTCTTCATCACGACCATTTTACCGGCCTACTTTTGGTGGAGGGCATACCGAGAAACAAAAAAACAGCCAGTTGTAGAAGAAGACTTACAGCCTTTTCAGCCAAGTGCTTTGCAAAAGAAGTATTTAAAGGGAAAGTGGGGCTTTGAACGGGCCTGGATTATCTTTGTCTTGCTGCTCTTGCCACCGACGACTTTGCTCTTCTTGATTCTCTACATCGTCAAGATGAACTTGGTCGACGCCGTCCTGCTGACTTTGCACGGCACGCTCTTCTTGCGCCGCTTGCAGCCGGATGTTTGGCAACGGTTAAAGTTACCGGCACGAAAATTGAAGTAAATGAAAAAGTCGTCTAGCTCTTGCTAGACGACTTTTTCATGTTAATTAAGATTTCTTCAGCCAGTAGACCAGGCCAAAGGGGATGGTTGATTCATTTCCAGAGAGGATTCGGCCGATGTTTTGACGATGGCGGTAGAAGACAAAGCCGGTCAAGACAATGGCGATGATGGAAAGCACCAAGTCATGGTAGTAGAAAACCGACATGACGGAGGCAAAAGAGAAGCCAACCATTGAGGCTACCGAAACCATGGAGAAGAGAATCAGGCAGGAAACAAAGACTGCGCAGACCATCCAGAAGAGGGGACCGTTATAAACGGACAGAACTCCGGCCGAGGTTGCCACGGCCTTACCACCCTTGAAACCAATCCAGACGGAGTAGGTGTGACCAATGATGGCGAAGAGGCCAACCAACATGACGTTGATGTCTAGGCCAAAGAAGCTAGGTAGCAAGGCCGCAAAAGCCCCCTTTAAGATGTCAAAGGCCAGAACGAAGCAGCCGGCCACGGGACCGAGGATGCGGAAGGCGTTGGTTGTTCCGATGTTTCCCGATCCTTCGTTTCGAATATCTTTATGGAAGAAAATCTTTCCAATCCAGTAACCAGGCACTAGGGACCCAATGAAGTAGGCCAGTACAAAAACCATGATTGTTTTTTCCATTTGTAAAAACTCCTTTTTTAAAAGCAGCTAATATTTTACCACAGACGAGCGCTTTTGGTTGATTCTAAGCAATTCTTTTTAAGTTGACCGACTTTTTACGGCTTCCATTAAGGAATCTTTTTTAAAAAGTCGCCCAATTTTTTTGTTGTCAGTTTTTAATTTTTAATCTATGATAAGGTAGATTGCCAAAAGTAGGGGCTGCGTCCCGCTTTTGAAAACGAAGATAAAGGATGATCACTGTGACAGAGCAAAGACATTACGATGCAGATTCGATTAAAATCCTGGAAGGTTTGGAAGCCGTTCGGAAGCGTCCCGGTATGTACATCGGGTCGACTGACGGTCGTGGCCTCCACCACCTGGTTTATGAAATTGTGGACAACGCCGTCGACGAAGCCTTGGGTGGCTATGGCGACGACATTGAAGTCACAATCGAAGAAAACAACGCCATCACGGTTTCCGATCAGGGTCGTGGAATGCCGGTCGGCATGCACGCCTCAGGAAAACCAACACCCGAAGTTATCCTGACGGTCCTTCACGCCGGAGGAAAGTTTGGTCAGGGTGGTTACGCTACTTCCGGTGGCTTGCACGGGGTTGGCTCATCGGTTGTTAACGCCCTGTCAGAATCCTTAAAGGTGACCATCGTTCGTGATGGCCACCGCTTTGAGGAAACCTTTGAAAAGGGTGGAAAGCCGGTTGGCACTTTGATCGACTTGGGTCCAACCAAGGACCACACGGGAACGACGGTGACCTTTAAGCCGGACGCTTCCATTTTTTCAACAACGGTCTTTAAGTTTGATACCCTAGCCGAACGCTTGCGTGAAGCGGCCTTTTTGATGTCTGGCGTGAAGTTTACCCTGACCGATAAGCGCGTGTCACCAGCCCGTGAAGAAGTCTACCACTACGAGCATGGTCTTCAGTCCTTCGTTGACTTTTTGAACGAGGAAAAGGAAGGCCTTGGACCAGTCATGACTTTTGAAGGCAAGGAAGACGGGATTGTCGTGGACGTTGCGGCGCAATACAACGACGGCTATTCCGAAACCCTGCTTTCCTTTGTTAACAACGTCCGGACACAGGACGGGGGAACCCATGAAATGGGCTTCCGCTCCGCCTGGACCAAGGCCTTTAACGAGTATGCCCGCCGGGTTAATCTCTTAAAGGAAAAGGACAAGAACCTGGAAGGGTCTGACGTCCGTGAAGGCTTGTCCGCGGTTATTTCCCTCCGGGTGCCAGAAGAAATTCTGCAGTTCGAAGGGCAGACCAAGGATAAGCTGGGAACTACGGAAGCCCGTGGGGCCGTTGATTCCGTTGTGAACGAAACCCTGGCCCGCTTCCTGCTTGAAAACGGGGACTTTGGTCAAAAGATTGTCCGCAAGGCTCTGCGTGCCAGTGAGGCCCGTGAAGCGGCCCGGAAGGCCCGTGAAGAGTCAAGAACCGGCAAGTCCAAGGGGAAGAAGGAACGTCTCCTTTCTGGTAAGCTGGCGCCTGCCCAGTCGAAAAACGCCGACAAGAACGAACTTTTCTTGGTCGAGGGTGATTCGGCCGGTGGTTCGGCCAAGCAAGGCCGTGACCGTAAGTTCCAGGCCATCTTGCCCCTCCGTGGAAAAGTCTTGAACACCCAGAAGGCCAAGTTGGCCGACATTTTGAAGAACGAGGAAATCTCGACTTTGATTTACGCCATTGGGGCGGGTGTTGGACCAGACTTTAACATTAAGAACGCCGCCTTTGACAAGGTCATTATCATGACCGATGCCGATGACGACGGGGCCCACATTCAAACCCTGCTGCTGACTTTCTTCTATAAGTATATGCGGCCGCTGATTGAGGCCGGTAAGGTCTACATCGCCCTGCCACCGCTCTACCGCGTTAAGTACCGGGGAAAGAAGGACGACTCCTTTGCCTGGACCAACGACGAATTGGCGCAGATTACTTCCGAAGCCAAGGTCAAGTACGAGCTGACCCGCTTTAAGGGACTTGGTGAAATGAACGCGACCCTGCTTTGGGAAACAACCATGGATCCCGAGTCCCGGACTTTGATTCGCGTGAAGATCGACGATGCCATGTTAGCTGAAAAGCGCGTGACAACGCTGATGGGTGACAAAGTCGACCCCCGTCGTCAATGGATTGAAAAGAACGTGCAGTTCACTCTCGAAGAAGAGGGATCGATTCTTGATAACGTGGCCGGTGGTTCTGATTCCAGCCAGGTCTTTGACCAGGTGATGGCCGGCCAGGACCCACACGGTGAATCAGAAGCCGAAGAAGTCGCCGACGTCGCTGAAAACAGCCCGGCAGCCAAGGCCGAACGGGCCGAGGCCAAGCGGATTGCTGCGGAAAAAGCGGCTTTGAAAAAGGCTGAGTCAACAAAGAAAGCTGACGAGGCAACCGAAAAAAAGGCGGCGCAAGCAGCCAGCGCTCCGGCCGACAAAGAAAAAAAGCCAGCCGCTAAGGCCAAATCAGCAGAAGAAGCTGCTGAAAAGAAGAATCCAGAAAACTTCGAAAACCTGGACCTCTTTTAAACACTGATTACGAAAGGATAGGGGATTGCTCAAATGGCAGACCGCATTACCGAGCTTTCATTAGAAGCCGTCATGGGCGAGCGCTTCGGACGTTATTCGAAGTACATTATTCAAGAACGCGCCCTGCCCGACATTCGTGATGGACTAAAGCCTGTTCAACGGCGTATTTTGTATGCCATGGAGCAGGACTCCAACACCTACGATCACCCGTACCGTAAGTCTGCAAAGGCTGTCGGAAACATCATGGGTAACTTTCACCCCCACGGGGATTCCTCCATTTACGAGGCTATGGTTCGCTTGTCACAGGACTGGAAGGTCCGCGAACCACTGATTGACATGAACGGAAACAACGGTTCGGTCGATAACGATCCGGCCGCCGCTATGCGATACACGGAGTCTCGTTTGGCCAAAGTCTCGGGCGAAATCCTAAAGGATTTGGCCCAAGACACGGTGGAAATGGTCTTGAACTTCGATGATACGACCTATGAACCAACCGTTTTGCCTTCACGAATTCCAAACCTCTTTGTAAACGGGGCAACGGGGATATCTGCCGGTTATGCTACGGATATTCCCCCACACAACTTAAAGGAAATCAACGATGCCTTGATCTACCTGTTGGATCATCCGGAAGCGTCTTTGGCGGATTTGATGAAATTCGTCAAGGGACCGGATTTCCCAACGGGGGGCATTATTCAGGGATTAGACGGGATTAAGCAGGCCTATGAGACCGGCCGTGGTCGCGTCGTTGTTCGTGCCAAGACCGAAGTGACGCCGCTCAAGGGTGGTAAGCAGAAGATTGAAATCACGGAAATTCCATACGAAGTGGTCAAGTCCACTTTGGTGGCCAAGATTGATGCGATTCGCTTGAATAAAGAAGTCGCCGGAATTTCTGAAGTCCGCGATGAATCGGACCGTAACGGGATGTCGATTGTCATCGAATTGGCCAAGGATGCCTCGGCCGATGGTATCTTGACCTACCTCTTTAAGAAGACCGACCTGCAGGTTTCCTACAACTTCAACATGGTCGCCATTCACGACCAACGGCCTGTTTTGGTTACCTTGCAAAACGGTCTGACGGCCTTCTTAGACTTCCGAAAGAGCGTTGTCTTGAAGCGTTCGGCCTACGACTTGAAGAAGGCCCAGGCCCGTCAGCACATCGTTGAAGGGCTGATTCGGATGCTGTCCATCTTGGACGAAGTGGTGCAAACCATCCGCTCTTCTAAGAACCGTAAGGACGCCACGCAAAACCTGATTGAAGCCTACGACTTTACCAAGCCACAGGCCGAAGCCATCGTGACCCTGCAGCTCTACCGTTTGACTAACACCGACGTGACCCAGCTGCAAGACGAGCACGACGCCCTGGCCAAGAAGATTGCCGAACTTGAAAAGATTTTGAACGAAACGGCCGCCTTGCACGCCGTTATTCGCGATGAGTTGAAGGCGATTTCAAAGGAATACGCCACGGCCCGTCAAACGGTCATTGAAGAGGAAATCGAGTCCTTGGTCATCGACACGGCTGTAACGGTACCGGATGAAAACGTCCGCTTGCTGCTTTCAACAAACGGCTACGTGAAGCGTTCGTCAATGCGTTCCTTCAAGGCCTCTGCCGACGATAACGGTCTGGCCGAAGATGATCCAATCATCTTGAATCAAACGGTGAATACGACGCAGCACCTGCTGGCCTTTACGAACTTAGGAAACCTGATTTACCGACCAATCTATGAAATCGCCGATTTCAAGTGGAAGGAACCAGGGGAGCACTTCTCCCAATCACTTTCGAACTGGAATCCAGACGAAGCGATTCTTTCCGCCGTGGTCATTGATGACCCAGCCTCAAAGCAGGCTTTGCTCCTGGCTTCAAACGACGGCTACATCAAGCAGTCGCTCGTCAAAGACCTGGTGCCGAAGTCTTACAAGAAAAAGTCGGCCACCGTCATGAAGCTCAAATCTGACCAGGCTCGTTTGATTACCGTGGCGCCCGTTAACGCAGAAGACGAAGTCATGACCGTTTCTGAAAACGGCTTGGCATTGCGCTTTGCTGCTGAAGAAGTGCCCGTTGTTGGCGCCCGGACGGCCGGTGTCAAAGCCATGAAGTTGTCAGAGGGCGACCAAGTGGTTAACGCCTTGGTTGTTAACAAGCAAATGCTTTACCTGGCCTTGGTTACCAACCAGGGAACCTTCAAGTATTCCCGCCTGGATGAGATTTCCGAATCGCACCGGGCCAATAAGGGAATGCAGGTCTTGTCACCACGAAAGACGGTCCACTACGCCGTTGCCGCAGTGGCGGTGATCCCTGAAGATGAAGGCGCTTTGCGCATCGAAACCGACCGTTTCAAGACTTTTGACATTCAATTGCAGGACCACGGCCTGTCCAACCGGACGGCTAACGGATCGGCCTTGCTGACGCCAGCTTCCGATGGACAAGCCAAGAGCATCCAGGCCCTTGATTTGTCTGAAGAGGACTAGGAAAAAGGTCTTTGGACCTGATACAATAGGGATGAATTCAAGCGGATTACCGCACTGAGGAGAAAGAGAACATGGCAAAAATTCAAGTTTTTGGACACAAGAGTCCGGATATGGATACGGTAGCCTCCGCCATTGCTGCTGCTGACTTGTTGAAGCAACAGGGATTGGATACGGAAGCGGTTGCGCAAGGAAAGCCAAACGCTGAAACGCAATTCGCCTTGGACCACTTTGGTTTGCAGGCCTTGCCAATCATTGAAAAGGCTACGACGGAAGAAGTTGTCTTGGTTGATCACAACGAAGCGGCCCAATCCGTTGATAACTTGGCCGACGTTACGGTTTACGGTATCTACGACCACCACAAGTTTAACTTCCAAAACGGCACGCCCCTTTACATTACGGCTAAGCCTTGGGGTTCCGTTTCAACCATCTTGTACTTTGAATACAAGCAAGCCGGCTTGGCCATTCCAGCAAAGATTGCTGGTTTGCTGGCATCTGGTTTGATCTCTGACACGCTTTTGTTGAAGAGCCCAACGACGACCGATGTCGATCGAGAAGCTCTGCCAGAATTGGCTAAGATTGCTGGCATCGACGACATCGAAGCCTACGGCTTGGCCATGCTAAAAGCCGGCACGGACCTGTCAAAGAAGTCCGATGAAGACTTGTTGGAAGGGGATGCCAAGTCCTTTACCATGGGTTCACACGACTTCCGCATTGGGCAAGTTAACACGGTTGATATCGATGACGTCTTGAAGCGTCAAGCTGACTTGGAAAAGGCCATGAAGGCTTCTGGTTACGAAGACTTCTTGTTGGTCATTACCGACATCTTGAACTCCAATTCAAAGGCCATTTACTTGGGCGATGCAGCCGCTGCCATTGAAAAGGCCTTCGGCGCTAAGCTTGAAAACAACGTGATTGACTTGCCAGGCGTTGTTTCTCGTAAGAAGCAAGTGGTGCCACCTTTGCAAAAGCAATTCTAAGCTAGTGGAAGGGCGAAAAACTTTTTAAGAAAAAGTTAAAGAGACCCCTTTACAGCGTGTAAACAAGCATGTATAATACTATTTTGTATTGACAAGCAAATAAATTTTTATCAAAAAATTCTAAATCTGAGGAGCTGGACTATGCGTATTCATGTCGTATTAGGCAATGATGAAACTGGAGAGCGTATTTACTTGACGTCAAAGAACCGTCGTAACACGCCTGACCGTTTGGAGTTGAAGAAGTACTCACCAAAACTTCGTAAAGTTGTAACGTTTAAGGAGATCAAGTAATGGCTAAGAAATCAAAGATTGCAAAAGCAAAGCAACGTGAAGCCTTGGTTGCAAAGTACGCTGACAAGCGTGCTGCCTTGAAGGCTGCTGGTGACTACATCGGTTTGGCTAAGTTGCCAAAGGATTCATCACCTGTCCGTGTCCACAACCGTGACCGCATCGACGGCCGTCCACACGGTTACATGCGTGAATTCGGTTTGTCACGTTTGAACTTCCGCCAATTAGCACACAAGGGTCAGATTCCTGGTGTCCGCAAGGCTTCTTGGTAATTTGAATCAAAACCACAGCCTTGCTGTGGTTTTTTCTTTACCTTCTTGCTTTTCGGCCGTAAATCAACTATTATAAAGGTAAGTTAATTTACAGTCGTAAATGAGCGGGTCGAGCTACAGACCGGCTCATTTTTTATGGCAAAGAATAGGAAAGGACGGGACAATGGCGCAAGCAAAGAACCAAGCATTACTGGACCTGATTCAGCCAATTATTGACGAACAGGGCCTGCTTTTGTGGGATTTGTCAGTCAAAAAAGTCGGTGGTCAAAAGACGGTCGAACTCTTAGTTGACCTACCAGACCACGAAAAGATTTCGATGGCACAAATTACGGAATTTACCCGGGCCGTCAATGAGGCTTTGGATGAAGCCCCAGTCGATCCGGTACCCGGCGAATACATGTTAGACATCGCCTCACCGGGATTAGACCGTGCGCTCAGTGAAGACTGGCATTACACTTGGGCAAAAGAAGAGGGTGAGCCAATTACGGTGGCGCTCTTTGCGGCAAAGGATGGCCAGAAGAAGTGGACTGGTCGCATTGTTCAGCAGGACGATGCCGGGTTGACTTTGCAAGTTGATGGAGAAGAAAAAAGCTTCTCCTTTGACGAAATTGCCAAAGCCGTTGTCTCTGTCCAATTTGATTAGTTAACAGTGGAGTAAGTACATGAGTAAAGAACTAGTACAGGCCTTAGATGCCTTGGAACAAGAACGTGGGATTGACCGCACGATTGTTGTTGAAGCCTTGGAAGACGCGCTCAAGGCTGCTTACAAGAAGCAGTACAACGCTAACCAAAACGTCGAAGCAACCTTCGATGACAAGAAGGGTAAGATGACCATCAAGCAGGTCAAGACGGTCGTCTTAGATGACGACTTGGAAGACCCCGATACGGAAATCTCCTTGACGGATGCCACGGCCATCAACAAGGCCTACGAACCGGGTGATGAAATCCGCTTTGACGTAACACCAAAGGACTTTGGTCGTATGGCCGCCCAGACGGCCAAGCAGGTTATCGTCCAAAAAATGCGTGAGGCGACTCGCCAAGCCGTCTATAACCGCTACAAGGACTACGAAGGTGAAATCATCACTGGAGAAGTGGAACGGCAGGATAACCGTTTCTTGTACGTCATGCTGCCTGGTAAGCAAGAGGCCGTCATGACAGCCGGCGACCAGATGCCAACGGAACACTACCGCATGCGCGACCGCATCAAGGTTTTGGTTTCAAAGGTGGATGATTCCTTGAAGGGCCCACAAATCTTTGTATCACGTACGGCACCCGACTTGGTCAAGCGTTTGTTTGAACAGGAAGTGCCCGAAGTTTACGATGGAACGGTGGAAATCGTTTCCGTTGCCCGTGAAGCCGGTGATCGTTCAAAGATCGCCGTTTACACGCACGATGCCGACTTGGATCCCGTTGGGGCCTTGGTTGGGCAACGTGGTGCCCGTGTCCAAGCCGTTGTAACGGAATTGGGTGGCGAGCACATGGATATCGTGGAATGGGTGGAAGACGAGGCACAGTACATCGCCAATGCTTTGAACCCAGCCGAAGTAACGGACGTGATTTTCGATCCTGAAAACGATCAGGCTGTCACGGTTATCGTGCCAGACGATCAATTGTCTTTGGCCATTGGTAAGAAGGGGCAAAACGCCCGCTTGGCTGCTCGCTTGACCGGTGTCAAGATTGACATCAAGCCAGAATCCGAAGCCGCCGACTTGGCCGTTTCCATGGATGAAGCGTCTGACGATGCCTTCGACGATGCGGCAAACGAAGCCGCAGACACGGATGTTGACGACAGCGTTGACGCCATGGTCGATGCTGATAGCGAAAACCCTGAAATTTAATTTCTTGGAGGTTCCTCATGAAAACTCGTAAGATTCCGATGCGTAAAGACATCGTCTCGGGTGAAATGTACCCGAAAAAAGAACTGGTTCGAGTGGTGAAAAACAAGGAAGGCGAAGTCTTCCTTGACCCAACCGGGAAGCAAAACGGCCGTGGGGCTTACATCGCCTTAGACCGTGACATTGCTAAGCAAGCCCAGGAAAAGCGGGTCTTTGAAAAGGCCTTTTCCCAGGCTATTGATCCGGCTTTTTACGAGGAACTCTACGCTTACGTCGACCACCAGCAAGCCCGAAAAGAGCTTTTCGAAAATGAACAAGACTAAGGAAATCATTCAGGTCTTGGGGCTGGCCCGACGAGCCAACAAGCTCGTCTTAGGGTCCGGTCCGACTTTGAAAGCGATTCAAAACGAAACGGCCAAAGTCGTCTTCTTTCCAAAAGACGGTGGGGCCAGTCAGCACAAGAAATTTTCGGACAAAAGTCAGTTTTATGGTTCCGTCTTTGTCGACGGTTTGACCAAGGATGAAATCAGTCAGGCGATCGGAATGAACCGGTCGGTTTTGGCGGTTTCAGACGCTGGCTTTGCTAAAAAAATCAAACAATTACTTGAAGAAAAGGAGCGGAATTAATGGCAGAAGAAAAGAAATTCTCCGGCTCAAACCGAAAGACCCGCAAGATGCCTACGCCAGAACGTAAGGAGCTTCCAGCTTCCCAGCGCCGGCACGCAGCCAAGTTATCAGACGGGGCAGCAAAGCCAGCAGGACCTAGTCGTCCACGGCCAAAGGCAAACGGCCCACGCAACGAAGGGGGCCGTCCGTCAACTTCTGCACGTCCAGGTCAAGGTGGCTCACGCCGTCCAAATAACCGGTCAAACAACACGACTGGTCGGCCAATGATTCGTGAAAAGAAGTCATGGTCAACCAAGCCTCGTGAAGGCCAAGTCAACTATTCGGCGCAAAAGGATGATTCCTTGAAGGAATACGTTGCACAGAACAACAAGGCCAAGCAAGAGGCTCGGAAGGCTGCTGAAAAGAAGGCGGCTAAGCCAGTTGCTAAGAAGCCTGCTGCAACTAGTGCAGCTAGCTCGAATGCTGCCAAGCCTGCTGGAAACGGTGCCGGTCGCTTTGGTGGTTCACTGGCCTCAGGCAACAACTCCGCTCGTAACAACACGCGCAAGCGCAACACGAACGGTACTGGTCAGCAAACGCCACGTCGTAACGATAAGCCACACGGCTCAAAGAAGGCCCGTCGTATTGCGGCTAAGCAAGCACCTAAGAAGGCACCAACGGTTCGTAAGGAACAGCCGTTGCCAGAAGTCTTGGAGTACAAGGTTGGCATGAACGTGCAGGACCTGTCAAAGCTCTTGCACCGTGACACGGCTGAAATCATTAAGAAGCTCTTCTTGCTTGGTATCGTCACGAACCAAAACCAGTCACTGGATGAAGATACAATCGAAATCCTGGCGGCTGATTACGGTATCGACGCTAAGCAAAAGGAAGAAGAAGACTTGGCCGACATCGACCGCTTCTTCGATGAAGAAACGGTTAACGAAGAAGACTTGGAGCCTCGTGCACCAGTTGTGACCATCATGGGACACGTTGACCACGGTAAGACGACTTTGTTGGATTACTTGCGTAAGACCAACGTGACCGAAGGCGAAGCCGGTGGTATCACCCAGCACATCGGTGCCTACCAGGCACGTTTGGATGGTCGCTTGATTACCTTCTTGGATACTCCTGGTCACGCGGCCTTTACGGAAATGCGTGCCCGTGGAGCAAACATCACCGACATCACCGTTTTGGTGGTGGCTGCTGATGATGGTGTTCAACCACAGACAATCGAAGCCATTAACCACGCCAAGGCTGCTGGTACGCCAGTCATCGTTGCCGTGAACAAGATTGATAAGGAAGGGGCCAACCCTGACCAAGTCATGAACCAGTTGATGGCCTACGACCTCGTTCCTGAAGAATACGGTGGTTCAACTATCTTCGTTAAGATTTCTGCCAAGTTGGGTCAACACGTTGACCAATTGCTTGAAATGATCTTGCTTGAAGCCGACGTCTTGGAATTGAAGGCTGACCCTAAGGTGCCAGCCCGTGGTTCCGTTATCGAAGCCCGTTTGGACAAGGGGCGTGGACCAGTTTCAACGGTCTTGGTACAACAGGGAACGCTCCGTGTTGGTGATCCGGTCGTTGTTGGAAACACCTACGGACGTATCCGTACCATGCAAAACGAAAACGGCCAGGACTTGGATGAAGCAAAGCCCGCAACGCCTGTTCAAATCACTGGTTTGAACGCCGTGCCAGCTGCCGGTGACCGCTTTGTGGTCATGGCTGATGAAAAGTCGGCCCGTGCCGCTGGTGAAGAACGTGAAAAGCGGGCCCGCGAAGAAGTCCGCAATTCATCGTCAGTTGTGACCTTGGATACGCTCTTTAACACCATGGCTGAAAAGGCCATGAAGACGGTCCCAGTTGTTGTGAAGGCCGACGTGCAGGGTTCTGTTGAAGCCCTGGTTGGTTCATTGAAGAAGATCGAAGTCGACGGTGTTCGTGTGGACGTTGTTCACGCCGCCGTTGGTGCCATCAACGAATCCGACGTTTCTCTTGCAGAAGCTTCCGGTGCCTTGATCATCGGCTTCAACGTTCGCCCAACGCCATTTGCAAAGAACCAGGCAACAGCCGACCACATCGACATGCGCTTCTACTCCGTTATCTATGACGCCATTGATGACGTGACGGCAGCCATGAAGGGTCAGCTTGAACCAGTTTACGAAGAACGCGTAATCGGACAAATCGTTGTTAAGGAACTCTTTAAGTTCTCGAAGGTTGGAACGATTGCCGGTGCCACGGTTGAAGAAGGTAAGATTACTAAGGATTCAAAGGTCCGCATCGTTCGCGATGGTACGGTGATCTACGATGGTGAATTAGCTTCCTTGCAGCGTGGTAAGGATGCCGTTAACGAAGTCAAGTTCGGTTACGACTTTGGATTCACGGTCAACAAGTTTAACGACATTAAGCCTGGCGATGAGGTTGAAGCCTACGTCATGGAAGAAGTTAAGCCAAAGTAATTTTTGAGGAGGTAGCGATGGCAAATGCACAACGCGCTGGGCGCTTGGCCCAGGAAATTCAAAAAGATGTGTCTGATTTGCTTTTGAAGCGGGTCAACGACCCACGTGTCCAAGACGTAACGGTTACTTCCGTTGACGTTTCCGGTGACCTGCAAATCGCCACCATCTACTATTCCATCCTGTCGGATCTTGCTTCCGACCGGAAAAAAGCACAAGCGGGTCTTGAAGCCGCGTCTGGATTAATCCGGCGCGAGCTCGGTTCTCGTTTGACCGTTTATAAGATTCCTGAAATCCACTTCGTTTTGGATAATTCAATCCAGTACGGTGACCACATCGAATCCTTGATTCGTGACCTCCACCGTAAAGAGGGAAAGTAAGCAATTAATTGAAGGAACAGCGTTTTCGCTGTTCTTTTTTTGTACAATGAATTTCATTCAACTAAACCGTCATTACTTTCATCTTTTTCACCTTTAATTTTTCAAAGGACTGGCGTAGACTGAGTTTAACGAAAAACCTTTAATCCAGAAAGGAAAGCCCATGACGCAGCCGATTAACCCCTTAGTTCAAAATCTTGAGCCCGATCGCATTCTGACTTTTCAAAAGTCGCTCAGCCAATTTTCGGATTTGGTCTACCTGACCTTTGGCGAACCAGGCTTTGCCACGCCGGAACCGGTAAAGGCAGCCACGAAGGCGGCCATTGATGCGGACCGTTCTCACTACGGGAACTCCCAGGGGGAACCGGCCTTGCGGGAAGCAGCCTTAGCCTACCTGGCGGACCGTTATCAATTAAGCTACCCAAGCATTGATAACCTGATCATGACGGCTGGGGTCACGGAGGGTATCCAAGCCATCTTTAAGACCTTGCTTCAAGAAGGGGACGGCTTGTTAATTCCAGACCCTGCCTATGGTTCCTACTTCGCGGCCCTGTCACTGGCCGGTGGGGTGGTGCTGCCAATCAACACCGCCAAGGCTAACTTCAAGTTGACGCCTGAACTGGTCGATGAGGCGATGGCATCGGCCAAGGTGCCGGTTCGCGCCGTCTTGTTTAACTACCCCAATAACCCAACCGGGGTGAGCTATGACTTAGAAGAGTTGAAGGCCCTGGCGGCCTGCTTTGAACGACACGATCTCTGGGTGATTTCCGATGAAATCTATGCCGAATTGACCTATCAGGGTCAGCACCATTCTCTAGGAAAGCTTCTGCCAGAGCGAACAATTGTCGTCAATGGCCTGTCCAAGTCCCACGCCATGACCGGCTACCGCCTGGGATTAATCGCTGGTCCTAGTGAAATTATTCAAGAAATTCAAAAGGTTCACGGCTCCTCGGTCTTTTCCCTGCCAACCTTTGTCCAGGATGGAGCGGTCGCGGCCTTTCAAATGAGCCGGGATGACTTGGATTACATGCGTGAGTCATACCAGGAACGCCGGGATTACGTAGCAGATGAGCTGCGTGCCTTGGGCTTTGAACTCGTGGCACCAAAGGGGGCCTTTTACCTCTTTGCCAAGTTGCCGGATTCAATTCAAATGGATTCGGCTGACTTTGCCATGGATTTGGCGAAGAACGGGGGTGTTGCGCTGATTCCAGGAACGGCCTTTTCCATGTTTGACGAAGCCAAGCGCTACGTCCGCCTCTCCTATGCGGCCGATATGGCAACCTTAAAGGCCGGATTGGCACGCTTGAAAGCCTATCTGAATGATAAATAACGTGTTTTAATGAGTAAACGATCCTTCCGTTTACTCATTTTTCTTTCATAAAAGCCTTTTAATCTTTGATAAAATAAGCTACACTAAGAACAATCAATTCAAAGTGACGAGGTGTTCTCATGAATCAATCCCTACCAAAATTAAATCCGGCCATTACGGCCATTCCCGCTGACAAGATTCTGAGCTTTCAGGCCAGTATCCAGGGCGTCGATGATTTGGTCTTCTTGACCTTTGGTGAGCCGGGCTTTGACACACCAAAAGAGGTCAAGGAAGCCACGGTCAAGGGTATTCAAGAAAACCACTCCCACTATGGTAATTCCCAGGGAAATCCGGAACTTCGTCAGGCTGTTTTGGATTACATGGAAGACCGCTACGACTTGCGGGGCTTTGCCATTGATCAAGTGGTTATGACCGCCGGTGTCACCGAGGCCATCTACGCCGTTTTCAAAGTCCTGTTATCTGCCGGTGACGGTATTTTGGTTCCGGATCCAGCCTTTGGCTCCTACTTTTCATCCATTGCTCTAGCGGGAGGCCAAGCCATTTCCGTTGATACCTCCAAAAGCGGCTTTAAGCTGACTCCAGCGATGGTTAAAGAAGCGATTGAAAGCGCTGATGTGCCCGTCAAAGCCGTGCTCTTCAATTACCCAAGCAACCCAACCGGGGTAACCTACGATGAGGCGGAATTGAAGGCCTTGGCCGAAGCCTTTAAAGAGGCCGGGGTTTGGGTAATTTCCGATGAAATCTATTCGGAATTGACCTATGGTCGTGTTCACCGGTCCATCGCTTCCTATCTGCCTGACCAGGCCATTGTCGTCAACGGACTGTCCAAGTCCCATGCAATGACCGGCTACCGGGTCGGTTTTGTCTTGGCACCGACAGCCGTTGCCAAGCAAATTCAAAAGGTGCACGGTAATTTGGTCTATTCCATTCCGACTTTTGTCTACGACGGGGCCTTGGCGGCTTTGAGGATGCCAAAGGCGGCGCTGCAGCCAATGATTGATACTTATCAAGAACGCCGGGACATGGCCGTTGCCGTTTTGAAGGAACTCGGCTTCGACCTGCTTTCACCCGATGGGGCCTTCTACATTTTTGCTAAATTACCAAAGGACATTGAAGAAGACGGCTGGACTTTTGCAGAAAAGTTGGCCAAGGAAGGGAAAGTCGGCGTGATTCCTGGTGAAGCCTTCTCCCAGTTTGACGGGGCTAAGGATTACGTTCGCCTGTCCTATGCAGGGGAAACGGCTCAATTGGAAGAAGGACTGAAGCGTTTGAAAGCCTACATTGAAAAGCGCCGGGCAAACCGGTAAAATAAAAGCCGACGATTTCACTTTGAATGACCGGCTTTTTTGCTGGGATGGAGAATGGCATGGCCAAAGAAGCGAGTACTTTATCCGGATTGTTAGTGGTGAATAAGCCAAGGGAAATGACTTCCTTTGGGGTGGTGGCCCGTCTCCGCCGTGTATCTGGACAGAAAAAGATCGGCCATGCCGGAACCTTGGATCCAAACGTGGACGGGGTCTTGGTGGTCGCCTTAGGGAAGGCAACCAAGTTGATTGACTTGTTGCAGACCCGGCCAAAGACCTATCGCGGCACGGTGACTTTTGGCTTTGCAACCGAGAGCCAGGATGCCGATGGGGCAGTCGTGGAAGAAAAAGCACTGACCGAGCCTTTGGATGAAGAGAAGTTGCGCGCCGCCTTTTCAGCCTTAGAGGGGGATATCATCCAAATTCCACCCATTTATTCGGCCGTTAAAGTCAAGGGCAAGCGCTTATACGAATACGCCCGGGCCGGCGAAAGTGTGGAACTGCCTAAGCGGGAAGCGACCATTTATCGTTTTCGGCCGACTTCGACTTTACGCTGGGAAGCGGGTAAGCCCTACCAGTCGGTTGACTTTGAAGCGACGGTGTCCAAGGGAACCTACATTCGTACGCTGGCCTACGACCTCGGTAAAAGTCTGGGACTGCCAGCCACGATGTCTAGCTTGACTCGAACGTCCGGTTCAGGCTTTGATATTGACGAGGCCACCGATTTAGACGAGTTGATGGCTCTATCTGAAGAGGATTTGGCCAAGCGGGTCAAGCCGATTGCCGCCGTTTTGACATACGAGCGCAAGGACTTAAGCGATGATGAGTACTTTGCCGTTAAAAACGGACAAAAAATTAGCCAATGGCCAAAAAATCAAGATGGTTTTTACCAACTTTATTATCACGATCAGTTGATTGCCGTTTATGCCTATTCGGAAGAAGAAAGCCTGTGGCGTTCGCGTTATTTCTTTGCCTAGTTTGTTTTATTTTGGTAAAAGCAGTGGAAGTTTCAATACTTCTGCTGCTTTTTTGTATATTTTAAATAACTAAGGCGATTTGAAAAAAGGAAAGGTGCTGCGTTACACTTGTCATGTGTTCTAATTTATTTTAGATGAACCGTTACGGGGGGAGTGTATGCAATATAATCAAAAGAACTTGCTGCTGGAAAGCAAGAGAATGAAGTTGAAAAAGGTCAAGAAGCAGTGGGTGGTCACGTCGCTGGCCTCCTTTGTCCTGCTTTCTGGTGCCCAGGCAGCGGTGTCGAATACGAATTTGAACAGCCCGGCCAATGCGGATAGCAACGAAACAAATTCAACCGTCAATTCCAACGATACGTCCGGTAATGACGCGCCCAATGACCTACCGGATCAAGTGGCAAGCAAAACCAAGATTGACTTGCCTAGTGGTTTGAATAATGGGACCTATACTTATCGTAATCCCCAGGGATTGGATAAAAGTCTCTTTACCTTAACGATGAGCCAGACGGTTAAGATTAACGTGGATGGGCAGAATTATAAAACCCTATACACCCAAGCCACCATCACACGAAAGCTAACCGTCAAGGATGGTCAGGCTTCCTGGACCTTTGACCAGCCCGATAAATCAGAGGGTTCTGGCCAGGTCTATGGCCACCACGCCGGCTGGGCAGGAACCACTGATACGGCCATTCAGTTCTTTGCCTCATCCGTTAACTATCCTTCAGACGATGCCACTTATCCGGTAGTCACACGACTGCCGGATTTGACGAGTGATAAGCTTTCCTTTGATTCCTTTAACGCGACGGAAGATGGCCAGACGCTCGATAATTACACGGCACACCAAAACGACAAGCTCTTTGGCATCTACAATACGAAGTCTGAAAAGAACGAAAGTACCGGGAACCTCCGCCTGGCAACGGGGGATGGCCGGACCTATCAGGCCGATGATCCCAATAACCATTCCGTGGTGTTGACCTTGAATCTGAAGTCTAAAACGAAGGCGGAATCTGTTCCATCGACACTGAAACGCACGATCCACTACCAAGACGCCGCTGGCAAGCCGTTGGCTGGTTTCCCGGATAAGGTCCAAGAAGTTACCCGGACAATCACCAAGCAAATTTCGGACTTTGACCAAAAGCAAGTTGGCCCTGATGAAGTCAGCACCACTGGCTCCTGGGAGGCCCTACCAATTGATTCGGTCACAGCCGACAAGAAGTATAAAGTCCAAAAGATTGTGGATGGTCAGGGTAATGTTTTGAACTCTGATACCATCCCCGCCCAAAGCAACTTTGACGAGAATTCGACCGACAGCAACTATACTGTTGTTTATGAAGATAACGTGCAGAACTTTGGGCCAGAGGACGCCAACCTGCCAAACGCTGTGGATAAGAGTCAGCTAAAAAAGACCCTGTCCCGAACGGTTCAATCGGTCGACGATGATGAGAATCAGAAGGAAATCAGTTCCAAAACGGAAGAGGTGACCTATCAGCGTCAGGCGATTTACGATTACGCAACGAACACAGTAACGGGCTACACCGACTGGCAGCCGGTTGATGCCAACCAACCGGGCTTTGCAAAAGAAGATGTATCGGCAACCATTCAAGATGGAAAGTACCAAAGGGCGACGAATCAAGAAGGCAGCCTAGCGGCTGATACGCCAAGTCAAGATGATATCAGCAATGGCCGCAATCCAGCCACGGTTGTTCTCCACTATGTCCACGTGCAACAACCGGTTGACGCAACAACGGATGCCAAGGACACAACCCGAACGGTCAAGCGGATTGCTCACTTAAGGGATGCGAACACGCAGAAGGAAATCGATTCTGACAACCTGTCGAGTCGGACGGTAACCGTCAAATACACTCGCACTGGTACCGTGGATCAAGTCACGGGTGCCTTTTTGGCAACGTCGGGCTGGCAAGCCGATCAAAACATGACGACTTTGGCAGGCTTCACCGCCCCTGATATGAGCAAGGCGGGCTATGACAGCCCTGCGCCCAGTCAAACCGCTGCGCTGACGCCAACAGATGATGAAATTGATGAAAACAAAGTCTTTGACCAGTGGGTTGACTACCAGGAAAAAGTCGACACGGTGAATGCCGATTCAGCGTCACTACCGACTGGTGTAACCAAGGCGAACTTGAAAAAGACCGCTACTCGGACCTTCCATTTCAAGTCGGCGGACGGCAAGCAGGACTTTGGTCAGTACAGTCAGACCGTCACCTTTACGCGGACGGCTCAGTATAATGAGGTCACCAAGCAGGCCAGCTATGGTAACTGGCAGGCCGATGAGCAATCGAAGGGGGCCTTTGCCGCCTACAATTGGCCAGAAAGCCAGGGAGACGGTAAGTACGTCTTGACCGCCGATGCAGCCAAGCAAACGGCTGCGGAGAGCCTGAATGCCGTTCAGGTCACGGATGGTCAAAACGAAGACGTAACGATCCTATACGAACACGCCCACCTGACGGCTTCAGATGACCAATTAAAGCGGACGGTTACGCGGACCATTCACTTGAGGGTGAAGGAAACTGGTGCGAAGGCTGGCGATGACCTGGTCAGCACGATTCACTTTCACCGGACCGGCTATGTCGATGCGGTTACCGGTGACTTTGTTGCTCAAAGTGACTGGGTAAAGGATGCTGATCAAGAAGACTTTGGCCAAGTGGCCGCACCGGACTTGAGCCAATCTGGCTATGAGAACCCGGACCCAGCAGATGTAGCAGCCATTGATTTGAGCCAAGACGACATCAAGCAAGGAAAGAGCTTCGAACAGACGGTTCTGTATACGGAAAAGGCCCAGGACTTTGGTCCAAAGGATGATAACCTGCCAGCCGGTGTCAACGTTGCCGATTTGACCAAGACCGTCAGTCGAGTCATTCACTTTAAGGACGCAGACGATGCCAATGCCAAGGAACTCGGTCAGGTGACCCAGACGATTACTTATAGTCGAAAGGCCGTTTACAACCTGGCCACGAACCATGTCGATGGCTATACGCCTTGGCTGGCTGATGATGCTTCCAATGGTAGTTTTGCCTTCTACCAGCCAGCAGATACGCTTGCCGATGGCCGCTATACTTTGGCTAGCCAATCAGTTTCCAAGGAAAGTCCTGATGCTGAAAACGTCGCCAACGGTTCTGTTGAAAACGTGACCGTCGATTATCACCATGCCCATCGAACTGCCTCGGATGACCAGCTGAAGCGGACGGTTACCCGTATTGTCCATCTCTACGATCAACAGTCGGGACAAGAAATCGATCAGGCCCACCTGGCTGACCGAACGGCCAGCTTGACTTATGAGCGAAGCGGTTATGTCGATGCGGTGACGGGTGACTTTGTTAAAACGAGTGACTGGCAGCTGATGGCTGGCGAACAAGCAACCATTCCAGGACTGAAGGCACCGGATTTGTCTGCTGACGGTTACCAGCTGACCGGTGAAAGTGAAACGGCAGCAATCACGCCATCAGCGACCGATACCGAACAGGGTCGGACCATTGACCAGCGCCTGGACTACGTGAAGAAGGCGCCGGATGATAAGGGCGATGGCGGCAATGGAAACAACCCGGATAACCAACCAAGCAAGGGACAGGACGTGACACCAAATGATCAACCGATTGCTCCCGTTGCAGGAAATCCTGCGGCTGGCGAGGACGATGTTGCTGTAACAAAGGCTGAAGCAAGCAGGGAAGCGGCCGAAGCCACTGCTCAAGCTGAAATCGAAAAAGCACAGGCAGAAGCAAATGCCAAGCAAGATGCCGCAGCTCGGTCTGAAAAGGATTCTTCAAAGAAGGACCATGAAGAAAGGGCCGGCAAGAAGACCAACCATACCAAGCATCAGTCTGCTTCAAAACGGGCTAAGCAAGGCAGTCAATCGAACAAGACTGGTGAAGGGGCAAGTCTCAAGCAGACGCTCTCCCTGACAGCCGCCACGGTTTTGCCGGTGACGGCCATTGCCTACTTCCTTTTGAAGGGAAAGCAGTAAGCGGAAGAAGCAGCGATTCTGACTCTTTTAGCGGTTTTTAAGAGTGAAAGCGAGCACGATTTGTGCCCGCTTTTTTTCTTAGCCAAAGTCAAATTAGACAAAACAGGTTATAATAGAAGGTATGACAGAACTTTACCAAATTCACTATCCATTGGATAACAATTCATTGCAGGCCAGACCGCAGGTTTTGGCCATGGGATTTTTTGACGGGGTCCACTTGGGCCACCAGGCGGTCATTCAAGCAGCCAAAGAGCAGGCCGACCGATTGGGTCTGCCGCTGGCTGTTTTGACCTACACGCCTTATCCTGGCCTGGTTTTTGAAAAGCAGGCCTTGCCTTGGCGGGCGCTGACACCGCTCAAGCAAAAAGTCGAACTGCTGGAAGAACTGGGCGTTGACCGGGTCTACGTCTTGAACCTGACTTCGGCCCTGGCGGCTTTGTCGCCGGAACAATTCGTTGACCAAGTGCTCATGCCACTACAGGCCAAGGCGGTGGTGGCTGGCTTTGATCACCTCTATGGTCGGCGGGAGGAGCAGGCGGACATGGCTCATTTGGCCGAATACGCCAAGGGGCGCTTCATTGTCGAAGCCGTTTCGAAGACGACGCTTGTCAATCAGGATGTCAAAGTCGCCTCGCGGAACATCCGACAAAAGCTGGCCGAAGGGGATGCTGACTTTGTTAAGGAAAGTCTTGGTCGGCCGCACCAGACTTCGGGTTACGTTGTTCACGGGGATGCCCGTGGTCGCACACTGGGCTTTCCAACGATTAACATCTGGACAAGTGAGGAAGAAAGCCTGCCGGGCATTGGCGTTTACGTTGTTTCGGTTGAAATTGCTGGTAAAAGGGTCTTGGGGATGGCCTCGATTGGCCGGAACGTGACCTTTGAAAAGGGCCGGCCAGTGACGGTGGAAATTAATCTCTTTGACTTTTCAAAAGAGGTCTACGGCGAATTTGTCAAAGTCGATTGGCTGCACTACCTGCGTGGCGAAGTGGCCTTCTCTGGAGCAGAGGCCTTAGTCGAACAATTGAAAAAAGATCGAGAAGACAGTCTGAAATACTTTGAAGAGAACTAGGGGAAAGCCTAGTTCTTTTATTTTGTCTTGCTTTCAAAATCCTTTTGTAAAGCCCTTTTTAATCTTCATTTAGCACTCTGATAAAAAGAGTGCTAAAAAGGGTTGCATTCTGTTAAAGATTCCGTATAATAAGAATTAGCAGTTGAGTTAATCGAGTGCTAATCACAGAAAGGTGGGTTGCTTGTCGTGTTAACGGAAAGACAAAAGCGGATTCTAGCCGCGATTATTTACCAGTACACGCAAACGGCCCACGCGGTTGGGTCAAAGACCTTGCATGACCAGCTTGACTTGGACGTTTCGCCGGCAACGATTCGAAACGAGATGTCGAGCTTGGAAGCAGCCGACTTGATTAAGAAGCTGCACACCTCTGCTGGTCGCGTGCCTTCTCTTGAGGGATACCGTTACTACCTGGACCATTTAATGGGTCAGGCCGGGGTCTCCAACGAAGAGATTGCCACGGTGGCCAAACAGATTCGGGGCAACTTCCACGAGTTGGATGAACTTCTGGATCAAACGGCCAAGCTTTTGGCAAAGGAAACCGGCTTGACCGCCCTGGTCTTGAAGCCCAAGCCAATCAACCTGAAGATCTCGTCCTTTCAGTTGATTCCAATGGAAAACCGGCAGGTGATTGCCGTGCTGGCCACCTCGGATGGCAAAGTCACGTCACAAACCTTCCGATTGCCAAAGGAATTGCCTTTGGACTCTTTGTCTGGCATGGTGGCTTACATCAACGCCCAGATGGTTGGCCGACCGGTTCACGAAGTCCTCTCACTGATGACTTCTGACCAGTTGCCAGTCTTGCTTTCGAGAAATATCGAAAGTCCGACCGCCTTTCTCCAACTCTTCGGCGATGTGCTCGCCAGATCGGTTGCTGAAACCGTTCACTTGGGGGGACGGCTGAACCTGCTGGAAGTGGCAGACGATGCCTACCTAGACGTCAAAGCCGCCCGCAAGGTCTTAGAGCTCTTCGATTCACCGGATGCGGTTCGCCACTTGGCCAAGGCCAAGAAGGGGACGATTAACATCCGCCTGGGTGAGGAGCTACATACACCGGTCTTGCAAGACTTTGCCATGTTGTCGACGGCCTTTACGGTCGGTCAAGACGACAGCGGGGTGATTGCCTTGGTTGGACCGATGCGCCTGCCCTACGCCGAACTGTCCAAACTGCTATCCGCCTTTGCTCAGGCACTGGATGCAAAACTCATCGAATACGTTAGATAAAGGAGGCTCCCGTGGCCAAGGAAAATCAAGAAGAACAAGTTCAAGAAGAAGAAATCCAAGCCGAAGAAGAGGCCCAGGACTTTGCTGGTGAAAATCCAGAAGGAGTGAAGCCAGAAAAAGAAGAGTCAGTCGAAAAGGATCCAGTCGCTGACATGAAGCAGCAGTTGGCCGATAAGGAAGACGACCTGCTTCGGGCCCAGGCCGAGATTCAAAACATTCAGACCCGTAACGCCCGCGAAATGGCCAATATCCGTAAGTATGATGGTCAGAAGTTGGCCGAAGCCATCTTGCCCGTTGTCGATAACTTGGAGCGGGCCTTGGCGGTTGAAGTTGACGGCGACGAGCAAGTTGCCCAGATTCACAAGGGTGTTGAAATCACCCTGAAGACCTTGAAGTCAGCTCTGACGCAAAACGGCATTGTCGAAGTTGGGCAGGTCGGTGACGACTTTGACCCACAGACGATGCAGGGTGTGCAAACGGTGCCAGCCGAAGGAAAGCTCAAGGCTGACCAAGTGGCTTCTGTTTTGCAAAAGGGCTACATGCTTCATGATCGGGTAATCCGCCCGGCCATGGTTGCAGTTGCTCAATAAGTGAACTTACATAATATTGCGATATGGTGATTCAGCGTCCAACGCACCACACCGAAAAAAGCTAAAAATGTTGATTAAAAAATCAAAGGAGTATCGAATATGTCAAAGATTATTGGTATTGATTTAGGAACGACGAACTCTGCAGTTGCTGTCTTGGAAGGTGGTAAGCCAAAGATTATCACCAACCCTGACGGTGGCCGGACAACACCTTCTGTTGTCTCATTTAAGAACGGCGAAAGCCAAGTTGGTGACGTGGCAAAGCGCCAGGCCATCACGAACCCCGACACGATTTCATCAATCAAGTCACACATGGGAGAAGCCGGTTACAAGGTAAAGGTTGGCGATAAGGAATACACGCCACAAGAAATCTCAGCCATGATCTTGCAGTACATCAAGGGTTATGCCGAAGACTACTTGGGTGAAAAAGTCGACCAGGCCGTTATCACGGTTCCTGCCTACTTTAACGATGCCCAACGTCAAGCAACCAAGGATGCTGGTAAGATTGCCGGTTTGAAGGTTGAACGTATCATTAACGAACCAACGGCCGCAGCCTTGGCTTATGGTTTGGACAAGTTGGACAAGGACGAAAAGATTCTCGTTTACGATTTGGGTGGTGGAACCTTTGATGTTTCCGTCCTCGAATTGGGTGACGGTGTCTTCGAAGTTTTGTCAACAAACGGTGACACGCACCTTGGTGGTGACAACTTTGATGAAAAGATCATCGACTACTTGGCCGATGAATTCAAGAAGGAAAACGGCATTGATTTGAAGCAAGACAAGTTGGCCTTGCAACGTTTGAAGGATGCCGCAGAACAGGCAAAGAAGACCTTGTCTTCAGCTACTGAAGCACAAATCGACTTGCCATTTATCGCCTCTGGTGACCAGGGACCTTTGCACTTGCAAACGTCATTGACCCGTGCAAAGTTCAACGAGTTGACGGCCGACTTGGTTAAGAAGGCCGAACAACCTGTTTTGAACGCCTTGAAGGATGCCGGCTTGTCATTTGATGACATCGACGAAGTCATCTTGAACGGTGGTTCAACGCGTATCCCAGCCGTCCAAGAATCCGTTAAGAAGTTGACGGGTAAGGAACCTAACCACTCCATCAACCCTGATGAAGCCGTTGCCCTTGGTGCCGCTGTTCAAGGTGGTGTGATCACGGGTGACGTCAAGGACGTTGTCCTCTTGGACGTGACGCCTTTGTCACTTGGTATCGAAACGATGGGTGGTGTGTTCACGAAGTTGATCGAACGTAACACGACCATTCCTACGTCAAAGTCACAGGTCTTCTCAACGGCCGCTGATAACCAACCAGCCGTTGATATCCACGTCTTGCAAGGTGAGCGTTCAATGGCTGCCGATAACAAGACATTGGGTCGCTTCCAATTGGCTGACATTCCGGCAGCCCCACGTGGTGTCCCACAAATCGAAGTTACCTTCGATATCGACCGTAACGGAATCGTGAACGTTTCCGCTAAGGACCTTGGTACGCAGAAGGAACAAAAGATTACCATTCAAGCTGCCGGTGGTTTGTCAGATGACGAAATCGAAAAGATGATGAACGACGCCAAGGCAAACGAAGAAGCCGACAACAAGAAGAAGGAAGCCGTTGAAACGCGCAACAACGCCGATCAATTGATCTTCCAGACGGAAAAGACTTTGGAAGAAGTTGGTGACAAGTTGTCAGAAGACGACGTAAAGCCAACCAAGGATGCTTTGGAAGCCTTGAAGAAGGCCAAGGAAGAGGCAGCTGCTGAAGATGCCGACTTGACTGACTTGAAGGACAAGTCTGACGCCTTGTCTAAGGTTGCTTCTGAATTGGCAACAAAGCTTTACCAGCAAGCACAACAGGCACAGGGTGCCGCTGATGGTGCACAGGGTCAAACTGGTCAAGGACAAGCAAAGGACGACAACACGGTCGACGGTGACTTCGAAGAAGTCAACGATGACGACAAGAAGTAATTCGACTTTTTAGTCCAGCTTTTCAATACAAAAACAGGCTAGGGGAACCTAGCCTGTTGTACATACTAAGAAATAAAGGAGCTGCTTGTGAATAATACGGAATTTTATGATCGACTCGGCGTTTCAAAGGACGCCAGCCAAGACGAAATCAAAAAGGCCTACCGGAAATTATCCAAGAAGTACCACCCCGATTTGAACCACGAACCGGGGGCAGAGGATAAGTATAAGGAAGTCCAAGAAGCCTGGGAAACCTTAGGTGACCCACAAAAGCGTCAGCAATACGACCAATTTGGTTCAGCTGGTGCTAACGGCCAAGGTGGCTTTGGCGGCTTCGGTGGTGGCGGAGCGCAAGGCTTTGGTGACTTCTCCGACTTGGGCGACATCTTCTCGCAAATGTTTGGTGGCGGCTTCCAGCAGGATCCAAACGCCCCACGTAAGGGACGGGACTTGCAGTACCGGATGCAGTTGACTTTTGAAGAGGCCATCTTTGGAACCGAAAAGCACGTCAAGTACACCCAGTCTCAGGGCGATGCCAAGCAACACGAGGTCAAAGTCAAGGTGCCAGCCGGTGTTGAAACCGGTCAGCAGATGCGCCTGGCAGGTCAAGGTGAAGCCGGTGTAAACGGCGGCCCTCACGGGGACCTCTTCGTGGTTTTCACCGTTGGTGCTTCAAAGGAAGGCTTCGAGCGTGACGGAGCGGATATCTACGTCCAACAGGATATCGACTTCATCACGGCGGCCATGGGTGCTGAAATCCCCGTTAAGACGGTTCACGGTGACGTGAAGTTGAAGGTGCCGGCTGGTACACAAAACGGCCGCCGCTTCCGCTTAGCCGGCAAGGGGGCTCCACGCCTTCGCGGCGCTGGCTTTGGTAACGAGTACGTGATTATCAACGTCACGGTGCCAACCAAGCTGAACAAGGAGCAGAAGGCAGCCTTGCAGGCCTTTGCCGCCGCTTCTGCTAAGACTAAAAAGGGTATGTTTAAGTGAAAGTAAAAAGTCGTTCGGTTGACCGAACGACTTTTTTGTAGGATTTAAAAAGGATGCGAAATTTGCTTCGCATCCTTTTTGTTAATTGAGTTTAAACATATTTTGTGCTGTCATCCACGTGCCAGGGTTCGGCTTTGTCGATGTGGTCGTAGTAGAGCTTGCCGTGCAGGTGATCGATTTCGTGTTGGAAGACGATGGCGGGGTAGTTGCGCAAAGTCTTTTCGTAGGTATCGCCCTTTTCATCTTGGTAGCGAACCTTGATTTTTTTAGAGCGGGGAACGAAGCCGGGCACGTCTTGGTCAACCGAGAGGCAGCCCTCACCAGTTTCAAGAGCCGTCCGACCCACCGTTTCAGAAATGATGACCGGGTTGAAGATAACGCCCTTGAAATAGGGTTCTTCGTCTTCTTCGGCCGGGTCTTCTGAAGGAATCAAAATGGCAGCCATCTGCAAGGACTCACCAACCTGGTTGGCAGCTAAGCCGACACCTGGTCGCAAGCCGTAAGGTTCGTTTGCTTCGGGATCTTGGGAGACGACCAAGTAGGTCATCATGTCTTCGGCTAACTGACGGTGTTCGTCTGAAAGCGGAAATGGAACGGGTTCTGCCTGCTTGCGCAAGACGGGATCGCCGTCCTTTGTAATCTTGTCCATGGTAAATCGAATGGTCATGGTTCACGCCACCTTTCTTTTCGTCCTTTCTAGTATAGCAAAAAAGCAGGCAAAAGGGGCAAGAGAAGGGGCTTTCCTAAAAAGTTCTCTCTCTTGTAAACTAAAGAAAAGTCATGTAAGTGCGCTTATTAATGCCAGGCAAGTAGAAAAGCCGTCTGATTCTTGATAAACTGGACTTAAGCAGAAAGAAACGAGGCAAGAAAATGGCGGATAACTATCAACTACCAATTGACGGTAACTGGGATACAAAAGACATGATTGCGGTCTCGCAATTGGTGGACGCCGTTTTGCAGGTCTATGAAAACGGCTGTGATAAAGAGCAGCTGCTAGACGCTTACCATGACTTTCTTCAAGTGATGCCGGCCAAGTCCGAACAAAAACGCTTCGACCGTGACTTTGAAGAACAGACGGGCCGTTCCATCTATAAGACCATTCAGTTGGCCAAGCAATCGGAGAAGAAGGTGATTAAGGGTGCTTGATCTTTCAACGACTGAGAAAATTAAAGCGGTTGATGAACAAGTTTCCCGCTGGGTTTTGGATTTGGCAAGGGAAACCAAAACCCTTCGGGCCCACCACCATTTAGCCGTCTCCTGTAAGAAAGGGGATAAGCGCAACTTGGTGACCGATTTGGACCGCGAAAACCAGCGCGTTCTGATTGAAAAGATTCAGTCTTTGGATGCAGAGGCCCGCTTTGTCTGTGAGGAAGCGGGTGAGGCTAAGGCAAAAAGCATGGCTGGCCAAGTCTGGTTTGTCGACCCAATCGACGGCACGCTGAACTTTGTTCTAGAAGACCGGGATTATGCCATCATGGTGGCTTTGTATGAAGACGGGAAGCCCATCCTTGGCTTTATCTGTGATGTCCCGGAGGGACGACTTTTTCACGGGGGAAAGCAGACGGGTGTCTATTTGGATGACCAAAAGCTTGCAGCAGTAGCTGATTTAGGCTTGGAAGATACCGTGGTTTTGGTTTCCGGACGGCGCTTGGTAACTGGTGAAAAGCCCTATGCTGCCTTTGCCGAAAGGGCCCGGGCTTTCCGTGTATTGGGCTCTGCGGGAATATCATTTACTCGCTTATTGACGGGTTCTGCTTCGGCCTATTTATCCAAGTTATCGCCCTGGGATTTAGCGGCCGGCAGAGCGCTTGCTGAGGGGCTTTCCTATCAAGTAAAAAACCTTGACGGAAGCAGTCCGGATATGCTACTATCAAACACAGTATTAATCGCTACAAACGAGATTCATCGCGAGATAAGCAAGATGGCAAAAGACTAGGGGAATTCCTCCTAGTCTTTCTTGTGAGTAGCTAAGTAAAAGGAGCACATAACATTGGCAAATCTTCGCGAAGATATTCGTAACATTGCAATCATCGCCCACGTCGATCACGGAAAGACAACGTTGGTGAACGAATTGCTTAAGCAGTCCGACACAATGGACGCCCGTAAGGAAGCCGCTTTGGGCGACCGTGCCATGGACACCAACGACATTGAAAAGGAACGTGGAATCACGATCCTTTCAAAGAACACGGCCGTTCGTGTTGGTGACAAGCAAATCAACATCCTGGACACCCCAGGTCACGCCGATTTCGGTGGAGAAGTTGAACGTATCATGGGAATGGTTGACGGTGTTCTCTTGGTTGTCGACGCCTTTGAAGGAACGATGCCACAGACTCGTTTCGTTTTGAAGAAGGCCTTCGAACAACACTTGACCCCAATCGTTATCGTGAACAAGGTGGACCGTCCTGGTGCCCGTCCGGCAGAAGTTGTCGACGAAGTCTTGGACTTGTTCATCGAATTGGGTGCCGACGAAGATGACTTGGACTTCCCAGTGATCTTCGCTTCAGCCATGAACGGAACCACGTCATTGGATCCTGAAGTTGACACGCAAGAACACACGATGAAGCCAATCTTTGACACGGTCTTCGAAACGATTCCTGCCCCAGTGGACAACTCAGACGAACCATTGCAGTTCCAAGTTGCCATGTTGGACTATAACGACTTCGTTGGTCGTATCGGTATCGGTCGTGTTAAGCGTGGAACAATCAAAGTCGGTGACAACGTGCGCGTGATGAAGTTGGACGGTTCTACCCAAGACTTCCGTGTTACGAAGTTGGCTGGTTTCATTGGTTTGGACCAAGTTGACATCAAGGAAGCCAAGGCCGGTGATTTGATTGCCGTTTCAGGTATGGAAGACATCAACGTTGGTGAAACGGTTGTTGATCCAGAACATCCTGAAGCATTGCCATTGCTTCGTATCGATGAACCTACTTTGCAAATGACTTTCCGTCAAAACGACAGCCCCTTTGCTGGTCGTGAAGGAAAGTTCGTGACGGCCCGTCAAATTGAAGACCGTTTGCACCGCGAATTGCACACGGACGTTTCTCTCCGTGTTGAAGACACGGACCAAGCCGGTGCATGGCTTGTTTCTGGTCGTGGTGAATTGCACTTGTCAATCTTGATTGAAAACATGCGTCGTGAAGGCTTCGAATTGCAAGCTTCACGTCCACAGGTTATCTTCCGAGACATCGACGGTGTCAAGTCTGAACCATACGAATCCGTTCAAATCGATACGCCTGACGAATACTCATCAGCCGTTATCGACTCATTGAACCAACGTAAGGGTGAAATGCAAAACATGGAGTCAGTTGGAAACGGCCAGACTCGTTTGACTTACATGGCCCCATCACGTGGTTTGATTGGTTACTCAACGGAATTCATGACGGCAACGCACGGTTATGGAATCTACAACCACACCTATGCAGAATACCGTCCAATGGTTAAGAACTGGGCCCCAGGTCGTCGTAACGGTGCCTTGGTCTCAATCAACCAGGGACAAACGACCAACTACGCCATCATGGGTGTTGAAGACCGTGGTCAAATGTTCGTTGGTGCTGGTGTTGACGTTTATGAAGGAATGGTTGTGGGTATGAACGCCCGTGACAACGATATCTCCGTTAACGTGACAAAGATGAAGCCACAGTCAAACGTTCGTTCATCGAACAAGGACCAAACGGCTTCAATCAAGACGCCACGCGACATGAACTTGGAAGCATCGCTTGAATTCTTGAACGATGACGAATACGTTGAAGTAACGCCTGAAAACGTTCGTATCCGTAAGGAAATCTTGAACACTGGTGAGCGTGAAAAGGCCGCCAAGCGCAAGAACAAGTAATTAAATTTAAATTGCCTGCCCGAAATTACCTATGGTAAACTATTTGGGCAGACTAATGGAGATATGGCACAATCTGGTACTGCAGCGGACTCGAAATCCGTCGAGCCGTCGTATGGCGGTGTGCGGGTTCAAATCCCGCTATCTCCTTGAGACATTTCAAGAGAGGTCGAGAGGGCTCAAAAAGCCTGGTCTTGAACTCTTTTTGTTTTTTAGGGTTGCTATGAATTGCTATAGATTGCAAGCAAAATAACACATTTTTAACACATTTTTTTATAGCGGGGATGCTATCGAGGACGGCCTTTGTGCCGTCTTTTATTTTGCAAAATAACACATTTTTAGCACAAATACGCCGAATTTGAGTTGAACCTGTATCTGCGATACTGATTTGGTACTTTAGTATCTAACAAAGACAATCAAGAAAGTCTGCCAGTTGTGGCAGAAAAGGAATCATCCCCAAATTGTCCAGTAGTGGACAACTAGCAACCGTGTTTGCAAGCATGCTAGCACACTGGCTTAGTGCGTCAAGTCTTCCTGTATAATTGCTTTAAAAGCATTTGTGGGGGATAACATGAACAAAAGGGAAATACTCCGAGAATACTTTACCGGTTGCAATGGCTGGACGTTGGAAAACATCGAACAATTAAAACGGGCAGGCTTTAATAATCGTTTTGCAGAAGAAAACTGTAACTTGTGGGAAGAAATACATTGGACACTTGATCCGTATGTGGCCACCTTGCCGCCTGAAATCGTACAAATGCAACATGACCACTACAAACACCGTAAACCATTTGGCGAGTATTACAACATAGTAGCGCCTACTGCCGTGATACAAGAGGTCAACAACGATCTGAACAGGTTGGCCAAGTCAATCAAGTTATCAAAAAGAGCCAAGGGCAGTAAATTAATTATGATGAAGCAGTATTAGAGTCAATAAACCTTAAATAAATACGCCATATAAAGCCCATAGAGGCTTTTTAATTTATTCTTGCATAGTCGGACGTAAATAGTTAAAAAAATCTGTAATAGCGCGTAAATATATACGCTATGAAAAGGATTAGTCAGTAGGTGTTTTATTTATTAAGATTAACAAAATTCTATTGCTTTGATATTCTGAAAACTATACGATTAGCTAAGGTAACAGGAAGCTAGGAGTATAACAAATGAACAATACACCAGCAATAAAATTTAAAGGATTTACTGACGATTTGCAATTAGGATTATGGTGAAAAAGAGGTTGCGGAAAAAGCAACCTGAATCAGAAACTAGTTAGGTGGATTCAAAACCTAAAAATGGTGGCGTTTTGGTAAATCGTTTCAAATAAAAAAGAAAAGAAGAGCAGATAAATGGCGGAAGACAAATTTGAACAAGCTGTAATTGAAAAACTACAGAGTGAAGGCTGGGAATATTTGAAAGAATATTCTGGTGTGCCGGCTGATCGACTATATGACCACTGGCGAGATATTCTAAATGCCAACAATTGTAAACGACTAGAAGACACTCCATTATCTGATAATGAGTTTGAACAAGTGAAGTTGGAACTGGCAAAAAATAAAACGCCCTATGATGCACAACTCATGTTGGCGGGTGCGGGTGGTGTTGGAACCGTCCCATTGAATCGTGATGATGGCACACAGCTGGAACTCGAGATTTTCTATGGTGATGAAGTTGCTGGTGGACATTCACGTTATGAAGTCGTTAACCAAATTACGTTCACAGATTTAGCAACGAGTCTAAGCTCGAAGCGCCGGATTGATATTATGTTGCTGATTAATGGGCTACCGGTTGCTCATATTGAAGAAAAAGATGAGTCCTTGCAAAACCAATGGAATGCGTTTGAACAGTTCCAAAAGTATGACGGTGACGGTATGTACACGAGACTCTTTTCTTTTGTGCAAGTCCAGTTTGTTCTATCACAAAATTCAGCGCACTATTTTGCAAGACCAAAGAATAGTGACTTTTACAACCGTGATTTTGCCTTTGGCTGGCGTGATGATGCGGGTCAGGATGTCACGAATACAATGACCTTTATTCATGAGGTGATGGGTATTCCAGCTTTACACCGCTTAGTAACCGTGAATATGATTCCGGATGCAGCGAACGATAATTTAATGGTCATGCGCTCATATCAAATTCAAGCAACCCGTCAAATTTTAGATCGTATGCGTGAAATGGATCAAAATGACTTAGTTGAAAAAGAAGGTGGCTATGTCTGGCACACCACTGGTTCTGGTAAAACGGTCACATCATTTAAAGTGGCGCAACTATTGGCTTCACGACCTAGGGTTGAAAATGTTTTGTTTATTGTGGATCGGGTTGACTTAGTCAATCAGACCTATGAGAATTTTAAGTCCTTTGCCTATAAGACCTTTGAAAATCGGATTCAAGTGGTAAATGGGAGCGAACTGAAGCGGGCCCTTAAGCACAACAATACGGCCCATATTTATTTGATTACGGTACAAGGATTAGATAAGGCGATTAAATCAGGTCTCGTTTCTCATAAGCGAATGGTCATTTTAATGGATGAGGCCCACCGATCAGCCAGTGGTGATGCTGTCAGCCGGATTAAACAAGCCTTACCGAAAACAACGTGGTTTGGCTTTACAGGGACCCCTAATTTTTATAGCGATGAAGTTCATGACGTGAAAACATCTAAAGATGTTTCCACTTATGATATTTTTGGCCCACGTTTACATCGTTATACGATTAAGGACGCTATTGGTGACGGGAATGTACTCGGGTTTGATGTGACCTATTATGAGACTGATTTTGAACACGATCTGGATAGTGATTTAACGGAAAAGGAACTGGAAAAAGAAGTGTATGCCAGCCTGCCATTCCGACAAGCTGTTGTGGCAGATATTCAGCGTAATTGGGCTACGAATGCTAGCGGACCGATTAACATGGGGGTCCGTGAGCCGAATCAATTCCAAGGTATGTTAGCCGTATCAGGTAAGCAAGCCGTTGCTGCTTATTATAGCCTTTTCAAGCAACTAGCCCCTGAGTTACGTGTTGCTATGACCTATTCGCGTGATGAAGCCAATGGGACAGGCGCATCAGACCTACAAGCTGCTTTAAAGCAAGCGATGCAAGACTATATGGCTCGCTACCAAACCCGCAATTTCTTAGAGGACAAGGACCCACAACGGGCGTACCTCAATGATATGACCAAGCGCATTGCCCGTAAGAAACCTTATAACAAGGGTAATGATGCCGATCGATTGGACTTGATTATTGTGTCAGATCAATTATTAACGGGCTTTGATTCAAAATTCGTTAATATCATTTACATGGATAAGATTTTGGGTGAAGGTCCCCTGATTCAAGCAATGTCACGAACTAACCGGACGATTGATAAGACAGCTAAACCGCATGGGAAAGTGCGTTTTTATCGTCAAGGTGCGGTGATGGAAGAAAAAGTCAAGGATGCGTTGGTTATCTATACCAAAGGGGGCAATGATACCTTAGCGGATGCGGGTAATACCCCGGATAATCAGGAACAAAAAGAGTTGTTTGATGAAGGAATTTTGGCGCCCAAGGCAGCCGATAAGATTATCGACCTAAACCCCCAAATCAAGCGTTTGCAGCAGTTAGCAGGCGATGATTTTTCACAAATGCCGCGTTCTGAAAAAGAACAAGTTGAGTTTGCGGTGACGGCAGCACAAGTTAACTCGCAAGTCCAACAATTGGTGCAACAAGGTTATGTCTTGGGTAACTCGGTTGAAGGACCGCAAGGATCTATTACATTAGGCATTGAGAGTGCCACGCAGCTCAGCTCACTGCAAGCACGCATGAACGATGTGAATGAAGTATTACCACCCGACAAGCAAGTTGATTTAACAAATATCAAAGTGGCCTTGCAATCATTCGCGAATGAAATTATCGACTACGACAAACTAGTCAATTTATTGAATGCGTATATGGATGAAACCAGTATTGCCAACCGTGCCGTTGTTGAAGAGCATGTACAGCCCTTAGATCAAGATAATCGTGAAGAGATTGGTCAGGTCTTAAATGGCATTGAACAGGGCGAGTATACGGAGCATTTTACGACGGAGACACTGAAGTCAGTCCGGAAGGTCATTCGTACTGCCAAACAAGATCTTCAACTGTATAAGTGGGCAGCCGACCATGATTACAATGGCAACGATATTCTAGCAGCTTACGAGCTATACCGTCCCGGCATAGAATTAGTTGATAACACGGCGCTTAATCAATATTTACAAGAATTAGAGAGTCGGTTAGACATTGGATTTTTTGATAGAGCTGACTTTGAAGAGGCACTACTGAATTATTTCGCTAAAATCACCAAAAAATAAATTATTTATTATAGAAAAGGGCTAAACATGGCATTAACAGCAGATAAACAAGCATTAATTTGGAAAACATTGAACGAGACCCGCGGTAAGATTGAACCTTCTGAATATAAGAACTACATTTTTGGTTTAATGTTCTATAAGTTCTTATCTGAAAAGGCCCAAACATGGCTGGATAGCCAATTACGTGGTGAAACTTGGGCATCAGTTTGGAAACAAAACCCAGAAAAAGCGGCTGCTTTTATGCAAACAAAGTTAGGATATGTCATCCAACCGGGCGAGTTCTTTAGCGACTGGCACGCGGCCATTAATGTGGATCAATTCAACATTACGAACGTGGCGGATGCGCTGGTTCATTTTAACCAAGAGATTCAACAAGGCGCTAAGGCAACTTTTGAAGGAATCTTTGACGACATGGACTTGGCTTCAAACCGTCTTGGGAGTAATACGCAAACGCGTACGAAGACCTTGATGGATTGGATTAGTTTGATTGACCAAATCGAATTGGATGAAGATGCCGACGTGCTCGGTGATCTATATGAATACTTGATTGGGATGTTTGCGGCTAATTCTGGTACGAAGGCCGGCGAGTTCTATACGCCACACCAAGTGTCAGATATTATGGCGCGTATTTTAACGGCTGGGCGTGAAGAGCTGCCAACATACAGTCTCTATGACCCAGCCATGGGCTCAGGTTCATTGCTTTTGACGACTGCCTCATACATGAAGAATGCTGGCGTACGTGGAGCCATTAAGTACTACGGGCAAGAAGTTATCACGACAACCTATAACTTAGGCCGGATTAACTTGATGATGCACGGGGTTGAGTATAACGATATCAATATCCATAATGCAGATACTTTAAGTTCAGACTGGCCTGACGGGGTTCGAAGTGGGGTTGATAGCCCTCGTATGTTTGATGCCGTTATGGCGAACCCCCCTTACTCATTGAAGTGGGATAACACGAACCGAGAAGATGATCCTCGATTTAAGTCAGGGATCGCCCCTAAGTCAAAGGCTGATTTTGCGTTCTTACAACATGGTTTGTACCACTTGAAGCAAGATGGCCGCATGGCGATTGTTTTGCCACACGGGGTCTTGTTCCGCGGTGCCGCCGAAGGTCGTATTCGCCAAGAATTACTAGAAAACCGTCACATTTCAGCGGTGATTGGTTTGCCCGAAAAGATCTTTACGAATACGGGTATTCCAACCATTATTATGATCCTGGAAAAGAACCGTACCACTGATGATGTGCTCTTTATTGATGCCTCAAAGGGCTTTGAAAAGCAGAAGAATAATAACAAGTTGCGTCAAGAAGACGTTGACTTAATTGTGGAGACGTTCTTAAAGCGTGAAGATGTTGAGAAGTATGCGCACGTTGCCAGCTTTGAAGAGATTAAGGAGAACGATTTCAACCTCAATATTCCCCGTTATGTGGACACCTTCGAAGAAGAAGATCCAGTTGATTTGGTAGCGGTTAGCCATGAACTAGGTGATGTTAATCGTGACATTGCGCAAAGTGAGGCTGACTTATTAGCAATGATTGGTGATTTAGCGGTCACAGACGATAGTCAGCCGATTATCGAATCAGCTAAGCAACTATTAGGAGGCAATCATGAGTAATAATGGGCCTCAAATTCGATTTCAAGGATTTACTGACGATTGGGAAGAGCGTAAGTTGGGAGAATTATCTAATATTGTGGGTGGTGGAACACCAAGTACATCGAACTCTGAATACTGGGACGGTGATATTGATTGGTATGCTCCAGCTGAAATTGGAGAACAAAGTTATGTTAGTAAAAGTAAAAAGACTATTACTGAACTAGGTCTAAAGAAGAGTTCAGCTCGAATTTTACCAGTAGGAACCGTCTTATTTACTTCTCGTGCTGGTATCGGAAACACTGCTATATTAGCCAAAGAAGCTACAACTAATCAAGGGTTCCAATCAATTGTTCCTGATCAAAATAAACTTGATAGTTATTTTATTTTTTCAAAAACTAATGAGCTCAAGCGATATGGAGAAGTCACCGGTGCAGGATCTACATTTGTTGAGGTTTCAGGTAAGCAAATGTCGAAAATGTCGATTATGGTACCTGAACTTTCAGAACAACAAAAAATCGGTTCGTTCTTCAAAATGGTAGATAACACTATCGCTCTTCATCAACGTAAGTTGGATTTACTCAAGGAACAGAAAAAAGGCTACTTGCAAAAAATGTTTCCTAAAAATGGGGCAAAAGTTCCTGAATTGCGATTTGAAGGATTTACTGACGATTGGGAACAGCGTAAGCTGGGTGAAATTACCGATTGGCTTAGAGGGAAAGGAATATCAAAGAATAAGCTGAATAATTTAGGATTAGGAAAACCTGCAGTTCATTATGCCGATTTATATCAATTTAATGCAGTTAAAAATGAAATAAATCACTGGACTCAGTCAACAGAAGGAGTCGATTTGCCTGATAATTCTATTTTATTTCCAATGTCGGATGTTACGCTAACCGGATTAGCTAGAACTACTTATATCGCACAGCGTGGGGTTAAAATTGGAGGGGATGTTCTAATTGCTACGCTACAAGATCATATCAGCCCGATTTTTATGTCATATAATGTTAATGCAAATAGCGTTAAAATTTTACCTTACGTCACTGGGACAACAGTTAAACATATAAATGCTAAATCGTTATCATTAATTAGTTATGGTCTAACAAAAAAAGATGAACAACAAAAGATTGGTGCATTTTTTGAAATATTTAACAACCTTATCACCCTTCATCAACGTAAGTTAGATTTATTGAAAGAACAGAAAAAAGGCTTCTTGCAGAAAATGTTTGTATAATAGCCACTAAAGTCCGAAAGGGCTTTTTTATTTGATTGTATAAATAAGCTATATAAGACGATTTAATCGTTTTTATTTTGTAATGGTGTATTTGTACGAATGAAGATATAAAAGGTTGGATACCCCCGCCCCTGTCCGCCTGACGAAGAGAGCGCTCACATATCGTCATCTTGTGTGAAAGTTCAATTTTTGAAATTTTTAGGTAGGGGGGTATATCTAAGAAAAGCCTATTAAACAGGCATTTGATAAAAATATAGAGCTATTTTGTCCGGGTTTTTAGGGTAGATTTATGGGGTGCTTTTTAAAAATAGGAATGGCTACACAGCAACTATTAGGGCTTCATAACAACCCCAGAAAAAAACTTTTGAAAATTGGTGTGTGATATAAGGCGACGATATATGTGCGCTTTATTAAATAATCAAGATAGGGGGGGGCGGTGATTTGCCGACTCCTTTGCCAAAAGTGGCGAAAACAAAAAGGAGTGTCCAAAATAGACACCCCTTTGACAACCGTGGATACATCCACACCCTGCCATAACAAAACGTTACCCCAGCCTTCTGCCAGAAGTGGCAGAAGGCTGGGCACCTTAACGCCCTAGATTAAACCTAGACCGAAATAGGGGAGTAGCAAAACGCGACGCCCTAAGTTGAACCTAGACCGTTCCCCATCAGTGGGGAAACATTGCCAGAAATGGCAACGTTACAAAGTGACTAGCATGTGTAACGGGGATGGGTACACCTTGTATAGCGGGAAATGATTAACCTTATAGCGACTATACCAATTTATTCTTTACGCTTATTTGGATGTCACTGAACGTCAAGAGACGTCAAAACAATTAAAAAATAGCTTTACATTTTGTATGACTTCCTTGTATTATTTATTTATAGATAGGTGTAGGAACGATGTTTTTTATGCCTTTACTTTGTTTCTGGCAACAGTAACGTATAAGGGGTTGCTATGATTATTGATAACAAGCATGTTGTTTTTGATTTAGATAACAGGGCACAAGCTGAACAGTACCGTAAGATTTTCCACCCTACACAGGTTGAACAAGAAAAAAATGTAGCTAAGATTAAGGCTAGCTTTGCTAAATCTGATGAGGGTGTAAAGCGCTTTAAAGAATTGGTAGAAAATGGAACAATTAGGATTTAAAGTATGTTCTGTTTCTGGCTTGATTGATACAAAACAACTAGATAATTATAGTTGTGGAGTTGCCGGGCTTGATGAGTTTATTAAGTATGACTACCAAGACTTAGAGAGGAAACATATAACCAGCCTAAACGCTGTTTATCTTGATGATGTGTTAGTTGGAATGTTTGCCCTATCAACCTCAAGTAGCTCTGCCTCCTTTGCTGATGCAAATCGTGAAAAAATATTTGGGGATGCTAGTGGGATGAAGTCGTTGCCAATGATCAACATAGACCATCTATCTGTTAACAAGCCCTTTCAATTTGGTAATGGGTTAGATGGGCTACATCTTGGGACAGCTATTCTGAAGTATATTTTTAAGATGTTACTGGATGTAGGCGCACAATACGGGATAGCTTTTGCTGGTGTTATGGTGGAGAGCTTACCCGATCCAGTTGACTTTTATATAAGCAACGGATTTTATTTTATTGATAAGCACGAAGAGGATGCCCCAAACAAAAAGACATATACGCTAGCCATTAGTTACGATGACATGTTTAAAGTGTATGAATAAGAAAAGCCTTACTCAAACGAGTGGGGCTATTTTTGTGCCTATGAACTTGCTAAAACCTGCCTTAAAAACCTATTAAAACCTATGCCTAAACCTCAGAAAACCTCAGTTATTTTTTACTAAAAACCTAACAAAACCTAACATGAAAACCTGTCAAAACCTGTCATTAAAAAGCGTTCATTTAGGTTAGCAAATGTTAGCATTTACTCCAGCATTTTCTAGCATTTTACTCCAACATTTTCCAACAATCTACCTTAACAATTCTTAACATAAATCTAGCAAATCCTAGCATTCTATTGCAGTATTTTGCAGTGTTTAAAGTCTTATATAGCAACGCCTATACGGTTGATCACGCACTTAAATAGCGTTGCAACGTTGCAAAAAGTGTTGCAACATTTTTGGCTGATGGTTGCAAAAGGTTGCACCCTAAAAGTTACATGGTTACAGGCTTATAAACGTTGATATAATAACGATAGTAGACTAAAAAACTTTAAAAAGTGTGCAACAATGTTGCAAAATTTTCTTATTGATTTAGACATAAATTAAGGGTTGCAATGCAAAAGGTTACAAGCTATCCAAAACTAAATATCAAGGAAATAGACTTTAGCAAACATCCCCGTGCTCATCTTGTTAAATGGCAAGGTCACAAGATAGCTTTAGCAACTACTAAACCTAATTATGGCGGTGTACGGTATTGGTTTGTTTGTCCTTACTGTGAGAAACGAAAAGGCGCATTGTATCAAGTAGGTCGGGCAGTAATATGCCGAGTGTGTGCGGGGTTGTATTACGCTGGGCAAGATAATAAAGCCAGACGGCACACTTTCACTAAAATTATGGCATTACACGAGAAACAGCTAAATCTTATTAACAACCTAGATCCAGGTTTGTACAACAGTTATATGGGCTTAGGCCATCTATTAGCCTGTGATCTAGCTTATAGATTGTACAATACACCAAAACGGCCGAAAGGGATGCACTGGGCTACATACGCTAGGAAGCTAGAGCAGATTGACCGTATAAGTATGCAGTTAGCTGATATATACGAACTCTACCAGCAGAGAAGAGAAGCGCATGACAAGGCCATTAAAGCGCAATGGTCGGAAGCAATAAGAGTACATGGTAAAAAGGTATATGAAAAAGATTAACAAGGTCACACCTAAAAAGTCACAAACCACATCCCCAGAAAAGGGTAGTGGTTTATAGTATTTTTTAGTGATTGTGTACATCTCCAATATAAAAAGCCTACTTGTATAAAAAGCCTACTTGTCTGAGTAGGCTAATTACATAGTTTATGAATGGTCTCGTTTTGCGATGATGGAATAGGTGGGCATCCATGGACCTGTCCACCAGCCAGATACACCGTATGTTTTAGCTTCTATGACTTCAAGACCCGAGCTAGTGAGCACGTCTATGTACTCTTTTTTGTGATGGCCAGTGTCTACAATGATTAGAGAACCATTGTCAGTAAGAACACGTACAGCTTCTTCTAGTGCATGTACTCTTTCGGAAGCCGGCTTTATGTTGTGGAAGGCTAAACTTGATACGACATAGTCATACTTTTTATCTGCAAAAGGAAGGCTGATCATGTTCGCCGTTTTGACGTCAGCAATATGGGTTAAGTGCTGTTGCTTAATAATATTTTGAGTATTGTGAAGGCTATTGTCAGACTGGTCAGAGTTGCGCCACAAGTCAATACCTGTAGCGTGACCATTACCTGATAAAAGTTTAGCGAACATTAGCAAGACCATTCCATGACCAGTACCTAAGTCAAGAACCTTTGAATTAGGATCAATTGTTATTTTGGATAAAATACTATTCCATATCTTGTGCTTGCCTCTAATGGAGGTGTTTATAAAGATAGCGCCTGCAAAAATCATCAGAACGCCGTATAAAATTGTCCACATGTAACCATCGTAGTATTTATGAAAGCCAATGCCGTAGGCCATTGCAAGAATGCCCCCTAAAATATATAAGAATGGTACTAAAGGTGCATCGAGGCCTTTTTTCTTTAGCTGTTTAATCATTATTTTAAAAATATCCTTTCATCCCCAATAAGGGGAGAACATGCGTCACTAATATAGGCGCTTTATATCATGTAAGCCCCAAGCGGGCTTTTTTATTTGTCTTGCTGTTCATCCCCTGTATCAGAAGTATCTTTCTGACTATTAGGGATAGATGGGTCTAACTCATCTAGTAACTCATTAAAATATTTAATCATCTCAGGTCTAAACGTTTCATCTTCAAAAATAGAAGAATCATTTATAGCTAGACCAAGGTACTCATTGATAAAAGCTAAGTTGTTTAAAGGGCTTTCATCAGCTTTGAAAAAGGTCTCTAAAACGGTTGCTAGGTAGCGGTTTTGAGGTAATGATAGGTGTTCATTGTTGATGGTATGGACTAGTTTTTTTGTTAGCTTGTGTACGTCACTGTTATATTGAATGTTCTGTTTTTCTGTAGCCTCATAAATAATTTTATTCAAGGTTTTAGTTGTATTTTCTATAGTTTTTGATAGTTGAATAGCAGGAAAAGCAGGAATAGTAGGAGTAACTGAAGAAATTATGCTTTTTAAAGTCTTTCTAAGTTCTTCATTTTGAGTTGGCTCTGAAACTTCTAACCCCTGCAAATAATCAACATCTACATTGAAAAAGTCAGCTAGTTTTTGCCATACTTCATGCTTACCAGTTTTAACTACTCCAGTTTCATATCTAGAAAGGGTGGCATATGTAACACCTAATTTTTCGGACAATTGTTTAAGTGTTAGTCCCTCTTCTTCTCTTAATTCTCTGATTCTATTTTTTTCCAATGTAATAACTCCTACTGTGTGTATACAAGAATAATAACATTATTTACGAAAAACGAAAATAAATATTAAAAATATTGACTTTACAAAAAACGTAAAGTAACATTAGTTTTGTTGATTTACATAAAACGTAAAAAGGAGGAACGGATGAAAGTTTTAACGAATAACTTTGTTGATGCCTTAACGATTAAGCAGGCACGAGAGCGCCTAAACTATGGGCAATTAGCAGAAAAGACAGGAGTTAATAGCGTGACTATCTCACGAATTATCAATCGCAAGGTAGATACAGCACAAGAGCGAACGTTCGACAAGTTGAACGACTGGTTACTGGAGGAGGTATAGCAATGGAACAAACAACGCAGACAGTCACAGAGTGGCCAAGGTGGATGAATTGGAAGCAGGCGGCCAAGTATTGCAACGTAGCGCAAGGGACTTTTAAGCGCCACCTCATTGACACTGGGCGAGTGCATGCAAAGGTCACAGACTTTGGTAAGCGATACGACAGGGAAGAAATCGACCAAGCGATTGAGAACTGGTATTAGGAGGGGATGGCATGGAACTTTGGAATATTGTAACAACGCTGGTAACAGTGACATGTATTGGAGTAGTTGGCTATGTAGCGGGTTACACCGTGCGAGACATGGAAGCCAAGCAATCACATAAGAAAACGCTTAAGAGGAAATGAAGAGCATGGATAACAGAGACTACACCAAGGACGTGCTTAGCTCTATTGGTTATTACCAAGACGAACTACACAAGGCTGAAACTATCCTAGGCGGATCTAAAATGCCGGGACTTGAACCAAGCCATAAGGAACTAATCCTATCTATGCGACTAGCTCAAACGAAGATTAGCAATGTTTTAGCTGACTTGGCCACTTTGGAAGATACGACAAAAGACCAGCTCCACCGTGAAAGACGAATACTTTCGCATAAAAATGTAAGTATTGCATTTTGAAAATGCAAAACCTAGAAAGGAAAAGAACGAATAGAATTAGTTTATTACAAGGGTTTGAAAGATGAACCTTACACAACATTAAATATCATTGCTGACAGGTTAGATATTAACTTTGAAGCGGTGCGAAATAAGTTTTATATATACAAGGATAAGTTACAAATGTTTGGAGTTGTTTTGCATGAGAATGGAAAAACTCCTAAAACGGGACGACCTGAAAAGATTTGGAAGCTCAACGAACAGCAAGCGACTTTGCTTATTAGTTTATTAGGCAATGCTCCTAAGGTTGTACAGTTTAAGGTTGATTTAGTCCGTGCTTTCTATACAGCTAAGCAGGAACTAGACCAAGCAAAGCTAAGTCGAGAGCTTAACAAGCGGGCGAACATTGATTTGGCTGAAACGATTAAGAAAGAACTTCCAGACGATAAGTACGCTTACAGCAATTACCACCAACTAGCCTATAAGTGCGCCACGGGGATGACACCCAAGCAACTTAAGAAGGCTAAAGGTGTGGACAAGCCAGAAGAGGCGCTAGATAACGACCAAAAAGAACGGCTAGAACGAGCTAAGCAACACATTGCCTTATATCTTCTAGACGGAAACGACTACCAAGACATCAAGAATAAGCTACTGGCTGATATTTAAGAAAGGAGAGCCAAAAGCATGAAAAAGGCACAAAAAAAGACATCCCGTTAAGTTTGGCGACTAGAGGGGATGACTTGACTACAATGCCTTTTAATACGGCTATTTGGCTATATTTTAACATGAAAAACACACAAACAGTAAACTTTAACGGTTTCTATTCGCCAGAAGTGGCGAAAGTTGAGGAGCGACAGTATAGCCCAGTGAACTATTTACGCAACCACCTTATCTTTTTAAAGCGTCTTATCAGCACGCTAGAGCCAGACACCAAGGCTTTTTATATGGTTGATATGCAGATTGCCAACTTGACGGCAGACATTGAGGAGGTCTGATATATGACGAATGTACGACATAAAGACCAACTAACAGCACGAGAGAAGGCAGTTTATATGGCACTTCCTCAAGGACAAGAGAACGCTATTAAAGTCCCGGTATTGGCCAAGAGGGTAGGAATACCAGAAAGGCGGTTGTATACGATCCTAAGCCACTTAGCAGACCAAGGTTATTTGGTTGGCAGTTTGCGAAACGCAAAAGGTGGCGTGTACAAGATTGTAAACAGTGATGAATATTTTTATACGCTGAACATGATGAAGAATAACGTCAAGAGTTACCAGAAACGTGTAGCAGGACTTGAACAACACCGGGGGCGCTTTGAATGAATGATAACAAAGTAGAAGCGATTAAGTCCTACATGGCACTAGGTGCTTACGTGTTCATGGCTTTACCTAATACTAAGTACAACAGTGAAGACGGTGGCTATAAGAATAGCTTTAATCACTGGGAAGCCTTGGCCGAATGGTTAGCAGAGCATCCCCAATACAAGGGCGGTAATGTGGGCATTGACCTCGATCGTTCGCCTCTTGTGGTGGTGGACGTTGACCAACATGGAAAAGACGGCCTGCATAGTTTAAAGGACTTTTTGAACCGTCAAGGAGTTGACTCTGCCACCATATCAGACACCTACCTAGAAAACACCGCAGGAGGTGGCTGGCACGTTTTTTATAAGTGTGAAGATAAAGAGACTAAGCAACGACTAATAAGCGCCATGGAAGGCCTAGACCTGTTAAATAGTGGTGGTGTGATTGTTGCCCCGTCTGTGATTGATGGTAACGAGTACAAAGCCACTACTGGACTAGAAACTATACAAGACAAACCGCAGTGGGTGGATGAATTAGGCCAAGATAAAACCAACAACAAGGAGCAAAACAGCCAACGACATGCCCGCTATAGTGTGGCAGAGCGCTGGGGGATGATTGCTAATGGTTTTGATACAGGACAACGCAATGACCAGGCCACTAGCCTCATTGGTTGGGTACTATCTTATGCTATCCCTCCAAGGACAGCCCTAGAAGTGGCCAAGGTGGCCAATAATCAAAGCCCACAACCTCTTGACTCTAATGAACTAGAAAAGGTCTATACAAGCGTTTTAAAGCGTGAAATTGCTAAGGCAAAACGAAAGAGGGAGGCGCTTCATGGGTAAAACAGAACAACTTGAACAGAACTTTTTAGCTGAACGGACTGGCAAGCCGGCCTGGTTTATTTGCAATGAAGACGGCAAGCCTACCGCCGTCAACTATTTAAAACTTGCTGACACGATCCTAAAAGATAACCCTATGGCCGTTGTGCCTTTTGGGGATGACATGAATTATTACCTGTATAACGGTATTAACTGGGAGCAGGTCAAGCGTAACAGAGCGCTAGAGCAAGCTAAGCGGGTGGCTTTTCAATATCTCAAAGCGGAACAGTTTTATACCGTCCGCAAGATGGAAGACACGGCCAAAACGATATTAGTACAGGCACAGAGAATCTATAACACCTTTGAAAAACAAAAGACTGACCGAGTGGCTTTTAAGAATGGCACGTACATGCTGAATAATGGCGAAATGGTGGCCAACCAACAAGAAGACTACTTGATTAACGGCCACCAGATTGAAGCACAGCCAGGGCAAGCATCCCCCAATATTAACGCATGGGGTGCATATCTGTTCGGTAACTCTTGGCAGTATCTGAAGGAGATTATCGGCTATGCTTTTATACCCGAACAGCACACCTTTAACACCATTACAATTCTGTTAGATGAGACGGGTGGCAGTGGTAAAAGCTACTTTGTAGACAAGATTGTAAAACCTTTGATAGGGCAGGCCAACATTACAGCCAAAGACATCGACACGCTGACCGGTAGCAATGGTAAGAGTGCCCGCTTTGGAACGGTTGACCTGATTAACAAGTTAGCGAATATCCATTTGGACATTCCCGACACTCGCATTGATATGCCAGACGCACTTAAGACCTTATCAGGCGGCGACTTGGTGGAAGTTGAGGGTAAAGGGTCAAACTCAATTAGTGTGGAGCTATACGCCTTACTTATCTTTGCCAGCAATAACAAGCCTAAGCTATCGGTTAGTTCTGCCTTAGTCCAGCGCATGCACATAGTGCCAGTAGTTGCTCCTAAGGTACGAGATAACCCGAAAGAGGCCAAGTACCGTGCGACCTTGTGGAATGAGAAAGAGGCAATCAACGAACTAGGAGGCTTTGCTATTGAGTGCATTACTGCCTTTCAAACAGCCAAGGCTAACATGAAGCTAACGGTTAGCGATGAGATAGAAGAAACAACAAAGGACTGGGCGAACAGTCAAGACTTGGTTAGCTCTTTCTTACTAGAAGCACGGCGAGAAACAGAAGAAGGATATACCGGTGGAATATCGAAGCGAGTCGCTTTTTCACGGTTTGAAGATTGGCTTAGAGATAATAAAATCGAGTCGAAAATGAGCAAGAAGAGTTTTGACACAAAAGTGGCACAAAATGGGTATTTAGAGACACGAACCCGCCTTCATCCAGAGGGAGACTCAAATAATCCACAATTTAGCTGGCTAGGTTTAGACCTCGAAAAGTACGTTTAAGAGCGATTGTGCACGTTTTCGTGTCAGAGGCAAACTGTCAAGAGACCTCAAGAGACGTCAACGTGCCACGAATGTGCCCAAAGTTGAAACCTGAAATCCCTTGTTACTCTAAGTCTTAACTATATTTTGTGTTATAAGTGTTAGGTTTTGAGTATATAGAAAGGTAATTGAATAAAGAGAGAGGAAGGTAATAGAAACATATATAGGGGAGAGAAGTGGCGAAAAGCCGACACAAAACGACACAAATAGCTTTTAAGCTTAGAGCCACAATGGGTACAGCGATTTTTAAAGTGACACAAAAAACAGCACATTTTGACCCAAAGCAAGAAAGGAATACGATGAACATTTTTATAGCAATTTTACTACTGGTAATGGCTGGCCTTATCTTTTGCCAAAAGTGGCAAATGAACAAGTTTTATCAGGGGGCGGTTATCTATCGATACTATGCCAAGCTACATGAAAACAAAGCAATCTATGCCGAAGAAGAGGCCGAGTCGTTTAGAGACCTACTCACGCAGTTAGGTTATGACGTGGACAGATTGAGTAACGGCGACAAAACACAGAAGAGCCTCACAGAAGCAGAGGCGTGGGCTATCTATGATCGTCAGCAAATACACAAAGCACGGTTAAAAGTTGCGGATGAAGAGCTTGAAGAAGCTGAACGTATTTATAACATGAGCAATTAGGCTATGTACTAGTGGGGGATGGTGTGGCAATATATAAAGGTGTTGAGTGTCTATAGAACGCTATAGCTTTCAACACCTTTTATTTTGCTTGTTTTGATAGCATCCCCGCTATCGGAGGTAAACAATGCAATTAAAAGAATTGAATACAAAGGATGGGAAGACTTGGGAGGTAATAGGGTATCTTGGTAAACATCCTGATGGTACGAGAGCAAGAGTCAAAAAGCGTGGTTTCTTATCCCGAAAGGTAGCAAGAGACTGGTTTAATAATGAAACAGTATTGTTCAAGGCTGGAGAAAGTGAGTACAACAAAAAAGAGCGCCCGGCCGTTCTAACGGTCAAGGCACTCTATGAACTTTGGTTAGATGGCTACCAAAGCACTGTAGAAGAAAGCTCGCTTAACAAAGTACTAAGCTACTTTGATATACACATTTTACCTGTATGGGGTAATACTCCAGTAGATGAGATCACACCTATAGCTTTACAGAAGTATCTTACCACAATGCAGGCCAAACTTATCAAGTATAAAAAGCCGGTGCTGTACTTTCGTAAGGTGGTAGATATGGCCGTACGTTTGGATATGATAGCAGTAGACCCTTTTACCAAAGTTGTCTTCCCACGAGAGAGACGAACCAAGAAGAAAAAGAAGGCCATGAACCTTGAAGAGTTTAGGCGGTTTGTTGAGGTGCTTGATAGCCAATATTGCCAGATTAACAGGCAGGCTTATGTTTTGCTTAGGCTGGCCGCTTTCACTGGTATGAGGTCAGAGGAGCTAATAGCCTTACAGTGGAAGCATGTAGACTTTGATGGTGGCTATATAACGATTGAACAAGCCATAGGACGTGGTCTACACGGTGTAGGGTATTTGAAAGAACCAAAGTCGTCAGCAAGCTATCGAACAATTAAGATAGCTTCCGACATGGTCAGGGTACTAGCCAGCTACTATGATGAAAGTAGTTATAAAAAGCCAACTGACTTTGTTTTTAATACTGAAGGCCATTTTGTACAACCAACCAGACCTAAGAAGTGGATGGATGACGTTAAGAAACGCTACAACGTGGCTGAAGGGATAACCCCTCACGGCTTACGTCATACATGGGCAACGCTTGCCCTTGAACGTGGCGCAACCGTTAAACAAGCCCAAACCTATCTAGGTCATGCTGACGCCTCAATTACGCTAGATATTTATAGCGAAGTAACCAAAGAGGCCAGCGAAAAAACAGCAAGCGTCCTTGATGGTATCGTCCCAAAACTAGAATAAAATAACACATAAATTAACACAAAACCCGTAAAACTTTGATATGACAGGCTTGTTTGGAATCCCGCTATCTCCTTAATCTTAGAAGAGGATTGGTTGGCCGAAAAGCGAACTGATCCTCTTTTTCTTGGTCATGAATCATTGAAAAGGGAAGGGGCAATCAATGAAGAAATACTGGAAAATATTTTTTGCCTTTGTCCTGGCCCTATACTGGAACAGTCCACAAATTGTCTATGCTAGCTTTGGTGGCGGTTCCGGCGGCGGAGGACAAGGTGGCGGTGGTTCGAGTACCTCACCAACCGGTGGTAGTACGGGGACTGGTGGCCAAGAGTCAAACGGTAGTTTCATTATTGGTCTGATTAGTTTTTTCATTTTCTGGCAAGCCATCAAGTGGATGAATCGGCAGGGCAACCGACAATTGGCCAAAGAAATCGAGTTTGACCAGTGTTACCGGAGTGATTTAACCGCCTTGTTTATTCGTTTTCAAAAAGCTTGGACAAGGGCAGACCTCTCGCTAATCGAAGATGAGATGACCGGTTTTCTTTATGCTAAAAATCAAAAAAATCTTAGCCGGTTACGCTGAAAAGGGCATCGAAGCGAGAACAACGGATGTCAGGGTTCGAGGACTTTACCCCGTTTCGAGATTGGGTGATTTATTAACGGTCGAGTACGTGGTGAAGGCACGGGATTATTACGTTAGTAAAAACGAACAGCTAATTGCCAACGAAGAGGGGGCAAAACTAAAATGGCAGGGCAAACCGGCCAGGGTTTCCTTTACCGAATCATGGGTCATTGATATTTCTGATCTCGAAAAATACGTTGTCCGCTCAGTGGAGAGAAAATAGGCTGTTATGAATGTGTGCTCTGATTAAGTCTTGAGCTGATTGATTGTCATTTTGCTTGGCAAAGTTTTATTGCACTGAATAATACGCAAATGAAAGAAAATCGAACATGAACAAAGAGTTACGCTTCGCCTTGATAAAGACGCTACCCATCATGACGGGTTTTGTTTTTCTGGGTATTACATACGGCCTTTACATGCACCAGCTGGGCTTTAATTTTTGGTACCCAACGCTGATGGCTTTGACTATTTTTGGTGGCTCCATTGAATTTGTCATTGCTAACGCCTTGCTCAAAGCCTTTAATCCCTGGTTGACTCTGACTTTGACGCTGATTATTAATTCAAGGCACTTTTTCTATGGCCTTTCCATGCTCGAGAAGTACAAAAACACGGGACTGAAGAAACTTTATTTGATTTTTGGTCTCTGTGACGAGACCTTCTCGATTAACTTTGCCACGGTTCTACCTGACGACCTTAAAGAGAAAAAGTACTATTTTTACGTTACCTTACTGAATCATTTCTACTGGGTGTTCGGGGCCTTTGTTGGGGGCATTGCCGGTTCCTTTATCAGTTTTCAGATTAAGGGCATTGACTTTGTCTTGGTGGCCCTTTTTATCGTTTTGTTCATGAGTCAATTCATGGTCAAGGCCCAGCGGTCATCTTCTCTAATGGGGCTTTTCGTGGGCCTGGTTAGCTTGCTTATTTTCGGTAGCCAGTTCTTTTTGCCCATCGCCATGTTATTGATGGTTCTACTGTTTTGGTTTGAATACAAAAAGGAGGGGCCGGCCCATGACGGTACCGAATGAGATCATGACCATTGCCATTGCGTCCTTGGCGACTTTTGCCACACGCTTCTTACCTTTTTTGATTTTTTCTGGCAAGAAGGAGACCCCGGGCTTTGTAAAATACCTGGGTGAGCATCTGCCACCAGCCATCTTGGGCATCCTGGTCATTTACTGCTATAAAAGTCAGATTCTGCATCCTGGCTTTGACAGTCTATTAGCCTTCTTTGCCGGTTTGGTGACGGTCGCTCTCTACTATGTGAAGAGCGATATGCTTTTGGCCATTTTGTTTGGTTCGGCCACCTACGTGGGGCTTGTTTATCTGTTTTAAGCATAAAAAAACGATTGGTTAAAAAACAATCGTTTTTACTTTAGGCTAAGAGGGCAATGTAGCCGACTAGGCAAAGAACGGCGATGATGCCGATGAAGATGAACCAGGGCTTGTTGTAGGGTGCCAATTGGTCTGCCTTCTCTTGTTCTTCTCGTTCTTCCTTGTTCATAACAGCCTCCTAACAAACGTTTCTTCTCTGCTTTCATGATTAGCATAGCACTTTTTTTCGGGGAGGGCCGACTTTGTCCGCATTTTACTTTCGATTTGAAGCTGTTAGAATGGAATAGAAGAAAGGGAAAGGAGCTTTCCATGAAGATTAAAGCATTTCAAGGTTATCTGCCTGATAAGTATGGCAAAGCCGCAGGAGCAGAAGACAAGGTGGACGGGGTGCCCGTTTGCTCGCTGCCGATTGAATTGAGCGATTTGCCTGCTGGCACAAAGGACTTAGCCATCACTTTCATTGATTACGATGCCATCCCCGTTTGTGGCTTTCCGTTCATTCACTGGGTGGCCACTAACTTTGGTGCCGTCACAAGCATCCCAGAAGATGCTAGTCGAGAAGACAAGAGCCTCTGTCAGGGCAGCAACAGCTTTGCTTCGAAGTTCTATCCCGACTTTGGCAAGGAAATCGTCTACCGCTATGGCGGCCCAATGCCACCAGACAAGGACCATGACTACACCCTGACGGTTTACGCCCTTGATGAGAAGCTGGATTTGCAAGAGGGCTATTACTTAAACGAACTCTTCAAGGCGATGCAGGGGCATGTGCTGGCGGAAGCCGCTATTTCGGTTTTAGCCAAGGCCTAAATTGTTAAAAAGGAGAAAACCATGTTAGCCATTGTTGGACTGTTACTCGTTGTCTTGGGAATTATCGTGCTGATCTTTGGAAGCACGGCGCCCTTGCTGCGCCTCTACTTCGGTGACCGCTCGGTGATTTCACAGCTCCTTTGGGGAACGGTGATCTTTGCCATCGGTGCGGTCTTGCTGATTTTTAACGCAGCCTATTTGATGTAAATGAAGCAGACAAGTCTTTTCCTTTTGGAGAGGGCTTTTTGATTACTTTTGGAAGCTGGGCCTTTCATTTTAGAAAGAGTACAATTGGGGTGAAAAAGGGATTGGAGGCATTTGATGAAAAAGATTGATGGACACTTGCACCTGGTGAAGACCATTGCGGGATTGAACGGTAAGGGGCGCTTGAATGCGCTTGGAGATGGCAAGGCCATTTGGGATGACGGGACGGTCATCCAGTTAATTCCTAAGGGTTCAGGCGATGATTCGTTTACGGCCGAAGCAGCCATGGAATTGATGAAAAAGGCCGGTGTCGAAAAGGCTGTTTTGCTACAGGGCTCGTTGAACGGTTATCAAAACTACTACAGCTATCAAACCATCAAGAAGTACCCGGAGCACTTTATCGGGGCCTTTTCCGTCGACCCCTTTGCCGATAACGCCATGGCGATTGTCAAACGCCATGTCGAAGACCTCGGCTTTCGCGCCATTAAGTTTGAAATTTCAGAAGGAGGCGGCCTGCACGGTTACCATTCCGAAAAGCCTTTCCGCTTGGACACGGATGCCAAAGTCGGCCAGATTTTCCACTACTTAGCCGACTATCCTGGCTTTACGGTGACGGTTGACTACGGTTCGTCGGATCAGATTTCCTATCAGCCAGAGGCCATCGCGAATTTAGCCGCCCGTTACCCTGAGATGGACTTTGTTGTCTGCCACCTGTCCTTCCCGTCGGCTGATCATTTAAACCGCTTAAAGGCGGCATTAGAACTTTTCAAGTCGAAGCAAAACATCTGGACCGACCTCTCGGCCATTCAAGACATTATTGGCGAGACAGACTTTCCCTATCCAAAGTGCCGGGAAGCCGTTGCTCTGGCCAAGCAGGTCTTAGGGGCCAAGCGTTTGATTTGGGGAACCGATTCGCCCTGGTCGGCCACCTTTAATTCCTATGAGAACTTAGCTAATTGGTTGGAAGCTAGTCAGCTCTTCAACCAAGAGGAGCTCGAAGACGTTTTGTACAACAATGCTGACCGGGTCTACTTCAAAGAAAGTGCGGTCAAGGCCGCAGCAGAAGCAGCGGACCCAGCCTTAACACGGTAAGTTGAAAGAAGGCAAAAGCATGACCATTCACGAAGAAATCAAGCAAGACCCAATGAACAGGGCCTACACGGAAAAGGGCTGGGAACCCATCTTTATTGCACCAAAGACTGCCAAGATTGTTATTATTGGCCAAGCCCCCGGTCTAAAAGTCCAGGAATCGGGCATCATGTGGAATGACGCTTCTGGTGATCGTTTACGAGAGTGGTTGGGAGTCAGCAAGGAAGAGTTCTACGATTCCGGTGACATTGGCGTGATCCCCATGGACTTTTATTATCCAGGCAAGGCAAAGTCTGGGGATGTGCCACCCCGTAAGGGGATTGCCGAAAAGTGGCATCCCCGCTTACTCGACCGGATGGCCGACCGGCAGTTAACGATTCTGGTTGGCTCCTATGCACAGAAGTACTACTTGCATCTCAAGTCCTCTGCGAAGATTACCGATACCATCAAAAACTACGAGGAATACTGGCCAACTTACTTTCCAATTGTCCACCCATCGCCACGAAATAACATTTGGTTAGCAAAGAATCCCTGGTACGAAAAAGAAGTCGTGCCGGCTTTGCAAAAGCGGGTCCGCGATATTTTAGGTCCCAAGAAGACCAGGAATTGACTTTGTAAAAAAAGCAGCGACAATTTGTCGCTGCTTTTTTTATGTGAAGGATAAGTAGAGGGTGGCTAGGGCTACGCCCAGGAATAAGAAGAGGAGGTTATAGCGGGTGAAGACCAGTAAAAAGTCCCGTCGCAAGCGCGCTTCGGCATTGGCCTTAACCTGACGGAAGGCCAGCAGATTGGCCAGCGAGGCGACCAGGGTGCCAAAGCCACCGACCGAAACACCGAGGTAGAGGGCGGTAAAGTGCTTTGTCACAGGTGCAAGGAGGGCGGCTGCCGGCACGTTGGAAATCACTTGACTGGAAAGGCTAGCAGAAAAGAAGAGGGAAAGCTTGTCTGCACCTATATGTAGTAAGAACTGGTGAACGGGTGAAAGGCTAATTAGTACGCTGACCAGTAAGAAGAAGTTCAGAATGGAAAAGACGACGCCATAATCGATTTCTTTTATTGAGCCGGCGTTGAACTGCAGGATTAAGAGGAAGACGATGACGACGGCCCCCGGCAAGTTGGTTTGACTCAGCAGGCTGAGCAAAACGACCAGGGAGGCAAAGGTCAGCAGCAGGCGTTCGAAGCGGGTAAAAGAAGGAATTCTGGTCTTTTGTTCAATGGGCTCAATTTCGGTTTTTGCGATCACTTTGAGTGCAAAGGGCAGGGAGCAAAGGGCCAGTAAGAAGAGAAGCAGTGCTGGCAGCAACATTTCGGCCAGGCCACCTTGGTAATGGGCCAGTAAGAAGATGTTTTGCGGGTTGCCTAAAGGTGAAATGGCGGAACCGAGGTTGGCATAAACGGTGACCATGGCGGCGACTTTGACAACGGGAAGGGACACTTTTTTGGCCAAGGCAAAGGTCAGGGGAACAAAGGTGAGGATGGCGACGTCGTTTGTCACGACCATGGCCGAAAAGAAGGTCAGTAGGTAGAGGGCGCAAACGAGCGCACGGGTCGTCTTGGCTTGCTCAATGAAAAAGTCGGCTAAAGCATCAATCAAGCCCAGTGATTGAAAGAGTGTGACTAAGCCAAGCAGGGCCAGTAAGGACTCGACCGTGGGCCAGGAAATGCTGGCCCAATTAACTCGACCAAATAGGGCAAAGAGGATGAATAGTCCGGTTGTGAAAAGAAAAAGTAGATCGTGTTGCAGCTTTTCTAAGATTCGGTGCATAAAAACCTCCTGTTAGTGAAATTTGAAAAGAAAGAAAATTTGATAGGTCCATTATAGACGAAGTCCCCCTGAATCAAAAGGGATTAAGTATTGACATGCTGGTTTCAACTGCTAAAATGAAACTAACGAATAACCGATGAGTAGGGAAAGAGTAAAGATCCTCGAAAAAGAGACCTGACGGTTGCTGAGAGTCAGGCGAGACTTTGCTCAAGACACTTACACAGGCGCTGTTAACCCAGCCGTTTTCCCGCGTTAAGGGAAACCTAGCGTGTGCACGCACACGAAAGTAAGGTGGTACCGCGCCAAAGCGCCCTTAGGAGATGTTTTTTGAAACATTTCTTGAGGGCGTTTTTTTCGTTATTTGCTCGATAAATTCAATGGAGGCGACGCAGAGGCGTCGATGAAAACACATGGCAAAAGCAACTTTTCAAAAGCCAAAGGGAACGGCCGACCTCTATGGTCAAAACGTTTTAGCTTGGCAAAAGATTGAACAGCAGGCCCGCTTAATTTTCTCCCGTTATGGCTACGGTGAGATTCGCACGCCGATTTTTGAGTCCTTTGACCTATTCTCCCGTTCGGCCGGTGATACGTCCGACGTGGTGACAAAGGAAATGTATGACTTTACCGATAAGGGTGACCGGCACATGGCTCTGCGTCCGGAAGGAACGGCCGGGGTTGTCCGTGCCTTTGTGGAAAACAAGCTCTTTGGCCCCGAACAAGAAAAGCCCTACAAGACCTTTTACATGGGCCCAATGTTTCGCTATGAACGGCCCCAGGCCGGCCGTTTTCGTCAGTTCCACCAAATCGGTGTGGAAGCCTTTGGTTCAACAGAGCCAAGCCTGGATGCCGAAGTGATTACCATGGTGGTTAAGTTCTTGGCCTCCCTTGGGCTAAAGGATTTAAAAGTCGCCTTGAACACCCTGGGTGACCAGGATTCCCGGGCAGCTTATCGAAAGGCTCTGATTGATTACCTGAAGCCACACGAAGCCGAACTGTCCGAAGACTCCAAGACCCGTTTGGAAAAGAACCCACTCCGTGTCCTAGATTCAAAGGATAAGAAGGACCAGGCCATTGTGGAAGGGGCACCAACCATCTTTGACTACCTGTCAGATGAATCAAAGGCCCACTTTGAAGCGGTTAAGACTTACCTGGATGACTTGGGTATCCAATACGAAATCGATTCATCCATGGTTCGTGGCTTGGATTACTACAACAACACGATCTTTGAAGTGATGACTACCGATCCCGACTTGAAGGGCGCTGCCACCATTGCCGGTGGTGGTCGTTACTCTGGCTTGGTCGAAGAATTTGGCGGACCAGAAACGCCAGGGATTGGCTTTGGTCTCGGTGTTGAACGCTTGATTGCCCTGCTGACTGCCCAAAACCAGTTGAACCTGGAAGCGGCCGGCTTGGACTTTTACCTGGCCCACATTGGGGATGACAACCAGGCCTTGACCTTGGAACTGGCCACAAAGTTGCGGGACCTCGGCTTTTCCGCCGATTTGGACTTTGCCGGTCGTTCGCTCAAGGCCCAGTTTAAGACGGCCAACCGTCGCAAGGCTCGCTTTGTCATCACGATTGGGGATGAAGAAGCCAAGACCAAGCAGGTCAAAGTCAAGGACATGCTGACTGGTAAGCAGGCAGACTTGAACATCGATCGCTTGGCTGAAGAAATTGAACACGTCATGGGTCAGTTAGTGGCCGAGGAGGCAGAATAATGGAACGCACAACCTATGCAGGTTTAGTAGATGAACAGTATATCGGTCAAACGGTTAAGTTGGCCGGATGGGTGCAAAAGCGCCGGAACTTCGGTGAATTGGTCTTCATCGATTTGCGTGACCGTGAAGGGATTGTCCAGTTGACTTTTTCCTCTGATGAAGCAGAAGCACTCGAAGTCGCCCAAAGGGCCCGTAACGAGTTCGTCTTAGCCATCGAAGGTGAAGTCGTGGCCCGTGCCGAAGGGCAGCACAACGACAAGATCAAGTCCGGTGGCATCGAAGTCAAGGTGTCAAAGGCTGAAATCTTGGCCGATTCCAAGACGCCGGTCTTTGATATCGAAGATGACGTGAAGGCTGGAGAAGAACTCAAGTTGCAGTACCGCTACTTGGATCTCCGTCGCCCACAGATGCAGCACAACTTGCGTGTTCGGTCAAAGATTATGTCTTCGGCCTACCGCTTCATGGAAGAACACGGCTTCATCAACATTGAAACGCCATACCTGGCCAAGTCAACGCCGGAAGGGGCCCGCGATTACCTGGTGCCTTCCCGTATTTATCCTGGTTCCTTCTACGCCTTGCCACAGTCACCACAGCTCTTTAAGCAGTTGTTGATGGGGGCCGGCTTTGACCGTTACTTCCAAATCGCCCGTTGCTTCCGTGATGAAGACTTGCGTGGGGACCGTCAACCTGAATTTACCCAGCTCGACTTGGAGACTTCTTTCTTGAACGCCTCTGAAATCCAGACCCTGGTTGGTCACTGGGTTCAGCAGATCATGAAGGACGTGGTCGACTTTGACTTGAAGTTGGAAGACATCGAACGGTTGACCTGGCAAGAGTCGATGGACCGTTTCGGAACGGACAAGCCAGACCTGCGAATTCCTTATGAAATTAAGGATTTGTCAGCGGTTGTGAAGGACTCCGACTTTGGCGTCTTTGCAAACGCAGTCAAGGACGGGGGCGTCGTGAAGGCTTTGGCCGTTCCAGGTGCCGCTGATCACTACTCACGTAAGGACATCGACAAGCTTGGTCAATACATCGAACGCTTCGGCGCCAAGGGCTTGGCTTGGATGAAGGTATCTGACGAAGGCTTGACGGGCCCAATCGCTAAGTTCTTCGATGAAGCAGCTGCTAAGGACCTGATCGAAGCGACTGGTGCCAAAGTCGGCGACCTCCTGCTCTTCGGGGCGGGTCGTGCTGACGTTGTGGCCGCCTCACTGGATGCCTTGCGTCGTCTGACGGCCAAGGAATTGAACTTGATTGACCAAGAAACACCATGGCGTTTTGCCTGGATCGTTGACTGGCCACTCTTCGAGTACTCCGAAGACTTTGACCGTTGGATTGCGGCCCACCACCCATTCACGATGCCAAACGAAGAGGACTTGCACTACTTGAACGAAGGCGAAGACCCACACAAGGCTCACGCCCAGTCCTATGACTTGGTTCTGAACGGTTACGAATTAGGTTCCGGTTCCATCCGTATCCACCGCATGGATATCCAAGAAAAGATGCTCCGGGCTTTGGACTTTACCCCAGAACAAGCCGAAGAAGCCTTCGGTTTCCTGCTTGAAGCCATGGAATACGGCTTCCCACCAATGGGTGGCATCGCCCTTGGCTTGGACCGCTTGGCCATGCTCTTGGCTGGTCAGGACAACATTCGTGAAGTGATTGCCTTCCCTAAGAACTCAAAGGCCACGGAACCAATGACCGAAGCGCCAACGCCCGTTGATGCCAAGCAATTGGCTGAATTGGGGTTAGAAGCTGATGAATCAGCGCCAAAAGAATAAGTTCACTTATTAATATTTGAAAAAACACGTCTTTTAACACTTCTTGCGAGGTAAAAGGCGTGCTTTTTATTTACCGAGAGCATGACAAAAGAAACAAATTTGAGTCATTTTACAATTTTATGCCCACATTTTGGTCAATCTTGTTAGAATATAGGGGTAGTTCATGCATCGGTTATGAACCAGCTAAGGACCAGGCTGCCTTTTGGTCATATCTTAGCTAGGGACAAAAGGCTATCAGCCCAAGTTAACTTAGCAGAAGACAATGATTGCAAAAATCGAAAAAAAGTTAGATCACTATTACTATCACCAGTTCGTGGGCGCCGTTTTGTACGGTGTCATTCTGGCCATTGCCCTGAATTATTTCTGGAAGCCGGGGCACATTTACTCCTCCGGCTTTACCGGTTTAGCCCAGTTAATTGACACGGTCACTAACGGCCGCATCTCGGTTTCCGTCGGGATTGCCGCGGCCAACTTGCCACTACTGGTCATTGCGGCGGTGAAGCTATCCAAACGCTTTGCCATCTTTACGGCCGTTGCGGTTATTTTGTCGGCCTTGTTGGTGCCCGTCTTTGCGACAAAGACCGTGCTGACCTCCGATCCCTTAATCTGTGCCATCTTCGGTGGTGGTTTGAACGGAATGGCGGTTGGAACGGCCCTTCGCTACGGTGTTGGAACCGGCGGTTTGGACATCATCGGGATGCTCTTTAAGATGAAGTTCCATACCAAAGTCGGCTCCGTCAACCTGGCCTTCAATGCGCTGATTATGGTCGGTGCTGGGCTGACCTACGGTTGGCAGTACGCCCTTTATTCCATTATCGGGGTTGTTGTTTCTGCTCACTTCATCGACGTCTTTTACACCCGTCAGCAGCAAATCCAAGAAATGATTGTCACCAACAAACCGGAGATGATGTGCGAGCACATCCAGCAGAAGATGCGCCGGGGCGTGACTATCATTGATTCGGCTCACGGTGGTTATACGGGTAAGGACAAGTCGGTCTTGCTGACCGTGGTTACTCAGCATGAATTGGGTGATCTCCGCGAGGCCATCCACGAAGTTGATCCCCACTCCTTTTACTCCGAGTCAAAAGTCGAACACACCGGTGGTCGTTTCTTCGAACCAGAACCCTAAACAAAGAAAAAGAGTCGAACAAGCTGTTCGACTCTTTTTTAATTGATAGTCGCCACAGATGACCATAACGGTCGCTCAGGATTAATCATGGCTGATAAAAAAGGAAACTATCTTACGCCCGGCTTTCGAACCATCTTTTGATGGGGGGTGCCTTCCAAAACAAAAAGTTCGCCAACGGATTCAAAACCAAACTTTTCATAGAGGCCCACGACCTGTTCCTGGGCCTCAATTTCGATTAGGCGGTTCGGCCATTTGTTGTCACAGAAGCTAAGGATTTCTTTTAGCAGCTGACCGCCATAGCCCTTTCCCCGGGCAGACAGGGCGGTGGCCACCCGGCCAAAATGAATGGTATCAGCCTTTTCAAAGATGCGGGCGTAGGCCAGGCACTGGCCTTCTTCAAGATAGGCCAGGTGATGAGCTACTAAATCAATTTCGTCTAGTTCATGGTAGTTGCGTTTTTGTTCCAAGACAAAGGTGTCAATGCGCAGCTTTTCCATGGCGTAGAATTCTCTAGCTGTTAATTCATCGATTTCTTTGTTTACCCACATCGGCTGACTCCGTTTCTTGTATACTGGTGTTGCTGATGCAACACGTTATCCTTCTACTTTACCAAAAGGACATGGAGAAATTCTTTGAAAAATCGTCTAACAACGCGCATTCTCTTTTTTATTCTGGGCCTCCTGCTCGTCACGGTTGGTAACGCCCTGATGATTTTGTCAGGGGAGGGGAACGGGATTTGGACGGCTGCGGCCCTGGGCATGGCTGCGGCCTTTCAGCAGCCCTTGTCTTTGATGATTATTCTGATTGGCTGTGCCGTTATTTTGCTGAACATGTTCTTGCTGCCGGCTTTTTCTTGGTGGCATGTGGCCGGTTCGGTCCTCTTTGTCTTCTTTTTCGGCGAATTGATTCACTTCTTTGCCAACTTTCTGGCCTTCTTGCGTCCTGGTTCAGAAGCGGTCTTCATGAAATTGGCCCTCGTTGTTTTGGGAATTGTTTTGGTTTGCCTGGGAACCTCTTTTTACCAGCGAGCCAGCCTTTGGATGTACCCGACCGACTTTTTAACCGATATTTTAGCCATCCGCTTCTTTGATGGAAAAGCATGGAAGGGGCAGTTGTTGGCCTTTGCTCCTGCAGTCAGCCTGATTTTGCTGGCCTTTTTCTTGAAAGGTCAGTTGATTGGTATTCAAATCGGAACGGTTTTGGCTCTCTTATTCAACGGGGAATTGATTGGTCTCTTTCACCGCTATGCCTTTCCTTCCTTTAAGCACAATTAGTGCTTTTTTTATTGGGTGAAAAGCGGGCGGGAGGGCCATTCCGGCTGCCTTTATCAACCACTTTGGAAAATTTAACAGTTCTTAGAAAGAGGGGTACAATGAAGCTGTAGACATACTTGAAAGGAGTGCCCAATGTCAAAAGATCGACAACAATGGGACCCGAAGACGTCTTCACACCGTTTTTGGATTCTGGCCGTTTCCCTGATCATTACCTCAGGAACGGCGATTTCACCCGCGCTACCAGCCATGCAGCGCGCCTTTTCCAATTACCCTAGTACCTTAGTTAACATGGTGGCCACGATTCAACAGATTCCGGCCTTCATCATTTTGCTTTTTTCGAGTCAGTTAGCTGCGAAGTTCGGCATTAAAAAAGTCGTCGGCCTGGGCATGCTGTTGATGGGCGTCGCCGGGATTGCCCCAGTGCTGCTTTCCAACCTCTGGCTCGTGCTCCTTGCGCGGATTATCTTTGGTGTCGGCATCGGGATGACCAACTCCCTGGCCATTACCCTGGTGAACCTCTATTACGAAGGGGACGACCAGGCCCAAATGCTTGGTGAACGCTCGGCCTTTGAGCCCATCGGCGTTTGTGTCATCAATTTGTTAGCGGGTGTTCTCCTGAACATTTCCTGGCAGGTTTCCTTCTTGTCTTACGCCTTTATCTTGGTTGTATTGGCCGGCTTTTACAAAGTCGTGCCCGAATACCACTTCTCAAAGCAGGCTAAGAAGGAGAACGCCGAGAAACCCAAGTTATCTTGGCCAATCATTTGGTCCTCGGTCTTTTGTGGCACGATTACAATCGGTATGGCCATCGTCAACGTGTTGACTCCCTCCGTTGTGGTTCAAAACCACATGGGTGACGGCACAACCGCGGCTTTTATCATTACGGCCTACACGCTGGCCTCAATGTTCATGGGCTTTCTCTTTGGCCGGGCCTTTAAGGCCTTGAAACGCTACGTCCTTTTGGCCGGCCTTTTGTGCATGGTTGTTGGGACCTTGCTGATGAATTATGCAAGCAATGTTTGGGTCCTGACTTTGGCGGTGGCCATCATTGGCTTTTCCTATCCATTAGCTGGGACTTACATCTTTGATACCATCGACAACCGGATTCCAAAGTCGGCCGACGGCCTGGCCAATTCGATTCTGCTCATTGGCTGTAACATCGGAACGGCCTTTGCACCTGCCGTGGTCTCTTTCCTCGGGGTCTTTTCACCGCTGAAGGGAAGCAATCCCGGCATTGGCATGTACGGCCTGTTGATATTCGTCATGGCCGTCTTGATTCTGCTGGCTATGCTTAAGCCCAAGGGTCACCAAAAGGGTGGTTCGAAAAACAGCGGTCAGCAACATCAAGCAGCCTAAAGCATCTTTTTAAAGAACGAATCAACCGATTCGTTCTTTTTTTGATAAAAGGCCTTGGCCTGGCAGTTGCTGGTAAATTTTTTCTTGACTTTCTCATGGGGCCTTGAGATAATAGCAAGGTTCAAGTGCATATCGTTTCGACGAAATAAAATGCCAGGAAGGAGGGGAATCGACATGGCAAAGGTTATTGTTCGCAAGAATGAATCTTTGGATGATGCATTGCGCCGTTTCAAGCGTGGTGTTTCTAAGGACGGTACTCTCCAAGAATACCGAAAGCGCGAATTCTACGTTAAGCCTTCAGTAGAACGTAAGTTGAAGTCTGAAGCTGCACGTAAGCGCAACAAGAAGAAGAACAAGCGTTAATTCGTTTGTAAAAACGCCACTTTGTGGCGTTTTTTTTGTGTCCTCGTGGTAAACTATAGCTATATGGAAACTTTCTAAAAGGAGTGGGTAAAATGAGCTTATTAGCACAGGTACAAGAGGATATGAAGACGGCCATGAAGGCCAAGGACAAGCAAACCTTGGGTGTTGTCCGTCAGATCAAGTCCGCTGTGATGAACGAACAAATCAACCTGGGTCACGACTTGACCGAAGAGGAAGAGTTGAGCGTTTTGTCTCGCGAAGTGAAGCAGCGCAAGGAATCGATCGCCGAATTCAAAGAGGGTGGTCGTGATGACTTGGCAGAGGCAACGCAGGCGGAATTAGACGTCTTGGCCAAATACTTGCCAGCCCAACTCTCAGAAGAGGAAATCAAGCAAATCGTTGCAGCAGCCATTGAAAAGGCCGGTGCTACGTCACCAAAGGATATGGGTAAGGTCATGGGCATTGTTTCTGCTCAGACTAAGGGCCGTGCCGACGGGAAGGTTGTGGCCGACACGGTCAAGAAGGCCTTGGCTAACTAAGCATCAGAACGGAGTCAGACGAAAGGTGGGGCAACCCACTTTTTTGACTTAGAAAACAGGAAGTTTGGAGAAAAAGCATGGAAGAACGATTGGGTCAAATCATTAAGGCCAAGGTAACCGACGAGAACGGGCAGTTTTTTTACGCCCAGGTCGACGGGGGCCACACTTATGAAATCGATAAGGACGAGCTGGAAAAGCCTTTGAAGCTAGGTGGTTTTGTTACGGGCTTTGCCTATCAAAACGAAGACCACCGGCTGCAGATTACCAAGGCCGTGCCTGACATCCAAAAGGATCAGTACGCCTGGGGCAAAGTCGTCCAGGGCCGTTCCGACCTCGGGGTCTTTGTTGATATCGGATTGGCCAATAAAGACCTGGTTGTTTCCTTGGATGATTTGCCAACCATTCACGATTTGTGGCCCAAGAAGGGCGATCGCCTGCTCTTGGCCATCAAAGAAGATAACAAGGGCCGTCTCTGGGGCCAGTTGGCGCAGCAAGACATCGTCAAAGCCGTCTCCCGCCAGGCCCGCCTCGGTGCCGGTATTAAGAAGGGCGACAAGATTAAGGCCACGGTCTACCGCAACAAGTTGGTCGGGACCCTTGTTCTAACGGAGAACTATTGCTTAGGATTTATCCACCCATCCCAACGGGAAGTGGAACCACGACTTGGGGAAGTGGTCGAAGTGCGGGTGCTTGGTGTTAACGAGCACGGGGTCGTTAACCTGTCGCTAAAGCCATTGGCCTACCAGGTCATGGACGAAGATGCCCAGTTCCTGCTGTTGCAGCTGCAACGCAAGGCCGAGCACTTCCTGCCCTTTAACGACAAGTCCGCACCGGAAGCCATTAAGGCCCAGTTCGGCTTTTCAAAGTCCCAGTTCAAGCGGGCTTTGGGGCGTTTGTACAAGGACCGCTTGATCGAACAGGTCGACGATGGTATTCGCCTGACAGAAAAAGGCTTGGCGGATTAATGTTGACGGCAGAAATGCAGGACTACCTCCGGGCCATTCAGGTGGAACGGGGCCTTTCGGTCAACACGGTCAAGGCCTACCAGCAGGATTTGAACGCCTTTGCTCGCTTTTTAGAAGAGCAGCAAAAGGGCCTTTCACAAGTGGACCACGTCTTCGTGCTCGCTTTTTTAAACCAGCTACGGGAAAAGGGCCGGGCCAATTCGTCCATTGCCCGAATGGTGACGACGCTCCGGAAGTTCTTTGCCTATTTGAAAAAAGAAAACCTGGTCGCACATGATCCGATGCAAACAATCAAACCGCCCAAGAAGGCCCAGCACTTGCCAGCCGTTTTAACGGTTGAGGAAGTGGACCGCCTGTTAGCCGTGCCGGATTTAACGAGCACGCTTGGAATTCGCAACAAGGCTTTGCTCGAGTTGCTCTACGCCACGGGCCTGCGTGTGTCGGAGCTCGTTCACTTAAAGTTAGACGACCTGCACCTAGACCTGGGCTTGCTTCAAACGATTGGAAAGGGCGATAAGGAGCGAATTATTCCGATTGGTGAGGTGGCTATTGACTGGCTGTCGACCTACTTGCGGGATAGTCGCCCAAAGCTTTTGAAGAAGCAGAAGGCCGATCAGATTTTTTTAAACGATCACGGTCGGCCAATTTCCAGGCAGGGGGTCTGGCTTTTAATTAAGCAGCTGGTGGCAAAGGCCGACATTCATAAGGATGTTTCGCCGCACACGCTCCGCCATTCCTTTGCTACCCACATTCTAGAAAACGGTGCCGATTTACGCATTGTCCAAGAGCTTCTTGGTCATTCGGATATCTCCACCACCCAAATCTACACCCATATTTCAAAGGGACGGTTAACGCAGGTCTATGACCAGTTCCATCCCCGCGCTTAGGAGGGCATATGTTAATTCAACCAAGAGCTGACGACGAAAAGACCATCATGGGCCTTTTTTCTTTGGTACCCGAACTAAAGGACGTCAATCACTTGAACGAGGTGATGAAGACCTACGAGCAAGACGATTACTTTCTCTATTTCTTCCAAGACGAGCCACACGACCCAATCACGGGTCTTTTAGGCTATGAGTTCTACAAGGACAAAGTCATCTTGGTTCGCCGGGTCATCGTGACCCCGGGCTCACCGAAGAAGGCGACTCAGTCGCAGATGCTGACCGATTTACAAGAACAGCACCCCGATAAGACTTTAATGGGGACTTTTGATACCCAAACTGCCATTGATAAGTGGAGAAAGCACTATTAATAAAGCGGATTTAACAATTAAAATCACGGACTTTGAGGGGCCCTTGGACCTGCTCTTACACCTGATTAAAAAGCACGAAATGGATATTTTGGCCCTGCCAATTGCCCAGGTGACCGAGCAGTATCTGTCCTTTATTAAGGACCAGCAGGCCATGCAGTTGGACGTGGCGGCCGAATACCTGGTCATGGCGGCCAAACTGATTCGGCTCAAGTCAAACGACTTGCTGCCCCAGCCCGAAGTCGAAGAGGACCAAACAGACGAAGAGGGACTGGATCCAAAGCAGGAACTGATCAACCGGCTGTTGGTCTACCAACGCTTCCAGCAGGCCGCGACTTTCTTTGATGAACGGCAGGAAGTTGGCATGCAGTCCTTTGGTCGGCCGGCCCTGGCGGATGAAACGCCGGAGGAGGAGCGGCAGCTGACACTGGCACCGGGCCTTTCTCTGGTTGATTTGCAGCTGGCCTTTAACAACGTCTTAGCCCGGCAGCGGGACTTGGTTCCACGAACCAGGCAGGTCCGTTCCGAATCCTTTACGATTGGGGATGGCATTAAGACCATTGAGGCTAAGCTACAAACGCTGCCAAAGACGGCTTCGATGACTTTTACCGAGCTCTTTGACGGGCTCTATGACGTCGACCATCTGGTGATGACTTTTCTAGGATTGCTTGAAATGTCCAAGGAAAAGAAGTTGACCATTTGGCAGGCGGACTTATCAGACGAAATTTTAATTAAAGCGGTGAACGATGAACGCGATTGATCAAATTGAAGCCCTGCTCTTTGTGGCAGGGGAGGACGGCCTGTCAGCGGCCGAATTAGCCAAGCTAACCGAATATGAAAAGGGGGCCATTCCAGCCCTGGTTGACGAACTGTGGCAGAAGTTAAACGAGAACGAAGGACCACTGACCATTCGCTCGGCCGATGGCCGCTACGTCCTTGTCACTAAGCCGGCCTTTGGTAAACTGGTTTCTTCTTACTTTGACCTACCGGTCAACACGAAGCTGACCCAGCCACAGTTGGAAACCCTGGTCATCGTGGCCTACCAACAGCCAATCACCCGAGTGGAGATCGACCAAATTCGCGGTGTGCGTTCGGCCGGGACTTTGCAAAAGCTGCAACTACACCAGTTGATTGAAGGCGTGGGCCGCAAGGAAGAAGTCGGCCGACCCATTTTGTACGGAACGACCCCGGACTTTCTGGACTACTTTGGCCTGGGTTCCTTGGAGGAACTGCCGGAATTGCCAGACATCAAGGACGTGATTTTGTCAGACGAACAGCAGGATGAACTGGCACTCTTCGACGAAATTGATGAAGAGGGGGACATCGCTGATGGTTCTGCAAAAGCGGGGCAGGCAAGTGTTGAAGCTGCTGCAGAGACTGCCTCAAACAATGAAGCGACCAGCCAAGCCACTGACAATAGTGAAAATCAAAGAACCGAGTAATTCAAAAAGGAGTTCACCATGGCAAATGACAAGGAAGAACGCTTACAAAAGGTGATTGCCCAAGCGGGTATTGCCTCCAGACGAGCCGCCGAAAAGCTGATTTTGGAGGGTCGGGTTGCCGTTAACGGCCAACAAATTTCAAAGCTTGGGACCAAGGTGACTTCGGCTGATGAAGTCAAGGTCGATGGCGTGCCCCTGGACGGTTCTGAAAAGAAGGTCTACTACCTTCTAAACAAGCCCCGCGGGGTGGTGACGACGGCTTCCGATGATAAGGGCCGTCAAACGGTTGTCGACTTGCTAACGGATGTCGATGCTCGAGTTTACCCGGTTGGCCGACTGGATTACGACACGACCGGCGCTTTGATCATGACAAACGACGGGGACTTGGCCAACCAGCTCATGCACCCCAAGGGCAAGGTCGATAAGGTCTATACCGCAAAGGTCAAGGGTGTGGCGAACATGGCCGACCTGGCCCCATTGAAGCGTGGAATTGTCTTAAACGGTAAGAAGACCGCACCGGCCCGGGTTGCCATTGAAAAAGTCGACCAGGACCGCAAGGTTTCCTTTATCACGATGACCATTCACGAAGGGCGCAATCACCAGGTCAAAGACATGTTGCAAAAGGTTGGTTACCCAGTCGAAAAGCTGCGTCGTGACCGCTACGCCTTTTTGGATTTGCTTGGGTTGCAGGCAGGTGATTACCGGGACCTTTCCCACGATGAAGTCAAGCGATTAAAGAACGGTGACTACCGGTACATGCGCCGTAAGTAAGTTCATTATCTTTTATAGATACGATACAAGAGCAGGGTAAAGTGCTCTTTTTTTCTTGCACTTTTACTTGGATATGCTAAACTAGAAACCGTTCGAAAGAACAAAAAACTTCGGGGTCGGGTGCAAGTCCCAACCGGCGGTGATGCAGTTTAACTGATAAGCCCGTGACCTGCTTTGGCAGTTGATTTGGTGAGAATCCAGAGCCGACCGTACAGTCGGGTATGAAGAAGTTTAAAGACAGTCTTTTTTTGGCTGGCCTTTATTTTGCCCCGCGTGAGATCAAGGCCATTTTTTTATGGTCAAAAAAGGAGAAAAACATGACAAATCACGCGACAAAACGTTTAACCATCCTCTCGGCACTGACGGCAATTTCCTTTGCCCTGACCATCTTTCCAAAAGTGGCCATCCTGCCGTCGGCATCCTTTTTGAAAATTGACTTTTCAATCGTACCGGCCTTCCTGGCGCTTTCCTGGTATGGTATTGGTTCAGCTGGTCTGGTCCTCATCTTGCGGACCATCCTGAAACTGGTTGTCTTAAACGAAGGGGTGAACACCTACATCGGCATGCCAATGAACTTAATCGTTGGCTTTGGCTACCTCTTAGCCATCGTGATTTTTGCTGACCTGTTCAAGTCAAAACTGGCAAACGATACCTTCCGCAAGGCTTTGGCCTTTATCGTGGCCATCGCCTTCATGGGTGTTTTGGGCGTTGTGACCAACATCGTCTGGGGAATCCCGCTTTATTCATCATTGGCACACTTTGACATTGCCAAGTTTATTGGTACAAACGTGTACCTCTGGGGCATGGTCCTGCCATTCAACCTCTTACAGGGTGTCGTTTGGACAGCGGTGAACCTTCTGGTGGTAAAGGCGCTTTCACCATTTAAGAAAACGTTGCGACCTTAAGAAAAGGTTATCAATTGGAAAGGCCGATTCGTGTTAGACTAAAAATACGAAGAAATTGGAGGCATACCCAATGAATAACGAAGGTGCAGTTCTTTCACGAAAGAACCGATTTGACGGACCTAAAAAAGAGAAGAAACAGGGCGAAGAGAAGAACTACGGCGGTTTGCTGGTCTTCTTAGTCTTCTTGTCACTGTTCCTGCTGGCTTCTGCGCCAGTCTATGGAATGGTCAAGAACCAACCAAAGTTGGAAAAGACGACAAGCTCATCATCAACCAAGTCAGCAAACAAGAAGGCGGCGACAAAGTCTTCTAACGCTGATAGCCAAGCAGCACAGGCTTCTTCATCTAATGACATGACTTCCTCAGCCGACAGTTCATCTGCGGCTGCCAGTTCATCTGACAACCAAGATGCAGCAGCCAATGCGAACGCCGATACAGCTGTTTTGGCCGCTGGTCAAACGCTTTATAACTTCGCCATTACCCACAATACTTCACCAGCCAACATTGTGAACTTGAACCCTGGTTTGACGGTTCAAAACTATTCACAATACGCCGGTCAATCCTTAAAGATTAAGTAATTGAAAGTAGTCGATTAACCATGACAAAACCCGCTTTTTTCCAAGTTGCCATTGACGGCCCAGCCTCGGCTGGCAAGTCAACCATTGCTAAGATTCTGGCTAGCCAGCTCCACTTTGTTTACGTGGATACCGGGGCCATGTATCGAACAGTGACCGTGGCGGCCAAGAAGGCGGGTCTTTCTTATGAAGACGAAGCCGGGATTACGGCTTTGCTACCAAAGATCACCATCGAGTTTAAGCCTGGCAACCCGGTCCAACGTGTCTTTTTGAACGGGGAGGAAGTGACTGAAGCGATTCGGTCGACGGAAGTGACCAATAACGTGTCACTGGTTTCTTCCTACGCCGCCGTACGAACGGACATGGTTGACAAGCAGCGGGCAATGACGGAAAGCAATCCAGTCATCATGGATGGCCGTGACATTGGCACGACCGTTTTGCCAAATGCCCAAGTAAAGATTTTCCTCGTTGCTTCCGTTGACGAGCGGGCCGAACGCCGTTACAAGGAAAACAAGGAAAAGGGCATGGCCGTTGACTTGGAGACTTTGAAAAAGGAAATCGAGGAACGTGATTACAAGGATTCTCACCGGGCCATTTCACCGCTGACAAAGGCAAAAGATGCCATCGAAGTTGATACGACCGGGATTGGGATTGACGACGTGGTTGCTAAAATTAAAACGATTATCGAAGAGCACCAGGCATAAGCCGGTGCTTTTTTCTTGCGATTTGCGGGGGCGACCTGCTAAAATAGTAGTAATAAGTGTGTGCTTTGCTTTTTTCGAAAGCCTTTTGTTAAAAGCAGCTGGGTCACCTCAGACTTTTTTCTAAATAATACTAGGAAAAAAGGGGTAGCTCTGATAAAATACTCTTATAAGTGTAAATGTAGGAGGACGTTTGACGTCATGAATGATACTAACAGCGAATTATTAGCAGCTCTGGAAAGTGCTGATCAAATTAAGGTAGGCGATGTCGTAACTGGTGAAGTTTTGGCCATCGACAACGATAACCAAGCGGTTATTGGTTTGCATACCGGAGAAGAAGGAGTTGTGCCAGCGCGTGAGTATTCTGACGACCGTAGCGTAAACTTGGCCGACGACTTGAAGGTCGGAGACTCAATCGAAACGGTTGTTGTTTCGAACGTAACGTCTGACAAGGAAGGGGTTGCTTACCTCTTGTCAAAGAAGCGTTTGGAAGCACGTAAGGCATGGGAAAAGCTCTCATTTGCTGAAGGTGACGTTGTTGACGCCACTGTTTTGAACGCCGTTCGCGGTGGTTTGATCGTTGACGTTGCAGGAATCCGCGGATTCGTGCCAGCTTCTATGGTTGCAGAACGCTTTGTTTCTGACTTGAACCAATTCAAGGGACAAGACATCAAGGCAGAAGTAATCGAAATCGACCCAGCCAAGGCTCGCTTGATTTTGTCACGTAAGGCTGTTGCAGCCCAAGAACGTGCCGAAAAGTTGCAAGAAGCCTTCTCACGCTTGGCCGTTGGCGAAGTTGTTGAAGGAACGGTTGCTCGTTTGACTGACTTCGGTGCCTTTGTTGACTTGGGCGGCGTTGATGGTTTGGTTCACGTTTCAGAAATCTCACACGACCGTGTGAAGAACCCAGCCGACGTTTTGTCAAAGGGTGAAAAGGTTAACGTTAAGATCTTGGCCTTGGACACTGAACGTGGCCGTATCTCATTGTCAATCAAGGCAACGCAGCCTGGACCATGGGACGAAGTTGCTGAAAAGGCACCAGCTGGTACTGTCCTTGAAGGAACGGTTAAGCGTGTCAAGGACTTCGGTGCATTCGTTGAAATCTTCCCTGGTATCGAAGGTTTGGTTCACGTTTCACAAATTTCACACAAGCGTGTTGAAAACCCAGCTGACGTTTTGAAGTCAGGTGACAAGGTGAAGGTACAGGTCTTGGACGTTAAGCCACAAGAAGAACGTATCTCATTGTCAATGAAGGCTTTGGAAGAAAAGCCTGCTAACAAGCGTGAAGATCACGAAGACTCAAACGGTGCTTCACGTGCCGACGTTGCAGCTTACCAACAAGACGATGAAGGTGCCGCTACTTTGGGCGACCTGTTCGGCGACAAGTTGTAAGATGACATAAAAAGGCTGGCTTGCCAGTCTTTTTTTATTGAAAAGAAAGGAGCAGATTATGGCAGCACCAGTTGTAGCTGTTGTCGGCCGACCAAACGTCGGTAAGTCAACGCTCTTTAACCGAATCGTTGGGGAACGAATGGCCATTGTCGAAGACATGCCAGGAGTAACCCGTGACCGTTTGTACGCACGTGCTGAATGGTTGAACTATGACTTTCGCGTGATTGACACGGGAGGGTTGGAAATGGGGAACGCCCCGTTTCTGACTGAAATTCGTGGTCAGGTGGAAGTGGCCATTGATGAGGCCGACGTGATTGTCATGGTTGTCTCTGGTCGAGAGGGGCTGACGGCCGATGATCAGGCCGTGGCCAACCTCTTGTACGGAACGGACAAGCCCGTCGTCTTGGCCGTTAACAAAGTCGATAACCCGGAAATGCGGGCTGATATCTATGACTTCTACTCCCTTGGCTTAGGCGATCCCTATCCCGTTTCTGGTTCACACGGAATTGGTTTGGGTGATGTCTTGGACCAGGTCGTCAAGCACTTCCCAGATGAAGCGGCCGTCCAAGATGATGAAGCGGTTCGCTTCTCCATCATCGGCCGTCCAAACGTTGGAAAGTCATCGATTGTTAACGCCATCTTGGGCGAGGACCGGATGATTGTCTCAAACATCGAAGGAACGACCCGCGATGCCATTGACACCCGCTTCATGACTCCGGAAGGGGACGAGTTCGTCATGGTCGATACGGCCGGCATTCGTAAGCGAGGCAAGGTCTATGAAAACACGGAAAAGTATTCCGTGATGCGGGCCATGAAGGCCATTGACGACTCCGAAGTCGTCTTGATGGTCTTGGATGCCGAAACGGGAATCCGTGAACAGGACACGCACGTGGCCGGTTATGCCCACGATGCTGGAAAGGCCCTGGTCATTGTCGTTAACAAGTGGGACGCCATTGAAAAGGACACCCACACGATGCAGGACTTTGAGAACGTGATTCGCGACCGTTTCAAGTTCTTGGATTACGCACCGATTGTCTTTGTGTCGGCTAAGACCAAGCAGCGCTTGGATCGCTTGCCAGACATGATTCTGGCCGTCAACGAGAACCACCAAAAGCGGATTTCCTCATCCATGCTAAACGACGTCTTGATGGATGCGTTGGCAACCAATCCGGCACCGTCTGATAATGGTCGACGTTTGCGCGTTTACTACGCCACACAGGTGGCCGTGGCACCGCCAACAATTGTGGTCTTTGTCAACGACGTGGAGTTGATGCACTTCTCCTACCAGCGCTTCTTAGAGAACCAGATTCGCTCCGCCTTTGACTTTTCTGGTACGCCAATTAAGCTGATTATTCGTCAGCGGAAGTAAATTCCTCTTGAAAGCCCGTTAAATTAACATTTCAAGTATTAAATTCACGTTTTTTCCTACACATTTTAATTTAGTTGTGCTAAGCTTGTCATATGGAAGTTGCTACGGTAGCGTTCCCAGCCTGTTGACGGTTGTCACATCAGCAGGTATTCTAAATTAATTTTTTGCAAGGAGATTAGGAATGGCAAACAAGCAAGAATTGATCGACTCAGTCGCAATGAAGACTGGTTTAACTAAGAAGGATGCTGATAAGGCTGTTGCAGCCGTATTGTCATCAATTGAAGACGCTTTGAAGAAGGGCGAAAAGGTTCAATTGATCGGCTTTGGTAACTTCGAAGTTCGTGAACGTGCAGCCCGCAAGGGACGCAACCCACAAACGAAGGAAGAAATCCAAATTCCTGCATCAAAGGTTCCTGCATTCAAGCCTGGTAAGGCATTGAAGGAAGCAGTTAAGTAAAACCTTCTAAAAACACCCTCCGGGGTGTTTTTTTCTTGCCGTAAAAAGTCTTTGTGAATCTTCGTGAAGTTGTTGACAAACTTCATTACGATTGTATAATTGAGATAACAATTGTAATGAAAGCACACCTAAAGGAGTTTTTCATGAAAGTAGCAGTTATTGGCGCAACGCACGCAGGTGTATTCTCCGCAAAGCAAATCAAGGCAGAACACCCAGAAGCCGAAATCGATGTTTTTGAAAAGAATCAGACGGTTTCCTTTTTGTCCTGTGGAATCGCTCTTTGGATTGGTGACCACGTGTCATCTCCAGAAAAGATGTTTTACGAATCACCCGAATCCCTGAACGCCCAGGGGATTACCATGCACATGGGAACCGAGGTGACGGAGGCCGACTTGGCTAACAAGCACCTGGTATACAAGGACCTGGACTCTGGCAAGGAAGCGGCTGCTGATTACGACAAGATTGTAATCACCACTGGTTCCAAGGCCATCAAGCCAAACTTGCCAGGAATTTATTCCGACCGTGTCTTTGATTCAAAGAACTGGGATAACGCCAACGATTTGAAGAAGGTGACGCCTGAAATCAAGTCCGCCATCGTGATCGGGGCCGGCTATATCGGGGCCGAATTGGCTGAGCAACTTTCCGTGAACGGCAAGCAGGTCACCTTGATCGACGGCTTGGACCGGGTTTTGGCCAAGAACACCTCAGCCGACTTTTCACAGGTCTTTGAAGACGCATACGTGGAACACGGCGTAGAATTGGCCTTGAACCAAATGGTGGAATCCTTCGAAGAGACCGAAACGGGTATCAAAGTCAACACCGACAAGGGCTCTTACGAAGCCGACATTGCCATTTTGGGTATTGGCTTCCTGCCAAACACCGGACTCTTCAAGGACCAGGTCAAGATGCTTCAAAACGGGGCAATTGAAACCAATGAATACATGGAAACGTCTGTGCCCGGTGTCTTTGCTGCCGGTGATGCCGCAACGGTCTTCTACAACCCAACGGGCAAGTACGATTACATTCCGCTGGCAACAAACGCCGTTCGTCAGGGTGTCTTGGTTGGAAAGAACATCGAGAAAAACACGGTGGCTTACCAGGGAACGCAGGCAACCTCAGCCGTTGAACTCTACGACTTGGCCTATGCTGCAACTGGCTTGACGGTCGAAGCGGCCGCTGTCAAGGGTGTGGATACCGAAACGGTGACGATTAAAGAAGACTACCGACCAGACTTCATGTTGTCAACGACATCGGTTCAGGCATCGTTGACTTGGGAGAAGGGCACGAAGCGTATTGTGGGCGCAGCCTTCTTGTCAAAACATGACATTTCACAGGCAGCCAACGTCGTCTCCTTGGCCATTGAGAACAAGATGACGATTGACCAGCTGGCCATGACCGACTTTTTCTTCCAGCCAAACTTTGGTCAACCAATTAACTACGTTTCATCCGTTGCCATGGCTGCTGCTGCCAAGGCGGCCCAGTAATCATTTAAAAGCACAAAAGCAAAGCAAAAAGCAGGGGATTCTTCCTGCTTTTTTGATTTAACAAAGTTCTAAAAGAGGACTAAAATAAAGAAGTAAGGGGAAAGACGGTTGAATGTCTTTCCAATTTGAATTGAAAAGGAGAAGTAGCATGCAGGAAAAACGAAATAATCGAAACTGGTGGACGATTGCCGTTGGTGTTCTTTTTATCATCATGGCGCTCTTGATGATTAACCAGCCGCTGGCTTCCTTAATCTCATTGACCTATCTCTTTGGCCTTTTGGCCTTGATTCATGCCTTTATCATTGGCTATGAGGCCTGGTCGGACCGTCAGTTAGCACAGGCCAGCTCTGGCTGGTGGTTAGCCACCTTCATCCTGGACCTGGTCGTCGCCGTCCTCTTCCTCTTTCACTGGGTGGCCGGCGTTTCGGTCATCGGCGTTTTCTTCGCCATCTGGTTTATTTGGGACTCAATCTTTGAAGTCTACATGGCCCGTGTCGTTCGGCCATTGACCAAGGCCCAGTCATTCTGGACGGTTGTCCTGGGATTGATTTCACTCTTCTTTGGTGTTGTTTTGCTCTTCTCACCAATTCTGGCTGCCACGGTCATGGTCTTACTAATCGCCTTTTACCTCTTTATCTTCGGGGTATTGCTGATTTCACGTGCCTGGTAAGTAAAGAATAAAGAAAAAAAGCATCCGCTTCATTTGGATGCTTTTTTGTTTTGAAAGTCTTTTGTAAAGGACAGGATTTCCTTCTTCATGGCCTGAACCAAGGGATCACTTGCAGCGGATGGATTGGTTAGAAGACCGAGATGGCGAAAGTAAGGTTGTTCAAAGGGATAAGCGCTCACTTCACCGGACAAGCGGGTCAGGGCCAAGTCTGGCAAAATCCCCCAGCCCAGTTCGGCCTCGACCATGGCCAAAATCGATTGGTCATCAATGGAATAGTTGATGGCCTGAGGCTTGACGTCTAATTCATCTAGGGCGACTTTGGTATCGGAATCGTAGTCGGCCCGTTGCAAGATGAAGTGCTGACCGCGCAGATCGGCCTGGGAAATGGCATGACCGTTTTTGGGCACAAAGTCCTTTGGGGTTAGGCACTTGATTTCATCGTCGATTAAAAAGGCCGCATCGAGCCGGTGGTGGGCAGGGTAGGCGGAAAAGCCAAGGTCAATCCGGCCTAGGGCCACGCCCTGCTCGATTTCCTTAAAGGAACCCTGCACGATGGTAATGGCGACAGACGGGTACTGCTTTTTAAAGTGGCGGATGATGGTTGGCAGCCAGGCAATACAGACCGAAGAAATCGCACCGATTCGAAGGGTTCCACCAGCTAAGCCAGCGATTTTAGCCGAACGAGTGTGAATCTGTCGGTCCTCATTTAGAAGCCGTTCAACCATTGGTAATAATTCGCTACCGGCCTGAGAGAGGACCATTTCGGAGCGATTGCGGATGAGGAGGGGCAAGCCCAGTTCCTTTTCCATGTTATCAATGGCGTGGGAAACCGCGGAAGGGGTCACGTTCAGTGCAGCCGCCGTTTTTTTAAAGGAGCCGGTTTCGGCTACGGAAGCAAAGATTTGGTAGGTGAAGATTTTCATAGGACCTCGATGAAACTTTTTCACTTTAAATTGAAAAGGTTTAGTTTTACTTATTTATAAAGTCAGTATAGACTACTAGAGAGGAAATGCAAAGGAGTATTTGTATGTCAGATGAACAACAGGGCTTTGCCCGAACGCTTTCCCATCGACACGTGGCGATGATCGCCCTTGGGGGAACAATTGGTACCGGACTGTTCTTAGGGGCCGGCTCATCGATTGAAAAAGCAGGACCAGCCATTTTGCTGGTTTACATTATTACCGGACTCTTCGTCTTTGCCATGATGCGGGCCCTCGGGGAACTGCTGATTTCAGACGATTCCAAGCCAGTCTTTATTGACTTTATGACCCAGTACCTGGGCAAGAAGGCCGGCTTTGTCCTTGGTTGGACCTACTGGATTGGCTGGATTGTCATTGCCATGACGGAGTTAACGGCCATTGGAACCTACATGCATTACTGGTTCCCAAATCTGCCTACCTGGCCTTGGGAATTGGCCTTCTTAGTGGTCTTGTACCTGGTTAACGTCATTGCCGTTAAGGCCTTTGGTGAAGCGGAATTCTGGTTCTCCATGATTAAAGTCACGGCCATCATCGCCATGATTGTGACCGGCTTGATTTTGGCATTGGGCCAAGTCCACACGGCCATGGGAAAGACTGAATTTTCAACCCTTTGGTCACATGGCTTGATTGCAAACCACGGAAAAACGCTCTTAGCGGCCTTCCAAATGGCCTTCTTCTCCTTTCTGGGGGTTGAGTTCGTTGGGGTGACGGCGGCTGAAACAAAGGATCCACTGCAGACCATTCCACGGGCGGTTAACTCGATTGTCGTTCGAATCTTGATCTTCTACATTGGGGCCCTGTCCGCTATTATGATTATTCAGCCATGGACGAATTACCAAGCCGGTGAATCGCCATTCGTTCAGGTCTTTTCCGGCATTGGCGTTCAGTCAGCCGCTGCCCTGATTAACTTCGTTGTCTTGACGGCTGCCGCCTCAGCCATTAACTCGGCCTTCTTTACTACCGGCCGGATGCTCTATTCATTGGCCGGTCCAAAGTCTCGTTTTGGTCAATTGAATAAGAACCAGATTCCACGCAACGCCATCAACCTGTCAACTTTGATTGTCGGTCTGTCCGTTGTCGTGAACTACTTCTTCCCAACGGATGCCTTCAGCTTGATTTCATCAACGGCCTCCGCTGCCTTCTTAATCATTTACATGGCCTTGATGGTCACGCACTTGGTTTATAAGAAGCAGGCTAAGAAGGGAACGGTTGAAAAAGTTGCTGGCTTCAAGCTGCCTTTTGCACCGGTTTCAAATTACTTAACGATTATCTTCCTCGCCTTGATCTTTGTCTTGATGCTGATTTCCAAGGCGACAATGTTTACCACGGTATTGGCTTTGGTTTGGCTTGCTGTCATGACCATCTTTGCCTTTATCAAAAAAGTTTAATCACGATAGCTTTTAACACTTAGTCGGCAATCCTTTGATTGCCGACTTTTTTGATTGAAGGCGTGCTACCAGTGCTTTTATGCTAAAATTATGAAAAGAAATTCTTTTGGAGGCTTTTGATGAACGTTGGAATTGTTGGATTAGGACACATGGGAACGGCCCTGGCCCAGGGTTTTTTGAAGCAGGACTTGTTGACCGATTTGACCCTTGTGTCAAAGTCGTCAAATGCTGCAAAGGCCAAAAAGCTTGGTCTGACTGCTTATCAGACGGCAGAGGACTTTGTTTCAGCCAATCTCGACCTGTTGATTTTGACGGTGCCGGCAAAGGCTACGGTAGCGACTCTGAAGGAACTGGTCGATGCCGGCTTGTCTGAAAAAACCATTGTCCTTTCAGCCGCCGCCGCTGTTTCTGCCCGTGACTTGAAGGCAGTGGCAGCAGAAAATCCCATTTATCCCTTCATCCCAAACATTCCGGTTGCTGTACAGGCTGGAACGATTGCACTGGCCGTTGATGAGGGTGCAAGGGCTGATCAGACTGAAGTCGTTAAAGGGCTATTAGAGAGCCTGGGAGACGTCTTAGTCGTTAAGGAAGACCAACTCAGCATTGCTGGAGTTGTTGGCGGCTGTTCCCCAGCCTTTATTGACGTGTTGATGGATGCCATGGAGGATGCGGCCGTTTCCAAGGGATTGGACCGAGCAAAGGCTGCCTCGCTCGTGGCCTCAGTGGTTCGGGGAACGGCGGTTTTGGCACAGGAGTCTGATTTGTCCACTGCCGATTTGAAGGGGCAGATTACGTCACCCGGTGGCACGACCATCCGTGGCGTCCTCGCCCTGGATGAACACGGCTTCCGCCATGCCGTTCACGCGGCTATTTTGGCCGCAAACGGTGATTGATTAATAAGTTGACTTATAAAAAGGTGCTGGCGCTTGCTAGTAGAGGTTGAGGAGAGAAGAAGGTATGCAGAATTTACCAAAGCAGATGAAAGTCGTCTGGTATTTGATGGAAGCGATTTCGACGGTGGTTATTTTAGCCGTTCTAGCCGGTTTACACTGGCTCTTGCCAATCGTTTTACACTGGTCCTTACCAGAATGGCTGATGGAAAGCCTGCTTTGCCTGGCTGTTTTTCTGATTCTCTTTGGCTTCTTCTTGGTACATTATCGCTATGCCGTTTACCACTACCAAGTCAACGAAACGAGCGTTGAAATTCAAAAGGGGTTCTTCTTCCGTCGATTGACGGCCATTCCGATTGATCGAATTCAAAACGTTGATCTGGAGCAGGGGCCCTTGCTCCAGATGTTCCACCTGCAACGAGTGGTGCTGGTGACGGGTGGTTCCCACCATGAAGTCGAGGCTCTGCAAAAGGAAACCGCCCAAGCCTTTAAGGACCGGGTCATGGCCTTGGCCAAGGAGGCCCGCCATGAAGCCTAGGCATTTCCATTTTCTGGCTTTTTTGGAGCAGTTACTGTCAGATGGGAAGACGCTCTTTTTTGCTGTGCTGACAGTTTTCGCCTTTCTCCACCTGACCTGGTGGCAGTGGGTACTGGCAGCGGGGCTTTGGCTGGGCTTTGAAGTACTGGACTTTTTCAAGCAGCGCTACTGGCTGACCGAGCACGAGCTAGTCTTGACCTCTGGCATCATTCACAAGCGCTGGCGGCACTTGCCCTATGATAAAATTCAAAATATCCACCGCTCCCAGTGGTTCTTCTTAAAACCCTTTCAATTGGAAAAAATCTCGGTGGATTCAGCCGGCCATGGTGGAGAACGGCAGAACCAAATTAAGCTGCCGGTCATTCCTTCCTGGTTAACCTGGGTCTTAGAGCAAAAGCATCAACAGGCCGACTTGCCATTAGCTGATTTACTGGCGCTGGTGGCCAAGTCAAAAGAAGAAAAGCAGCCAGACCTTGACGCGCTTGCTCGTCAAGAACGGCTTCAGCAGAACGATCAAGCAGTCAGCGATGATAATGAAGAAGGGCCATCTGGACAACGGGCCTTTCGAAGTTCGACTGGTTCCCTCTTTCTTTACGCCATTACGGCACCGGAGGTTCTCCTTCAGTTTGCCTTCCTTTTTGGATTGCTTTCCAGAGTTGATCGCGATGGGCAACTGTACGGACAGATTTTTTCTGAGATGACGGCCTTAGGCATTAGTATTGTAATCGGCCTTGTTCTGGCCTTTTTAATCCTGCTCTTTGCCTTTAACATCGTTAAAACAATTGTTCTCTACTATGGCTTTTCGGTTAAAAAAGAGGGGAGTTACCTGCAGATCAAGCGGGGGCTCTTCGAAGTTCGCTCCCTGTCTCTGGCAGAAAACCGCATTCAAAGTTTACAGATTGAACAAAATATCTGGCGCAACTTATTCGGACTGGCCACGGTCCGTCTGCGAATCATTACGGATCGAAACGGGGACGATGAAGTGGCCAAGCGGCTGCCAACGCTCTTGCCACTGGTTAAGATGGCTGATGCGGCGCGGCTTGCTTCCGACTTTTTACCAAAGCTTGTTGCGCCAGTGAATCTAAAAATCGAAGCAAAGGGCTTGTACCAGTCGTTGACAATGGGGCGCAATGCCCTTGTCTTGCTCTGGCTCCTCTTTGGTTGGACGCTTTACTTCTTTTTGAATCCGCTGACGATCATACTTTCCGTCTTGCTTTCACTCTTCGCTTTTTCTCTTGGCTTCTATAAGGGGCGGGTGACGGGGACAAAGCGAATTCTAGATGATTCGGTTTTAGTCTTACAGTCGGCCCATTTCTTTGCGAAGAAGACGGTTTACGTGCCCTGGGACCGGATTCAGTCCATGTCCATTAACCAATCTCTTTGGCTATCACTTTCTAAAAAACGGGCGCACTTAGCCGTTTTAATCCGTTCGGATAACGGCGTGTCCCTGGTGGAATGTCGTTATTTGCCGGTAGAAGAAGCACAAAGCATCTATCGAATGTACAAGAAAAAATAATTTTAAAAAAAAGTCTTTCGAATTTTTTCGAAGGACTTTTTTGATGCTTTTGAAAAGGTGTGCGAAGGATTGCACTCTTTTTTAAATTTTTAATGAATATTTTACTGGTGTTTGTTCATAAATGATAAATGAAAGAGCTTACATTTGTATTTAAATGGACTTTTTATTCAGAAAGTGTTTGACAATTTTAAAAAGATTATCTAAAATTTAAATAGAGTTAAGGGTGAAAGGCCCTTCGATATCCTGGGGCTCCAAGCCGGTCAGCATTAAATCGACCAGCCCAAGCCTCTTTCATTTACTTTAGGAAACGAGGATTCGATTATGTTTGCATTCAAGAAGACCGTTGATCGGTCAGCAAGGGGACAGGCAGCAACCTACAAGCGCCGCCAGATCGGTGTTTTGCTGGCAACGTCCTTTTCATACATTGGTTACTACATCATTCGCTTGGTCTTTACGACGGAGCAAGTGCACATCATGAAGGCCTATGGCTTTGACCTAGGCCAAATCGGGTTGATCTTATCGACCTTTGGCGTGGGGTACGGCATTGCCAAGATTTTTATGGGCGCCTTGGTTGACCGCTTGAACGCCCGCTGGTTCTTGGCCATTGGCCTTTACCTCTCTGCCTTCTTTAACCTCTTGATTGGTTATACAAAGAACTTTTATCTGATTTTGATCTTGATGCTCTTGATTGCGGTGACGCAGTCAATGGGGGCACCGGCCTGTCAGCGTCAGATTTCCCTTTGGTTTTCAAAGAGGCACCGCGGTTCGATTTTCTCCATCTGGGCTTCGGCTCATAACGCCGGTGCCTTCCTCTGTGTGGCCTCGATTCAATTGGCGACTTTCCTATTTTCCGGTTCCTTGACCATGGTCTTTGTGGTTGCCTCCGTTGTTTCAGCAACGATTGCCACACTAATGCTCTTAATTAACACGGATACGCCACAGAGTGTGGGTTTACCTGACATTGGGACCTTTACCGGCTACGTTGAAGTGGATGGTCAGGGCCAGGTCCGCTCAGAAAAGGCTGCTCGGCCTTCCTTTGGGCAGATTTTCTTGCACAGTATCTTGTTGAACCGCGTGGTTTGGTTGGTGACGCTGACTTCCATGTCGATTTACATTGTTCGCTATGGCATTCTGTCATGGATTCCTTCCTACTTGCCAACCAAGGGCTTTTCCGTAACTTGGGCCAAGTGGTTTGTTGGAATCTTTGAGCTTTCAGCCGTGCCTGGTGTGATTGCCTTAGGTGCTCTTTCGGACCTGTTAAACGGTCGTCGGGCCTTAATCTGCTTGCTGTCCGCCCTTGGCATGTTGGGCTGCTTGGCCATCTACTTTACATCCGAAAACCAGGCCCTCTTGGTTGTCGTGCTCTTCTTAATGGGCACGCTCATTTATACGCCACTTTCTTTGGTTGGACTGATGGTCAACGAAGCGGTGCCAAACTATGCGCTGGGACTTTCAACCGGCTTCATGGGCTTCTTCCAGTACATCTTTGGCGAAACCATTGCGACGGCACTGATTGGTCTTTTGGTCAACCGCTATGGCTGGCAAATGGGCTCAAACGTGATCTATGCTGCAGCAGTACTGGCCATCGCACTGTTGATTGCCTTGGTCTTCAAGGAAAAGCAGTTGCGGGCGGTTGAAGAAGCGGCTAATTCAGCAACGAAGTAAAGCAAACAAAAAGCGCTTAGCGAAAGGCTAGGCGCTTTTTATAGGCGGTTTTTAACCGTTTGAATCAATTCTTTTCGGTTGGGATTTTGATCTTTCCAGTATTCTTTTTCAAAGTCAGCTAAAACGGCTAAGGCCTGGTCCAGCTGCTTTTGACCATTTTCATTGATGCGTAGGGCCTTGGTCCGCTGCTTCTTCTTGCCTGGGAAGCGGTCGATAAAGTCTTCGCGAGCCAATTTGGTGATGATGGCCGAAGCCGTCATGGGATCAATGTTGGCTTTGTTGGCGACCATTACCTGGGTAACTTCCTCTTCTGTTAAAGCCAGGTCCTGCAGGGCGGCCAAGACCTGCACCTGTGGATGGGTGAGCTGTAAACGGCGCAATTGACTCTTCATTTGCCGGTACCAGTCGGTGTAGAGGGCAAAGAAGGCCTGGGAGGTTGAATTTTGAAAGGCCTGAATGGATTCGGATGAAGTCATTTTAAATTCCTTTTCATCAAATAAGTATACTTACAATATAGGTGATTTTTCCGGGAAGTGCAAGGGCGACTTTTCAAACTTTTATGAAATAAAACTTGAAAGCTGACTGGGGCCTTGGTATATTATTGCTGTATTTAATTGCATACAAGAACTGGGGTACCTTTTTGGTTGAGATAAGACCCATTGAACCTGTTGGTTAATACCAGCGTAGGGAGTTCGCACAAGCTTTTTCGTGATCACTCGTGCTGGATTCCGTCCAGACGAGTGATTTTTTTATTGGCTCTGTGCTGTCAATGGTCCCCCTGATAAAAAAGGAGGAAAGCATGAAGAATACACAATGGAAATTACGGGACGCCATCTTACTGGCCTTGATTGGGATTATTTTCTCAGTCATTTACTTTTTGATGGACCCGCTGTATCAGATTATTTCGGGTGGCCTGACCGCGATCGGCCTTCAAGCCTTTGCTGGTGAACTAACCATCGGCGTTTGGATGATGGCCGGTCCCTTGGCTGCCTATGTTTTGAAAAAGCCTGGGACGGCACTTCTGGCCGAGATGATTGGGGCCGCCGGTGAAATGTTTCTCGGTGGCTACTGGGGCGTGGCAACGCTGCTCTCTGGTTTGATTCAAGGTGCCGGGTCCGAAATTGGCTTTACCTTGACGGGTTATAAGAACTGGAAGCTTGGCCTTTGGCTGTCGACTTTGACAGGAACGGTTGTGACTTTTGCTTGGCAGTTCATCCACTCGGGCTACGGCAACTACCACTTTGGCATGTTGGTCTTGCTCTTCATTGCCCGTTACTGCTCGATTTTCTTCTTTGCCGGCCTCTTGGTTAGCTGGATTGAAAAGCTCTTGGATCGTTCGAAGTTCTTAGGAACCGAAAAAGACTAGGGGGGGGTAACTATGACTCTTGAAGTCAAGAACCTGTCCTTTGCCTACCACGACGAAGCACTTTTTAGGGACTTCTCCATGGTCCTGTCACCTGGCGACTTTACGCTGCTCATGGGACCTTCCGGCTGTGGCAAATCCTCGCTCTTAAAGGCCTTGGCCGGGCTTTATCCGCAATACGGGGGCAAGCTGTCTGGCTCTGTCCAAGTTGCCGGGCAGAACTTGTCCAAGCAGAAGGCTAATCTGCGGGCCAAAAGCGTTGGCTTGCTCTTTCAGAACCCACGCGAACAGTTTGCCATGCCAACGGTCGAAGAGGAATTTATCTTTACCATGGAAAACCTTGGCATGCCGGCCAATCAAATGGCGGAAAGAATTGATTGGGCCTTAAAGCGAGTAGGCATGACCGAGTTTCGTCAGCGCGTCCTTGCGGAACTTTCCGGCGGGGAAATGCAGAAGGTGGCCTTGGCTGAAGTCTTACTAACTGGGGCCAAATATTTGCTCTTAGACGAACCCTTTGCGGCGGTCGATGAGCAGTCCCGAAAGGACATGCAGCAGCTCTTGTTTGACCTTTCCCGTGATGGCTACGCCATTTTGGTTTCGGACCACGATGCCAGTGGTTACCTGGACAAAATGAACCGCTTCTTTCAATACGAAAATGAGCGTTTTGTTCAAAAAGATTCAGCAGACTGGCCCCGTGAAAAAAGGACGCAGGCCTATCCGTTTCATAAGGCAGGTGCCGGCAAAACGCTCTTTGATCTAACGCATCTGCGCATCGAAAATGATCAACGACTTTTGTTGGAACAGGAAAAGTTGGAGTTGAAGGCCGGCGACTTTACCTTGATTACCGGGCCGAACGGCTCTGGCAAGTCGTCCTTTCTGAAATGCTTGGCACGATTGCAAAAAGCAGAAGGGGACATGAGCTATTTAGACCAGGACTTTCACAAGTGGAAGAAGCGCGATTACTACCGACAGGTGACGATGGCCCTCCAGAGTTCCCTTGACCAGTTTTTAAACATCACGGTCGAAGAAGAATTGCAGCAAGTGCTGAATCGGACCTATCAGAAGAGCTATTGGCAGAAAGAACGGCTGGCTGAGGCCCTGTCCTTGCTTGGCCTAACTGGTTTGGAGAAGCGCTCGGTCTATACCCTATCCGGTGGCCAACAGAAGAAGCTACAACTACTTTTAATGATGGTGATGGCCAGTCCGGTACTGCTTTTAGACGAGCCCCTTGCGGGCTTGGACCAAAAGTCCACCCAGGTGCTCTTGGCTCTTTTGCAAAAAATGACCAAGGAACTGCAGCTGACCATACTCGTTGTTTCGCATCAAATTGAGCAGCTGCTGCCACTGGTGAACCGGCACTTGCAGCTGATTGACGGGCAGCTTGTCGATCAAGGGGAGGTGGTCCAATGATGAATGCTAGCCAACGACTCTTTCTAGCGCTCTTGCTCTCCTTAGAAATCGTGTTGACGAATTCCCTTGGCTTTAACGGGCTCTTATTGCTCGTCTTCAATGCCTTGGTTCTTCTTCAAAGGATCGATTGGAAACGTTATTTGACCTACTGGTGTGTTTCCATCATTCCAAGCATTGGTTCCTTTTGGTCCTTTTACTTATACGCCCAGGGAGATCAAGCAGCACGGCTCCACACCGGTCTAGTGATGGGCTCCCGTGTCCTTGTCTTGATTTTTGTTGGGGCCTGGTTGGTTAACGGGACCCGGGAGTCGGTTTTGCTCCAATCGCTGCAGCAGAACCTGCACCTTTCCAACACCTTCATTTACGGCTTGATTGCGGCCCTGAACTTTATGCCCCGCTTTAAGCAGGCCATTCAAAACATTCAGGCGGCCAGCCAGATGCGGGGCGAAAGCCTGCACTGGTATCAGCCAACGATTTACTTCAAGGCCTTGATTCAAGCCATCCAGTGGTCGGAATCACTGGCTATGGCGATGACCGCCCATGGTTTTCAGGAAGGGGCGAAGCGAACGGCCTACCGGACCTATCCCTTTAAGAAAGTCGGCTTTTGCTGGCTGGCCTTGGTAGTCCTTTTCTCCATGGTGCTTTTGCGACTTTTGCCCTATTAGAGTCGGCTTTAAGAGGAAAGTCAGGCCGCGAAATGAACGATTACAACTGAATCAACAACCTGGGGTGCTTCGTGCTGAGATTAGACCCATTGAACCGGAAGCCGTTAATGCGGACGTCGGGAGAGTTGTAGGCTTGCTGTCTGCTGCCTGCACCCGACGTTCTGGTTTTTACTAGAACGTTTTTTATTTTAGAAAGAGGACGACATGACCTTTATTGAACAGTTTAAGAAAATTATGCAAGATGCCTTGCCAACCTTTTTGGAAAATCCCTTCATCAAGGATTGTGAGGCTGGCCGGGTCGATGCCCGAGCGCTCTACACCTATATTTACCAGGACAATATTTATCTCGATGTCTACTTGCCTCTCTTTTCAAAGGGCTTGGACAACTTTGACATCAATTCCGAAAGCCTGCGCCAGTTTGAGGGCGACCAGGAAACCGAACCACACTTGATGCTCCAGAAGCTGGCCGATCAGAAGGATCCGGCTGCCAAAAAGACCATTACAAAAGAATGGCTCCCCGCAACGATTGGCTATTTGAAGCACATTCAAAACAGCCAGCAGGAGGGTGACTTTATCTTCCTCTGCTCCTTAGCGGCCTGCCCATATGTCTATGGCTACTTGAACGAGAAGATGATTGAGAGTGGTCAGATTACGGAAGACAACCCTTATTACCCCTGGTTTGACTTTTATAAGGGCACGGACGGGCAGTTGACGGTTGATTTCATGAAGGTCTTGGAAGAGCAGGCTGAAAAAGTCGATGCCGACCTGCAAAGTCGTGGCTTGACCGCCTTCTACCAAGCCGTGCAGTTCGAAAGTGATTTCTTCGCCCAAGCCGTGGAGGACCGGGCATGAGGGCGGCCAAACAGTATCCAACAGCCTTGACGATTGCCGGCTCTGATTCCGGTGGTGGCGCAGGCATGCAGGCCGATATCAAAACCATGCAGCACTTCCAGGTCTTTTCAACTAACGTGGTGGTCGGCTTGACTGCACAAAACACCCTGGGGGTCCAAGGGGCTTATCCCACGGATGAAGCCGTCATCGATGCTCAATTCGACTCCTTGATGGCCGACTTTGACATTCAGGCGGCTAAGACGGGAGCACTCTTTGATGCAAAGCGGGTGGCCAAGGTCGCCCAAAACGTTTCCCGCTATCAAATCAAGCAGCTGGTGGTCGACCCTGTAATGGTGGCAAAGGGTGGGGCAGCCTTGCTGGATGAAGCCGGTGTGCAAGCGATGAAGGAATCATTGCTGCCAAAGGCCTTTCTCGTTACGCCAAACATTCCCGAAGCCGAACTGCTTTCGGGCATGAAAATTCAAAACGAAGCAGACATGGCTGAAGCGGCCAAGCGGATTCAACGCTTTGGCGTGGCAAACGTCATGGTTAAGGGCGGTCATCTCCCTGGAGATGAAGTGACCAATTACGTCTTGCTCGGGTCCGACAGTTTCGTTCTAACCGGTAAAAAAGTCGACACCAAGCGCAAGCACGGCACGGGGGACACTCTGTCCGCTGCCATTACGGCTATGCTGGCAAAGGGGATCAGCCTGAAGCGAGCCATTCTTTTAGCAAACGACTACATGAATGCCATTGTTTCAAAGCCGCTTTATATCGGGCAGGGCCATGGACCACTGAATCATGGGTTGTGGTCAAATCCAAAGAAGACCTTTGCGAATTTGACGGAAAGGGCATTGCGCTGCCAGTTAGTCGTTGGCTTGGCCAACGTTGACTATGATGCTAACCGTCTTTTCGACCTTGTCCGGGCTGCCTGCGAAGCTGGCGTAAGCCTGGTCCAATACCGGGAAAAGGGTGAGCGGTCTGTCGACTTTGAAAAGCGGCTGGCCGTTGCTGTGACTCTTTCAAGAATTTGTCAGAAGAAGGACGTGCTCTTCTTTATCGATGATGACGTTGACTTGGCCATTGCCTCTGGTGCCGATGGCGTGCATGTTGGCCAGGACGATACGAGCGTGGCGTCGATTGTTGAACGGGCGCCACAGCTGCTGATTGGCCTTTCGATTTCAACCATGGCCGAATTTGAAAAGAGCCGTTCGAGTCTTGCTGATCTGGCCTATATCGGCGTTGGGCCTGTCTTTGACACAAAGACCAAGAAGGATGCCAAGCCGTCAATTGGCCTTGCTGGCTTGAAGAGAATCAAGGAAGCGGCCCAGTTGCCAGTAATCGCCATTGGTGGGCTAACGGAAGAAAATGCAGCCGGTGTCTATGAAGCCGGTGCCGATGGTATCGCCGTGATTTCGGCCATTACGAAAAGTGACAATCTTAATCGAACAGTTCAAAAACTAAGCAATCTCTAGGAGAAGAAAATGACGATTTTAAAGGATATGCAAGAAAAGCCGGCCATGGTCATCATGAACGGTAACCACGTCACCGAGCAACTGGTGGCCGACGTGATTTCCTATCTCGGGGGTTCCCCGCTGGTAGCCGAAGACTACCGGGATGACGAAAATCTCGTGCCGCTTGCTTCAGCACTATCACTGAACATGGGCACCGTTGCCAAAGCCGGCCACGAACGTTTGATTCACCTGGGCAAGGTGGCCAATCAACAGGCCAAACCCATCGTCTTTGATCCGGTTGGGGCTGGTGCCTCCACACACCGCAAGGAGCAGGCCGAAGCCATCATGGATTCGGTGGCTGTCAAAGTCGTCCGCGGAAACTTGAGTGAGATTGCCGCGCTCTTGTCAGGGGAAAAGGCCAAGCTCGGCATTGATTCGACCAGTAGGGCCGACGCCATCGCGACGGCGAAGAGCTATGCCGCCTTGAGCAAGACTTGGGTTGTGATCTCTGGTGCCGTCGATACGATTAGTGATGGCAAGCGGGTTTTTCAAATTGACAATGGCCACCCTTACCTGGCCAAGAACGTGGGGATGGGGGATGCCTTAGATGGCATTCTTGCCCTTGGCTTGGCCCACAGTCAAACGATTGACGAATTGGTGCAGGTAGCCGCCGTTCTACCGGTCGCAGCAGACTTGGTCATTCAAGAAGATCGTGTTCAGGGACCAGCATCCTTTAAGGTAGCCTTGATGGATAAGCTGGCTCAGCTAAGCGATCAGGAATTACAGGACTTTGCTAAGATTGAGGAAATCAAGTAGGTGTTCATCAAGTTTTTATGCTGACTGCTGCCTTCTTGTGATAACCTAGAGCTACTTAGGAAAAGCAAAAGGAGCAGACCCATGCCATTAATGAAAATTGATTTGATCAAGGACCAGTACAAGCCAGAAGAAATTAAGGAATTGATGCAGTTGTCATTTGACGTTGCCAAGGAAACGTTGTCATTGCCTGATCGCGACCGTTTCCAAATCGTGACTCAGCATGAGGATTACGAATTCAACTTCCAAGACGTTGGCTTGGGTTACGAACGAACGGCCAAGGCTTTGTTCTTTACCATCTTATCAACGCCACGGCCAATGCCCGCTAAGAAGGCCTTCACTAAGCAACTAGTTGAAACGCTTTCAACAAAGGCCGGCGTTCGACCAGAAGACGTCATCATTTCCTTTGCGACAAACCACGCAGAGGACTGGTCATTTGGCTTGGGAAAGAACCACTTCCTGAACGGTGATTTGTAATAAAAAAGCGCTCAGCTTAATAGCTGGGCGCTTTTCTTTTGCTTATTTTTGAATTCGGTAAACCTTTGATTCATAAGGTCTCAGGTCTTTACCGGCATCGTCTTGGTAGTTTGAAATCAGCAGTTCCGCCTCATCTGGTAGGGCAAAGTCACGTTCAATCGTTTCTTTTGCAAAGGAGTTAATCACCAAGAGCTCTTCTTGGTCACCAACTCGCTTGTAAGCGTATACTTGCTCGTCTTCTGGGTCGAGCAATTCATAGCGACCGGTCGTCACGATGTCCAAGTCGTGGCGGAAGGCAATCAGTTTCTGGTAGTGGTAGAAGACGGAATCCTCGTCGGCCAAGGCGGCATCAACGTTAATTTCTTTGTAGTTATCGTTTAGCTTCAGCCAAGGGTCAACATCCGTGAAGCCGGCGTTTTTGCCATCGGTCCACTGCATCGGTGTTCGAGCATTGTCACGTCCCTTGTAGTGGACGTAATCCAAGAGGGTGTCTGCATCAATTAACTGGTCGCGTTCAACCAAGTACTTGCGGGCGTTCTTAATTTCAATGTCGTTAAAGTCGTCCCAGCCAAGATTGTAAGCGTTGGTCATCCCGATTTCTTCTCCCTGATAAATGTAGGGGGTTCCCTGCATGAAGTGGAGCATGGTTGCTAACATTTTAGCGGACTTGACCCGGAATTCGGGGGCGTCGGAACCAAAGCGGGAAACGGCTCTTGGCTGATCGTGGTTTTCCCAGTAAAGAGAGTTCCAGGCGACACCAGCCAGTTCGTTTTGCCACTTGCTTAGGTTTTCCTTCAACTTAGTTAATGGCAATGGCGTGTTATCCCACTTGCCAAGAGCAGGATCGGCATTCTCATCCAATTCCATGTGCTCGAATTGGAAGACCATGTTGAGCTCGGAACCGTCCTTTGCCGCATAGCGCTTAGCGTTTTTAATGTCGACGTTGGAGGCTTCCCCAACGGTCATCAAGTCGGCATTGTTGAGGACTTTTTCACGCATCTCTTGCAGGTAATCGTGAATCTTAGGCCCGTTAGCGACCATGTCGTTGGAACTAGCGTAGTGGGCATCGGTTGGCACTGGTCCATCGGGGAGGCCGTCCGGCTTTGAAAGAAGGGAGATGACGTCCATTCGGAAGCCGTCGATTCCCTTATCGACCCAGCGGTTCATCATGTCAAAGACCGATTGGCGAACTTCGGGGTTGGCCCAATTCAAATCGGGTTGACCCTCGGCAAAGAGGTGGAGGTAGTATTGACCAGTTGCTTCATCGAATTTCCAGGCCGGACCAGAGAAGAAGGAACCCCAGTTGTTGGGTTCGTGGCCATCAACTGGATCGCGCCAGATGTAAAAGTCACGCTTGTCGTTATCCTTCGAGCTCTTTGATTCGATAAACCACTGGTGCTTGGAAGAAGAGTGGTTGACCACCAAGTCCATAACAATCTTAATGCCGCGGGCATGGGCCTCTGACAATAGCGACTCAAAGTCTTCCATCGTTCCAAATTCCGGATTGATGGCCTCGTAGTCGGAAATGTCGTAACCGTTGTCTTCGTTTGGTGAGGCATAAACAGGATTTAACCAAATCACGTCGGCGCCAAGCTTTTTGACATAGTCCAACCGACTTTCGATTCCCTTTAGGTCACCGATACCGTCATGGTTGGCGTCCTGGAAGGAACGGGGGTAGATCTGGTAAACGACGGCTTTTTGCCACCACTTAATTTGATTTTCTGTCATGAATAAATCCTCCAATTGAATCGTTTTTCGGCTTTGTTAATGAGCAATTGCTTGCCATTATAGCGAAGATTTTCTGCTGGGTCTACCGTTCGTCTTTGACAAGCCAGATGCTAAAGGCGCCAATGACAAAGAAGAAAGCGCAGAGGTAAAACATCTTGGCCATCGAACCGCCTAAGGCCGGTAGGATGAGAAAGGAAAGGGATGAGGCAATCATCTGTGGAATACAGATGAAGCAGTTGTAAAAGCCAAGCAGGGCGCCGTTGTGTTCGCCGTCCAAGGCGTTGGTTAAAATCGTAAAGGGAATGGTGATGATGGCGATCCAGGCAATGCCAAAGAGCACAAAGGCTAAAATCGATAGTGCCTGACTATGACCAATGGCAATTAAAAAGAAGCCAATGGCGCCGAGTAAAAGGGCGATTGTATAGACTGGTCGGCGGACTTTTTTGGAAAGTTTTGTGAAGAGCAGGCCGAAGACAATGGCGACGGCACAGTAAACGGCTTGGAGCAGGCCAAACCAATTACCGGCAGCCTGGTAGGCGGCAGAAGACGGATCAGTCGTTTGCCAAATGGTTTCGGCTAGAGCTCCGGTTGAATAAGTCCACATATAGGGAATGGCCATCCAAACAAAGAAGGCGGCGATGCCAAGGCGCCAAAAGGATTGGGGCGCCCCTTTTAAAGTCAACCAGAAGGACGTTTTGACCACGTCCCTTTTAGCATTTGCCTTTTTTCGGTAACGGGCCATTTCTTCTGGACTATATTCCTTGACCGTTTTGACGGTAAAGAAAGTCGAAAGGCCCAGAATCAAAGCCGCTAGGTAGAAGGATACCCGAACGGATTGGGGCACTTCGCCGACTTTGGCCGTGTTCGAAAGTCCAATGGCAGTCAGCAGGAAGGGAGCGCCAAAGGCGGTTAGGGCACCGAGCGACCCCCAAACGTTTTGCAAAGACCAGAGGGTTTGCGACTGCTCCTCGTTGGCCATGTCTGGAATGATCATTTTGAAGGGCTGCTGGGCCACGTTGCAGGCCAAATCGATAAAGAGCACAGCAATGGCCGCAAAGATTAATGCTTCCTTGGAACCAAAACCGAAGCCGAAGGAGCCGGCGTTTGGTAAAAGAAACATCACAACCATGGCGACCAGACTACCCAAGATTAGATAGGGCATCCGTCTTCCATAGCGGGGGTGCCAGGTTTTATCGGAAAAGTAGTCGACCAGAGGCTGCGTTACTAAGCCGGCCAGGGGTGGCAGGATAAAGAAGAAGCCTAGGCGGTTTGGGTCGGCCCCGATGGTTTGAAAAATGCGCCCCATGGTACCGGTTTGCATGGCAAAGGCAATCTGAGTGCCAAAATAACCAAAGGTCATGAGAAAGATTTGCTTCTGACTCAGCCTCGGCAAGCGGGATTGGACGCTGTGTTTGTTCTTGTTTTCTTGCATGGTTCAACCTCAACTGTTTGTTTTGTCTGCGAATTCGTCGCTTCGCACTCTTAAGGTAAGCGCTTTCTTTTACGGAAACAAGAAAGTCTCCCTGGATCAAAGAAAAGTTGGCAAAACTGGTATTTAATAGACAAATCGACAAAAAATGCCCTGGCGAACTCTACCTAAAAGATGTCCAACCAGTAAAAGCGTATAATAAAAAGTAAGCAAAACTTATAAAGGGGCAAACATGAAAAAACACAGTCATATCATGACCATCATTATCATCGTTTTTCTCGCACTGATTGGCTACGCCGTCTTTGAATCCCTGTCGGCCCACCAGCAGTCAACCAACTCAAAGACAACGGTTTCCGGAAAGACCGCCACCGTCTTTTTCCACGGCTACGGTTCGTCTAGAAACGCGGAAAAGTCCATGGCCCAGTACTTGGTTGACCATGGTTATTCGAACCGCCGAATGGATGTTACAGTCAAGGAAAACGGTGAGGTCAACATGGGTCGGACCATCACCGATTCCGATAAGAATCCCTTGATTCTGGTCCAATTTGATAGCAACAAGAACCAGGACTTTAATAAGACGGCCGACTGGGTCAAAACCATCATGACCAACCTGAAAAAAGAGGGAGTCGATCAGGTCAACCTGGTCGGGCACTCGATGGGGAACATGGCGATTGCTTACTACCTGATGAATACGGCCAAGGCCAATAATGATACGCTCCCCGTTGTGAAGAAGCAGATCGATTTGGCCGGGACCTATAACGGGCTGATGCTGACTGAAAAGGAGTCGAATTCCGCCCTGTATGATAACGGTCAACCGATGAATCAGTCGGCCTACTTTAACCGGCTGCTGCCGCTGCGCGACTACTACCAAAGTCACACCATACAGGTCCTAAACATCTATGGCAATTCGCAGGGGGCCGGCAACAACGACACCACGGTCTACAACAACTCGTCCAAGTCGCTCAAGTACTTTGTCCAAAGTCCTTCGACCTACGAAGAGAAGTTAATCACCGGTGCTGATGGTCAGCATTCAAAGCTCCATGAAAACAAGGAAGTCGACGCAGCCATGTTGGCTTTCTTGAAGAAATAAAAAGGAAAGACGTATGAAAATACGTCTTTTTTTTATTGGGCAAAAACTTGTCAAAGTTCTGTTTTTCGACGTATAATAAAGGCAACAAAAAAATAACGTCCGTTTAGGGGAGCTCGTTGAGCTGAGAGTGCGTAAGCCGACCCTTTGAACCTGTTGTGTTAAGACACGCGTAGGGAAAACAGAAAAAGACAAACAACAACGTTTCGTTCTGCTTTTGCTGTTCCGGAAACGTTGTTTTTTTGTGGTCTAGCATGAGTTAAAAAGGAGAGAAAACATGCAGAACACAAAGTCAAAGAACTTGCGCTTCATCACGGAATTGGCACTCTTTACCGCCTTGTCCGTCGTCCTCAGCTTCTGGTCATTGCGCCTCTGGGGTGAGGGGGGCTCGATTTCCTTCCAAATGCTGCCAACGATGATCATGGCCTATCGTTATGGCTACAAGGGTGGCTTAACAGTTGGCTTCCTCTTTGGAATGATTAAGTTAATTTTGGGTGCCTACATCTTGACGCCCTTCCAAGCATTCCTGGATTATCCCTTGGCCTTTACGGTCGTTGGCTTTACCGCTGTAACGGTACCAATGGTCAAGAAGGCCTACGCCAATAAGGAAATGGGCAAAGGGGCCTTTTGGTTAACGGTTGGTGTCTTTGTTGGTTCCTTTCTTCGCTTCCTGTCACACATGCTTTCAGCCGTGATTTTCTTTGGTTCATACGCACCAAAGGGTGAAGGGGTTTGGATTTACTCTATTCTTTACAACGGTTCTTACATGTTGCCATCATTCATCGCTTCGGCAGTCGTTTTGGTCATCATTGCCCGTGTCTATCCAAAGATGGTTACGGTTGACTAAAAAGGGAACTTTGTCATTTGTTTGAAATAAAAGTTGACAGGGTTCACTCATTTTGCTTTAATTAAAGTATCAAAAGAAACGAGAAATCACATGAACAAGAATTTGACTTTGAATTTAGCCGTCGTCGTCAGCGTCGTTATCCGTTAGGATAGGGTGCTGAATTTTTGGCCTGCCTATCCGAGATGAGGATGGGCAGCTGAGCGAAGTCAAATGACGAAGCCGGTTGCGCAAGCAGCCGGCTTTTTGTTTGGTCTGATTATCGACTTTCTAAAAAATAGGAGTACGCACATGCACGAAAAACATGCGAGTAAAAAGGATATCTTACTCATTACATCCCTGATTTTCGGTCTCTTCTTTGGGGCCGGAAACCTGATTTTCCCAGTTCAGCTGGGTCAGTTAGCCGGCGCCCACGTCTGGCAAGCCGTTTCCGGCTTTCTTTTGACAGGTGCTTTGTTGCCGTTCTTGGCCATGCTTGGTATGGCCTTGACTAAGTCAACGTCGGTTTTTGACATCGCCAAGCCGGTGGCTGGTTGGTTTGCCACCATCATGGTTATCGCCGTTCACTTCTCACTGGGCCCACTCTTTGCCACGCCACGTACGGCGGCCACGGCCTTTGCCATGGGAATTGCGCCCTTGGTACCGACTGCCTACCAGCAGTTGGCCATGATTCTCTTTTCAGCGCTCTTCTTCTGGTTGGTTTACCGCATGACTTTGAAGGAGTCCAACCTGATGAAGTGGGTTGGCCAGTACTTGAATCCCTTGTTCTTGATTCTGATCGCCATCATCTTGATTTTGGCCTTAATCTTGCCAATGGGTGGTCTTGACCAAAAGGTGACGGGGGCTTACCAGGCTTCCGCTGCCTTCCAGGGAATCTTGGAAGGGTATAACACGATGGATTGTTTGGCCCTTTTGGCCTTTGCCGTTTCCGTTGTTTACGCTGTTCAAAACATAGGCTTTGCCGAAAAGCAAGTGCCCAAGCTCTTGGCCAAGTCTGGTTTGCTGGCCATCCTCTTGGAATCATTGATCTACGTTGCCACGGCTTTGCTGGGCACTTCTTCTCTTGGTATCATGAAGATTGCTGACAACGGTGGAACGGCGCTTTCCGCCATCATCACGCACTACACCGGTAACGTTGGCATTCTTTTGACAGGTGTCATTGTTACCCTTGCTGTTTTCACCACGGCCATGGGACTGTCAGCCTCCTTCTCACAGGATCTGCACCGTGTCTTCCCAAAGGTTTCTTATAAGAACTGGTTGCGCGTTATTACGATTGGTTCCTTCATCACGGCTAATGCCGGTTTGACCAATATTATTGCCTTTTCAACGCTGGTATTGATGGTCATCTATCCCTTTGCATTGGCCTTGACGATTTTGGCCGTTTCCAACAAGTGGGTCAAGCAAAACCGCTTGATGTACCGCATGGTCATGGCCTTCATTGCCATTCCGGCTTTCTTGGATGGCCTCTTGGCCTCACCAGCAGCATCAACGGACTGGGCGCAGGGGATTGCCAGCACTTACCACAAGCTGATTCCTTTGGCTTCAGAAGGCTTTGGCTGGGTGATTCCATCCCTGATTGGGGCAATCATTGCCGGTATTTTGCTTTTAATTCAAAAGAAAAAGGGAAATTAACCTTTGACAATCTTTTCTCATCATGCTTTAATAAATTTATCAAATTAAGTGAGTAAACAAATGACGAATTCATTCCAAAACAACCAAGCCATTATTATCAGCATTATTATTCCATAGGGATAGGTGCTGATGTTTTGAGCTGCCTATCCGAAATCGGGTAGGCTGCTGAGGAAATGAGTTTTTGACCAGCTGCGTTTTACGTAGCTGGTCTTTTTATTTGGTTAAAACTTAAGCTGAGAAAAATAAAGGAGTTTTTCATAATGGAAAAGCAAAAACTAACAACGAAGCAGCTCTTTTTAGTCGCTTCGCTCATCTTCGGTATGTTCTTTGGTGCCGGAAACCTGATCTTCCCAGTTCAACTGGGCCAACTGGCCGGTCACAATTGGCTGCCTGCCGTCCTTGGCTTCCTTTTGACAGGGGCTTTGTTGCCATTCCTGGCCATGCTGGCGGTTTCCTTAACGGATTCAAAGTCCGTCTATGACATTGCCAAGCCGGTTGCGCCATGGTTTGGTACGGTTATGCTGGTGGCCATCCACTTCACCATCGGCCCGCTTTTTGGAACACCCCGTACGGCGGCCACGGCCTTTGCCATGGGTGTGGCACCACTGGTACCAGAAGGCTATCAACAATTGGCCATGTTGCTCTTTTCGGCAGCCTTCTTCGGCTTAGCCTATTTCTTGACGGTCAAGCAGTCCAACTTGATGAAGTGGGTTGGAAAGTACCTGAACCCCATCTTCTTAGTTCTCTTGGGCTTGATCTTGGTTTTGGCTTTGGTCTTGCCAATGGGGGACTTAACTCAGCACGCTACTTCCGCCTACCAGCAGCACGCAGCCTTCCAAGGAGTCTTGGATGGTTATAACACAATGGATGGGCTGGCTCTCTTGGCCCTGGCCGTTTCCGTTGTTTACGCCGTTCGGGCCCTCGGTTTTACCGGTTCAAACGTTTCGAAAGTCTTGGCCAAGTCGGGACTAGTCGCCATCTTGATGGAATCACTGATCTATGTCGCAACTGTTCTGCTCGGTGTGACTTCCCTTGGAACCATGAAGGCTGCTGCCAACGGTGGAACGGCCTTTTCTGAAATCATCACGCACTACACGGGTAACGTTGGGGTGCTTGCCACCGGTGTTATCGTGACCTTAGCTGTCTTCACGACGGCCATGGGCCTCTTTGTTTCCTTTGCTCAGGATTTGCACCGCGTCTTTCCAAAGGTTTCTTACCTCTGGTGGTTGCGCCTGATCGCCTTTGGTTCTTTCGTCACGGCCAACGCCGGTTTGACCAACATCATCGCCTGGTCTGCACCAGTCTTGATGCTCTTGTATCCATACGCTCTGGCTTTGACTTTGTTAGGGGTTACCAACAAATGGGTCAAGCAAGACGGCACGATGTACCGCTTTGTGGTCGCTGCTGTAACGGTGCCCGCCTTCTTGGATGCGTTGGCTGCCTCACCATTGGCTAGCCAAGCCTGGGCTGCAAACGTGGTTAAGGGCTACACGACCAACTTGCCACTGGCTGCCGAAGGCTTCGGTTGGGTGCTGCCAGCACTGGCTGGGCTCGTTCTGGCACTTCTCTGGAAGTTCTTCAAGAAAGAGGAGCTCGGTAAGTAAGTTTACTTATAATTATTGGCTATAAAAGTCGCCTCCAAAGGAGACGGCTTTTTTGCTTTCTTAGCTTTACAGAAACCGCTCCTTTCGCTAAACTAAACAGAAGAAAAGAAAGGGGATTGACCATCTTTAATCCTCTAGTAAAACGGGAAGAAAAATGACCATCAACGAATTAATCGAGCGCAACAACGAATTACGAGCTGGACTGAACGAAGAAAATCAAAAATTTTACGATGACTTTTTAATATACGCGCGCACCACTTCCTGGTTGAAGGATGAACAAGCGGTCGAGGAGCTCTTGTTAAACAGCCTGCAGGATATTTTGAAGGCGCAAAAGAATGGACAATCGGCCGCTGATTACCTGGGTAAGAACCCGCAGACGGCTGCTGCAGCCTTACTAAAGAAGCTGCCCATTCACTGGGAATCCTTTGCCAAGCTGCTTTTCTACGTCTTCTTCGGGTATCTGGCCATCGCCTTCATCCCAGCCATCTCCGTCCCTGGCAAAGTCGTCGACCTCGGTGCCTACTTGTTGGCTGGCCTCTATCTGACCTTGGCCGCCTGTCTGACCACTTGGCTGATGGGCACCGCGGTGACCTTATTCCAGTCGATTCGACTGCCAAAATGGCTGAAAACAGTGATCACTTGCGTAGTGGGGCTGGCTTTAATCTTCCCGGCCTTTGCCATCTCCTTGTGGTTGAAAACAGCGGTTCGCTTTTCCTTTGATGGCTGGGTAGGAATCGCAACGATTGTGGTCATGCTGATTATCTTAGCCATTTACCAAAAAATTGCTAAGGCTAACCAATTCATCAATCGGCCCATCTACTACTACATTATCTTCCAAGCATTAGTCGGCATTGGCACCCGTTTGCCATTTATGGAGGGACTCACGAGCACAAAGAATGGCAAGCTTGTTCTGGCAGCTTTGCTGGTTCTTGGCTTGATCATCTTCTGGCTTGTTTCCTGGCGGATGTTAAAAAAGCTGAAGAATGACGATAAATAAGATAAATAAAAACGAACATCATCCGATGTTCGTTTTTTTATTTGACTTTTACATAGCGGGAACGGGAGGCAATGGTTAATGGGACAACTATCAAGAAAATTCCAAGACAAATACCAATAGGAAGCATTGCCCAAAAGGGCAAGCAATTATCGCCCTAAAGTTTAACATCTCTTCGTTATTCATCGTTATAGTGAAGGCTGTGATTTAATTAAAGGAGATCTACTTATGGGAAAAGCATTAAGTCGACTAGGTGGCTGGATATTCAGCCATGCTAAGTCGACAATCACAATCGTTCTGGCGATAACAGCATTAGTCATCGGGGCCGCCATTCACCAGGGAGCTGACTTTGCGGGGTCATCTCTGAACTTACCAAATTCGCAGTCGCAAAAAGCGATGTCGGTAATGAACAAGGAATTCTCGCAAACTGATTCGTCAAAGGGAACTATTAAAATTGTTTTCCACAGTGAAAATGGTCAAGATTTAACATCTACTGATAATCAAAATAAGATTCAGGAATTGTTGAATCAAGTTCAAAAACAAGAGCATGTAACGAATGTTGTTTCACCAGCAAATTTGCATAGTTACAGTGCTGATAAGAACACGGCTTATGCAAGTGTTAACTATGATCAAAAGAAAGAAGACGTTTCTGCAACAGAAATTAATCGGGTTAAGAAGCAACTTGCCACTACGCGTGATGCAAAAATTCAAACCGAACTTTCTGGAAACGTGACGTTCTCAACAGTTGAGCAAAGTGAAACGACTGAGGGCGTTGGGATTATTGTTGCGTACGTGGTTTTGGCCATCACATTTGCTTCATTACTGGTCGCTGGCTTGCCAATTTTGTCGGCTATTCTCGGCTTAGCTGTTTCAATGATGATCGTTATGCTTTTGACAAATGTCATGAGTATTCCTTCTACTTCTTCAGCTTTAGTTGGCATGATGGGGCTAGCTGTTGGTATTGATTACGCTCTCTTTATCATTTCACGTTACCGTCAGGAAATCGCTCTTGGTAAAGAACGCAAGGAAGCAATGAAGTCTGCAATGTCGACAGCGGGAGTATCCGTTGTCTTTGCCGGTGCTACCGTAATGGTAGCCATGGCTGCCATGGTAGTGTTGAAAATCGATTTCCTTGCAACAATGGGAATCGCAGCTGCCATCGGGGTCTTCTTCGCCGTTTTGATGTCATTGACACTTGTACCGGCTATTTTGTCCTTATTGGGTAAGCGAGTGACGGGTCAAAAGAAGAACCGAATTTTGAATCTTTTTTCAAAATTCCGCATCAAGGGCGGCTTTGGTCGCTTCGTTGTTAAGCACCGTATTAAGACCTTGATTTTGGCAATCGCTGCCCTGGTATTGATTGCCATCCCCGTTCTTCACATGAACCTTGGATTGCCAAATGATGGGGAAAGTTCACCAAAACAAACGGAACGTCGCGCTTATGATATGCAGAAAGCAGGATATGGCGATGGTGTGAATGCAACTTTGGTTGTTATTGCTAAAACGGATGACGCCGCTAAGGCCAATCACGCTGGTGATGAAATTAAGCAACTAAAGAATGTGGCCAACGTGACACAAGCAATGCCTGGAAAGTCAGGAAAGTACTATTTGCTTACTGTCACACCGAAGACGGATTCGAATGATCCGAAAACAAAGAAATTAGTGACCGATATTCGAGACCTTTCAGTTAAGAAAACACAGGCTTCACTTATGGTCACAGGAGCAACAGCGATTAACGTTGATGTAACGAATGCCATTGCTTCTGCTATACCAAAGTTTGCTTTGTTGATTATTGCCTTTGCCTTCATCCTTTTGATGATGGCTTTCCGCTCAATCCTGATTCCATTAGTGGCGGTTGCTGGATTCGGTTTGTCACTCTGTGCAACCTTAGGAGCCGTTGTTTGGATTGTACAAGATGGAAACATGCTTGACTTCTTCCAGATTCCGTCAAAGGCATCGTTGCTTGCCTTCATGCCCGTTCTGGTGATTGGGATTATGTTCGGACTGGCCATGGATTATGAGATTTTCTTAGTGAGTCGAATTCGTGAAGAGTATAATCGAACAAAGGATACGACTCATTCGGTGATTGTTGGCCTGCAAGAAAACGGGACAGTGGTCTTTGCTGCTATCGTCATTATGGCTTCTGTTTTTGCCGGCTTCATCTTCTCTCCTGAAGGGATCATTAAGTCAATTGGTTTGTCCTTCACTTTCGGTGTTATCTTTGATGCCTTGATTGTTCGCATGATCATTGTACCTGCGGCCATTGCACTATTTGGTAGGGCTAACTGGTATCTGCCAAAGTGGTTGGATAAAATTTTGCCACAGTTACACGTTGATTAAATTAAGAAAAGCTAGTTCACAGTATGGACTAGTTTTTCGTACATAAAAAGGAATTCAAACTAAATATGACGGAAGAACATACGACCATTATTCAGAGAGAAACCCTACGCGGATTACGATTACCCTTTATGCTCTGGGTAATTCTTGGTACGGCGATTGCTCTTTATGCTAGTTTTCAAGAATTAACGCCGATGGATGTGGTGATGGTATCTGGCATTGCGATAATCCAGGCAATTCTGATTGCGGTGACTTTTAAAAAAGTCATGATTCGTCAATGGTCAATGACTGCCCAAATATTAATGTTAATGCTGGTGATGTTTATCATTCACGGGCTAGGTTCGGGCGTGATTCTCTTAGCTATTTCACCAATTTTAATCATTCAAGCGATTATCTTTGAACATCTTCGCTGGGCCAATATATCAGCAATCGTTGCTTATGGCATCTTTTTCTTGGCTTTTGTTATTCGAGATTACAATATTGGCTATATTCTTTTTTACATCGAAGTGGCATCGTTAATGTCGTTAATTATTTTCTTATTTGCTAAAAATTACCGCAGTAGCTTGAATAAGCAAATCGATCTTCGTCATGCTAATGCTGAAATACAACTGGCCTATAATACGGTTGATCAATTAACGGCGGCACGAGAACGAGAACGAATTGCTCGTGATTTACACGATACATTATTACAAGATATGACTGGCCTTTCCATGCAATTGGACGTTTTGACTAAGCTACTTGAAAGGGGGAATGTTGATTCAGCCAAGGAAATTGCAGATAAGGCGAATCGACTTGCGAAGGAAACGTTAGTCGCCTCACGTCAAGTGGTAACCGCGATGAGGGATAAAGAGGAGCAGAATGTTTCGTTTCAAAATCAATTAGATATTCTTTTAAAGACGTTTTATTCGAATTATAATTTAAGTGTTCAGCGGCAAATACAGACCCAAGCAGTACTAACTGAACAGAGAGCTGCTTTACTAATTCGTGTGATTTCGGAAGCCTTAATGAACATCGTTAAACATAGTCAGTCAGAATTTGCTCTGATAAAAATAAACGAAGACGAAAAAGATTTGGTCATTCAAATTATCGATTACGGAGCGGGATTTGACGTCAAGCAGGGTAAAAAGCGGATGAAACACTATGGCTTACAGGGGATGCACGAACGTGTAAGTGAACTTAGTGGGACAATTGATGTAGAAAGTAAAATTGGGGAAGGAACGACCATTACCATTCGGTTGCCAAAGTAAATGAACGTTTTAATTGTTGATGATCATATGATTGTACGAGAAGGATTAAAATTAATTTTAGAAAATGCCGATCGTGACTTTCAGACTCTTCAAGCTAGCAATGGTCAGGAAGCAATCAATCTTTTAAAGTCGAAAACCGATATTAAACTTATTTTACTTGATATCAAGATGGAAAAGGTTGATGGGATTGAGGTGATGCGCTTTGTTTCATCGCACTGTCCTGAAATTCCGGTCATTGTATTAACCACTTATGATACTGATGAAGTGGTCAAAGAGATGTTGGCTTTAGGAGCCAAATCATTTTTGCTGAAAGATGCGGATAGCGATAAAATCATCGAAACGATATCGCAGGTATTGGCAGGAAATACCGTTTTATCAACTGAAATGGCAGCAAAGGCTTTCCGTACAAAAAATGATGCCATTGTTTCGAATGCTCGACTAACCGAGCGGCAACAAGGCATCTTGGATTTGCTGGTAGCAGGCTTTCGTAATAAAGAGATTGCCGAGAAAATTTTTGTCTCCGAACGAACAGTTAAAAATGAGTTAACTCAAATTTATAATCAGTTCGGTGTTTCATCGCGATCGGAAGCGGTCGCCTTTGCATTTAAATATGGATTAGTCAACGAATAAGAACAAAGTGGAAATAATTCTTGCTTTGCTCTTTTTAGCTTTGTTCTTGACCTAAAGTTAACTTTAGGGTGTAAGGTGAATCTATCAAATGGAGGTGAATATGACAGAAAAAGTAACAGCAGGTCGTGATCGCTTGGGGCAGGTTGCGTCTGATTTTGCCCGGTATAATGATGATATTTTGTTTGGTGAAGTCTGGGCCGACAAAACGTTGCCACCAAAAACAAGGAGCATTGCCACCGTTTCAGCCCTCATGTCGATGGGGGCTTTTGAGCAATTGCCCGTTCATATGGCAAAGGCCAAAGAAAATGGCGTGAGTGAGAAAGAAATGGCTGCTTTGATTACCCAACTGGCCTTCTATGCTGGTTGGCCAAAGGGCTGGTCTGCCTTTAACATTTTAAAGAAAGTATACGGAGAATAATGATGGCGAACTTTGATAAATTAAAGAACGGTGGAATCTTTGGCAAAGGTGTCTTGAATCCTTATGGCCAGTTTTTCATTGGTGATACCTTTTTGAATGGTTTGACAACAAGTCCGGATGAAAAAATTTCAGTTGGCACGGTGACTTTTGAACCTGGATCACGTAATAACTGGCACATTCACCATGATGGTTACCAAATTCTCTTGGTGACCGATGGGGAAGGATGGTACCAAGAAGAGGGACAGCCCGCACAATCATTGAAGCAGGGTGATGTCGTGGTGACGAAAGATGGAATTAAGCACTGGCACGGTGCAAAGGTCGATTCCTGGTTCGAACACATTGCCATCACAGCCGGAACACCTGAATGGTTAAATCCAGTGAGTGATGCAGAGTATAACAAGTTATGAGCTACTTTGCATTCATGAGCTAGGTGGTTCACAATGGTCGTAACGAGTATGAAAAAGGAGATATAACAATGAAAGCAGCCGTTTTTGTTAAGCCAGGACAGGTCGAGATGCAAGAAGTGGAGAAGCCAACCATTCAAGGGCCAAAGGACGCCGTGATTAAGACAGTCCGTGCTTCGGTTTGTGGGTCTGACCTCTGGTTTTATCGGGGAATTTCAAAACGCGAATCTGGTAGCCAAGTCGGCCACGAAGCCATTGGAATTGTCGAAGAAGTTGGCGCAGGGGTGACGAATGTTAAACCTGGCGACTTTGTCATTGCGCCCTTTACTCACGGCTGTGGGGAGTGCCAAGCCTGCTTAGCCGGCTTTGACGGTGATTGTCTTGACCCTAATAAGGGTGGTTCAACTGGTTATCAAGCGGAATACATCGGTTTTAAAAACGCCGACTGGGCCTTGGTTAAGATCCCGGGACAGCCAGAAGACTATACAGAAGATCAATTAAAGTCCTTTATGACTTTGTCAGACATTATGGCAACCGGTTATCACGCCGCAGCGACTGCTGAAGTCAAGGAAGGTGACACGGCCGTTGTCATGGGTGATGGCGCCGTTGGTTTGGCCGGTGTTATTTCTGCTAAGTTGCGTGGGGCCAAGCGGATTATTTTAATGTCCCGACACGCTGACCGTCAGGCCCTCGGAAAGGAATTTGGCGCAACGGACATTGTCGAGGAACGTGACCAAGCAGGTATTGATCATGTTATGCAATTGACGGGTGCTGGTGCTGATGCCGTTTTGGAGTGTGTTGGTTCCGAGCAAGCGGTTAATACTGCCGTAAAGTTGGGCCGCCCTGGTGCCATTGTCGGCCGTGTTGGTATTCCACAAGATCCAATGATGAATACCAATAACCTGTTCTTTAAGAACATCGGCTTGCGCGGTGGAATTGCGGCGGTCACGACCTATGACCGGGCCTCACTCCTACAAGCGGTCTTGGATGGCAAGATTAACCCTGGTAAAGTCTTCACCAAGCAATTTGAATTGAAAGATATTCAAAAGGCCTACGAAGCAATGGACAAGCGCGAGGCGATTAAGTCCTTGCTGGTCTTCTAATTACGAAATAAAAAAGGCGCTTATTGCGCCTTTTTTTAATGTTCAAATGGGAAGTTCTCTTGGATTTGCTTTGGTAATTGGTCAAAGGGGATTGCCTTAACGGCCTCTTCTGAGCCTAATTTCATTGCTGTTTCGTAATACCAGCACTTATAACGCAGCAGGTTATCGACTTGCTTTAAATCGTTTAACTGTTTTCCAACTTGGGCGCGTTGATTGACAAAGAGGTCTTTTCTTTCTTCAAAAGTTTCGGAACCCATTGTTGTCCAGTCCATGAATTGTTTGATGTCGGGAATGGATAGTCCGGATTTCTTTAAACATTCAATTACTTGAATGCCGGCCAACTCCTTATCAGAAAATTTCCGAATCCCGGATTCACGTTGCAGTCCAGGGAAAAGTCCTTCTCGATCGTAGTAGCGAAGGGTTGGTACGGAAAGGTTTGTTTTCTTTGAAACTTCACCAATTGTCAATGTCATCAAATTTCTCCTTTACCTAAAGTCAACTTTAGGGTTTAACATAAAACATGTTAACAGAATTAATTGAAAAAGAAAAGAAATGAGGTTTTTAGATGGCAATTAAAAACAAAGTTGTGATTATTATGGGAGCAACTTCCGGAATGGGTCGTGCGACTGCTCTGAAGTTAAACAAAGAAGGAGCAAAAGTCTTTATTTCCGGTCGTCGAAAAGAGCGCATAGAAGAAATTGCTAAGGAAGTGGCTTACCCAGAAAACCTGAAGTACTTAACTGCGGATGTTTCACAGCCCCAGGAAGTGCGGGTGGTGATCGACCAGGCAATTGCGGACTTTGGTCGTGTCGATGTACTCTTTAACAACGCGGGTGTGATGCCGCTTGGACAGTTGTCAGATCCAAATTATGATATCTCGGTTTGGAAGCGTATCTTTGACACGAATTTGATTGGTGTACTAAACGGTATCAAAGCTGTGCTACCACAAATGCAAAAGCAGCAGAGTGGCCTGGTTATTTCGACTTCATCCGTTGTCGGACATGTCGTCATGCCCGCTGGTGCCGCCTACTCTGCATCAAAGTTTGGCGTGCGTGCCATTATGGAAACATTGCGGCAAGAAGAAAACCAAAACGGGATTCGTTCGGCCATTATTTCACCAGGTGCAACGAATAGAGAACTAATTCATTCAATTGGTAACGAAGCCATTGAAAAGAATTTATCTGAGTCATTCGGTAATGATGCGGATTATTCACTACGAGCAGAAGACATTGCCAACGCCGTTGCCTACATGGTTGACCAGCCAGAACACGTGGATGTTAACGAGATGATTATTCGTCCACGAAAGCAAGAGCTTTAAAATAATTTCTTTTGGATAAAAATGAAGGGGGATTAAAGTGAATAATTTTCAGACATTAAGGAACGGCGTTAAAATGCCCCTAGTTGGATTTGGCGTTTTTCAAATCAGTGATTTAGATGAGACACAACAGGTAGTTGAGCTGGCGATTAAAAATGGTTATCGATTAATTGATACTGCTTCGTCATATGGAAATGAAGAAGCGGTTGGCCGTGCGATTCAAGAATCTGGCGTCGACCGAAAACAACTATTCATTACAACAAAGGCATTTGTAAATGAAATGGGTTATCGACAGACAGTTCAGGCCTTTTATCAATCACTTGACAAGTTAAAGCTTGATTATATTGATCTCTACCTCATTCATATGCCATTCGGTGATTATTATGGCTCTTACCAAGCAATTATTGATTTATATAAGGCTGGTAAAATCCGTGCTATCGGTGTCAGCAATTTTGATGAGGCAAAATTAATTGATCTAGTTAAAAATGTCGAAATAGTACCACATGTTAATCAAATTGAACACCATCCTCACTTCCAGCGGCCCGAGTTACTCAAGTTTATGGCAGAAAATAAGATTCAACCAGAAGCTTGGGCACCCTTTGCTGAAGGGATGAATGGGATGTTTACCGAGCCGGTTTTGACGGAAATTGCTCAGGCACATGAAAAATCAGTCGCACAAGTGATTCTTCGCTGGAATATTCAGCAAGGCATTATCGTTATACCAAAATCAACACATGAAAATCGAATTCAAGAGAATTTTTCTGTTTTTGACTTTGAGCTAACACAAGACGAAATGACGAGAATCAATCAATTGGATTTGAAGAAACCATCAATGTTAGATGTTAATGATCCGGCTGAAGTTGAGCGTGTTTATCACTATCTCGAAAATCCGGTCGTTACAACGTTAAAATAATAAGGAGGATTTATGATCTGGACAACTGAAACACTGAACCGCATTAACGAAGCCGACGACTTGCACATCGCACCATTCCGAGCAAACGGTGTTGCGGGAACCCCAACCTGGATTTGGGAGGTTGTTGTTGACAATCGCTTGTTCGTTCGTGCTTATAACGGTCAGAAGTCTTCCTGGTATCAAAGTGCGATGGCAAACAGGACCGGGATTATTCAAGCGGCTGGTCAGGACTTTGACGTGACTTTCCAGCCAATTGACGATGCGTCCTTGCTAAGCAAAATCGACGACGCCTACAAGGCAAAGTACGCACCATCCCCATACGTTGCCCCGATGATTGCTGAGCAATCACGGCAGGCGACCGTTGAAATTCAACTGAAAGATAAGAAATGAAAAAACACAAAAAAGTTCTACTTATCCTGATTCCGCTCCTTGTCGTGGTGGTTGCTGCCGCGGCCTTTCTTTATCAACGGCAACAGAACCAAACGAAAAGCAATGAGCCCAAGCCAACGGAAGCAACGGTGTTCTTCCATGGTTATGGTTCATCACGCAATGCTGAAAAGTCAATGAGCAATTACTTGGTTAAGGAGAAAGTCTCCAGCCGTAAGATTAACGTCACGGTTTCAAAGAACGGAAAAGTCGACTTTTCAGGCCAGGCCAAGGCTGGTGACAAAAATCCAATTTACCTCGTTCAGTTTAATGATAATAGCAATGTTGACTTTGCCAAGACGAATCAATGGGTGACGACTATCATGACACAACTGCACAAGCAAGGTATCAAATCCGTCAACCTAATTGGCCATTCCATGGGAAACATGGCCATTGTCTATTATCTGAAGAATCATGTGCAGCAGAGTAGCCAGCTGCCAGCGGTTAAGCGCGAAATTGACATTGCTGGTCACTTTAACGGTTTGAACCGTCAAGGAGCGGCCTTCTCGTCATTGAATGAACAGGGACAGCCTAGTCAGGAAACCGACACCTTCAAGGCCTTAGCTGGATTGGAAAAGTACTACCAGAACAACTCAACGAAGGTGCTAAACATCTACGGGAACAGTACGGGATCGACACAGTCCGATTCGACGGTGCCAAACAATTCTTCCAAGTCGCTGAAGTACTTTGTTCAATCACCAAGTACTTACCAGGAACGGTTAATTTCAGGCAAGAACGCTCAGCATTCGAAGCTACACGAAAATCAAGAGGTAGATGAGTTATTAGTCAAGTTTTTGACGGATAAACTATCATAATTTATCTAATAAGGGACCAACATTTATTGTTTGTCCTTTTTTAATTTGCCCTCACACATGACTGATTCAAAGATTCGTGAAAATGCCGAAAAAAATTACGAAGAATATGCGATTTTAGCCGAACGCATTGCATCGGTGGTCACCAATGTATTGGATATGCCAGCCGATGCTGCAGTGAACGATATTACGATTCGTCCAATTAATCAGGTGCAGCAATCAGCCCAAAATCTTATTAACACACAAAAAAGACGCTCAAACTGAGCGCCTTTTTGTTTGCTTATTTTTCTTATTTTTCTTATTTGTCACTTGCATCTTCTTCCTTTGTCAGCAATGCAAGTTGTTCATTGATGGAAGCTAGCATCTCCATTTGCATCTTTTGAATTTGCATGCTGTTTGGTTGATCTTGTTGGATGAGGTGGTCGACTTTGGCGTGTAGAAGGCGAATTTCTTCTTCAGACTTCAAGTTCACGTGGTAATCGTTTTTTGATTCCATCCGATCATAGTCAGAAGCACGATTTTGCGCCATCATGATTAAGGGCGCCTGAATGGCAGCGACCATTGACAGGAACAAGTTCAATAGGATGAAGGGGAAGGGATCGAAGTTTGCGCCGAAGACGTGCGTCACGTTGATGATGATCCAACCAAGCATGATAGCGACAAAGGAAATCACGAATGGCCACGAACCACCAAAGTGGGCAACACCGTCCGCAATCTTTTGTCCAAGGGTATAGGTGTTTTCGAGCTTCTTACCAACATCGATAATCTTGTAGTTATCGTTGTCGAGAACACGGTGCATCTTTTGGTGAATTTGCTTGTTCTTTTTCTTATCCTCTTGAATCATCTTATCAAGTTTTTGAAGACGATATTTTACCAAGTGTTCAGAACAGATAAAGCTCTGATCAGAAGCTTTCGGATGATCGGCGATAATTAATTTCTTAGTTTCCGGATCTAATTCGTGTAAGAAAGCACCACCCGCAAAGTCGTATTCGGCGTGGTCAATTAAGCATTGAAAGAGGCTGTCCTGTTCTTCTGCCATGCTAGCTCCTTTAGTTTATATTTATGAAGTATTTAAAACGAATACTCTCATTATAAACGTTCGTTATCTAACTTTGAAGAACTTTCACTAAAAAGGTGAAATTTTTCGAAATGTTCGTGTAAATACTGTGTTGTTAAACTGTCGGATTGCTCAGCTAATTCTTTTGGTTGGCCCATCGCCATGACACGTCCCCCCTGGTCGCCACCGCGTGGACCGAGGTCGATTAACCAATCAGCATTGGTCATCATATCAAGATCATGAGTGATAATGACGATAGTTGCGCCCTTTTCTTTAAGTCGGTTCAAGACACCGAGCAGTGTCTGAACATCTAAGGGGTGCAAGCCAATCGTTGGTTCATCAAAGACAAAGAGACTGTTCTTTTGACTTTTGTGTAGATGGGAAACAAGCTTCAGACGTTGTGCTTCACCACCAGAAAGAGAAGGCGTTGCCTGACCAAGATGGAGGTAGTGAAGCCCAATCTCATCAAGTAGTTTTAGCTCTTGTTCAATCTTTTCTTCATCCTGAAACAGGGGGAGGGCCTCTTTAACTGACAAATTCAAGATGTCGACGATCGAATGTCCCCGCCAGAAAATGGTCTGGATTTTCTCGTTGTATCGACCCCCGTCACAGGTTGGACAGGTCTCAACGATGTCTGGTAGAAACTGCACATCCTCCGTAATTACGCCTAATCCTTGACAGGTTGGGCAGGCTCCGGACTTGTTATTGTAAGAAAAGTCGCTTGGCGTAAGGGCGGCTTTTTTCGCCGCTGGCTGAGCTGCAAAGAGTTCCCGAAGACCATCCATAATGTTGGTATAGGTTGCCAAAGTCGAGCGGGCATTCCGGCCGATTGGTTTGGCATCAATGGCGACCGTATTAGTTATTGACGTCGTCAGTGAACTTACCGTTTTCGGCAACCCATCCCCAGCTTTTTTGGCTTGAATGGCCGGTAAGAGGTTATCCAAAATCAGTGACGTTTTACCGGCTCCTGAAAAGCCCGTGATTGTCGAAATTTCGTGTTCTGGAATTTTTACCGAAACGTTGTTGAGATTATGAAAATGATCAACCGTGAGCGTTGTCCAGCCCTGACCCTGTGCATTGACTTTTTGATGGAGGATGTCGGCTTTCCCAGTCAAGAATGGCGCAATGAGTGAGGCTGGCTTCTTGGCTAAATCGCCTGGTGTTCCGGCATCAATGACGTGACCGCCAGCCTCACCAGAACCTGGACCAATCTCGATAATCCAGTCGGCTGCTGCAATGAGGTCTACCTCGTGGTCGACTACGACGAGCGAGTTGCCTTGTGCAATCAGTTGTCGAAAGACTTTGATAAAGCCCCGAATGTTATCCGGGTGTAGTCCAATGGATGGTTCGTCCAGCACATAAAGAACACCGGTAGTCTGGGCCCGGATTGTTTTAGCCAGTTGTAGCCGTTGTACCTTCCGGTTGAAAGCGATGCGCCGGGTCGTGACATGGTTAAATAGTCCAGACCGAGTTCAAGGATTGGGCGCAACGTTCCCGTTAAGTTTTGAAAGAGCGTCTTGGCCAATTTTGTCATGTTTTTAGGTAGGGAAGAAAAGGTCTGTGATGCCCAGCCTTCTAATTTTCCTAGTGGTAAATTGGACACCTGCACGATGTTTTGCCCGTCGACCGTCTGTTTTAACAAAGCCGGATTTAACCGTGAACCATGACAAGTTGGGCAGATGGAGAAATGGTAGAATTTGTTCAGTTTTTTGAGCGTTGCCTGACTTTTGACGTTGGCGAGTGAATCCGTGACCGCATCATAGGCGTTTTCATAGAGGGAACCGTCCGAGTGGTAGACGCGACCAGTTGAGGTATGAAAGTCAACCGGGTAGAGTTTCTTTTCCCCGTGTAAGACAATCTGCTTTTCTTTGTCCGATAAATCCTTGTAGGGGACATCGATACGAACACCCAAAGTCTGGGCAATTGAGGGCATGAAATTACGACCAGGCAGGTGCCAAGAAGCGACGGCTCCGTCCTTGATGGATAGATTCTCATCCTTAATCAACTTCTGTTCATCTAGTTCACGAACCTGTCCGGTTCCGTGACAGGTGGGACGGGCACCCGTGCTATTAAAGGAAAAGTCTTCAGCTGAAAAGGCCGTAAAATGGACGCCACAAACGGGACAGGTGAGTTGCCCTTGGTTATGGTGTTCACCCGGTTTTTCGGCGGCGTTCATGGCCTGAGCAATGGCAAGGGAAGGGGCCATTCGGTGGCCATTTGGGCAAACAGGCGAACCCAGGCGTGAAAAGATTAGCCTAGTAATATTGGCTAGTTCGCTAATGGAGCCCAAAGTCGATCGTTCCCCCGGCGTTGCCGGTCGCTGCTTTAAGGCAATGGCTGCCGGTATGTATTGAACCGAATCGACTTCTGCCGCTGTATCCTTGCCCATTCGATTTTGGGTATAGGTGGATAAGGATTCCAAGTAGCGCCTGGACCCTTCTGAAAAGAGGATGCCCATGGCCAGGGAGGACTTACCAGAACCCGAGCGTCCCGAAATGGCCACAAACTGATTGAGTGGAATGTCCACGTTGATGTTTTTTAAATTATGTACTCGGCCGCCACGAACTTCAATTTGACTGGGGATGGATGGATGGATGTTTGGTCATGTTGCCTCCTAATTAGCCTTTTCTTTCCGGATAGTTCAAGTATAGTACAATTAAGTAACTTTTGATTGGGAGTGTGTAGATGATTAAGCGACCGACTTTATTGAACAAAGGGGATGAAATCCGGATTATTTCGCCCAGTTCATCCATCGCCCGTGTTGGTGGATTTAATAAAAATTTACGGGCAAAGAAACGTTTGGAAGCACTGGGCTTTCAGGTCAGCTTTGGACAGCATATTTTGGAAAACGATGTCTTTTACTCAAGCAGCATTGCCTCCCGTGTTGCAGACTTGCACGATGCTTTTCTTGACGAGCAGGTGAAGGCCGTCATGACGACCATTGGAGGTAACAACTCGAACGAGTTATTGCCATACATTGACTATGATTTGCTTGCAAAACATCCTAAGGTCTTTTGTGGCTATTCAGATACGACAAGTTTGCATAATGCCATCCGAGCAAAAACTGGCCTGGCGACTTTCTACGGTCCGGCCTATTCTTCCTTTAAAATGGACGAGTTGCAGGAGTACCAAAGTCAGTCTTTTCTTGAAGCAGTCAGCCATCATTCTTTTGAATTGAAGCCGAGTGCATCCTGGTCATCCGATGCGTGGTTCGATTCTTCTCTTGCACGACAGCTGAAAGCAGGGGAGTGGAAAGCCTACAATGAGGGTTCGGCTAGGGGCACTTCAACAGGTGGCAATATTCAAACTTACAATTTGCAGGCTGGGACCACTTATTTTCCTGAAGTAGCTAATCCCGTTGTTTTTGTTGAACAAGCAAAAGGGGGCAGTCCGCTTGAGTTTTCGAGTCAACTAGCACAGATTTTGCAACTTCATCCCGATCTTGCTGCTTTGGTCATTGGACGTTTTCCAGTGATAAATCAAATGTCTGAGGAGAATCTGCAATTAATCCTCGACAAATATCCCGTTTTGCAAACCATCCCCGTTCTTTACGACGTGGATTTTGGACACACACAGCCGATTTTTACCCTGCCTCTGGGTACTAACTTCTACGTCAAGGCCAGCAAAGACGGCAACAGCAAACTTACTGTTTTGTAAGGTCGTGCTTCTTATCATCCTGACTCAAATGCCTTATAATGAACTTACAAAGATAAAGAACTGAAGGAGCTGTTCATGTCTCGTTTATTTAGCCAGGTGGCTGGTCCGCTGATTTTTTCGCTCATTTTGTCGGCCATCCTAACCTATGTTTCTCATCGTTTAATTCAAAAAAATCGCTACCGACTGCTCTGTGGAATTGTTGTCAACATCACCATTATCGCTTACTTTCTAACGCTGACGTTACTTTTGGTTTCGCTTAATCAGCCAACTCTGCTGAGTGGCTATCTCGTGCTCTTAGTCATCATTGCGATTCCAATCTTCTTGTTATTGGCGACGTCGGCCTACCTATTTATTTTTAACGGTTTGATTGTTTGGCGCCGGGAAAGTCATTCATTGGGGAATGTCTTAACCTTGATTATTGGCTTTCTTTTAATCATTGTGCCAGCCGGATTCCGTTTGCTAAACAGCTGGTGGCCAAATTCGAAACCAATCGCTTTTTTACAGAACGTTTCGAATCTTTTTGTTCTCTACCTGCTCTTTTGGGTGCTGACTTTCTTAACCTCTTTTTTCATCACCAAAGTCTTTCGACCAAAAGATGACCAGGAATACGTCATCGTATTGGGCTCTGGCTTAATTGGTGGTACTAAAGTGTCACCATTACTGGGATCACGAATCCAGGCCGCCACTGATTTGCAAAAGAATCAGTTTGAAAAGACGGGCAAGATGCTGACGATTGTCATGTCTGGTGGACAAGGTGGTGATGAGAAGCTACCCGAGGGCGTTGCCATGAAAGAATACGCCGTCGAACATGGTGTGCCCGCTGACAAAATTTTGGTCGATGACAAGTCCAAAAATACCTACGAAAACATGCTCTTTTCAAAGCAGTTACTGGAAGCACACGGCTTTGATATTGATAAGGGCATTTTTGCCACGAACGATTATCACGTCTTTCGTGCTGCGGGATACGCCCGTTTGGTTGGTTTAAATATTAACGGTATTGGCGCGAAGACTTCTTCTTACTTCCTGCCAAACGCATTGATTCGTGAATACATTGCTATCTTGCTCAATCACAAGCGCTTTCACGTTGTGATGACCGCGTTGATTGTGGTGATGAGTGCGTTGATTTTTATTTGAAAATGATGATAAGAGGTCTTGAAGTCGGTGACTTCGAGGCTTTTTTAATTTAATCATGCGTTAATTTTATTGTACAAAATATTGACAAAAAAGAAGGGGTGTTGGATAATTGGGACAGTTAATTACTGTTGAAGGGAGTTTGGCTATGCAAGCAATTACTTATTCAAACGTTCGTAACAATTTGAAACGCTTCATGCAATTAGTCAATGATGATGCAGAAGCCGTTGTCATTACCTCAAAACGTTCTGACGATAATGCTGTTTTAATTAGTCAGGATGAATATGAAAATCTTATTGAGAATGCCTATATTCGTCAATCGAAAGCAAATGTTGATCACATTAATCGTTCTCTTGAATCGTTTCGTGCTGGTCAAGGCAAGACTCACGAGTGGGACGCATGAAGATTATTTGGTCAACCGAATCCTGGGATGATTTTGAGTGGTGGCTGGATAACGATAAAAAATTAGTTAAGCGCATTCGTAAATTATTACATGATGTGATGCGAAATCCTTTTGATGGCATTGGAAAGCCCGAACCACTTAAGGGCGACTATTCTGGACTTTGGTCACGACGAATATCAGAAGAACATCGTCTAATCTATTATGTCGAAAAGGGTGATTTATACATCGTTTCGGTTAGGTATCATTATCATCGATAAAGAAATAAAACGTTCTATAAGTTAAACTTATAGAACGTTTTTTAATTAATTCCAGAAACCTCCAATGGAGTAAGGCGACGAGTGTTAAGGAGAACGTCAACGACAACGGATACTGGTGTTTCGGGGCTGTCTTCCAGCCAATAAACCAAACTATCGATGATGCTATGAAAGACATAGTTTTCAGCAAAACCCTTTGGTATCATTTTATTTTGTTTTGACCGTTCAAAGCGGTCGATGCCAAGATAGGGTCGAATGAAGTTTTTCAGTTTATTTAAAAACTTAGGGCACCGTTATTAGACAAAAGTTGCTGATAGGTATTCTTGTTTCGTTCAATTTGAAGCAAGACTTCTTTGTAAAATTCTTTTTCATTTTGATCACCACCATGAATAGCTCTTGTGCCCTTAAGAATGGTAGTTAGTTGCGTTAATTGCTCATCCTCAAGTGATTGAATGGCATCGGTCAAATCAGTGAAATGATTGTAGAAGTTTCCTCTGGTGATGGCCGCATGCCTAGTAATTTCAGCCACGGATAGTTTCTCTAAGAATTTTTCCAGCGTTAGATTGATGATGCTCTGATAGATTTTATCCTTCGTGCTAAGTTTAGTCATTTTGAACACTTTCATTGAAACCGTACTTCTTCTAATCTCACTACCTACTAGAATAGCGGTATTAATGAAAGATTGGAAGAAAAGACATGACAAACATTTTAGTTTTAGGTGGGAATGGCTATATTAGGAAAACTTAATTAGCCGATGGTTACAGAAAAGTGCAGAAGCTGAATTTGATTTAGTATCTCGTTCCGGGAAGTGGGATGTTGCCAACCAACGTGTTCACAGCTTCGTAGGTGATGTACGCAATTTGGATTGGGTTGAGGAACAAGTGCCCAACAAAATTGATTACGTCATCAATCTTGTTGGTCGACCTGAAAACACGGCTGAAAAAGACAAGCAAACAAACTGGCTACCAGCACAGAATGCGTTAACTTTGGCGGGAAAATATCGGATTAAAGGACTCGGCTTCGTCCAGGTAAAGCTTGGGCCAAAGTGTTTTATCCAGACTAAGGTCGACATTGCTTCTGAATACCAAGATTCTGGTCTGCCAGTTGTCATTGTTAATCCAACGTCAGTCATTGGTGGTGGGCGCGATGATTTTCTTTCAAAAATAGCACCTGTCTTCAAGTTACTGGGCTTTTTCTCAAGTAAGTAAAAGCCGATTTCAGTTGATAATGTCGTTAATGACTTAATTGATGAATTAGTACAAAAATAAGGATTAATACCATCTTCCTAATTAAACGAAAAAAGCATGCTCCGACTTTTACATCTTGGCGTGCTCTTTTTTATGTGCTAAAGGAATGCTTAGCACATGTCCATGCCCATCTTCTTGTAGGATTCAAGGCTTGAAATCTTTAATGCGCTGACTTTGCAGCCGCGTTCCTCGGCGAGGGCGTTCATTAACGTGTCCATGGCCATCAGGTTGTACTTCTTTTCGGGTTCTTCCTTGGTCCAAACTTGCATCTGGGCCATCATACCGCCGTCTTCGTGTTCGATGATGTGGCAGTGGTACATGAAGACACCTTCGTAGTTGAACTTCATCTTGATTCGAACCGTTTCACCAGGGTTAACGGAAACCGTGTCCTTGTAGCCTAATTCGTTAGGGTAAGGTGCTTCACCGTTACGCGAAACAATTTGGAAGGAGCCACCGTGCATGTGGTAAGGGTGAAGCATGCCGCCACAGCAGTCGTTGGTGTTGGTAATATCCCAGTACTCGGACTTGCCAAGTTCTTGCCGGTCATCAATCCGCATCATACCGAACTTCTTACCGTTCAGCATGACTTCTTCATCCGTTCCAGACATCACCACTTGGTGCACGTGGGCGTTTGGTTCTGGATCAGGGTATGAAGTGTCGGCCAAGTGCTCTGGAATTTCGGTGTCATCCTTGGCGAATTCCTTGATGTTGAAAGTCAAGATTGGCATGTCATCGGAGTACAGGCTGACTTTGTCACCAGGCTTGTAATCCTTAAAGTCCAAGATGAATTCGGCACGTTCGGCACAGGTAATCATGAACTTTGTCATCTGGACGGGTTCTGGTAAGAGTCCACCATCGGAAGCGATTTGGGTCATGACCAAGTCGTCAGATAGGTGCAAGCGCCATTCACGACGGTTGGAACCATCCAAGAAACGAACGCGCAGCTTTTGGGTTGTGACATCAAATTCAGGGTTGACAGTTCCGTTCAACATGGCCGTTGGACCGGCGGTTCCATCAGGATCGTAGTCGCCATCATAGTCCCACTGGTTATCCTCATGGAAACGACGGTCTTGTAAGACAACAGGGATGTCATCGACACCATAGTTGTGTGGAATTGGCAAGCATGCTTCGTGCTCATCCTTGACGTAGGCCATGGCAGCGAGTCCGTGCCAAACGTCCCAGCCAGTCAATGGACATGGGTGGACGTGCAACCATGTAGTTGACGCGGGTTGTTCGACTTTGAACGTGATCTCCTTTGCTTCACCGGGGTAAACGGGGGCATGACAACCACCATCAATGAAAGGACCAGGTACGTCCAATCCGTGCCAGTGGAAAGTCGTGAGTTCCGGCAAGGTGTTCTTCAAAGTCACGTGGTAAGTCTTACCACTCTTAAAGACAATCGTCTTACCGAGCAGGCTTTGGTTGTAGCCCCAAGTCTTGGTCTTTGGACCGGGAACAATCTGGGTTTCACCAGGTTGGGCGTGAACAGTCAACCAGACATCGGTATCTGTTTCCTTATCCGGCTTTAGAATTTCTGGAATGTTTAGCGGTACCGTTGGGGAGTCATACTTCTCCAAGGGTACATACCCGCCATCGTGGTAATCGTAAGCGGATTCGTTAAAAAAGTAGTCGTTATAGATCGGCTTTTTTGATTCTGTCATCGTATTTCCTCCTCTATTTACGGATAGTATACAAGAATAGTTCTAATTTGTGTAATAAATATGTTATGATTTGGTCACACAAGTAGTAATCATCAAAAAAGGGGAGCGGGAGACATGTCATTTAATCGAATTTTCCATTTTATTATGGCCTTAGTTTGGGTTTACACGATTTATCTTTTAGCTAGTATGCAGGGGATGTTAGCTATGTACGTCATGGCTGGCGGTATGCTAGTTGAATCAGTTTACGCCATGATTTCGAATGGGAAGGGCTGCTAACTTCTTAGCCCACTAGTGGACAAACAAAGCCTACAGAATGGGTATTCATGGTCAAAATGAACATGGTTAGTTATTCTGTGGGTTTTTTAACTATAAAGGAGGGGGAAAACGATGCCTAGTCAAAAGCAGAGTTCCGATCAATTGGCACAAATGCCCATTGACCAGTTCTATCAAACAGTAGCAAGTAGTGACAATGGACTCAGCGCCGATCAGGTGAAAACACAAGAGGCAAAGTACGGGCCGGATGTCATTACTGCCGCAAAGGGTCAAAATAAACTGTGGCAGTTTTAGAAGAACTTTACCAGCTTGATGGCCATTCTACTCTGGGTTTCCGGTTTCATCGCCATGTTTGCCCAAATGTTGGAATTGGGCATTGCCATCTGGGCCGTCAACATTATTAACGGGCTCTTTAGTTTTTGGCAAGAGAACCAGGCCCAGAAGGCTTCGGATGCTTTGAAGAAAATGTTGCCAACCAAGGCAACGGTTATTCGCGACGGCCAGTCACAGCAAATTGACACGGCCGCGATTGTGCCGGGTGATTTATTAGTCATTTCTGCCGGTGATAGCATCTCGGCCGATGCCCGGGTCATTTCTTTCGATTCGTTGCAAGTTGACGAATCAGCCTTAACCGGTGAGTCTGACCTGACCGACAAAAAAGCTGACTACCGTCATGGGGAGGGCAAGTTTGCTGAACAAAATTTGGTTTATGCCGGGACAGTGGCCTCTGCTGGTTCTGCCAAAGTCATGGCCATCAACACGGGAATGAACACGGAGTTTGGACAGATTGCCAAGTTGACTCAGGGTCAGCATTCTAAGCCATCCCCACTCGAAATCGAATTGAACCGTTTGACCCGCCAACTGTCCATTATCGCCATTTCAATCGGAACTGCCTTCTTCTTGGTGGCGATTTTCTTTGTTCATTATCCGGTGGCCCAGTCCTTCATCTTCGCCCTTGGAATGGTGGTGGCCTTTATCCCTGAAGGCTTGCTTCCCACGGTGACTTTGTCATTGGTGCAGGGGTCCAGCGAATGGCCAAGAAGCATGCTTTGGTTAAGAATCTCAACAGTGTCGAAACACTGGGTGAAACGACCGTCATCGCTTCGGATAAAACTGGAACACTCACGCAAAACCAGATGACCATTAACAATTTCTGGCTTCCTGACAAAGTCTTTACGGTGTTCGGCGAAGGCTACGTCAATAATGGTCAGGTGATGGATGGGAATCAACCCGTGAAAGCAGGAAAAATGCTGATCTAGACTTATTGTTAAAGGCGGTGACCTTAAACAACGACACGGCGGTTAAAGCAGCGAACAGGCCCGATGGTCAACCACAAATTGTGGGAACGCCCACCGAGGCCTCACTCGTGATTTTGGCTCAAAAGTATCAGCTGAACAGCGACGAGCTGAACGTTCAAAATCCTCGTCAGAAAACGTTGGTTTTCGATTCCGATCGAAAGCGGATGTCGACGATTAATAAAAACGAAAAAGGGCAACTGACTCTCTACACGAAAGGTGCCCTGGACGGTATCTTGGCCAAGACCAATTCCATTTTGACGAATGGTCAGGTTCGGGACATTACGGACAATGATGTTCAACAAATTCAAGCGGCTAACGAATCCTATGCAAAGCAGGGATTCCGTGCTTTAGCGGTTGCTTACCGTGATTTGTCAGACAGTGAAAGTCAGGATTTATCGAAAGCCACTGGCGAAAATACGGAACAGAATTTGACTTTTGTTGGCTTGACCATCATGGCCGCTCCACCACTCCTGAAATCTATGCAGCGGTGAAGAAGGCCCACCAAGCAGGTACTCGCATCATCATGCTTACAGGGGATGGACCAATCACTGGAAAGTCAGTGGCCGTCAAAATTGTTTTGGTATCTGATCAGGCCCGCGTGGTCACGGGAGATGAGCTAGACAACATGTCCGACGACGACCTACGCGAGGCAGTCAAGGGTGAAGTACTCTTTGCTCGCGTGGCTCCTGAACAGAAATACCGTATTGTGAAGGCTAATCAAGCGAACGGCGAAATCGTGGCGTCGACGGGGGATGGTGTCAACGATGCCCCAGCTTTGCAACAAGCTGATATTGGTATTGCCATGGGCGCTACGGAACCGATGTCGCCAAGGAAGCGGCCGACATGATTTTGACGGACGATAACTTTGCATCGATCATTGCCGCCATTGAGGAAGGACGAACGGTGTACAGTAACATTCAAAAGTTCTTACTTTACATCTTGAACTCGAACGTCCCTGAATCTTTTCCTTCCGTTCTCTTCCTCTTTTCTGGGGGCTTAATCCCATTGTCACTGACAGTTATGCAGATTCTAACCATCGATTTGGGAACGGACATGCTCCCAGCGCTTGGGTTGGGCTCTGAAAAGAGTGAACCTGGTGTTATGCAGGAACCCCCACGTTCACGAAAAGCACACTTACTGAATAAGTCCATTATTTGGAAAGCTTTCGCGCTATACGGGTTGGTCGCTTCCTTAATTTCATCGGCTGCTTACTTCTTCGTGAACTACGCCTATGGTTGGCCCAAGCACGCACTGTCAGCCTCTGGTTCCGTTTATGCCGAAGCAACCACCATTACTTTAGCGGCCATTGTCTTCTGCCAGATTGCAGCGGCCATGAATGCTCGTACCAAGTACACGTCAGTCGTTAATATTGGCCTCTTCAGTAACCGACATATTATTACGGGAATCATCTTCGAAATCTTCCTAATTTCACTGATTATCCATGTACCATTCTTACAGGGCGTCTTTAACACACACGCCCTAGGTGTGGCCGAGTGGCTATTTCTGATTGCCATTCTAATCCCATTGGTTCTCTTAGAAGAATTACGGAAGTGGTTTGTCCGGAAGTATTTTATGAAGTTGAATCAATAATCGTTATATTTAGAAGCAATCCTCCTTGGGGATTGCTTTTTTCTTTTGAAAATTTTGGACGTTGTTTGACTGTTTATTTTAGAAAGCCTAGAATAATGAAGCGAACGCGATACCGAAAGTAGAGGAATAATTATGGAACGGTTCATGTTAATTCTGTCATTCATTGAAGAATGGCTACTCTTCATCTTTCCTTTATATCAATCCTGATTGGAATTGGAAGAACAGGAATCAACAATTCGAGCCCTTACCAAGGATGATCGCCAATATCCGAAAATCTCTTCTTGGTATTGGGTATTGCCATTCTATAAAATTGCTTATGAAAAACGGCGATCCATCGAAATTATTCAAAAAGAAGGGTTAAGTTCAGGGGAGCTGAAAGATATTCTTCGGTACTTTGATAAGTCAACGGATTGGTTCTACGTTTCATTGGATGGTTTGCTAAACAGTATCTCAACTACTTACGAAGTTTTTGAACATTTTAATCTAGGTCATCACCTCATTGCTTACTGGTTGACCGTGCTTTTCTTAATCGCCTTTGGGTTCATTAATTCAAGTTACCGAATGGGTCAACGACGTAAAAAGACAATGTTTGCAAAGGTTCTCTCAAAAAAACAAATCAACTTCTTCTGGTTCTCCATAAGGGAGGACCATTTTGTTTTGTCTCAAATCTGCTAATATTTAGCTAACGAAACGATGTGGAAGTGGAAGGGTTAGGTTACCATGGTAGAGAAAATTAAAGAGTCCAATATTGCGATGATTTACTTCACCTATCAGGATTTTTCACAAAACATTGATTTGGAGCGCTTTCACATAACCAAAACATAGCACCGGATTCTTTTTTTGGTGAGCCATTTAACGAAGCCAACCATTAAAAAGTCTTGAAAATCATGGGAATTAGCAAGCAAGGATTTATCAAGCCCTACAAGGACTTGGAAGAACGAAATCTATTGGAGACAAGGCCATCACAGGATGATCCCAGGATAAAAGACCTGTACTTGACTGACGAAGGGCAGGCCATGATTACCGAACTAAACCGAGACCAGAGCAAAAAGATTAATCACTACTTAGAAAAGCACGATGGTGATTGGCAACAGGCCTTAGAAGACATGGTGACTCATTATTTACAAAGTTTTTAAAAATTAAAAATAAACTCTTTTATTAACAATATTGACAAAAATGTGTTCGGAGGAGTAGACTTTATAGGTAAACTTAGTTGACAAATAAAGATAGGGGGTAATACATGAAACCAGTTGTACAATTTGGAACGATGCAAATGTTGGTTGAGAGTCTTCTCGACGGTTTTGTAACGGCTAAAGATGTGTTAGCTTCCGGTAATACTGGAATTGGAACGGGTGCTGGTGTCGATGGTGAGTTGATCATGTTGGACGGTGTGGCTTACCAAGTCGACGTTCACGGACACGTAAACAAGGTTGCTGGTGACTTTCCCATCGCTTTCGGTGATGTTCATCAAGCAGATTTCAAGCCACTGAAGCACTTTGATAACATTACGCTTGACGATATGCAAAAGGAAATTCTGAAGGAAGTTGGCACTGAAAACCTCTTCTTCGCCGTTAAGATGACCGGTGAATTCAAGACGGTTGAGACTCGTGCCGCTGCCAAGTCCGAAAAGCCTTACCCAGGCCTTGGCGAAATTGCCAAGACGCAGGTTATTTTCGACAAAGATGACGTGAAGGGGACGATGGTTGTTTACTTCACACCGCTTGTCTTCCAAGGTGTTGGCGTTCCTGGTTTCCACCAGCACTTCTTATCTGACAATTTGGACTTCGGTGGTCATGTCTTAGGCGCCACGCTCAAGTCCGTTGATGTTTCCATCCAGATTTTGTCTGGTGTTACGATTAACTTGCCAACGAACAACGAAGATTACAAGAAGGCCGACTTAACGGACCTTTCAAGCTTAAACGGTGTCATTGCTGACGCAGAGTCATAAGCATAATCCCGTATAAATTAGAATGTAAATGAAAGGAAACATGGGTTTCGACTTTTCTCTCATCAAAACCCATAGTAAAAACATGTCTGAACAAAAATTTGGTGCGGATATTGTCACCGACAGCCTTGTCAACCACGATGTTGACATTGTCTTTGGTATCCCAGGTGCAAAGATTGACCGTTTGTTTGAAACTTTGGACCACCCAAAGTCGGGGCAAAAGGTGCCAAAGTTGATCGTGACTCGTCACGAACAAAACGCGGCTTTCATGGCACAAGCTTTTTCACGTATCACTGGTAAGACCGGTGTTGTGGTTGTTACTTCTGGTCCAGGTGTCGGAAACTTGGTTTCTGGTTTGATGACGGCTAGTGCTGAAAACGACTCTGTTTTAGCCATTGGTGGTCAAGTACCACGTCGTGACTTGAACCGTTTGACTCACCAGTCAACGGATTCTGTGTCACTTTTCAAGTCGATTACAAACTACAGTTCTGAAATTCAAGATCCAAACAACATTTCAGAAATCATCGCAAACGCCTTTGCTGCTGCAAACGGGGCAAAGCGTGGGGCTGCCTTTGTTTCATTGCCACAAGATGTCGATGATTCACCGGTTTCAATCGAAGCTTTACCTGAAGTGCCTGCTGCTAAGCAAGGGGCTGCTGCATTAGAAGACTTGAAGTGGTTGGCTGAACAAATCAAGCAGGCTGAACTGCCAGTTCTTTTGGTCGGTGCTCGTGGTTCTGATGATGACACGGTTGACGCTTTGCACGCTTTGTTGGGTGACACAAAGTTGCCAGTTGTTGAAACCTACCAAGGTGCCGGTGTTATCTCACGTGACCTCGAAAAGGATTCATTCTTTGGTCGTATAGGACTTTTCCGTAACCAAACGGGTGATAAGCTCTTGTCAAAGTCTGACCTGGTTGTGACGGTTGGTTACGATTCCATCGAATACGAACCACGGAACTGGAACAAGGAAAACACCTTGAACATTGTGGCTTTGGATACAACGCCCGTCGAAATCGACAACAACTTTGTGCCAAAGCGTCAATTAATTGGTGATCTTAGCCAAAGCTTGAACTTGCTGGCAGAAGACATCAAGGGTTACGAAATTCCAGCAGCCGGACAAGCTGTTTTGAAGGAAATGAAGGAAGATTTGGCTGAAGCAGATAAGCCTACTTACACGCCTGCCTCTGAAAACTTGATCCATCCGTTGGATGTCGTGGAAGCCATTCAAAACCACGTAACGGATGACATGACGGTTTCAACGGATATCGGTTCCCACTACATCTGGATGGCTCGTCACTTCAAGTCTTACGTGCCTCGTCACTTCTTGATCTCAAACGGTATGCAGACACTCGGTGTCGGTTTGCCATGGGCTATCACGGCTGCCATGGTTCGTCCAGGTGCCAAATCTGTTTCCGTTTCTGGTGATGGTGGTTTCTTCTTCTCCGCAATGGAATTGGAGACGGCCGTTCGCTTGAACTTGGATACAGTGCACATCGTTTGGAACGATAACGCTCACTATGACATGGTGAAGTTCCAAGAAGAAATGAAGTACGGTGAATGTGCCGGTGTTGACTTTGGTAACATCGACATCGTTAAGTACGCCGAAGCATTCGGTGCCAAGGGTCTTCGCGTTGATAAGCCTGAAGATTTGAACAAGGTGCTTGATGAAGCATTCGCTGTCCATGGCCCAGTTGTTGTGGACGTGCCAGTTGACTACACACACAACTACGAACTTGGTTCACAGTTGATTGAGTCCGAAGGATAATGACAAGTTATTTAAAAAAGGCAACAACCTGGGGGTCGTTGCCTTTTTTTGTTGGAAATGCTTGTTTAATCTTACTAATTGACTTTTTATGAGTAAAATGCCATAATTGTTTAAAAGTCGTAGCACGTTTGCATCTTTTGATGAAAAGTCGAGTTGCGTCGTTCAGAGAGAAGGTTTCTTTTGCTTGAAGTTAAAAATTTAAAGCGACACTTCGGTCAGAAAAAAACAGCCATTTACCGCCGTGGCTGATGTTTCATTCCAAATCAGAAAGGGTGAAATTGTTGCCTTACTAGGCCCTAACGGTGTTGGAAAAACAACAACGGTGAAGATGATTGCTGGATATCTTAGCCCAACGGCTGGACACGTAATTATTGATGGATAGGATGCCGCTTTGTCGCCAAAATTAGTTCAAAACCAGGTTGCTACCGTTTTTGGTAGGGGACTTGGCTTTTATGCCCGTGCTTCCGCTTTCGATGATTTGAAGTTCTTTTCGGTTTTATTTAAGATTCCTAGAAAAGAGCGCAAAAAAAGGATTGAGGAAGTGCTATCAACCGTTCAATTACAAGACGTTCAAAATCAGCACGTTGGTGAGTTTTCTCGTGGCATGCGGCAACGATTACACATTGCTCGAGCCTTGTTAAAAGATACCAACATCATTCTTTTAGAAGAACCAACGAACGAATTAGATGCGGAAATTGCCCATGAAATCCGGGACCTCACTAGAAAGATCGCTGACAATGGAAAGACCATTTTACTCACTAGTCACACCATGAGCTAAATTGAAAGTTTGGCAGACCGAGTCTTGCTCATTGATGCTGGAAAAATCGTTCACGATGGCACGGTTGAAAGTGTTGTTAAGCTTTCCGGCGTAACGAAAGTTAACCGTCCGGCGACGTTAGAAGAATCCTACCTTGCCTTGGCCAACAGTTTAAGGAGGTAGAAAATGAAAGATTTTCTGACGATTGTTTACTTTCACCTTAAGCTATTTGCACAAAACAGTTATTTTCGTACCATTGTTTTTGTAACCACTATCAGCTATGTCATGATTCAATACGTGGCAGCTTACGCGGTACATGATCTAGCTAACCCAAACATTTGGCTACGAGCTGGCATTAAATGAGCAGCTATTTCAATATAAGAAGCCTGATTTTTAATCATCCAACGAACTAATTGAATCCGAAAATCAGCTGTGATTTTTGGGGAATCAGTAAAAATTGTTGGTCCGTGGTGCTCATAAGCGGCAACCATCGTTCGAAAATTAGTTCTACTCATACCGTATCTATGGGCAACATAAGCCAGTGAACATTTCCGCCTATGAAGGAGATACTCGTTGATTGCTTTAATTTTAGTTTCTTTAGAAATTTTAGTCATAAAAATACCCCGAAAGTTATTATAACTTTCGGGGGTATACGTCAAAACAAAGCTAGACTTTTTATTTAACATTTTATTGAAAGCGCTTTCATTTATAACAAAAGAGTGCTACTATATAGACATAGACAATAGGAGGAAAACAATATGTTGCTTGGAAGTGTTGAAGCTGGTGGAACAAAGTTTGTCTGTGCCGTTGGCGATGAAAATTATAAGGTTATTGATCAGGAAACCTTTCCGTCGAAGAATCCCAAAGAGACGTTACAACGAACGGTCGACTTTTTTAAACGTTTTCCGGAACTGGATGCCATTGGGATTGCCGCATTCGGTCCTGTTGAAGTCCGCCTGAACCATCCCGACTACGGTGTGATTACGAAAAAAACACCGAAAGTCGCCTGGCGGGGGATTAACATTGTTGATAAAATTAAAAATGAAATTAACGTGCCAATCTTTTTGACGTCGGATGTCAATGGATCAGCCTATGGCGAATATGTTTCTGCAAAAAGCCATGACGAAGACGTTGAGAGCGTGGTTTACTATACGGTCGGAACCGGTGTTGGTGCTGGAATTGTGATTGATGGCCACTTTATCGGGGCCCTCGGTTTGCAGGAGATGGGCCACGTCAAAGTCAAGCGCCATCCAGCCGACTTAGCCTTCAAGGGCATCTGCCCACACCACGGCGACTGCTTGGAAGGCTTGGCTTCCGGCCCAACTTTCGACGCTCGTCTTGGTAAGAACGGAAAAGAGGTTCCGATTACTGACCCAACCTGGGACATCATGGCTTATTACTTGGCCCAAGCTGCCGTGCAAACAACTTTGACGGTTCGCCCAAACAAGATTGTCTTTGGTGGTGGGGTGATGTCACCGGAGTTCTTGAACATGATTCGCGAGCACTTTGCTGATGAGTTAAACGGTTACGTCGACGTACTACCTTTGGAGGAGTACATCACGATGCCAGAGATTGAGAACAACGGATCGGCTACGCTCGGAGACTTTTCCTTGGCTAAGAAAGTCGTAAAAGTTGGTGAGGGCCACGCCTTTGCCATCGACCGGTGATGGATTAGGGAAGCGAGGAGAGAAAGAATGTCATATATTAACTTTAATAGCGACAGTGTGAAGAACTTTGTTGCGGATCATGAATTAGACGAAATTCAGCCATTGGTATCGTTAGCCCACGAGCAACTCGAAAACCGTTCGGGTGCGGGTGCCGACTTTACCGACTGGGTGACGTTGCCAACGGATACAAAGCAGGCTGACTTGGACCGTTTCAAGGCTGCTGCTCAGCAGATTCAGTCCGATTCTGACGTCTTGGTGGTCATCGGGATTGGTGGTTCTTATCTCGGTGCCAAGATGGCCATCGATTTCTTGAACCCAATGTTTAACAACGAATTGGCCAAGGAACAGCGCAAGGGTGTCAAAGTCTATTTTGCCGGAAACTCCATGTCGTCTGCTTATTTGACTGACCTCATCCGTACCATCGGTGACCAAGACTTTTCCGTGAACATTATCTCTAAGTCCGGAACGACGACTGAACCAGCCGTTTCCTTCCGTGTCTTCAAGGAGTTGTTGGAAAAGAAGTACGGTAAGGAGGGTGCTAAGAAACGGATTTACGCTACGACCGACGGTCAGCGTGGTGCGCTTCATAACGAAGCTGAAGAAGCTGGTTACGAGACTTTTGTCATTCCCGACGGTGTCGGTGGTCGTTTCTCTGTCCTGACTCCGGTTGGTCTTTTGCCAATCGCAGCCTCAGGTGCTGACATCGATTCCTTGATGCAAGGGGCTAGGGACAGCGAACGAGAATACGACAATGAGGATTTGAAGAAGAACGACGCTTACCGTTATGCCGCTTTGCGCCGAATCCTCTACGACAAGGGCTACACGAGTGAATTGCTGACGAACTGGGAACCAAGCATGCAATACCTGTCCGAATGGTGGAAGCAGTTGATGGGTGAGTCAGAGGGTAAGAACCAGAAGGGAATCTATCCAACGTCTGCCAACTACTCAACCGACCTTCACTCACTCGGTCAATACATCCAAGAAGGTCGTCGTGACCTCTTCGAAACGGTTGTCAAATTGGATAACCCAATCGTTGATATGCCACTCCCTACCGAAGAGGGGAACAACGACGGGCTTCACTACCTCGAAGGGAAGACCATTGACGAAGTGAACACGAAGGCCTTCCAAGGTGTCGTCCTTGCCCACGTTGACGGGGGTGTGCCAAACCTCGCCGTTCACTTGCCAAAGCAAGACGAGTACACACTTGGTTACTTAATCTACTTCTTCGAAAAAGCCGTGGCCATTTCCGGCTACCTCTTCGCCGTCAACCCATTCAACCAACCAGGTGTTGAAGCTTATAAGACTGCCATGTTCGCACTCTTAGGCAAGCCAGGTTACGAAGAAGAAACAAAAGAATACTCAAAGAGTTTGGGAAAGTAAGAATGTAAAGTAAAAGGCAGTCCGTTATCACACGGGCTGCCTTTTTCATCTACGAGTCTTTTAATAATCTACTTCCTCATCCTCTTCGTTCATAAAGATTACCTGTCCATCTTCAAAAGCCGCAATATGTGCCAGTGAATGAAATATTAGTAAGTCCTGCGTCAAGGACGTTTTGCCGACCCGGTTGGAAGGATTTTTCAATCACGATGCCGGCATTCGCTTGCTCAGCAATCGTCTTTAATCCTAGAAGAGCCTGACCGTTTGCTAAAAAATCATCGATTAGAAGTACACGGTCGTCTCCTATTAGAAAGCGCTTGTCGATGCGAATCTGGTTTGTCGTCTGCTTGGTGTAGGAGTAAACATCAGCCGTAAAGGCGTCATCCGTTAAGATTCGTGATTTACTCTTACGGGCGAAAACAACAGGAACGTCCAGCGCCAGTCCCGCCATGACAGCAGGTGCGATACCAGAAGCCTCAATCGTTAAAAGCTTCGTCACCCCTTGGCTGGCGAAAAGGCGAGCAAATTCCTTCCCCCATATTCTGCATCAACTGGGGATCGATTTGGTGATTTAAAAAGGAATCGACTTTTAAAATATCTTTTCCAAGCACACGACCATCGGCTTGAATTCTCTTTTCTAATTCTTTCATGGTAACTTCCTTAACTAGTTCATGAATTTTTTATTTTATCATTATTGACGATTTGTTTTGTTTTTCTGATTGTTGTCTGGGCAACGTTCAAAAAAAGGTTCAACAAAACGGCAAGAAGAGTGGTCACGACAACACCGTTTGTCACGATCAACTTGAAAGCTTCAGGAAATTGGTTGAGAAAAGTCGAGACAGCACCAATACTAAGTCCAGCGCCAATTGAAAGACCGGCGGGCGGTCAACAAATTGCCTTTTTTAGTTAAATCGACTTTTCCGAGAATCTGAACCCCATGAATCGCAATGGTAGAGAACGTGACCAGCATGGAGCCCCCAAGAACAGCACTTGGAATGATGGTGGCTAGTGCGCCGAATTTTGGTAACAGTCCGAGAACGAGTAGGAGACTGGCTGCGTAGTAAATCGGATGTTTCGTTTTCACACCAGACAGACGGATAACAGCCACGTTTTGAGAAAAAGTCGAGTAGGGAAAGGTGTTAAAGATACCTGAAAGAATGGCAGCAAGTCCTTCTGCTCGATAGCCTCGGACGAGATCTTTTTGACTAAGATTTTGCCCAGTGATTTCAGCGAGGGCAAAATACACACCGGTTGCTTCAATCATGGCAGTCAGGACGATCACAATCATTGTCAAGGAAGCGGACCATGAAAAAAGTCGGCATACCTAGAAAGAAAGGGGCCGGTAAGTGGAACCAAGCAGCATTCCCAACCGGCTTAAGTGAAACAGCGCCGAAAAAGAACGAAAAAATCGTACCTAAAACAATCCCAAGTAGAATCGAGATGGCTTTCAAAAAAACTTTAGCAAATTTCATCAAGATTAAGGTAATCATGATAGTAATCAGTCCAATAATCAAGTTTTGATAGGAACCGAAACTTTTCACAGTTGTTGTGCCGCCTCCTCAATTCTGAAGAGCAATCGGTGTTAGACTTAACCCAATCACGGTAATCAATGAACCAGTGACGACGGGTGGGAAAAGTCACGTAAGCTAGAAAAGCTACCAGCAACCAGCACTACAAACAGTCCTGCAACAATCGTCGCACCGTACATCGCTAGAACGTATTGGAGTCCAAGCAGGAACGCTTGGACTGTAGGAAGTGGTTTTGTTGGGTTTTCCATGATATCTCCTTGAGTTGGTGAAGCCCTGTCATACTCGATTCTAAAAATGACACACAGAGCTCTCTATCGGGAGAAACAAAAAAGCACGTAAAAAATCCCAAGCGCGCTTTAAAACCCTTGGTGATAGTCGTCCTTTTTGCCGGACGGTAGAAACTCGGTTAGCATTAAAAACCGGATATAACGCCAAAATAGTGAATGTGTTGTACTATGAAAACGGATGTTTTTATTTCAATTTTAAAATATCGAACGTTAAAATGGTTCCTGTCTTGTTCTTTCTAATTAAATATGGGCTTTTTTTCTTACCAAATTTTAGTTAGAACATGTGTTGCTTCACGTTCAGGACCAACGGAAAAGGTGTGAAGGGGGAGGCCAACGATTTCAGAAATCCGAATTAAATAGTTTTGAGCATTAATCGGTAAGTCCTGAATATTGGTGACGCCCGTGATGTCTTCTTCCCAGCCGGGTAGTTCTTCGTAAATTGGGATACAACGGGCAACTTCTCGGTTATTGGCCGGGTAGTGGTCAATGATTTTACCGTCTAAATTATAGGAAACGGCGATTTTAATGGTCTCAAAACCGGTCAAGACATCTAGACAGTTTAGGGAAAGTTGTGTCATTCCAGAAATCCGAACCGCATGGCGAAGAACAACAGTATCCAACCAGCCAATTCGACGGGGACGCTTGGTCACGACACCATATTCATGAGCTACTTCGCGAATGGTGTTTGCCATTTGATCGTGGAGTTCGGTCGGAAATGGTCCTTCACCGACACGGGAGGTGTATGCTTTGGCAACCCCGACAACCTCGTTAATACGGGTTGGTCCAACTCCCGTACCGACAGTTGCGCCACCAGCAATGGGATGTGATGAAGTGACAAAGGGGTATGTTCCTTGGTCAATGTCCAGCATGGATCCCTGAGCCCCTTCGAAAAGGACCTTTTTGTTTTCATCTAAGGCTTTGTTAATCAAGTAAGATGTATCCGTTACCATGGGCTTCATCCGCTCACCGTAGGACTTATACGTCTCATAAATACTATCAAAAACGAGTGCTTGCTGCCCGTACAGATTCGTTAAGATTTCGTTTTTAGCTGATAAAGTTGCTTTTAAACGAACTTTTAGAATCTCTGGATCAATCAAATCACAAACACGAATCCCAATCCGCTCGACTTTATCCATGTAAGCAGGACCAATTCCCTTTTGAGTCGTTCCAAGTTTATGACTCTTTTTTTCTTCCTGCAGCCGGTCAAGTAAGCGATGGTAGGGCATAATGATCTGTGCCCGGTCGGAAATTACAAGATTTTTTGCATCGATTTCGTATTTAGCTAGGTAATCAATTTCGTTAAAAAGGGTTTCGGGATTCAAAACAACTCCGTTACCAATGACATTTTGGACATTTGCTAAGAGGATTCCCGACGGGATCAACTGTAAGTGAAGTTTTTGATCGCCGAGTACAAGGGTGTGCCCAGCATTATCACCGCCGGAATAACGGACAACAAAATCAGCTTTTTGGCTAAGAAAGTCCGTGATTTTTCCCTTTCCTTCATCTCCCCATTGACTTCCAACGATAACAGTTGCTGGCATGATTCACTCCTTGTTTTTTTATTCGATTCAACAGGACCATCATAACGAACGTTAAAATAAAATACAAGTTAATTATACGAATATTATTCATTTTATATGATAATAAATTAAAAATATATTGATTTATACGTATTAAAACGAACAATAAAGTTATTTTTGTGATAAAATTTAGTTATTCAAGAGAATGGGGGAATATGATGCTTGATCGTTATGCACGCCCGGCCATGGCCAAAATATGGTCGATGGAGAACCAATATAAAGCGTGGCTAAAAGTTGAAATTGCCATTGATCAGGCCTGGGCCGAACAGGGACTCATATCATCTGATGAATTAAAGGCGATAAAGAAAAACGCTTCTTTTGATTTGGACAGAATCAAAGAAATCGAGAATCAGACGCACCATGACATTGTCGCTTTTACAAGGGCAGTTTCGGAAACGCTTGGTGCAGAGAAAAAATGGATCCATTACGGTGTCACGAGCACCGATGTCGTCGATACGGCAAACGGGCTACGCTTAAAGCAAGCCAACCAAATCATTCTAGAAGATTTAAAAAAACTTCACGCACTGTTAAAAGAGCAGGCCGTTCAATATAAAGATACGGTGATGATTGGTCGCACTCACGGTGTTCATGCTGAACCGACTTCTTGGGGGGTTAAATTAGCACGCTGGTACGACGAAATTGGACGGCATATCAAGCGTTTCGAACGGGCTTCTTCCGCAGTAGAAGTTGGTCAAATTTCTGGTGCAGTGGGGACTTTTGCAAACATCCCACCGGTCATCGAAGAATCAGTCTGTGACTTGCTTGGCCTCAAGAACCAACCAATTACCAGTCAGGTTCTACCACGTGATTTACATGCTGATTATCTTTCGACGATCACCTTAATTGGCTCTTCTTTGGAAAATTTTGCCACTGAAATCCGCTCCTTACAACGAACTGAAATTCGCGAAGTTCAGGAATTCTTCGACAAAAAACAAAAGGGTTCGTCCGCCATGCCCCACAAGCGAAACCCAATCGGTTGCGAAAATATCTCTGGTTTGGCACGGGTTCTTCGTGGATACCTCGTTCCAGCCTATGAAGACATTACACTCTGGCATGAACGGGATATCTCACACTCATCCGTCGAACGCATAGTTCTTCCCGATGCAACAACCTTGATTGACTACATGTTAACCCGCTTTACTAAAATTTTAGCCCAGCTTGAGGTTTACCCAAACCGGATGAAAGAAAACTTAAATAAGACAGGTGGTTTGGTTTACAGCCAACGTGTCTTGTTGAAATTGATTGACTCGGGGTTGAGCCGTGAAGCAGCCTATGACTTGGTTCAGCCTTTAACTGCCAATGCGTGGGACAAGGGCATTTCATTCGAGAAATTAGTCAAAGAGTCGCCGGAAATTAAGCAAAAGTTGAGCTCAGATAACTTGGCAGATGCCTTTGATTATAATTACCACCTCAGACGAATTGATGAGGTTTTTAAGCGCCTTAGAATTAACTAGCATCGAACAAAAAGAATCACCCGCATTAGCGGGTGCCTTCTTGTTTAGTAATCCGTTAAAACAGCGTAATCAACCGTTTTGAGACTGGTCAGACTTTTTCCTCCAGCATATGAGATTGCAGAGGAAAGGTCTTGCTCCATGGCTTTTAAAGTCTTTTCGAGGGAATCTTGTATTCGACTAAGAGGCTTTGACCCTCAACGTTGTGTTCATTTCCCTTTTGACGAGCTGAAGCAGAACCGTAGTAGGCTTTGTAGGCTTTGCAGTTTTTTTCGATAATTTCACCGGCGTCTCATCATGACCGGCAAACATGGAACCAATCATCACCATGGTTGCACCAAAACGAATCGACTTAGCAATGTCCCCGTGATGACGAATACCACCGTCTGCAATGATTGGTTTCGTCGCAACCTGTGCACGCTGAGAAAGGGCAGCAAGCTGCCAACAATTGGTCCCAAAGCCGGTTTTATCCTTTGTGATACATGCTTTCCCTGGATCAATGCCAACCTTTATTGCATCGACTCCGGCCGCTTCTGCTTCGACGATTGCTTCAGGCGTCCTCATGTTGCCAACAATTAGAAATGTTTCTGGCAACTTTTCCTTGATGTAAGCAACCATTTAAAAAACGTAATCGGAGTGACCGTGGGCAACATCAATGGTGCTGTATTCCGGTGTAATATTATTTGATTTAAATATGTCAATTAATTGATATTCGTCCTCTGTAATACCAAGACTGATTGATGCAATCAATCCTTTTTGTTGCATTGATTGAACGAAGTCAAAGCGCTGGTTCGGATTGAATCGGTGCATAACATAAAAGTAACCACGAGCGGATAACCACTCAGCTAGGTTTTGATCAATGACGGTTTCCATATTGGCGGGCATCACTGGAATCCGAAACGTGTGCTGACCGAGTTGAACGCTTGTATCTGCATCTCTTCGACTTTTAAAGCCCATAACACAGGCGTTTTAAACGAATAATAAAAGTTGTTAATTTAGGGGTTGCAATTCACCTAGAAATCTCTACTTTACATAATATATATTATCGAAAGTTAATGGTCTGTTGAAGAAGTTTCACCTTTCAAAAAGAATGACAAATAAAAAAGCAGACAACCGATTGGTTATCTGCTCCACTTATTTAGTTTTTCTTTTACTGAAGCTTAGCAACCGCTTTGTTGTTTTCACGGACCGAATCAAAGTTCGAATCACTCGTGTCAGAAACACCATCCCATGAGTAAATATTCTTCAAGACTTTCTTACCTTCGTCAGTCTTTGCAATCTTTTTCAGGGCTTCCTTAATTTTGTCCTGATCAGATGAGCTGAGGCCCTTACGAACGGTCACTGTATCGTTTGGAATGCCTTCCGTTGAGTACAGAATCTTCGTCTTATCGAAGATATCAGGCTGATCCTTTTTAACAACGTTTCGGGCGTCACCGAAGACAAAGGCAGCGTCGACATCGCCGTTCAAAACGGACAAAACGGCTTGATCGTGGCCCTTAACCTGGACGAGCTTCGATTCTTTGACGACGTTAATGCCCTTCTTGTTTAACTCAACGGCAGGATAGACGTAGCCGGCTGCTGAAGTTGAGCTCTGCATGGCAATCTTCTTGCCCTTCAAATCCTTGACTGAGTTAATGCCAGAATCCTTACGGACAATGACAAAGGCGTGATAGTTATTAACCAGTTTACCAGTTGATTCACCCGTATTATCGGTCTTAATGCCATAACGCGTTGATTGAAGAATGGCTTTTGCACCGTAGAGTTGGTGAGCATGAACATATGAATCCGGTGACAAGAAGGCCATGTCCGTTTTCTTTGAACCCAAGGCTTCAATCACGCTGTTACTGTTCGTTCCTAAAGAAACGTGCACTGGAATGCCCAGTTCCTTACCAAGCAGTGTTTCTAAGGGCTTGGCCTTCGCTGCCAAGGTATCGGAGTTAATCGATGGCACAAACTGAAGATTTAATTCCTTCATGTCCATCTTTGACGACTTCTTATTGGAATCAGAGGTCGACTGCGACTTTTTCCCGCTTCCGGTAAAGGCGAAAAACCCACCAATGGCAATAATTAGAACCGCGGCAGCAACAAGAATTTTTTTCATTTTTCTTTTTTCTCTCCTAAAAACGACAATAGAACAACAATATTCGTATTTGAACAATAAAATCGGTAAAATTTAAATCTATCGTTCGCTTACTCAATCATTATCAGGTATATTGAACGAATATTCAATAGAATTTAATAAAAATATCCTTTTTAAAAGCGAACGTTTCTTTTAAATTAATTTATTTTTAGTTGAAAAACGAATATTTACTCATTAGCGGCCCTCAAATAAAAATTGATAGTCACCCTCTTTGTCTGAATTAAAAAAAGCCATGCACAAATTGCATGGCTTTTATTGACATAGAAATTTATAGCTCTTTAACAAACTTTTTTGCAACTTTACTTCTTCAAAACCTAGCTTTTGATAAAAACGGTGCGCCCCAAGGCGGTTGGCCCCTGAATTCAGTCGAATTGCATGAATATTGCGACTCAAGGCCTCTTCTTCAAGCCACTGCATCAGTGACTTTCCAATCCCCTTTCCCTGCTGATCAGTGGCAACAGCCAAGCCCCAAACATTCAAAACATCCGCTGCATACAGCTCTCGATACAACTCAGCATGGACATATCCAAGCACTTGATGATTCATATCATCCTCAAAGACAGCGATTAAGTGGTGATTTTGGTCTTTTAACAATAAGGCTAATTGTTCTTTTGTAAATTCAACTGAAACATTGTAGCCCATTTCATCACGATTTATTTGGCATAATGCCGAAGCATCAGCTAACAGCGCTTCTCGAATCATGAAAGCCTCCTTAATTCCGCACCTGTCCCTCACCAAAGACCTCGTATTTAATGGTCGTTAAGGCTGGTAAGCCCATTGGGCCTCTTGCGTGCAGCTTCTGAGTTGAAATGCCGATTTCGGCACCAAAGCCAAATTCAAAGCCGTCCGTGAAGCGTGAGGAAACGTTTTGATAGACGACGGCGGCATCGACCTGCTGCATGAATTTAGCCACGTTTGCAGCGTTTTCAGAAAGAATGGTTTCTGAATGATGAGTCGTGTAGGTGTTGATCCAGTCAATTGCTTGGTCAACATCCTTAACAATATGAATGGCCATGATTAGATCGTTATATTCCGTCTCCCAATCAGGATCAGTGGCCGCTTCCACCCGTGAATCAATGGCTTGCACCGCCTGATCGCCACGGATTTCAACGCCCTTTTCCATCAAGGCTGCGACGACCTTTGGCAAAAAGTCAGCCGCAATGGCTTCATGAACCAGCAACTTTTCGGCGGCATTGCAGACGGCTGGCTTGGATGTTTTGGCGTTCACGATGACCGTGAGCGCCTCTTCTTGATCAGCTGATTCGTCGACAAATATGTGCGTATTACCCGCACCGGTTTCAATGACCGGGACTTTGGCATTTTCGACAACAAAGTCAATAAAGCCTTTAGAACCCCGCGGGATTAGTACGTCCACGTACTTTCTTAAGCCTAATAGTTCGTTGACGCTGTCATGAGACGTGTCTTCAATCAGCTGTACAATGGCCGGATTCAGTCCCTCTTGTTCCAGTGCTTTTTGGATAAGGGTCGCCAGGGCGATGTTTGTTTGAATCGCCTCTTTGCCACCACGTAAAATGACGGCGTTTCCGGACTTAATAGCCAGGGCCGCGGCATCAACCGTCACATTTGGCCGGGCTTCGTAAACCATGGCCACGACACCCAGTGGCACCGTCTTTTTAACAATCTTAAAGCCTGTTTCATGAACCCAGGACGGATAAGGACCGGCTAGTGGATCCTTTAAATCGATTAAAGAAAACAAAGACGAACTGATGCCCTTTAACACCGACGCATTAATCGTTAAGCGCTTTTGCATGGGGCCAGTCAGGTCCCCCGCCGTGGCTAAATCTTTTTGATTGGCGGATTCGATCGAAGCGTGTTCTTCTTCTAGTAAACGGGCGATTTGCTTCAAAACCGCGTTGCGCTTTTCAAGGCTGAGAGCCGCCACTTCTTGGCTGGCTTCTTTAGCACGAGCGCCCATTTCATCAATTTTTGTCATTTTGTTTCACCTTGAAAGTGTGTTCCGACTGCTTTGCCATGAATGACTGCAAGAATATTGTCAGGGTTTGATCCGTTGATCAGGGCCATCTGGTGCCCTTCTTGCATGGTTAACTCGGCTGCCGCCAACTTTGTTGTCATGCCGCCGGTTCCCAGTCCAGAAGTGGCGCCGGTGGCGGCTAACCGAAGTTCATCGCTGATGGTTGTCACTTGGTGAATGGGTTTAGCCGTCGGATCAATGTTTGGATTGGCTGTATAGAGTGCATCCACGTCTGAAAGAATGATCAAATCAGCGTCGATTTCTTTTGCCACTAGGGCTGCTAGACGGTCGTTGTCACCAAAGGAATGCTGGTGATCCAATTCATCCACGGCAATCACGTCGTTTTCGTTTACGATTGGGATTACGCCTTGCGAAAAGAGCTCCTGGATGGCTTCTTTTGTGTGCCCGAGCATCCCGGGGGTTTCAAAGACGTCGTAGGTTAACAGTACTTGGCCCACGGTTTGCTTATAAAAGGCAAAACTTTGGTTGTAAATGGACATGAGGTAGCCCTGGCCGATGGCGGCTAAGGCTTGTTGAGCAGGAATCTCGCTTGGCCGCTTGTCTAAGTTCATCTGATCAATGGCCACCCCGATGGCACCAGACGTGACAAAGAGAACTTCGCGGCCCTCCTTTGACAGAGCAGTCAGCACCTGCGCCAAACGATTGATCACCGGGTAGTTGACTTTGCCAGTCTGATCGACGATCGTACTCGTCCCAACTTTTACAACAATACGCTGCCACTTTGCCATTTTCATTTCCTCAAATGTTTTTCTTTTATTATAGCAAGAAAAGCCGTGAGAACAGTCTTTAAAAAGATTTTTTTATTAGAAAATCCCAATTTTTCACTCGCTCCCATGTCAGCAAACTTTCCGAATTTTACGCCAGCTGCCCCTGGTCGCCCTAAACTTAAGAAAATTACCGTTTGGAATATGAAAGGATTTTTGATGAATACTGGCGATACCGCGTTTATACTCCTGTCCGCCCTCTTAGTCTGGCTGATGTCTCCGGGCCTGGCCCTCTTTTACTCCGGGATTGGTGAAGAAGAAAACCGGACCTACATGTTAAAAGTCGGTCTGCTCATCATCGCACTGGTCCCCCTTCTTTGGTTTCTGCTTGGCTACGCCCTGGCCTTTTCAAGCAAAACCAGTCTTCATAGCCTCCTTTCCCTAGTTTGTCTAAAGGGACTTTCTCTTTCACAATCAACTCGTGGTCTCACGATCTCGGATGCCAGCTTTGCCTTTTTCCAGGGAACCTTTGCCATCATCACCGTCCTGATTATTACGGGTTCTGTCATCGGCCGGATGAAGACCAAGGCCTTACTGATCTTTTTGACTGGCTGGCTTTTGCTAGTTTATGCTCCCCTGGCCCGAATGGTTTGGAACAACGGCCTCATTGCGAAGCTGGGCGCCATCGACTTTGCCGGTGGAACAGTCGTCCACATTTCTTCTGGGATAACCGGGCTAACCTTGGCTATTTTGATTGGTAAAGGAAAAGAGGCTGTCCGACTTGCGCCAAAAGATGCTTACACCTTTGTCGGGGGTCTGCTACTCTGGCTGGGCTGGTTTGGCTTTAACGGGGGCTCAGCCCTGGCAGCCAACGGACAGGCAGCCTTAGCAATCCTGAACACGGCTTTGGCCTCTGCGACTGGCTTAATTGCCTACGCATGCATCGTTGAACGTCAAAAACGCCGTCTTCAAATGGCCGATCTCTTTAATGGCGCCTTGGCTGGATTGGTGGCCATTACACCAGCGGCTGGCTTTGTCAGTCCCCTGGCTGCCGTTTTCTTTGGGCTCTTAGCAGCTCCCTTAATTTTCTGGTCGATCACCAAGTTAAAGGATTATTTTGGCTACCAGGATACCCTCGATGCCTTTGGTATCCACGGCGTGGGTGGCATCTTCGGGGCTCTTTTGACCGGTGTCTTTGCCAGTCCGTCCTTTGGTTCGCCTGCAAAGGGACTGATTGATGGTCAGTGGCAACTTCTTTTCCAGCAATTCTTAGGCATTTCCATCACCATCGCCTTTACCGCCACCCTTTCCTACTGCCTGGCCAAAGTCCTGCAGCTCCTTATGGGCAGCCTTTCGCTAGAAAAAAACTAAACGAAAAAAACCGACCAGTCTGGTCGGTTTTTTTGCTTACACTTCCTTGGCGCAATCTTCGATAAAGGCCTGACGATTTTCCAGGACGTCTTTTTTGGTGTTCATGTTCCCCAAAACAAGGGTCTTTTTAACTTTAATGCCGGCAAAGCCAAGAACCAAGCTTTTCATCCGGTAAACGGCTGATCCAAAGATGGACTTGGTGTACCAGGCTGGTCCACGACTAGTAACAAAGAGCTTGGCCGTCTTTCCCTTCAACAGGTGCTGAATCTTCGTGGGTGATTCGTAGTGATAAGCAAAGCCAGGGGTGAAGGTCCGGTCGAAGAACCCTTTCAAGATGGCTGGTTCCGCCGCCCACCAAACTGGATAGAAGATGGCCAATTCATCGGCCTCTTTAATCAGTTCCTGATAGTGCTTTGGTTGACTCTCATCCTCCATATGCTGGCGGTAACCATAGGCCAAAATGGGATCAAAGTCTTCCTTGGCCAAGTCGATGACCTGCACTTCGTGGCCAGCAGCCTTGGCTGCCTCAATGTAATTTTCGGCATTGGCGTGCGTGAAGGATTGGGCGTCAGGATGCCCCTGGATGACTAGTAACTTCATATTCTTGCCTCTTCTCCTAGCTTTTTTGCTATTTTCAAGGACAATTTTACCACAAAGCCCCTTCCCAGCATTTTTTAAATGGTGAAAATGTAACAATTTGTAACTTACGAAGAATTTTTTTCTGTGCTAAGTTTAAAAAGCATGATAAAAGGAGAAAAAATGCCACGTAATTTAAAAGAAGAACTGTTTTTCATGTTGATTATGGCCGGCCTCATGGTTTTGGGAATGTCCATTTATAACGTTTACCTAGCAGAGGGATACCAGGAAAACTTCTGGTCAGAAATTTTGTTTGGCTACCCGATTGCCCTGGTTGTGGCCATGCTGCTAGACGGTCTATTGGTTGGCCCGCTTGCAAAGGCACTGGCTTTCAAAGTCATCATTCCACGCTTTAAAAGCAAGGAGGGCCTCCGGATCCCCATCACCATTTCACTGCTTATGGTGGCCGGAATGGTCAGCCTGATGTCCGTTTTTGGACTGGTCATTAACGGTAAGCCCCTGAGCGACTATCCAACAGCCTGGCTGTTAAACTTGGTTGTTGCCCTTCCCTTACAACTCGTGATCGTTGCACCCATTGCTCGTTTTGCCCTTGGAAAAGTCCAAAAGTGAAGATGCGTTTCATTAAAAAAAGGCCAAGCTGCTCGCTGAGAACAGGCTTGGCCTTTTTGCTTATTTTTTAGACGTGACGAGCACGCTTCTTCCAAGTGAAGAGAAAGTGCGTACCCAGATAAACGAGACGGAAGAAAACGACTTCTGCCGTAATGCTGGCCAACCAGTTGCTGGGGGTAAATCCATAGTAAGAGGAAACAAAAGTCGCGATGAAAACGACAAAGGTACCAGCTAGAATTTCAGGTAAGAATTTAATCATTGATGCCATTCTTTCTAAAATTGTTTCGGTAGAGAAGTTTGTTCTCGGTTACTTGCTATATTCAGATTAGCACCAGCAGGGCCAAAACCCCATTGACAGCAAAAGACTTTCCTTTCCGTTTCATCACAGCTGTTATATTACGTGTTATATATTACGTTCAAATTTCGACAACTTCTAAAATGAACAAAGAAAAAAGGACGGTTAAGTCTCATTTACTAAGGCTAACCGTCCTTTTTAATTCTTCTACTTCATGTTTCATTTGTAATGACCGTGTCAGTCACTTTGCTAATGAACTTACAAGAAGAGCTTGATTAGCAAAATAGCTAAGAGCACTTGGAGCAAGCCAACTAAAAAGCCAAAGGACAGGAATTTGACACCGGATTTTTTGATAACCGACCACTTCAGGTTCAAACCAATGGCAGCCAGGTTGACAACACCGAAGAAGGAAGCAATCTGATGCGCGACTTCGTGGACCACTGCTGGCAAAGTCGTCAACGAATTCAAGACGAGCAAGAGCACGAAGGCAATCAGGTACCAGGGTAAGAGGGTCAACTTCGCCTTCTTTTCTTCTTCAACAACGGTTTCTCCCGCTGACTTTTTAGCAATCGTGGCAAAGGAAAGCACGACTACCACTAGAAGCATCAGCCGTAGGAGCTTAAAGAGCGTGGCAAAAGTCACGACCGTTGGGTTGATTAGGGCTGCCGTTCCAACAACCTGGCCCACGGATTGGACCGTGCTACCGACCAAGGCCCCAATCAGTAAGTTATGGGAACCAAAGACCAAGTGGCTCAGAGCCGGCAAGGTCAGTAAGAGCAGCATACCCGTCAACGAAACCGTGGCGACGGCTGTTCGCCGATCATCATCCTTCGCCTGAATGGCAGGAGCCACCGCAGCAATGGCTGAGGAGCCACAAACAGCGTTTCCAGCCCCCATCAGCATGCTTTCCTTCAAGGAGACGTGGAAGACGTAGCGGCCCAGTAGAAAGACTGATCCAATGACCAAGACCATATTACAGATAATAAAGAGGACGCCTTGAATGCCTAATTGGCCAATCGTTTGAAAAGTCAGCGTCGAACCAAGCAAGGCAATGCCGATTTCGATTGGATACTTTTCCGACCACTTAACACCGGCCGCGTACTGATCAGCTGTGAAGAACAGGTTACCCAGTAAAATGCCGAGCAGCATGGCGATGCCTTCTGCTCCGACTTGTGGGAGATATTGGGCCAGAAATTGTGAGAAGGCCGAGAGGACCAAGACTAACAGGATTCCTCGAACTTGAGTTTGTTTGATTTTCATTCGTTATCCAGACTTTGTGTTTATTTTAGCAACGAATTATATTAAACACCTCTTATCCGCGCAATTCAAGCTCTTTATTAAAAGAGCAAAGGACTTCTTTTGTCTGAGACTCGCACCTGCTATAATTGAAGCATTCTTTGCAAATTAATGGAGGACAGCATGGCAATCAACACCTTAATCTTTGATTTGGACGATACGCTTTTAGACTTTCGCGGCGGTGAAGTACAAGACATTCGCGCCCTCTTTGAAAAGCACGCCAAGCTTTCGGGTCAGGCACTTGAGAAGGCCCTTCTCACCTACCAAGACATTAATCAAAAGCTCTGGCACCAATATGAAGAAAAGACGATTGACCGTACTGAAATCTTCGAAAAACGCTTTCCAGAAACCCTGGCTGCCCTTGATTTGGCCGACCAAGTCGATGCCCAGTTGATGGAAGAGGAATACGCCTTCTTGCGCGATCACAATTACCGGATGATTGATGGCGCAAAGGACCTCCTCCAAAGTCTCTCAGGCCGTTACACAATTTTAGCCGGTACCAACGGACAAGAAGAAACCCAGCTGCGGCGTTTAAAGGAAACTCGCCTAATGCCCTATTTTGACCAAGTCTTCACCTCGGAAAGTCTCGGAATCGCCAAGCCCGATGCCCGTTTCTTCGAGAAAATCTTTGCTGCCCGACCAAAGATGCAAAAAGAGCAAACGATTATGATTGGGGATGGCTTGAACTCCGATATCTTAGGTGGTCAAAACGCAGGAATTGAAACCATCTGGGTCAACTTACAAAAGCAGCCCCTCCCTGCCGATTTAAAGCCAACCAAAATTGTGCACTCATTAAACGAACTAAAAACACTCCTGCAGTAAAAAAAGAAGGACCGATTGGGTCCTTCTTTTTTTACTATTTAATCAAGTTTTTCAAAAACGGTCTTAATTGGCTCGTCACCGGACGTAAATTCAATTACGCGATTAAGGGCTTTGGGGTTGTGCAAGCTTGTGACAATCGCCTGGGCGACGTCTGCTCGGCTAACAGAGGAAGCGCCCGCCTGGCCATCTTCAATCAATTGCAAGCGACCTGTTCCAGCTGAATCACTCAGCGTGGTTGGCCGCAGGATTGTGTAAGGCAGGTTCGATTGCTGCAAGAAGCGGTCAGCATAGTGCTTCATCATGAAGTAAGTGTAGATGCCGGACTTTTTCCAAATGACCCGGTTATCGGCACCGGCTGCCGAAACCATGACAAACTGTTTCACACCAGTCTTTTCGGCGGCTTCCATGGCTTTCACAGCACCATCCAAGTCGACTTCGGTTGTTCGTTCGGCACCACCCTTCCCACCGGCACCGGCGGAAAAGACGACTTGATCAATCTGATAATCCGTCAAGATCTTCACCATGTCCTCAGCAGACATCGTCAAATCGAAGAGAACCGGGTTCAGCCGATCCTTTGTTTCTAGATCCTCAAATTGATTGGGACTACGGAAACCAGCATAAACTGTATCGCCGGCCTCAACCAAGTCCAAAGCGGCCAAGTGGCCGACTTTACCATGGGCACCGATCACTAATACCTTTGCCATGAATGACACCATCCTTTCCTTTGCTCTACTTGTATTTTAACAAAGTACGAAACGTCTGTTAAGACCTAGTCCTTGATGGTCAAAATGTCTTCTTTGCGCATCCGCTGGCTTCGGATTTGGTTCAGTGGGACTTTTTCATCGAAATAACCCAGGCCGATACCCAGAATTGGCACGCGGTCGATTGGCAGTTCGAGTGCTTCGGCCAACTGCTCTGGGTACTGCACGTACTGGTAGGCAGGAATGGAACCAATCCCCTTGTTGGTTGCCGCAAGCATCAGTGTCTGCGCAAAAATGCCAAGGTCAACCAAGGACCAGTCGGAGTAGCCCTTTGGCAAAGTCAGGTAAACAACCGCCTGAGCTTGATAGAGCTGACTGCCCGTCTTGCCCAGTTGGTCCGAACCGTTGTCACCCAAGGCAGCAGAGACCGACTGGAACCAGCCCTTCATGTTGCTTTGTGCGGGTTCCGGCCACTCGTGAATGGGCCGGTATGGAATGATTGGCTGACTCTTGACAGCTTCATCCGCGTTTAGGGCGGCATGCCTATCACGCATCTGTTCGAGCCGGTCGCCGATGGCAACCACTGCCCCAACTTCTTGAGCGTTCACCCAGGAAGGACTGCTCTGCGCCTCTTCAACCAGGTCAAAAAGAGTCATTTGGTCAATTTTCTTTTCCGAAAACTGACGAACGGAGTGGCGATTGGTCAACACTTTTTCAAAATCCATACTGTCTCCTTTCATCTTTCGCCCCCATTCTGAACTTCTTCTCCTAATTTTTCAAACAAAAAAGACGAGTTTTCACTCGTCCTTCTCCGCTTTGGTTAAGACCGTTTTTTGCTGAATGGTTAAATCGTTCGAAAAGTCGTAAAGAATCGGCTCCCCGTTTGGGATTTCGACTTTGGTCACCTCTTCTGCCGTCAGTCCTTCAATCAACTTAGTCAGTGCTCGAATCGATGTTCCGTGAGCGACCACCAAGACGTCGTGGCCGGCCCTTAATTCCGGCAGCAAGCTCCCTTCGTAAAAAGGCCTTACCCGGGCTTCCGTGCTTTGAATGTTTTCCGACTTTGGCAGATCCTTTAAGGGCAGTACCTTGTAGCGGGCGTCAAAGGCCGGATAAGTCCTACCGGCAATGACGACTTTGGGGGCGATGGCTGAAACGGCCGGTGGTAAAACGGAATAGGACCGGCGCCAGGTTTGGACTTGTTCGGCTCCGTATTTATCCCGCATGGCCGTCTTGTTTTCGCCCTGTAAGATGCCGTAATGCCGTTCGTTTAAGCGCCAGACTTTTTCCTGTTTGACATAGGACTGGCCCAGTTCTTCCAAGAGCCGGTTGGCCGTCATGATTGTTCTGGTCAGAACCGAAGAATAGGCCTTTTGAAAGAACAATCCCTGATCTTGCAAAAGTCTGCCAGCGGTGCGGGCCTGTTCTTTTCCAACCGCTGACAGCTCTGTGTCAATCCAACCGTTAAAGCGGTTTTCTTGGTTCCATTCACTTTGTCCGTGGCGCAGTAAAACGAGTGTTGGCATGGCATGACTCCTTTATTTGTGATTGATTATACACGTCTTATCCGCTCTTCTGCAAGATTTCAGACAGAAAAAAGACGCCCGAAAGCGCCTTTTCGATAAGTGAACGTATTAATTATAACTTGATGCCATAGTCTTCAAAGAATTCAGGTAAAGTCTTCAAGTCTTGACCGCCGTATGAGTCGAGAAAGTCCCGAACACCCTTTGGCTGTGGCAAGTCAAGGTTTGCATTGTAGCTAGGGTTGATGCTTTCAACGAAGTGGTCCCCTTCTTGATGCAACTGCAATTCCTCAACGGGCAAGGTCCGCTCGTCTGAAATCTTGACGTCAATCAGGAATGGCCGTCCGGCCTTGGTAACTTCAACGGCCCGGTCAAAAGCGGCAGCCAAGTCGGCGGGATCGCGAACTTCGACGGCCTCAACACCCATGCCATCGGCAATCTTTGCAAAGTTTTGGTCTGCCAAGTGAATGCCTGAGTGGTGCATAGCAACGTCGTCTTGTTCGGACTTGATGAAGTTCAACGTCATATTCGACGTAATCACGTTGATGATTGGCAGCTGGTACTTCTTTTCGGTGATCAAATCCTGCATGACCATTGAAAAGGCACCGTCACCGGCGACTTGGATGGCCTGCCGATCAGGGTAGGACATCTTAGCAGCCAAAGCCCCTGGCAGACCGGTTCCCATGGAAGCAAAGAGGGCTGAAATCACCATCTTTTGTTCCTTTGAAACGTGCAAGTGGCGGAAGGCGTTAATGATGTTGTCACCAACATCGATCGAGAAGATCGCATCCTTTTCAGCAATGCGGTTAATTTGCTTATAAATGGCTGCTGGCTTAATTGGTGCCGTTTCATCATCGGCTTGACGCTGCATGTAGGCTTGCCAATTTTCATTATCCGCAATGGCGGCTTTCATGAATGGCCGTTCCTTAACGGGTTCAGCCTTTGCCAAAGCCGCTTCTACAAAGACGGTTGCATCGGACCAGATTCCGAGGTCCAAGTCGTGGTGCCGGCCAAGTTCGACCCGGTTGTTATCGACTTGAACGAACTTGAATTGGTGGGTTTGATAAATCAAATCAGCAAATGGGAAGTCGGCCCCAATAGTAATCAGCAAGTCCGCACTTGCCATGATTTCATCGGCCGCCTTGTGAGCTGCACGGTTGGCCATGCCCAAGTTCCCTTCGTAGGATTCGTCAATGTAACCCTTGGCCAAACCGGTCATGACAATAGGAATCTGCAGTTTCTTTGACAATTCGATGATGGCATCGCCACCGTCTTGGATTCCACGACCAACGTGGAAGACGGGTCGCTTAGCCTTTTGAACCATGTCCAAAAACTCATCGATTTCGGCATCGTTTGGTTGGACTTTGGGCGTCTTTTTCACATCACTTGGTCCGTGTGAACCATAGTGCAAATCAGGGATCTGTTCGTAACCCAAGTCATTTGGAATAATGACAACGGCAACGCCACGGTGCTCGTAAGCTTCACGGATGGCCTGGTCAACAACGTGTGGCAGACTCTTAGCGGTCATCACCGTTCGGCAGTAAACCGAAACGTCTTCAAAAATTGGGTCTTCGTTGAATTCTTGGAAGAAGTGCGAGTTCATCACGGCCGTTCCCGTTTGACCAACCAGGGCCAAAACGGGCGCGTGGTCCTCACGGGCATCGTAAAGACCGGTCAATAAGTTCGTTGCCCAGGTCCGGCAGACCCAAAGGCCACCCCAATCTTACCGGTCAGCTTGGCATCGGCCGAAGCGGCCATGGCACCAACCTGTTCGTGACGAATTTGGACGTACTTCAACCGGTCCTTTTCATCGGCTAATGCAGCCATCGTGGAGTTAAAAGAACCCCCAGGATAACCGTAGAGGTGGTCGACACCCCAGTTTTCCAAAACTTTTAACATTGCGACGCTTGCTGAGACAGTGTTGTTTTCTGACATAAGACATCTCCTGTTTTCTTTGTTTAGACTCAGTATAGTCTTTTGTTTCAGAAATGTTAACCATTGATGTGAAATATGTCAAAAGAGGTTAAAAAACAAGCATCAATTCAGCCGAACGGTCACTGGCAGTAACTGACTAAGTACCTGCTGCAACTCCTGTACCTGCTCGAGTGAGCTATGGGAAAAGCTGCGAATCTGCCGCGAGGTGGTGGCGTGGCCAATTCGGCCCCACTCAAAGAAAACGTTCAACTGGTCTGAAAAGACTTGGTAAACCAGGTGCACTTCGTAGAGGGTGTTCTTTTCCCTTTTAAAGAGCGGTTCAATAGCTTTTTTCAAGTCTTTCGTCATTTGTTCACTTATCATGCTGCACCTCCGCAAAACGAACCGATTCCCATTCGATTGGGCGTTCATCCAGGTAAAAACCCTCCGAATAAAAGGCCGTCACGTAGCCAACTTGTTCAAGTGGAATCCGGTTGTCTGAATCGACCTCACGCTCCTGAAAACACAGCTTTCGGTGTCGTTCAAAGGCTAGACGGACCTGTTCTTGAATGGCGTCAAAAGTCATCTTCGGCTGCCAGACCGCGGCTTCACTGGCCTGTTGGAAGCGGGCCTTTTTCTTCAATTTAGCCGTGTGGTCGGATAAGAAGAAGCCGTTCCACTTCACCTTCCCCCGCTCCCGATAATCCTGCTTGAAGTACTGGGCAGCGGTGTCAACGAGCTCCTCTTCAGTTAAAAAGTCCTTACTCATAGGCATTGCCTCCGTTGTGGCCGCCCACCAGGCCGGCCCGCTCAATCGCCCGGGCCCCGTGTTCAAGCGACAGGCTGCGGACAATCGCCGCTGCCCCAAAGCGCTGTCGTAACTGATCGACAACCTGGTCCACCGGGTCCTGCTTTTCTTCTTTTTCATCGGCCGGTTCGTCAAAGAGGGACAGTGGTCGAATCCGTTCTGTTCCTAAATCCGCCATGGTCACCCCAACGTGACGGACTGGTCGCCCGTCCCAGTAACGGTTAAAGAGACCCTCTAAGACCGCCATCATGGTTTTGGTCTTATTGCTTGGCTCGATTCGAACCGTCTTGTGTAGGCCGGTTGACCGGTCGTGTCGCTCATCAAAGTCAATCTTTTGCTCGGCATAACCCAAGTAGAGGCTAACTAAGGCGGCCTGTACCCCGTGTGCCCGCAAGCGGGCCGCTACCTGATCGGCCATTTCCAAGATGACAACCCGGATCTCCTCCCGGTTTCGGTAATTATAGGGCAGCACTTGGGAGTTCCCATAGGATTTATTCTTCACCTGAACTTCTTCAGCTAAATCGGACCGGTCGATCCCCCAGGCCAAGGCATAGAGTTGCTCACCAACGATCCCTAACTTTTGCTTTAACACGTAGGGATTGTACCGCGCCAGGTCACCAAGCGAATCGATTCCCCAGCCCTTCAGTTTCTGAGCCGTTTTTCGGCCAATTGACCAAACCGAAGAAAAGTCCGTGACCGGCCAGAGCTTTTCGGGCACGTCTTCATAGTGCCACTCGGCCAAAAGATGCCGGGCCTTCTTGCCTTCCAGGTCTAAGGCTAATTTCGCTAGAACCGGACTGTCGCCAATGCCAACGGATAGATAGATACCGGTTTCTTTGAGCACTTGTTTTTGGATCATTTCCGCCAACTCTTTTGGTGAATCAGCAAATAGCCGCCAGAAATCCGTCACGTCTAAAATTGATTCATCAATGGAATAAGGCAGTAAGTGCGCCTCGTCCACGTAACGCTGGTAGATGGCGTTAATCTCAAGGTTCTTTTTAATGTATAGGTTCATGCGCGGCTCGGCCTTGACCAAATTCGGGTCGTCCGGGACATCCTTTTGCCTAGTTACATTGGAAATTCCCAGGCGTTTCTTGGCCATTGGTGAAGAGGCCAGGACCAGCCCACCCTTCAGGTTTTCCTGGTGGGACATAACGACCAGCATGGCCTTTAAGGGATTCAATCCCCGCTCGACACACTCCACGCTGGCGTAAAAACTCTTAGAATCAATTAAAAAAATGACCCGACGCGCTTCTTCTTCATAAATTTTCTGCCATCGATTCGAAACCATGCTGCTCGTCCTTTCTCTTATTTTTGCTCCTTTAATTATACGAACATCTGTTCGCTTTTACAAGAAAAAAAGACAGATGAACGAATCCATCTGTCAAAAATTTAGTTACTGATAATTGTCTGCACCGCTTGGTCAAAGTCATCCACCAACCAACCGGCTCGCTGCTGAACTGAAAGGGCCAAGCTGGCCGTTGCCCCCGGATAGTCGGCAAGCACCCGGTCGTAGTAACCCCCACCAAAGCCCAGTCGCTGCCCGGTCTGCTGATCAAAGGCCAGCCCGGGCACCAGCATCAGGTCAATCTGAGACAAGTCAAAAACTGGTCCTTCCACTGGTTCCAAAAGGCCGAAAGAGCCAACCGGTTGAAAAGTCGTCTGCTCATCGATTCGGACAAAGCTCAACTGTTTGCCTGCTTCGACCCGAGCGGTTAGCACGGTCTTTCCCGCTTTTAAGGCCGCTTCCATAATTGGCCTTGTAGCGACTTCAAAGGGCATGGCCATCGTCAGGGCAATGGTCTGAGCCGAACGCCAGTCCGGAGAAGAAAAGAATTTTTCGTACAACGCTTTTTCTTCCGCTTCCTTTCGCTCAGGCTGCTCTTCTAAAAAGCTTTTTAAACGTGCCTTTTGTTCTTGCCGAACCTGTTTTTTGGATTGAATAGCTGTCATTTCATTTCAATTAAATAAGTTTACTTATGGCATTGGGTGAATAATGGCAAGTTTTTCGGCGTCACGCTTGATTTGCTTCAAGACTTTTTCATCCCTTGGGTTTTCTAGAGCACCAACAATCAAACGGGCCACTTGACGGCTGGCCGCTTCATCAAAGCCCCGGGTCGTGATGGCCGGCGTTCCAATGCGGATCCCAGAAGTGACAAATGGTGAGCGTTGTTCGTTTGGCAAGGCTTCCTTGTTGGTCGTGATTGAAACGGAATCCAACAATTCCTGGGCCTCCTTTCCGGTCAAGCCGGTTCCCGTCAAATCCAAGTTAAAGAGGTGGTTATCGGTTCCACCGGCAACCACTCGAATCGTTTCCGCTTCGTTGAAGACCGAAACCATGGCCTTGGCGTTTGCAATCACCTGCTTGGCGTAGTCCTTAAAGCTTGGCTGTAAAGCCTCGCCAAAGGCCACGGCCTTGGCCGCAATCACGTGTTCCAAGGGCCCACCCTGAGAGCCCGGGAAGATGGCCGAGTTAATTTGCTTGGCGTACTGGTCCTGGGACAAAATCACCCCACCACGTGGTCCCCGCAAGGTCTTGTGGGTGGTCGACGTCACCACGTCAGCAATCCCCACCGGGTTTTGGTGCAAGCCAGCGGCAACCAAGCCGGCAATGTGGGCCATGTCAACCATCAAGAAGGCCCCGACTTCATCGGCGATGGCCCGAAACTTCTTAAAGTCGATACTGCGTGAATAGGCGGATGCCCCCGCTACGATCATTTGTGGCTGCACTTCCTTGGCCTTGTTCAAAATGGCCTCGTAGTCCAACTGCTCGGTTTCAGGATCTAGGCCGTAGGTTTCCGAGTGGTAGACTTTGCCAGAAAAGGACACCTTGGCCCCGTGTGTTAAGTGGCCACCGGCATCCAGGTCCATGCCTAAAATGGTGTCGCCAGGCTTCAAGAAGGCCATGTAAGCGGCCGCGTTGGCCTGCGAACCGGAGTGTGGCTGCACATTGGCGTATTCGGCCCCAAAGAGCGCCTTTAAGCGATCGATGGCCGCCTGTTCGATTACGTCAACGTATTCCGTTCCCCCATAGTACCGCTTATATGGGTAGCCTTCGGCGTACTTGTTCGTCAAAACCGAGCCCTGGGCGGCACGGACGGCCGCCGAAGCGAAGTTTTCCGAAGCAATCAGCTCGATGGTGCGATTCTGCCGTGCTGCTTCCTGTTCAATACCTGAAAAGACCAAGGGGTCTTGTTGCATAAATGTCATCTGCTTTTCTCCTACGTGAATGTGATCCGGACAAAGCGCTAAACACAATTGTTCAGCGATGTAAAAAGCTTTACTTCCCTAGTATACCGGGATTTTAAAAAATTGCCTGGCAAAATTTTAGTTGTCGAAGAACCCCTTAGAATTCATGCAAAAAGTCGGTCAAGGCTTCTGCCGACAAGCCGTTCTCCAGGCCAATCAGGAGCTTCAAACGGGCCTTCTGCCCGTTGACGGCTCGAGCAAAGATGGCCCCGGACTTTTCCAGCTGGATGCCACCCCCAAGATAATCGTACACTGGTTCGGCAATCCCGTTAAAGGAGCGGGAAACAATCACGACCGGAATGTCGGAATCGAGTAGTTCCTGCACACCACGGGCGGCGTCTTCGCCAAGGTTCCCGGCCCCCAGGGCCTCAATAATGATACCGTCGATGTGTTCGCTTTCGGCAAAAAGGGACAAAATCTGCCCGTCCATTCCGGCATAGGCCTTCATGACGGGGATTTTCTTGCTAACGGAGGCGATTGGATAGGTCATCGTCTTTGGCAAATCATAGAAGAAGATGATTTGCCGCTTAGTGATCATGCCCATCGGTCCGGAAATCGGTGAGGCAAAAGTCGCCACGTTGGTGGCGTGGGTCTTTGTCACAAAGCGGGCCGCGTGAATTTCATCGTTTAAAACAACCATGACCCCGCGGTTCGCCGCCTCCTCGTCGATGGCCACGCGCAAGGCCGACTGGAAGTTGTAAAGGCCATCGGACCCCAGTTCGTTTGACGAGCGCATGGCGCCAGTCATCACGACCGGAATGGACAAGCCCAGGGTTTTGTCCAAGAAAAAGGACGTTTCTTCCAAGGTATCGGTCCCGTGTGTAATCACAACGCCGTCATAGTCCTTGTCAGCGTCTTTTAGCCGCTTGTAGAGTGTCAGCATGTGCTCGGGTGTAATGTGCTCTGAGGGGATGTTAAAGATGTTTTCAATGTCCAAATCAACGGCTGGCAAATCGAACTGCGCCTGATTGAGTGGATTCTCTGCCCCAACTTCCACATCGCCGTCTTCGGCCGCGTGCATGGCAATCGTGCCCCCGGTGTGTAAGACTAAGATTTTCTTCATGGTTGCTACTCCTTTTTTCGTGGTTTGATTTGTAACTGCCCCTCAAAGGCGGCCATTTTTTGAATGAAACGTTTTTCCTTTGGTTGAAAGCCCAGCTGCCGGTCGTAAAGGTAATCAATGACTCGCTGAATGCCCCTTTTTGTGACCGGTGAAAGGGCCACTGAACCCAGTTTTTGCATGTCGATGGTTGAAAAGAGCCGCAGGTAGTAGACCGTTTTCTGGTCTAAGTGCAGGCGGTGGTCATCCATGTCAAAGTGGGCCTTTTCAATAATCCCGTTGTACTTCTCCGAGTAGTCAAAGTCACCGGTTTCCCTGCCCGATAGCGGGTCCTTTTTCCAGTTTGGTGAGACGCCAAAGACTGGCAGCAGCTGTAACTCCATGATGTTGGCAACGACCTGCGGGTCCTTTTGCTTGTTTAGCTGGTCAAAGGCGGCCAGGGTCTTCTCGTACCAGACCGGCTGGGCTTCGTTTTCTTCAAAGGCCACGGTGAGATCTTTGGCAATCAAGGCCGCATAGGCAGCAGTCGTTAGATCCACCACCACGTTTTTATAAATCCGGCTTTCCTGCACGGAATTGATAAAGCCTAAGCCCTGCTGGTTTTTCGGGTAAACACCGTCAACTACCACCCATGTGAAGGGCTGACTGACGGCCGTCAGCTTGGACTTTTGCTTTTTCGCGCCACGGGCCATGGCGGTCATGATGCCGGCCTCTTTGGTAAAGAGCTTGACCAGCAAATCGTTGTCCCGATAAGGCGTGCTTTGTAAAACGAGTCCTTCAATCAGCGCCATGGCTTCCTCCTTTCTTGCAAAATACTATGTACGAAAAAGCGGCCAGTGTGCGACTAGCCGCTCGCTTTCCATTCTTTTTAAAAGTCGTCCTTGCGGTAACCCAGTGATTGCAAGGCCTGTGGGCGGTCACGCCAACGTTCTTCGACTTTGACCCAGGTCTCCAAGAAAACACGGGAACCAAGCAGGCGCTCAATGTCCTTGCGGGCGCGGGTTCCGATTTGCTTAATCATCTTCCCCTGCTTCCCAATCACAATGTTCTTCTGGGTTGGCCGTTCAACAATGATGGAGGCTTGGATGTGGACGATATCGTCTTCTCCGGTTTCAATCTTATCGATAACGACCGCCACAGAATGTGGCACTTCCTGCTGGGTTAGCTGCAGGACTTTTTCGCGAATCAATTCCGAAATAACAAAGCGTTCCGGGTGATCGGTCAACTGGTCGGCATCGAAGTACTGAGGACCTTCGTCCAGGTCCTTGATAACCGTGTCCAACAATTCAGGCACGTTATCGCCTTCAGTAGCCGAAATTGGGAAGATTTCCGTCCATTCAGGGGCGTCTTCTTGATAGGTCTGAATGACTGAAAACAAGTCTTCCTTCTTCAAGAGATCGACTTTATTGACCAAAAGGAAGATTGGTGTATTCTTCACTTCCTTCAAGCGGTTAATAATGAAGTTATCACCTGCCCCACGCTTCTTTGACGCATCGACGACAAACCAAATGGCGTCGGCCTCGTGCAAGGCGGAAAAGGCGGACTTGACCATGTAGTCGCCAAGGGAGTTCTGGGGCTTGTGGACACCGGGTGTGTCAATGAAGACCACCTGGGCATCGTCAGTCGTATAAATTCCCTGAATCTTGTTACGGGTTGTCTGGGCCTTGTTTGACATGATGGCAATTTTTTCGCCAACAATGCGGTTTAAAAGCGTTGACTTCCCAACATTTGGCCGGCCAATAATGGCCACGAATCCTGATTTAAATCCTTCTTTTGTCATGAATTATCCTTTCAAACGGTGAATGAAACGAGAAAAGTCCGTTTCGATTCCAAAGAAGTGCCAGAGATGGGGCTGGAAAATCAAAAATAAAATGACCATTTCAGCAGCCACGGAAACTAAGACCATTCCGGCCGAAACATCTTTGACCAAGCCAGCCAAGGGGTGGTAGCGCTTATCGACCATCAGATCAATGACCGCCTCGACAACGGTGTTCACGAATTCGCCGTAAATGGCCAAGAAGACACCAATCACCACCCAGAGCCATTCGGAACGGTTTAAGCCCAGGTAGAGTCCCCCGGCTAAGACGATGAGGGCAAAGCCCACGTGAAAGCGCATGTTGCGTTCACGAATCAACACCAGGAAGACGCCCTTCAAGGCGTTGAAGAGTGATTTGAAGAAGTTCCGGTTGCGGCCAGTTTGCCGACCGTGTTCGTCGGAAATTTCCCGTTCCTCACTTCTTCTTTGAATCAACGAAGAACGGTCCAGTTCGTCTTGAAAAGTCGCCAATTCATCTCGTTGGAGGTTGGCGCTTTGCTTTTTAGCGTCGGAGTCCATAGTCATCTAAAATATTCCTTTGCAAGTCAAACATTTCCTTTTCTTCCTTGTCACCGAGCATGTGATCATAGCCATTAAGGTGCAAGAAGCCGTGAACAACCAAAAAGCCAAGTTCCCGTTCGAAGGAGTGGCCCAGGTTTTCGGCCTGACTTTCGATGATGTCAACCGAGACCAAGATGTCCCCAATGTTTTTAGCAATCTCGGCGTCCATTTCCTCATCGGCCAAAACCGGGCTGTCATCGCCATCTTCCTCGATGGCAAAGGAAATAACGTCGGTGGGCTTATCAAGGCCCCGGTAATCCCGGTTATAGGCCTGAATGGCGTCGTTATTCATAAAAGTCACGGACATTTCCGTGTTGTCTGGCAGCTTCAGATACTTGCCAGCGTAATCCAAAACGTAAGTGACCAGGTCCTGGTGGAACTGTGTGACCCCGTCTTTTGTTTGATCAATTAAAGCTAAATCCATTATTCTTACATTCCCTTTTCACGTGCTGCCTTTAAGGTCTTCACCTTTTCGTCAGCCTCTTCATAGGCCGAAACAATTTGGCCAACCACTGGGTGACGAACGACGTCTTGACTATCAAAGTGAACAAAGCCAACCCGGTTTAAGCCCTGCAAAATCTTCTGGGCTGCCAAAAGGCCGGACTTGACCCCCTTCGGTAAATCAATTTGTGACGGATCGCCATTGACAACCATCTTGGATTGAAAGCCAAGGCGGGTCAGGACCATTTTCATCTGCGCATTCGTTGTGTTCTGCGCCTCATCGACAATGATAAAGGCGTCGTCTAAGGTCCGGCCACGCATGTAGGCCAGTGGCGCAATTTCCAAAACGCCCCGTTCAATTAAGCGTTCGACATGGTCAGCCCCAATCAGGCTGTTCATGGCGTCGTAGATTGGCCGCATGTAGGGGTCGACTTTTTCCTTTAAATCACCGGGCAAAAAGCCGAGCGACTCACCGGCTTCAACGGCTGGCCGAGCAATGATGATCCGCTCGACATCGCCCTTTTTCAGAGCAGCAACAGCCATGGCCACCGCTAAGAATGTCTTACCAGTACCCGCCGCACCAATGCCAAAGGTCAGGTCATTGTGCTTAATGGCAGAGACATACTGACGCTGCCCGTAGTTCTTAACCCGGACGGCCCGCCCCTTCTTATCCTTAATGATGGAACCCTGGTAAAAGTCCAAAAAGTAGCTCAAAGTCCCCTTCTTGGCCATGGTTGTGGCCGACACTACGTCAGCGGGGCCAACCGTCACCTGCTTTTTCACTAATTGACTAAGAACCTCTAAAACGGCGTATGCTAAAGACACGTCTGACTCCTCGCCGTTGATGGCCACCTGGGCCCCACGAACGTGCAGCGTAACCGAAAGGCCCTCTTCGATCAAAAGGAGCAGCTGGTCGTTGGCACCAGAAATCACGGTCTGCTGCTCAACGTTTTGAAAGGTAAAAATCTTTTCACTTTGTTTTGTCAAAAATCATATCCCTCATTTGCTTGGAACTTTCTTCATTTTAACATAAAAAAAGCCCGACAGAGTCGGACTTTTCAGTCTAAAAGACAATGATTAGAGCGTTTCAACAGAAACGTTGTTAGCTGCCTTCGTCTTGTCAAGTGGGGCAACCGTCATCACAACGATCTTGTCACCTGATTGGGCCAAACCTTGGTCCTTAGCAGCTTGCTTTGCAGCAACAATCAAGTCGTCAACTGACTTTGGAGTTTCGGCCAAGACAGGAACAACACCGTTGTTCAAAGTCAAACCACGTTGAACGCGTTCTTCAGACGTCATGGCAACGATTGGTGCCAATGGACGGTGCTTTGAAACCATGCGAGCTTCGTAACCTGAATCAGTCAAGACAACAACGGCCTTAGCTGAAACTGAGTCAGCCAAACGAGCAGCTGCGGCAGCAACTGATTCAACTGAATCGTTGTGGTAGAACGTGTCTTGGTGACGTGAGTAAAGTGGCAAGGCAGTTTCGGCCTTTTCATCCAACTTTGCCATCATCGTAACGGCTTCAACTGGGTATTCACCGTTAGCTGATTCACCAGACAACATCGTAGCATCCGTACCATCCCAAACGGCGTTGGCAACGTCAGAAGCTTCGGCACGCGTTGGGCGTGGGTTGTCTTCCATTGAGTCAAGCATTTGAGTGGCAGTGATAACTGGCAATCCACGCTTGTTCATGTTAGCCATCATTTCCTTTTGAATCAAAGGAACGTTTTCGGCAGGAATTTCAACACCCATGTCACCACGAGGAATCATCAAACCATCAGATACGTCCAAGACAGCATCCAAGTTGTCGATACCTTCTTGTGATTCGATCTTAGGGATGATTTGAACATGTTCCATGTTCTTTTCCTTCAACAAGGCACGGATTTCCAAAACATCTTCAGGCTTACGAACGAATGAAGCCGCGATGTAGTTGATTTCGTGATCCAAACCGAAGCGGATGTCATCGGCATCCTTTTCAGTGATACCTGGCAAGTTGATTGAAACGCCGGGTGCGTTAACACCCTTACGTGAACCAAGCAAACCGTGGTTGTCAGCCTTTACGACCAATTCCTTGTTTGCTTCATCCTTTTCCATGATAGTTGTTCCAAGCAACCCATCATCAAAGAGAACCTTTCCGCCAACCTTAACGTCATCGAACAAACCTGGGTAAGTAACGGCAATCTTGTCGTGCGTACCTTCCAAGCTATCGTCCATTGAGATGCGGAATACATCACCAGTGGCGAATTGAATCTTACCATCGGCTTGCTTCGTGGTACGGATTTCCGCACCCTTCGTGTCAAGCAAACGACCAACTGTCTTACCAGTGATCTTTTCAGCTTCGGCAACATTCTTCATACGGCCCAAGTGTTCTTCGTGATCACCGTGGGAGAAGTTGAAACGGAATACGTTAGCACCAGCTTCAATTAACTTCACAATGGTTTCGACATCGCTAGATGACGGACCAAGCGTTGAGACGATTTTCGTCTTTTTCATGGGTAAATTGCTCCTTTGATATCTTGGTGAGTTGCTTCAAACAACTTCCTGCTCATATTGTAATACACAAGACAGTCAATTCACAAGCTAGAATCTAACCTTTTTCTTTAAAAACGACGTTTTTTTCACCCAAGAGTGCTTGGAGGGGTTTTAAAACCGTGCTTTTATCGGCTAAACCGTATTGAATTGGCAAATTTTTTCTTTTTTTCGTTTGTGGCCAGTAAAGGGTGACCGGATTAGGGCCGTGGGCCTCTTTCATCAACTGCCAGATGGCCGCCTTCTGCTCGGCCTCCCTGCCTTCGTCAATTAGGCGCAGGAACCAAGTCCCCTGTCCTGCAGCCTTTGCCGGCTGTTTTTGCCCTGGCTCATCTTTCAAAAGGCTGGCCCGTTGCCGTTCTTGATTGCCCTCGTCAGGGTTTGCCTGTGACAAGCGGTTAGCAATGATGGACAGGCCCTGACGGACTTCAGTCTTACCGGCAATCAAAAAGACTTTTCCCGCCCTTAACTGCTCGGCTAAGCGCTCGTACAACTTTGGGAAGACGGTGACATCCACCGTTCCAGTCATGTCCGAAACGGACAGGAAGGCCATCTGATCGCCCTTCTTGGTCTTGATGACTTTGACCTGCTTAATCAAGCCGTAAATGGCAACTTGCTGGTTCTCACTCAGGTCGGCAATGGTCTGCACCTTCCCCGCGTCATAAGCGGCCGAAAAGGCCTCGGTTGGGTGCCCCGACAAGTTAAAGCCAAGCACGTCCTTTTCCCTTTGCAGCCGTTCAACTAGTGAAAAGTCAGGGACCTTCTTCATTTTGGTCTCCTTTAGCACCTGCTCGCCAAAGGCGGCCGCCGTTAAGAGGTCATCTAGATTTTCAATTAGTTCGGCCCGGTTATAGCCGAAGCGGTCCAGGGCCCCCGCGTTAATCAACAGTGACAGGACCTTTTCCTGCCGCCACTTCTCGGGCAAGGACAGAATGAAGGCCGGTAAATTGGGAAAGCCACCACGGCTTTTTCTTATCGCTAAGAGTTCCTCTACAAAGGGGGTTGGTAGGCCGGCAATGTTTGAGAGGCCCATCTGCAAAGCCTCCCCTTCAATTGACCAGTCAGCTTGGGACTGGTTGACATCCGGGCCAAGGACTTTGACCTGGCGCTTTCTGGCCTCTTGCAAGTAGCGCTGGGCCTTGGCTGCCCCACCCTGATGAGCGTTCAAAAGGGCCGTGTAGAAGGCCAAGGGTGCGTGCGCCTTCAGGTAAGCCAGTGAAAAAGACAGCTCGGAATAGGCCACCGCGTGCGATTTGTTAAAGCCGTAATTGGCAAATTGGTCGATGTAAGCAAAAAGCTGCTCGGCCTCTTCTTGACTGTGTCCCTTTTCTTTGGCACCTGCCAAAAAGGCCTCCTTGGCCTGGGCCATTTGCTTCAATTTCTTTTTGGACATGGCCGAACGCAAGGAATCGGCTTGAGCCAGTGAAAAGCCAGCATAGGCCTCGGCTACCTGCATAACCTGCTCCTGGTAAACCAGGATGCCGTAGGTTTCAGCAAGAATCCGATCGACCACCGGATCGGTCACAGGGACTGGTTCTTGGCCCAAGCGACGCTTAATAAAGGTTTCGATATGCTGACTGGGTCCCGGCCGGTAAAGGGCCGTCGAGGCCGTAATCAAGGCAAAGCGGTCAATCTTCAACCGCCGAAGCATGCGTTGCATCCCCGCCGATTCAAACTGAAAAACCCCGTTGGTCTCGCCCCTTGCAAAAAGGGCCAGGGTCGCTTCGTCCTCAAAGGAAATCTTCTTAATGTCAAATTCCTCACCGAGAACGGGCCGGGCCAGTTCAATCCCCTTGGCCAAAATCTTTAGGGTGGTTAAACCAAGAATATCAATCTTCAAGAGCCCCAGCTCTTCCACCGGTCCCTTTGGTAATTGCGTCATCAAGTAGCCGTCGTTGCCCCTTTGCACGGGTAGGGTATCCGTCAAAGGCGCATCCGACAACACCACCCCCGCCGCGTGGGTGGAATAATTTCTCGGCAGGTTTTCCATCTTCTTGGCCGTCTTCAGCAGCAAGTCACCGAATTCGACTTTTTTAAGGGCTGGCTCCAGGCGGTTTTTCGGATCGGCTAAGGTATCGGCCAGGCTAACCTTGCGACCGTTCTTACCAGCCGGAATCGTGTCGGTCAGCTTTTTTTGTTCCTTGGCATCCAGACCAAAGACACGGCCGACGTCTCGCAAAACCTGCTTGGCAGCCAAAGTACCAAAGGTAATGATCTGGGCAAAGTCCTCCTGGCCATACTTATCGTGTAAGTATGCCAATAATTCGTCCCGTCGATCGTCTGGCCAGTCAATATCGATATCGGGCATTTGGGCCCGCTCCGGGTTCAGGAACCGTTCAAAGAGTAAGCCGGCCGAAAGTGGGTCGACATTTGTAATGCCCAAGCAGTAGGCAACCAGCGAACCAGCGGCGGAACCACGGCCGGCCCCGGTCTGCACTTGGTGGTCACGAGCAAACTTTAAAATGTCCCAAACAATTAAGAAGTAATCGGCAAAGCCCAGGTCAATAATGACTGAGAGTTCCCGCTTCAAACGGTCAACGTAGGGCTGAACGTTTTTGATACCAGCTAGCTGCAGGCGGCGTTTTAAGCCGGCCTGGGCCAACTGGCTTAAGTAGTCGGCTGATGACAAGCCTGAATCCTGCTCGAAAACCGGCAGGGCCGGCTTTTTAAAGTTCAGCTGAACCTGAACTCGTTCCACCAAGGCCTCGTTGTTTTCATAGGCCTGTTTTAGTTCCAGTGTTTGCTGGTAGGCTTGGGCCAATTCCGCTTGATCACGAAGGTAAAAGACCCCCTTTTCATGGGAGAGCGGACCCAAGTCTTCTAACACCGTTCCCGCATTGACCGCTCGCAGAACCTGGGTGGTAAAGGCGTCTTCTGGATTCAAGTAGTCGACCCGGTCCCAGGCAATCAAGGGCAAGTTATTTTCCTTGGCATAGGCGGTCAGTGCCTTTTGTTGAACAAAGGACAGGCTGGGGCTAATCCCTAAATAGCGGTCCTCCCCTGAGCCAATTTGCTTTTCTAAATTCGTTAAGTAGTTTTTCGCCGCTGGATCAGAAGAGGCAATCAGCTGACCGAGTTCGGATTCAGGCGTCAGCGTGACAGCCAGTCCCTCCAAGTTTTTGGCCAACATGGAAAGGGTCATTGGTTCATCCCCCAGGGTCATCTTCTTTGATGACAGGAGGACAAGGTTCTGATAACCAGTCTGATTATAGGCCGTCAGTAGAATTGGGAAGGCCGTTGCCAAATTCACCAGGCCATTGACCATCAGCTGCAGGGAAAAGATTGGCTTAATCCCCTTCTCACCAGCCTCTTTATAAAAGTCGACCAGAGAGTACAGGACGTTTTGTTCCGCCAAAGAAACGGCCTGATAGCCACGGGCCTTGGCGATTTCGACAATTTGTTTAACACTGCTTGGGCTTTGCAGCAGTGAATAACCACTCTTAACTTGTAACGGTGCGTACATGAAAGCCTCCAACTGTGTGAAATCCTCCTTACATTATACCGAAAATTTGTTCTCTTTTTGAAAGATTTTTGACCAGGCAATCGGCCGATCTCCCTGCTGATTGTCTTTTTTCGAACAAAGTCTGGATTCTGTTGCTTGACCAATCGAACAAGTAGCGGTAGATTAGCAGTAAATCAAAAAGGTGGTGTAAACATGCGCTATATCGTAACTGGACTCTGGGCAGCCTTCTTTGGTGCGCTGCTCGGCTACTTGGTCGCTCAGATGACGAGCGTGGCCTTCAACCCAGCCCTTTCTGCTTTGGTCACCGTGATCGTTGCAGAATTGGCTTTGGTTGTGGTGCCCGCCATCTCAAAAGAAGACCAAGCAAAGCAAAACTAAACCATTCATAAAAAAAAGACTCCCTTAGGCAAAATGCTTAAAGGAGTCTTTTTTCTTTTGTTTTTAACAAGTTCATTCTTGTCTTTTTAACGGGCTGCTTCTTGAACAATTTCAAGTAAGACGTCCGTAGCCTGTTCCATCACCTGCTTGGAGACGTATTCGAAACGGCCGTGCATGTTTTCGCCACCAGCAAAAAGGTTTGGCGTTGGCAAGCCCAGGAAGGTAATCTTCGAACCATCGGTTCCACCACGAACGGCTTCGACCTTTGGTTCAATCTGAAGGGCCTTCATGGCCTTTTCAGCCAACTGCACCACCTCTTGCCGGTCCTTCAAGACTTCACCCATGTTGTAGTACTGATCTTCTAAGTTCACTTGCACCCGTGGCTGATCAAAGCCCTTGTTCAAGTCAGCAGCTAGGTCCAACAAGGTCTTTTTCTTTGCTTCAAAGGCCTTCCGGTCATGGTCACGAATGATGTAAGCCATCGAAGCTTCTTCTGGCGTTCCATTCAGGCTGTGGAGGTGGTAGAAGCCTTCGCGACCTTCCGTCTTTTCTGGCCGCTCATCTTCGGGCAGCGCGTTGTGAAAGTCAATGGCCACCTGCAGGGCGTTGACCATGGTGTCCTTGGCCGTTCCCGGGTGCACGTTGCGCCCCGTGATGCTGACTTTGGCAGCAGCCGCGTTAAAGGTCTCCCATTCGAGCTCCCCCAAAGGGCCACCGTCGACCGTGTAGGCAAAGTCCGCCCCAAAGGCGGCCACGTCAAAATTGTTGGCTCCCCGACCGATTTCTTCATCCGGTCCAAAGCCGAAGGCCAAGGCCCCGTGCTTGACTTCTGGATGGGCCAACAAGTAGTCAATCAAGGCCATGATTTCAGCCACCCCGGCCTTATCGTCGGCACCCAAAAGCGTCGTACCGTCCGTTGTGATTAAATCATGCCCCTCATACTTGGTCAGACTTGGAAAGTCCTTTGGGTCCAAGGAGAAGCCGGAATCGCCCAAGGGGATGACGGACTTGCCGTCGTATTGGTTGACTTCCTGAGGGTTGACCCCCTCACTGTTAAAGTCGGCCGTGTCCACGTGGGAAATGAAACCAATCGTTGGCACTTCCTGGTCCGTGTTTGCTGGCAACTTGGCAAAGACATAACCATCCTGCATGGTTTGCACGTCAGCAAGGCCCAAGTCCTGCAATTCAGCGGCCAAATCCTTCAAAAAGGCGACTTCCTTTGGGTCGGATGGCGTGGTCGTTGACTGCTCGTTTGAGCGGGTGTTGACTTTGACAAAGCGCATGAAGCGGTCAATTAACTTTGGGTATTTTTTTGACATGGTGAAAGCCTCCTATAGGTAGCGGTAGGGATCAGTGTTAACGGTCGAAGCAAAGACGGTCAAGGACGAACCGAACCAGTCTTTGACTTTTTCAGCCATTGGCCCCTTGGCCAGGGCCTCCATGTGGTGGTCCGGGTCCAAGACGGCAAAGTCTGCAGCCAAAACATCGTGGCCAACGTGGTAGTACAAATCGGCCGTGATGAAGAGGTCGGCCTGAGCGGCCTTAGCGGTTCGCCAGAACTTGCCACCGTCGCCGCCCAAAACGGCCACTTTTTCGACCATGGCCTCTGGGTGCTTAGCAACCAGACGAACCTGGTCAACCTGACAAGTCTGCTTGACTGCCTTGGCATAATCGACCATCTTCAGTGGTTCTTTTAAGCGGCCAATTCGACCAAGCCCGGCTTTGGCATTTCCTTCAGCTGGTAAGAGCGGCACTGCCTCTTCAATGCCAAAGGCCGAACAGAGCCAGTCGTTTAATCCACCCTCGGCCGCATCCAAATTGGTGTGTGAGGAGTAGACAACAATGTTTGCCTTAATCAAATCGGCATACATCTTATTCTGCGGGTCGGACAAGTCCAGGTTTTTGGCTGGAAAGAAGAGTGGCTCGTGATGGGCCCAAATAAAGTCAACCCCGGCCTCAACGGCTTCTTTGACCGTTTCCGGTCGAACGTCCAGGGTGGTCATGACCTTTGAGATTGGTTGGTTGGGATCGCCAATCTGCAAGCCGGTGGGGTCCCCTTCTTCGGCTAAGGACTTCGGCGCAAAGGCTTCAATTTTCTTAATTAAATCCGCTGCTCGAATCATTTGCTGAGCTCCTTTGCAATTTGTTGAATCGTTTCTTCGACTTCACGATACTTTTCGCTTTGGCTTTGTCCTGCTTCCTTGAGCCGGTCTAAGACCAATTGCAGGCGGTCCTTTTCATGCTGCCACTTGGCCTGAAAGATTGGGCCGGCCGCCTGCCTGAGGAAAGGCCCAAAGGTCAGGTCCTCTTTTGAAAGTTCCTGTTTTCCGGGCTTAGCCACGATAATCTCATAGCGGTGAATCCCCTCTTCGACCATCTCTTCTTTGGTCACTTGATAGCCGTTTGCAACCAACCAGGCCCGCAGGGCGTCCTGGTCCGTGTTTGGCTGGAGAACAAGCTCAGGAAAGGGGCCGAGTTCTTGATGGTCAGCCAAAATCTTTTTAATCAAGAGACCACCCATGCCGGCAATCACCACGGTTTCCACGCCGTCTTCTGGCTGAATGGCTGCTAAGCCATCGGCCAGTCGGCAATCGATGGCTTCCGTGAGCCCCTGACTACGCACGGTTTTCTTGGCGTTTTCGAGCGGGCCCTTGGCCACTTCACCAACAATGGCTTCTTCAACTCGGCCCTGCTCGACCAGAAAAGCGGCCAGGTAAGCGTGGTCGGAGCCGATGTCGGCGACTTTGTGTTTGGCGTTAACTAAATCGGCGACCGCGTTCAGTCGTGGAGTCAATTTAACTTGGGACATGGAAGCACTCTCCTAAAAAATGTACTGGAACCTTTTTATTTATTATACGGTTCATTAAGGGATTGAACAAGATTAAATTAGAAACAAATTAAAAAACCGCTTCTTGGCGGTTTTAAGAAAGTAATTTTTTAACGGGGGCAAAAGTCCGGCGGTGAATCGGACAGGGACCCAACTTGGCCAAGCCTGCTAAGTGGGCTTTTGTGCCGTAACCGTCGTTTTGGGCAAAGCCGTAACCCGGATACTGCTCATCGTATTTAACCATGAGGGCATCACGGGTGACTTTAGCTAAGATCGAGGCGGCCCCAATCGAATTGGAACGGGCATCCCCTTTGATCAACTTCTGCTGGGGCAAGGGCAAGTCAACGACCATGGCATCGACTAGCAAATAGTCGGCGGGCACCTGCATGGCCAGAATGGCCTCTTTCATGGCCTCTCTCGAGGCTTCATAGATATTAATTTCATCGATCCGTTCGGCCGAAACAACACCGACCCCATAGGCAATGGCGTCTTTTTTAATGTGTGCCACCAGTTCATCGCGGACCTTTTCAGACAGTTGCTTGGAATCGATGACCCCGTATGCGTCAAAGTCGGCCGGCAAAATAACGGCCGCTGCCACGACTGGCCCTGCTAGGGGTCCCCGGCCAACCTCATCGACACCGGCAATGGCCTGAAAGCCCTGCTCCCACAGTTCGGATTCGAAGGCAAAGCGAGTCATGAAGTCGGCCTTCTGCTTAGCTTCTTTTTCCAAGCGCTTGTCAAAGCTCTTTAAAGCCGCTTGAACGCCGGTCCGTTGATCTAATCGCCAGGCTGCCAATCGCTCATCGTCAAAAGCAGCTGTCTTTAGGGCAGCCTTAATGGCTGCAATCGTCTCAGTCATGTTCCCGGTCCAGGGTGTAGCGGCCCAACTTACCGGAACGCAGGTCGTTTAACATGCGGACAGCCGCCTTGTCGTAATCGTCTTTAAAGCCAAGTTTTTCGGTAATGTTCAAAAGCAAGTTTACGTCACTTTGATCAAAGGCGTCTTCGGCTAAATGGTAACGGTCAATGATGGCCTGCTGGTTGTAGTCACGGAAGAAGGCCAGGAGATTCAAGGCGGCGTCATCCTTGGCAAAGATGGTGTCCTTGACTGCACCAGTCAAAGCCAATCGTTGCCCAATCTTCTGATCTTCAAACTTTGGCCACAACACCCCGGGTGAATCGAGGATTTCCAAACCGGTGGCCGTCTTCAGCCAGGCGACTTTTTTCGTGACACCGGGCTTATTAGCGGTAATGGCCACGTTTTTTTGAACCAGGTGATTCAACAACGTGGACTTTCCAACGTTTGGAATACCGGCCAGCATCACGCGAATGGGCCGGTTCTTAATCCCCTTAGCTTCTTGTGCTGCCAGCTGTTCCTTCAAGACCTCTTTGGCCGCCTTGGTCATAAACTGGGCGGTCTTTGGTCCACGAGTGTCCAAGACCGCAACGGCCAGGCCCTGCTTTTCAAAGTAAGCCTTCCAGGCGGCCGTTTCCTTTGGGTCGGCCAAGTCCGCCTTTGTTAAGACAAGCAAGCGGGGCTTTTTGTCAATCAGCTTATCGACCTCTGGGTTTCTGGATGAAAGCGGCACTCTAGCATCGACCAATTCAAAGACAATGTCGACCAAGGAAAGGTTTTCGCGCATCAGGCGGAAGGCCTTGGCCATGTGGCCGGGATACCATTGAATGTTTTTTCCCATGACAGTCTCCTAACTAACGAGAAGCCTGGTACTCAGCCCAGGCTTCATCAAAAATGGTCATCGACATTAAGTATGGGGCAGCCGTTTCCAAATACTCCGAGATCTCATCGAAATCCATCGACTGCTTTGGAAAGGAACTGTCCAAAAAGGCATTGTTGGCAAACTGTTGAATTTCGTTTGCCGCCACGCTGTTGCGATTGGTCATCAACCAACCGTAAAATGAGCGGTTTCTACTGGGCATTTTGCATCACTCCGGTAAAGGTAAAGCGGTTATCCTTCAAGTTTAGTTCGTCGGCTTGAAGGGTCCAACCGTTCTTCTTCGTTAACTTGGCCAAATCAAGGCTGATTTGCTGCTGGTCCGGCTGGATGGTGACACCCTTTGGACCGGAATACATGGACTTGATATAACCCATGGCAACGTTGACTGGCAAGTCAAGCTTGCCGAGTTCGACTTTTTTAACAGCCATGACAATGTTCCCGTCACTAGTCGTTTGTGGGTCCATGGTTAACTTCGCGTCCATCTTTTGACCGAAAATGGTGACTGTCGTTTGGGCGGTCACGTTATCGGCATTGACAGACAGGCTGTACTTACCCTTTGACTCGTTGGTCAAATAAGTCTTTGACAGAGCGTTTAGTTGATCACGGTTCAAGGTAAGATCGATTTTTGTGTTGTCGGCGTTTTTCGTCGTACTAAAAGCCGTCCGGGTTGGCACCATGGCCAGATAAGTGGTGTAGGCACCAGCTGACAGGATGGCAATTACTAAGAGCCAAAACAGCCAAAACCAAATGGAACGATGCTTCTTCATGACAAAACCTTCTAACTTTTATTCTGCTTCAAAGAGGATGGCTAAAGCGCCCAATCCGGTGTGTGTTGAAATCAAAGGACTCGTGGTCGAAACCAAGATATCAATGTCCGGCCAGATTTCGTTCAAGCGGTCGGCCATGGCCTGGGCCTCTTCCGGAATACCGGCGTGGCTGACCCCGATGTGCTTCATCTGCTTGAAGCCCTTCATCTTTTCGATGACCTCGTCATTGTACTTGTTCAAAGTCTTCATGCCGCGGCCTTTAACGGCCACATCGACTTTCCCTTCGCGGTCAACAAAGGCTCCGACCTTGATATTTAAGAGGTTTCCAATCAGTCCTTGTGTCTTTGACAGGCGACCACCGGCCACCATGTTATCCAACGTTCGGAATGACAAGTAAATGTAAGAATTCTTCCGCGCTTCTTCAGCAGCCGCCAGAACCTCTTCCATGCTGCCACCCTGGGCAGCCACCTTGGCAGCGGCCAAGACAACAAAGGCCTGGGCGCGGTCAGCTTGACGAGTATCAAAGGTTTCCACCCGGTTCTTCACCAATGCGGCCGCCTGTTGGGCAGCGTTGACTGTACCAGAAAGGCCAGATGAAATGTGCAAGGACAAAATCTCGGCCTCTTCGTCGCCATCAACGGCCTTTTCGTAAGCTTCCTGGAAAGCGCCGATTGACGGCTGAGAAGTGTGTGGCAGTTCATTGCTTTCGGCCATTAGTTCCAAAAACTTTTCGGCCGAAATGCTAACACCGTCTTCGTAAATCGTGCCATCAATTTCAACAGATAAGGGAACGATTTGAATATCAAATTCCTTGATTTCCGCTTCCGTTAGGCGGCAAGCGGAATCCGTTACAATTTTAACCTTCGTCATCATGATCTCCTAGGCTTTTCGTTTATACGTTAAAAATTCAATGGCTTGCCCATTGTCAATCATTTTCGATTGATCAACCAGGTCAAACTGGGTTAAATCAACCGGATCAACAAAGGTATCGCCGTCAAAGTCGCCAAAGACTTTGGTTACCGACAGGTCGGTTGCCTCCGGCATCAACAGCCGGTAAATCTGTGCCCCACCGGCCACCGTCACAACCCTTTCCTCCTGCCATTCGGCATGGATGAGTTCCAGCAGTTCATCCTTTGAATGAACCACCGTCACCTCCGAATAGCCGGGGTCAAAGTCTTCTTGGCTGGTTAAGACAACGGAATGTCTCTTAGGCAATGGTCGCCCGATTGATTCCCAAGTCGAGCGGCCCATGACCATCGTCGTGTTGATTGTTTCTTTTTTAAAGTGGGCCAAGTCGGCTGGCAAAGACCATGGCAGCCGACCGTCTTTGCCAATGGCGTGTTTTTCGTCTTCGGCCCAAACCATCTTTAATATTGCCATTATTCGGCCTCCTTTGCAAAGGCAAGCAAGGCGTCCTTGCTGTTTTCAAGCTGGCCGGAAACGACCTGCCTTTCCATGGTATGAAGCAGCTTGCCCAAGGCTGGTCCGGGCTTGGCCAGACCAGATTGAATCAGCTGGCCGCCGTTAAGGGCCAAATCCTTGGCAGAAGCAATCGGTAAAGCGGCAAAAGTATCCGAAATTGATAAGCGCACTGATTCGCTGACGCCCATTATTTCAAGCACTTCTAAGAATGTTCCCGCCAGGTCATTGATTTGGTACAAGTCCCAAACCGAAAGGTCATTCACCCCTTCAATAGCCGGAGCTAAGCGACTAACCGTGGCCATAATCTCTCTGGAGAGTTTCCAGGAACGCAGCTCTGCTTGCAAGCCATCTTTTGGAATTCCAAGCGTTCCCAGGTAAAGGGTCCAGACCGTGAGCAGATTCTTTGGCCGAGCACTTTGCAGCCAGCCAGCCATTTCCAAGAAGTGACCAGCAGACTGACCCGCTTGTCCAGGGAAGTGAGCAAAAAGGTCAACGGCCACCATACTTTCAAGCACGGTACCGGCCGCCTGGCCCATTAAAAGCTTTTCAAATTCAACCTGAATCCGCTCAACAGCGATTTTCTCCAGGTTTGGCGCCAACTTTGTCAGTGCCTCCAGGGTTCCCTCCTCGATTGAAAAACCGAGCTTGGAGGCAAAGCGGAAGGCCCGCATCATTCGCAATGCGTCTTCTGTAAACCGTTCTTCTGGATCGCCAACGGCCCGAATCTGCTTCTTCTTCAAATCGGCTAGACCACCGAAGAGGTCAATGACCGTGCCATCGGCGTCCAAGGCAAAGGCGTTAATGGTAAAGTCCCGCCGCTTCAAATCCTCGGTTAACGAACGAACAAAGGTCACGGAATCCGGGCGACGGAAGTCCGTGTAGGTCGATTCCGTTCGAAAGGTCGTGATTTCATAGCCCTCGCCGTGGTCTAAGACCATGACGGTGCCGTGCTGAATGCCCGTATCGACGGTCTTGTTAAAAATCGCCTTAATTTCTTCTGGGTAGGCGGAAGACGCAATGTCGACGTCGTGCAGTTCCTCGCCCAAAATCATGTCGCGAACACAACCGCCAACGAAGTAGGCCTCGTAGCCAGCCGCATTAATTTTATCTAAGATGGGTTTAGCCGCCACTAATTGGCTGGGCAGTTGATCAAATTGCATTCGGCCACCTCATTTCGATTTCTCGTCTACTTTATCTTAGCAAGAATCGCTAAAAATTGCACGAAGCGCGCCCCTTGTCAACGCGCACTCAGTCTTCCAAATCCGCCAAACGCCCTTCCATGTCAAAGTCGTCCGGGGTAATGGTCAGCAAGTGCTCAATCGTTTCTTTTTCCTGCTTAATCTGGCCCGTTTCGTGGTACCAGTCGGCCAAATCGTGCAAGAAGTCGCCGTCTTCAGGATAGTCTTCGGCCGCCTGCTGCCAGTATGGCGCGGCTTTTTCGTCCATTTCCTTTGCGTGGTAGGCCCGGGCCAGGTCCCAGTTAAACTTGGGATCGACCAAATCCTTATCCCCTGCATCCGAAATCACTTGGATGGTCTGGTCGTAATCGTGCTTGGCCAAGTAAAAGTCCGCCAAGGCAGCAATCGTCGTCAAGTCCAAATCATCTAAGGCCAGCGCCTTTTTGTAGGAATCCTCAGCCAAGTCGTCTTCGCCCAGTAAGAAGGCCAGGTTTCCGGTCAAGCGATACAAAACCGGGTTGGTCTGATCATAAGACAGACCGGCTTGATAAGTCTGCAGGGCTTCTTTTTGCTGCTTGTCTTTTTCTTGAGCCTGGCCCAGCAATGGGTAGACCGAGGTATAGTGGGGATCCTGCTCTAAAATCTCTTCATAAAAGTCGATGGCCTGGTCGATTTGGCCCTGTTCTTGGTACAAAAAGGCCAGTTGGAACTTCGTATCAAGGCTCATGTCCAAGGGCTTGATCTGTTCCAGGTAGGCAATAGCGTTTTCAACGTTACCGACCGCCGCATAGGCCGTTCCGATACGAGCGGCCACATCGACTTGGGCAATTCGCCGCTGGCCCTGCAGCAAGAGGCTGCGGTAGAGACCAATCGCCTTGTTGTATTCCCCGGTTGAAAAGTAGAATTCAGCTAAGGCAAAGGTCACCACCGGTTCGTTTGGCGCCATCTTCAAGGCCTTGGTCAAGGAAAGCTCGGCCGATTCCTTTAGCCCTTCCTGCTGATACAAATCCGCCTTCACTAAGAGGGCCTGCAGGTAGGCCTCTGAATCGGGGCTAATCTGGGCCAAGTAGTCCTGGGCTTCTTCCAGCTTGTCTTCTTCAATGGCCAGTTCCGCCAAGGCCGACTTGAGCTGGTCTTCTTCTGGATGCTTTTTTAGCAGTTGCTGGTAAGCTTTTTTTGATTCATCAACAAAGCCCATGGCGTAGAGGTCTTCGGCCAAGGAAAAGACCAAATCATCGCTGTCTTCTTTCAAGGACAGGGAAAAGGCCTTTTTGGCCTGGTCGACTTGGCCCAGCTGGAGTGCACTCATCATTTCTTCTGCGTGGTTGGTCATGTTATTGCCCCTTTTCAAACTGTCAAAACTCTACCAACCATTATAGCCTGCAAAGCGCTTTCAAGAAAGGCAAATCTTCTCATTTTTTCCAATTAAGCCGTTTCCAATCAAAGTTAGCCCTCCCTTTTCACAAATTTAATTTTCATCTAATTCACGAATAGACCAATTCGTGCTAGAATAGATAGCGTTAAGTCTTTGGCTTCAAACCAAAGCAATCATTTTCAAGTGAAAGGAGCCATCATGTATTCATTAACAAAGAAGCGCTATCAAGCCATTAAAGAACAAGACCAAAGCTACGATGGCAAATTCATTTACGGGGTAATGGAAGACCACCGGGTCTGCTGCCCCTCTTGCATTCGTGAAAAGGACTGCGTGCCGGAAGACATTCGCATTTTCAAGACCGAAGACGAGGGCCCTCTTCGAAGGCTTTATTCCCTGTCCTGACTGCCAGCCCTTCGGCGACTTGACTGAAAAGGCCGAGCTGGTTGACCGAGTCAAGGTCTACCTGGCCCACAACTTCCAAAAGCGCATCACCTTGGAATCGCTGGCCGAGACTTTTGACGTGTCGACCGGCGTCTTGCACCGAGCCTTCATGACGTTGACTGACGAGAGCCCACAGGCCTACTTAATCCGCCTCCGGATGTATCAGGCCAAGAAGATGTTGTCGGAAACAAACGACTCAGTTGCCATCATCGGCTTAAAGGTCGGCATCCCCAACCTCTCCTACTTCAACACAGTCTTTAAGCAACAGGTTGGCATGACCGCCGTTCAATTCCGCAAGCAAGCAAAGTAACGTGACTAAAAAAGACGACTCAACCGAGTCGCCTTTTTTATTTGTCCAGCAATGGCCAGTTTGGTAAAACATTACCCTCTGGTAACCCTGCTGAAAGCGAATAGCCGTTTTCAATGGCCTTTTGGGTAAAGTCGGCCGCCTTCATGGCGGCATCGTGGAGGTTTTCACCCTTGGCTAGCTGCGCCGTCAAGGCAGCGGACAGCGTGCAACCGGAACCATGCCCGTTAGTCGTGGTCACAGCATGGTGACGGAAGGCCGAACGGTGGCCGTTTTCATCAAAAAAGAGATCCAGATACTCCTCGTCATTGACCGGGTTACCGACTTTTAGGTAAAGCGAGCAGCGGCCCCGCTGACAGAGTGCCTTGGCAAAAGTCAAGGCCGTGGTCTTACTGCGGGGTTTTTCGGTTGTTTCAAGCAGGGCCATCCCCTCTTTGACATTTGGGGTCATGATGGTGGCCAGTGGCAGCAAGTAATTCACGTAGGCATCCACCATTCCAGGCTCCAAGCTGAGTTCCCCTTCCTTAAAGGAAAGAACAGGATCCACCACCACGGGGCCAATGTAGTTTTTCAGGTAATCGCTGACAATGACGACCTGTTCAACCGATTGCAACATGCCGACTTTGATGGCGTCAAACTGATCGACCTGGTCAACCGAGGCCAGTTGCTCCTTTAAGAGCGCTGAGCTCAAGGCTTCCACCCGTACTTCGCCCTCTTTAATCAGGGCAATCCCCGTGATGACCGAAAAGGCCGCCAGGCCTTCCGTTGCAAAAGTCGCCAGATCGTCCTGTAGTCCACCGCCAGAAAGGCTGTCGGATCCTGCAATTGTCAGTACTTTTTTGACCATAAATTCCTTTCAAAAAAGGCGGGCCTTGCGGCTCGCCCCAATGTCGAAGCCTTCGAACTGTTTCGACTCATGACTTGTTTAACTCTTAGACTTGGCTTTCTTTGCCTTGCCCTTTGAGGTCTCTTCTTCACCCGGCGCCTTTGGCTTGTCCCATGAGACAAAGTCACAGTCCGGATAGCGGGAACATCCGTAGAACTTCCGACCACGCTTGGTCTTGCGTTCCACGACCTGGCCCTTATGACACTTTGGACACTCAATGCCAATTTCTTCAACAATCGCCTTCGTATTTCGGCAATCGGGGAAGCGTGAACAGGCGTAGAACTTACCATAACGGCCCATCTTGATGACCATTGGCGCACCACAGACTTCACAGTCCATGCCAGCCAATTCGTCGTGCATGGTAATCTTTTCCAAAGTCTTTTCGGCCGTTTCCACCTCTTTTTCAAAAGGCTTGTAGAATTCATCAACGACCGGTACCCACTTCTTGTCACCGACTTCGATGTCGTCCAAGGAATGTTCGACTTGGGCGGTAAACTTCGTATCGGTAATGTCTGGGAATTTGTCATCGACGATGTTTTGAACGATTTCACCCAGTTCCGTTGGCACGAATTTCCGGGCGTCGACCCGGACGTAGTTTCGTCGTTGAATGGTGTCCAAGGTTGGTGCATAGGTTGATGGACGACCAACCCCGTTTTCTTCCAAGGCCTTAATCAAGGCCGCTTCGGAATAACGGGCCGGCGGCATGGTAAAGTGCTGTTCGGGATCCGTCTTGGCCAAGTCAACGACATCGCCTTCGGCCAAATCAGGCAGGAGGTTATCCTTTTCCTTGGCAGCCGGATAGGCTTTGGTAAAGCCAGGGAACTTGGTCTTTGACCCGTTGGCATGGAAGAGCACGCCGTTTTGTTCAACCGTAACGGCCATGGTATCCAGGATTTCTGGCGTCATCAATGATGCCACAAAACGTGACCAAATCAGCGAATAGAGCTTGAATTGGTCTGGGGTCAGCTTGTCCTTAATGGAAGCCGGCGTCTTCGTCACATCCGTTGGACGGATGGCTTCGTGGGCGTCTTGGGCCCCTTCTTGTGGAACACCAGCAACTGGTTTGTGGCTGGAGTATTCCTCTCCCCATTCATTGTGAATGTACTGAGCGGCCGCGTTTTTGGCAACGGCTGACAGACGGGTCGAATCCGTACGCATGTAGGTAATCAACCCAACCTGACCGAGTCCACGACCAAGGTTAATTCCTTCATAGAGCTGCTGGGCCGTCATCATGGTCTTCCGAGTCCGGAACTTCAGCTGCGTGTTAGCCGCCTGCTGCATGGTTGAGGTCGTAAAGGGTGGCTGTGGCGAACGCTTGCGCTCCTTAGCCTTGACCGACGAAACAGTAAAGGGTTGCTTAGTGTCTAACTTGCCCATGACACCTTGAACAGCCGCGTTATCAGGCAATGGCTGCTTCTTGCCATCAAAGCCGTAGAAGTTGGCCTTAAACTTGGCCCGGCCCTTCTTGAATTCAGAATCCAAGGTCCAGTATTCTTCTGGCTGGAAGGCCTGAATTTCCTTTTCACGGGCGATGATTAAGCCGAGGGCAACCGACTGCACACGACCGGCTGACAGGCCTCGTTTGACCGTCTTCCACAAGACGGGTGAAATCGAATAACCAACCAGGCGATCGATGATTCGACGGGCCTGTTGGGCGTCGACCAAGTCCTGGTTGATTGTTCGTGGTTCCTTAAAGGCGTTTTTCACCGTGTCTTTGGTGATTTCGTTAAAGACCACCCGGTTAGCTTGCTTTGGATCAAGACCCAAAATGTATTGTAAGTGCCAGGCAATGGCTTCTCCTTCGCGATCCGGATCGGATGCGAGGTAGACTTGCTTGGCGTTTTTGGCCGCCTTCTTCAGATCCTTAATGACCGGCCCCTTACCACGGATGTTAATGTACTTTGGCTCGTAATCATGGGCTACATCAACGCCCAAAGTCGACTTTGGCAAGTCCCGAACGTGTCCGATTGAAGCAACCACCTGGTAGGTCGAACCGAGGTACTTTTCAATCGTCTTGGCCTTTGAAGGAGACTCCACGATGACGAGTTTTTTATTCTTTGCCGAACGAGACGTTGTCTTCTTCGGTGCTTTTTTACGAGTTGTCGTTTTGCTCGTTTTCTTTTCTGCCACGACAGATCCTCACAGTTCCTATAGATACGTGCATTATAGCATACAGAATAGCAAATCCCATTCCAAGTCACAAGAACCTTTTTGATTTCAAGCAAAAAAGCAAGGGAAAAAGCCCCTTGCCTTGCACTTTCGTTCACTTTTCAAGAACTTAGGAGAAATCGTTCTTTTTATATAGAAGAAAGCTTATTTTTCTAGATGGGAAAACGTCTGCATCGGTTTGTTTTCAATCAAGCAGACACCCTTACGGAAGGAATAAAGCATAGTCCGGCGCTCGTTTAGCACATCGTAGAAGTTTTCGGCATCAAAGACCAGGAAGCTGGCGTCCTTGCCAACTGCTAAGCCGTAGTTTTCTTCACGATGAAGACTCTTGGCCCCGTTTTGACCAATCAACTGATAGGAAGACTGAATTTGCGAGTAGCCCATTAACCCGGCCGACAAAATTCCGACGTAGAGGCTGTCTAACATGTTGCCATCGCCCATCGGATACCAGGGATCCTTGACGTCGTCTTCCCCAAAGGAAACGTTAATTTGATTTTCCAGGAGCTCCTTAACTCGGGTCATCCCCCGCCGTTTTGGATAAGTATCGAAGCGGCCACCCAGGTGCATGTTGACAAGTGGGTTGGCGACCATGTTAATGTCGGCCATCTTCAAGACCCGCATCAGCTTGTAAGCATAGGCATCGTTGACCGAACCAAGGGAGACCGTGTGGCTGGCCGTGACTTTGTTCTTCAAGCCAGACTCGTATGCCAAAGTCGTCAGCACCTCCAAGTGCCTGGAGTTTGGATCATCAATTTCATCACAGTGCACATCGACTAAGCGGTCATAGCGCTTGGCCAAATCCACTAAAAAGTCAATCGAATCATCGCCATACTGGCGGTTGAACTCGTAGTGCGGAATTCCCCCAACGCCATCAACACCCATCAAAACGGCCTTTTCCATGAGTTCCTTCCCATTGGGAAAGGACAGAATCCCCTCTTGTGGAAAGGCAATCAACTGCAGGTCCATGAAGTCTTTGACTTCCTCGCGTACTTCGAGCAAGGCCTTGAGCGCCGTCAGCGACGGGTCGGTCACGTCAACGTGACTGCGAACAAATTGAACCCCGTGGCTGGCCTGCTTCTTTAAGGTTTGAATGGCCCGCTCCTTCACATCAGCAATGCTCAAAGACTTTTTCCGTTCGGACCAAATCCGAATCCCGTCAAAGAGCGTGCCGCTTTCGTTCCATTCGGGTTGCCCAGCCGTTAGCGTCGAATCCAAGTGAATGTGGGAATCGACAAAGGGTGGCAAGACCAACTTACCCTGCAGGTCGAGGACTTCTTCGCCCTTAACGGGCAGGTGGGCGGCCATTTCGACAATCCGTCCCCCTTCAATGCGAAAGTCGGTCGTCTCCTTGGCATTTTCAATGTGTGCGTTTTGAATGATCATTTGCGGCCCTCCGACTTTTTCGTGAAGGAAAGAAAGGCGTAGTAGAGCAGGCCAACGATGACCATGACTAAGAAGGTGGCCCCGATTGTTTCCTTTAGAATTGGCAAGTTGGATAAGTAAAGGTAGAGCAGAACGCCAAAGACAAAGAGAACGATGACCGGCCAGTTAAAGCCAGCAGTAAACCAGAAAGCCCCCTTTTCCTTTTCAAAGTTTTCCTGCACGTAGTCTTTTTTGTGGAAGAAGAAGTAATCGACAACCATAATGGCAATGATTGGGCCAAGCAGCATACCGATGTAGTCCAAAAAGGCGGTAAAGACGGATAAGAAGTCCCCGTTAATCAACGGAATAAAGGTCAACAGCGTGGCAATCACCGTGGCGATTAAGAGGGAGTTTTTCAAAGACAATCGGCTGTAGAGGTTGTTCAAGGCCGAACCAGCCGCCTGCAAGTTCACCGCGTTTGAGGTCATCGAGGTCAAAACGATGACGATCATGGCAATTGTGCCCAGTCCCAATTCGTTTGCCACCGTACTAGGGTCCGAGTTATCCGGGTTGTAAATCCCGGAAGTTAAGGCAATCGAAATGGCCGTGCTCAAGCCCATGGCCGCAAAGGAAACAACCCCAACAAGGGCGCCCCAGAAGGAAGAAATTGTTGACACCGACTTGGTCTTTGCAAAGCGGGAAAAGTCGGCGGCCGACGTGACCCAGGCCAAGTTAAAGGCAGCCAAGATGTCTAAGGCCGCACCAAATGGCATGCGATCCTTTGAAGGTACTACCCAGTGAAGCAATTCCGTGAAGGAAACGTGCTTGAAGACCACGATGCCCTCCCAGAGAACAAAGAAAATGACTAGGAAGATCCCAATCCGTTCGATGATTCGGACCGACTTTTGCCCGGCGATAATGGACAAAATGTGGAGGACACTCATGATCAAAATACCGACAATCAAGCCCTTGTTACCACCGGCATGACCAAAGACTGGCCAACCAAAGAAACTGTGGAAGATGAAGGATAAGGAAGTGGCCGCAATAAAGGTGTTCACCGCCGTCCAACCCATGAACATGATGAAATTAATGATGGATGGAATCAAACTGCCGCGAATACCAAACGTAGCCCGACTCAGCGTTGTTGTCGACAGCCCCGTTTGGTAGCCCATCAAGGAAACCAAACTTAAGAACAGATAGGAAAGGACTGAAGCAATCAGCATGGCCCAAAGACCACCAATCAGGCCACAGGCGGCGATAATTCCACCGATATACCAGGTGCCGTTGTTGGCATTTGCCCCAAACCAGGTGGCAAACATGTCCCAAGAGCCAAGATTCCGCTGCTCCTTTTCAATGGGTTTGACTTGAAAACGTTGATGCGCCATACTCTTCTCCTTTTCCATACAAAAAACACTCCGAACCTAAAGGGCTCAGAGTGTCGTCAAAAAAGCGGGCAATTCGCCCATTAAATTCAAGTTTAAGACAACTTTTGATTTCTCTGAACCAATTAAAGTTTCATCAAGAATACCATAATCTAAGAAGGCGGTAAACAAGCAATTGACTAATCCTTGTAAAAGGCTCCGTTTACTAAGATTTCTTTGGCGGTTGTGACCGGCCTGGCGCCGGCCGCAATTAATTCATGGCAGCCGGCCGATTCGGCTGAGAAAATCGAGCCAGGTACCGCCAGCACCTCCCGGTTATTTTGCAGCGCCGAATTGGCCGTAATTAAGGAACCAGAGCGCTGCTTGGCTTCAACCACAAGGGTCGCACTGGCTAAACCGGCAATGATCCGGTTTCGTTCCGGAAAGTGCCCCCGGTGTGGCGCAGTCTCTAGAGGATACTCAGACAATAGCAACCCCTGCTCAGCCACCGCCTCTTGAATCCCTCGGTTCTGCCTCGGATAAGCCCGGCCCAAGCCTGAGCCAATGACCGCAATCGGCACACCCCCGTTTGAAAAAGTCACCTGGTGGGCCATCACATCGATTCCCTTGGCCAAGCCGGAAACAATGGCAATCCCCTGGGCCAAGAGCTCAGGTAAGAGCGCGCGTAGGACCTCCTGGCCATAGGGTGTGGCCGTTCTAGTGCCAACGACTGCTAAAGACGGCAATTTCAAGGCCCGCAGGTCGCCGCGATAAAAGAGAACCAGCGGTGGTTGGTAGATTTCTCGCAGCTGCTTTGGGTAATCAGCGTCAAAGTAAGTCAGGTAGCTTTCAGGATAATTGCGAGCTACTGCTAGAGCCTTCTGGTAGTCTGAGGCCAGTGCCGGAAAGCGGGCATCGTTTACGTCAAAGCCAATGACAAGGGACAGTTCCAGCAAGGACCAGGGATAGTTGACTGGTGCCAGGTCCTCCTTGATGGCTTCAATCACCCGGGTCTTCCGAGCGATGCCTAAACCCTTGGTTAGATGTAGGGCTAGTAAAAATTCTCCTTGCAGCATTTGTCCACCTCCTTACTAAATCACACGTAAAGAGCGATAAAAACGCTGACCAAAATAAAAAAAGACAGTCCTAAGACTGTCCTTCCACAATTTCAGAAAGTTCCTCCCAACGCGTCATTTTCGCATCGAGTTGCCCTTCCTTTTCTTCTAAATCAGCTTGCAGTTGCACGACTTTTTCATAGTTGGAACCGTTTTCGGCCATGGCCTGGTTCAAGTCATCAACGGCTGCTTCGAGCTGGGCAATTTCATCTTCAATCGTTGCCCATTCTTGCTTTTCTTTATAAGTCAACTTACGGTTCTTGTTCTTTTCTGACGCCTTTTCGGTCGACGGCTGAACTGCGGCTGGCTTAGCTGATGGCTTCTCTTCCTTTGGCAAGACAACGTCAGTCAGATAGTCCGAGAAAGAACCGTTATAGCGATCAACCCCCCCATTACCAGCCAGATAGTAGCCAAAGTCGGCCACCGAATCCAAAAAGTAACGGTCGTGGGAAACGGTCACCACAGTCCCCGCAAAGCGTTCCAAGAAAGCTTCCAATACCGTCAAAGTCCCGATGTCCAAGTCGTTGGTCGGCTCGTCCAAGAGTAAGACGTTTGGCGCCTGCATCAGAATCTTTAAGAGATAGAGCCGGCGCCGTTCCCCACCGGAGAGCTTGCGGACCAAAGTGCCGTGCATGAAGGAGGGAAAGAGGAACTGTTCCAGGAGGTCCTTTGCCGAAATGGCCTGGCCATTTTCGTCTTGAATGGTCGAAGCCACGTCGGTCAAATACTCAACCACCCGCTTGTCATCTGGAATGTCTTCTGTGACCTGGGTGTAGTAGCCGATTTTAACGGTCTGACCAATTTCGTAGACGCCATCGGTCAGAGGCAGCCGACCGGCCAAAACGTTTAGCAGAGAAGACTTGCCCACCCCGTTGGGGCCGGTGATGCCCAGTCGGTCGCGCTGGCCAAGCAAGAGCGAAAGATCCTTAAAAATCAACTTATCGCCAAAGGATAGGGTCGCATGCTCTAGCTGCATGACTTTTTTACCCAGTCGGGACTGGCCGAGGGAAAGTTCGATGTCATCATCCACCTTGACCTGGCCCATCGACTCTTCCAAGCGGGCAAAGGCCTTTTCACGACCCTTCTGCTTGGTCGTCCGGGCCCGAGCTGACTTGTTCATCCAAATCTTTTCCTGCTCGTACTTCTTTTCCCGCTTGTGCTCGGCTAAGGCCTCATCGGCCTGGCGCTGACTCTTGCCTTCCAAATAATCCTGATAGTTTCCTTCGTATTCGTAGAGCTTACCAAAGGAGAGTTCAAAAATTCGGTTGGTGACCCGGTCTAAGAAGTAACGATCGTGGGTAACCGTTAACAAGGCCCCCTTGTACTTAGCCAAATACTGCTCCAACCAATCAATGGAATCAAAGTCCAGGTGGTTAGTTGGCTCATCTAGAATCAAGAGGTCGGGTTCTTGAATCAGAACCTGGGCCATCCCCACACGTTTCTTCTGACCACCGGACAGCTTGGCTACCTCGGCTTTTAAGTCCGTTAAATGTAACTGGGTTAAAATCGTCTTAATTTGCGATTCAATGGTCCAGGCATCATCTCGGTCCATCGCCGCCTGGGCCTTTTCAAAGCGGTCGGCCGCCTTCTGATCCTCCGGATGGAGCGAAAAGTTATCCAGGGCTTCCTGGTAGGCCCGAACGGTTTTGAAAACCGGCTGATCGCCGGCGTAAACGGCGTCTAGAACCGTTAGATGACCATCGAGATTGGGTTCCTGTTCCAAGTACCCAATACGAAAGTCGTTTTGAGTGGTAATCATTCCCTTGTCTGCCGGATGCTTACCGGACAGAGCGTTTAGCAAAGTCGTCTTCCCAGACCCGTTCACACCGACAAGGCCGACCCGATCACCAGAGGAAATCAAAAAGGATAGGTCATCAAAAAGGACTTTTTCACCGTAAATGGACGTTAAGTTTTCTACTCGAAATTGTTTCATGCTTCCTATTATACTGAAAAACAACGGGTTTTTCTGCCCTGTCGTGGTAAACTATTTAAGAAAGTTCGCTTAAGGAAAGAGAACCTTATGATTAATTGGATTCAAAAAAATAAAATTGGGCTTTCCACCCTTGGCCTGATTATTCTGACGACTTTTCTATTGGTTTTGTCCCTTTCACAGCAAAACCAACTGACGACAAGACCAGACGCCGTTCCCCTGCGCAAGAGCCCAAGTCGAACGAGCAAGCAAATCCTGGCCCTCAAGTCCGGCACGAAGTTGACCGTTTTAAAGCGACAAAACGGCTGGTGGTACGTCAAGGATTCCAAGGATGATCAGGAGGGCTGGGTCGCTTCTTGGGTGGCCAACAACACCTTCTTGAAGAAGCCAACCGCCCTTTCCGAAGCCACCATCGTGCTCGATCCGGGCCACGGTGGTTCGGATACCGGGGCCATGTCTTATAACAATAAGTACTATGAAAAGACCTATACCCTAAAGACTGCCTTGGCAACCAAGAAGGAACTGGAAAAGACCGGGGCCCGGGTCTTGATGACTCGAACCAAAGACGTCGTCGTGCCCCTGCTCTACATTCCTCGCACGGCCGAAAAGTACCAGGCCGATGCCCAGATCTCCTTCCACTTCGATGCCTCGGGTACCCACAATTCCGCTTCTGGCATTTCTCAGTACTATTACAACAGCAACTCCCTGCCACTGGTGCAGTCCCTATCAAAGTCGCTAAACAACCTGCCACTTGAAAACCGGGGCTATGATTCGATTCCCTACCTCGTGATTAAGGACGTGACTCGTCCGGCCGTCCTCCTGGAGATGGGCTTCATCGATTCGGACAAGGATCTGACCTATATCAAATCAACAAGCTATCAGGAAAAAGTCGCCAAAGACGTGACCCAGGGTCTCAAAAACTACATTCAAAGTAATTAAAAAACAGCCGATTTGAAATCGGCTGTTTTTTTATTCGGGTAATGGTTGGTTCTTGACTTCCAGTTGCCGAAGCTTCAACACCTGTCGGTGTTCAATGAAGAGTGGCACGATTTCTTCGACCGTGTCAGACAAACGCAGACGGTAGAAGTAACGCAAGTGAACGGAGTGTGACTGAAGCCAGATACGGCCACCAATCAAGAAGCGGTCCCAGGAAGAAATTTGAGAAACCGTCTTCAAATCCGTGTAATAGTTGTTGGTTAGTACGTACTTAAAGTCACCAATTGCCCGGTTCTTATCCAGGCCGTAGCGAACCTTCTGCGGTTCCAAATAGCCCTGCTTAACCAAGGTCTTGGCAATGTGGCGGATGTAGTATTCGACCTGTGGGTCGACTTTAAAGCCGAGGTTCAAGACCACCCGAACCATGTTTTGACTACCCATCAGATCGACCGAGTAGGACTTTTCATAAGGGTTAATCGACTCTTTGATGGTCACAAACCAGTAAACCTTGGCCCGCTTTGGTCGAGCACCGAGAAGTGAATAGATAACGGACTTTTTAATCTGATAGTTATCGTGCACGTTGACGATGTAGACCAGGTTGTTGGCCATCAGCGGCTCTTCTGGATCATGGGCCAGTTGCATCAACTGCCGGCGGTAGTGCTTTAAGGACAAGTAGTCGTTGTTGTAAGACAGGGCTTCCCGGCGCTTATTGCCGTAGTACCAGAAGACCATGACCGATAGAATCATCAGCATCAACAAGACCGTAAAGTATCCACCATGGATAAACTTCACCAAAGAGGCAATCAAAAAGAGGCTTTCTAGCAAACCGAAAAGGATGGCAAAGAGCACGGCATAAAGGGTCTTGGTCTTTGAGCGAATGTATTCGAAGAGCAGAAGGGTCGTCATCAGCATGGTCACCGTGATGGCCAGACCGTAGGCCGACTCCATGTTGTGGGAGGTCTGGAAAAGCAAGACCACGACGATGCCGGCAATGAAGAGCAGCCAGTTAACAAAGGAAATGTACATCTGACCGCGGAAAGTATTGGGGTAGGCAATCCGCAAACGGGGCATCATCTTGAGTGAAATGGCCTCGGAAACAAGCGTAAAGGCGCCGGTGATCAAGGCCTGTGAGGCAATGACGGCGGCGATGGTGGACAAAATAACGCCCACCAAGCGCCACTGGTTGGGCAAAATGTCAAAGAAGAGGTTCAGGTTGGAACCCTTTGGCTGGTTCAAAATGGTCCAGGCCCCCTGCCCCATGTAATTTAAAATCAGCATGGTGTAGACGAAGGGCCAGCTCAGGTAGATATTTTTCTTACCAACGTGCCCCATATCGGAATAAAGGGCCTCGGCTCCGGTCGTGGCCAGGAAAATGTTACCTAGAATCAACAGGCCCAGTCGGTTATCCGGACTAAAAAGCGTTTCCACGGCATAAACGGGTGAAATGGCCTTTAGAACTTCGGGATACTGAAGGACTTGCAGAAAGCCAAAAAAGCCAATGAAGGTAAACCAAATCAGCATCAGAGGGCCAAAGAGTCGCCCAATCTTAGTCGTTCCCTTCCGCTGCAGGGTAAAGACAAAGAGCAGGATGGTTAAGACAACGGGCACAACAAAGTCGGTTCCCGTTGGAAAGACCAGGGCACCAAAGTGCTGGCCTTCTAGCCCTTCCACGGCTGAAGTGACGGTAACAGCCGGGGTAAGTGCACCATCGGCAAGAAGGGCAGCCCCACCAATCATGGCCGGTAGAATCAACCACTTCATCTTGCTGGTTCGGACTTTGCTGTAGAGGGAGAAAATACCACCCTCACCATGGTTGTCGGCACGCAGCGCAATGAGCACGTACTTGATGGTGGTAATCAGCATTAAAGTCCAGAAAACAAGGGAAATCGAGCCAATCACGAGTGCTTTTAAATCTTCGGTGTGGGCGTTACCGGCAATGATGGCGTTCATCGTGTAAAGGGGTGAGGTTCCGATATCCCCGTAGACAATGCCCAATGCAATTAGGAAGGCACCGTATTGAAACTTGCTTTGCTTTTTCTCTGCCATTTTACTTCTCCAATTAAAAAAACCGTCTTGGGCATTCCCGGGCTTTTGACCCGCTTATCCTGCACAAAAGCAGCTACTTTAAGTCAAAGAGAGTCTAACGCTTTCGCCTGCTTTAAACAAGCTTTTCAAAGAAAAAAGTAAAAAAAAACGGCACCCTTTCGGGTGCCGGGTAGGTAGATAGATACTACCCAGTTGGTCAAAAACTAGTATAGCACATCCCCTGCAACTTTTATAGGAAATTAATTCCAACCCAGCTCCTTGATAGTCGATTGAACCATTGGTGTTTGATACTGTTCGGACAAGGCCAGGGTAACAAAGGCCGAAGGCAAAACCAACCAGGATTCGAGTTGGTCCTTGGTGAGTAGCCCGGTCATGGACAGAACCAACTTAACCTGCTCGCGATACTGCTCTTTCAAAGTCACAAGCAGCTCATCCAAATCGGCAACATCGAATTGCCCAAGGAAGTCAGCCGACAGTTCGATGTTCAAAAAGGCGGCCCCCGACTTGATGGCTTTTTGGAATTGCTCTTCTAGGTCTGCTCGATCCATGTCCGTCAAAATGGTGCTAACAATGAAGGGAACCTGGGCCGCCTTTGCCGCTTCGATCACCTTTTCTTGCAGGTTTTCATCCAATTGATTGGGGATGAAGACGGCATCAAAGCAGTCGCCGGCGACTTTTAAGGCCGAGGTCAAGAAAAAGGCCTGATCGGCAGGGCCCATTTCTCCCTGGCCGCCCGCTTCCTTGTTGGAATAGGCCAGGATTAAGAAACGGTCACCAACCGTTTCCTTGGCGTTTTGGGCCAGTTCTAAGACAATTTGTTGCTGAATTTGTGGCCAGTTACCCAAAAATTCCTCGTGGGCCTTGTCCAGTTCGGCCTTCATGGAAGCCTTCTTCATGGCCGAAAGCTCCCCTTCGTCGACGGCTTGGGCCCCACCCTGCTTGACTTGATCCCAAATGACCTCCTTTGAAAAGTCATCAGCAATGGCATCGGCCTGCCAGATCACCGCATCCGGTTTTTCTTCTTGCAAGCGATTCTTGAATGGCGTGAACTTGTCATTTGGTCCCAAGGCCATTGGGACGGCCAAGGCCGCCTGGTTAATTTTTTCTTTTTTTGAAATGAGCGTTAAAAAATCCATGGTTATCACACAAAAGGCCAGCTGCTAGGCAACTGGCTTTTCCTTTTTATTCGTTAGAAGAAGTTCATTGAGTACGAACCGTTGAAGGTATCCCCTGCCGCAAGGACGTTGTTTCCAAACTTTTCCTTGAAGTTACCGGTGGCGTCAACCGTATCGGCAATCCCCCACCAAGGTTCGATGGCGATAAAGGGCGCATCCTTTCCAGCAGGCGTCCAAATCCCAAGGTACTGGGCATTGTCAACGGTCATTTCCATGCCGTGTTGGTTGGCCAAGCGGGCTAATAGGAAAGTCGCCTTCTGCCGGTCCAACTTCAGGATAATGGCATCGTCATGGTAGTCTTCTTGACGCAAACGGAGTGGAATGTCGGCGTTAAAGGGCGATGGCATGTTTGGATTGGAATATGGTCCAACCAGGCGAATCCGGTCGTAGACCTTTTCAGGCTTAACCGACAGATAGTAATCCGAGAACTTCCCACCATCCAAGGGCAGGTTGAAGGCCGGGTGGCCACCAACTGAGAAGAAGAGGGACTTTTGCTTGTCCGGGTTATGAACCTCGTAATCAACAAAGAGTTCCGTTCCGACTAACTTGAAAATTACGTCAAATTGGAAGGAAAATGGGTAGATGCGCCACGTTGCCTCTGAATCAGATAAGGAGAAACGGACAAAGTCAGCATCCTGCTTCACAATCTCAAAATCCATGTTCCGGGCAAAGCCGTGCTGGTTCATGTAGTAGGTCTGACCCGCCAAGGTATACTGGTCCCCCTGCAGGCGGCCAACAATCGGAAAGAGGTTGGGAGCATGCCGGCCCCAGTACATAGGATCGCCGTACCAGATATACTCCAGCTCGGCTTCCTTGTTGAAAGCCGAAACGAGTTCAGCCCCGTGCTGGTTGATTTTAACAATAAGTTGGTCGTTTTCTAACGTTATCATAGTTCTATTCTACTCCCTCAGCCGAATTCTGACAATAGCGAAAAACGCCTTAATAAAGCAATTGAAAGCGGTTACTTATTTTCCCGTTTGGCCCTTGGAAAATAGTTTTGATAAGAAGACTGGAGCATCGCCTTTGAAACGTGAGTGTAAATCTGGGTCGTCGATAAATTCGCGTGCCCCAGTAATTCCTGCACGGTTCGCATATCGGCCCCACGGTTTAACAAAGTCGTGGCAAAGGTATGCCGGAGCATGTGGGGATGGATTTTGGCCGTCAACGAGGTCTTGTTCATCAGCTGGTTCAAAATGTAAGTAACCCCAGCAGAGGTCAGGGCCCCACCCTGATTATTTAAGAAGAGCTCTGCTGGTTTTTCAGCCTGGCGGTTTTTGGCAAAGAGTGCCGGGCGTTCGTTTTCAATGTAATCGATTAAGGCCTTCTTCGCATAGGAACCAAAGGGCACGTAGCGATCCTTATTCCCCTTCCCGTGCACCAAGACCAGTTGGTTTCGTAAATCAAGCTGATCGACTGTCAAACCCGAAAGCTCCGAAACACGAACGCCGGTGGCAAAGAGAAACTCAAGGAGGGCGGTATCGCGTCGGTAGCGGGGATGGTCCTTTTTGTCATAGGCGACTTTGAACAGCTCTTGCAGTTCGTTTTCATACAGGAACTCCGGCAGGTGGGCCTGGTGCTTGCGTAAAGCCACCCCTTCAAAGGGATTGTCCTGGGCCAAGCCCTCTTTGACTAAGTAGGCATAAAAGTTCTTCAGACTGGATACCTTGCGGGCAATCGTCGTTCGGGCCATGACGGCCTCGTACAGGCTGGCCAAGTAAACCCGGACATCTAAGGACTTGACGGCTTGAAAAGTCGAAAAGCCCCCGTTCTCCTTCAAATAATCGACAAAGGCTTGAATATCCTTGCTATAGGCCTGAACCGTCAGGTTAGAGTAGCCTCGTTCCGCATTAAGATACGATTGGTATTGTGCCAGTTCCTTTTCCATACCCCTATTATACGCAAAATCCAAATCTTAAGAAGAAGTAAAGACCCTTACGATTCGGCAAAAGGCCTAGTTATCAGTAAAAGCAGGACGTATAGTAGAAATAGTTAAAGAAGTGCTAGGAGGCAAACTCATGAACTTACCAATTAATTCAAATACAGATTACTTGCGCCACAACTTGGAGATGAAGCGGGTTAAGTTTTCTGCCTTCTTCCTCCGTTTCCGCGATAACATTTTGAACAATCGCGACAAGCGTGTCGCCCTAGAAGAAGGTCGTCACTACGAAAACCAACACCACCAAGCTTCGGACTTGTTGACGAAGCGCGTGATGGTCGAAAACGACCGTTACGATTACGGTGCTCGTTCATCACGACGGCACTAAGAAAAAAGACCCGGTTGGGTCTTTTTTTGTTGCCGTTTTTTCCCTGCCTATAGCAAAAAGCGCGTCTTTGTCTCCTATCAACAAAGGCGCGCTTTTTTTATTTATTGAACAAGGAATTAGTTCTTAAAGGAGTGAATTGGTGCTGGCACGTGACCACCACGGTTGACGAAGTCCGCTGAAGACTTTTCAACGACTGGCATCACAGGCGCTGTTCCAAGGAGGCCACCGTAGTCGATCATGTCGCCGACTTTGGCACCGTTAGTAGGCAAAATACGAACGGCCGTGGTCTTGTTGTTTTGGATACCGATGGCCGCTTCGTCGGCAATCATGGCGGAAATGGTCGTTGCTGGCGTTTCGCCAGGAATGGCAATCATGTCCAAACCAACGGAACAGACCGACGTCATGGCTTCCAGCTTGGCCAAAGAAAGCGTGCCGGCCTTAACTGCATCAATCATTCCAGCGTCTTCAGAAACCGGAATGAAGGCACCAGACAAGCCACCGACACCTTGAGCAGCCATTACGCCACCCTTTTTAACGGCATCGTTTAGAAGCATCAAGGCAGCGGTTGTCCCGTGGGCACCGACCTGTTCCAAACCAATGGCTTCGAGCACTTCGGCAACGGAGTCACCGCGGGCAGGCGTTGGTGCCAAGGAAAGGTCAACGATTCCAAAAGGAACGCCCAAGCGCTCTGCAGCAAGTGAACCAACGAGTTGCCCGACACGGGTAATCTTGAAGGCGGTCTTCTTGATCGTTTCCGAAACGGTCGTAATCGACTCACCCTTCACCTTATCCAGGGCACGCTTGACCACACCAGGTCCAGAAACCCCGACGTTGATGACAACATCAGATTCCGTCACCCCGTGAAAGGCACCGGCCATGAAGGGGTTGTCCTCAACGGCATTTGCAAAGATCACCATCTTAGCATTGGCTGTGTCGGACAAGTCGGTGATCTGCTTGACCGTTTCCCCCATCAACTTAACCGCATCCAGGTTCATCCCCGCCTTTGAGGAACCGATGTTAACCGATGACATCACCAAGTCCGTTTCGGTCAAGGCCCGTGGCAGGGACTTGATCAAGGCCAAATCCCCGTGTGAGAAGCCCTTTTGAACCAGGGCAGAATAGCCACCAACGTAGTCAACACCGACTTCTTTGGCCGCATCGTCCAAGGCGTGGGCCAGGACCAAGATTTCTTCTTCATCAGCCGAACCGGCCACCAGTGAAATTGGCGTGACCGAGATTCGTTTGTTGGTGATAGGCACCCCGTACTCGCGTTCGATTTGCTCGGCGACTTTGACAAGGTCCTTGGCATAGGTCGTAATCTTTTGGTAGATGTTTTTGGCTGTTTCCTGCACGTTGCCGCCAACTGTGTCCAAAAGCGAAATGCCCATTGTCACCGTACGGATGTCGAAGTTATCCTCTTCGACCATCTTGATTGTTTCTTCAATCTGCGTTGTTTCCATTCGTCTATCCTTTGTTCTCGGTCCTTACACGTGGGCCATCGTATCGAAGATTTCTTCCCGCTGCACGTGGACGGAAACGCCCATGGCTGCGCCCTTTTCCTTCAATGCAGCGTGGATTTCGTTAAAGGAGTCTTCCCCCTTGATGGCAACCAACATTGACATGGTAAAAGTTGAGGACATAATCGTCTGTGACAAGTCTAAAATGTTGACTTCGTGTGCGGCTAATTCCGTTGCAATTCCGGCAACAATACCCGTCTTATCCTGTCCAACTACGGTAACAACTGCTTTCATGATTTCTCCTTTATTCTGGCTCAAACTGACGGCCAGCCGCCAATACATTTAACAGGCGTTTAGATAACGGCCCCGTCGTATGGGATTTTTTCCAGCTTGTCAAAGTCGTAATCCAAAACGTCTTCAACCTTGTGCAAGTAAGCCGTCAATGACTTAGCCAACATCAAGTTCAAGGTCTCGTCGTCTTCTTTAATGGTCACAACTGGAATTTGCTTAGCAAAGGCGTAGCCCAGTTCCCAAGCCGTTCCGGAATCCGTATCGGCCCCGTCAAAGTCCGACAGTGCCACAATCACATCGGCCTCGTCAATGGCTTTTACATCGGATGCAAAAGTCACCTTCTGCCATTCCGGTGAGAAGAGTTCGTACTCTTCGTGCTGGTGCTTGCGTGGTGAAAAGACGTCACCGATTTGTGGGTGGTCAGCCAAGGCCTTTTCCAGGCGTTTCACCTGTGCGATTTGCGTTTCAGAGAAGAACGGTCCTGCTAAGTAAACACGTTTTGCCATAATAAACTCCTTCATTCATTTTGTCTTGAAACTAGTTTAACAAAAAAGAATGACTTGGGGATGACTTTGTTAACATTTCAAGACACAAAAAAGCCTCGGCAGCATGACCAAGGCTTTCAAAAAATTATTTTGCGATTCGGTACTGGCGGTACTGGTCCTGCCAGCCCGTGAACTGACAACGGCCAGTTCCAGCTGGTGCATCCGTTTTTTGAGTATTCTTTGAATCAAAGCGCTGATCCAAAAAGACCGCTTCGTATTCACTCATGGACAGCGGCTTGCGCGCTGCCAGCATGGCTTCGGTTGCCTGCTTGGAAAGGACCTTTTCAAAGCCCTCTTGCAGCGTTAAGGAGAAGAGTTCGGCCTCGGCCCCCGACCCAAAGGAGAAGAGGCCCAAGCGGTCCCCTGCTACCAAGCCAGTTGACTGGTCCAGCAGTGAAAGCAAGGAAAGGTAGAGCGAACCAGTATAAAGGTTACCCACGTGGCGGTTGTAGTACTGCGAAGCCGCCAAACGTTCCTTTAACAAGGCCTGCCCCTCTTCTGAAGCTTCCGGCAGGATTTGGTCCAAGGCCTTCTTGGCCATCTTGGTGTATGGCATATGGAAGGCCCAGCCGGCAAAGTCATTCAAAGACAAACCGCTTTCCTGCTTGTAGCGGCCCCAGAGTTCCAAAAACATGTCCTTATAAACGTCGGTTGACTGGTGACCATCGACCAAAGCGATGTCTGAGTCAATTGGCCGCCAAAAGTCCGGCTCGTCCTTGACCATGTAGACCGTGTCATCGTTGATGACAGCCAGCTTTGGTTCGGTCGAGACCAGCATGGCCACAGCACCGGCCCCCTGCGTGACCTCACCGGGCGTTTTCAAGCCGTAACGAGCGATGTCTGAAGCAATCACCAAGACTTTCTTATCCGGGTGCAGCGTCACAAAGTCCTTGGCCTGCATTAAGGCGAAGGTGCCGGCATAGCAGGCCTGCTTTAGTTCAATGGCCCGAATGCCGTCCTTTAGTCCAAGAAAGTTTTTAGCAAAGATGGCCCCGGATTTCGAATTATCGACGCCCGACTCGGTGGCAAAAAGAAGCATGTCGATGCTTTCCCGGTCAACTCGGTCAATGAAGTTCTTGGCGGCGTTGACACCCATTGTCACGACATCTTCGTAGTTTGGAACGACCGACTGGGTCGTCTGCCCAATGCCGATTGTGTACTTGTCGGGTTCTTCGTCACGGGCCTTGGCCAAGGCAACCATATCAAGCGATAGTGCCGGCGTATAAAAGGCGATTTCTTCAATTCCAACGGACATAATCCTTCTCCTCTACTATGCAAAAAAGCGCTCGAGAGCGCTCGTTTAGCTAGTTTAATCGTACAGTGCCTTGACCTTAGCCTGGATGGAATCCGACGTGATGAATTCATCATAAGTCGTATCCAAGCGGTCAACAACGCCCTTATTAGAAACTTCGACAAAGTGGTTGGCCGTCGTTTCCAAGAACTCGTGATCGTGGGAGGTCATAATGACGGATCCCTTGAAGGCGGTCACGGCCTCGTTCAGCGATTGGATGGACTCCAAGTCCAAGTGGTTGGTTGGGTCATCCAAAAGCAAGACGTTGGCCTTTAGAAGCATCATCTTGGCCAAGACGATACGAACCTTTTCTCCTCCGGAAAGCACCTTGATTTCCTTCAAAGCATCGTCACCCTTAAAGAGCATCTGGCCAAGCATCCCACGCAGTGACGTGTTGTCCTTTTGTTCCTCTTCGGCAAAGTCGCGCAACCAGTCCAAGATGACCTTGTTCTGATCGTCGAAGTTGTCGTTCAGATCCTTTGCCAAGTAAGACTGTGACGTCGTCACACCCCAGGTAACGGAACCAGAGTCCGGTTCCATTGTGCCGGCCAAGATTTGCATCAAAGTCGTCGTGGCCAAATCCGAGCGGGACAGGATGGCAATCTTGTCACCAGGACGGCCAGTAAAGGTGATGTTGTCTAAGACTTTTTCACCATCGATGGACTTGGAAATCCCTTCGACCTTGACCAAGTCGTTTCCCATTTCCCGGTTAATTGGGAAAGAAATGTAAGGGTACTTACGTGATGAAGGCTTGATATCATCCAAAGTAATCTTATCCAACTGCTTCTTACGAGCTGTCGCCTGCTTCGACTTTGACGCGTTGGCCGAGAAACGGGCCACGAATTCTTGCAGCTGCTTAATCTGCTCTTCCTTCTTAGCGTTCTGCTGAGAAGCCAAGCGCTGAGCCAATTCAGCTGATTCACGCCAGAAGTCGTAGTTTCCAACGAAGGGCGTAATCTTACCGTAGTCAACATCCAAGATGTTCGTTGAGACCACGTTCAAGAAGTGACGATCGTGGGAAACAACGATGACCAGGTTTTCAAAGTCAGCCAGGAAGTCTTCCAACCAAGAAATCGTCTGAACGTCCAAACCGTTGGTTGGCTCATCGAGCACCAAGATGTCAGGGTTACCGAACAAGGCTTGGGCCAAGAGGACCTTCACCTTGTCGTTTTCCGTCAACTCACCCATCATAGTGTAGTGCATGGATTCGTCGATACCAAGCTTCGTCAAGAGTTGTGCCGCTTCGGCTTCGACGTTCCAGCCGTCCAATTCTTCGAATTCGGCTGACAAGTCACCAACGCGCACCCCGTCTTCATCGGAAAAGTCCGGCTTGGCATAGATGGCGTCCATTTCCGTCTTCACTTCGTAGAGGCGCTTGTGGCCTTGAATGACCGTGTCCATTACCGTTGACTCGTCAAAGGCAAAGTGGTCCTGCTCCAAAGAAGACATCCGGGCGCCGGAAGTGATGTTAATCGACCCTTCCGTTGGTTCCAACTTGCCCTGCAAGAGCTTTAGAAAAGTTGACTTACCGGCCCCGTTGGCACCGATAATTCCGTAGGTGTGGCCTGGAATCAGCTTTAAGTTAACATCCTGGTAGAGTTTCTTGCCAGAAAAAGAAAAAGTCATGTCCGAAACAGTAATCAAGGTGGTCCCCTCCGATTTCAATCAATGCGTGTTTTACCTTATAACAGTCTAACAGAAAAACGCCCGAAATTGGGCGTTTTTTCAGGAATGATTCACTTAGACATCCTGGTAGCCACCGTCAACGGGCAGTTCGTTTTCGTCAGGATCATTTGTCGTGTTGGCCAAGAAAGTAAAGAAGGTCAAGACCAGGTACAAGAAGGCCAAGTAGTAGCCATAGGTTTCGTTTACAAAGCTAAAGAGCCAGTTGGCAAGCAAGGCAAAAACCAGTGGCTGTAAGAAGACGTAGTAAAAACGAAAGCCCTGCTTTCGGATGGCGTAACCAAAGGCCAAAGCGAAGCCACCGTTCAAAAGGAAATAGAGAACAACGACTTTGCTAAGCGTGGAGACGTTGAAGAGCGAAGCCAAGTAAGGAAGCACTAAGGTGACAACCACCAGGGCGCTGAGCCACTTGCTCAAACTCTTCTTGAATAGGTTTTTAACTGCTTGCACGATCGGTATCCCCGTTGTTTTCTAATATTCTTTCACTATTATAGTTTCTTTTTGGCTTGCCGGCAAGCAAGAAAAAGAGATAAATTAGCGCTTTTCTTCCAGGTCCCAAACCGTTGATAAGGCGGCTAAGGCATAGAGCGGCGCCGTTTCGGCACGAAGAATCCGTGGGCCTAGACCAGCGGGCAAAAAGCCCTTCTCGCCCAGCACAGCCACTTCATCATCCGACAGGCCCCCTTCTGGGCCAAAGAGAATGGCCAGACGTTGACCGTCTTGCAAGGACTTGGCCGTTTTCAGCAGCTGGGCCTGCTCCCCCTCCTTAGCCGACTCTTCCCAGGCCACCAGACCAAGGTTCTTCTCCTCAGCTAAGGCAGCGGCATAGTCTTCGAAGACAATCTCTGGCACCTTCAAGCGGTGGGATTGCTCGGCTGCGTTTAAGGCAATCTTCTCAAAACGGGCCTGCTTCTTTGGCTCCTGCTTCCCCCAGTCAACGACCGTTCGCGCCATCTTTGTGATGACAATCCGGTCGACGCCGAGCTCGGTTGCCTTTTGGATGAACCAGTCGGTCCGATCGTTTTTGACCGGTGAGACAATGACCGTTACCTTGACCGGCAGCTCCACCTTTTGGTCCAAATCTTCTTGGACTTCGATGGTTACTCCCTCTGGGCTGAGTGCCGTCAATTCGCCAATTACCAAGCGCTGGTCCGGATCAACAAATTCGGCCTTGGCGCCGACTTTTGTCCGCCTTACCCGCACCAAGTGGTGGTAGACGGGCTGATCGGCTGGAAGAACCATCTGATCTTGAATGGTCTTATCTAAGAAATAGCGGTGCATAGCCCCTCCTACTTACTTTCGGGATTCAAACGGCAAAGATAGGCATGCCAAGTACCGGCCTGCATCTTCTGCTCAATTAAAAAGTCGTGCTCAACCAAGGCCTTTTCAATGCCCGCCGCCACATCATCATAGATACCGGAAACCAGGAAGCTGCCACCGGGCTTTAGCACTTGGCGAACCTGTGGAATCAAGGGCTCGATAACGTCAGCTAGAATGTTGGCCACGACCAAGTCGACCCCGGCGCCAACAAAGTCAGCCGGCACATCCTTCATCAAGTCCGAAGCCACCACGGTCACGTCCTTTGCGACAGGATTCAAGGCCAGGTTCTCCTTGGCCGTTTGAACGGCTTCTTCGTCAATATCGGTGGCCAGGACTGCCCCAACGCCGAGGTGCTTAGCCGCAACGGCCAAGACACCAGATCCCGTTCCAACATCAATCGTCCTTTCACCCCCGCGAACAACCGTCTCCAGTGCCTGGAGCATGAGCGCCGTTGTTGGGTGAGTGCCCGTACCAAAGGCCTGGTCGGGATCCATCACAATTAACTGTTCAGAATCCTGCTCCTTTTGGTAGTCTTCCCAAGCGGGCACGACGGTAAAGCGACTGGTTACACGGGCGGCGTGGTAGTAGTTCTTCCATTCGTTTTCAAATTCATCGGAAGCCAATTCACTGTTTTCGATTGGCTCAGCCGAAAGTTTTAGCCCCTGGTCGGCCAGGAGCTGCAGGCCGACCGGATAGGTTTGCAGGCGTTCTTGCCAACCTTCCTTGCCCTGGTCTTCGTAGATGGTCAGTTGGTTGTCACCCTGCTCGACGCCATCAGCGCCCAAATCAATCAAGACCGAAACAACGAGGTCCTGCAAGTCCTTTTCAACCTGCCAGCTGACTTTTTGATACTTTATCATCTTTCATTCCTTTTCAATCAAAAACCGGGAACCAACCGGTCCCCGGCTTCGTTTGTCATTTAATAACGAGTCGTTGCGTTTTCATCATTCAACTTCGACTTACCAGTCTTTTCAGCCTGGCCATTCTTTTCGGAAATGTTATCGGGACCGTCCGAGAAATTCGAATCCCGGTCGGCACTGTCCGAAAGACCCCGGCCCTTTTCGTTGGCCGCCTTAATATTTGGGGCAAAGTCGACGACGACTTTACCAATGGCGTGGTGGCCGGCGACGTCTTGGAAGGCCGAACGAATGCTGTAGGCCGTCAGTCCATGATAGACCTTGGTAACCGTTGAGCGGATAATCCCCTCATTCAGTAATTCAGCCATTTGCTTCAAGATTTGACCCTGTTCTTCCAAGTAGATGTTGAAGTTACCACGGGCCAACATGAAGACCCAGGAGAAGGAGGCCGACTTGGCCTTCAATTCACCTAAATCAACGGGCACGGTCGTGTCCACGATGGAGGCCAATTCACCGTATGGGCGAATCATCCGCACCATAAAATCCCAGTAGTCGGTCGTGTCCTGCAGGTTGGCAATGCTGTCAACCTGGTTATAACCAGCGTCGTTTAGCTGCTGTTCCAAGTTGTTGTGGTAGTCCAAGACGAGGTCGGCCCCCATTTCGCGGACCCACTTCTTTGAATCAACCGTTCCGGCCGTTGCCAGCACCGTCATCCCGAGGTACTTAGCCAGCTGAATCAGCACAGAACCAACCCCACCGGCTCCGTTAATAACCAGTAGTGTCTGGCCCTTGGCACCGTCTTTTTCGACCGGTAAGTGCAAGCCGTGGTGCAAGATATCGTGGGCGGTCACCGAAGTCAGTGGCATGGCCGCAACGGACACGTCATCCAACTTTTCCGGTGCCTTGGCCACCATCTTGGCGTTGATCACCTGGTAGGCCGCATCGGCACCGGGATGGTGTTGCTTACCCACATAGTAGACACGGTCACCAATAGCAAAGTCCTTGACATCAGCACCGACCGCATAAACGCGACCGACAACGTCCAGACCAAAGATTCGAAAGACGCCCTTATCCTGGTAGCCCGCCCGCATCTTCACATCGACCGGGTTGACCGAGGAGGCCAGCACCTGAACGAGTAGCTCGTCTGGCTTTGGTTGTGGCTGGTTGACTGACCGTTCAATGAAGGCGTCATCAGCCGTCAAAGGGCCGTTGTGAGTTACCCCAACCGCGTCCATCTTGGGGCGAAAGTGGTCAGAAATTGATTCCATCATTGATTTAAAAGCCATCGTTCCTCCTTTAGAAGGTCTCTTCTAATTAGCTTCATTCTAAACCAGAAGAGGCGCTTTTTCAATGATTCACTAGAAATCGTTCCTTTTAAAAATTCCTTGTTAACACCTAGTTTCCCCGGGCGAACTTCTCATCGTCTTCCGTCCGAAGAACGGCCATGAAGGCTTCCTGTGGTACCGTGACGGTTCCAACAGCCTTCATCCGGGCCTTTCCACGCTTCTGCTTATCAAGCAGCTTGGCCCGTCGGTCCGGATCACCCGTGTGGATCTTTGAGGTGACGTCCTTTCGGTAGGCCTTGATGTTCGTTCGAGCCAGAATCTTATTACCAATGGCCGCCTGAACGGGGATTTCAAAGTTCTGTCGAGGAATGATTTCCTTCAGCTTAGCCGTAATGATACGGCCCCGTTCCGCAGCAAAGTCCCGGTGGACAATGAAGGACAGGGCATCAACCCGCTCCGAATTCAACAGGATATCGATCTTGACCAGATCGGCCGGACGGTAGCCCGACAGTTCATAATCCAGCGAGGCAAAGCCTCGAGTCGATGACTTTAATCGGTCGAAGAAGTTAAAGATGATTTCAGACAATGGCAAGTAATACTTGACATTGACCCGGTTATCATCCAGGTACTCCATCGTGTCGAACTCACCACGCTTCCGCTGGGCCAGTTCCATGACCGCCCCAACATATTCTTCTGGGACCATCAACTGGGCGTGCACGTAGGGTTCTTGAATTTCACGAATGTTTTGTGGCTCCGGCAACTCCGATGGGTTTTCAATCATCAAGGTTTCACCGTCAACCGTTTTGACTTGGTAGGTAACGGACGGTGCCGTCGTGACCAAATCAAGGTCAAACTCGCGTTCCAAACGTTCTTGAATGACGTCCATGTGCAAGAGGCCCAAGAAACCGACACGGAAACCAAAGCCCAAGGCCTGTGAAGTTTCCGGTTCAAAAGTCAAAGCCGCATCGTTTAGCTGCAGCTTTTCCAAGGCTTCCCGCAAGTCACCATACTTGGCGTTATCGGCTGGATACAGACCGGAATAAACCATTGGCGTCATTGGCTTATAACCTGGCAAAGGCTCGTCAGCTGGATTATTTACCAAGGTCACCGTATCACCGGAGTGAGTCGTGCTAATGTCTTTAATGGCGGCCGTCAAATAACCAACGTCACCAGCCATTAGGTAGTCACGCTTCTGAGCATCGGGTGACATGACGCCGACTTCGGTAACCTCGTACTCAGCTCCTGTGTTCATCATACGGACTTTGTCCCCGGGCTTCACGAAGCCTTCGCGAACACGAATGTTGACCACAACGCCCCGGTATGGGTCGTATTGGGAATCAAAAATCAGGGCTCGCAACGGTGCCTCTAAATCGCCATCCGGTGCTGGAAAGTCCGAAACGATTCGTTCCAAAAGTTCCGGGATTCCAATCCCCTTCTTGGCCGAAACCAAAACGGCATCGTCGGCTGGCAGGCCAATCATGTCCTCGATCTCCTGCTTAACCTTCGGAACGTCGGCCGATGGCAAGTCAATCTTGTTCAAAACCGGCAGGATTTCCAGGTCGTTATCGATGGCCAAATAAACGTTGGCCAAGGTCTGCGCCTCAACCCCCTGGGCTGCGTCGACAACCAAGATGGCCCCCTCAGCAGCGGCAAGGGAGCGGGAAACCTCATAGGAGAAGTCAACGTGCCCTGGCGTATCAATCAAGTGGAAGATGTACTCTTCTCCATCGTTTGCCTTGTAGTTCACCTCGACGGCGTTCAGCTTGATGGTAATCCCACGTTCCCGTTCCAGGTCCATGGTGTCCAGCAACTGGCTTTGCATGTCGCGTTCAGCCACCGTCTTGGTCTGCTCCAAAATCCGATCGGCAATCGTGGACTTCCCGTGGTCAATGTGGGCCACGATAGAAAAATTGCGAATCCGCTTCTGTCGTTCTTTCAATTGGTCAATTGTAAAATCAGCCATCTTCACCTGCTTTATCAGTGTATTTAGTCCTCTCTATTTTACACGAAAAAGCCCTTTAAATAAAGCCTCATCCCCTTCACTCCTCTTTTCCTTTGCTTGGTTCATTGCCAATCAGATCAAAGAGTTCAATCATTTGCTTTTCTGCGGTAAAGCCGTATTTGACCATGGCCATGAAGGCCGAAAGTAAGGTGGCAAAGAAGGTCCCAACAAGTGCGATCTTTAAAGTATCCGAATAGAAGCTAGATTGCTTTGACAGCATATTGATTGGATCGATAATGATATAAAAAATCAACATCGTTACGCAGGTTAAAAACCAAATGTAAAAAGTAGAAAAACGTTTTCGAATGGCCGCCTTACCGGCAATGTCTTCGCTAATGGCCACAATGATTTCCTATCGAAAGGAAATACTCTGCTGATCGCGCAGGTCATGAAAACTCATCTTATTGGAATCATTTACTGAACCATTTGTCTCCCTTTGTCCATCAGCACGTAAATCCTCAATCAAATTCGCTAGATTCTTCCGGAAGGAAGGATCCGTGAAATCTACCATTCCCCACCTCGTTTTCTGACAAAGCCCAGCTGCTTGCGCGCGACCAGTTCCCTTACGTAATATCGCGCTACTAATTGTTCAATCGTCTTTTCTGTGTGATGCCCATTTTCTGCATCGCATTTTTCCACCTCCTGATAAGGCATCAGAAAATTCCTGGCAAAGTCGTCCATCATCTTTTCCCTTTGAATCGTCCTTACATCGAGGCTTTTTCCAGCACGGCGATAATGGGTCACGTTTAAAACGCCCTCTAATTCACTAAACTCTTCTGGATTCTTATAGGGTTCGGGCAGCCAGCCATAATCAATGATTAGGTGGCCAATCTCATGGGCCAGTGAAAAGATCTGCTTCTTTTCCGAATCGCGATCATTAACCGCAATAATCGGGTGGTGGGTAACATTATCCCACTTCAATAAAGCTGAAATCTGCTGATCAAAAAAGCCCAACAATTCCACCCCTAACCCTTCCAAGCGGCTAAAAAGGTCTCGGTTATCTTCCAAACGAAAGATACCCGCTCGGATATCGGCTGCCAATCTGGCCACTGCCATCATTTTTTCATCGTCCATTGATGACCTCCTTTAGCTAATACTACGAAGAACAGAATCAAAACTTGCTTTTATTTCTAAATCTAGCATGGCCACAAAGCTGGCGTTATGAAGAATTGAAATAAAAAACGCTTGCCTCTGGCAGCAGCGTTTGAAAGTCATAAGTTATCCAAGACGCCTTCTATGCTCATTCATCATAAAGCGGTAGAGGGTCTTGTCCGATTATATTTTACTAGCTATACTAAAGGCATAAAGAAAGGGATGTGGCAATCCCCACATCCCCCATAGCAGACCCACAAAGTGGTGACGCTCTTTACAGATTACAGTTAATAATCATCTCGAGCGGCCAAAGCAGAGATGGTTATTTTTTTAGGCTCATTTTTACAAATTCAAGGCTTCTCTAAATCACCCTTAGCATAAACACAATAACCAAAAAAGGCGAACACACAGTTCGCCTTTTTTAATACATTAAAAATGGTTTAGGGCCACCGATTGTATGTACATCAGCATTTTACGTGGCACCCTTTGCTTAATCAAGATATCGTTCCCTGCCATAAAGCCTCTCATCATCAAATAAACCGCTTTCACGGTTAAATGCCGCAATCTTTTCAGGGTCTTCATTCCATATGTCCGGGTATGTCTCCCTATCGTTACCCAGGAAGTTGACCAAGATTTTATCTGCCAGTTTTCGAGTATCCAGAACGTCTTCGGCAGTAATTTCAATCGCTCCAAAGCTCTCTAATGAATCAGCTGTATTGTTTTCACTTATGTCCTTTGTCATGTTCTTATCTCCTTGTTCGATTAGTAAAGGCCTCATATTGATTTCCACGATTCATCATTTGTTAACATAATTTCCACCCTAATATTAGTAAGATGACATGCCATCTTACTAATATTCTTTCCTCCTCGCTAAATGATACGAAGCTGGAGGTAAAAATACTCATGATTCCCCTTGTTTACATTCATCATTTATCCGCCATCATTATACTTCCGCTAAAATAAAAAAACGACCTTTACGATCGTTTAGGACAAGTTATTTTAAATTCACTTGATAAGCTGCTGGTATGAGGTTGAGTTCTTGTTCAATATTTTGTCCTTGAATTTTGTAGAACTTAACTTGGTCAATATTTTTCTTGGCGAGATCTGTGAACTGATAGAGTCGATAGATAACGTAGTTTTCCTTGTTTTCCAAAGCAAACGCATACTCATTTTGACTCATAAAGAATGGAGCAGTTGCCTCATTATTCGTGGTCTTCACTTCAATGTAGAGCGGACTACCGTCGAAATTAAAGGAAAAGATGTCGTAACCATCCCCGTCCCCTTCTTTCGAAACACGCTTTACCTTATTTTGTAAATCCGGATAATTGGCAAGCCGTTCTTTTTCGTACTCAAGGACTAACTCTTCCCCACTCAATCCTAACTTTTGTTTTCTCTCTTGTTCTGCTAGATAATCAGTCTTTCTTACGGTCCTGTTTTTCCTACCCTTTGCAGATTTTGACTTTTTCCGGGGGATAGGACGCTCCTTTTCAATAAGTGACGCATGCTCCAGCTTGTCCGCAATTGTCTCAGCTTCTTCCGCGTTATCAGTATAAGAGGTGATGCGTTGGTAATTTAAAATATAGGTCGCGCTCTTTTCAAGATCCTTCGTGTCTTGCAACATTGCTTTCAAATTCAAGAACTTTGACCACATCAACTCAAGATCTTTCACCAGTTCGGTATTTGAAGGGAGTTGATTAGCGTCATACTCGATACTATAGATCTCTCCTGCCTCATAGCCAAAAGCAAGGTTATGCTTCGAGGAATTTGCTGAAAGCTTCATTGGAAGCGCGGTATTTCTGATAGATAATTCATTTTGAAAATAGGAAGCAACTGCCTTCGCTTTTGCTTCAGCGCTCATATCAATCGTTTCATCTTTAAATTCTTTTTCCCAGAAAGTCCATCCTTGGTTAAGGGAAAGATAAACACGCTTCATATCTTCAGAGAAAAGATAAACCACGAAGAAGCCACGTTGAACCGATTTTGTAATCTCGGTATCACAAATCGCAATCCAAGGGGCTGCTGCCCATAGGCTTGTTCCCCCTGACCCATATATCTTCACGTTATCAGTACTAAAGGACAACCCATCTGCATCAATTCCTTCACGAAAAGTTGCTGCCAACCAGTTAGCTTTGAAGGGCTTTTCCTTTTCCGCCAAATAATTATCAAATACTGTTTCTAACGTATCGTGTATGTTCATCTTCCGCTTCCTCTTATACATTTCTAGAATTATTGTATAACAAATGGTGAATTCTAGAATGAAAGAAGTAGATAAATTGGCGGGGAGCTAAACCTGCTCCATATTTTTATCAATAAAAAGCTCCTCATAAACGAGGAGCTTTTAATCAACTATTCAAAATTTTATTAGACTTGCTACGGTTACACTTCCAGCACAACGTCTGTAAATTCGTTTCCATAGTCATTCCACCTTTAGAAACTGGAACAATATGGTCAATTTCGAGAAGCAAGTGTGGTTCACTCATTGTCGAAATACCACAATTTTGACAAGTGTATAGGTCACGCGCTTTAATTCTCTCACGTAATTTGTTGGACATCAATGCGCGTTGTCCTGCGACAGATTTCTTAAAACGAATTTTATGGGCAATATATTCAGCAAGTTCATCAATACGTTCTGAATCTAAACTTATCACTGTTTGTTGTGTACTTTTTCCTCCAGGACTAACATAATTAAAATAATATTTTTCGTAAGGAACAGAAAGAGATGGAAAATCAATACCAACTTGCTCTAAGAATTCATTCTTAAATTTCTTTTGAATAAGATATGGTGGCTTCACCATCTCGGTTATAGAATTGACTCGGTCCTCTAGATTTTGAATTGCATTCTTTAATCGGGAAACATTTTCTCCAACCTCTTCAATTCGCTGAAGGTTATATTCAGTAGCCTCTATATTAAAATACTTACTTAAATATCTTATTGGTTGAAGTGAAGCGCTATGAACAATAGGTAAAGTTACATTAACACTATGAGTATCAGGTTTTATCTCATGATTACGCACATAATTATAACGGCTCAAATTAATATACTCAGCGGGTCGTTCTAACTGATTCCGACCTGCTTGAAAGTTAAACTGATTTTGTCGAAACATGTTATTAGCATAATTCATCACATTGTTGAAATCACTAACTGCATTTTTAACTTCACGTTTATGCTTAAGAAATTTTTTACTATGAAAATAATAAAATTTAAAAATATGGGGCGTAACGATGTAAATAACTACACCTATAATGATCCAAATTAAAACATGCATTATTCCTTGTTCAAAATTTGTCACAGCATCAGTATTTACATTAACGTTGAATCCAATTTTGTCCCAACCAATTAAAATATAATTCCATACGATCGTTAAGTAGTCTAAAACAATTGTAAGACCCGATTCGATATTTTCGATAACCTTGTCGACCATTCTCTCTATTCCCGTTTAATTCTCTCTATTTAAAAATAATTATTAGAAAAATCGTTAATATCTAATTTACAATAAAAAAGCTGGAATTTATCCAACTTTTAATATACGTCCACTTACTTAATCACGATTTCCTCGATGTTGCCGAGAGCGTTGATGAGCTTGTTGATGGCGTTCAACTGAGCGTAGCGGTTGTTTTTGACCGCTTCGTTGTCATCGTTAACCATGGTGTTGTCGAAGTAGGCAGCGATTGGTGCCTGCAGGGCAGCCAAGGCGTGGTAAAGTGCGTCAGCCCCTTCTGCTTCCAGTGCTTCGACAGACAAGTCCTTCGTTGCTTCGTAAAGGGCCTTTTCCTGATCGTTTTGAAGGAGGTTTGGATCAACGACAGCGTCCACTTCTTCCTTCTTAGCCAAACGCGCCACACGGGACAGTGATTCCATGACTTCACGAAAGTCAGCATCCGTTGAGTGGGCCGCTAGGACTTTGGTCCGGTCTTCGATGAAGACAAAGTCACCAGTCGTGACATTGGCCGTTCCGGCCGTCACGATGTCCTTGCGGATACCGGCGTCCAAAGCCTGCTTGCGAACACGGTCGGTCAAAAAGGCGATCACCTGTTCCAGGTTGGCGTCGGCGACGTCCCCGTTAGACTGCTTGAATGCAGCAAGCAAGTCCAAAAGGTTCAGGTGCCAGTCAAAGGCTTCCAGAGTGCGAACCACACCGGTTGCGGCACGACGGAGACCGTAAGGGTCGTTGGCCCCTGATGGCGCCATGTCGTGGGCAAAGAAGGTCACAATCGCATCCAACTTGTCGGCCATGGCCAAAACGGCACCGACCTTGGTCTCAGCAACCGCACCATCGGCTGAGGTTGGCAGGTAGTGTTCGTAGATGGCCTTGGCCACGGCATCGTTTTCGCCCATCAACTTGGCGTAGTGCTCACCCATGACACCCTGCAATTCGTCGAATTCACCGACCATGCCGGTCATCAAATCGAACTTGTAGATTTCAGCAGCACGGGCTAGGTCGGCCTGTTCGGCAACCGATAGACCAAGAGCCTGGGCCAATTGGGCCGACAGCCCTTGGACCCGCTGCATGTGCTCGTAAACCGTTCCAATCTTTTCGTGGAAGACCAGTTTTTTCACACGGTCCATGTAATCGGCAATCGACTTTTGCTGATCTTCCTTGTAGAAGAAGGCCGCGTCTTCCAAGCGGGCCACGAGGACTTTTTCATTTCCACGGGCCACGTTTTCGATAAAGTCGGCGTTTCCGTTTCGAACGGACAGGAAGTGTGGCAGCAAGTCCCCTGCCTCGTTTGTCACGAAGAAGAAGCGCTGGTGGTCACGCATGGAGGTAATCAAGACTTCCTTTGGCAAAGCCAGGTACTTCTCGTCGAAGTTTCCGGCAAAGGCCGTTGGCCACTCAACGATGTTGTTAACCTCTTCCAAGAGGTCCTTGGCCATGTCCGAATTCAAATCAAGCTGCCAGTTGTTGTTTTGAGCGATTTGTGTCAACTGGTCTTGAATCAATTGCTTGCGCTTGTCGGCATCGACCAAGACAAAGGCGTCGTTGAGCGCCTTTTCGTAGTCTTTGGCAGAGGCAACCGTAACGTTCGCTGTTGACAGGAAGCGGTGACCCCGAGTGGTTTGTCCGGCTTTGACGTGGAGCACTTCAAATGGCACCACTTCTTCGTCCAAGAGTGAAACGATCCAGCGAATTGGTCGGATGTAGTGGAAGGAGTGGTTGCCCCACTTCATGTAGGTGGTAAAAGTCATTTGTTCAACAACTTCTTCACCAATCTTTGACAAGATTTCCTTAGCGGGCACACCAGCAATTTGCTTTTCGGCCCAGAGGTATCCGTCCTTTTCAGTCAGTTCATCCGGCGTCGTGCCCTGACCCCGAGCAAAGCCCTGGGCGGCCTTTGACCAGTTTCCCTGATCGTCCTTGGCCCGGTCAACGGCCGGTCCGCGCTTAATTTCTGAAACTGCTTCGGACCCTTCGGCAAGGCCAGTCAATTGCACGGCCAAGCGACGGGGCGTTGAAAAGGGCTTAATTGCTTGAACAGCCAAGCGATGTTCGTCTAAAAAGTCCTTCACACGCTTGACCAGCTGCTTTTCAGAAGCCGTCACCAAGTGAGCGGGCATTTCTTCCAATCCAATTTCTAAGATGTAATCAGCCATTAGTTCTGCTCCTCCTTCTTGGCGTACTTTCCCTTTTCACCCAGGTACTTGTCGCGCAGTGCTTCGTCCTTTAACAGTGGGAAGCCCAACTTTGCTCGTTCTTCGATAAAGACTTTGGATACCTGACGGGCCATGGCACGGATGCGGTGCAGGTAGCCGGCGCGTTCCGTAACGGAAACCGTTCCGCGGGCGTCCAAAAGGTTAAAGGTGTGCGATGACTTTAGAATGTAGTCGTAGGCTGGGTGCACCAGTCCGAGTTCTAGATTGTGCTTGGCTTCGGCTTCGTAGTCGTCGAAGTGGCGGAGCAACATCTCCTGGTTGGATTCTTCAAAGGCATACTTGGAGTGTTCGTATTCTGGTTCCTTGAAGATGTCACCGTAGAGCACGCCGTGACCCCATTCGAGGTCATAAACGGTTGGCACGTCTTGGATATAAGAAGCCAGACGTTCCAAACCATAGGTAATTTCAGAGGTCACGGAATCAACTTCGATTCCACCAACCTGTTGGAAGTAGGTAAACTGCGTCACTTCCATTCCGTCCAACCAAACTTCCCAGCCGATACCAGCAGCCCCCATGGAAGGGTTTTCCCAGTTATCTTCGACAAAGCGAATGTCGTGTTCCAAGGGCTTGATACCCAAAGCTTCCAAAGAAGCCAGGTAGAGTTCTTGGATGTTGTCGGGCGATGGCTTCATGACCACCTGGAACTGGTGGTGCTGGAAGAGTCGGTTCGGGTTATCCCCATAACGACCATCGGCCGGACGACGGGATGGCTGCACGTAGGCAGCTGCCCATGGTTCCGGTCCGTTGGCACGTAAGAAGGTGTAGGGACTTTGGGTTCCGGCACCGACTTCGTTGTCGTAGGCTTGCATAAGGTTGGCCCCCTTTGCCGCCCAGAATTCTTGCAAAGTCAGGATGATGTCCTGTAGTGAAAGTTTCTTCTCTGTCATAATTTCCTCAATCTAATCCTTCTTTAATTCGTCAAACTTGGCCTGCATGGTTGGATTGCCACGGGTCAGCTTTTTAACCGACACATCGTCTAACTTACTGTTTGCCAAACGGAGCTGGTTTTCAGAAGTTGTCAGCTTCCGCTTGACCTCTTCCATCCGCTTAATGGCCTTGTCGATTTCGTCGATGGCCGCCTGGAAATTCTTTGAATAGGACTGGTAGTTCTTGGCGAACTTGTCCTTGAAAGAATTAATGTTTTCTTCAAAGTTAGTAATGTCGATATTTTGGTTCCGCTCTTCTTGCAACTGACGCTTGTACTGCACCGAATCAAGGGCGGCGTTTCGCAAAAGCCCAATGAAGTGCACGAAGAACTGGGGGCGAATCACGTACATTTTCTCGTACTCGTGAACCTGGACAATCCCCGTGTTGTATAGGTCGTTGTCGGATTCTAGCAAGGAGACAAGCACAGCGTATTCCGTCCCCTTTTCCTTTCGGTCCTTGTCCAATTCCTTGAAAAAGTCGCTGTTTTTATGCTTCTTTTCCGTGGTATCGGCCTCGTTTTTCATGTCAAACATGATGGAAATGAATTCGATCCCGTCCTGGTAATCCCGGAAGATGAAATCCCCCTTCGAACCGGTTTCCTTCGATACCTCGTTGTCCTTTTCGAAGTAGGCGTTTGGAAAGGCGTAGGGCCGAATCTTATCGAACTCTTGGTGGGCGTAGACTTCCAGTGACTCACCGATTTCCTTGGTCGACTGCTTGGCCTTAAAGTCCTTGTAGAATTCGACTTGGTCCTGGGCGGCTTTTAACTGGGCCTCGTAATCGGCCTTGGTTTCTGATAGGGCCAATTGCCGGTCCCGGTCTTGGTTTTGGACCTGGTTCTTTAACTCAAGCAACTGCCGTTCGAGTCCCTGTTGCTCCTTTGAAGCCTTTTCTTTGCTTTCCTGAAGGCTCTGTTGTAACTTAGCCTTCTCCTCTTCAGCTGCCTTGCGAAGGGCCTCTTTTTCGGCCTGCTCCTTGGCCAGCAAGTCTGCCTTTTGTCGTTCCAGGGCCAAAGCCTGTTCGGATTCCTGCTGCTTTTTGGCACTGGCCAAGTCTGCTTTTAACTGCAGCAGTTCTTCTTGAAGACGGTTGCGCTCCTTTTGCGCCTCGTCTTTAGCCGCTTGCTTGGCCTGCTCTACGGAGAACTTGGCGGCTTCCTTTTCCTTTTCAACTTGAGAAGAAAGAAGGGCCTGCTGACTTTTCTCCCAGGCGGCCTTTTCGTCCTTGATGCGCTGCTCAATGCTGTCTTGCACGGCTTTTGATAGCGTTTCGGTATCGACTTTTTGCTCGTCTTTTAAATCCAGAGTGTCGCCGACTTTACCGGGCTCTTGCAAGACCAGCAGGGTTTCGGATTGCACGCTGTACTTTAACTTGGCCATCGTCCCTCCTTTAAGACAAAAAACCGCGCCAAACGGTCCAATGCCAAAATTTCTTTGACATCAGGACGCTTGCGCGCGGTTCCACCTGATTTCCAGAGCTGTGCTCTGACACTTTCGTTATCACCATTTTCTCTCCGGGTGCCAAACCGGGTCATAGACAATGATTGCTTATCCATATTATGCTATTTTCAGGGAAAAAAGGCAAGAAAAAAGGGCTGAAATCCTTCAGCTCTTTTTCAATAATCCGTTTAGTTATGACGGTATACGTATGAATAAGGATAACCATTAACAGCCGTATAGTAGGCAAAGTCGTGCTCCGAAACAGCCGAATTGTAGCCACCATTCGTCCAGTAATCAACCGAAATCTCACGTGCTCCACGACCGTTATCACCATCACCTTGGTTAATGACCATAATGTGACCAGCAGCACCACCAGATTGTCCCTGCTTACCCCAAACAACAATGTCACCAGCGTTTTTCTTCACGCTACTGTTATTTTCAGCAACGAGATAGTAGCCATTGGCCTTCAAGTAGTCATGGATGGAATCCGTGTTATAAATATAAGCCGGCTTGGAAGCACCGGCCTCCATCAATGCCTGCACCATGGCACCAGAACAATCCGCAGTGCCATCAGCTCCCGTTCGGGAACCGTACATGGAATATGTTAACTGTCCATAATGACGATAGAACCAGTTGACCACTTCACTACTTGCAAAACGGCGGTAGTAAGAACCATCATCGCCAAAGAAGTACCACTGACCGTCAATGTATTGGGAGCCTTGAACTGCACGGCCATCACCATCCGTATAGTAAGTTAAGCCCCAAGCCTGACGCCAACCGGCGTTTTGACGAACGCCATCAACAAACCAGTAGTAAGTGCCAGCATAGTAACGGAAACCAGTGTACAATTGACCGTTTTCGTACCAGCGGTAGCCACCGTTTGCAGGTGATCCATCCCAAACATAACCATTCACTGGTCGGCTATAATAGGTCCCATCTTCACCAAAGTCGTAGACTTTTCCATCAATCACACGGGTACCTTGTACGGCACGGCCGTCTTGATCAGTATAGTATGTGAGCCCCCAGGCCTGACGCCAGCCCTCGTTTTGACGAACGCCATCAACGAACCAGTAGTAGGTTCCAGCATAGTATCGGAATCCCGTGTACAGCTGACCATTTTCATACCAACGGTAACCACCATTTTGAGAAGAACCATCGTAAAGATAACCGTTCACTGGACGACTAAAATAAGTCCCATCATTTCCAAAATCGTAAACCTTACCATCGATAACACGCTGTCCCTGAACCGCACGCCCGTCATTATCCGTATAATAAGTCATGCCCCAGGCTTGACGCCAGCCCTCGTTTTGACGAACACCGTTCACAAACCAATAGTAAGTGCCCATGTAATAACGAAAACCAGTGTATAACTGACCATTTTCGAACCAGTTGTAGCCACCATTAGCCGTTGATACGTCAGGTGAATAGATATACCCTGTTACATGTTCATTGGCATACCTATCTAAGACCGACTGGCTCTGAGGTTGGGGATTATTATCATCTGCCTTCACTTGATTTTGATTCATAAAGGCAGCGCCGGCCATTGCCACAGCCACCGTTGCCAAAATTTTCTTATGACTTCCCATCTTTCCCGTCCTTTAGAAACATTTTAATATCTTTTAAATTTGATTTAACTTACTCAATAATAGCACATTTAATTGAAAGTATCTAAAAAAGAAACGGTTAAAAAGCCTAAATTAAAGCGATTTTAAACTATTACCATTACTTTACAGGAGCAAAATAAAAAAGCTGCTCACGCAGCTTTTCATTAAATCGTCAGCAATTCCTTTTCCTTGTCAGCGGCGATTTCATCAATGGCCTTGATGTTGTCATCCGTCAACTTTTGAATCTTGTCTTCTGATTCGTGAACCTGATCTTCAGTCAAGTCCTTATCCTTCTTGATGGCGTCCATGGCATCACGACGAACGTTACGAACGGCAACCTTGGACTTTTCGGCTTCGGCCTTCACTTCCTTAGCCAATTCCTTACGACGTTCTTCCGTCATTTGTGGAATGGCCAAACGGACAATGTTTCCATCCGATGCAGGATTCAAGCCCAGGTCAGAAACGTTAATGGCCGTAATGATGGCTTCCAAAGCACTCTTGTCAAAGGGCGTAATCAAGAGCATCCGGGCTTCTGGCACGGAAATGGAAGCGACCTGGTTCAAAGGCACCATGGCTCCGTAGTATTCCACTTCAACACGGTCCAAAATACGTGGGTTGGCACGGCCAGTCCGGATTTCGGCCAATTCACGACGGAGGGCATCCTGTGCGCCCTTCATCTTCTCTGTTGCTTGATTAAAATCAATTGCCATTACTTTTCTTCTCCCGTAACCGTCGTTCCGATGTTTTCACCGGCAATGACTTTTTGAATGTTGCCTGGCTGGTTCAAGTTGAAGACAACCAGTGGCATGTTGTTGTCCATCGACATCGTTGAGGCCGTGGCATCCATGACCTTCAAGCCCTTTTGGATAATATCCAAGTGGGTCAAGTGACTGAACTTCTTGGCTTCTGGATTCGTCTTTGGATCGGCATCGTAAACACCGTCAACACCGTTCTTCGCCATCAAAATGGCATCGGCGTTGATTTCGTTGGCACGCAGGGCGGCCGTCGTGTCCGTTGAGAAGTAAGGTGAACCGATACCAGCGGCAAAAATCACGATCCGGCCCTTTTCAAGGTGACGGATGGCCCGACCACGGATGTATGGTTCGGCGATTTGCTGCATGGTGATGGCCGTTTGCACGCGCGTTTGAACGCCGGCCCGTTCCAAGGCATCTTGCAAGACGAGGGCGTTCATGGTCGTCCCCAGCATTCCCGTATAATCAGCCCGTGAGCGTTCCATGCCGACCTTGGAAGCCGGTTCGCCACGCCAGAGGTTTCCACCACCAACAACGATGGCGATCTCCGTTCCCATTTCGTGAACGGACTTGATCTCGTTGGCAATTGATGAAACCGTCTCCAAGTCAATTCCCTGGCCCTTAGCTCCAGCTAAAGCTTCGCCAGACAACTTCATCAAAACACGCTTGTATTTCTTTTCAGTCATGGTGTCTCCTTTTTCTTACCATCCATTATAGCAAAGGAATCAGTTTTCGTCCGTAAAAAAAGTGTCCAAAAAGGACACTTTTTTGGGTCTTATTGACCGATTTGCTTGGCAACTTCGTCAGCCAAGTTAGTTTGTTGCTTTTCGATTCCTTCACCAACTTGGTAGCGAACGAATGACTTAACCGTCAAACCGTTTTCCTTAGCAAAGTCAGCGACCTTTTGGTCGCCGTTCTTCACGAATGGTTGGTCCAACAATGAGATTTCAGCCAAGAACTTCTTGATACGTCCTTCAACCATCTTTTCCTTAATGTTGTCAGGCTTACCGTTCAAGTCTTCAGAAGCCAATTGCACTTCCTTTTCCTTAGCAACAACTTCTGCAGGAACGTCGGCATCGGATACGTATTGTGGTGCAATGGCCGCAATGTGCATGGCGATGTCACGGGCTGCTTCAGCGTTTGAGCCTTCAAACAAAGCCAATGCTGAGATTGAGCCACCCATGTGTGAGTAGGCACCAAAGACTTCACCATCGTTCTTTGTCATCGTTTCGAAACGACGCAAAGTGATCTTTTCACCAGTGATCTGGGAAACGTTGATAATCATGTCGTTAACCGTGCGACCTTCTTCGCCTGGCAAGGCCAAAGCGGCTTCAACGTCTGCAGGTTGGGCTTCCAAAATGATCTTCGTCACAGCAGCCAACAAGTCGTTAAATTCCTTGTTTCCGGCAACGAAGTCCGTTTCAGAGTTCAATTCGATGATGGCAGCCTTGTTGCCTTCTTCCATGACGTAAGTCATACCTTCGGCAGCGACACGGTCACCCTTCTTAGCGGCCTTTGCCATTCCCTTTTCACGCAACAAGTCGATTGCCTTTTGGATGTCACCTTCAGCTTCAACCAAAGCCTTCTTGGCATCCATCATTCCAACGGACGTCTTGTCACGTAATTCCTTAACCATCTTTGCTGTAACAGCCATATCAAGAGCTCCTTTTTCGTTCAAATAAAAATGCCGTGCCAGCGTCCCAAGCAGGTCCACCGGAACGGCAAATCAGATAAATAATCGCTTAGTTGTTCTTTTCAACAATTTCAGTGATTTCTTCGATTGATTCAGTGTTTTCGTCACCTTCGATGAAAGCATCTTCAGCTGCTTGGTCTTGGCCTTGACGACCTTCGATCACAGCGTCTGCCATCTTAGCCGTAATCAAACGGATGGCACGGATAGCATCATCGTTAGCAGGAATCTTCACGTCAACAACATCTGGGTTGGCGTTCGTGTCAATCATGGCAACAACAGGGATGTTGAGCATGTTGGCTTCCTTAACGGCGATTTCTTCCTTCTTAGGATCAACAACGAAGAGTACGTCAGGCAAGTCCTGCATGTCTTCGATTCCGCCCAAGAACTTTTCCAACTTGGCTTGTTGCTTCTTCAACAAAACAACTTCCTTCTTTGGAAGACGGTCGAAAGTGCCATCTTCTGACATCTTCTTCAAGTCCTTCAAACGGCGAACACGCGTCTTGATCGTGTTCCAGTTGGTCAACGTTCCACCCAACCAACGGTGGTTGATGTAAAATTGACCAGCGCGCGTTGCTTCTTCGGCGATTGCGTCTGAAGCTTGCTTCTTCGTTCCAACAAACAAGATGTTTGCGCCATCAGCTGATGCGTTACGCATAAAGTTGTAGGCTTCATCAACCATCTTCACCGTCTTTTGCAAGTCGATGATGTGGATGCCGTTACGTTCCGTAAAGATGAATGGTGCCATCTTTGGGTTCCAACGACGTGTTTGGTGTCCGAAGTGAACTCCTGCTTCGAGGAGTTCTTTCATTGAAATAACTGCCATTATAGGCCTCCTAGGTTATCCTCCGACCGGTTCAAGGTTCGCATGAACATTTCTGCACCTCTGCGTTCTCGCCGGTCGTGTGTATTTTTTGCTGTTCTCACAACGGTTAATAGTTTACAGGATACTGCCCTTCCTGACAAGCTTTTTGGGCGACTTTTTCAATAAAAAGTTTCTGGCAAAGAGCCTTTTAGCGATTCAATCGCGATCGTTATTTCTGCCAAACGCTTTCCGGCACGCCGTGCTCTTTCAAAAACGCTTCCTTGGCCACCCGTGACAGCTTCTTAAAAGTCGCTTCGGCATGCATGGCGTCGTGCTTACTAGCAAAAGTCGCATAATACACCAAGCGCAAGGGATGCCGGGATTTAACCCGGGTAAACTTCGCGCCCTTCCCGGCTTCGTGCACGTGAAAGCGGCGAATGGCGTCGTCGGAATAGCCGCCGTAAAAATAGCCGTCCGCCGTATAAAGGACGTAAAAGTCATAGGTTTTCGCTGTTGATTCCATCATTAAAAACCCCTGCTAGTCCATCGTCCAGGGCTGGCCATAGAGAATCGTTTCGACCTGCTTGGTATATTGGTTGTCTGCCGTATAGGCCACGATTGGCGGTAGAATGCGCACCCCTCCGGAACGGCCCTGCTTAATCGCTTCGACTAAGACCATGTTGGCTTCCCGGTCGGCCTTACCATAGACAAATTGCAGGTGTTTCACTTCGAGACCACGGGCAGACAAAGCAGCAAAGATATCACCCAAGCGTTCCGGTCGGTGAACCATGAAAAACTTGCCCTTGTTTTTTAATAATTTATTGGCCGTTTGGGCCAGCTTTGGCAAATCAATGGCCACCTCGTGCCGGGCAATCTGGTAGTGTTCATCCTCGTTTTGCTTGGTCGTTTTCTTGACCGGAAAGTAGGGCGGATTGCACAAAACGGTGTCGACCGAACCCGGCTTAATCTGCTCAAAGACCTCCTGCATATCGGAATGAATAACAGAAACCCGGTCGTCAAGCTGATTCAAACGAACCGAACGGGCCGCCATCTGAGCCAGGTCTTCTTGTATTTCAACCAACTTGACTTGGCCACTGACTTTCTTAGCATAAAAAAGTCCAACCGCACCGGTTCCAGCACCAAGGTCCACCGAAAGGCCCCGCCCCTTCTTATTCGGATTGGCAAAGTAGGCCAACAAGACGGCATCCAATGAATAGGCAAACATGTCTGGGTTTTGAATGATCTGAATTCCTTGTGAAGGCAAGCCATCAAGGCGTTCCCCGGCGATTAAATTTGGCTCATTCATTGGCCTTTGTCCCCTTTTATAGTAAAATTAAACAGTTAAATGATCTTGAAAGGAAAAGCTTATGTTCTATCGTTTTATCCGGGTCTTCGTTGTGACCCTGGTTTCCATTATAAACGGACGCACTTATTATTTGAACAAAAATCGTTTACCTAAGGATGACAATTACATCCTGGTTGCCCCACACCGGACCTGGTGGGATCCCGTCTGGTATGCCATGGCCGCCTACCCCAAGCGTTTTATCTTTATGGCTAAGAAGGAATTGTTCAAAAACTTCTTCTTGCGCAAGCTTATCGTCGCTCTCGGCGCCTTCCCCGTTGACCGGAAGAACGTCGGCGCCGATGTCATTCGCAAGCCAGTTAGCGAGCTCAAGTCCGGTGACCGTTCCCTGATCATGTTTCCGTCTGGTTCACGGCACTCCCAAAAGCTTAAATCAGGTTCTATCCTAATTGCTAAGCTTTCCAAAAAGCCAATCGTGCCAGCCGTTTACCAGGGACCAGTCAAGTTCTCTCACCTCTTTCTTAGAAAGCGCGTCACGATGAACTTCGGCGAACCAATCGTCGTTGACCCCAAGGTGAAATTAACCGATGAGGTCATTGCCGACTACAACGAAAAGATCGAAGCCGCCTTCAAGGCCCTCGACCAAGAAATCGACCCCAACTGGGTTTACGTCGATCCAAAGAAACAAAAATAAGCAAGATTCGAACCTGCCAAGCAGGTTCTTTTTTTATAAAAAAAGGCGACCCCAAGGGGTCGCTCTTTTTAGCTGAACAAAAATCGACTTAACGCTTGGCGCTCTGTGCCTTCATTTGGCTCATCATTTGGTTCAACTTCTTCTGTGATGGCTTTTGACCCATCGACGTCATCATTGACTTCATCATTTCTTCTGAGATTGGTGGGTTCTTGGCCAAATATGACTTCATCGTGAAGCGTGCCAAGAAGAATCCACCAACCAGCCCAACAACCAGGGCCAAAAGTCCTACTAGTACAAGCATAGCGGTCTCCTTTACCTCTAAAAATCTAAGAATAAGTATACCACACAGGCCAAGGCACCGCTCAGCAAATTTTAATCTTGCTTAGAAAATGCTTAAGAAAACGAGGAAAGCTTAAGGAATTCTTACGAACATGCGTTTGCTTTTTCCCCTTCTTTTCGCTAGAATAAGAGCAGTAATTAATGAAATGGGAAGAACATTATGACATCCGATTCAAAACAAATTCAAGTGCTTCGTTTCATCCACGAGTACCAATCTAAAAACGGCTTTCCACCAACGATTCGTGAAATTGGCGAATCAGTTGGCCTCTCCTCTTCATCAACCATTCACGGACACATCGCCCGCTTGATTAAGAACGGATACCTCCTGAAGAAGGGTGAAAAGACCAAGGCTAGAGCTATCGAAGTGACCGCCAAGGGCTTTGAAATGCTCGGCATCTCATCAAACGCTGGTAAGATTCCAGTGCTTGGCTTGGTGACGGCCGGTCAGCCCATCCTAGCGGTTGAACAAGAGGCCACGGAATTCTTCCCAATTCCAGAAGACCTGATTCCCTACGACGGTGACCTCTTCATGTTGAACGTCCGTGGTGAATCAATGATCAACATTGGCATTCTCGATGGCGACAAAGTCATTGTCCGCCGCCAACAAACCGCCGATAACGGTGACATTGTCGTTGCCATGAACGAGGACAACGAAGCCACGGTCAAACGTTTCTTCCGTGAAGCTGGCCACTATCGCCTGCAACCGGAAAACGATACCATGGCGCCCATCATCTTGGATCAAGTATCCATCCTGGGCAAGGTTGTTTCCCTCTACCGGGACGCCATCTACTAAACAATTTCAAAGAGGCGAGCTAGTCATTTGCTAGCTCGCCTTTTTTATTTATCAGGACAAAAAAAGCGGCGGAATTCAATCCGTCGCTTTTTCTTATTAACTTATGCCTTGTGCGCGGCTGCGTAGCTTTCTGACACTGGCTTAGTCACGATATCGTTGATTTCACCGAGCAAAGTGTTCAACAATTGTTCGGAGGCCATCAAGGCCTTAATCTTTTCGTTTGCTTGCACATCCTTAGCAACCGCGTCCCATTCCTTTTCCTGGTCTGGAGTTGGCGTCTTTTGTGCTTGCATCATTTGTTGCACGGTCATTTGAATCGTTTGGAACTTCTTAAACAAGTCCTTGGCAGTTTCGTCACCCTGAACGGCATCAAAAGCAGTCTTCCAGGCCGTGTACTGTTCGGTTTGCGTCAAAACCTTTGCCATCTCGTTGGCGTTATCGTAAATGTTTACTGACATATTTCATAGATCCTTTCTTCCATTGCAACAATCGTTCGATTCATTCTAAGAACCGAACCATCCCTTTACAGTATCCCACACTTTGTTAGCGCCGGCAACCGTTGTATTGACCCCGTTTTGGATATTCTCCTTGGCGTTGTCTGCCCAGGAGTTTGACGAACTCGAGGACTGGGTTGACGTTGACTGATTAGCATCGGTCACGCTAAAGGACGTTTCATCCGTATTTGGCAAAATCTGTCCCATTGAGGTCTTCACCAGGTTACCGATGGTTGACATCAAACCGATTGGCAAGGACTGGGAGCTGTTCCCTTCCAGACCCTCCCAGGAAACTTGCACCACATCGTTGGTATAGGCAACGGCCCATGAATCCTTGGATGAGTTCGAGTTATTGGTTGAGTTGGGGTTTTCGGTCGTACCGGTCTTACCGGCAATGGTATAACCAGAAGGCGTGGCACCCTTTCCGGTTCCGTTGGTGTAGGTTCCAAGCATCATCTTGGTCATCTTGTTGGCCACGGACTTGGAGATCAACTGCTTTTGTTCGGCCTTTGGCTGGGCCACGATGGTCTTACCCGTTGCGTCCACAATCTTTGTGATGTAGTGAGCCTCAGACATCTTGCCACCGTTTGCAAAAGTCGTGTAGGCCGATGCCATCTGCTGGGGTGAAACACCCTTAGTCAAACCACCAAGGGCCAAAGCATAGTTCTTATCGGAGGAAACCAGGTTCAAGCCAAACTTCTTTCCCCATGAATAACCGGTGTTCACGCCCAACTTATCCAGGAGGTAAACGGCTGGAATGTTATAGGAGTGTTCCAGGGCTTCGTACATCTTGACGTTTCCCGTCTCAACGTTCAAGGCGTTATTTGGGGAGTAGTTATTGGTTCCGAAGTTCATCTTCTTGTTTGGCAGTTCCGTGTTGATGGAGTAACCATTGACAAGGGCCGGCGTATAAACAACCAGCGGCTTGATAATCGAACCGGGTTGCAGCTGCGACTGGTTGGCCCGGTTAAAGCCACGGTAGGTGTGTTGACTTTCGCGACCACCGACGACGGCTCTGACCCCACCAGTCTTAGCGTTCAAGACAACGGTTGCGGCCTGAGCATCCGTCTGATTACCAAAGAGCGAGCCCTTTTCATAATCGTTTTGCAGGTTCTTTTGATCCTTTTGGTTCAGGGTCGTGTAAATCTTGTAGCCCTTGTTCATGATGTCTTTTTCGGTCAGGCCATAGGTGTTAATGGCCTCGTTAATGACCGAATCAAAGAACCATGGATACTGGTAAGATTCGTCCCCCGTGTAGTTATCATGGAGGGTGATGTCGGTTGCTTGCGCCGCCTTGGCCTCCGTGCTGGTCAGCTTCTTGTTTTCAACCATTGTCTGGATGACCACGTTTCGACGCAGCTTTGAGCGGCCGGGGTTATCAATGGGGTTGAAGCCGGACGGGTTCGTCAGCATTCCCGCAAGGGTGGCTGCCTGTTCCGTGTTCAATTCGGAAGCGTGAATACCGAAGTACTTTTCCGAAGCGTCTTCGACACCCCAAACGCCATGACCAAACCAGGCGTTATTCAAATACATGGTTAGGATGTCGTTTTTCGAGTAGGTCTTTTCAACTTGAACGGACAAGAAGAGCTCCTTAAACTTTCGCGTAAAAGTCTGCTCCTGCGTCAGGTAGGCGTTTTTCACCAACTGCTGGGTCAAAGTCGACCCACCACCCGAAATCGTTTCGCTACCGGTTAACTTATTCTTCACCAGTAAAACGGCGGCACGGGCCAAGCCCTTCACGGAAAAGCCGTGCTCCTTGTAGAAGTTTCGGTCTTCAATTGAAAGGACCGCGTTTTTCATCGATGGTGAAATTTGGTTGTACTTCACGTAAGTCCCCTTCTGTGAATAGAGGGAACCGGCTTTGTCACCAGAGTTATCGTAAACGTCGGTCGTTTGTGAAAGCGACTGTTGTAATGACGAAACGTGTGACGTTTTGGCGTTCACGATGCCGTAGAGTGAAGCAGCAAAGAAGAGCGTCATGAAGGTCAAGATTAAGAGTCGGCCGATTTGATAGCGGTTCCAAACCGGTGCGACGCTCTGCCAAAAGGCCGTCTTCTTAATTGAGAATTTCGTTTTCATTCGTATTCCTTACAGCCAACTGGCCGAAATTACTAAAAAACTAAATGAGTTGAATGGCTTACATTTCCTTTGGTGCCTTGACACCGAGGATGGCCAAGGCAGTCGTCAATGTTTCCGAAACAGCGGCGACTAAGGCCAAGCGACCGTTTTTGTTTTGATCGTCGGCCAAAATCTTGGAGTTGGCATAGTACTTGTTAAAGGCCCGGGCCAAGCCAAGTGCGTACTTGGCCACAACGGATGGTTCGCGGTTTACGAAGGCGCGGCGAACCGTTTCTGGGAAGGCGTTCAAGGCCGTAATGATGTCCCAGGTTGCTGGATCGTCAAGTTCGATGTCAGCCGTGTTGACGGCCACCCCAGCCTTACGCAAGATGGATTGGGCACGGGCGTTGGTGTACTGGACGTATGGTCCCGTGTCCCCTTCAAAGCGCACCACTTCGTCAATCTTAAAGTCAAAGTTGTTGGTCCGGTCGTTCATGAGATCGTGGAAGACCACGGCTCCGGCACCAACCTCTTCGGCCACCTGGTCCTTGTTGGCCAAGGTTGGGTTCTTTTCTTCGATTTGCTTCAAGGCCAATTCGTGGGCGTCATCCAAGACGTCCTTCAACAAGACCACGTCACCCTTACGCGTTGACATCTTCTTACCGTTGAAGGTAATCAAACCAAAGGGAATGTGTTCCACATCGTCGGCCCATGGCAAGTCCAAGAGTGAAAGGACGGCTTTCAACTGAGCAAAATGCTCCCGTTGTTCACCACCAACCACGTAGAGGGACTTGGCAAAGTCGTAGGTGTCCTTCCGGTACATGGCGGCCGCCAAGTCACGGGTCATGTAAAGCGTGGCGCCGTCGGTCCGCTTAATCATGGCCGGCGTCAAGTTCTCGTTCACCTTTGACAAGTCAACGATTTGAGCACCCTGTGATTCTTCCAAGAGTCCTTTGTCTTCCAAGGCCTTGACCACCCGGTCCATCTTGTCGTTGTAGAAGGCCTCACCGTTGTATGAATCAAAGGTGATGCCCAAACGGTCATAGATTTCCGTGAATTCCTTCAGGGATTCCTCGCGGAACCAGGCCCAGAGCTTGTGGGCTTCAGGGTCACCGTCTTCTAGCTTCTTGAACCAGGCACGCCCTTCGTCATCCAAGGCTGGGTTTTCCTTTGCCTTATCGTGGAATTCGACGTAGTACTTGAGCAAAGTCCCGATTGGATCCTTCTTAACTTCCTCTTCAGAACCCCAGGTCTTGTAAGCGTAAATCAACTTACCGAACTGCGTTCCCCAGTCGCCCAAGTGGTTAATCTTAACGGGTTGGTAACCATTCTTAGCAGAAAGGTTGGCCAGGGCATTTCCGATCACCGTTGAACGCAAGTGGCCCATTGACATTGGCTTGGCAATGTTTGGCGAAGACATATCCAAGGCAATCGTTTGCCCCTTCCCGTCATCGTTTTGGCCGTAGTTCGAGCCCTCAGCCAAGACTTCCTTCAACGTATCGGCCGTCACTTGCTTCTTATCTAGGAAGAAGTTGATGTAAGGACCGGTTGCCACGACTTTTTCAAAGTCGGACTGGTCAATTTGGTCGACCAGTTCCTGGGCAATCATCTGCGGTGCCTTCTTCAACACCTTTGCCAGGGTAAAAGTCGGAAAGGCCACGTCGCCCATCTTATGGTCCTTTGGTGCTTCCAACTTGGAAGCGATGTCTGCTGCCGTCAGGTCCGGCAATACGGCCTGCAAGGCATTCACAACTGCTGTTTTTTCTGCCATCTCTCTATCCTTTTCTTTTCAAAAACAGGACCCATCTCGACATATCTGAAGAGACGAGCCCTGCCCGCGGTACCACTCTAATAGTCGGCTAAGCCAACCACTTTTGTTTGATTTACTTGTTTGTTTTCGAAAAAGCGGCGCCGGTCAGGCGTAATCCCTGGCTCCCACTGATGCCAAGGTCACTGAAACTTACGTCACTGCCTTCTTCTTTTTCGTTTACTTTTCTGCGGGTGCTTCCTGAATGACTTCAACATCGGCCATTCGGACCACACCCCGGTGGTTCATTTCGTTAACAGCTGGCTGGTCAGCCGGGTCGTTTTCGATGATTTCGACAAGCAAGGCGTTGTCGTAAACCTTCTCGACTTTGCCAGTAAAGGGCTTTTCCAAGTTGCCATAGGCGGGTGCCAACAAGACATCCCCCACGTGGTACTTAGCTGCTTGTTCTTCGTCTGTCTTTGCCATGAAAGCCTCCGATTCCTTATTAGGTACTTATTATACCACAATTACTGCTTATCAAGTAGGGTGACCAACTGGTCAATAATTGCCTTAGCAACGGTTAACTTGCTAGCCGGTCCAACGGTGATGGCCGCTTGCTTTGGCTGCAGCAGCGTCACCAAATTACTGTCCTTGTCAAAGCCGGCCTCTGGTGCGGTCACGTCGTTGGCCACAATCATATCAGCCTTTTTGGAAGCCAACTTCTTTTCGGCATTGGGCAGCAGGTTTTCGGTTTCCGCTGCAAAGCCCACCACCACCTGGCCCGGCCGCTTGGCCTGACCGACCGTCTTTAAGATATCTGGATTTTGCACCAGGTCTAACGTCAGGTGTTCATCTGGACTGATCTTTTTCACCTTCTGCTCAAAGGGCTTGGCCAGGGCATAGTCGGAAACAGCGGCAGCCCCAATGAAGGCGTCGGCCGTCTTCATTGCTTCTGTGACCGCGGCCAGCATTTCCTTGGCGGATGGTGCCAAAATCCGGTCGATTCCCGGCGAATAAGGGCGCTTCGTTGCTGCCACCAAGGTCACCTGAGCACCAGCCGCCAATGCCGCTTCAGCCAGGGCGTAGCCCATCTTGCCAGAAGAACGGTTGGTCAAATAACGGACCGGATCGATGGGCTCTTTGGTTCCCCCGGCGGTAATGACCAGGCGACGGCCCTTGAGGGGCAAGTCCCCGTTCATGTCATTTTTTTCTGACTGCTGAATGCTTTGATCTGAAAGGGCCAGAGCAGTTGCCTCAACAATCCTTTCCAAGTTGGCCAAGCGGCCCTTGGCTTCATAGCCTTCGGCTAGAAAGCCGGTGGCTGGCTCAACAATTTGCCAACCATCCTCTTGGACCTGCTTCAGGTTGCGGATGGTGGCTGGGTTGGCGAGCATCTGGTCGTTCATAGCCGGGGCCAGAACTTTCGTGTCGGCCGTGCTAGCCAAAAGCGTTTCGGTTAACACATTATCAGCCAGGCCATTGGCGACTTTGGCAATCGTGTTGGCCGTGGCTGGTGCGACAACGATGGCGTCGGCCCAGCGGGCCCAGGCAACGTGTTCGACATTGGCCGAAGCCAGCCGGCTCGCATCGGTCAAGACCGGCTGCTTGGATAGGATGGCCATGGTCTTTGCCGGGATGAAGCTTTCGGCCGTTTTGGTCATGACGACTTTGACGGAAGCGCCCGCCTTCACGAATTGGCGCACCAGTTCGGCAGCCTTATAGGCGGCAATCCCACCGGTTACCGCCAGCAATATTTTTTTGTCCTGTAAATGACTGGTCATACTAGACAGTAAAGCTTCCTTCTTCTAATTCTTTTTGACAGTTTTTTACCACGGCAAAGTCGCCGATGTAAGGCGTGTCAACTCCATTTACCTTCTGATAAGGGTCCTCCCCCTTACCGGCCACCACGACCAAGTCATGGGGACCAGCGGTCAAAACGGCCTCTCGAATGGCCTTGATTCGGTCCATTTGGTAGTGAATCGTCAAGTCCGGGTTGGTAATCGCCTGGGCAATCGTCTGACAGATGTCTTCCGGCTTTTCAAAGGCTGGATCATCGGCCGTCAAGAAGACCTGGTCGGCCTGCTTGGACAAGACTTTGGCAAAGTCCAAACGCCTTGAAACCCCCTTGTTACCGGGCGCACCCAAGACGACAATCACTTGCCCTTCCGGTGACTGCTTCTTAGCAAAGGCCAAAAGGGCGTTCAAGGAGGCGTAATTATGGGCGTAGTCGACAAAGGCAACCCCGTGCTCTGGCAGTGCCAAAGAAAGCATCCGACCCGGAATCGTTACCTCATCCAAGCCCTGCTTCATGGCTTTCTGCTTGGCACCGGCAAGGGCGGTCATCATCAAAGCGGCCGTGGCGTTTTCCTCGTTAAAGTCACCCGGCAAGTTCAGCCGGTAGGAACCGGACAACTCGCTTAAGGAGGACAAGCCGGCTTGATCCGTCACCGTAAAGTAGGAGTCGTGCAACTCGGTCTTATCGGAATGGAAGAGCACCGTTGGTGCCTGATCTGGCAGCTGGCTGGCCGCTTTCTCCCGATTAAAAGTCAACACCTGCTCGTGCTTTTCTTTAGCGTGTTGATAGATTTCTTCGTAGTGGTCCATCCCCGCGTTCAAGATCACCTGGTCGGAATGGTCCAGAAGCATTTCCTTGTGAGCCAAGTAATCGGCAAAGGTTGGGTGCTCGTTTGGTCCAATGTGATCAGGGGAAATGTTCAAGAAGGCCCCAACGTCATAGCGCAGGCCATAGACCCGGTTTTTCAAGTAGGCCTGGGAGGAAACCTCCATCACCAAGTGGGTCATCCCCTTTCCAACGGCCCGAGCCATGTCCTTGTAGAGTTCATAGGATTCAGGGGTCGTCAAATCGGATTTTTTCTTGTCTTCTGGCTTTGGTCCAACGATTCGGTCAACGGTTGAAAAAAGCGCCGTGTGGCCATCAGTCGCCGCCTTCAAAATTGTGTAAGCGAAGTAAGCGGCCGTCGTCTTTCCCTTGGTACCAGTGAAGGCCCCAATCCAGAGCTTTCGGTCCGGGTAGTCGAAAAAGGCTGCTGACAGGACCGCCAGGGCCTTTTGCGTATCGGTCACCAACCAGAGGGGCTGGTCAAAGCCAAGGTCTTCACTGGCAACAATTCCCGAAACACCCGACACACCATCCAGATAGGCTTTTTTAAAGGCCCCTTTGGCCACAAAGAGCGTGTTTTCTTGCACTTGCCGAGAATCGTAGTGCAAAAAATCAAAACTTTGGTCACAAGCCGGTGCTTGTGTTAATAAATCTTGGTCCTCTAAGAGGGCCGTCACTTGTTTGGCTGATAATTTCATAGTGCCTTTATTATAGCATAGCAGGCCCGGTCCGAAAGCCTTTGCTGGCTAAAGAAAAAGTCGGCTTTTCAGCCGACTTTTTCAAAATGACGATACTTTAGGCCTTCTTCAACAGCGGTTTTAAAACAATTGGCGTAAAGACGGTGGTCAACAAGATGACGAGGACGAAGGCCCCATAAAGGCTCTTCTCCAAAAGTCCAGCCGCCAGAGCCAAGTTGGCAATCACCAAGGCCATTTCCCCACGGGAAACCATTCCAACGGCCACAATGTGGGCCGGATGCTTGGCCATGCCAAAGACCCGTGCGCCCAGATAAGGGCCCAGCCACTTTGTCAAAATGGCTAAGACAGTCAGGCCAACAATAAGCCAGAGGTGTTTCCCCTGCCCGGCCCAGGAGACCTTCAAGCCAATGTCCGCAAAGAAAATCGGAATAAAGACAACATTTCCGACAATCGTTAGGCCGTGCTCAATCCCCTGTCGATCCGGCAAGCGGGTAAAGAGCAGACCAATCAAGAAGGCGACGATGGCACCGGACAGGCCAACCTGCTCGGCTCCATAAGCCGAAAAAAGCAAGATGGCAAACACAACGGTCAAAATTACCGCCGGCTGGGAAATTTTTTCTAGAATTGGCAAGAGTTTTGGCAGGAGGAAGTAGAGCAAGAGCAGAATCAAGAAGAGATAAGCCGCCATTTCAAACAGGGTCAGCAGCAAGTTGCCTTTCGCCCCCTCGCCCAATCCAAAAGTCGCTTCAAAAATCGTCCACATGACAACCGCTAGCAAATCGTCAATGACGGCCGCCCCCAAAATGGTCGACCCTGCTTCTGATTTCAGCTGCTTATAGTCGGTTAAGACCTGGGCCGTAATGGAAACTGACGTGGCGGAGAAAAGGACACCCCAGAGCAAGGCTTGTTCGTTTCCGTAATTCAGAACAACGGCAAAGAGGTAGAAAAGGACAAAGGGTGTCACCACCCCTGCCAAAGCGACCGAGAGCGACTTTTTCAAGTGGGCCTTTAAGAGGTCCAAGTCCGATTCAATGCCGGCCAAGAACATGAGTAGAATCACCCCGATTTCGGCCCAGTGGGCCGTTCCAGAATTAGCCGATAGCAAGTGGAAACCAGCCGGCCCTAAAACCAGACCCGCCCCAATTTGGCCGACCACGGCCGGTAGGCCCAGCCGTTCGGCCAGCCAGGAAAGGACCAAAGCCAGCAGTAATAGTGATGCAAAAACCAGTGTTGTCATTTTTCTCCTTCTCCAATCAAGAAAAAAGGCCGTAGCCAAAGATTGCCTAACTCCCCCGTTAGACAAATCCTTGAGTACGACCTCAACCAAGTTCTTTTAATTGTTATTAGTATAGCACAGGGCTACTTAGCAGTCCTCGTTTTTGACCAAATCGCCGACGTGCTCGTCCAAGATGGCCCGAACTTCATCGGTTGCATGCGTTTCCATCAGCATTTGCCGCAGCTGTGAAGCGTGGGCAAAGCCGCGCAGGTAAATCTTGAAGTAACGCTTCAAGGCTTCGAAGTGCTTTGGTGTTACCGTCTTGGTCACTTCATCAAAGAGGTCCAATTGCAGCTTCAACAAGTCAATCGATTCCGACAAGCTATGCGCCTTTTCCTCATGATTAAAGGCGTAGGGATCCTCTAAGACCCCCCGACCAATCATGATCCCGTCGACCCCGGGATGGGCAGCGGCCAATTCGAGCCCCTGCTGATAATTCTTAATATCCCCGTTAATCTGCAAGAGCGTATTCGGTGCCAAGCGGTCCCGCATGGCGATAATGTCGTCGATTAGCTCAAAGTGCGCATCGGCCTTGGACATTTCCTTACGGGTTCGCAGGTGGATGGTTAGGACTTGCACGTCGGCCTTCAAAATTGTTTCCAACCAGGCGTGGTATTCGTCGACTTTGTAAAAGCCCAAGCGGGTCTTAACGGAAACCGGCAGACCGGATTCCTTGGCAGCCGCAATCAATTCCAAAGCCGTGTCCGGGTGGCGAATCAAGTCGGAACCAGCCGAATTCTTAATGACCGTCCCATCCGGGCAGCCCATGTTCAAGTCAACGGCCTCATAGCCCATTTCAGGTAAGAGCTTGGCGGCCCCGGCAATGGCCTCGGCCTTGGAGCCCCAAATTTGGGCAATTGGCATCTGTTCGCCTGGCGCAACGGCTAAGCGACCTTGAATGGAGAACTTGGCTTCTGGATGAACCATCGAAGCGGCGTTGGTAAACTCCGTGTAGTAAGTATCGGGGCCACCGGCTTTAGCGACCACCCGACGAAAAATCGTGTCGGTCACGGCCTCCATTGGTGCCATTGAAAAGAAGGGTCGGGGATTCCCCTGCTCGTCTCTTGCGTCATCCACAATCTTTTGCCAGTAGGCGGATTTTGCTTGTCTCATCAGCACTCCTTTACAGGCCTGCAAGGCCAAACGTCAAATTAACCTTTATATTTTAGCACGCTTTTCCTCTCCAGACAAAGCAGCCGACTAGACCAAAAAAGTCCGTCGCCTCATAACAAGGAAACGGACCATTCGATTTATTTTTCTGATTCGGCCACTTGGTCAAGCAGGGCCTTTAGGGTGCGGGAACGGTCGTGGTAGTCAACCGCCTCTTCTAAGGGCATGGACGAAAGGGTTTTCCCGTTTTCCGCCAGCAAGAGATCTGTCAGGCCGGCCAATTCTGGCCCGCCCTTCGGTTCTCTTGCGATGGCTACGCCACCGCGCTTGGCGGCAACAAAGAGCTCGCCTTCTGGCGAACACAACGCCATCGTGGCAAGCAAGTACGCACCCCGCTTCTCATCGGGGATATCTTTATACAAATCCAAAATATAGGCATTTTCCTGCTCAATGCCACGAAGTCCTGACTCCCGGAACTCACGGGCAGCCGTGACACCAAAGCGATTGGGAAAGGCCTCTAAATAAAAGCCCGTGTCATCAGACAAAATCCATTCGTCTGGCAGATAACCGTGGATAAAGTTAGCCTTCTGCTTGGCGTTTTCCACCTGATTATCGGTACTTTCTGCTGGGAACTCCAGTTTTTTCCCTAAAACATCTTTGTAGGAAACAATCTCTTGTCCCATTTCTTTTGCCAACAACGCTAACTCTCTCGTTTTAGCGCCATTGTTTGAAGCAAAGACCAATCGCATGGCAAACTCCTATAAGTTCAGATTCTCCATCAACTTGACCTTGGTGACTTCACCGGCATAAAGCACCCGTGTTTCACCAGATTCAAGCTTCAGCTCCAAGGCACCCTGATTGGAAATCCCAACCACTTCACCAGTCAACTGCTCTTGACCAACTTGTACCGTGACGACCTGGCCAATCAAGAAGGAACGCTCTCGATATGCATCCATGTAGCGCCCGTCCAAATAGTCGTTGGCCATCTGAATCCAGCGCAAGACAACCGTTGCGGCAATCAAGTTCAAATCCACCGGCTGCTCTTCTTGCAAAACCGAGCCAGCTTTGTTGGAAATCTCTTCTGGATAATCTGCCGGCAGCAAGTTCACGAAGAAAGCTGGCACCAGACCAGAGAACTGCTGGTTTTCCATATCGTAAACCGCCTCGGTCAGAATACCACCGACTTTGTGCTGGTTGACGATCAAATCGTTCACCCATTTCAAGGAAACAGCCGTGCCTGGGAAGAACTCTTCAATCACCTGAGCCAAGACAACGGCTGCGGAAGTGGTGAGGAGTGAAGCCACCAGTTCCTTACGGGCAACTGGCATGGTCATCGATAGGTAAATTCCGCGATCCTTTGCGGCAAAGAAGGCCCGTCCACGCCGGCCATAGCCCGCATCCATCGTCCGCGCCGTAAAAACGGCTGGCTTTTGGCTGGGGTGCTTGGCCACGTAGTCCTTGGCGTAAGTCTGTGTCGAACCAATGTTGTCAAAGACCATGATTTTCTCAAAGTCTTGCTTTCCAGAAGACAGTTGTTCTAAGTAGGCTGTTAGAACGTGCTCATTGACATGGTCCGAATACAGATAGGCGTAGCCAGACTTTTTCTTTGACACAATCCGGTGGCCGTCTTTTTGCAAGGCCTTCACGGCCTTCCACACGGACTCACGCGAAATGGCCAAATCGGTCGCTAACTGATCACCAGAAAAATAGGTTCCTGGTTTCTTCAATAGATCATCTAGGACGCGGTCCTTTGTTTTCAGTTTTTCTAAGACCATTAAAACAAACTTCCTTAATCAGAAAACTTAGTCAAACATCTTTGCGGGCAAGGCCTTCACGACGATGGTTGCTAGGGCGACTTTGACCAAATCACCAGGCACAAAAATCATGTTGGCCAGGTAGGTCTTGAAAAAGTCGAGGTGGGCAGTCCAGCTAAGCCAGGCGACGCCCATTCCATAGACAAGTACTAAGTCAATCATAAAGATTAAAACGAAAGATTGGAAGACCCCTGGACGAATTTGTCCCTCTTTTTTCGGCCAAAACTTGGATAAAAAGGCAAAGACCGCTGGCTGAAAGAGCCAGGCCCAGATGTAGCCGGCCGTTGGTCCAACCAAAATGGCCAAGCCCCCGTGACCACCGGTCAAAACTGGAAGGCCCAGGGCAATCATGATGATGAAGACAGCCATGACTAAGCTTCCACGGCGGGCCCCCAGAATCAAGGTGATCAGCATCACACCAAGGTTTTGAACCACAACTGGAACTGGCAAGAAGCCTAAGGTCATCCCCGGTACCATGGCAAAGACAATCAGCAGGGCCAGCATGGCCGCTTCAAGGGTTAAATCGCGTACTTTTGAATGCGTCATTTTTCTCTCCTTAAAATTGTGTAACCCAATTATATTTAACAGGGTTACAAAAAGTCAAGAAATTTTCAACAATGACTCTTGCAAACAAAGAAAAAAGAACCACTATCGGTTCTTTTTTAATCATTTCGTTCTTTAACAGTAAAGCGGTGCTTGACCTGCTTTTGTTGACCATTAACCTTCGGCTTCGTCTTTGCCTCTGAAGCGTTCTTCTGAGCACGGGGCTTTTGCTTTTGCCCGCTTTGCTTGCCTGAACGCTGCTGACTCCGGGCCTTCTTCGAGCCGGCAGGCTGGTTCTTTTGCTTGGACTGGGCTGTTGTTGCCTGGCCATTGGCTGGTTGGCCCTGCTGCTTTTCTTCAGCCGGATTGCGACGCCGACGGCGGTTCCGCCGCTTCTTTCCTTGACCAGGCGCAGTTTCTTCCTTTTTGCCTTGGCTACTTGCTTGCCTTGGCCCCTGCTTAGCCGTTTGGTTCTGGTTGTCTTCTCGATTGCGTTCCGTAAAGCGGTGCCGACGGCCTTGCCCCTTGGCAGACTTTTTCTGGCCCTCTTCTTGAGCGCCCCGCTTACTTGGCCTGTTCTGCCGCTGATTGCTTGGCTTCTTTTTTCTCTGCTGATTCCCCTTTTTCTTTTGCTTAGCCTGCTTTTCGGCCTGCTTTCGTTGCTGCTCTTCTTCCCAGTAGGTCAAGTAATCCGTCTTCTTACTTGGTCGGAAGTGGCTGTTTTGACTCTGCAAAATGAAGTAAGGGGCACCAAAATTAACGGTTTCGTATAGATAATCCGCCAAGGTATCGATCTTTTGGTCTGCTGAAACATCCCGCTCTTCATGGTAGAAGCCACGGAGACGCAATTGTCCGGCGGACAAGTCCCCAACCACGTAGTCGTATTGCTTCAACAAAGGCGTATAGCGCAGGGCCAGGCCTTCTTCAGAGAAGGCCTCCTTAAAGTTAAAGACCAGGGCCAGCTTCAAGCCGTCGATTTCCAGTTCATCCCCGAAACGGTTGACCTGGTATTCGGCCTGGCGGCGCTGCTGTTGTTCAATTGTTCGATCTTTTAAGGTCGCGTGATCCATGTCAAATTAGTTGGCAGGTATAACAACTGCCTCTTCCTCAATTTTTTGATAATAGTCCGCCATCATTTCCCGAAGGAAAACGTCTAGGCGAATTTCGGCTGGTGCTTCATCTAACATCTTGAAAAAGTCCAACCAGCGGTAATGGTCAAGGGTGGCCACCGAATAGCTTTCACCCTCTTCAATAAGCTTGCCATTATAAGTGTACTTATTGTTTTCGTTTTTCTCAATCCCTTTGGCCAGTAAGCGACCAAAGACTTGTCCACGAAAACCAGACCCCTTAATTCGTTGGGTCAAGAGCTCTGCCGCCTTTTCCTCATACTCTTCTAACCAGGCAATCAACTGCTTGCCCGTCAGTTCAACCAGCATCGGTTGGATGGTGTGCGGCATGTCTTCCAAAAAGACATACTTGGACTTGGGGCCGGCCGGTAGGTCCTTTAAGAAGAGGCCGGTCGAACAAATCGCCACTGGTAAGTGGTAAAAGTCAGCCAGGGCTTCCAGGCAATCTTTGGCCTGCTGTTCTGTGGTCACGGCCGGTTCGTAAGTCGTCACCATTTCCTTCATTTCAGACTCAATCCCGGCCTGATCAATGGCCGCCACCGTTTCCTCGTCAAAAGTCTCTTCCGGCAATTCATCTGTCCGGTAGGCCTTGGCCGAAACACTTTGAACTTGGTGCTTTTCATCGACATCGATGAGCACTTCACCAACATGGTCCCCGTAACGGCCAGCAGCTGCTAGCCAGGTCCCATTGTCCTCTTCCCCTTCGGGTAAGACATGGTGAGTGTGGGCCCCGATAATCACGTCCAAGTCGTACTTTTTAGCCAAATCACGGTCGGTTGGCAGGCCCAGGTGGGAAAGCAAGACGACCAAGTCGGCTTTCGCCCGTAACTCTGGCAACAAGCGGTCAAGTACCTCTTCTGGTTCTTCCGGTAGCCAGCCCAGCGTTTGGTAGGTTTGCTGGTAGGGTGCGGTCATGCCGAGGACCGCGACTTTGGTACCGGCCGCCGTTTCATAAATCTTATAAGGGTCGGCCCAAGCGGGTTGACCGCTCGTTTCGGCATCAACCATGTTCGCCAACAAGACGTCAAAGTCCGCCTCGTCGTACAGGTGGTTCAAGTCAGCATGGGGCATCACCAGCCCCTCGTTGTTGCCAATCGTGACGGCCGTGTACTTGGCCTCGTTCATGATGGCCACGTTGCCCTTGCCCAAAGTCGAATCGGTCAGCGGGTGTAAACGATCAATGGCATCGCCAATGTCAAAGCGAAAAACCGTGCCGTTTTTGGGCCCGTCCTTTAACAAAAAGCGCTTAATCTTTGGCCATGGACCAAAGTGTGAGTGCATGTCATTGGTGTGTCGCAAAGAAATCGTTTCCATCGCTGCCTCCTTCTTTTATCTTAACATTATTTTGCCTGCTGCCCGTCTTAAAAACAAAAAAATCGCTGACGAAGTCAGCGACTTTTTATAATTAACGATCAATGACAAGCAAGTCCTTTGGAATGCCAGCCGTCAACACTTCGTGCCCCTTTTCCGTTACCAAGACGTCGTCTTCAATTCGAACGCCGCCCTTTCCGGCCAAGTAAATGCCCGGTTCAACCGTCAGCAAGTTACCGGCCTGCACTTCGTCTGATGAGTGCACGGACAAGATCGGTCCTTCGTGAATGTCCAAACCAGCACCGTGGCCGGTTCCGTGGTTAAAGTCATCCCCGAAGCCTTCACCCGTAATGTAGTCCCGGGCTACCCGGTCAACTTCCTCCGTTGACAAGCCAGGCTTAATGACATCGATGGTGTCTTCGTTGGCCTGCTTGACCACTTCGTAAATCTTCTTTAGTTCGGGCGCAACCTCGCCCATGGCAATCGTCCGCGTGACGTCAGACGTATAACCATCCACGTAGTAACCAAAGTCAATCGTGACCAAGTCACCCTTTTCAAGCTTCTTATCAGTGGCTGTACCGTGCGCCATTGATGAACGGACACCGGAAGCAACAATCGTGTCAAAGGATGGCTTGTCAGCCCCATACTTCTTTTGCAAGGCGTCCAGGCGGTTGGCCACTTCCCGTTCGGTCATGCCAACCTTGATTTCCGTCATCAACTCGTTAAAGGCCTTGGTCGAAGCTTCGGCCGCCTTACGAAGGGCGTCGGCTTCCGCCTCATCCTTAATTTCACGAAGGGCTTCGACTGCTCCTGGCACGGCGTCAAAGCTAATGTCTGCTGGCAAGAGATCATCCAAGAGTTCATAAGTGCCATAGGCCATGTCGGCTTCGAAGCCGAGCTTCTTGATGCCAAAGGCAACGACTTTTTCAACGGCGACCTGGTAGTAAGCACGGGTCACGCTGAGTGAAACGCCTTCAGGCAAGGCGTTCACGTATTCGTTTTCATAGCGGGCGTCCGTAATAAAGGCAGCGTCGGCCAGGGAAACGACCAAAACACCATCCCCCGTACCACCGGTAAAGCCGGTCAGGTAACGCATGTTGGAACCATTGGTGATGACCATCCCCTGTAGATCCAACTGCTTCAACAACTTTTGCAGTTTTGCGATTCGCTTTTCGTAAAATGCCATGAACTGCCTCCTCATTTGTTTTCTTTTGGCCATTGTAACACAGATTCGTTTTAAAGAAAGAATAGATTCCGATTAAAAAAGCCTTTATAAAAGTTTTATGATGACTTTTTAATCAAAATAAGCCAATAAAAAAAGCAGGCAATGCCTGCTTTTCCCAACAACTTAGGCCTTAGCCAACTTGTTGTATTCTTCCCGAGTATAAACGGAAACTTGACGCTTGTCGCGACCCTTACGTTCGAACTTTACAACGCCATCAGTCAACGCGAAGAGCGTATCGTCGTTACCACGCTTAACGTTCACACCTGGGTAGATGTGCGTTCCGCGTTGGCGGTAGATGATTGAACCGGCAGTCAAGTCTTGACCGTCAGCAACCTTCGTACCAAGACGACGACCGGCTGAGTCACGTCCGTTGGCAGATGATCCACCACCCTTGTGGTGGGCAAAGAGTTGTAAGTTATCTTGATTCATCAACATAAGTCTATTCTCCTTTTACAGTGATGATTACGCGATGGAATCAATCGTCACGCGCGTGTATGGTTGGCGGTGTCCCTGCTTCGTGTGGGAGTGCTTCTTAGGACGGTACTTGAAAGTCACAACCTTCTTTTCCTTACCTTGCTTTTCCACAGTCGCAGTAACCTTAGCACCTTCAACGAAAGGTGTACCGATCTTTGAATCAGTCAAGACCACTTGGTCGAAGACAACCTTGTCGCCTTCTTGTGCGTCCAACTTTTCAACAAAGATGGTGTCGCCTTCGGCGACCTTGTATTGCTTGCCGCCAGTTACAATAATTGCATATGCCATTATTGAATTCTCCTTTTATACTTAGACTCACCGATACGAGGCGGTTCAAAGAACAAACTTATACCTGCACCGTGTGGTTGTAGCTGCGCTAACAACTGTTTAAGTATAGCAAGAACTTCTAGAAATTGCAACGATTCAACCCATTTAGCCAGTCGCTTTAACAAAGGGCCGATACGTCTGCCAGCTCAACTCAGAACCGGTTTTGCTTGCTCAACTGACAGGGTCTCCTTCAGCTCGTCTTCATCCAGCCGAATGGTAAAGTCGAACAGCGCCTGAGCAGACTTTTTCGTCCGCCCGGAAGTCCCCTTCCACAACGCCTTAAATTCCATTACCAAATCCGCAGCCGAAAAGGGCATTCCCTCCTCTAGCCAAAGGGAGACCGCAGCAAAGAAGGCGGCCGTCATCATTTCCCACTGGAAGACAATCCGCGTTTTCAAGGCACTCGAGCGCAAGTCCCGTAAGGCCACGTCCCGCAGGTCACGCAGTTCCTGCATTAATAAGAAGGGCAAGTCGACATCCTTTTGGTGGTTGAAGACCTCGTGGAAGAAGGGCGCTTCTTTTTCAATTTGGCGAATCATGTCATAGCAGGCAAAGCGCTTTTTCGTGTGAACGAGGAGTTGGTTAACCAGGTGTTGATTGACATCACGAATCAGATCGGCCTTGTTGCTGTAGTGCCGGTAAAAAGTCCCCCTGGTCACCTTGGCCGTCGCCAGTAGTTCTGAAATGGAAAAGCGGTCGGATTCGGCTAGCAAATCCATGGCAGCGTGGCGCATGACGTAGCGCGAGCGAAGAACGCGGGCATCGGTTGTTTTAGTCATTGTGTTATCCTTCTTTCAAAGTTTTGTCGCCGGGCGACTTTTTCACGCTGAGTATAACAAGGGGCTGGGACAAAGCCTGCTTTTCTGTTGCTTAATGACAAAAGAGGTCAAAAAGTTGTCCTAATTGACAATTCTTTGACCTCTTACTTGCGCTTTATTTTTTTCTCTCTATGTGAAGGGATTACTTAGCAGCCTTCATGGCGCGGGCCCATGGTGAGAAGAACAAACCAAGGACGTCGTTTCCTAAGTAGAGAACGTAGGTTGCAAAGAGCACCCAGTTGGCATCCCCTTGCAAAGCCGTCAAGCCCCAGAGGCTAACTGACATAATTCCCTGCAATGCCCACATCCAGTACTGTGAACGGTACTTTGAAACCGTCAAGACGGCACCGGTAATACCAACCGTTGCTGAGAAGGCATCGATGATTGGACGGGGTGAAATCAAGATCTTCGTGTCCAGCGTGTAGAGCAGGATGAAGGCAATGACGGCCGTTGTGGCGGCAACGCCCCAACCATGCTTGTTCATTGGCTTGATTTCACGGTTCTGCCAAGCGTTTCCAAAGAACATGAAGTTCAAGTCCAACGTCACCAGGTAGATCATCTGCATGACGATGTCCGAATAGTTTTTTGAATGGAAGGCCACGATGGAAATCAAGACGGCTGAGATAAAGCCAAGCAGGCCGTTAATTCGACGGTTGGCCGTGATTGCCAAGGTACAAGTGAAACCAATTGCACCACCAAGCATGGACATCACGGACAAGTAGTTCAATCCGTGTGCCAAACCAGTCGAAATAATGACAACTAGACCAATTGCCAACCAAACGTATGACGAGCGGTCCCAGCCGGAGAAACCTTCCTTGTAATATGACCAGGTGAAAATCTGCTTCATATTTTCTTTTACTTCCGGCCAAGTAAAGCCGTTTGCTGTTGTGTTTTCTGCCATGTTTTCCTCCTCAATTGCTTAGGGACAGGCTTCCCCAAGTCTACTTAATGTACGCGCCCAAAAAGATTAACCAAAACGACACCGATGATTAGAAAGACTAATCCCAACACTGTCTGCCAATTCAAGGTCGCCTTGAAGACGACCACACTCAAGCTCGTGATAATTAGTATACCACTCGCGCACCAAATGGCGTAGGCCAGATGGACGGGAATGACCTTGACCACTTGGGCTAACAAGTAGAAGGAAAGGCCATAACAAGCCAAAGTCAAAATTGTCGGTAACAGTTTTGTAAAACCGTTTGTTTGGCCAATCAGGGCCGTACCAGTGGTTTCGGCGATTACTGCCAGGGCAAGGTATAAATACGCTAACATTTTAATCTCCTTTGCTACCAAATGATTATCAGCGATTTACAGGAAAATAACAAGGTCCAAAACTGTCCCTTTATCACCTTCTCAAGTCACTTAGCAGCCCTGGGAAAGATTTGGATCTTCAATCTTTCCTTTCCGACCCGATTTTGCTAAACTAAAGTTTGTTATTTAAATGCACTGGTAGCTCAGCTGGATAGAGCAGCCGGTTTCTACCCGGCAGGTCGAGGGTTCGACTCCCCCTCAGTGCACTTCTTCAAAAAGTGATCAAGATTTCTCTTGGTTGCTTTTTTATTATACAAAGGCCGGGCAGCGGATCCCAGTGCCTGGCCAAAGTGGTCATGCCCCTTTGTGTTAGGTCCTTGATTTGCAATTTTTTCTAAGACCCATACAATAGGAGTGACTCCTTTTACGAAAAGGCCACTTCAAAGAAAAAAATACATTTTACTTGGAAAGGTTCATTTATGGTTCAATACAACTTCATTGTCGCTTCCGCCCGGGTGGAAACCAACGTCTCCCTTCCCGTCCGTCCACAGGCCGGTGACGTCATCTCCCTTTCAACCGGGGTCAACACCCCCCACTACCTGGTTCACCGGGTGGAAATCTTTGCCAACTCGGACGTCGTCAATGTCCACGTCCAGCGCTTCCCGGACCAGCTTTCAGCAAAGTTGGCCATCGATGGCTTCCGCAACATGCGCAACTTTCTGCGGGACGAAGCCGAAAAATAATTAAAAAAAAAAAAACGCGAACTTCCTGGTTCGCGTTTTTTTATGTCTTTTAAAAGTGCGCCTTCACCTTATAGATGGGCTGTCCCTTGGCTAGGAACTTTTCCTCGTACTCGGTCTTCACGTTGCCCTCGACTTTGTCAGGGTCGGCGTGCAAATCCATGGTATAGTCTTCGGCTGTCCAGCGCATGCCAAAGTCCATGAAGGAAACCAGTGAATATTCGAAGAGGTGACGGTTGTCCGTCTTGAATTCAACTTCACCCCCATCAGGCAAAACAGCCTTGTAGGAAGAAAGGAAGGACTTGTAAGTCAGACGCCGGGCCTCGTGCCTGGTCTTTGGCCATGGATCGGAAAAGTTCAGGTAAATCTTTTCGATTTCACTCTTTTCAAAGTAGGTTTCGACACCAGACCCGTTCCCATAGAGGTAACGGAGGTTGGGCAAGACACCGACCTGGTCAAAGGACTTGCGGGCCGCAATGGCCACGGCCGTTTCCTGAATTTCCATGCCGATGTAGTTGATTTCAGGATGGGCTAAGGCCATGCCTAAAATAAACTGGCCCTTTCCAGAACCAATTTCAACGTGGATGGGCTGATTTTTATCAAAAATGCCCTGCCACTGCCCCTTTAATTCCTGGGCCCGGTCTTGGTCAATAACCAAATCTTGGTGTGCTTCCAGCCAGGGCTTTGCCCAAGGCTTTGAACGTAAATGCATGTGCGTTCTCCTTTAGAGGTTTTTTATTTCTTTATTGTAAGAATTTTGACGATTCCCCAACCAATCAAAAAGGCGTAAAGACCAGTTGAAGCTGAGAAAAGCCAAGTGATTTCCAAATCCAGCAAAAGCAACATTGGATAAAGCAAGCGGTTAATGGCCTTATCAAAGTCCTTCTGCCGTTTCTTCTGATCGAAAAAAAGCAAGGGGTTCCAGAGGACGCCCTCGGCCCTTTTAAAGACGGGCAGCAGTTGTCTTTTAGCGAGGTAAGCAAAGCCCGCGACCAAGAGCAGGGGCCAGTACTCGGCCTCTTTTCTTAAAATCGGCAGCAAGACTAGCACCAAGAGCCACTGGCGAAAGACCAGGTTGACGCCTCCCTGATAACGGAGCAGGATTCGGTAGGCCAGCTGCTCCTGGGGATTTCTTTGAAAGGTCATTTTCGAGAGGAACAAGTCCAAGAAAGCCCGCCGCTTGACCGGACTTTGTCGACCAGGAACGGCTGCGAAAAGAGCAAAGAAGCGGTTCCGGCGATCTGCCTGCCGCTCGGCCTGCTTTAAGACCTGCTGCCAATTAACCGTCTTTTGCCCGCTTGGATAAGTCAGGAAAAGGGCCCGTTCTTCTTTTTTCAGCAGGCCGACTTTGACAGCGACTTGGAGTAAAAAGAGTGCAAGGAGAAGCCCTGCTGAAGAACAGCCCGCCTGAATCAAGAAGGGCAGCGCCAGCAAAAAGAAGGCGGCTTGGATGGGCAGTAAGTAGAGGAAGGCCCGGTTCTTAACTTTGACGAAGTAGTTTTCCAAGAAGAACTCGTCTGCCGCATTCAAAAAGACCCGATCGGCTGCTTCCAGATAGCTTTGCAAGTGGCCGAAAGTCAGGCCTAAAAGGACAATGGCTAGGCCGATGAGCGACCAGAGGGACAGGACGGAACCAAAGATGGCCAGGTGCTCGCCTGCATACTGTCGGTACAGCAAGACCGCCCCACCAAAGGCAATGAACAAAAAGATCATGAAGTGATCGTTAAAGAGCAACTTCAAATAGCGCTGATTTTGCCTCTGCTGCTTGAAAAAGCGTTCTTCATAAAGCGTGTCGAATTCAATTGTGGCATCTCGGCCCATCATGAAAACAAGTCATCCAAGTCGTCAACGCCAAGTCCCCGGCTCTTGGCAAGTTCATCACCCGAACCAAAGAAGGCCAAGTGACCGCCTTCCAAGAGGGCAAAGTCGTCCACGTAAGCAAGTGCTTGCTGCAGAAGATGCGTTGTCAACAGAACCGCCGTTCCAGCAGCCGCCTTCTCCTTCATCAACTGAACCAAGTGCTTTTGGGCCAAAACATCCAAGCCCAAGAAGGGTTCGTCGATCACCAGCAGGTCGGTATCGAGTGCAAAGGCTGAAACAAGCATCACCTTCTGCTTCATTCCCTTTGAAAAGTGGATTGGCAACCAATGCCCCTTCTTTTCAAGGCGAAAGAGCGAAAGAAGCTCTTCGACTTTTTGCCAGTGGGCCTCGTCGTCTTGGTCATGGGCGGCCAAGACTAGGTGCAAGTGCTCATCTAAAGTCAGCTCTTCGTACAAAACCGGCTGTTCGGGGATGTAGGCCAGGGCCTTTTTGTAGGCGGCTGGCTGTGCATCGAGCTGCTGCCCGTTGATTGCCAGGCGTCCAGCTAAGGGCTGACGAAGACCAATCACCTGTTTTAGAGTGGTCGACTTGCCCGCCCCGTTTAAGCCAATGAGGGCCACAATCTTTCCATTTGGCACTTCAAAGGTCAGGTTAGAGACCACCGCCTGGCCCGCGTAGCCAGCCGTTAAATTGTCGATTTGTAATCCCATGGTCTTCATTATACCAGGCCCGGTTGACTTTGCTATAATATATAGTAGAAAAAACAAAAAGGAGTGCCGTTCATGAGCGATATTTTTGACAAGATTATTGAAGGTGAGATTCCTTCTTACAAAGTCTACGAGGACGACCACGTTTTGGCCTTTCTAGACATTTCGCAAGTAACCCCCGGCCACACGCTTTTGGTCCCTAAAAAGCACGTCGACAACATCTTTGATTATGACGATGAAACGGCCCGTCAGGTCCTCTTACTCCTACCAAAGTTGGCCCGGGCCATCCGGGCAACCAACCCGAAGATTACCGGTATGAACATTTCGTCTAACAACGGCACTTCAGCTGGCCAAACGGTCATCCACTCCCACTGGCACCTGATTCCCCGTTACGACGATGACAATTTGAGCGAAACCTTGGCACCAACCATTGACCACTCAGCCGATTACGATGCCAAGCGCTACGAAGCAATTGCAGACGAAATCAAGAAAGCGTTACAGTAATGGCCTTTAATAAAGTAAAGAACGGCATTGCCCGTCTAAAAGAAATCAACGCCCTGCAAAAACAGGCAAAGGACCAGGCCGAAGTGTTGAAACGGGCCCTTTCGGAAAACCAAAAGGATCTAGAAGAGGTACAACGGGACGTCAAGCGCTACCAATTTAAGATTCAAGGCCCCTTAGCCCGCATCCAAGAAACCTTGGCCCAGATGAAAAAATAAGCAAAATCCCCTACCTATGATAGAATGGGTAAGATTATCAAGAATCGAAAGGGAAGATACACATGCACCGCAAATTAATTTGGGGCATTATTGCCATTGTTTTCGTTTCCGGCCTGACTTATTTGGCTGTCAACGGATCAAAAACACTCGCCACAACCGATAATGGAAAGATTACGCAGGCCGACTTTTACGACGAAGTTAAACAGTCAGCCGCCGGTCGGACCGTCTTTGCCCAGATGGTCGTTAACAAAGTCTTAGACAAGCAGTACGGAAAACAAGTGACCGACTCGGACGTCGAAACCCAGTACAAGACCATCAAGGCCCAGTACGGTAACGACAAGTTCAAGCAGTACTTGGCCTCCTCTGGCATGTCTGACAAGCAATACAAGCAATCCCTGCGCGATAAGCAGGTCATGCAGGCAGCCGTAAAGGCCAACTACAAGATTTCAGCCGACCAGTTGTCACAGGCCTATGAAAACTACGTGCCGGACACGACCATCTCACTGATTACGGCCAAGAGCGAAGACGACGCCCAGGCCGCCATCGATGCACTCGATTCCGGGACTTCCTGGGACGACGTTTACAACCAATATTCGCAGAGCAATTCGGCAGTCACTGGCACCGGTCAGATGCCTGCCTTTGATTCAACCAACACTTCCGTTGATTCCGAAATTCGCAAGGCCGCCTTTAACCAGGACGACGGCGCCTACTCAAGTGCTCCTGTCAAAGGTTCGAACGGTACTTACTACGTTGTTCGCACGGACAAGATGGCTGACAAGCCTGCCCAGTCAAAGATTGAGCAGAAGCTAAAGGATAAGATCACCAACGACTTTATCAACGACAGCAATAACCAAGACAAGATGAAGCAAATCATCGGGAAGCTCTTGAACAAGGCCAACGTCAACGTCAAGGATTCTGATTTGAAGACCGCCCTTTCCGGTTACTACACCGCTGGCATTTCAAAATAACCTAAAAAAGCCACTCATGTGAGTGGCTTTTTTTTATTGCTTGCTTAACAAAAGCGCCTTTTTACTTTCCAACCGTTCATCAAAAGTCCAGTAGAGGACTTGGTTTTCCGTGGCGATCTCTTGAATGAGGGCCAGTGCGGACTCCCGGCGTTTTTTGTCCAGGTGGACAAAAGCATCGTCAATCAAAAGTGGCAGTGGTTCTTCAACCGTCAAAGTCATGGCCAAAGCCAGCCGAATGGCCAAATAGAGCAGATCTCGGCTACCGGAAGAGAGTTCAGCGGCCTGAAAAGGCACACTGCCAAAGTCCCCTTGTTCCCGTCCGCTCGAGACGATGAGTTTTCCCTTCACCAGTGTGATTTCCTGATAACGACCAGCCGTTAACTGCGCCAAGTAAGCCCCCGCCTGTTTTAAGACAGCCTGGCCCTGATCCCCATCCTTGCCCAAGAAGGCCTTTTTCACCACCTCTTCGGCCAGCGATTCGGCCAGATAGCTGGTAAAGTCTTCCTTCAAATCACTTGCTTGATTTTCCAAGGCCTGTTCGACAGCCGAAAGTCCCCCGTCTTTTTCCAATTGAAGCCGAGCACTTTGGTTATTGGCTAGGGCCTGTTGAAGCCCCTTTTCCTGCCCCGCCTGCTCTTCTACAGCCCGCTTGGCAGCGGCCAATTCAGTTTGCAGAATCTGCTCGGTCGCCTTCCCATGCTTTTCAAAGCGAGCCTGCAAGTTGGCCAGGCGTTTTTCACCAATTTGCCTTCGAATCAACTGGACCCGGTCTCCGTCCTGCTGCTCTTGTTTCTGCTCTTTCAAAGCCTGATAAAAGTCCGCCAAAGTCGCAACCGACTGTTCGGCCAGCAGCCCATAAAGGGCCCTTTGCTGGGCATCCTTTTTCTCTGCTAAGCGACTTTGCAGACGAAGGGCTTCCTGCAAACGCAGACGCTGTTGCTGTTCTTTCTGGCCAGTGTTTTCAGCAAGAAAACGGTGCGTCCACTGCTGAAGAGCGGCCGTCGAAAGATTTTTCAACTGGGCCTCTTGGAGCAGGTTGAAATCGACCAACTGCTCCCTCAGCTTCGCTTCCTTCAAAGCCAAATCCGAGCTGACTTTTTCAAAGTCTTCTTGATTCCGCCAGGCCGCCTGCAGCTTTTCCTGGTCGGCAAGCACGGCGTCCAAATCAAGGGGGTAGAAGCGTTCGAGAATTCGCTTCTGTCGCCGCTTTTTGACTGCCAATCCAGTAAAGGAAAGCAGCGTCAGCAGGACAAAAGCGCCAGAAAAGAGGAGCTGCCCGAAAAAGAAAGCCAAAAGGGCTAACAGGCCAGAGGCCAAAGCAGCAACGGAGAAAGCCTTCGTTGACTTCGTCAGCAGCTCTTTTTCCCGCTTAGAAAGTGGCCTGGGCAAAGCGCCCTCAAATAGTCGACTGGTCAGCGCAACCTGGTTCAGCAGTCGTTGCCCTTCGGCCTGCACGTTCTCAAAATCCGTTAAGGTCTGCTGAACGTTTTGGCTTGTTTCGCCAGTTCCTGCGGGTTGCTGCAGACTCGACTGGAGGGTCTGCAAGTCCTCTTGATTGTGAAGAATCTGTTCCTTTAAGAAACGGCCCTCCTGATCGAGACGACGAATTTGCTCTTCTGCTTCCGGAGAAATCAGCACCTGCTGAGCGCTCAAGCCATCCGATTCTTGTCTCTTTTGGCTTTCGACAAAGAGCGGCCAGCTGTCAATCAAATCCTGCAGCTCGGCTTGCTTTGCCTGCTGATGACTCCTTAACTCATGTAAGCGGTCCAACTGCTTTTCCAGCTTTCTGGCCTCTTCTTGCAAGCGGCGGTAGTCCTGGTACTTGCCTTCCTCCTCTTGCTTTTGCTGCAATAGTTTTTGGTAGGCCCGGCTGGCCAGATTCAGTGGCCGCTTCCCATTCTTTCCACTGGCAAAGGCCTTTTCCGCCAGTTTCTTCTGCTCAGTCGCCCAGTTTAAGAAACGCTGGGCTTGGGGTCTCGTGTAGGCCAGCAGAACCTGGTCAAAGTCGCCAGCCGTCAAGTTGGCCACCTGGCTTAATTCGCCTTCATCGAAGGAGAAAATCTGCCGGTAATCAACCGCCTCCAAGGGTGCAAAGAGGGCCTTTAAAAAGTCCTCGGGATTGGGTAAGTCTAGGCCGTTTGAAAGCGAGGTAACCGTTAGCGTCGATTGAGTTCGGCCCATCCGTTCGATGCGGTAACGGCCCTTTTGACAAGCAATTGTCAGAGAACCACCATAACGAGCCCCCGACCGTGGTTCAAAAAGTTGCTGGTCGCTTTTGCGCCCCTTTGGAAAGCCAAAGAAAACGCCCAGCACAAAGGCCTTTAAGGTGGATTTACCCGACTCGTTTGGCCCGGTCAAGACTTGAAAGTCCTGGTCGACAGTGAAGTGGGCAGATGACCACTTACCAAAGCCAGAAATCTGAATTTCTTCAATTTTCATCACTGCCCTCCCCCTGTTCAAAGAGCTGTCGTAATTTCAAAGTCACGGCCGCCTGTCCTTCTTCTTCACTGAAGTATTCCCGGATGGCCAGCGGTACCTCGTCGGACAATAAGTTCAAAAGGCTTTCGGTCCCCACCGTTTGCTCAATTGCTTCATCAAAGTCAATGGCGGCAAAGGCCGGCTTTGACACGCTGACCTTCTCCTCAACAAAAAAATGAATGGGCCAAAAGTCGGTCGACCCAAGAAAGGCCTGTTGGACTTTTTCCAGCAAATCGCCCTGAGCTGCTGCCAGCCGTAACTCTTCCCCAATGCTCCCTTGAAGGCGCAGGGAAAGCAAGGTCGGCTGCTCAAAGGACGTGCCCTGCAGCTCCTTTAGCAGGTCAAGCAACCCACTGGGATTATCCAGCACTTTTTCTTCAAAGCGAAGCGGTGCCAAATCCAAGAAAGTCGAAAGCAAGCGGCCACCTTCTTCCTTTACCAAGTAAGCCCCCTTGGCTCCGGTCTCCTTGCGATTCAATCCTTGGAGATTGCCCGAGTAGGCAATGGTCGGCTCTTCGTGAAGGACGGCCCGTTGGTGGATGTGCCCAAGGGCCCAGTAATCGTAGCCCTTTTTCAGCATAGCATCCAGTGAAAAGGCTGCGTAGTCGTCCCCTGGCTTTCCCTGCATGCCGTGGTAGAGGCCAATGGCGTAATCCACATTGGCCCCCTTATTTGGAAAGTCCGCCAAGCGGTCCCGTCGTTCGGCCCGGTCGGCATAGGAGAAGCCAACAAAGGCCACCCGCTGACCGTCTTTTGCCTTTAAAACAATCTCTTCCACCTCATGGCCAAAGACGTGAACGTTTTCGGGCCAGGCAAGGGAAGCTTCCGAAAAGGCTTCATAATCGTGGTTACCAAAGGAGAGAACGACCTGAACACCGGCCTTTTGCAGCTTCAAAAAGCCACGCAAGAGAGTGGCCTGGACTTTGGCGGATTGCCCTGCCCCGTTCAAGAGATCACCGGGAAAGAGAACAAAGTCGACCCGCTGGTTCACTGCTGCGTCGATCAGCTTGTCAAAGGCCTGATAGCCGGCCGATTGGACGGCTTCTTGCCAATTATTGGGTAAGTTTCTCGATAGGCCGCTCATGGGATTGCCCAAATGGACATCCCCGGCGTGAATAAACGATAGCATGGCCCCTCCTTCATTTTGCAAACAGATGTTCGTCTCTTTATTATACAAAAAGCCGGCCGACCAATACAAAGGCAAAAGAAAAAACAGCCAAAAAGGCTGTTTGATGGTTATTCTGATTTTTCTTCTGCCAGAGGCAGGACTACCTTTGTAAAGCGGCCCATCGGCTGGTAGTCGTGGCGGTTTTTAAAGGCCAGCGCTTCGACTCGCACGAGCAGCACCTTCTGGTTTTGCTCGGTCAAAAAGACCTGGCCCGGGCCAATCAACTTGCCCTTAGTGTGCTTACCAATCCGCCAGGGGTGGACTTTTTCATTTGGTTCAACAAAAAGCTGACCCGAAGCGTCTTCTTGCAGGGGCTTGCCAAATAAAATCGCTGTTTCGTACTTATCCTTGGCCATCGTCATCCCCCTCTAAGCGGACAATTTTGGCCCCCATTTCAAAGCGGGTGCTATCAATGGGTGAAGCCGGCCGCAAGTGCAGGTCAAAGTCCGTTCGGTCAGAAACCATGGCAAAGTCCGAACCCTTCAAAGCGGGCATGTGGGCCACCAGGGCCTCCAAGTCATCGTTGGTCAAGCCGCCCTGCTTCCAGGAGCGGACCACCAGACGAATCAAGGAAACTTGGAGAATCTTTGATAGGAAGGCGACCTGGCCGTATGGCATTGGGCGCAACCAGGAGTCCACGGCAAAGTCCGGCAAGGTCACTTCCCTGGCCCAATCACTGCGATTTTCTCGCCAAATCAACTGGTAAACACCGGAATAAGGCAGCTTGACACTGCCCAAGTCCGCATCGAAAACGTCTTGGTCAATCAAGCGGATTTCACCGGCCTGGTGCTGGGTCAAAACAAGCGGATAGGCTCGTTCCCCATCGTAAAAGAGGTTCAAAGCAAACTCCGACTCACCTTCCTCAGGGCCGGCCGGCTGGTGCTTTTCCTTTGGCAGGACAATGACTTGTTGGCCAAGGGCCACCAGGGCTTCAATCAACTTCCGTCGGTTACCGGGGACCACGATGCCCTCCGGCTTTTCCTGGTCGACAACGGCCATGACGTCCGACACCTCCAAAGGCTCCAAATACTGCTTATCCGACAAGTGCGGGAGCAAGGAAGCATCTGAGGCATTGTTGTTCATGATGACGGTCTGGTAGCCTAGCTTGCGCAACTCGGACAAGACAACCGAGGTGGCGTAACCAGCCGCCGAGCCATCACCCATTCGAAAGGCTCCTGGTCCAATGACCAAAATTGATCGGTTGGAAACCGGAACCGACTCGTTTTCCTCTTCAAAAGTCGCAAAGAACTGGTGGGCGTTTTCCGGGAACTCCCCAGCCGACGGCTCCAGGGCCTTGTAAGTTGGAATGACGCCAGCCTGCTTGGCCAGCTCCCGAATCGCCTGAAAGTCGCTCTCCCAGAAACGGGCCAACAAACCATCGGACAAGCCGGATGACTTGGCCTCTCTCAGCAATTCCTGGCTAGGCTCCCCATTGGTGATCTGCCCTTCAATCTCCAGCAAGTGCTTCAGCTGGTAGAAGTAGAATTCATCAATCTTGGTCAGTTCGGCTAATTCATCGACTTCATAGCCCCGGCGAAGTGCTTCTAAGAGCAGCAGAACCCGGTTGTCTTGCGGATGAATCAGCTGCTGAATCAATTCGTCGTCGGTCACGTGCTTCATGTACTTGGGCGAGAAGGAGCGGTTGTTAAAGTGAGCCGCTCGGATGGCCTTTTCCATGGCTTCGATAAAAGTCCGACCGAATCCAAGAGCTGACCCAACCGACTTTTGAATGGAGTTCAGCTGGCGCTTAACCTCAATGCCGGCCGCCTTCAAGTCACCGAAGGAAAAGACTGGTAATTTAACGACAATGTGGTCCATGACCGGTTCCATCATAGCCGTCTTCTCGTGATAAGAGGCTGGCAATTCAACGTCTTGAATTAGCCGGCCCGTGGCCAGTTGAGCGGCCACTAGCATGACAGGATAACCGGTTAGCAGGGCCATCCGATTCGACAGGTTGTCCAGGTATGGCGAGACTTTAATAATGTATAACTGGTTGGTTTTTTCGTTTAAGGCCAGCTGCACGTGCACGGGCCCCTGAATACCCAAAATGTCAGCCACCAAGAAGGCCTGTGTCCGCATCTCCTGGAGAACTTGATCGGAAATGGTCAAAACCGGCGCTACGGAAAGCGAATCGGCCGTGTGGATGCCAATTGGATCCATATCTTCAGAGGCACCCACTTGCATGGTGTTACCCGCCGCGTCTCGTAAGACCAGCAAAGAAACTTCCTTCAAACCGTTGATAGCCTTTGAAATCACCGCCTCTTTCGTCAGTGACTGCTCCAAGACTTCGTCGACCGCACTCTCAAAGTCGTCTAAGCGACGCACAATGCGCCGGGTCGTGCCCTGGGCAGGGTTATGCGCCCGAACCAACAGTGGCAGTTCCAAATCGCGCAACAATTCGTTGGCTTCGGCCTGGCTGCGGACAATCGTTGCCTTAGGCATGGCCAAGCCGGCCGATTCCAAACGTTCAAAGAGGGCCGCCGAATTGTTCAACAAGGACACCGTCGAATCTGGCATGCCAAGGCCAACCGGCCGTGGGCCATCTTCTTCTCGCCATTCGGCGATGATTTGCTGCCAAAGGCGAATGCCGCGGATTCCGGCGAAGCCCGGAAAAACCGCGTCAATCTGCTTTTCTTTAATGATGGCCTTGATGTTTTGAACGGTCAACGTTGCCACAATGGTTTCGGCATCAGCGGATTCCAAGGCCAGCGAATAGGGATTGTCATCAACTAAGAAAAGGGCGTATCCCTGAGCCTTTAGGATAGGTAAAACCTGGTAGACGGCCGCATCGTTTTCACCCTGCAAGCCAAAGTCCGTTTCGCCAGATCCCAAAAAGAGAATGCGCTTTAAGTTTTCATCAGTTGTTCTTTTGTACATAGTCGATTACCGTTTCGAAAAAGTCCGCAAAAACGCGCTTTGCTTCAAGTGGGCCCGGTGCCCCATCGGGGAAAAACTGGACGGAAAAGGCAGGATAGTCCCGGTGACGCAGGCCTTGAATCGATTGGTCGACCAAGTCCCGGTGGGTCACGAAGAGCTTTTTCGTATCCAGTTGTTCTGGATCCACCACGTAGCCCCGGCCCTGTCTTGCATAGAGAATTTCTTGCGAAATGATTTCTTGAATGGGATGGTTCATCCCGTGGTATTCAGCGGGTAAGACGGCTAAGGCCGAGTTATTTGCCAGAGCAAAAAGCTCGTGGCCAAGGCCGATTCCTAAAAGCGGTACCTTCGATTGCAGAACGCGAATCAAAGTCAACACGCTTTCAGGCAAGTCCTCGGGGTTGCCGGGACCAGTTGAGAAAATCACCCCATCGGGATCCAGGGTCAAGACTTCGTCAACCGAAGTGGTGTATGGCAGGACCGTGACGTTGGCATCGTAATCCCCCAGCACCCGTAGAATCCCGTTCTTCAAGCCAAAGTCAATGACGACAATGTGAAAGCCGCGGCCCGGGTTAGCGTAAGCCTTATTGGTAGCAGTATTTTGCACCTGCTTATTGGTCAAGACCGTGGCCTGAAGCTGGTCTCTAGCATGGTCATCGACCACATCGACAATCGTTGCCTTCTGCGAACCGGTCTCGCGAAGGTGACGGATCAGCTTACGGGTATCAACCTGGTAAAGGCCGGGGACGTTATGCTGACGCAAAAAGCGGTCCAAGTTCATCCGCCGTTGTCGGTTGGTTGAAACCTCGGCCAAGTCGTGGACAATCATCCCCCGAATCTTTGGCTGGATGGACTCGTAGGCTTCCGCGTGAATCCCATCGGCGCCAACGACCGGCATGGCAAAGACAATCATCTGCCCGTCATAAATTGGGTTGGTGATGGTCTCCTGGTAGCCAGAAGTTGCTGTATCAAAAATGATTTCGCCAAAAGTCGTGGCTGGTGCGCCAAACCCCTGGCCTGAAAAGACGGTCCCGTCTTCTAAAATCAAGTGCCGTTCCATCGGGCTCCCCTCTATCAAACAAGGTCAGTGAACAGGTCAGCTTAGTGGACGATTTCCACTTCGTCAACCTCGTCAATTTCCTTGACTTTAACCTGAATCTTTTCGTTTTGGGCCGTTGGGATATTCTTTCCCACAAAGTCGGCCCGAATTGGCAATTCACGGTGACCACGATCAATCAGAACGGCCAGTGAAATCGTCTTTGGACGACCAATTTGAATCAGGGCATCCAAGGCCGCACGAGTCGTGCGACCCGTGAACAAGACATCGTCGACCAGCACAATGTTCTTATCAATAATGTTGACCTGGTCTTCTTCATCCAAGCCAAGCTTGCTGTGCTTGTTCAAACGGTCGTCGCGGTAGTCCGAAATGTCGATGGCCATGACCGGAATCTGAACGCCTTCCAGCTGTTCCAAACGGTCGGCAATCCGGTGGGCCAGGTATTCGCCACGGGTTTTCACCCCAACCAAAATCAGGTTTTGGCCACCCTTATTGTGTTCCAAAATTTCATAAGTAATTCGCGTTAAGGCTCGTTGCATGGAGGCTTGATCTAAAACAATTTTATTTGCCATGGTTCTTCCTTTCACTTCCTTGCTTACTGCTTTTGTTCTGTTCGTAACGCCGTTAAGACCTGTTCAAAAGTCTTTGGCAAATCCGAATCAAAGGTCATCGTTTCCTTTGTTGTCGGATGAGTTAACACCAGGGTCTTAGCGTGTAAAAGCTGTCCCTTTAAGGTCATGCCAGCAATCTTTTGCTGGTGGCCATAAGTTGGATCCCCGACGACTGAGTGACCGATGTATTGCATGTGGACACGGATCTGGTGGGTCCGACCGGTTTCTAAGGCCAGACGCAGGAGAGTAAAGCCGTCGAAGCGTTCGAGGACTTTAAAGTGGGTCACGGCATCGCGACCACCCGGCACAACGGCCTGTTTCTTGCGATCTTTTGGATGGCGACCAATCGGTGCGTCGACCGTCCCCTCGTCCTCTGTAAAGTTTCCCTTCACCAAGGCATAGTAGTAGCGCTCGGTCTTGTGGGCCTTCAGTTCTTCGGCCAGGGCTTGGTGGGCCTGGTCGTTTTTAGCAACCATCAAGAGCCCAGAGGTATCCCGGTCAATCCGGTGGACGATTCCCGGACGGAATTCCCCGTTAATGCTTGAAAGTGGTGCGTGGTATAAAAGAGCGTTCACCAAAGTCCCGGTCGCGTGTCCTGCCGCCGGGTGAACAACCATGCCCTGGGGCTTGTTGACGACGATTAAATCATCATCTTCATAGACAATGTCTAACGGGATATTTTCGGCCTCAAGACTCGTTTCCTTGGTCTCGGGAACCGTGATGCTGACTTGGTCACCGGCTTTGGCCTTGTAGGAACTCTTGACCGGTGCATCGTTAACGAGCACCTGTCCGTCCTTAATCCAACTGGCCAAAGTCGACCGGGACTGTTCCAGTCCGGCCATTACTAGGGCGGCATCGAGGCGCTTGCCGCCCTCTTTAATTGTGATCTTCATGGTTTTGCCCATTGCTGTTTTCCTTTAACGTTTGGATGGCTTTTTTACTGAGAAAGAGATAGATTACTTGCTGGTTTTCGTCCTGAATCCTGACGCTGTGCTGGCCAAAAGCCAGCTTGGCAGATGATCGGCGAAGATCAATCTGAACGTTTTTCAAGAAGAGCCGGTGTAAGGTGAAAGTCCCGTCTTGGATCATGACAAAGCGGCTGAAAAAGAGCAGGACGTACAAAGCCACAATGACCAAAGTATAGGCCAGCCAGTAGCCATTCACATTGTAGAAAAGCTCCGATGCCCAAATGGGACTAATGAAAAGCAGGCAAAGTAAGAGGAGTTCACCCATCTTCGCCCAATCCGATATTGGTTGATAATAGAACTTGGCTTTCATCAAAAACACCCTTTCAGCAGAATTTACTCTTCTTATTTTACCATTTTCCGACTGCTTCTGTTATGGTTAGACTGGTAAATAACAGGAGAAAAGCATGATTCAAATCCAAACGGACGCCGCCTTTCGTCAGGATACGAAAGAAGCGGCCGCAGGCATCGTCTTTGTCAAAGATAAAATCCAGCAGGCACTAAAGGGGCCGCTACCCCCCTGCCAAGATAACCACCAGGCTGAATTCTTAGCCTTAATCTGGGGGCTAAAACAAGTTCAAGAAGAACTCAAAGACGGCTCACTAATCGAAATTCAATCCGATTCCAAGCTACTCGTCTCCTCTTTGCAAAAGCGCTATGCCAAGCATTATCAAGAAGAGGTCGACGCCATTTTGGATCTGCTACCCAATCCGGAACTCACCTTTTTCGTTTGGGTCAGAGATGGTCAGAACAAGGGTCCCCATCAGCTTGCCTGGCAAAGATTAAACCAACAATAGAAAAAGCTCTCTCGGTCATGTGACCAAGGGAGCTTTTTTATTAATCTTCGTCTTCAATCAAGAGTTGGTATGCCCAACGTGCAGTTGAAATGTGTGGGGCTTCTTCCATGTGAACCGTTCCACGCTGTTCAAAGCCGTTGTTAGCAATGACTTTTTGCATTGGAAGGTTGCCAGGGTGTGTATCAATTCGGAAATCACGGGCGCCCTGTGCGTAGAAATATGAAATCAATGCCGTAATGAAACGGGGAGTCAATCGCTGACCACGGAACTTATCCGACATGGCCACCCGGTGAAGGGAGGCGTAATCGTGGCCTTCCTTCAACCAAGAGCCGTCTTCCAAAGCCGTGTAAAGTGGGTCTTCCCCTTCAAAGGCAGCGGCGTAACCGGCAACCTGATCACCGACCATCAAAACAAAGGCCTGGTGCTTGTCCAAGTCCTCTTGAACCGTGTTGGCGTTTGGGTAGTCACCCTGCCACTGGTCCAGTCCCTGTTCCTTCAAAAAACCTTTGGCTGTTTGTAAAATCTCGACAATTTCATCAATGTCGCGAGCCTTCGCGCGGCGCATGTATACTGCTGGCATAATTCTTCTTTGCACGCTTCAAATAAAACGTGCGGCTCCTTTCTTCTCAATCATCAAAGTGCAATTATAGCACTAGAAATTCGAATCTTCCACCAGAAATTAAAAGAACTTGTGAAAGAGAAAAAGGCTCCCTCCAGCAAGGGTGAAAAAGCCGCCAAAAAGAAAAGCCCACCCCCTTTTATTCAGGGTTGGACCTCGCTTTATTAAAAGCCTTTCTTTAATCAAATCATTCCTTTGAGCGACCCGATTTCACAAAGGCCAAAGTCGATAGGAAGGTCATGCCAAGGAGGGCAAAGGCCCCGCTCCGCTTTTGCTCATGAACCTTGGCCGTTTCCGGCATGGTAGCTGCTGAAGCGTTTGGCTTGATATCAACCGACTTGCCTTCTTGCTCCTCAGCTGCAAGCATTGGCGAGACTTTGGCGGCGGAATCAGCCGGCACATCTTCTGGAAGTGCCGACGCATCTTCAGAAAGCGGCTGATCACCCGCTTCTCTTGCCGGCTTTCCATTGGTTCCACTGTCTTCTTCACGGCTTGCACTTTCTTCCTGACTAGCCACTGCAGCATCAGCATCGCCAGAGACTGTGTTAGTCGCTTTCGACGAGTCAGCCCCCTGCCCCGTTTCTCCAAGGACAGTCGTGGATTCGTCATCCGCTTCGTCACGGTCAGTAACCGCGTTTGCATCTGGCTGACTGTTTGAATAGTCGAAGCTATAGTTGTCTGCCTGCAGTTCCGGATCCTTGACGGTTTCGATCAGAGCCAAAACAATGTTCTTAGTCCGGGCAAGTTCACCCAGTGTCTTGGCCTGGTCAAGCGTTGGCTCATAGGTGCTTAACAACTGGTTCACCTTGTTTTGCTGGGCAGTCAGACTGTCTGGATCAACATCGTCAATGGCCACCATATCGGCATTGCGCTTCTTGGCAGCTGCTTCGACTTCCTTCTTGGCAGCGGCCAGGTCAGCGGTCGTTACAGGACGGTAATCACGGTCTAACACAGGGCTTTCGACTTGGTGAATCTTGTCTTGCCCTTCTAACAAAGTCGTGTCCAGATTCATCACGGTTTGAACTTCTTGAAGTTGCTTACCGTAGTCTTCTTCAACCTGGTCGACTTTCGCCTTTTGAGTTTTCAGTGACTCCGGCTGAACGCCAACCATTTCGTCAAAGTTACGCTTCTTTTCATCGGCACTGGCCGCCAAACGGTCGAGGGCCTGTTGACGGTCTTCAGCAGTCGGCAGCTGGTAGGCCCGAAGCAAATCTGGTTCATCCACGGCCTTGATTTCTTCTTGTCCAGTCAAAACGGCTGGTAACAATTCACCCTGACGGCGCAAGGCTAAGATGCTGTTCTTGCTGTGTGCGAGGGCACGGTCGAGCTGCCCCTCCTGCTTGTTTAAGGAGAGCGGTGAAACGCCAAGGAGTCCTGCAAAGCTTTCCTTTCGCTGGTCAACCAAGCCCGTCAAACCGGTAATGGCCCGGTTCTTTGCTTGACTTGTCAGCGGCCGGTAATCGGCTTCTAAGCCGGGTTCTGCCACCTGGTTAAGGCTAGCCAAACCATCGGCCAAGGCCTCGTGCAAGGCTTGCTTCGTCTGACTTTCAGAAATGGCATCCTTTGCTTTGTCAAATTCAGTTTGTAGCATCTGCTTTGCAATAACCAACTCAACTGGATCGACATGGGCAATGCCCTCAAAGGCCTTTGTCCGCTGATCAAATGCTTCCTGTAAGCTTTGGTTGGCGTTAGCCCGTTCCTGCTGACTCGGTGTCTGGTCTTCAGGCAAAACCGCTGGTAAGGCAATCGCCTTGACCGCCCGAATCGCATCCTGGAAGGCCCGTCCTAATTCACCACGGGTCTTCATCCGGTCAAAGAGTCTTGTCCGTTCGGCCACGAGGGCATCGACCGCTGCTTCTTGCTTAACCAAGCTCTTTGGATCGACCCGTTTAACGGCCTTAAAGGCCAGCTTTCGCTTCAGTCCTTCCTGCTCCAAAGTCGCCTTGGTCTGGCGTAAGTCTTGATCCGTTGGCGCACGGAAATCAAGTTCTAAGCTTGGTTCAGCCACTTGATCAATGGCAAAGACACCGCTCTCATAGGCCCGATTCAGTTCACCACCCGTTTCAGCGATACGAACTTCCCGCAGCGCGTTTTCCAAGACCCTTTCAACTTCTTGCTTCTGCTGAGCCAAACTGCTGACCATGACGTGGGCAATTTGTTCAAAGGCAACTTCTTTTGAAAGCGCCCGGTTCCTCAGTAGCTGCTGATAAAGCTTACGCTGCTTTTCATCAGCCGGTGCATAGCGTGCATCAACAGTCGGATCGGCAACCAAACTAATCTGATCAACCGCCTTGCTGACCACAGCATCCAAGTCGCCCTTTGTCTGACTGGCCGCAATGTCCTGAACGGCTTTGTCCACAATGCCGTGCACCGTTTGCTTGGCCTGCTCTAGGGAATCGCGATCAACATAGGCGATGCCCTCAAAGGCCTTTACCTTGGCTTCACCTACGGCTTTGACAACTTGAACGGCTTGTTCACGGTTCTCGTCCGTTGCCGCTTGGAAGGCCCGTTGAATCTGTGGCGTCTTGACCCCATTAATGGCAGCCAATCCCTGACTCAAAGCCTGATCAACGGCACCGCGAGTCGCTGCGTCCTGAATGGCGGAAACAGCCGTGCTTTCAGCACTAGCAAGGGCTTGTTTGGCCACTTTCAGGCTAACGGCATCAACATGGTCGATTCCTTCGAAGCGCTTCGTTTTCCGGTCAACGGCTTGGTAAATCAGGGCAATGGCCCGGTTCTTTTCAGCCTGACTCGCCCGTTGGTAAGGGGCTTCCAAACTTGGTTGGCTGACCTGGTTGACCTTTGCAAGGGCCTTCTGTAAGGCACTCGCCACATCCCCCTTGGTAACTGCATGGTCAATGGCTTGCTCGCCATCCCTTGCGGCCTGATTAAGCAGTCCCTTCTGCACTGCTAAACTATCGGAAGAAACGTGCTCGATCGCTTCAAAGGCCGTCTTTTTGTTTGTGACCGCCACTTGCAACTTATGCTTGGCCTGTTCCTTATCAGCAGTCGTTGCCGTCTGATTTTCTTCAATAACGGCCGGTGCTTGGACTTTATCGATAGCGGACAATGTATCGCGGAAAGCCTTTTCCAACTCCCCCAGATTACCGGCAGCCGCCACCGCTTTCTTACCATCCAAAACAGCTTGGTCAACGGCATCCGCCTGTTTCTTAGCGGATGCTTCATCCACGCCGTCAGTGCTTGCAAAGCCGTCCTTCTTGACTTTGGCGGCATCATCGATTCCCTGGTTCGCCGCATCCTTTGAATCCGGATCGGCCGGTTGGTAAACGAAATCAATGGCTGGATCGGCTACGGCTGCAATGGCCTTCAGGCCACGGTCCAAGGCAGTGGCCAGCTCACTATGAATCGTCGCTTTGGATACTTCCTGCTTTGCTTGGTCGGCTGCCTGAGCAAGAATTTGCTTCTGTTCAGCCAAACTATCTTGGACAACGTGGGCAATCTTGTCAAAGTCTTGCTGCTTATGCACCAAAGCCCGGTCCAAGAGGTCCAAAGCCGCCTGACGCTCATCATCAGAAACTGGCAAATAATCGGCTTGAACAACTGGATCGGCGATGGCATCAATGGCGGCCAGGCCGTTCTCAACTGCCTGCTTCACATTCCCGCGTGTCTTTGCTTGATCAACCCCAGCCACTGCTTCTTGCAAGACCTTTTGCAAAAGGCTAACCTGCTGCTTCAAATCGTCCTCATCAACATGGGCAATTCCCTTAAAGCGTTCTTCTTGCGCCTTCGCTTCGGAAACCAGAGCCTGCTTCGCCATGTCCTTCATTAACTCCGAAGCCAGTTGATAGTTGGCTTCCAGTACTGGTTCTGCAACCCGCCCCAGCTCGGCCAAAGTATCGGCCACGCTTCGGTCAACAGCACCATTTGAATCAGCCTCATCAACGGCCTTGTTTCCCTTTTCTTGGATTGTTGTCAGCTCGTCTTCCTGCTTCTTTAGGCTGTCGGCATCGACATGGTCAACGCTTTCAAAGGCCCGCTTCTTTTCAGCAACGGCCGCTTCAATCGTCTGCTTGGCTTCTGCTTTCTTTTTGTCATTAGCCGGTTGATAGCTTTCTTCTTGACTCGGTGCCGCCACGTTTTGAATGGCGTCCAAGCCGTTCTGGAGGGCTGTTTGCAAGTCGCCTTCCAGCTTAGCCTGGTCAATTTGTTGACCGTAATCGGATAACAAGTCATCGACCAGGCCCTTTTGTGTTGCAAGCGAGTTGGCGTCAACGTGCTCGACGCCAGCCATGGCGACTTTCTTATCTGCCGCTGCCTGGTTCAAAGTCGTGTGGGCATCGGCCTTTGCTTCTTCGCTAACCGGACGATAGGCCTTTTCTAACTTCGGTGCCGCCACTTGGTCAATGGCTGCTAAGGCGTCTGCCAAAGTCTTGGCCAAGTCATCCTTGGTCTTTGCCTGATTAATAGCATCGATGGCCTTTTGAACGGCCCGTTCAATGGCCTTCTTTTGCTGCTTGGAGGATTCGGCGTCGACGTGGGCAGTCTGGTCAAAATCTTGTTGCTTCTTAGCTGCAGCAGCCTGAACCTTCTTAACCGCCTTGTCACGATCTTCGTCCGTCGCGCTTTGCTTTCCCTCAATCACGGCAGGTACCGGTACCTGGTCAATCTTATTCAAGGCATCGCGGAAGACCTTCTCCAAGTCTGCCGCCGTTTTGGCCTGGTTAACCGCATCCAAGGCATCCTTCAAAATGCCATCGAGACTGGCCTTGGCCTGGTTCAAACCATCTTCATCAACGCCGTCGATTTGACTAAAGCCATCCTTCTTCTCAGAAACAGCTTCCTGGAAAGTCTTTTTAGCCGCTTCTTGATCAGCTACGGCCGGCTTTCGGTAAGCTGCCTCCCGAACGGGATCGGCAAGACTATCGATGTCGGAAAGCCCCTTGGTCAAGGCATCCCGTAAGACCGCCATGTTAACGGCTTCGTCGATGGACTTGGCGGCAGCCGTCACAATCTCTTGCAGGAGCGTGCTCTGCTCTGTCAAAGACTCTTGATCAACATGGGCGACTTTGTTCATCGAAGCCTGCTTGTTCTTTGCAGCCGCATCGATGGCGTCGCGGGCGTTTTGACGGGAAATGGCATCAACGGCCTGGTAGGCCAATTCGAGTTCCGGCTCGGTAACCGTGTCCAGCATGGCTAAGCCGTGCTTCAGGGCTGCCTTCACCTCGCCCTTGGTCTTGACCTGGTCAATTTCCTGCTTTGCATCGGCCAGCATTTCAGCCAAAGTCGTTAACTGCTGTTTCAAGGAATCGGCATCAACGTGTTCAATGGCGGAAAAGGCCTTTGTCTTTTGATCGGCAGAATCTTGCAGAGCAGCCTTGGCCGTATCACGGTCCAGCTTTGTCGCATCTTCATAGCCTTCTTGACGGATTGGTTCGGCAACGTGATCAATGGCCGTAAGACCCTTTTCCTTTGCTGCATCAATTTCTTCCATCGTCTTAGCCGTTCGAATCCGTCGCTCGTAAAGTTCCACGTTCGATTGAACCAAGCTCGACTATCGCTTCAGGCTTACTGGATCGACAAAGGCAATCTTTTCAAAGACCTGCTTCCGTTCGTCGGCACTTTCAGTCAATTCAGCAACGGCTTTGTCACGAATGGCAGTTGGAATGTAGATGTTGTTAATCTCGCGAATTCCAGCCGCTGTTTCTCGTTCAATTTCGGTTAAGATTTCCGACAGGGAACGGCCGGTTGAACGCTTCAGACGGCCACTCTGTTCATCAACTTGGACAAGCTTGGCCAATTTGGAGACAACGTTTTCCTTCACTACCTGTACCTGCTCATGCAGGCTAGCCAATTTCGACTTAGCCAGTTCACTGGCGTCAGAAATGTTAATTTTCTCATTAAAGGCGGCCTTCACCACGGCCACCTGCCCCAACTGACGGGCCGATTGCTGAATGGCGGTATCCAAGTCATGGTGACGGACGGCCTCTTCTTGAATCTTGACTAATTCCTTAATGGCAACGTCGGCAGCAATGGCGCATTCTTCCTTGGTTTTAGCCAATTCGATGGCCTGGTTGGCAACCACTAAACGCTCATGTAAGAGGTGGGTCACGTTTGCCACGTGGTAGTCAGCCAGCTTAGGAGTCAAATTTTCGACGGTCTTTTGGATAAAGCGGGCCTGTTTAGCCACTTGTCCATAGGCCTGGATTCGGTTGTTGACCTGCTCATGGTTGACCGCCCCGGACTTTTGCGTCACCGAAACCTTGGTTGGTCGCAGCGCAATCCGCTTGCCATTAGCTAATTCCATATCACCGCTGTAGTAAACGGTAAAGGCCCGGTCATAAATGGCAAAGTCGCTCTCCTTAGTAAAACGCCCTTCTGGATCAAGGGACTTGACCAGATGCACATTTTTGACCTTATCTGTTGGATGAACACCCTGGCCATCCAGCAGCACCTTGCCGTCAAAGTAATCAATCACGCGGTCAAAGCGGTCTCGTTCCTGATAGAAGGATTCACCGGCTGAAAAGACCAGTTCTCGGTGATCTAAATCACGTCCTGGAAGCACCCGGTCAACGCCCTTGACTTCCTCAAATTCGGCAACGGATGAAGCAATGGCCTTTTGATTATAGTCACCCATTTGATCAAAGGGTGAAATGTAAGCCCGCCAGGTGGTAATACTGTCAGTGACCATCTGATTATCATGAATCTTGTTGCGATCAACGGCTAAATCACGGCCGAGGTCCCCATGATCATAGTACTGACTTTCTTTCGACAGCATGGCGTTGGCATCGATTGAATTCCACGCTAATTGCAATTGGCCACCCGGCTGTGGTGGCAGCTGACCACGGGTCAAAATCTTAAAGGGACTGTTGTCGGCAAAGCCGGCCAAGACTTTCGAGTCAGCTGCACTGCCATATAGCTTCTTCATCTCTTTTGAAGACAGGTTACCCGGGTATTGATCGATGTCAAAGTTCAGATAACCATAGGCGCCACCAACGATGTTACCGCCCCAGGATAAGGCGTTCATAAAGAACTTTGTCAGCAGAATTTTAGCCTGGAGATAAAGGGAATCAAAGTCCTTCAGCTCCGCCCCACGAACGAGGAAGTAAATCCCCTTCGGATCCTCTTGAACATTGGTCTTAATGTCCTTTGGATAAAGAGTGATTGGGTAGAAGGGACTGTCGACGCCACGGACTTTCAAATCGGTTCCATACTTCTCGTTGACCTGGTCAATCACCGAACCGAGCAGGTAATCAACAATCGAGCCGGCGTAACCAGAAATTGGCACACCAAGCGATGAGGAGACCAGGGTCCGAACACCTGGAATTCGGTTCAGAATTTCATCGATGCTCAGGTTCACGTTAAAGTCCATCTGCGCCCCAAACTTCGTCTTGTTCAGGTTCAAGGTCTTCACGAAGGTGTCCGGATCCGTTCCGTCCGGTACTTCCATACGCAAATAAATTCCGTATTGGCCGTCGTTATAGTTGTTATTCAACTCGTTATCAATCAAGCCAAAGGTAAAGAGGTTGGTAATGGCTTGCAAGGTCCGGTTCAACTGGCCAAAGTAATAAGTCGGGCTCAAGAGCGAACCGTTACTCGATTGGATGACGGCGTAAAATGGGAAGCCACCCGAAAAGGCCAGGGCCTTGTTTTCAGGCATGTAATTGGTCTTCGTTCCCTTATAAGGAGTGCCCAACAAGGAGAAAAGATGGTCGGCCACTGAACGGACAAAGCTCTTGTCGGTGACTAAGCGCATGTAGGAAACGTTGGAATAATCGTTTCGTTGGCTACCATAACCAAACCAGGCGTAATCTGGCACACCAAAAGTCATCACCCCTGGCTTATCCACGTGTTCATGGTTGACGTCCAAAGTTCCCTCACCAGGATGGGCAAAGTTGGGCAAGAAGTTTCCCAAAGCCGTAACTAATTCTTCGTAAGTACTCGTTTTGGTTGCCTGATACAAAGGCGTCAGTGGATCGTTATTCGGATTCGAAGAAGTCGTTTGGGCCTGGCCCGAAGCCTGCTTAATCTTGTCTTCCACCATGGTCATGATGGACCGGGCAACGTCCTGCAGATCCCGCTTATTCCGCTCACTCACAATCAGGTCAGAAGCTGGTAAGACTTCTTGGTCCTGCTGATGGGACTGACCAAGTGCCACTCCAACGGCATCGCCAGTTGCTTCTTCCGTCTTTTCTTTCGGTTGGTCTTCTGTTCTTACTACTGACAGAGCTTTGTTCGAATCGCTGACCTTTTGATCGGCCTGATTCGATTGGTCTTCCTTCTGTTCATTAGAAACAGCAGCTGACGCCTGTTCTTCCAAATTTTTTCCAACTTCTTACCTTTTCTTTTCGGTCGGATTAGTTGGTGAGAACTGGCCGGCACTCTCCTTTGACGGTTGTTCCATGGTTTGCTCGTCGGCTGAAACCCGGTGCTGGTTCTTCAGCACGTCCGAAAGGCCGGCCGAAAGCAAGACCGTGGAGGCCAATAACCAAGTCTTCTTATCTGGTACGAGTGAAAACAAAGTCTTTTTCGTCATCATATGTCTTTATCCTTTTCTTTTTCTTTCAAAATCTTGCTTACAGTATATAGCATTAAATTTTAAAAACAAAACAAGAATTTTTAATTTTTGATAATTAAAAGGACTGATTGGTCTACAATGTATAATAAATAACTTGATATTTAAAAACTAATTGACCGGCCGTTTTTCAAATAAATAAAAGAAATTCGAAATCACACGGGAATTTTAATCAAAGAAAAAAAGACCGCGCCCGCGATCTTTTGATAATTTTGAATTGTCTTGGTTGAATTTTACTATACCAATTTAGCTTAAATTATTTTTTAGCCAAGGGTTTTGCCCAGTATTGGAAGTAGTCAACGCGCAGCTGACCGTTATACAGTTTCCGCTTTTTTGTCGCCTTTTGTCCGTAGACTTTTTCAAAGGACAAATCGGAGGTCAAAATGTACTTGGACCAGTGGGTCAAGGGACGGTAGAGTTCCCCCATCACCTTGTAAAGTTTCTCGGCCTCCTCCAACTCACCCAGACGTTCACCGTAAGGAGGGTTAGCGACTAAGACACCGCTTTCACTTTCCGGCCGCCAATCGGCCAAATCCATTGTTTCAAAGGTAATGTCTTGTGAAAGCCCAGCGTGCTTGGCGTTTTCCTTTGCAATCGCCACCATGCGAGGGTCGATATCGTAACCATGGATGTCCAGTTCACTTTCGTAATCGGCCTTGTCCTCGGCTTCGTCACGAATCGTATCGGACAGCTCCTGGTCAAACCAGTCCATCTTTTCGATGTCAAAAGTCCGCGTCAAGCCAGGGGCCAGGTTGCGGCCAATCAAGGCTGCTTCAATGGCCAGGGTTCCAGATCCACAGGTTGGATCGACAAAGGGCAAGTCCTTTTTCCAGTTAGTCAGCAAAATCAGGGCAGCGGCGAAGTTTTCCTTCAAAGGCGCCGCCCCCTTTTCGACACGGTAACCCCGCTTGAATAGCGAAGGACCGGTCGTGTCTAAGACCAGCATAACTTGGTCCTTTGCAACCATCACTTCAAGTTGGGCAAAGAAGCCGTTTTCGGGCAGCCGGGTCCGCACGTGATAAGCCTCTTGCAGCTTCTCAACGATGGCCTTCTTGGTGATTGATTGAACGTCTGGCACCGAGTGCAGAACCGACTTTTGCGAACGGCCAGCCACGGGAAATTCCGAATCATAGTTCAGATAATCTTCGACCGGCAAGGCCTTGATGCCCTGAAAGAGTTCTTCAAAGGTTTTGGCCTCAAAGGAACCAATCACGATTTTGACACGGTCGGCAGTCCGCAGCCAGAGGTTGGCCCGGAGTATGTCTGCCTGGGTTCCTTCGAAGAAGACCCGGTAGTTATCAACCCGGACATCGTAGCCCATGTTTTTTAGTTCCTGGCCGACAACGGATTCCAAACCCGCCGCAACCGTAACCATTATGGTGTATTTCTTTTCCATCTTTTTCCTTTATAATAAAGCTATTATGAATGTATTTGACTTCTTCTCGCTAACAACCTACATTGACGGTCAAACGCCCCTTTACGGGCAATCCGATGAAAGTCGTGACCACATCCTGCCAATCACGGCCCTGCGCTTTTTAGAAGATGACAGCCAGGTGGCCTTGGTTCTGAACAAGAGCGGTCGCCCGCTCTCCCTCGAACAGGCCCAAACCAGACTTTCACAAGTCGGCGACAAGGCCAATCTCTTCTGCCTAATCGCTGACAAGGCGACGCCCGTTTTAGGCTTTCACCAAAACGAAGACGGCACGATTGTCATTAAATAGCCAAAGAATTCAGCAGCTTACAGGTCATCTAACTTAAAGATGGGCACCGTTGGCTGCTTTTTTACTGCCGCCTGCTTCTGCGTCGATTGGCTCTTGGCATTGTAGTGCACTCCGCGTCGCCGTTCCTTTTCCAGTTGGACGGCCTGGGCCGAGTTCAGGTTGGCCTTTTGCCAGTTAATCAAGATACTCTCAATGTAGCGCAGTGACCGCGCGTTATTAGCGATGGCTTCGCGAATCGCTAAGACCATCATGTTCGGATCAAAATGTTCGATATCAAACCACTGGTTAATCGTCTGCAGCTCCATTGGCGACAGAGGTCGACCAAACTCGCCCTGCAAAACACGGACAACTTGGCGCCGGCTCTGCTCACCAGTTGACACAACCGGGTTATCGACTTTGACGGCCTTACCGGACAAGAGCTTGTCAAACAATGGGGTAAAGTCAAAGTACTCCTGGCGATTGCCAAGGTTGGAGACCGTCATTAAGTCCCGTTGGACAAAGCCCTTCAACCGTTCGGAAACGGCCTGCTCGGTGACTTTCATCGTGGCCGCCAAGAGCTTTGGGCTCGCCTGGTCGCCCTGGTTTTGCAGGCGGGTGATTTGTAAGTAGATGACCAAGTCGTCATTATCGAGACCGATGTCTCGGTAATGGCTCAGTAGATAATTGTGGACAGCGGTCTGTCCAGCGTTTAATAAGGTTTTGACGTTCTCTTCCATCCATCGACCCCTTTTCGTAGAAAAGCGCCCAAGTCCTGCCTGGGCGCTTTTTGATTTTCGATTAAGGACGCAAGCGGTGCGTCATTCGTGGGAATGGAATGGCTTCCCGAATGTGCTCTTCGCCAGTTACGAAAGTCACCATGCGTTCCAGACCAAGTCCAAAGCCAGAGTGCGGCACGGAACCAAACTTCCGCAAGTCCAGGTACCAGTTGTAGTCTTCTAGGCTCTGACCCTCTTCTTCGATCCGTTGCTTCAAGTAGTCGTAGTCCGTATCACGTTCGGACCCACCAATGATTTCACCGTAGCCTTCAGGGGCCAACAAGTCAGCCGAAATCACAACGTCTTCGCGTTCTGGGTGGCGCTTCATGTAGAAGGCCTTGATGGCCTTCGGGAAGTTCACGATAAAGACAGGCTTTGAGAAGTGGTTAGCCAAGAAAGTCTCTTCAGGTGAACCAAAGTCAACACCCCACTCCACGTCAAAACCATTGTCCTGCAAGAGCTTGATGGCATCATCGTAGGAAACACGTGGGAATGGCAATTGTGTGTATGAACGCAAGAGTTCCTTGTCACGGCCAAGCAAGTCCAATTCCTGCTCGTTTTGTTCCAGGACTTTTTCAATCAAGAAGGCCACGTAGCGTTCCTGCAATTCCATGGAAGCATCTTGGTCGTAAAAGGCCATTTCCGGCTCAATCATCCAGAATTCCGTCAAGTGACGACGAGTCTTGGACTTTTCAGCACGGAAGGCAGGACCGAAGGTGAAGACCTTTGAAAAGGCCATGGCACCGGCTTCGGCGTAAAGCTGACCGGTCTGTGACAGATAGGCATCTTGACCGAAGTAGTCCGTTTCGAACAATTCGGTCGTTCCTTCAGGAGCTGAACCCGTCAACAAGGGCGCATCCAACTTAATGAAGCCTTCCTTGTTGAAGAATTCGTAAGTGGCCGCAATCAGGGTGTTGCGAATCTTCAAGGTTGCAAAGGGTTTGATGTGACGAAGGTAGAGGTGCCGTTCGTCAAAGAGGAATTCCGTTCCGTGTTCCTTTGGCGTGATGGGGTAATCGTGTGATTCGCCAATGACGTCAATCTTGTCGATCTTGATTTCATAACCAAAAGCGGAACGTTCATCAGCGTGAATGACACCGTAAACGTACATGGACGTTTCCTGCTTCAGTTCCTTAGCCGTTTCAAAAACGTCTTCAGGCACGTCAGCTTTGGCAACCACTCCTTGGAAAAAGGCGGAGCCGTCACGCAACTGCAAGAAAGCTATCTTACCGGAGCCACGCTTGTTACGCAGCCAAGCACCAATCTTAACCCGCTGGCCAACGTATTCTGGTGCATCCTTAATTTGAATTGTCGGAATTTGTTCTTCTGTCATATCCTCTCGGGGGAAACCCCCTCCTCCTTCGGTGGTTTACTGGCCAAACGGCCGGAATTAGTCTTTTGTAATGAAGCGTTTAATCCGCTTAAGCGCCTCGTTAATGGCTGCTTGGTCCTTTGCGTAGGACAGGCGCAGGTAGCCTGGCTTGCCGAAGCCTTCACCGGCTGGCAGAGCGACTTTTTCTTCTTCCAAAAGTACCTTGGCAAAGTCGGCAGAAGAATTCAAATGAAGTCGCTTCAACAGCTCATCTTCAATCTTAATAAAGAAGTAGAAGGCTCCTTCTGGCTTGTCGGAAACGGTCAGACCCGGCAGCTCTTGAATGGCTGCATAGGTCGTATTCAACCGCTTCTCGAAGACCTGGCGAATACTTTCTACCATCTGCTGATCACCGGTCACGGCCGCTTCGGCAGCGGCCTGAGCAACGGCAGTTGGATTCGACGTCATGTGGCCAAGGACCTTGTTTAGTTCGGCAATGATTTGTTCGTCCGCCAAGGCCCACCCGATTCGCCAACCGGTCATCGAATAGGATTTGGAGACCCCGTCGACAACGATTAACTTTCGATTATTTAACTGAGCCAAAGAAAGGACGGAAGTAAAGTGAGCACCGTTGTAGACCAAGCGGCCGTAGATTTCATCGACGATCAAGAAACAGTCGGCTGCTTCGGCCCAATCCAGAATGGCCTGGAGTTCTGCTTTGCTGTATAAGACCCCGGACGGATTCGTCGGGTTATTCAGCAAGATTACCTTGGGCTTTTCGTCCAAGGCGTTCAGTGCAGCCACCGTCAGCTTACCAAAGCGGTCGTCGCCCAGGGCTTCGAAACGGCCCCCGGCTAGCCCAACCTGTTCGGCGTACGAAACCCAGTAGGGCTTGGCTGCAACGACCAAGTCCCCTGGATTAACCAGAATCTGGCTCAAAGCATAGAGCGCCATCTTCGCCCCGGTCGTCACCGTCACCTGCTTAGCTGACAGTTCTTGTCCCGTTAGCCTTTCAGCCAGTTGCGCAATTCCTTTTCGTAACGAGAGGGTGCCGCCCACTGGCGTGTAAAAGGAGGTCTGCCCGGATTGAATGGCCGCCACCGCTGCCGCTGCAATCGGCTTTGGCGTTTCAAAGTCCGGCTCGCCCATCCCCAAATTAATCACGTCTTCACCGGCAGCTGCCATCTCCTTGGCCTTCTTTGAGACCGCCAGCGTGGCGGACGGCTGAAGCGCCTGGGCCCGCTTTGAAAATTGTTTTTCATCGATGGCCATCTTAGATACCGTTCACGGCCCGGTAGACCGTTCCATTCTTGTAATCAATCGTTAGGTAGTTCAGGCTGCCGTCCTTGGCCTGGTAAGAGAGCTCCCAAACCAGCGTGTTTTGGTATTCGGATAGGTTGGCCGAATAAATTCGCTTGGACTGGTAATCATTTTTCAACAACTGCTTGATTTGATTACGCGTCAAGCCATTGCCGTAGTCAAAGACGTGAACCTTCTTTTCCTTACCGTGGATGATGGCAACTTTGGACTGGCCGTTTTCACTACCCAAAACGGCGTAAGTTGAGCCATCCCGGTAGTCGACCGTCATGTCATGAAGATTGGTCAGGCTGGTCTTCTGCTTCACCACGGCCTGCACGTTGCTTTCGGCCTTTGCCATTGGCCTTAGGGCCATGTAGGCGTAAAAGGCGAAGGCGGCAAAGAGCAAGATGAAAATTGTCAGGGCGATCACGAAGAACTTTGACCAAGAAAAACGCCTTGGTCGCGCCATGTTCACCCGTAAATTATCGTGTATTTCCATGAGGACCTCTCAAAAAATTGCTCTACTGTTAAATATTATAGCAAAAATCGCCCGCTAATCCCGCTAAAATTCAGCGATTTCAAGGCAAATTCAAAAAAGCTTTTAAAAGCAGCCCTCCCCTCAGACACCACTTCTCAACCAGCTCCCACAAAGAATAAAAAAAGACAGTTTTCACTGTCTTTTTCAATCGTTATTTGCTGTCTTTTAAACTGTCGACTTTGGCAATTCGACGGCCAGCATTCAAGACCTTCAAGTGGTCTTGAACAAAGTTAGCCTGCTTTTGACTAAGCGAGGCCAGCAACAAGGATTTTGGATCCTTTTGCATGGCAATGATTAGCTGCAACAAAGCCTCCTTATCGAGCCAACGGTTGGCTCTAGGCAACACCACCACCTCTGGTAAAGGAAGGCTCTGTTCGGCCAATTCAGAAAGTAAGGCCGGTGTGGCTACCAAGATGGACCGTTCTTCGCCAGAGGCCTGCCAGGCAGCCTTTTTCAAGGGAGCCGACAGGTCCTGACCATAAACGACGTAATGGTCACCATACTGGTTGGAAAGCTTATAGTACCAATGCTTCATGGAGGAGAAATCCTCGGCCAAGAAGAGCAAGTGCTTACGCCCAGCGGCAAAGACCGCCTGAATTTGCTTGTCTTCGTTGCGCTCAGCAGATAAGACCGTCTTTAACTGATGATCTTCGTCTGGCTTGGGTAGGCCCTCTTGTTCTTGAACAATCCCCTTTGGCGCGTCCGTTAAGAAGTCCTTCAGGTCACTTGGATAAAAGGAAGCCATGACCAGTAACTGACTGATTTGCTTTAAGAAGTACTTCTGGTAAACCAGCCCCTCCTTCACCGCAAAAGTCAGGTCCTGCTGCTTCTTTTCATCATCAATCTGCCAGTAGGTTTGCTTGATTGTCTCCTGGTGAGCCGCTAGCCAGGTGAGCTTGGCCCGCTTTTCGTTTAAGTCATAGGCCAGCAACTTGGTTGAGAAGGCTTCCTTGTCGGCTAGCTCTTCGATAGCTATCAGTCGGTCTAGGATAGCCTTTGCAGCTCGCAGGGCTTCCTTTTCCTTTAACTCCCGATCAATCTTTTGGCAGGCCACTGACCAGTTGTGCAGGTTGACCTGCCAGACGCCCCTGGCCTTTGCCGGTAGCTGGGCGGCTTGATCGGCCAGTCTTGCAACCTGGTCTTGATAAAAGCCAAGGGGCAAAGTCAGCCCCAGGCTCTTTTGGATGGCGGCTTGCAGACCGACCGGCTTTTCCAAAATGACGACCGGCTTTTCCTTTTTCCCCTGGGCCAGATTGAGCTTCTTGGACCAGGCAAAGAAGGTTTCGTAGGTCGAAAGTACAACGTCGGCCTGCTTGGCTTCTTCATAAGCGGCTTGGAATGAGGCCGATTCTTCATCGGCTGCCACCGCTGCCAAATCCGGGTGGGAGCGAATCCCACGGGGCAGTTCGGCAAAGGCGGCCGTCGGCGTTTCGGACAGCCAAACCAGAATCTGGGCCTGCCAGAAGGTTCCGCCCTTATCCTTGGCCCGCTTGATGGCCGAACGGAACTTCTGCTCGTCCAAATAACCCGAAGGCTGGTAAAGCGAGGCAAAGCGCAGTCCCTGTTCGGGCAGCCACTTGGCTAACTCTGCCAAAAGTCGCTTCTGGTGGACAATCAACGAAAGGTCATCGCTCAGCAGCCAATTGGTCTTCCGGCCCTTCATAAAGAAGAGCGGTAGCAAGTAAGTCACCGTTTTCTTCAATTGTGGGGCCGTTTGCAAGACGGCCAGTTCCCGTTGACCACTTTCCAAGAGCCGGTGAACCTTGTTCATGACTTGGTTGCGGTCATCATCGACCAAAAGGTCGGACCCGAGCAAAGCGACTTTACCAGCGGCGGTGATTGGGTAGGACTGAGCCTTCGTTGTTTCAGTCCCCTTGTTTTTCCGCTGATGCTTGCGGTTTTTGCGTCTTTCAACCGTTTCTTGTACTAGGGCTACCCGTTCGTTTTCTTCAAAGGTCCCCTTTGATTTTGCGGCCATCTTCAAGAAGTCCTGACTCTGGCGGATCAGCCCCCAATCAACGGAGAGCAGCGTGCGCTTCGTCTTTTCGGGCAGGGACTGGGCCTTTTGCCAAATGGCAAAGAGCAGGTGAGCCGTCGCTTCGGCGTCGGCATTGGCCCGGTGAGCCTGGACCAGTGGCAGGTTCAGGTAGGCAGTCAAATCGGACAGGCGGTAGCCCGGTGCGGTTGGGAAGAGAATCTGGGCTAATTGCACCGTATCAATGGCTTGCAAGTCCAACTCTGGGAGACCAACCCGGGCAAATTCGGCGTTCAGATACGGCAAGTCGAAGTTCACGTTGTGGGCAACGAAGACCTGCCCCTTTAACAGAGCCTGCAGAGATGGAGCCAACTCTTCAAAGAATGGCGCGTCTTGCACGTCTTTTGGCGAAATATGGGTTAGCTGCTGAATCTTCTTATCGATGGGTTGAGCCGGATTCACAAAGGAATCAAAATGCTCCACAATTTTTTTATTTTTCACAAAGGTCATCCCGATTTGGATGATTCGCCCACCGTTTTCAACAGACGGCGAGGTCGTTTCCAAATCAACAATGACAAAGGCGGCTGATTCTTTCATCAGGTCTCCTTTCACTAGTCACTAAGTGCTTCTTCGAAAATCTTTTCTATAAAAATACGGAAAAGTCCTTAAATTTACTAATTTATCGAAAAGCACCGGTTAGTCCCATTTTACACTACTTAGGACTGTGCGGTACAATATGTTTAATTAATTGGAGTCTTTAAATATGATAAAACATGCTAATGGCAGCGGCAAAGCACATGCCAAAGCCATCCTAATTGGCGACCACGCCGTTGTCTATCAACAACCGGCCGTCGCCATCCCCCTCTTAAATCTCGAAGTAACCGCCTGCTTCCAATCACTAGAAGAAAGTCAGACCATCATCTTGTCTGGCCAGGCCATCGAATTAAGCGACCTCGGTGCTGATCTCGAAGGCATTCGCCAGCTGATTGTCGCCCTCCTCAAGGATCACGATCAAAGCGAGTCCGGCTTCCTCCTCGAAGTCGCCTCCAACATCCCCCAGGAGCGCGGTTTCGGCGCTTCGGCTGCCCTGGCGACGGCCATCACCCGCGCCTTTTTCGCCTGGCAGCAGAAGCCCCTTTCAGAAGAGAAGCTGCAGCACTACACGACTTTGGCCGAAAACATCTCCCACGGTTCGCCTTCCGGCATTGATGCCGCAACCGTTTCTTCCGAGGAGCCGGTTTGGTTTCAAGACCACCGCTGCTCAACTTTTGAAACCAGTCTGGACGCCACCTTGATCTTGGCCGATACCGGCGTGCGGGGACAAACCGTCCGGGCCGTCAACATCGTCAAGGAACAGCTGAAAGAGCACTATGACGAAAGCTGGGCTGCCATCAGTCACTTAGGCAAGTTAGCCTACGCCGTCAAGGAAGCCTTGGTCGAAAACGACCCCGTCACGCTGGGGCAAATCTTCACTTCGGCCCACCACGACCTGCAGGCTCTGCAGGTGTCGCATCCCAAATTAGACCAATTGGTCGCTGCCGCCCTTGAGGCTGGTGCACTGGGTGCTAAGCTAACCGGATCAGGCATCGGCGGGGCCATGTTTGCCCTGGCCGAAAACGACAAAGAGGCCGAAAAAATTGCCCGAGCCCTGGCTAAAGCCGGTGCTCGAGAAACTTGGATTCAACCGCTTTAATTGAGAGCATCATCATTTTTTAAAATAGTAAGCAAAAACGCCACCCTTCACCCAAAAAGAGGAGTCGCTCATGACTGATAAAAAAGGCCAAACGGCCATTGCCCATACCAACATCGCCTTCATCAAGTACTGGGGAAAGGCAGACCCAAAACTGAACTTACCCACGACCTCTTCCTTGTCCTTGACTTTAGATGAGTACTATACGAAGACCCGGGTCGAAAAAGCCACAGAAGACAGCCTCTTGATTAACGAGCTGCCCCAAGATGGCAAACGGGTCCACCAATTTTTAAACATCTTGCGCGAGGAAATGGGCGACTTCCCCCCACTGCGTGTCATTTCAGAAAACCGGGTCCCACTTTCTGCTGGACTAGCCTCCTCGGCTTCCTCCTTTGCGGCTTTGACAGCTGCGGTGGCCAAGTTTAACAACTGGGATTTGTCCCTAGAGGAACTCTCCCGCCTGGCCCGTCGTGGTTCCGGATCCGCCACTCGCTCCTTCTTCCCCGGCTTTGCCATTTGGGAAAAGGGAACGGACGACGCCGACTCCTACGCCAAGGAATTCAAGACGCCCGAATTGCCAATCGCCCTTGTCGTCTGCAAGATTTCCGGTACGGTGAAAAAAGTCTCCTCCTCTGATGGCATGCGTCGGGCCCAGACTTCACCGAATTACGCAGCCTGGGTTGACGAATCTGCCCAGCAATTAGCTGAAATGAAGAAAGCCCTCTTTTCTTCCGACCTTGAACGGGTTGGGCAGCTAGCCGAGGCAAACGCCCTGGCCATGCACGACCTAAACCTAACGGCCACAGACCGTCGTTTCACCTACTTTAACCAGGACACGATGAAGGTCTTAGAACAGGTCAAGGCCCTCCGTAAAGAAGGCTACCTGGCCTATGCCACGATGGATGCCGGGCCAAACGTCAAGATTATCACCAACCAGGAGCAGGCGCCTAAAATCAAGGCCTACCTGGCTGAACGTTTCCGCAAGATTCAATTCGACATCGCCACACCCGGACCAGGAATTTCCTATGAATAACAAACACCGCTTTCACATTCCCGGCAAGCTCTTTCTAGCCGGCGAATACGCCGTTACCAAACCAGGCCAGCCCGCTGTCCTCACGCCCGTCGACCGGGGCCTTCAAATCGAAGCCAACCTTTCAGCCGGCTCAACGGGTCAGATCATTCTCCGTTCCGATCAGTACGAGGCAGCCTACCAGACTTCCTGGGCAGCGGTTTCGGCCATTCGGGCAGCCGACCTGGAAACGGGTTCCTGGACCTTTGTCCGTGCTGCCATGGCCGTCTTTTACCAAAGTCAGCAACAACTCGACTTTGACAACCTGCCCACCGTCGAACTGACCATCTCCTCTTCGATGAAGGCCAAGGAAGGCAAGCTCGGCCTGGGCTCTTCGGCTGCTGTGACCGTCGCCATCGTGCTCGCCTTACACGCCGCCCACTTAGAAGATGACGACCGCCTGGCCGTTTTCAAAGAGGCCGCCTTTGCCCACTACCTGGTGCAGGGGTCCGGTTCCCTTGGCGACATTGCCACGGCCGCCTTTAACCAAACGATTTTTTACCAGGCACCGGCTTGGTTAGCTGATCAAAAGGCCTTTGAGCCAAGCGACTTTACTAACTTGGATTGGTCACTTTTGGCAATCGACGCGCTGGAGTGGCCAAGCAACTGGTCCTTTGCCATTGTGGCTAGTCGGCAACCGGCTTCCACCCGGAAGGCCTTGGCGCAAAAGATTGATTTAGCTCCACTCTTCGAGCCTTCTAAAAAAGCCGTTTTAGCCGTTAAGCAAGCCATCGAGGCCAGCGACTACGAGGCGCTAAAGAAGGCCTTGAACGAGAACCAGCAGCTCTTGATTGAGACTTTGCCAGAGGGCTACCAGACTGAAAAACTGGCTACTTTCTTGCAGTTGTTAGACCGTCTTGATTTGGCTGGTAAGATTTCCGGTGCCGGCTTTGGCGATAACGGCTTTGTCGTTGGTGATCAAGCCCACTCCCTTTTCCCTATGAAAACGGCCGCCCGGGTGGCCGGCCTAACCGTCATTGATTAAAAAAAAGAGGTCCTTTTGCCATGCAAACGCCCCACTCCAATCGAAAAAACGAACACCTGTCACTGGCGACCAAGCTCTGGCGGGACCAGCAAACCCCTGTCATCGGCCCTTCCTTTGACGATGTTCGCTGGCTACCAAGTCCCCTAAAGGACCTGGCCGTCAGTGAAGTTCATCCATCCGTTCAGCTCTTTGACCAGACTTTTGACTGGCCCTTTTACATTGAAGCGATGACCGGTGGCTCAGAAGCCACAAAGCGGGTCAACGCCGATTTGGCGACTGTGGCTCGAAACACTGGGATTGCCATGGCGGTTGGTTCGCAATCGGTGGCCTTAAAGGATAGCCAGCAGGCCGACTCCTTCTCCGTTGTTCGAAAAAAGAACCCGGACGGCTTTTTAATTGCGAACCTAGGCGCCGACCATCCCATTGAAAACGTGAAAGCGGCCGTTGCCATGATCGATGCCAACGCCATCGAACTACACGTCAACCTTGGTCAGGAAATCGCCATGGCCGAGGGAGACCGCGCCTTCTACTGGCTTGATAACCTGGCTGATGTGATTGCAAAATCTCCAGTCCCCGTTATCATCAAAGAAGTCGGCTTTGGCATGGGACCAGATCTTTTGAAGCAATTAGCCGAGCTCAAGCCGGCCGCCATTAATCTTGGTGGTGCTAATGGCACCTCCTTTGCTCAAATCGAACAAGCCCGGGATCGTCAAAAGGAGAATCCGATTGACCTTTCGGCCTTTGGCCTGTCTACGGTCGAATCCCTTCTAGCAGCCGAAGCAGCCGGGATTGATACACAGGTCATTGCAACTGGAGGCATCCGTTCGGCAAAGGACGTGGTAACTTCCTTAATGCTCGGAGCCAAGTTGACCTCTTCGGCCGGCTACTTCCTGCAGACCTTGATGGCCAAAGGCCAGGCTGGCTTGGAAGAAGAAGTCCGACTTTGGCAGCAGCAACTGCCCCTTTACATGACCCTTCTGGGTGCCAAAACAACGGCGGACTTAAAAAAGGCCAAGCGCCTCTACTCGCTTGACCTGCAAAATAGCCAAAAACAATTTTAAAACACAAAAAAGCGACTCGGCATGAGTCGCTTTTTTATTGCAAAGAAATTAGTAAGTAACTTCCTTCTTCAAGTATTCATCAGTATCGTCCCAAGTTGACACCTCATCCTTAACACCGGTATCTTCAGATCCCTTGTGCCAAGCAAAGTCTTGGTGCCAGATGCTGTGTTGTTCCTTGTTCATCGCCTTGATTTGTGCCATCTCATCTTCTGACAAGGCAAAGTCGTCAATGGCCGCATTGGCGATAATTCGCTCTTCGTGAGCCGACTTTGGAATGGTGATGACACCCATTTGATAGTCGAACCGCAGGATGGTTTGAGCGGTCGTCTTGCCATGCTTATCGGCGATGGCCTTGATGGTTGGGTCGTTCAGGGCTTCCCCACCACCGAGTGGTGACCAGGCTTCCATGGCAATACCCAAGCCGTTCATCTTGTTGAAGAGGTGCTCTTCTTGAACGAGTGGATTGAATTCCATTTGGTTAACCTGTGGCATCAAGCGGTGCAGCTTCTCCAAGTCGGCCAAGTTATCCTGGTCAAAGTTGGAAACACCAATGGCCCGAACCTTGCCCTCCTTGTAAAGCTTTTCCAAAGCCGTCCAAGTGTCCAAGTACTTGCCTTCGACAGGCCAGTGAATCAAAAGCAGGTCAACGTAGGTCAAACGCAGACGCTTCAACTGTTCGTCAAAGTTGTGCAAAGTCGACAAGTAACCCTGGTCGCCGTTAAAGATCTTCGTCGTAACGAAGAGGTCCTTGCGGTTCAAGCGGTTATCGACCAAGGCCTGTTGGATTCCGTAGCCGACACCGGCTTCGTTACCGTATTGCTTGGCAGTATCAATCAAGCGGTAGCCGTTTTTAATGGCGACCTGCACAGATTCAGCGGCCTGCGCATTGTTTGACTTCCAAACGCCCAAACCAAAGACCGGCATTGAAACGCCGTTTGATAACTTCGTTGTTTCTTGCAAAATATTGTTTGCCATGTGTTGCCTCCTTCTTTATTTCTATTCCATTGTAGAACAGATAGCGGGTGACTTTCAAACCCGATTTTCGCGTTAACCGTATCTTTTTCCAAATAAAAAAGCCCGCTTACGCGAGCTCCCCGACAGGTATCTGTAGGCCATGTTTTGTTCCAGTTAGCAATGGGGAAACACTAACCTTCAGTAATCATCTATCTAAGCATTGCTGCCATACCGACCATCGTTTCAATTCACTAGGTCAGCCGCCCCTACCAAAGTTTGGGTTGCCCGCTTGTGGGGTTTACCTCGTCTCAAGTTCCAAGCTTTCACTTGGAAATACGTTTCTATGGCACCTTCAGGCCTAATAGGACATAGCAAAGCCTTAGCCCGTTCGACCGCCGTCGTGCAAAGCACGCCTGGGTTTATCGTTTATCCCAGCACAAACACTACACTCATCGCAGAGTGTGCGAGCATGGACCTTCCTCACACCGGATAACCGGTGCGCAATTACTCGATACCTGCCAAAAGCCAAGGGCTTTCAACGTTATTTATCGGTTGTTGCTTAAGCTTGGTGATCCGTTCCGAAAACGGCCCGTTCCAAGTTTGCCACACGCTTGATCAAGTCAAGGTTAGTTGGCGCTTCTTCCTGTACAGGAGCTGCTGGTGCAGCTTCAACTGGCGCAGCGGGTGCAACCGGTGCCTGTGGGGCAGCAGCCTGACCACCGGCCAATTGGTTTTGTGCTTCCTGCAAGGCGTTTTGCAATTGACCAACTTGGTCTTGCAATTCCTTGATGCGCTTCGTGAAGACACCGTAATCTGAAATGATGCCATCCAAGAAGTCATCAACATCTTCGGGATCATAACCAACGCCCATCCGCTTTTGCTTAAAGACGCGGTCGTAAATATCTTTTTGCGTGTACTTTACTTGTGCCAAAAGAGTACTCCTTTGAATTCATTCTTTGAATTAATTTAATCATACCAGTAAAGAACCGAGTCGGCAAGTTTACCAGGCTAATCAATAGGTCTATTGTCTACTTTCTAGATTAAATGAGCGCTAAAGTTTAGAATCGCTGCTAGCTATTCCACTTTTCCTCGTTGATGGCCTCTTGATAGTCGTTGGCGTATTCCTGCAGGTCTTCCATATCAATCCGATTGACTGGATAAGGGGCCTTTTCTTGAAAAGTCGTCATCGCCCGGTCATCATAGGCCGGCTTCCCCTCAAAGTCCTTGTCGTAGACCAGCACCGCCCCATCGCTGTGCTCCAAAATAAAGTCCTGGTAGCCTTGCAACTGAAAGGGTCCCTGGTAGTCGCCCTTATAAGTAGCCGCAAAAAAGTCGGCCTGGCTCTTGGCCTTAGCTAGCTTGGCCTGGTTGGCCTCCTTCCAGTTCTTACCAAAGTCTTCAAAGGGCACAAAGACAGCCAACTGCAGCTGCGGGTAGTCCGCCTTCAGCTCGGTGGCCAAGTCGGCCGCCCAGAGTTCGACGCCGGGCTGCCCACCGGTAATCAGCCAGTCCATCCCCTGCTCCAACTGCTCAACTAGGCGCTGCTTCAAGGCGTATTTCAAGACGGCGACCTTGGGGTCGTTATCCTTAAAAACTCCCAGCTCATAGGCCCTGTAACCCGTTACCCAAATCCGACTCATAAGCGCCGCTCCGAATCTGAATCAGCCCTGCTATCTTTTCCAAAAGTAGCTTTTGCCTGGTCAGCCCCAGCCGTCTTCCTCTGTGGCCGATCCGAGCGAATCCCAGCAGCCAGGTCAGCCAAATAGTCGTCGACGGCCTTCAGATAGTCCAGCGAAGGGGTCAGGCTGGCTGGAACCAGATAAGCATCCGCCTTTAATTCGGCATAGGAAAGCGACCGGTGCCCTTCCAAGCGCTGCCAGGCAGCCACCAATTCCGGTGCCGGATAAAGGTAGGTCTCGTCTAGCGTCGTAAACTTAACCAAGAGGAAGCCAACGCCCCCCTGGGAAACCACGTTGGCCAGGTGGCGGACCTGGTGCTCGTGAACGTTTTTCATGGGAAAGGAGGTCTTATTCTTGGTTTCCTTGGCGTCAAAGTCCAGGTAACGGCCTTGGTAAACTCCGTTGTAATCGGTCGTTGACGGTCTTTGAAAGTAGGCCTCGGTAATTTTAGCAGCCGATCGGGCTGGGTAGTCGACTTTGACAATGGTAACCGGGGTCGGCTTCTTATAGATCACGGCCAGGTGGTCGGCCAGGTAGTAGTCGTTGGCCGCGTTGATCTCATCTTCGAGACCCATCCCTCGCTTTCCGAAGGTCAGTCCCCGCTTGGACTGCTTGCCGGCTTTGATTTGATTGGAAACGGACGAACCAGCATTGTGCACGCCCTTTGGATAGTTCACCATGGTTTCCTCCAGTAAAATTCTTCTTTCTTCATTTTAGCATAGGGCAGACAGACAGCGAATCTTTCATTTAGCTGCCCCTGGCCAAGAATTCCGGCTCAAAAGGACCAAGCAAGTAAATTCTTTTCTGAAAACTCTTGACATTTTCTCATTTTATTTTAATAATAGACCAAAGTACTCAGGAAAGAAGGCAGACTATGAGCAAAGCAAAAGCAGCAGACATCGATTTTAACTCCCTCGACTTTTCCTATAAGGACCTTCCCTATAGTTACCAGGCTGAATACCATAACGGTAAGTGGGAACCGGGCGAACTGACGACCGACTCCAACATTTCCCTTTCCGAAGCAGCCGTTGTGCTCCACTACGGACAAGAAGTCTTCGAAGGGTTGAAGGCTTACCGACGAAAGGACGGTGGCGTGAACCTCTTCCGTCCGGACCGCAACGCCAAGCGGATGCGCAATTCGGCTGAACGCTTGCTTATGCCTGGCTATCCCGAAGCCGACTTTGTCGAAGCCGTGAAAGAAGTGGTCAAGGCCAACCAGGACTTCATCCCACCATATGAATCCGGTGGTTCGCTCTACATCCGTCCCTTCTTGATTGGAACGTCGCCAATCGTTGGGGTGAAGCCCGGTTCGGACTTTATCTTCCGCATCTACGTGACGCCAGTTGGCGCCTACTACCCTGGTGGCTTGAAGCCAACCGCCTTTGTGACCTCAGAATTTGACCGGGCTGCCCATGGTGGTACTGGTCAGGCCAAAGTCGGCGGGAACTACGCGGCTTCCATGCTTCCAGGCGAAGAAGCCCACCGGGCCGGTTTCTCAGAGGTGGTCTACCTGGATCCACGCGAGCACCACTACATTGAAGAGCTCGGTTCCGCCAACTTCTTCGGAATCACCAAGGATGGTCAGTTCAAGACACCAAAGTCGCCGTCCATCCTGCCATCGATCACCAAGTTCTCCCTGCTTGAACTGGCCGAAGAAATGGGCATGCACCCGGTTGAAACGCCAATCGGCATTGATGAACTGGACCAGTTCGCCGAAGCCGGGGCCATGGGAACCGCCGCCGTCATTTCACCGGTTGGTTCCATCACCCACCAGGGCAAAAAGCACGTCTTCTACTCGGAAACCGAAGTTGGCCCAAAGACCCAGGCCCTCTATGACCGCCTGATTGCCATCCAATATGGGGACGAAAAGGGTCCTGCTGGCTGGGTTGTCGATGTTCCATTGAAGTAATCAAATCTAATCCACCAAAAAAGTCGTCGAAGCATGCTTCGACGACTTTTTCATTGTTTTCTTACTTAGCTAAATCAACAAACTTTGACAAAGCGTAAATCACGATTCCACCTACAGCCAATGAGGCGAATTCGCCCGGCACCAGCATCAGGTAGAAGGACAACCAGTTGGCCCAGATGGAACCCGCGTGGTCAGGCGGGAAGGAACCAGCGGCGTTGATGGCAAAGGCGAAGGTGAATTCGGCTGCCAAGATGGCCATTCCAACCGTCAAAACCGAAATCGTTGAAATGATGATCTTCATCAAGGCTGATCCCACCTTGCGCGTCAAGTAATAGGTCAAAGCCGTCATGATGACCGTGTCCAAGGTTCCAAAGACCCAGTCAATCCAACCCATGGGTGATACCAAGTTGGCAATCAAGACACCCAGTGACAAAGCAACGATGTAGCGCTTGTTCCAGGCGGCCAAGTGGTTCAGCCCTTCGGACAGACGGAGCTGCACGGGCCCAAAGCCAATTGGGGCCACCATCATGGTCACCGCTGCATACAAAGCAGCGACAACCGCCGTCAAAGTCAAGTTCTGTGTTCGCGAAAGCGAACGCTTATCCAATTGATTCATAAATACTCCTAGTTTTGTTTTCGCGGGATGGTCGACGAACCGCGGATTTGTGTGGTGACTGCCACCCGACTTTCACCGGGTCTTAGTCATAAGAAAATCCGACCGGAGTCGGATAATCAAAATCTTTATTAGACAAAAAATTAGTTTTCGTCCATGAAGTCCTTCAAGTGCTTAGAGCGGCTTGGGTGGCGGAGCTTACGCAAGGCTTTGGCTTCAATCTGACGGATTCGTTCGCGGGTAACCCCGAAGACGCGACCGACTTCTTCCAAAGTACGGGTGCGGCCGTCTTCCAAACCGAAGCGCAAACGCAAGACGTTTTCTTCACGGTCAGTCAGGGTATCCAAGACGGATTCGAGCTGGTCACGAAGCATTTCGTAAGCGGCTGAATCGGCTGGTGACACCGCCTCGTTATCCTCGATAAAGTCACCAAGGTGGGAGTCGTCCTCTTCACCGATTGGCGTTTCCAAGGAAACGGGTTCTTGGGCAATCTTCAAGATTTCGCGAATCTTGTCGGCCGTCAAATCCATTTCGGCACCGATTTCTTCAGGGATTGGTTCACGACCAAGGTCTTGAAGCAATTGACGTTGAATACGGATCAACTTGTTGATCGTTTCCACCATGTGGACCGGCACTCGAATCGTCCGGGCCTGGTCGGCGATGGCACGTGTGATGGCCTGACGGATCCACCAGGTGGCGTAAGTGGAGAACTTGAAGCCCTTGGTGTAGTCGAACTTGTCAACGGCCTTCATCAGCCCCATGTTTCCTTCTTGAATCAAGTCCAAGAACTGCATGCCACGGCCAACGTAGCGCTTGGCGATGGAGACCACCAAACGGAGGTTGGCTTCGGCCAATTCCTGCTTGGCTTCTTCGTCACCGGCTTCGATGCGCTTTGATATTTCGATTTCTTCGTCACCCTTCAGCAAAGGCACCTTACCGATTTCCTTCAGGTACATGCGGACGGGATCGTTAATCTTGATTCCGGTAGCGGCATCGGCGGCTTCTCGTTCCTGTTCGGAAGGCTTGTTTTGCTTGGCCTTCAAGACTTCGGGTGCGGGTTCACCCTTTTCGTCGACGATGGCAATGCCGGCGTCTTCGACTTTTTCCATCAGACGTTCGATGTTTTCGGAATCCAAGTGGAAGGGTTCTGAAATACGCTTTGACAATTCCGCGTAAACGATTTGCTTAGCGGGCTTGTACTCCTTCAGCAATTCACGAACCGCTGCATCGTACTTCTTTGACTTGATTGGGCCAGACTTCTTGGCCGGCTTCTTGGCCGGTTCGTTCTTGGCAATTTCAGCGGCCTCTTCCGGCGTCTTTCCCTCGGCCAAGGCCAAGAGTTCGGCCTTGCGCGCACGGTTGTGATAGGCGATGTGGTTTTCGTCTAAATATGCCTTAATATCGGAAATCTTACTTGAACTTGTAATCTTTGCCATGTTTTCTCCTATTGCGAAAAGTGCTCTTTTTTCAGATTGATGAGTTCTGTCATTAGTGTAATCAGCGCGGCATCATCGTGCTGGTTCTTCGCTTGGGCAATCTTTTGCTGCAAGTTTTTAAGCTGGTCTTCGTACGGGCCAACCCGGATAATTACTTCCATGTAATCCTTGGCGGCGTCCCTTTGCGGTTCGAGCGTCCCAAACTCCCGGTCCATTGAAAGCAGCTTCTGACCCAAATCCGGCTTTTGGACGTAGTCCATGAAGGCCGCCAGGTCAAAGTCGCCACTGCCATGTTCCTTGGAAAAGGCATCGTAGAGAAGCAGGAGCAACTGGTATTCGGGATGAACAAAGGAAAAGTCCGGCCGTTCATCGACCAGCTGCCGAATCGCCGGCGACTTAATCATTGCCATCAAAAGGGCCCGCTCGGCTTTTTCAACCCGCGAGATCTGCGGCTTAGGCGCGTCCTGCCAATTCGGCACCGAAGCACCCCGGCTGCCGTAGTCAGAAGCCCCTGCCAAGGGATCAATGTCTGGAATGAAGGAATCATCCCAGCCTGAAGCAGCTTGACCTGGACCAGCTTGACCCGGGTTAAAGCCAGGCGCTTGACTAGCGTTCTGTGGTCCCTGACCCCCTTTCGGGTGAGCAGCCAAGTAGTCCTTGAATTCGGACTGGAGCGATTCCATCGAAGAACCGTAATCCTCACTAATCTTCTTTAAGAAGTAGTCCTGTTCAACGGCCGAAGCCGAAGAAAGAATTGGCCAGACTTCCTTTAAGAAGTCTAAATACTGAGCCTGGTTTTGCAGATTCTTATCTTGCTTGGCCGCGTTAATCAGATACTCGGTTGGCGTTTGAGTGGCCTGAGTCAGCGCCTGCTTCAAGGCTGGCAAGCCAAGCTCCCGACGCACCTCGTCCGGATCTCGGTTATCAGCCAAGGCAATGACACCAATCTCGACCTGAGGCGTCACCGAACGAATCAGTGGAATCGACCGTTTAGCCGCCTTCTGTCCGGCTGCATCGCCATCATAAACGAGCGTAATCTTGTCATTTAACTTGGTCAGGGCTTTCACATGGTCCTCAGTCAAAGCCGTTCCCATGGTGGCAACGGCGCCGTCAACCCCGGCCATGGCCGCCGAAATCACGTCCATGAAGCCTTCAAAGATCATCGCAGGTTCACCCAAACGAATGGCCCCCTTGGCCTGGTCCAAGTTGTAAAGCAACTTTCCCTTATTAAAGAAGGGCGATTCCGGTGAGTTCATGTACTTGGCCGGATTATCCGGATCAAGGGAACGACCGGAAAAGCCGAGCACCTGACCGCGATCGTTTTTAATCGGCCAAACAACACGGTTATTGAAACGGTCCCGGGTCAGTTCTCCGTCCCGCTCGATGAAGAGTTCGGCTTCGGCCATGACTTTTTCATCAATGTTGTGCTCACGGGCGTAGGAAAGCAGCACGTTGTTGCTTGGCACAAAGCCAAGGCCGTACTGACGAATCGTTTCCTCGTCCAGCTGCCGGTCATCCTTTAAATAAGAAAGGGCCTGCTCGCCAGCCGTCGTGTTCAGCAAGATGTGCGTGTACAACTTCTGAGCAGCGTCGTATAGCTCGTAAATCTTTTGAAACTTTTCCTGCCGGGCTGAGGGCTGACCCTGGTACTTGTCCAAGCCCGTGACACCTTCATCTTCGGCCAATTTCAAGATGGCCTGCGGATAGGTATAGCCCTCTTTTTCCATCAAAAATGAAAAAGCCGTCCCGGACCGTCCACAAGAAAAGCAGTGGAAGACCTGCTTCTTATCGTCGACAAAGAAGGAGGGCCTGCGGTCTTCATGGAAGGGACAGGAACCGTTCCATTCCCGGCCCCGCTTCACCAGCTGAGTGTACTGAGAGACCAGGTCTACCAAATTGGTCTGGGCGCGAACTTCGTCAATAACGGCTTGTGGAATGCGTTCTGCCATGGTCCCTCCCTTCCAATTTAGGGCGTACTCCGCCCATAAATTCTGTCAATCAACTAGCATCTATTATACGGGTTTTTCTAGACAAAAGTCAAAGGCCACTCATCACATAGACACAGTAACGATAGCCTCTCCACTTCGTCACGTAATATTTAAAATAAAACTATTCTAAATTGTTCCATTTTCGAAATAAAAGTAATATAATGTGGTTGTAGATAGATTTAGAGTAAATCTAAATAAGCAAGGAGGCTTCTCATGCTTAACAATTTAAAGAAAAATTCTACACAGCTTGTTAATCGCAAGCTTTTACGTAAAGTAAAGAAAAACTGGGTTGTCGTATCAGTTGTAACGCTCGGACTACTTGGTTCAGCAAATGTGATGACGAATCAAACGGTCTTGCCAAATACAACCACCGTTTCAGCGGATAATAGCGATTTAGGAATCTTTGCTAATGAAGATTTTACTTTTACTAGTGGTACCTCACTCTTCCAGTTTGGTGCTGCGGGCACATATTCTGGAACACTTAGCAACGCGGGCATCCAGTTCCCTTCTGATTTAATTTCAAAAGACGATATGAACGTTACCCCTGTCCGGACGATTCATTTTCGGAATTATAGTGATAAAAACAATCCGAATGCCGCTGATATTAAAACGGTCACTCAAAACGCAAACGAATTACTTACGCGCTATGTGACGACAAACAACGCAAGAACCGCCCTCTCAGGTGAAGGTTTCGGTCCGTTCGGCCTTGCAGCAAACGATGGTACTGGTACCACTAAAGCAAGTTCAGACGGCCTGTACCACTTTGATAGTTTAGCCATCCCTACGATTGAAGGTTACTCCAATGCCGTGGATGCAAATGGCAACGCCATTTCTTCAGTGAGCGCGGGCAGCGGTTCCATTGCTACTTTCGATTCAATTCCTAACCACAAAGACTACGGTACGCAATGGACGGCTAGTCACCACAACACCCAAAACGATGTCTACGTCTACTTGAAGAATCACCAATCAACCGTCAACAGTAATACGGCCAACCTTCCTGAAAACATCAAGGATCAGCTGACCAAGACAGTTTCTCGAACGGTCACCCTCAAAGGACCAAAGGGCGAAAACCTTGGCTCCCAAACGTTGACGGCAACCTTCAGTGGTTCGGCTGAATACGACTGGAATAACAATACTCTAGGCAACATTACTTGGACCGAGGATGGTAACGCACCAAGCTACAGCATTCCAAGCCAAATCACGAACGGTAATGTCACCTACAGCAACCCAGATTCAACTTCGGATGTGACGCTAAACGACGTTAGCCAAAACAACAATAACGTGACCGTCACCTACAAGACTTCAAAGACGCCGATTAATGCCAACAACGCAGACGGACACGAAAGTGATGTTGTTAAGACCTTCAAGCGTACGGTCCACTTCGTTGACACCAAGGGTCATCAAGTAAAGCCAGATCAAGTTGAAACAGTTACCTTTACCCGTGAAGGTGATTTGGATGAAAACGGAAACTTCACGGCAACGTCAAACTGGCAGACAAATAATGACACCTTTGCCAAAGTCGACGACACGGTATCGGGTTATCACGTTGTTGATGGAACGGAAAACGTTGCAAAGACCGTAAAGGCAGATGATACTGATACGGATTCATCAATCACAATCACCTACGATACGGATGAAAATCCTGTTCCAACACCAGTCAACCCAACACCTACACCTACACCAAACAATAACGGTGATCATGGCAACGGTGCTAACGGTTCCAATAACAACAATAGCAATGGCGGCTTCAAAGTACCAAGCGCTGTATTGCCAAGTACGAATGGTGATAACAGCGGCCAATCTGTTAACACGAAGCACAGTCAGTATGTAGCTGGTATCTTACCAAGCACTGCAAAGCGCACTGAAAAATTTGCAGTTCCTGCTACATTCTTATCAGTAACTACTGCATCACTTGCTCTCTTCTTTACTCGTTCGAAGAAAAATGAACAGTAAATTTTGAGACAATAACCATATGAAAAGTACGTATCATAAGATGCGTGCTTTTTTACTATTTTCTTATTCCAACCCTTCATCACTTGATGAAGGGTTTTTTGTTAGACTGTAGGCAGAAATTGGCCCAGCCAATTTCAAAACTTGAGTCGCGCTACTCCCGCACTCGAGTTCTCCTTTCTTTAAGTTTTGCATTTGGTTTCTGACCAGATGCGCACCTCCTTTCCAGCAGCGGGTTCGCCCTTTCCCAGGCGAATCCGTTTTTGTGTGCAAAAGGCAACACAAAAGGACCAGTTCAAACGAACTGGTCCTTTTCGAATCATTCCAATTATTTACCAGCTTTTGGTAATACAGGATTTAAGGAATCATAATCATGTTGGGAAATCTGCCCCGTCTGCAATTGATAACGAAGCTGATCGATGAGTTCCGCGTGTTCAGAATCCACTAAAACATTGTTTTGCAAGGGTTGTGTACCATTGTAATCAGCCTTGTAGATTGACTTTGGGTCCAGTGATTGGGTAAAGTCGAACACCCGCCCCTCATGAATCCCGTGTAAGGATAGCTTAATCGCCGGGCATTCAAGTACCAGCGCCCCATCTGGAGCACCGGAAAGAAACGTTGTATGAATTGCTTTGTCACGGGACGTCTTTTCGAATTGATTTTTACTCTCAATATAGAGAAAGTCCGAATCAAAATAAACCGCCGTCTCTTTCCCCTTTTCGTCAATTCCAAAAAGGATCTTTTCAGGATTGATTCGCTTTTCTTGAAGCATACGTTTCACTTGTTTTTGAAAATTATCCATTGATTACCCTATCGCAACATCAAAAGCGAACTGCCAACTGCAACCACTAGGATACAAATAACAAAAATCTTTTCATACTTGGTAAAGATGGCTTTTGTTGTTTGGCCCGCGGTGTGCTTGCGCGCCCACATGTAGACCGGAATACCAAGCGCATAAATGATAAAGGAAAGCGCCGTGTATTTAATCCCAGCTGAATAGCCCATGTAAAGGGTTCCAAGAACAGCCAAGCCCGAATAAATCAATGGCCGAGTTCGGGTGAAGCCAATTTTTGCTCCAGTTGGATTAAATGACTTTTCATTCAAGCTAATCTTAAAAAGGTACATCATCGAAATCAGATATGGCGGAACCGTCATTGTTCCAACAATCGTCAACATGGTATTAAAGGCCTTACCTGCAAAGGCCGTTGAGAACAAAATAACCTGCATAACCAAGGTTGAGACGATGATTGAATATGAAGGCATGTTATTCTTATTCACCTTCTTAAATGACTGCGGGAAGGAGCCCGTATTAGCGGCAGCGCGTGGCATTTCTGAAAGAAGCAGAACCCAGGTCAACCAGGAAGCCAATACGGCTACAATGACACTAATGCCAATAATAATCCGGCCAATTGGTCCGTAAATTGCAGCAAGAAGGGCACCCGTTGATGGTGACGCCATGTTGGCAACCTAACCATAACTGCGGAAGCCAAGAGCCAGCACGGAAACAGCGGCATAAATGATCAAGCAAATGATAAAGCCCCATTTTGTCGCATTGCGAACGTTTTTTTGACTCTTCGCATCACCTGACAAGACAACGGCCCCTTCGACACCACCAAAGACCCAGAGAGTGACCATCATCGTGTCTTTAATCTGGTGGAAAAGTGAACCTAAGTTCGTATCTTGTAAGTGGCGAATGCTTTCATTTCCCATTACATTGGTTGTAAACACATGGGGATTGAAGACAAAGATCATACTGATAATGAAGAACACGAGTGAAAGCAAAATCACAGCTGTTGAAATGTTATCCACCCAGCTTGCTCCCTGAATACCATGCAACACAAGTGCAGTCATTAACCAAAGAATGACCGTCCCCAAAATAATGGCATTCAGATTATTACCACCTTTAAAGACACCGGGGAAAAATGAATTTAACGTTGATGCCAGAAGAACGGAGTAGGTGATGTTTGCAAAACACTCACAAATCCAGTAACCCCAACTCACAAAGAATCCAGTGAATTTTCCAAAGCCGTCCTCTGCATACATGTAAAGGCCAGAAGTGAAGTTTGGTCGTAATTTCGACAAGAACAAAAATGAGTAAACCAGGCACCAAATAATCGCACCGGAAACTGCCCATCCCAGTAGTTGACCAATTAGCCCAGCGTTCGTGGCCATGTTTTGGGGCAGGTCGTAGGCCCCACCACCAATCATTGCTGGAACAATCAAGCCGATTAAGCCGATCGTTCCTAATTTTTTCGCTTGTTTTGTAGCCAAAAGAATCCTCCAAAAGAAACTGAGTTAGTAAGTAATGTTATTTTTTTCAACGAGTGATTCGTAGTTCATTTCCTTCAACCAGTCTTGCAGGCTCAACTTACGCATCGTATCCATTGCATCTTCAGCAGAAGCATTGGTACGGCGAGCATCGGGCACAGCATCAAAAGGCATGGTCAAATATGGGCCGACCGTAATGGCCGTTCCAAATTCACCCGGCTTCAGCATGGTGTGTGCAAAGCCAATGTAGGTCGCTTTAAAAGTCGTCTTGGCGTGCTTACCACAGTAGGCAATTGATTGGGCCATGGCGGCCTTTCGTGTATTGAGATAATCGATCAAATCCTCTTCACTGTCAGACTTGGTCCAAACCCCAGCATCTTCCACGTACATTGAAGAGTGGTGAACTGGATCATTGGCGATTGACAAGGCAATTGCGGACCAGACACCATAACCTTCACCGGGCTTCAATGGCCGATCATCCTTTGGCCGCTTTGCCATTGCCCCCTTATTGGCACAAGTGATAAAAGCGGCTGGAACAGTCTTAAAACGGGGTTCATCGACAGTACCTAAGTACTCAACCAAGGCATCCTGTAGTGGTTTCGCATCATAAATTGGCAGCTCTGAGCCATCCCATTGTGTTCGCGTATACATGGGCTTTTGATCCTTTAACGCCGTGTTTCGTAAAAAGTCATAGCCAATGATATTTCCTTGTGGACCCGTAAAGGAAGAAGCCGTTTCCATGTTAATCTGTGCGAGATTTGCGTTCTTCGCCTCTGCCCGATCGTAGGACGAAATATTATCAAGCATCGTATCATCTGTTAACAGCGTGGCAGCGGCATCGACCTTCAATCCAGTCAAATAACCTTCACCGATGTTTCCGGGTTCCAAGTAACCACGAGAATAACCAACATAGTTATTCAAAGCCGTACTGTTAATTCCGATTTCCCTTGCTTGTTTATAATCTTTTAAATCCATCGTTGACCTCCATACCAATTACTTTAAGAACATCTTTATTCAGAAACATTCCACTTTAGATGTCTTTAATTTATTTATACGCTTTTGGCACAACGTTGTCAAAAAAGTAACGGATTGTATATATTCGTCACCAAATACCCATTTTCTACAGAAAAAAGAGCCCTACGAGTAGGACTCTTTTCGTTCACACTTACTTTTCATCACGGCGCTTCTTTGTAAAGAAGGCGTAGCTAGCGGCTGACAACGCAGCCAAACCAGCAATTCCAAATGGATTCGTGACGACCTGCTTAGCCGTCTCAGGCAAGCCAGAAGAAACCGCTTCAACTTTCTTAACAGCGCTTGTAGCCGTTGCAGAAACGCTATCGTTTGTCCTAGACTGCTTATCTTGAGCTGATGCGTTCGTTCCAGTCGAGCTCTGCCCACCATTCACGTTCCGGTCACCAGATCCGCTCTGGTTCTGATCATTCTTTTGGCCAGCATTATTCTTTTCCGCAGCGTCCTTTTCTTGATAGACAACCGTGACGGTTTGGTCCGAGCTATCCGCTGTTACGGAATCAGCCGTAACCGTCGAAACTGCTTCACCATTCACCTTTGGTGTCGTATAGTCTCCGCTGGCCAAAGTTTCGGGCACAGGCACCGCTGACCAGTCACCGGAAGCAACTGTCCAGTCACCATAAGAAAGCACTTGCTTGGTAACCAAGTCCTCCGTAGCCTCACGCTTCAACGTAACCGTTTGGACCGTTGGCTCCGCCAGCTGCTTACCAGTAGCATCCACGTAGCGAATCGTCCGCGTCACCGTCTTTTGAAGATCACTAACGGGCAAAGAACCCGGATCATCAGCCGTCCGAACGGCCGTATCATGGGCATACTTCACCACAATGGTTTGGTCCGAATCACCATTTGTCACCGTCGATGCATCAACCGTGGCTTGATCAGCTGCCTTGTAGCCCTTAGCAGACAGATCTGGCGATGGCACTGCTTCAAAAGTCCCGCTGGTCCAACCGTTAGACGTCACAGTGTAATTATTAACCGTAAAGCCTTGACTAAGTTGCACCGTATCCGTCCTTGAATCAGCAACTTCCTTGTTAGGATCCTCAGCATCGACATACTTAATCGTTCGCGTAATGGTTTTGTTTGAAATCAAACTCAACACATCTGACTTGACCTGCGCAAAAATTTGAGCAGGACGAACCCAACCAATACTTGGATCATTAACGGCGCAACATCCGCCAAGCCCTTATTTGCAATGGATTCAATGGCAGTCTTGTCTTCACTCGAAACAGCTTCTGTTTGTTTAGTCAAGGCTTGGATGCCCGCTGTCGCCATTGCTTTTCCCATCGACATCCAGTAATTCGTATTGTGAATTCCGGCACTCACAGGCGTGGCGTCCACCTCCCCGTTCACCTTTTCCAGAGCATCTAAAACAGTGCTGTATTGGTCACTTGGAACAGTGGAATTTCCCATTAACGTATAGGTACTTACCATGTTTGAATAAGCATAGTAGCGGTTATCGTTACGATATTCTGCCTGAATAATTGGGTAATAAAGTGTACGAATCTTGTTCGCTAAACCAGTACTAATGTTCGTGCTGGTCATTTCATCCGAAAGGCCTTGTGCGGTTCCGCTATAGTTATCGATATAAGTCAAGGCATCTTGATAGGCATTTTGAATGGTATTTTGATAATTGTCCTGTGAAGCAACGGATGTTTCAAAGCGAATTGGCGTCTGCTTAGCATCGGCCTCTGCTTCCTTATTCAGCAAATAGACCGTTCCAGAAGAAACGTTTTGATAATCTTGAGCGAGCATTGCCTTGGCCTGAATTTTAACACCCATCAAGGCCAATTTAGCAGTCCCTTCCTGTTGCAGAGATGTCACTTCATCAACCGAGGTTGCCGATGCCACCTTGTTTTCATAGTCGCTCAGAACCTGTTGAATGGCAGACTGGTCATCTGTGGACACCGTCACATTAGCTGAAGTATTTAAGTGCATGTCCTCGCTGGTAAGATCCTGTCCCAAGCCACCAAAGGCCATTCGAACGCCATTATTCTTATCAGCGGTCCAACTGACATTTCCCGGATCCTTCGCCGTACCTGCTGCGCTTTCCAAGGCAGTCTTTGCTGCACTTTGCGCATCTGCCAAAGTCGTACCATCAGCTGCGGCCACTTCACGTTGACCAAAGTGTGTCCCCTGCTGCGTCGTCACCTGTCCAAGGCCAAGCATCGCGAATGCCGCAACAGAAGCTACAACCCATTTCTTGACAGATTTAAACATTTTATAGTGCTTATATTCCATCAAACTATCCCCCTTAAGGACTGATACCATCCGTGAAATGAAAACATTTTCTAACCCTCAGGTACCGAACAGTTCCAAAATCATCCCGTAGAATTGAATAAAAAACCGATTCAATTCTTTGTCTTTTACATTGTAACACGCTTGTATCATTTGACACAAACACACCATAATTGTGCCACCAATAAAAAAGAGCCCTATACATAGGACTCTCTTCATTCACACTTACTTCTCTTCACGACGCTTCTTGGTAAAGAAAGCGTAGCTAGCAGCTGAAATAAGGGCAAGCATTGCTGCAAGAACGGTTGCGTTGTTAGCTACCTTCTTAGCAGTTGCTGGCAAAACCTTATTATTCTTCGTTGCATTAGCAGTAGAAGCAGATGACGTAGCAGGAGCTTCATTACCACCGGTTGAAGGAAGAACCGTGTTAGTACTATTTGAGGAAGAACCACCATTGCCATTGTTATTGGCTGGCGTGTTATTTACTCCGTCTCCCCCATTGTTAGATGGTGTATTGCCGCCATTGTTCGATGGTGTGTTGCCGCCATTGTTCGATGGTGTGTTGCCACCGTTGTTCGATGGTGTGTTGCCACCATTGTTCGATGGTGTGTTGCCACCATTGTTCGATGGCGTGTTGCCACCGTTGTTTGATGGCGTGTTGCCACCATTGTTCGATGGTGTGTTGCCACCGTTGTTCGATGGCGTGTTGCCACCATTATTAGCAGAGGAGTTCTTCTTATAGATCACCGTAAAGTTCAAATCGGTTGAATTACCATTAACGGTTTGTGCTGCAACATTCGATTGATCTGCAGTATATCCTGCGATAGAAGGACTCGTAACGGCGTCAAATGTTTGATCAGCTGACCAAGCACCATAGGTCTTTTCACCTGTTACCGCATCAGTTGAAACGGAACGGGTAAAGGTAAGATTCTTTGTATATGGTTGAGCAGCTTTCGTGCCGTCTTCATACTGATAATTAATGGTTTCTTTAACCGTAGTTCTTTGCGTTGTTACTTCCGGCGTGTCCTCCATATAAGTTACCGTAAAATTCAAATCGCCAGAATTTCCATTAACCGTTTGAGAAGTAATTGATACTTTATCTGCCGTGTAACCCTTAATTGAAGGACTGTCGACTGCAGCAAAGGTCTGGTCTGCTGACCAGTCACCATAGCTAACATCACCCGTCTTTTCATTCTTAGTTACGGTCCGGGTGAAAGTGACCTCCTTCGTGTAGGTGTCAGCAGCCGTCTTGCCATCCTCGTACTGATAGTGGACGTTTTCCTTCACCGTCTTTGATTCAGTGGAAGTAGTTGTTAGTGCTTTCACAGTAACATTAGCTGTTTTCGTAAAGCTATTACCACTTGTATCAGTATAAGTATAGGTCAGTGGATAAACACCAGCCTTCGAAGTATCAACGCTTCCCTGAACGTTGACATACTTCAAATTCAAGCTATTTCCGTATTCATCCGTTGCACGAACTACGTTATCCTTGGCATCCCAAGAATCACCAACCCAAAGTGTTAAGTCCTTCACTTCAAGGTTGGACTTAGAAGCCATGACTGTCACTTTAGCAGTCTGCTTTTGAAGCTTACCATTTTTATCCGTATAACTATAAGTTACATCATATTCGCCAGGAGTCTTAACATCAACCGTTCCATCAACCTTGACATCTGATAAATTGACGGTTGAACCATCTGAATTAACGGCCTTCAGGAAGTTATCGGCTGCATTCCAACTAGCGTTAGGCCCAGAAACAATGGTACTATCTTGGACGTTCAACGTCGCTTGGTTCGCATTCTTTGTATACTTAACTGTATAACTTGAAGAACCGGAATCTTCACTCACTGTCGTGGCCGCAAAAAAAGTTTGTTGACCAGACTGAACCGTGTAGCCGGCAATGGTTGGGGCTTCTACGGCCGCAAAGTTTGGATCACCTGAAATCAACTGCCAATCAGTATAGACTGCCTTGCCGTCCTGCAGTCTTCCCGTACGGCGGTAAACCGCTTGCTGTACGGTTGGCGAAGCGATTTCATTACCATCCTGATCAACATAATGGATGGTTCGTGTCGCCGGGTTTGTCTGCGCTGGTACAAATTGGAAGGAATTAATCGACACAGTCTGTACATTATCCGCAATTCCCGTTGAACCACCAATCGACAAGGACAATGGATCTTGATAGTCATCAACATCAATCGTACGACTGACTCCTAGATAAGACATTGTCATGTGTCCCTGTCCATCATAAGTAAGCGTGAACGGCACATCTTTACCCGCAATCTCAGACACGTTCAAATAATCTGGTTGACCAGCATAACGCCATGGGTCATTCTGATCGGTTTGATCCACATCACTGTGAATCCCTGACATATAAATCTTCGAATAGTCTCCTTGATTTAGAGTCCAAGTATCGAAGATAAAACCAGATGATTTTGGCAAACCCTTAATCGAAATACCGCCACCTTGGAAACCAATCTGGCCATCCGAACCATGGTGAAACGCCATGGCAATGCCATCACCACCGGTTATTCCATCGAGATTTGTTCCCAAGTTAATGGTTCCAGAGATCCAAAAAGGAACATTGGCATTGATCTTCGTTTTTAGGGTAATATTACCATCTTGGCCGTTCTCGTTTTGCGTTAGCGTTGCCTTATTCGTGCTTGAATCATAGGTTGCCGTACCACCAAGACTAAAATACTGTAAAAAGTTATCCTTTGTAACGGTCACAGGCAAATCATCACTTGCCGCAGGCTTACCTAATTGGCTAACAACCGATGTTTCTTGCGACCCATCCGCCAGCACCTTTTGATTACTACTGGCCAAAGTGATTAGTGTTAAGCTAGCCAAACCCGTTACCCAGAATTTCTTTGCTTGATATGATTTAAATAATTGATTGCTCTGCATCATTTATTATCTCTCTTCTAATTGAACTTTTTAAATAAATAAAAGCGTTCTCAAAAGAGCACGCTTTTATCATTAAGTATCGTCATCATGCTACATGAGAATGAGAATCGTCCCCTACAGGAAACATTGATTCCAATAGGTTCTTCATTAGTATTGTAACACTATTCAAATAGAATTGTAACTGTTTAGAAATAATAAAAAGCAAGAAACGCCTAATCTGTTAAAGTTGGTAATCGACCACTATCATTCAATCAATTGAACCCGCCTCTTCTTTCCCATTCCCACACAAAAAGCCCCCAACACCCAAGGTGCTGGAGGCTTCTTTGCGGACTACCGAATGAAGTACAATCAACGACAGTAGTCCGTGTCTTTTTGACCAACTCTCCCAACCTTTAGTTGGCTTGGTCTTCTTGTTCTTCCTTGCGCTTCTTTGAGATCAGGAAGAAGATACCGGCCAAGGTCGTCGCCACGAATGGCAGGGCCATTTCGGCATCATGAGCGGCTTCCTTACCCGTACTTGGCAAGACCGCCTTGGCGACCTTCATCACCTTAGCGGCCGCCGCTGGCACGGAAGCTGGTGCTGCTGGTGTTGCCGGAGCAGAAGGACCAGCAGGTCCTGCTGGAGCAGGCGTAACCGGTGCGGCATCCTTGTCATAGGTCACCGTGACTGTTTGGTCTTGATCGCTTTGGGCGACCTTTTGAGCATCGACCTTCGCCTTATCTGGGCTGTTATATCCGGAGATCTCAGGTGAATCCTTCTCTGCCCACTCATCTGAACCATCCACGGTCCAAGCCGAGAAGTTCGACAGTTGGTGAGTGACATAGTCATAGTCAGCTGTCCGCGTATAGGTCACCGTTTCGGTGACTTCAGGGGCAATCTCGTTACCATTCTTGTCCACGTACTTGATTGTCCGCGTAATCGTCTTGGACAACTGATCCTTCAAATGCACATCATCTGGGATGTTTGGCAAGTGACCACCGTGTCCTGGGTTAACGGGACCATTAGGGCCGACGTTGGCGTGAGCGTGGGAATAAACGAAGTTTTCATCAGCGTTTTGTGAATCTTGGTTCAGCGCGACTTCACCATAGGAAGCCGGTGTGCCATTCACGTAACCCTTGTCCGATTCGTCTGGGGCGTTGTATGCGGCCCACTTCGAATCGTTATCGGCTGACCAGTTACCATAGACAATCTGGTTCGTCGTTTCATCAAAGTAGAGCGCATCCCGGTGGAAGTGGGTCGTTTGCTTAGTCGTGCCAAACTCCCGGTTTCCATCGTTACCATCGAGCAAGTGGAAGGTCCGGACCTTATCCCGGTCCGTATCCGCATTGTCGGATGGGACCACGTCACGGGTCTTGTCGTAGAGAACGGTCACTTCGGCATTGGCCATATTAATCGTGACGTCCTGTGCATCCGTGTGTGGTTGGTCGGGGTTCCGGTAGGTTGCCCCATCCTTTTGAATGGTTGCGGGGGCATCGTTTGCCGGCCAGTTGCCATCACCGTTATCCCAAGTGATTGGACCAACGAGCTGTTGGGTCTTCCAATCGTATTCGGCCGACCCCTTGAAGGTCACCGTTTGAACCTTGTCACCCAGGTCTTGGCCATCACGCCCCTTGTAGTGGATGGTCCGCGTAACTTTCTTTGTCAAGGAATCGAGGATGCCTTGTGGAATGTCAGGACCATTGTTGGGGTTGTGCTTTGGCGTATTGGGCGTGATGTTACCGGTCTTGTCCTTGTACCAAATCGTTTGATCGGGTTCAGAAGTATCGCCCTTGTCCGGCGTCAAAGCCGAAACAGAGGTCTGCTTGGACGTATCCGGTTCGTAGCCTTGACTTGAAAAGTCTTCGGCACCAACCGCTGCCATTTCATTTGGCAGGCCCTGAACGTACCAATCGGAGGTTGGCACAAACTGGTTGGTCGTTTGGTTGATGTAACCATCGCGGTGGAAGTGAACGGATTGGACTTTGGTATCCAAGACCGTGCCATCATCCGCCTTGAAGTAGATGGTCCGCTTAACGTCCTTGTCCGTGTCCGTTGCGGAAGGTGCAGCCGTGGCATCGTACCAAATGGTATCTTCTTGGTTCGCAATCGAGGCATCCGTATCGGGGTTAAAGGTCTTGTTTGGTTCAGGATCCGTACCATCGGCACCGGATTCCTTGATGTAGTGCGTGCCATCATGATCGATGGTGGCGTCACCCGTCACTTCGTCCCACTTGTTGTCTGAACCAGACAGGGTCCAAGCGGTTTCGGAACCAGGAACGATTTCACCAGTGGCGTAATCAAAGGTTGCCGTCCGCGTGTAGGTCACCGTTTCATCCTTTGTGCCAAGTACTACCCCATCACGGCCTTTCAAGGTTACCGTGCGGTGGTAAGTACGAGACAAATCGTTTTTGACCGTATCCTTCTTGTTATCTGGGATAACGGGATCGTTGGGGTTTACAGGACCGTTGGGACCAATGGTTGAAGTCTTATCGTAGTATGAGTAAGATTCAATGTTTGAAATGTTGGGATTAACGTCCCCATTGTTTCCTTCTGTGTAGTTCGTCGTTGGATCGGAATCGGCCGAATCGTGTGAAACGAACTTCCAACCAGCAACCGTTGGATCCGCCTGGCCATCAAAGGTTGGCGCTTGAATCAAGGTCTTATCAACGGAACCAGAAGAATTCTTCACTAACTCACCAGTCTTCCAATCGTATTGAGCGGAGAACTTGGCCGTAGCGTGTTGCACGACATCATCGTGAACAGATTCGGCGTGGTTGGCTGCATTCCGGTAGTGGATAGTACGGGTAACATCCTGCTCCAACTGCTTCTTAATGTTGTCAGGCAGGTTGGGTGTGTCGGGGGTGACGGATGAAGTGTGATCGCCATAGACCACCGTATCCGTTTCATCACCATTAATTTCATCGGCTGTCTTACCTGGAATGGAAGTAACCGCAGCACCGTTCAACTTTGGATTGTCATAGATGACATTACCATTACTGTCGGTGATGGTTTGGTCAACGGGGGTGTTATCTGCCCAACCGTTGGTGCCATCGACGGTCCAGTCTCCGGTTGTCACTTTATTCGTATAAAGATTAGTAGTTACCTTTCGAGACAGCGTAATCGATTCTGTTTTAGGACTCTTTACTTCATTGCCAGATTGGTCGACATACTTAATGGTGCGAGTAAAGGTTTTTGTTTCCGTCGTATCTTTCGTCTTAGAGGTAAAGTTAACCGTGTAACCGAAAAGGTAGTGTTCAGGAGCATTAAAATCAGGACTAGCAGTATAATCACTTTTCAGTTTATCAATACCTGCCTTAACATCTAGATTAGCAAAGGGCACACCAGTATCCAACGTTGTCTTAGTAATTTGAAGCTGATAACGATCACCATCTGGGGAACTAACAACAGGCACAGCATCTGAACTAGTTAAATTATAGTTAGTAGTTGAAACATAATTTAGTTTGTTCACATCCCCAACATAAAACCCAGTAGGGGCAACAAAATTTGGGTCAGAAACAGCAGTTCCAGAAAAATGAACTATGCCAGAATCACCACTTAGTAATATAGATTGAAAATCACCGTTGCCATCAGATGTGAGCATTGTCCAATCACCCCAATGCGCTCCCGTTGAATCTACAATTAATTGACGCTGAAAAGTTATCTCATGGACATCGCGCCCCGTATTCGTATCATGTGTCACTCCCTCTGCAGGAGAACCATCTACAGACACACCAACGCTGAACATACCCCATGAAGTAAATTCTTTCTTATCCATCCCAGCTGGTACATTATCCTTAGAATAAGTTCCCTGTGCTAAACCAGATGGAATCGGATCAGTTGTGTCGGCACTTGCTTTGTGGTTGACGCTATTTGAAATAAACGTTGGCACAATCCCTGGCAACACATGGTTAATTTGTGATACGGCAAGGCCGCCACCAGTAACCAAAGCAAATGATGCCATCGAAACGACGACCCATTGCTTCTTGACCTTGCGTAAATGCTTCTTGTCATCGACTTTATTTAGAAAATGCTTATTGTACTTCATTTTTCCTTCTTCCCATCTGGTGGAAATGAGGTTAAAAATTAGCCGGATGACCATCAGGTGAATATTAAATTACAATTAAATTGTAGTCGTTTTTTTTTTTTTTTCAAATGTTTCAGAATGGTGTCTTTAACCACAATAACGACGACCAGTTTGATTCGGTCAATAATAAAAAAGAAAATAAAAATACCCCGAAAGTGATGATAACTTTCGGGGTATTTGTCAGAACCAAGGTTCTTTTTATCGTTTGACTATCTTATTTTTTGTAATCAGAACCTTGAATCGTGATGGTTTTGTGGTTGTCACTGAGATCAACAGCAACACCACGCGTTCCAGCTTCCTTAGCAACCTTCGAGCCCTTCGTGTAAGAAAGGACTAAGAGTCCGTCTTTAATGAAATACTTTCCGGAGAATTCAGTTGTTTTCGTTACAGTGCTCGATACCGAATACCGGTCACCAGAAAACTTCAACGTTGTTCCAGCATTGGCATTGCTATAAGCACCCGACAAGTGAGTCTGATCATAATGGATTTTGAAACCAACGCCAACTCCAATTGCAACCACCAATACAATGGCAACAACCGACCATATCCACTTCTTACCCTTTGGATGGGTATCCTTCTTTGAAAATTGCGTTTCTCGATCAACAGATGCACTATTCTCAGGCATGTTCCGCCTCCCTTTCAAATTTAGAATAACTCTATGAAAGCAGATGTCAAGAACATCATTAGTTTTTTCAAGATATAAAGCACTAATGTTTATCAATCTTTTTTTAAATCAGATAAGCAGAGCCGACCAATGCTAGACCAAGGGCCAAAGGTGAAAGGGCGGTCTTCCATACACCGCCAACCTTTGCCGTTTCTGGTAGAACCAAGGCATGGCGAGTTTTCCGACTGAGGGCTGTCTTAGCTCTTATATTATCTTGCTGACCAGTGGTGGGCAGCTTCAGATGTTTTGGCCCCTTAGGTGATGCGGGTCTGATTGGGTCACTCGCCTTTCGGTAGATGACGGTGTAATTGGCATCCCCCATCTGATCGGTGAAGCTATTTTTACTTGGAATGGCATCATTGGAAACTTCATGCCCATTAGTATCAATCACTCGGTCTAAGACATAGCGACCATTGTCGAGTGTTTGGGCGGGCACGACTGCCGACCAAGATTTTTCTGGCGAGTCGGCTGCGATGCTGCTGTGTTCATCAATCACTTGGTTTGACCAGAGATTGGTTGTCTTTTGGTCTTCCACCTTTACTTGGCTGATTTGGTCTGGTAAAGAAGCGATGGATTGGCCGTCTGCCAATTGGTAGTGGATTTTGCGGGTATGCACTTTGGTAGTCGACGTAGTTGACGTTTTTCCAGCAAAGTCGACGTTGAAGGTCAGATGGGTCAAATCATGATTTGCATCGCTATACCAAGTCTTGCCATCGGCCGAGTGGAAGTTTGCCAATGGCGCCCCGTTCGTCCCGTAGATATCCGTTCGCGGATTAGCCGGATCGACCAAGGAGAATTCATTGTAGTCCACATAGGAAGAGGTCAAGGCATCCCCCGTCCACTGCGTGTTTGAGACAAAGCGAACCCGATCCTTGGTCAGGCGTTCATCCAAGAAGTCCTTGGTACTGTAGTTCGGAATTCCAGGAAACATGCCCCCGTTCCAGTAATTGGTCTGATTTAAGATCAGGAATTCTGCTGAATTGGCATTGTCATCGGTTCCGTTGGCGTAGTCAGTCGACACCCCATAGTAATCCGGCTGCTTTTGATAAGTTGACCAGGTCCCCACCCCATCCTGCACACTAAAGGTACGGTGGAAGGAGGCGTAATCGGTCCGTGTATCGACCACTTGGCCGTCGACACGGATGTTTAGCTGTGCTCTAACCGTAATGGTAAAGAGCTTTTGATTCAGTCCACCGGTATGATTCAGGTCGTAGGTACCATTTGGTAAAGTTGTGGGTTCGACCCCAGTATTTTGGTTGAGCGTTTCACTGTCCGCAGTAGAGAGCGAACGCGTTGCCTGCTCGTGGTTAATGGTGGCAGCAGAAGTGGGCTGTTGCAAGGCTTGACTACCCGGTCCAAAGCCTAAGGCAAGACCCGTTAGAATAGCAATATCTGTCGCGAATGCCAGTGCACAGCCTCGTTTCAGCCACTTAACGGCTGATAAGGGGCCTCTGTGGGCCATCTGGTTCCAGTCCTTTCTTTCTTGATCGTGCATCATGAAAACGCCTCTCTTGTCTACTGTTGGTTGCTAACCAGTAGTTCCTAAGGTCAGTATACCACTGCCTTTAGTGGATGGCGCTTTGGGTGTAGGTGCTGTGGGTCGTGTGTTTATGTGGGTAATATAAAAAGACGAACCACATCGGTTCGTCTTTTATTGATTGATTAAGTTTTAACCCTCACCCTTGTTGTTCTGGTCACCGTTTGCTTTGGCGACCATGGAGCTGGTGGCTTCGATGTGCGAAGTCTTGTGTGAGGTAACGGAGTGGTCGACGGCGACGTCGGAAGCGACGTGGCCGTTTTGCTGACCGAGAACGAAGCCGACGGTAATCACGACAACGATGGCGATGAAGAAGCCAACGATGAAGCATTCGCGCTTGCGACTAAGATGTGCTTTGATAAATTGTGTCATGGAGTAATTCCCCCCTTCGATTAAAGAATAGTCCTATCAAGAGCCATGGTCAAGTATGTGAAAGGACTTTTTTAGCACTGTTGTGCCGGCTTTTGAAGGTGATAGGCTTGTGCGAATTGGTGAATGGTGGGAGGTGATTTCTGGTCGATTGGTTGGTGTTTGCGCGCGGTTTTTGGGCAACTGCCACCCCCTTCCCCTTTGCATATTCCGAACCTTCATGAGTTGCTGCTTGAAATCCTGTTATACTGAGCGAGTAAGCAACCCGCGCCGTTCTTTGGGGCCTTACCGTCTGCTAACCTGCTTCCATCAGCACTTAGCGTTTAACACACCAATCCTCCCTCGAAAACGGCGGGCTTTGCTTTCTAGTCAGTGTGGTTCAGCGACCAGCACTGACTTTTTTTATGAACAAAAAAGGCCAACCTTGCGGTTGGTCTTTTTGCATAGAAAGAATTAGTTTTCCTTCTTGGTGATCTTTGTCCAGACCGTAGCGGCCATGGAAAGGATGGCTGCGACGAGGACCAGTGCTTGGGCCCAAGCGTTCTGCAGCATTTCTTCAGCTGTGTGAGGCATTGCGGCTGCCTTGGCCATGACTGGCGCTGTGAGCGCAGCAACTTTGGCAGCTGGAGTGGCGGCAGTATGACGATCGTCGTTGGTCGTCTGGTTGTCCTTAATGTCCACCTTCAACTTGGCATCGCCAGTGATCAGTGCATTGGTGATATCAGAGAGCGAACCACTCTTGTCCAAGTCGTCCGAGGCAGCCTTTCCATCGGCCTTGAGCTTATCGATGGCAGCTTGCTTTTCGGCTGGAGTCAGGTTGTTCATGTTATTGATCTTGTTAATGCCGTTGGTGACGGCGTTGTCGATGTCCTTGTGACCGGCGTCCTTGGTATCGTCAAAGACATTGTTGTTACCGTTGCCGCCAGCTTTGACTGCGTCATCGCCGTTGGAACTATTGTCAACATCGCCCTTGGCCTTGTCGGCATCGGCCTTGATCTTATCGATGGCCTTTTGCTTTTCATCGGGCGTCAGGTTGCTCATGTTGTTGACTTTATCAATGGCATTCTTGGCGTTGTTGTCGATGTCGTTTTTGACACCGTCTTTTATGTCATTGTTGATGTCGTTGGTGCCATCGTCCTGGGACTTGTTCATGTCAGTTGGCGTCTTGGCATTGTCGACACCTGCCTTGGCCTTGGCAGCATCGGCATCAATCTTGGCCTTTGCCTTGGCTTTTTCGTCAGGGGTCAAGTTGTTCAAACCATCGATCTTTTTCTTAGCATCGTTGGCTGCATCGTCAATGGCCTGCTTTGCCTTGTTCTTTTCGGCATCGGATGGTGTGTCGTCGGAATCGCTTTTGATCTTATTAACACCGTCGGTTTGGTTCTTGTTCACATCGTCGCTATTGTCACTGTCGTCGATGGCCTTCTTAGCATCGCTGGCGTCTTGGGCGACTTTGGCCTTCTTAGCTGTCTTGTCAGCATCTGGCATGTCGGAGTTATCGATATCTGAGTTGGCTTTGTTGGCTGCGTCATCGATGGCCTTCTTGGCACCGGCCTTGTCGTCGTCGAGGGTCGATCCCTTGACGTCATTGTTGATGTTGTTGGTGCCATCGTTCGTGGCATTGTTCACACCGTTAGTATCGGTGGCGCTGTCGACATTCTTCTTGGCTGCGTCAGCGTCAGCATCGATTTTGGCTTTGGCGGCTGACTTTTGGTCAGGCGTCAAATTGTTGAGGGCGTCAATCTTGTTCTTGGCGTCGGTTGCGGCGTTATCGATGTTGTTCTTGGCACCAGCCTTGTCGTTATCAAGTGAGGCCCCGTTAACATCATTGTTGATGTTGTTGGTGCCATCGTTTGTGGCATTGTTCACGCCGTTAGTATCGGTGGCGTTGTCCACGTTCTTCTTGGCGGCGTCAGCGTCAGCATCGATTTTGGCTTTGGCGGCTGACTTTTGGTCGGGCGTCAAATTGTTGAGGCCATCAATCTTGTTCTTAGCGTCGGTTGCGGCTTTGTCGATGTTGGCTTTGGCATCACTCTTGGCACCGTTGATGTTGTTGGCGTCGTTGTTGTCGGCAATGTCCTTGTTGATGGCGTCAATTCCGTCACTTTTCGCCTTATCCACACCGTTGGAATCAGTGGCATTGTCGATGTTCGTCTTCGCAGCGGTGGCATCTTGATCGATTTTATCCTTAGCGGCCTGTTTTTGAGCAGGAGTCAGGTTACTCAAACCATCAACCTTGTTCTTGGCGTCGGTTGCAGCCTTGTCAATGTCATTCTTTGCACCGGCCTTGTCATCATCTAAAGTCGAACCCTTGACATCGTTATCGATTGTGTTCGTCCCATCGGTTTGGGCCTTGTTGATGCCGTCTGTGTCGGTCGCATTGTCGACATTCTTCTTGGCAGCGTCAGCGTCAGCATCAATTTTGGCTTTGGCGGCTGACTTTTGGTCGGGCGTCAAATTGTTTAGCGCATCAATCTTGTTTTTGGCATCGGTTGCAGCCTGATCAATGGCCTTCTTGGCATTGGTCTTTGCTTCACCCTGGCCAGCGGCATCATCGGCGTCCTTTTTAATGGCAGCGATACCCGCCGTCTTCGCATCATCGATTCCCTTACTGTCAGTGGCGTTATCAATGTTAGTCTTAGCGTTTGCTCGTCTTGATCGACTTTATTTTTCGCATTGGTCTTATCCGTATCAGACAGTCCAGGCGTGTTATCAATCGTGTTTTTGGCATCAGTGGCGGCAGAATCGATTGCAGACTTTGCGTCAGCTTTAGCTTGTGCATTGTCGGCATCACTGTTGATTTGGTTGATGCCGTTTGTCTGGGCGTTGTTAATACCATCCGTGTCAGTGGCATTATCGATGTTCTTATCGGCCGCAGCGTCATCGGCATCAATCTTAGCCTTCGCGGCTTTCTTCTGATCGTCAGTAAGGCCGCTCATCCCATCAATTTTTGCCTTGGCATTGGTTGCAGCCTGATCAACTGCGGCTTTGGCAGCCGTCTTTGCAGTCACCAAACCAGCGGCGTTGCTATCTGCATCTGCCGCCTTTTTATCAATGTTATCCAAATCGTTAACGAAGTCATTGTTGGTGTTTTCGTTATTAATCTGATTGTGGAAATCATTCTTTTGATCATCATTCAAGTGGTTCAGGTTATCAATTTTACCGTTTGAATTGATCTTCAATTGATTCAACAACTGTGTGTTAAAGGCATTACCAAAGTCGTTGTAACCTAAAGTACGGACAACTGAGAAAATCGGGTGATAACCAGTAGTTCCAGTATCCGACGAGAACATTCCAGTAATTTGATCACTAGAAGTAATCTTAACAGGATCGATAACCAGTGACATCTTCGAAGTTCCACCAACTGTTGAACCCGCGTTAAAGCTGTTACTGTAAACATTATTGGTAAAATTCAAGTCCGCATGACTACCAGAAGCTGCCGTAAAGCTTGGCGTACTCTTAATCTTTGAGGTCAGTGACTGTGAAAAGGCCAAATCAAAGTACGATGACCGCGAAGCACCATTGGTTGCCAATGTTGGTACTTTAAAGGTTAAGGACATCGTGAACTTACCTGTTGATTGATCGTAAGTCAACGAATCATAGGTAAATTGGGAATCACTCTTTAAACTAGCAATTTCATTAGCGGTTTTACCAGCTTGCCAAGCATCTTGGGTGCTCTCGGGAACCGTTGTCTTATCAGGTGTTTCGTTATAGTGCTTAAAGTAATCAACATTCTGACCGAACCAGTATGGACGGGTTCCGTCATCCGCCGATGCCTTAATAGCGGTTGGGAAGCCTGGTAAGGTCATCAGGCCGGAGACGCTTTGGGCACCAGCCCCGAGTGTCAAACCGATTACTGCAGCAAAGAGCCAGACTTTACCGGCCTTGTACATTTTAAAATGTTCTTTTAATGTTCCGTTCTTCTTCATGTCGAAGATCCCCCAAATACTCCAAATTAATCAACCAAAAAAGCCAAGAAAGGGATTGCGGTTGCAAGTCACCGTTCTTAGCCAGTGTTTTGTATGGGCGTCTGCTTAAGGCGTAGATACAAACAGTTGGTTAGGATTTCTCTACGTTTCTATTATAGCGCGTTCATTACGTGATGTTTCACAAAATTATTCTAAATTTCTGGAATGTTTCTAAATTAGTGAGGGGCGGAGTACCAAGGCCCTACTTATCGACTTTTCCAATGGCACATAAAAAACGCATCCTTTTGGAAGGTGTGCGTTTTTTGTCTTCTCTCTCAGTTGTGGGGCTTTATTCCCACTCCACCGTTGCTGGTGGCTTAGCCGTAATATCGTAGACGACGCGGTTGATATGGTCCACTTCGTTAACGATTCGTGAGGAAACCTTTTGCAAAAGGTCCCATGGCAGACGGGCAAAGTCGGCCGTCATGCCATCGATTGAGGTGATAGCACGGATGGCAATCGTGTACTCGTAAGTACGGAAGTCACCCATGACCCCAACGGACTTGTTATTGGTCAAGACCGTGAAGTACTGCCAGACATCATCTTCGAGACCGGCCTTGGCCACTTCGTCACGGAGAATCCAGTCGGATTCGCGAACGATTTCCAAACGGTCTTCGGTGATGGCACCCATGACACGGATCCCCAAACCAGGGCCTGGGAATGGTTGACGCCAAACCAATTCGTGGTCCATGTTGAGCTGTTCACCCAGTTCACGCACTTCGTCTTTGAAGAGCGTGTTCAATGGTTCAATCAACTTGAACTGCATGTCTTCAGGCAAGCCACCCACGTTGTGGTGGGACTTGATTGTCTGGGCCGTTTCCGTTCCAGATTCGATAACGTCGGTGTAGAGCGTTCCCTGTGCCAGGTAATCAATGCCCTTCAACTTGGTTGCTTCATCATTGAAGACTTCGATAAATTCGTTTCCAATAATCTTACGCTTCTGTTCGGGATCGGTAATGCCGTCAAGCTTGGACAAGAAGCGTTCTTGGGCGTCGACTTTGATAATGTTCAAGCCGAACTTACCACCGAGCATTTCCATAACCTGGTTGGCCTCGTTCTTACGAAGCAAGCCGTGGTCAACAAAGATACAAGTCAGCTGGTCGCCAATGGCCTTTTGCAAAAGCACACCAACAACGGATGAATCAACACCACCGGACAAACCGAGGAGGACCTTCTTGTCGCCGACTTCGGCACGAATCTTGGCCACTTGTTCATCGATGAATTCAGCCATTGACCAAGTTGCCTTGGCACCAGCCACGTTCATCACGAAGTTCTTGATGATTTCCTTCCCGTGCTCTGACAAAGTCGTTTCGGAGTGGAACTGCACCCCGTAGATACCGGCTTCATCGTTTGCAATGGCAGCGATTGGCGTCTTCTCGGAAGCAGCGGCCACCTTGAAGCCTTCTGGCAACTTCGTCACGTTGTCCGAGTGGGACATCAAGACGATTTGCTTTTCAGGCGTGCCAGCAAAGAGCTTGGATGGGGCCGTCAAGGTGATTTCGGTCTGACCGAATTCCCCGTTGCCTGGGTTGGCTTCGACTTTTCCGCCCAAGTGCCAGGCAATCAATTGCATGCCGTAACAAACACCCAAGACTGGGATGCCCAGTTCGAAGATTTCTGGATCGATGGTAAAGGCGTCTTCATCGTAGACGGACTTGGGACCACCGGAAAGGATAATGCCCTTTGGATTGTATTCCTTGATTTCCTCAACTGTCATCTTGTTTGACTTCAGTTCGGAATAGACACCGAGTTCGCGGACGCGGCGGGTAATGAGTTGGTTGTACTGAGAACCGTAGTCCAGCACTAAGATTTTGTCATTTGAAATGGCCATCTTTAATCTCTTTCCTGTTCAACGTAGTTCGGTGCTTTTTTCGTAATCTCCACATCGTGTGGGTGGGATTCTTTCAAACCGTTATCCGTGATTTGAACGAATTGGGCCTCCTGCTTCAACTGAGCCACATCGTGTGAACCCGTGTAACCCATTCCAGCGCGCAGGCCACCATCGATTTGGAAGATGGCGTCGGCTGGCACGGCTTCGTTGACCAAGTAGTCAGAAACCATGACGGCATCGGCCCCACCGGCAATCGCCTTGACCACGTCACCGGAATAGTGGATTCCACCTTGCGCAATTACGGCCGTCTGACTATCCGCCAAGGCTTCGGCCAAAGTCATGACCGTCGTCAAGAATCGGTAGTGGGCGTCGTCGGCCTTCTTGGAATCAATGGCCCGACCGGCAATGACGGCGTCGGCACCGGCTTTGGCCAATTCCTTAGCAACGGCAGGATCTTCCACCGTTCCAATGATCAGGGCCTTATCCCCGATCAGGGCCTTGGTTGCCTTCACATCAGCCAGAGTACTTTGGTCAAAGGCGGCAGGCATGTAAAGTACGACAGCGTCAATGGCTTCATTTGCCAAAGTCTCGACCCGTTCGTTGTGGTCAGCCGTTAGCCAGACTTCGGCAGCCAAGAGCTTAACACCGTCGGTGGCCCGGATGGCCTTAATGACCTCGACTTGGTCTTCAACCAATTCCATGGCGGGCACGATGCCCAAGCCACCGGACTGGCTCATGGCCGTGGCGACTTCTTCGGCCTTGCCATCAGTCAGGTCACTGGCCAACAAGGGATTAGACAGTGTTAACTGCGCAATCTTCGTTTCAAGTGCAACCTTGTGCGGCAAGACGTTGGAAGCTGCTGGTACCAAGAGTGTTTCATCATAACCCAGACCATGGTCGGCCAAGTCAGCAGCGTTTGCCATCAAGCCAGCCTGGTAATCGTAGGTCTTGGTCGTCTTCTCAATTGAAGAATCATGGGTAATCGCTTCTTGAATTGTCTTGGCCCCCATCTTGGCCAAACCGTTTTTCAGGTGGTCCAAAATTGGCAACAAGACATCCTTCAGTTCACCCTTGTAGGCAACCCGGGCTTCAATCCCTTCGGGTACCATCTTCTTGGCTTCGTTCACCTCACCCTGGAAGTAACGGTCCTTTGAACCGTTTTCCATGGCAGCGATGGACCCCATGCCACGGTAGAACTTGAATTGCTGACCGTTTTCCTCGAAGACTTCACCAGGCGTTTCCTTTGTTCCGGAGAACATGGAACCGAGCATAACGGCGTTTCCGCCCATGGCAATTGCCTTCAAGATATCGTTAGCCGTCTTGGCCCCACCATCGGCGATGATGGCCTTGCCACGGCGCTTGGCTTCCTTGGCGGCATCACGAATGGCCGAAAGCTGTGGCACACCGATTCCAGCCACGACACGGGTCGTACAGATGGAACCGGGTCCGATTCCGATCTTGACCACGTCGGCACCGGCATCGTAGAGGGCCGCTGCACCGGATTCTGTAGCGATGTTTCCAGCAATAATGTTTAATTCTGGGAAGGCAGCGCGCACTTCCGAAACCTTGCGCAAGACCCCTTCTGAATGCCCGTGAGCCGAATCCAAAATGATGGCATCAACACCGGCTTCGACCATGGCCTTGGCCCGGTCAACCGTGTCATTGGTTACCCCAACGGCACCGGCAACGAGAAGTTGTCCCTTCGCATCAACAGCCGCCATCGGCGTCTTTTTCAAATCAACGGAGGCTTGCTTGACTTTGGCCACTTCTTTGGCCTGGGCCGCAATCGTCATGTTCTTGTGGATGACACCAAGGCCACCGAACTGTGCAAGAGCAATGGCAAAGGGTGCTTCCGTCACCGTGTCCATGGCTGCTGAAAGCAATGGAATGTTTAGCTGCAAGCTGGGCGTCAAGGCCGTCTTCAAGGAGACAGCACTGGCATCGACGGCCTGTCCCTTTTCACCAGTCATTGCCATATCATCAAAAGTCAGGCCCATCGGCACAAACTTATTTATCATCTGAAACGCTGCCATGATTCTCCTTCACTCAATCGATACTGCATAGAAAAAGGCATCCCGCAGTCTCATACCAGATCCGCAGAATGCCATTGAAAAAAGTCTTTTCCAAAAACACTCACGGATAGTCACGACTTTTGGGGCGCGGTAGAGACTGCTGGCCATTTTCCAGCGATATATCTGTTCGTTTTTACTTGAATTGTTAAGCTTAATTATACAGAGAAGGGCCGTGGAATTCAAGGGGAAAAGGCCGGGCTCTCCGACTGGTATCCGCCCTTGCATTTTCTCTCATTTTATTTTAATATTTTATTAACCAAGTTGTTCTTTGAACCATTACTCGAGGTCCTTAAAATGAAAAACTTCCAGTCGCCTGCCGGTCTGGTCCAAATCAAACCAGTCCAGGTCAAGTACGCCGCTCCCCTCTTTCAGGCCATTGCCACTAGTCGGAAGAACATTGCCACCTTTCTCCCCTGGGCAAATGATTTATCCTTAAAGGACGAAAAGGACTTTTTATACCAGGAAAAGGCCAAGCTCTACCATGGCCAACCGCTCGTTTTCACCTTGATTGTTGCTGGGCAACCGGCCGGTATGCTTGACCTGCACGCTGTTGACGAAAACAATCGATCGGCGGAAATCGGCTACTGGCTATCCGTTGAACATCAAAACCAGGGAATTGTCAGTCGGGCGGTTGAGGAAATCAAGCAGTATGCCTTTGACCGACTCGCCTTACAGAAGTTAATCCTAAAGATTGACCCGAATAACCAAGCCAGCCAGCGGGTGGCCGAAAAGGCCGCCTTTGAAAAGACAGGCCTTGCTAACGGCTTTGTCTGCTATGAACTGAATCAATAAAAAAGGACCTTTCGTTTGAAAAGGTCCTTTTTCTTTACTTATCAGAATTGTCCTGCTCCAATTGGAGCTGAGCCAACTGGTCTTCCAGCTGCTGCTCGGCTTCCAGTTGGGCGTCGATGGTGACGGCTTTTGGACCCATCGACTTTTTCATTTGGAGTTGCCGGTCGGCATCCCAGAATTCACCGGAAACCGAAACCGTGGACAGCAGGTTAATGAAGGCCTTGGGGTCGACCGAGTGGACGGCCTCTTGCATTTCAAAGAGTTCGAAACGGGACAAGACCATCATCAAAGTCGTCGACTCACGCTTGGTATAGGCCCCGGATGAAGGCAGAATCGTGATGCCCCGAATCAAGTCCCGGTGCAAGACGTCGATGACCTCTTCGCCCTTTGACGTGACAATCAAGGCCGTTACCTTCTGGTAACCCGTGTAGAGCGTGTCGATCACCTGACCGGTCGCATAAATGCCAATCAGGGTGTACATGGCGTTTTGCCAACCGATGAAGAAGCCCGCAATCAGGACAATGATCCCGTTAGCCACGTTTGAAAAGGCCCCAATGGACTTGCCCGTTCGCTTTTGAATAATCAGGGCAATGATGTCAAAGCCACCGGTTGAAAAACCATAACGGAGGGCTAGACCAACCGAAGAACCAACCAAGAGGCCACCAAAGAGTGAGGCCAGCAAGGGCTGGGTCGTAAAGGGCTGGGTTGGCAGGAAAATCAAGAGAAGGGAAACCACCACCGCGTTCACAAAGGACAGGATGGTAAACTTGCCCCCGACCATTTTGAAACCAACGATTCCAATTGGAATGTTAAAGAGCAGGAAGAAAACACCGGTTTGAATGTTCAAGCCGAAGAATTGGTGTGCTGACAGGGACATCAGCTGGGAGATTCCGTTCAGGCCAACCGAAAAGATGTTGTTTGGAATCAAGAAGTAATTCAGTCCAGCAACCTGCAAGGCCACGGATACAAAGAAAAAGATGACGGTCAGCGCAACCTTCCGCCACTTTTTAGTCTGCTTTTTCATGCTACACAACCTCCTTACCTGCGTTTTGTTCACGATTCCAATCATAACACAGAAAGCAAGCGGCTATAAGGGGGCGGGCAGAAGAATTTTAACCAAAGAAAAGGACCTTCAACGTACGCCGGAGGTCCTTTAAATGCTTTTTTAAATTCTGCCTCGATTGAGGACTTGGCGGAGCAAGCCAAAGCGCTTGTAAAGGTATACTAAGGCCCCTGCCCCGACCATGACGGCCAGGAAGGTGGCCAAACCAGCCCCTAACTTGGAATTGGCTGACAGGAGGAAGGAAGCGGAGAACTTGGCCGTGAAGTAGGCCAGAATCGCCATGGCAGCCGAAGCCAAATAAGCCAGTAGCAAAGTCTTCCGCATCGATCGAAATGACAGGGCGTAATGCTTGGCTAAGAAGGCCAGCATGGCGTAGAGCGACCAGCCGAGGCCGAGCCCGGTGGCAATCAGCGCCCCCATCCCCTGGAAGAGGAAAATCAAAGGGACTTGGCTGACGACTTTGATTAAGAGGCCGTAGCCGAAGGCCCGCATGACGACTTTGCCTTCTGAAAGTGCTTGTAAGACGAAGGCCAGGAGCATGAAAAGCGCCATGACAATTGTCAGCAAGGCCGAGAACTGCAAGAGATAAATACCGGCCTGGGCCGTGCTATCGATTGGGTAGAAGAACTTGTACAAAACATCCGAAATGGCGTACATCCCCAAGGCTGATGGCAGCAAGACCAGTGCCGTCAATTGCAAAGTCGCCAACAACTGCTGTTTCAAGGCAACCCCCTCGCCAGCCGCCTTCTTAGCTGCCAGGATAGGCAGAGCCGTTGCGGCAATCGACGTGGCAAAGGAGATGACAATCATCACCAGCTTGTTCGGATTGGCCGAGAAGAGGGCGAACTGCACCTGCAGGTTATCGGCATTCGTGTGAAAGAAAGCCTTCATCAGTGGGAAGAAGGAATACTGGTCGACAAAGAGGAAGAGATTGGTCGAGGCCCCGATAATGACAAAGGGCCAGGACTCCTTCAAAATGTCTAGGACCAAAGACTGCGCCTTGTCCGGCTTCAAGAAGGACAGTAGGTTGGCCTTGGTCTTGACTTTCTTCTGGTAAACCAAGGAACCGTTTTCGACTGACTTTCTTGGGTGCAGGAGCTTCTGGTAGCGGACCCAGCCATAGGCCAAGACGGCGATGGCAAAGAGGGCCCCGATGAAGGCGGCGAAAGTCGCTTGCACGACGGCGCCGGTCCAGTTGCTTGAATCATGGCCCAAAACCACCCAGGTGGCCAGCAAAAGGTAAATGATGCGGCCGACCTGCTCAACGATTTCAGACAATGCCGAAATGTGCATCAGCTGGTGGCCCTGGAAGATTCCGCGGACCATCGACATGGCCGGGAAGACCAGCACGGCCGGAGCCAGTGAGTGTAGGACGGGTACGACATTGGCATTGCCGTTGGACAGCAGCGGAGCAGCTACATACAGCAAGGCAGCAAAGACGATACCCAGCAGCGTTCCGATTTGCAGGGACTGCTTGGTCAAAGACCAGAGGCCGTCCTCGTCCTCTTTTGCAATTAGCTGTGCCATGACTTTTGATATCGCCGATGGAAAGCCAAAAGTCGCCACCGACAGCAAGATTCCGTAGATGTTGTAACCCTGGGAAAAGAGCGCGTTGGCCTGGTTGGCTGCCGCACCCAGCATGGCCAGCCATGGCAAGATAAAGGCGGCGCCCAGCAAACGGGAGACGATGTTTCCTAAGGACAGCCAGAAGGAGCCACGAACCAGGGCTTGGTTGTCACTTGAGTGCTTTTGTGAAGCGGACCCGGTTGTTTCATTATCGCTTGGTTGCTGTTGTGAAGCGGAAGTGGCCGCTTGGGCCACAGCCTCGTCTGTGCTGGCAGCTCCACTGCCCTTAGAAGGCGCTACCGACTGGCCCGTTCGTTCTTCGGCCGAAAGTCCCTCTGCTTCGACTTGCTCGACAGCTGACTCCTCGTTTGCGGCTTGGTCAAAGCGGGGCATTGGCCAGGCTGCTAAGGATTCGCTGCTGGCTGCTGCCTCTCCTGCCGCTCCGTTGCTTAAATCCCTCGTTTCTTGTCGAGCAGATTCCTTAGTGGACTGGCTGTTAGTGCTTTGGGCTGCAGTTGGCTGTGGCCTTCTTTCAGCCTGCTCTGGTTCCTGCCCTTCTTTGTCTTCCGACCGCTCGAACCAGGCGTGGGCCCGTTGGCTCTGTTGATCAAAGGCCCGGGTTGTTGCGTGTTCTGGTTCCTGCTTTGCTTGTGACGGATTCGCACTTTCACTTGCCTCGGTGGCCCTCTTTGCCGTCTTTGCCCGGGCAATCAGGCGCGTGACTTCGCCGTCTGCCTCTTTTTGCTTCCGGCTTTTAAAGGACAACCACTTGTTCTCCTTTTTGGGCTGCAAGTTGATTTCCAATTTTTCCAAAAGCTCTTCGGCCGTCAAGTATTGACCATCGACTTTGGTCTGGTTAACCCGTCCGTGTGCTTGTTGTGGATCCTTTTGGGTCATGTGCTGGTACTCCCCTTTAACTATGTACCCGAGCGGTCTTTTTCGACCACCCGGTTAAAGTCAGCAAGGGCCAAGTCTTTTACTTAGCAACAATGTTGACGAACTTGCCAGGAATGGCAATGATTTTCTTGATGTCCAGGCCATCCAGATACTTCTGGACTTTTTCATCGGCCTGGGCGGCTGCTTCCATGTCTTCCTTCGAAGCATCGGCAGCCATGACCTGCTTGGAACGAACCTTTCCGTTGACCTGGAAGATAATTTCCTTCTGGTCGTCAACCAAGGCCTTTTCATCGTAGGTTGGCCAGGCAACGTAGGCAATTGATTCCGTTGAACCGGTCAACTTAGACCAGAGTTCTTCGGCCAAGTGTGGGGCAAATGGTGCCAACAATTGAACGAAGCCTTCCATGTAGGCAGCCGGACGCTGGTCTTGCTTGTAGACCTCGTTGACAAAGACCATCAACTGGGAAATGGCCGTGTTGAAACGGAGGTTTTCCAAGTCATCGGTCACCTTCTTGACCGTTTCATTGTAAACCTTTTCCAGCTCCTTTGACGTACCGTCCGTCAACTTGTCCGTGACCGTTCCGTCTTCGTTAATCAGCATGCGCCAAACACGGTCCAACCAACGACGTGAACCCGTCACTCCGTCTTCAGACCATGGCTTGTTTTGCGTCAATGGACCCATGAACATTTCGTAAATACGCAGCGTGTCGGCCCCGTATTCATTGACGATGTCGTCTGGGTTCACCACGTTACCCTTGGACTTGGACATCTTTTCGTGGTTTTCACCAAGAATCATTCCCTGGTTAACCAACTTGTGGAACGGTTCCTTGTTTGGTACCAGGCCAAGGTCGTAAAGGACCTTGTTCCAGAAACGGGCGTAGAGCAAGTGCAAAACAGCGTGTTCGGCTCCACCAACGTAGAGGTCGACGTTTTGCCAGTAGTCCAAGGCCTTCTTACTTGCCAAGGCATCCGGGTTCTTTGGATCCATGTAGCGCAAGAAGTACCAGGAAGAACCGGCCCATTGCGGCATCGTGTTCGTTTCACGACGGCCCTTCACGCCGTCTTCACGGGTCACTTCCAGCCATTCCTTGGCGTTGGCCAATGGGGATTCACCAGTACCGGATGGCTTCATTTCATCCTTGGTCAAGCGTGGCAAACGAAGTGGCAATTCCTCTTCTGGCACCAGTGACATCGTGCCATCTTCCCAGTGGATAACTGGGATTGGTTCACCCCAGTAACGTTGGCGGGAGAAGATCCAATCGCGGAGGCGGTAGTTGACTTTCTTAGCGCCGGCATCGTGTTCTTCCAACCAGGCGATCATCTTGTCGATGGCTTCTTGCTTGTTCATGCCGTCCAAGAAGACGGAGTTGATGTGAACGCCCTCGCCCGTGTAGGCTTCCTTGGTCACATCGCCACCTTCGATGACTGGCTTGATTGGCAGGTCAAACTTCGTGGCAAAGTCCCAGTCACGCTGATCGTGGGCAGGCACACCCATGACCATACCGGTTCCGTATGAGGCCAAAACGTAGTCGGCAATCCAGATTGGCAACTTGTCCCCGTTAACCGGGTTAATGGCGTAGGCACCAGTGAAGACACCGGACTTATCCTTGTTCAAGTCCGTGCGTTCCAAATCAGACTTCAAGGCGATTTGCTTCTGGTAGGCCGTTACAACTTCACGCTGGTCAGCCGTCGTAATCTTGTCGACCAAGTCGTGTTCGGGTGCCAAAACGATGTAGGAAGCACCAAAGAGCGTGTCGGCACGGGTTGAGAAGACCTCGATTTGGTCTTCGGGATCATTTTCGATGGCGAAACGAATCGTTGCACCAACCGAGCGACCAATCCAGTTACGTTGCTGTTCCTTGATGGCTTCTGGCCAATCCAAGTCGTCCAGGTCATCAATCAAGCGGTCGGCATAGGCCGTAATCTTCAAGACCCACTGCTTCATTGGCTTGCGGTAAACGGGGTAACCACCACGTTCCGTCTTACCGTCGATGACTTCTTCGTTAGCGACGACCAAACCACCGCCTGGAAAGTCAGGGGCCCAGTTAACCATCATTTCGTCTTCGTAGGCCAAGCCCTTCTTGTAGAGCTGTTCGAAGATCCACTGTGACCACTTGTAGTATTCCGGATCGGTCGTGTTGATTTCACGGTCCCAATCGTAAGAAAAACCAAGCGATTGAATCTGATTCTTAAAGGTCTGGATGTTTTCGTTGGTAAAGGTTGCTGGATCATGGCCCGTCTTCAAAGCGTACTGCTCAGCTGGCAACCCGAAGGCGTCCCAACCCATTGGGTGCAAAACGTTCTTGCCCTGAGCACGCTTGTAGCGTGACACAATGTCCGTTGCCGTATATCCTTCTGGGTGGCCGACGTGCAAGCCCTGCCCGGATGGGTAAGGGAACATGTCCAAGACGTAGTACTTATCCTTCGAATCGTCTTCGACGGCTTTAAAAGTCTTGTTGTCCTGCCAGTAGTGCTGCCACTTCTTTTCAATATTTTGGTGATCGTATCCCATGTCTGCTCCTTTTTAAATAAAAAAGCCCCACGTCAGCCTAAAAAAGCCAACGTAGGGCGGTTGAAACCGCGGTCCCACCTACATTTTGCCGAAAAGTCTTCCGGCCTCCGTACCTTAACGCGGTATAACGGACTGACTACTTGCTTCACCAGTCGCGCTTTCAACCGAGTTCATAACGTTGGTTGGTAAGCTTTCAGCCCCGCTTACTTTCTGATGCTCCGTCGTTACTACTAGTGTTGAAAAGTACTGTTATTATACCACAAGATTCGCTATACTAGCATTAGAATTCACTGGAGGTGGCCCCAATGGCCTTTTCAAACGAACGCTTTTTACGAAACTTTTTAGAAAACGAAGTGCAGACGAACATGCTAGTCGTCGATGGTCGGGCCGGGAACGGTCAAAAGACCCGCTTCTTGGCTTCCCACGTTGGTGCAGAGGGCATGGTCCTCTCCTTCCACGAGGAACGGGAAGAGGCCAACAAGACGGCCGCCTCACTCTTCATGGCTGGTCTGCAAGACCGGGTCACCGTTGAAAACGGTGTGGTGACGGCCGCTACCCTGCGTCAAGAGCTGGGCCGACTGACAAAAGTCGACTTGCTCTTACTTGATTACAGCCAGAATAAGGCCATTGACCGACACGCCATTAACGATGAGTGCGAAAGCGCTTGGCCCTTCTTAAAGGACGGTGGCCAGCTCTTGGTCATCCTACCGGTTGTCGAGCAGCCAGAGGCCATCTTACGCAGTATTAAGACCGACTTTGACGGGCCCTTCAGCACGGCGACCTTTTCGGCTGAAGATGGCACGACTTTCTTATTTGAGAAGCAGGCGGATGCGGAATAAGGCTTTAATGGGGACTTAATCATCCCTGTTGTATAATAAAAACAGTAAACAAAGAGGAGCGATAACCAATGGCACGCATTGTCAATCAAGAAGAACACCTAAACAACCCTTTGGAAGACTTCATCTCCTTCCCCGACCCGATTTCCGAAGAAGAAAAGAAAAACCGAGCAAGGGCGCTGGGTCAAACGAAGGACGAGAAATAAGGCATTCAAAAAAGGACCGATTCGACTACGAATCGGTCCTTTTCTCTTACTTATCTTTTCTTTTTAACAAAAACCATGTCAGAGAAGAAAGACTCACAAGACCAATGAGTCCCAATGACACCGCTTTTACGGTCAAAACTTTAGCTGTTTTTGGCAGAGCAATAGTTAAAGCAGACTCCTTCTTTCTTGGTGACGGAACAGCTGCCTTCGCCACACTCTTTGAAGCCGGTTTTGCAGGTGTATCTGGTGTCACCGGTTCAGGCACCGGACTTGGACTCGGTGCCGGACTAGATGCTGGTGCCGGACTTGGACTTGGTTCCGGATTTGGACTCGGTGTTGGATTAACCGGCGTATCATCATCCTTCTTTGGCCGGTGACTACCTGGCCGCTCCTTCCCCATGACAAAGTCATAGATGAAGAAGATGTCTTTGGTGTGGACATCATCGGCCGTTGCCTTCTTGAAGTTAACGCCCGTTAGATCCGCACTGTTGGTGAACTGGGTCCCATCCGGCGTCTTTTCGGGATCGTACTTAGTCATGTAGAAGATCTCATAACCGGTGTTGGAATCGATATTGCCGAAGTGGACGGAAAACTTTGTTGTCCCAGTCTGTTCCAAATCGGGATCCACCGAAATCCCGTGGTTTCCATAATCCCCACTACTGATAAAGGTTCGTTTGTTCATGTCCCAACCATTCGTCAGGTCATACTTCCAAACTTCAAACTTCTTTGTGGCAGCCAGCGTCTGTCCCTGACTCATCGTGTCCGTCAAGACCGCGTCGTTAATGTTTAACTTAGCCGCATTAATTCGAACCGACCAGTAAATATAGCCAGCCTCGTCCGTATCGTTTCCGTAATTACCGGACTTGTTGATAATAAAGTCATCCTTACCACCAGGCGTTGCCGGTGTCGGATTCGTATTCGTTGAAGGCGTCACCGTGGGTGTTGCGGGAACGTCATTGGTTTTAACACCCCAATTAATTGGTACCTGAACACTGTGCGAACTCTTCTCAATATTCCAACCGGCATAGGCAATTAATTCATTGTCCTTTAAGCCACCGTGATTGAAGTAGTTTTCGGCATAATCATTCCAAGTAATCACCACATAGCGATCACCGGCCAGTGAGGTCGTTCCCAGGCTATTACCGTCTGCATCCGTTAGAACGCTGACTTTGTTAACCGTGTTCATGATGTTTTGATCAAAGGTAAAGTTGATTGGTAAATAAAACTTGAGTTGTTCCCCAGCCTTGATGGGACTGCCCTTTGCAATGTCAAAGGACCAGGTAATCTTCATCAGGTCGTCGACGTTGTATTGCTTGGCCTGGCCACTGTTTGACAGGTCGTCCAAATGAATGGACTTAACGTATGGATTCTCGACCGGTCCTTCGTCAGCAAAGCCTAAAACATTGCTAGCACCAGATAAGAATAAAATGGACAGAACAATTATAATGCGCTTAATCATTAGCCACTCTCACGGCGCCTTTTTACAAGGCGTCATTACTTTCTCCTAAATTCTAATTCTAGTATACGCTGGATTATTCTGTTAATAAAGAGCAACAATTGTCATCAAACAGAAAAATCCAAACTTCACCTCTCGACTTTTTTCATTTATTTTTACAAAAGAAAAAAGCCTGCGTGAGCAGACTTTTTTAAAGCTAATGAATTAGCCTTCGATTTCAGTAACCGTTCCGGCACCAACAGTGTGGCCACCTTCACGAACAGTAAACTTCAATCCCTTTTCAATGGCAACTGGTGCGATCAATTCAACGTCGAACGTTACTTGGTCACCAGGCATAACCATTTCTACGCCAGCAGGCAATTCCACAACACCAGTAACATCAGTCGTGTGGAAGTAGAACTGTGGACGGTAGTTAGTGAAGAATGGCGTGTGACGGCCTCCTTCTTCCTTCGTCAAGACATAAACTTCGGCCTTGAACTTCTTGTGAGTCTTGATTGAGCCAGGGGCTGCCAAAACTTGTCCACGTTCGATTTGGTCGCGGTCAACACCACGGAGCAATGCACCGATGTTGTCACCAGCTTGTGCTTCGTCCAAAGTCTTACGGAACATTTCGATTCCAGTAACAGTGGTCTTAGCGATTTCGTCCTTCAAACCAACGATTTCAACTTCAGTACCAGTAGTCAAAACACCACGGTCAACACGACCAGAAGCAACAGTACCACGACCAGTGATCGTAAATACGTCTTCGACAGGCATCAAGAATGGCTTGTCATCTTCACGTGCAGGAGTTGGGATGTATTCGTCAACGGCCTTCATCAAGTCCAAGATAACTTGTTCTTGTTCCTTGTCGCCTTCAAGTGCCTTCAAAGCTGATCCCTTGATTACAGGAATGTCATCGCCTGGGAAGTCATATTCTGACAACAATTCGCGAACTTCCATTTCAACCAAGTCAACCAATTCTTCATCGTCAACAAGGTCAGTCTTGTTCAAGAAGACAACCAAGTGTTCAACACCAACCTGACGGGCAAGCAAGATGTGCTCACGAGTCTGTGGCATAGGTCCATCAGTTGCGGCAACAACAAGGATGGCACCATCCATTTGTGCGGCACCAGTGATCATGTTCTTAACGTAATCGGCGTGACCTGGGGCATCGATGTGGGCGTAGTGACGTGCGTCCGTTTCGTATTCGATGTGGGACGTGTTGATCGTGATTCCACGTTCCTTTTCTTCAGGGGCGTTATCGATTTCAGCGAAATCAGTAGCCGTCTTTCCTTCTTTTTCAGCCAATACCTTTGAGATAGCGGCCGTCAAAGTCGTCTTTCCGTGATCGACGTGACCGATCGTACCGATGTTAACGTGGGGCTTATTGCGAACGTAAGTTTCCTTAGCCAATGTAGTTTCCTCCAAATTTTATTTCTCGGTTGAACCGAGAAAATCGTATGTTTATATTTTACAACGCTTGCCTGATAAAAACAACCATAACAACCGTTTTTCTGGCCGATGAGCCGAATTCAATTATACTAACTTCTTAAATTTTTGTAAACACCTTTTTATTCCAGATAAAGGCCTAATTAAAAAAAGCCCAAAGACCTTTTTTATTCTCTTTTTCGCTCTTTTAAACCGCACCCTGCTCTTCTAAAAAGGCGTGAACTTGCTGGTGAATTTCTGCCTGCGAGGCAGTTTCTGATCGCTCACCGCTTAAGGCGCCTCCGTTTAGCAAGGCCAAATCCGCCTGGACCCAGGCAATTGGATCCGTCACCCGGTTAATCTGTGGAAACAAAACGTTCATTTCCAGGTGCAGTTGGTCTAAAAGCATCTGATAGGCAACCGGATCCACTTGTCCCAGCATGTCGTTTAGGTACTGCCGGGCTTCTGCATAAATAGGATCCCGCAAGGGCTTTGGATGATCACACAAAACGGTCTGATAGACGTGCCCGTCCAAGTAGAGATAGTCAATTTTCTTGTGTAGAAAGAGGCACTGAATGTCCGTCCGTAACGAAATCCGAATCAAGGGTAGGCAGTCCGGATCGACTAAGGCTAAGAAGGCCCCTTCGGCAAATTCATCAACTGGTAAGGACAGGGCATCCTGATAGATTTGCTGTTGTGTTAAGGGGTCGAAGCCAGCAATGTGTCGAAAGCGTTTAGTGGTTTTCTTAATCCAGTCACCGTTTGTCGCACGGGCATGGGCTTCGGCCGCTTCAACCGTGTCAATTCGCCGCTTCTTATCGCTGTCTTCAATTGATTCAACGGCCATCCGCCGGGCCATAATAAAGTAATCGGCAGCTAGGCAGAGGTCAAAGTAAAATTCATAGTCCTTCTTTTGGCCCATGTACTCGCCAACGTATTCCTTGGCAATCGTCAAAGCGGAATCCGCTTGGTCGTTTTTCGACAGGGCCGAGGCAAAGAGTTGGTTGTTTTCAAAGGTCCGGTCACTTTGGTAGACCTTACAAAAGGCGTCGGCCGCCACTTGGTATTCGCCATTGGCTAGTGCCTTGAGGCCCTTTTCTTTCAATTCTTCGATTTCTGTCATATCTTTGACCTAGCTTTCTCAGATAGTAAAACAAGGAGTCATTTGAAACAGATAAAAAGGACCCAAAGGGTCCTTTTGTGCCATTAGTCAGTTGTTTGTTCGGCTGGCTTTTGGTCTTTTTTTGGTCCTTGACCCTTTGACTTCTTATTCTTCGTCGCTGGCTTTTGGTTCTTCTTGTTACCAGACTTGTTTGAAGGCTTCTTACCCTTCTTTTCCCCGTCTTGTCCCTTGTGGTGCGGACGACGGTTCTGGTTAACTTCCATCACGACCGGCATCACCATCGGACGGCGACGGGTTTCGTTAAAGAGGAAGCGGGAGAGCTTTTCGCGCACCCCGTTCTTCAGTTCGTTCCAGTCAAAGGCCTTGGCGTTCTTCAAGTAGTCTTCGATGGCTTCGATTGTCAGCTTACCGGCTTCCTTCATCAGGTCGCGGTTGGCTTTCACGTAGACAAAGCCACGGGAAGTCATCTTAGGCTTAGAAACCACTTTGCGCTTCTTGCGGTCGATGGTGACTACCGTGACGAAGACCCCGTCTTCGGACAGGATGCGGCGGTCACGCAGGACCACGTTTCCGATGTCCTTCAAGGAATCCCCATCAATCATCGTTTCGGCAACGGAGACGGCGTCGACTTTTTCAAAAGTCGTCCCATCATAAGCCAAGACGTCACCGCGCTTGGCCATGAGAATCTGCTCTTCCTTCATGCCGAGCTCTAAGGCCGCCTGCTTAGCCGTCACCATCACGCGGAATTCCGCTGAAACGGGCAAAAGCACTTCTGGCTTGAAGAAGTTCATCAGCAACTGCAAGTCCTGCTTAGAAGCGTGGCCAGAGGAGCGCAAGTCGGCAGAAATCTGCTTGACGTTGGCCCCCTTCTTAAAGAGCATGTTACGAGTCTGAGCCACGTAAGACTCAACGGCAAAGGCCGGGTTGGTCGTAATGAAGACCAGGTCGTTTTGACCAATGTTGACCACGGGATCTTCGCCCTTGGCCATCTTGTGCAAGGCCTTGACTGGTTCGCCCAACTTACCGGTTTCCAAAACCACCGTTTGGCTGTCAGGCAACTGGTCCAAGTCCTTGACGTCGGCAAAGAGTTCATTCTTTGGTGCTGGCAAAGTCAGCAATTCCAAATCCAAAGCCGTCTTCACAATTGCTTCGGCATCGTGGCCAGTCAAGACCAGGCGGCGCTTGGTCTTGTAGGTTGCGTCAATCACCTGTTGAACACGTTGGATGTTGGAAGCAACGGCAGCGACAATGATGCGCTTGCCCTTTGCTTCGCGGAAGGTCTCTTGAATGTATTCGTGAATCGTCTTTTCAGAAGCCGGTGCCTTGACCGTCTCTTCCGTACCGGCGGCGTCAGCCAACAGGGCCAAGACCGGCTTTTGACCGATTTCGGCCAGACGTTGGTAGTTGGTTTGATAAGCGGCTTCCACCGTTTGATCAAACTTGAAGTGACCGGAGTAAACAATCTGCCCTTCTTCGACCGTCAAGACAACCCCCAAGGCTTCGGGAATCGTGTGGGTGGTGTTAAAGAAGGAAAGCTTCACGTCGCCAAAGTCGATTTCGGTCTTTTCGTTGACCACGTGAAAGTCGTCAAAGGAAGCCAATGCCGCTTCTTCTTTAACGGCAATCTTTGCCAAAGCGATCGTCAGTTCGGATCCAAAGACTGGTGCCTGCACCTGCTGCAACAAGTATGGCAGGGCGCCGATGGCATCGGAGTGGCCGTGTGACAAAAAGATTCCAGCAATCTTGTCTTGGTTTTGAATCAGGTACTCAAAGTCTGGAATCACCACGTCGATTCCAAGCTGTTCCGTATCCGGATACTTCAACCCAGCATCCAGGATAAAGATTTCGTCGTTTACGGAAACCGCGTACATGTTTTTCCCGTTTTCGCGAACGCCCCCAAGGGGTAAAATATTCAAATCTGTCATAATGTTTCCTTTGTTCGTGTTAATTTTTCTTATCACTTGAGTTTCGCATGCTGCCACAACTCTTGTCTCGATTTATCAATTATTAATAGTTTAGCATACTTCTGCCCCATCCCGCCAAAACATTGGCCGAAAAGGAAACAATTCCGGACCTTTTGTTGGACTTTAGCAATTTTTTTGGTAACAAAAAAGCCACCCGGTTGGGTGGCTTTTATTTAAGATTAGCGGTTAACCTTAACCGTCTTGTCAGTCGTCGCAGCGTTGCGTTCCTGAACCAAAACGTTTTCCTTCTTCAAAGCATCCTTTGCTTGGTCAGCAACCTTTGAGAAAGTGTCAAAGTCAGATACGGCCAAGTCGGCCAACATCTTACGGTTCAATTGAACACCTGCCAAAGTCAAACCGTGCATCAACTTTGAGTATGACAAACCGTTCATGCGGGCTGCCGCGTTGATACGGGCAATCCACAACTTACGGAAGTCGCGCTTGCGGTTCTTACGATCGCGGTAAGCGTACAAGTATGACTTGTAAACTTGTTGCTTGGCAACCTTGTAGTTGATACGACGTTGTCCACGGTAACCCTTGGCCAACTTAATAAACTTCTTACGACGTGCGCGTGAAACTGTTCCACCCTTTACTCGCATGGGATATTCCTCCTAGAAAATACTTACTTTACAGACACCCTGAAATTAAAGGGTAGACAACATCTTTGCGTACTTCTTAACCGTTGTCTTGTTCATCATGCGTGTACCACGCAATTGACGACGTTGCTTCTTCGTCTTACCGTGGAAACGGTGTGACGTGTAAGCTGAGGCTGACTTGAAGCCACCCTTTGCAGTCTTCTTGAAGCGCTTCGCAGCAGCGCGGTGAGTCTTCATCTTGGGCATGTGTCCATTCTCCTATCGTTTTTCAAGTATCTAAAGTCGACGTTTTCAGCTTAGCCCTTCTTAGGTGCCAAAACCAAAAACATTTGTCGACCGTCCATCTTAGCGCGTTGCTCAACCTTGGCAATGTCATCCAATTCGTCGGCCATTCGTTCTAAGACTTCCCGTCCAATGTCTTGGTGGGTAATCATTCGGCCTCGGAAGCGCAAGTTCAACTTAACCTTGTTGCCCTTTTCCAAGAACTTAATGGCCGCCTTCTTACGCGTTTCGAAATCACCGGAATCAATCACTGGTGACATACGAACTTCCTTAACCTGAACAACCTTCTGGTTTTTGCGCTGTTCTTTTTGCCGCTTTTGCGCCTCGAACTTTGCCTTACCCCAATCCATGATTTTAGCAACCGGTGGTTGGGCGTTTGCCTGAACCAGAACCAAATCTTGGCCCATGTCATCGGCGCGTTGCTGTGCATCGCGCGTTGACATCTCTTCTTGCTTGCCATCGTGAATCAGTAAAACCCGACTGGCACGGATATTTTCGTTGACTAGATCAACTTGTCGTGGTTGACGTGCTATGGCTCGATACCTCCAAAATGTTTTTGTGTGAACAACGAAGAAAAAAGTGGACGAACCGAAGTTCGCCCACCTTACCTGTCTGTACATTGAAGTACAACGTGTATCTGCCTGGCAACGCGAGTCACAAGGCGAGAAGCGGGCGCTTCTACTTGTTCAACGTCATTAAGTATAGACGATGGACGGCACCCTGTCAACGTTATTTTAGATTATTTTTCTCGTCTGAAAAGTCCTTAACCGCCCGCTCTTCCGCCAAGACCTGCTCCCCTAATACAAAGAGCAAACGGCCCCCGTAATGGTAGATGACCAGAATGGCAAACTGGGCCAAAGCAAAGAGGCCAACGAAGGCAAACATGTGCTTTGAAACTGAGCTTTGGATGTTGGCCCAAACTAGGTCAAAGTTGGTAAAGACATCCCAGGAGTTCAGGCGCAAAAAACGTCCGAGGTAAATGCCAAAGGATGAAATCCAGGAGACAACCCCCAGGGTAAAGAGGGCGACAAAGCCCCGCCGGTTTTTTAGGTAACGGCGCATCATCAGTTCCAAGGAAAGAATTCCCAGGAAAACGCCGATAAAGATGCCGGCCGCCAAAACCGAGTAGTTAAAGTACTGGTAGCGAACGTCTAAGGCCGTTGAGATGTACTGCAGGTGGATAAAGTCCGTGATCATGTACATCGTGTTTGGGAAGAAGAGCAGCCAGAGAGCCGAAAAGATCAGCTGGCTAATCTTCAATCGTGAAACCAGAACCAGCAAGGCAAAGTCCAATGGCAAGAGCGCCAAAAAGACGTTCCACATCAAAAAGTCGAAGTGGGTTGGCGTTAAGTACACGAAGGCAATGAACAAGAGCACAACCAAGTGAACCATGATAATGTTGTTACGGTTTTTTAACATCATAGCGCGGCCTTTTTCAAAAAGAATGGGTCCCTTGTACAAAAAGGGATAACGGTACTATTTTAACAGAATTCCGCCCGCTGGTTAAGGGGCTTACCCAGCATTTTGCCTTTTTCTTTTGCAGTCTTTTTTCATATAATGGAAAAAACCGCCTATCAAGAAAACAAGGAAAGGATTCGTCTTATGACAGCTGCAAGTGAAACAGAAGCCCTGGCCCTCCTGAAAGAAGCAGGCGTTTCTTACAAACGCTACGAGCACCCCGCCTTACACCATCTGGGTGACTTGGGCGCACCAAAGGACTTCATTCCCATGAAGAACCTCTTGTTAAAGACGAAGAAGGATGGCCGCTTCTACCTCTTCTTGACGATGCAGGAGCGGATCGACTTTAAACTGTTGGCTAAGGCCATCGGTACTTCGAAAAGCCAGCTAAACTTTGCTAGCCCAGAGGAGCTCTTTTCGCTGATGGCTGTCACCCCGGGCACAGTCAACCCGCTCGCCCTTGAAAGAGACCGGGAAAAGCGGATTTTTCTCCTGGTCGATGAAGCGGTCGTCTCAGCCAACCAGGTCGCCGTCCATCCCAACCAAAACGAAGCAACCGTGGTCATGACCTGGCCCGACTTTGAAAAAGTCTTGCAGGAACTGGGCAGAGGCTACCAAGTCATTCCCCGTGAAATTGAAGATTTATAAAACAATTTTGCCGATTTTTTCTAATGACTTTCCAGTCAGCTTATTGACATCCTTGCCAATCTTAGATAAACTTAAAAAGTTGATAAATTGAACCGAAAGGAGGTGCTGTAATGGCTACCCCATCAAACAAGAATTCTAAGTCTCACAAGCGTAACCGCCGCGGACACATCGGTCTGAACGTGCCAAACATTACTTTGGACAAGACTACTGGTGAATACCGCGTTGCTCACCGTGTTTCTCCTTCTGGAATGTACAACGGCAAGCAAGTTACTGAAAAGAAGTAATTTAACTAAAAGCCCCCTTCTGTTTAACAGATTGGGGCTTTTTTCTTTTGCTTTTCTTAAGACTGGCCGGCCAGCCTGTTTTACATAGTCGAATGGCCTATAATGGAAGTAGCATTCAAAAAGGAGAAGCCTATGCCCCTTGACGGTCTCTTCGTGCACGCATTGGCGCACGAATTCAACGAAAAACTAGCTGGTGGTCGGATTACCAAAGTCCACCAGCCCTATCCAAACGAAATCATCCTGGTGGTTCGAAACAACGGCACCAACTACCCCCTCCTGCTGTCAGCCCATCCGGCATACGCCCGGGCTCAGGTTACCCAGATTCCATACCAGAATCCAAAGACACCGACCAACTTCGCCATGTTCTTACGGCGCAATTTGGAGGGGGCTCGCTTAGACCGCATCGAGCAGGTCACAAACGACCGCATTCTCAACTTTGCGGTCAACACTCACGATGAATTGGGCGATGAACAGACGCTACTACTCACCTTAGAGATGATGGGCCGGCATTCCAACCTCTTCTTGGTCCGGCAAAAGGACCAGCGAATTCTGGAATTGATTAAACACGTTCCGGCCGATCAGAACCGAGTGCGCTCGCTGATACCCGGTGCCACTTACGTACTGCCGCCAGCCCAAAACAAGGAAAACCCCTTCACTTCTGACTTGGGGGCCCTGGCAAAAATCCTCTTGGACGAGGAAAAAGCCGACTGGGCCAAGGCCATTCAACAGCAGTACGAAGGTTTCTCTTCCCAGGCGGCCAAGGCACTGGCCACGGCATTGAGCTCTGCCGACGATGCCATGGCTGCTGCCAAGGCATGGTTGGCCAATTTCGATGCACCCAAGCCGACTTTGTACCGGTCAGACAAGAATAAGCTTTCATACGCGGCCTTTGATTGGGGGCAGGAAGCCGCCGAAAAGACCAGCTTTGACAGCCTAGGCGAATTGCTAGACGCCTACTTTGCCGGTCAAGCCGAGGCCGACCGGGTCAATCAACAGGCCGCTTCGCTCGTTCGCCTGGTCAAAAACGAATTGAAGAAGAACCTGACCAAGCAAAAGAAGTTGCAGCAGACACTAACCGATTCAGAGAACGCCGAAGCCTTTAAAGTGAAGGGCGATTTGTTGATTACCTACCCTCACCTGGTCAAAAAGGGCATGCAGTCCGTTCAAATCGAAAACTACTACGATGAAAACAAGCTTTTGACGATTGCCTTGGACCCCCGCTTCGACGGCATGCAAAACGCCAACCGATACTTCCACAAGTACCGCAAGCTGCGCTTAGCAAAGGACTACGTGCTGGAGCAACTGGCCGCCACCCAACAGGAAATCGATTACTTCAATCAGATTCAGACCCAGCTGGCCGTTGCCTCACCAAGAGACGTCGCCGATATCAAAGTCGAACTGATCGACCAGGGTTACCTGCGCGAAAAGGCCAAAGTCAAAACCAAGGGCAAGCAGACCAAGAAGCCAAAGCACGTCATGGGCAAGCCCGATCAGTTCGTTTCAAGCGACGGCACGCTGATCGAAGTCGGGAAAAACAACCTGCAAAACGACCAGCTTTCCCTAAAGAAAACCAACCGGCACAAAATTTGGTTGCACGTTCAAAAACTACCCGGTTCCCACGTGCTCATAGATTCGGAGAAACCCTCGGAAGAAACCATCGAAGAGGCAGCTAAGCTGGCCGCCTACTTCTCAAAGGCCCGCGAATCCGCCAACGTGCCTGTCGATTACCTGCCGGCTGGAAAATTACGCAAGCCAAACGGCGCCAAGCCCGGCTTTGTCATTTTTGAAGGTCAACAGACCACTTATGTCACACCGGACGCTAGCTTAGTGCAAAAGCTAAAGAAAGCATGATAAGATAGAATAGATATCATTTGTTACAGAAATGAGGAGGCAGCATGAAAATCTTAAAAGAATTTAAGCAGTTCATCAACCGAGGCAACATCGTTGACATGGCCGTTGGTGTTATCATTGGTGGTGCCTTCACCACCCTGGTCAAGTCCTTTACCACCAACCTGATTAATCCCCTTCTTGGTTTGATCACTGGTTCGGACCACCCACTCTCCGACCTCAAACTACAGATTGGCCGCCGGCTCGTCTTCACCTACGGTGAATTCTTAAACGACGTCGTTTCCTTCTTGATCACGGCCTTTATCGTCTTCTTGGTGGTGAAGTTTGTTAATAAAACCATCATCAAGCCAAAGCAGGAAGCACCCAAGCAGCCATCCGACGAGTTGGTTACCTTACGGGAAATCAAGGACCTCTTGGCCGAACAGAACAAGCAAAAATAAGTCACAAAAAAAGCCTTCCAAGTGGAAGGTTTTTTTATTTTGCCAGTTCGCCAAAGGAACAGGACTTTTGATCAATTAACGGATCTTCTTCAAAGCTTCTTCAATTTGACCCAAGACGATTTCCTGGTTCTTTGGATCTTCCAAATCGTACTTTTGCAAGTCAACGCGAATTTTTGGTGACTTGTCGTAGGATTCGAACCAGCCTTGGTAGGCCGACCACATCTTGTGGTAGTAGTTGTACAATTCGTCGTTGTCTTCGAACTGTTCGTAGTCACGACCACGCTTCTTGATCCGGTGCAAAATCGTGTCAAAATCGGCATCGGCATAGACCATCAAGTCCGGCGCCTTCTTTGGCAATTCATCCAATTCGGCCATCATTCGAGTAATCAAGTTGTGGTAGACGTCCATTTCCATGTCGGAAATGTTACCATCCTTGTGGTTTTCTTCCGTGAAGAGTTCGTCTTCATAAATGGAACGGTCCAAGACGTTGTTGTCGTCTGCTAAGGCCTGCTTAATCATTGAAAAACGCCGGTTCAAGAAGAAAATCTGCAACAAGAACCCGTATTGCTTAGGATCCTTGTAGTAGAGTGGCAAGACAGGGTTGTCCCCGACTGGTTCGAAAAAGGCCTTCGTACCAAAGTGCTTCGCTACTAATTCCGTTAAGGTGGTCTTACCGACACCAATCATTCCCGCTGTAATTATCACCATGTCTACTCCATTTCAAATTAATTCGCCTTGAATTAGGCGAGCTGCTGCATTAGCCCTGAACGAGAAGGGTCAAGCCCTTTGACACCAGTTCAGAGGTCGTGCCTTCCTCCCCAACCAAGGCCTTTTTGACCTTCGTCAGATCGCGCGCTGCGTAGCCGAGCGCTTCCAAAGCGGCCAAAGCATCTTCCAGATTGGAACGATTGGCCACCTGCTGATTGCCAGCCTCAGCAAAAGTCTCACTGGCTTCTTCCGCCAAGCCGGAAAAGTCGGCCATTTTGCCGGACAGATCCAAGACAATTTGCTGGGCCGTCTTCTTGCCGACACCGGGGAACTGCGTCAGGTAATCCACCTGGCTGTTTTCGATGGCAGCCACCAAGTCGGCTGGCTTGGCACCAGCCAGAATGGCCAGTGCCGACTTGGGCCCGATACCAGAAACGTTCAAGAGCTTGTTAAAGAGCTGCTTTTCCGTCACGGTCGCAAAGCCGTATAGGGAGAGCTCGGTTTCGCGAACAATTTGTTCCACGAAGACCTGGGCCTCCTGATTGACTTCAAAGTGGTAGGGGTTGGCCGGGTAAATCCGGTAACCGACCCCGTCCTTTGTTTCGAGAACGATGGTTCCCGGCGCAATCTGGGTAATGCGCCCCTTCAAATATTCGTACATAGCACCGTCCTTTTAAGGCAAGATGTTGGTCTTTTGCTTCTTGAGGTCAAAATAGCCGACCTCGTCACTGTTCGCCTGGTTCCAGTTCTTGAAACTAACGTACTTGGCGTTGGTGATGATTCGCTTGGTCGTGTCTGGGAAGAGGCAGGTGACAATGGTCAACTTAGCCTTCCCGTCAATCCGGTCATCGGGGTTCAAGACGGCCCCGTCGTTTTGATCGACGGTTTTTTGTCCGGTAATCTTGTACTTAAAAATACCGTTCTGGTTAGCCAGGTAAATGGTTGTGCCGTTTAGCCAATCCGACTCCCCTAATTGACCATTTGAATCTTCGTAAGGGGCGTTTTGCTTGAGCTTTTCTTGCAGTGCCGAAAAGCCAGTATAGCCGTTATCCCAGTTATGGGCGGCCAGGGTGTAGTTCCCCTGGCCCATGACCGGCACGGCCGTGTTCTTTTGGGCCGTGTTGGCGCCCTTGTCTAAGGCGACTTTGGAATAGGCGTTATCGTAGATGGGCAGGAGAATGGAAAGCTTTGGAATGGCCACAAAGCCCTGCTTATTCAGTGGCACGTTCAACTGATCCTGCTTGGCCACGGCATCCTTAATGGCTTGCCGCTCCTTTTTCGAATACTTCCCCTGCTTTTGGGTCAGCACCTTATTGGCCGTCTTCTTAATGCCGTTCGTAGCCGGTTGACTCTGAACCCATTCCCAGGCCAGTAGGCCAATCAACACGATCGTTAGGACACCGAAAAAACGGTGGAGCCACTTTCTTACCTTTTCCTTCATCTACCTTCTCCCATCCGTTCCCTTCCTCTAGTTTACAAAAACAAGGTTGCAGGGCAAAGTCTTCTATAACAATTTTTGTAAAATTGTCCTCAAGACCCCGTCATGGTTATTATCGGCTACGGCTCTTTCAAAGCCCCGCCCCATCAAGAGTGGGTCGGCGTTTGGCATGATAAAGGGCTGCCCAACAAAGTCGAGCATCTCCAAATCGTTCAAGCCATCCCCAAAGGCGGCCATCTCGTCTTTTGCAATCTGCAAACGCTCACCCAGGCCAGCCAAGGCCACCCCCTTATTGACATTGGGGGCAACAAAGTCGATTGCGCCATAGCCCGAAGTCGTCACGTGGACGGGCAGCGAAAGTTCGTCGATCTGCTTGATAAAGGGCAGCTCGTAATCGGGCAGGTTGACCGTCATCTTCAGAATTGGCTCGTCGATTTCGGCCAAGTCGTCGATTAGCGTCAGCGACTTGAAGTAAGAAGCGGCCTTATCAAGACCGAGGCCCAGTGGCGCCTGGTCTTTTAGCATGAAGGCCTTCTCGGTTCCCGTAAAGACCAGGCCCATTTGGACCCGGTCCTTCAAGGCCCGAACCTGGTCAACGACTGGCTTGAAGGCGGTCGGATCAATGGCGTAGGTGGCTAGGACTTTGCCTTGGGCTGTCACGACTTCGGCGCCGTTGTTGGCAATCAACGTGTAGCCCTGGTCAACGTCTTTGAAGTAGTGGGCGACTTTGTCCGGGTGGTTACCGGTCGCGACCACAAAGGTCACCCCGGCCGACTTGGCCCTTTCCACCATTTCCTGGTAGAGGGCGTGGTCAAAGCCCTTGTCATCGTTTAAAAAAGTCGCATCTAAATCCGTTGCAATTAATCGCACTGTCATGAATTCTTCCTCTGCTTTGCTCTTTTAAAACCAGGCGAACCGTTTCCGGACGTCCTTACGCGCAATTTTGCTTACTATTGGCCGGCTGACTTGCAGCCAGGCCAATTAGTCGACGTGCTTACTTACGGCCGCGCTTCTTCTTCATCTTCTTCATCTTGCGAGCAGCCTGCTTCATGGCGAAGTTTTGGACCTTTTGGCCAAAGTTACCACCGGGCATGCCAGCGCCACCCATCATGGAGGACATGTCCATACCGGCCCCGCCCATCATCTGTTCCATGCCAGAGAAGTTGCCCTTCGTGGCCTGGTTCATCATCTTCTTCATTTGGTCGAACTGCTTGATCATCTTGTTGACTTCAACAATTGGACGACCAGCACCGGCCGCCAAACGACGGCGACGGGATGGGTTCAACAAATCGGGGTTTTCCCGTTCCTGCTTGGTCATTGACCCAACGATGGCCTCCATGTGGGTGAAGGTCTTTGGATCAATGGACAGGTTCTGCAGGGCCGGGTTGCCCGCCATTCCAGGAATCATCTTAATCAAATCTTCCATTGGGCCCATGTTTTGGACCTGGCGAAGCTGGTCAACAAAGTCGTTAAAGTCGAAGGTGTTTTGACGCATCTTCTCCAGCTGTTCGGCCTGCTTCTTTTCATCGACTTCACGCTGGGCCTTTTCGATAAAGGTCAGCATGTCCCCCATGCCTAAGATACGGGAGGCCATTCGATCTGGGTAAAAGACATCCAAATCGGTTGGCTTTTCCCCCTGTCCGACAAACTTAATTGGCTTTCCCGTGACATCGCGGATGGAAAGGGCGGCACCACCACGGGTGTCCCCATCCAACTTGGTCAAAACAACACCGGTCAAGGCTAAGGCATTGGCAAAGCCTTCGGCCGTTTCCGTTGCGTTTTGTCCAGTCATGGCATCGACCGTCAACAGGATTTCATCCGGCTTGGCGATATCAGCAATGTCCTTCAACTCGGTCATTAAGGCCTCGTCGATTTGCAAACGACCGGCCGTATCGATGAAGACGTAGTCGTTCTTGTTGGCCTTGGCTTCCGCCAGACCATGCTTGACGATTTCACGTGGATCAACGTCCGTTCCCTCAGAAAAGACCGGAATATCCAAGTCCTTTCCCAAGACTTCCAACTGATCAATGGCAGCTGGACGGTAAACGTCGGCCGCAATCAAGAGCGGACGGGCCTTGTCTTCCTTCTTCAGCTTGTAGGCCAGCTTGGCAACGGTCGTCGTCTTACCAGCACCCTGAAGACCAGCCATCATAATGATGGTTGGAATCTTTTCGGACTTGTTCAAAGGAACGGCTTTTTCACCCATCAAGGCTGTCAATTCGTCGTTAACGATTTTGACAACTTGCTGTGGGGCGTTCAAGCCATCGAGGATTTCGGCCCCCTTGGCCTTCTCCTTGATTGCCGCAATGAACTTTTTGACCGTTGGGTAATAAACGTCGGCCTCTAAGAGGGCCAAACGAATTTCCTTGAGGGAGGCCTGTAGGTCTTCTTCCCCAATCTTGCCCTTTCCAGTTAGGTTTTTAAGCGCCTTAGAAAGGCGTTCTGTTAAGTTTTCAAAAGCCATCGTCTGCTGACTGGACCAAAGGCCCAGCTGCCTCCTTCTTAGTTAATTTCTTGGTTGACCATTTGGTCGATTAAATCTTTTAAATGCTCGTCATTCTGATAGTGCTTGGTGACGTAAGCTAAAAGGTTTTCTTCCAGGGACTGCCGTTCCAGTGATTCCTGATAGAGGGCCAGTACCTGCTCGTAGTGTTCAAGCGCCTCGCAGCCCTTTTTCAAGTTGTCGGAAACCGCCTGCCTCGAAACCGCTTCTTCTTCGGCAATCTCAATGATGGAAAAGTCGTCTTCGTAGTAATAGCGCAGGTAGGCCTGCTGCTTTTTAGCCAGCAAATCCCCGTAAAAGGCGAGCAAGGCGTTAATGCGATTCTTATGCTCGATATCCATCAGTTCTTCACCAGGTCTTTAAAGAGACCGTAGACAAAGTCCTCTGCGGAAAAGGCCCGCAAATCGCTGGCCTTTTCCCCAAAACCAATCCACTTGACTGGCAGGTGGAGTTGGTCACGTATGGCAAAGACGATGCCACCCTTGGCGGTCCCATCCATCTTGGTCAAGACCAGGCCGGTCACTTCGGAGGAATCCTTGAATAACTTGGCCTGTTGCAGGGCGTTTTGCCCAGTCGTGGCATCCAGTACTAGCAAAACTTCCTGCGGTGCCTCCGGTAGGACTTTTTGAATGACCCGGTTCATCTTGGCCAGCTCCTGCATGAGGTTGACGTTGTTTTGCAAGCGTCCGGCCGTATCCACAAAGAGGATGTCGACCTGTTCGTCTTTGGCCCGTTCAACGGCCTGATAAACCACAGAAGAAGGATCGGCCTTTTCAGGACCGGCCACAACCGGCACCTGAGCGCGGTCGCCCCACTCCTGCAACTGCTTAACTGCACCAGCACGGAAGGTGTCGGCTGCGGCCAGCATGATTTTCTTGCCCTGGTCCTTATAGCGCTGGGCCATTTTCCCAACGGTCGTTGTCTTTCCAACGCCGTTGACCCCAACAAAGAGAATCACCGTTGGCTGACCCTTTGGTGCAAAGTGCATCGACTGGTCTTCGTTTTCTCCTTGCCGTTCATAGGATTCGACCATCAGGCGAACAATCAGCTCCTTGATGGCTTCCTTGTCCTTGACGTTTTCCAACTTGACGGCTTCGCGCACCTGGTTAGAGATGCTAATGGCCAAATCAAAGCCCAAATCAGCCCCAATCAAGGTGTCTTCCAGATCCTCGAAAAAGTCTTCATCGACCGAACGGAAGTTAGCCAAGAAACGGTTGAAGCGATCGGCAAAGCCCTTGCGGGACTGCGTCAGGCCCTCTTCATAGACGGCCTGCTGGTCGGCTTCTTCCGAGCTTTTATCTTCGGCGTCCTCCGACTTTTCCTCAGGGTCAAGGGCGGCGTCAGCTTCCGACTCTGCCTCCGCTTCTTCCACTTCGACCTTGGCGTCAAGAGCTGGGGTGTCTTCTGCTTCAGAAATCAGCGCCGGCTGTTCTGCCTTCGCTAATTCTTCAGAAGAAGCTAAATCTTCTGCCTTTTCTTGATTCTTCTTTTTAAAACGATCAAAGAGTCCCATTCGGTCCCTCCTTTAGGCGAGTTTTTCTTCTGCTTGGTCCAGGTTAACGGCAACCATCTTGGAAACCCCGGCCTCTTGCATGGTCACACCATACAAAACGGTCGCGGCCACCATGGTTCCCTTACGGTGGGTAATGGTAATGAATTGCGTGCTGCCACCAAAGTTCTTCAGGTAGGCGGCAAAGCGGTCAACGTTTGCCTCATCCAAAGCCGCTTCGGCTTCATCGAGCACGGCAAATGGCACGGGACGTACTTGCAAAATGGCAAAGAGCAGCGAGATGGCGGTCAAAGCCTTTTCCCCACCGGAAAGCAGAGACATCTGCTGGAACTTCTTGCCAGGCGGCTGGGCCTTAATGTCAATTCCAGTTGTCAGCAAGTGTTCTGGATCGGTCAGCTCGATTTGCGCCTGACCCCCGGCAAACATCTTGGTAAAGACGTCCTTAAAGTGTTCGGCCACCTGATCGAAGGTCTGCTTAAAGCGAACCTGAACCTCCTGGTCCATTTCATCAATGGTGGCTTGCAAAGTCGCCTTGGCCTGCTGCAAATCTTCTGCCTGCTGAGTCAAGAAGCTGTGCCGCTCCTTAATCTCATCATACTCTTGAATGGCGGCCACGTTAACAGGGCCAAGGGCATCCAAGCTACGCTTCAACTGCGTCAAGGCTTTGTCAATTTCATCATCGGCCAAGTCGGACTGCTTCAAGTCGGCTTCGCTTTCAACCGTCAAACCGTAGGTCTGCTGCAAAGTCGTCATCTGCTTAGCCAACTTTTCCTGGGCCGTTTGCAAACGATGTGCGGCGTTGGCCTGCTCCATCATGGCCTGGTTGACCTCTTCTTGCTTGGTTGACAGGGCCTCTTCCAATTCGCGAACCGACTGGGTCAGCTCTTGGAAGGAAGTCGTCAAACCATTGGAATGACTACCGGCTTCTTCCAAGGCCTTTTCCAAGGCGCTCAGCTGTTCAGCCAAGGCAGGGCCATTGGCGGCCTGTTCCAAACGGTCGCGGATTTCGGATTGGCGGGTCTGCAAGTCGTTTTGCTGATTCTGCAATTCGGCCAACAGGGCCTGGAGGCGCTTCTTGTTTTCGTCGGCAGCTTCCTGCTTAGCCGAAACCGTAGCGGCTTCGGCTTGGAACTGAGCCTTCTCTTCCTGATAAGCCGCCTGTTCTTCTTCCACTTGGGCCAGGCGTTCCGTCAAGTCTGCCGTTACTGCCTCAGACTGCTTTTGCGCCTGCTCCTTTGCTTCAAGAGCCCGCTTTGATTCGGACTGTTCTGCTCGGCTATCCTCTTCGGCAGCCTTCAAATCGGCCAAGTCAAGGGTCAAAGTCTGCACCTTCGTTTCCTCTTGTGCAACCGTGTCCCTCAAGGCTGTCAGCTGATAATCCACCTGCTGGCCCTGGTTTTCAAAGTCGTAGTAAGAAGCCGTCAGTTCCTGCACTTGATCGGCTAATTGGTTCACCAAGGTCTGCTTGTCGTTGCGGACTTTTTGCAAGTCCAAGACGGCTGCTTCCTGATTGGCTAAAGAGTCGGCCTTTTCCTTCAATTCCGCCTGTCGTGACAAAACGGATGGGCCCTGACGGTGGTTGGCTCCGCCGGTGATGGAACCACCGGCATTAACCAGCTGCCCATCCAAGGAAACCACTCGCAAGCGGTTCTGGCAGGCCTTGGCAACACGGGTTGCCGCATCCAGATCCGAAACGACCAAAGTCGTTCCCAGGAGGTTGGACAAAATGTTTTCCATCCCCCTTGGCATCTTGACCAAGTCAGAAGCCAGGCCAATGAAGCCCCGCTCCTGTTCGGCCCGGTAGATGTCGCGCGCCTGACGGGGCTTGATGCTTTCCTCTGGCAAGAGCGTCACACGGCCCTTACGGTTTTTGGTCAGGTAGTTGACGATGCCCTTGGCCGTCTTGGTTGTATCAACCACGACGTTTTGCAAGGCCCCACCAAGAACCGTTTCGATGGCCTTGGTGTAGTCCTTTGGCACGTCCACCAGTTCGGCTACAACCCCGCGAATGCCGGGAAAGTTCCGCTTAACTTGTGGTACCATCAGGTTTTTAACACCCTGGTAGAAGCCGGCGTATTCATCCAGGGATGACTCGGCCTGGTAAATCGACTGGGCCTTGTCTAAGGCGTAAGCACCCTCCTGCCAAGCAGTCTGGGCCTGTTGGTAGGCCTGCTTGGCTTGGTCCAGGGCGACTTTGGCCTGGTCCAGCTTGCCCTCATAGGGGTTTTCACCAGTCGACTGGTCCGGGTGTCCCTTTTCGTATTCGGCAACCGCCTGCTTGGCAGCAGCCAGCGCCTGTTCGGCAGCCTGCAAGGCTTCTTCCTTGCGGGCCTTCTGCTCCTGGTTTTGCGTCAGGGCCCGTTCTTCAAAGGTCACCTTGTTGTGCAAGGCCGCCAGGTCCTGCATGATGGCCACGTATTGCTGACGGTTTGTTTCCAACTCCTGCTTAATGCTTTGCACTTGCTCTTGGCCGTGCTCTTTTTCAATCTGCTCGACCGTCTTCTTCAGCTCGCTGGCCTTCTTTGTCAAAGACTGCGCTTCTTCATCGGCAACCGCCAGTTCGCCGGCGGCTTTTTCACCCTGCTCTTGCAAAGTCGTCAGCTGCTTTGCCAAGGAGTCCTGTTCGTGCTGCAGCGATTCAGCCTCCTGAGAAGCCAACTTCTGGTTTCCAATCAACTGCTCTTTTTGCTGGGTCTTTTCCAGGATGTCTTGTGAAAGCTGATCCTTTTGTTCCTGAACGGTCGTCAGTTCGGCACGGGTGGCAGCCAACTTTTCCTTTTGTTCGGCCAAGTCCCCTTGTTTTTTGGAAACGGCCTGGTTGACTTCTTTTAAGCCTGCGTCCTGGCTAACTACCTGACCCTGCAGCGACAGGATTGAACGGGTTAAGCGGACCTGGTCCAACTTTTCGTACTGTTCCCGCTTTTCCAGGTATTCCTTGGCCGTTTCGGCCTGTTTTTCCAGTGGCAGCAGGCGTCCTTCGACTTCGTGAATAATATCGGCCACGCGGTCCAGGTTGTCGTCTGTAACGGCCAAGTCCTTTTCGGCCTGGGTTTTGTTTTGCTTGTACTTATAAACGCCGGCAACTTCTTCGATAATGCCTCGTCGTTCCTCGGGCTTGGCGGAGAAAATCTTTTCAACCTGCCCCTGGGAAATGATGGAGAAACCATCCCGACCCAGTCCGGTATCCATGAAGATTTCGTGGATGTCCTTCAAACGGCACTCGGCCCCGTTTAGCTGGTAGGAGGATTCTCCAGAACGGTAGAGTCGACGGGTGATCCGCAGCTCTGAAAAATCCGATTGGATGTAGTGATCGGAGTTGTCGAAGGTAATGGAGACTTCGGCCCGGTTCAAAGCCTTCCGGTCCTTGGTTCCGGCAAAGATGACATCGGCCATCTTGTTACCACGCAAATCCTTGGCGGACTGCTCCCCCATAACCCAACGAATGGCTTCGATGATATTTGATTTTCCCGAACCGTTTGGTCCGACAATCCCCGTCATCCCCTTTTGAAAGTCAATGACGGTCTTATTGGCAAATGATTTAAAGCCAATAATCTCCAACGTTTTTAATTTCATACTTCTCTACTCAATTTACTCTGCTAAATCAACCAGGGCCTGCTGGGCAGCAGCCTTCTCGGCATCCTTGATTGATGAGCCAAAGCCATAGGCTAGGATGCGACCGTCAACGGCCACCGAAACCTTAAAGACTTGGCTGTTATCTTCGTTTCGTTCTTCGTCTTCAATTGTGTAGTCGATATCGACCGTCCCCTTGGTCTGCAACTTTTCTTGCAGGCGGGACTTGAAATCGATGAACTGGTCAAAGAAATTGGTATCAATGGCGGCAAAGACGGTTTGGTTTAGCAAGGAAACCACGGCTGCCTGCCCCTGATCCAAATAAAGGGCGCCAATGAAGGCCTCCCAAATGTCTTCGAGCAAGGATGGGCGCTGGCGGGCACCGCTCATTTCCTCACCCTTTCCCAAACGAATGGCCTCATTTAAGTGGATTTCTTTTGAAAAGTGGGCAAAGGACTTGGTTTGGACCATCGTAATCCGCATTTCGGTCAGCTGACCCTCGTCCCAATCCGGGTAACGCTTAAAGAGGTATTCGGTAACCGAGGCCTGCATGATGGCATCGCCCAAGAACTCCAAGCGCTGGTAGTCCCGTCCCTCTTCCTTTGGGTTTTCGTTCAAGTAGTTACGCTGCGTCAGCGCCTCTTTTAGAAGGTCCAAATTATCAAAGTCAATTTGGTAGTTTTCTTTTAAATAGTCTGTGAATTCTGCTGGTGACAATTTGTCTTCCTCTCATGGTTCAGTTACCAACTATTATACCAGATTTCGCCCTTTTTCTCGGGCGGGATAGCAAGAAAAAAACCAAGAAAACGGGGTTTTCTTGGTTTTCATTCACTTTTATTTCTTGGCAATGTCTTGAACAGTTTCCACTAATTCAGCCACATAACCATCGACCAATTCGGCCGTTTTCGCTTCGGCCATCACGCGAACCAGTGATTCCGTTCCGGAAGGACGGACGAGCACACGACCGTCGCCGGCCATCTTCTTTTCCACCGAGGCAATCTTGTCGGCCAAAGCAGGATCAGCCATCACGGCGTTCTTGTCAGCTACCGAAACGTTCACCAACTTCTGTGGGTAAATCGTAACCGGTGCTGCCAATTCCTGCAAAGTCATGCCGGAATCCTTCATCACTTGCAGCAGCTGCAGAGCAGTCAAGAGACCATCACCGGTCTTCGCCCAGTCGCGGAAGATGATGTGACCGGACTGCTCACCACCGAGGTTGTCGTCGTCTTCCAACATCTTTTCCATGACATAACGGTCACCGACTTTGGTCTTCACAGAAGAAATCCCTTCTGCTTCCAACGCCTTGTAGAAACCGATGTTTGACATGACCGTTGAAACGACTGTCTGGTGCTTCAAGCGGCCCTGGTCGTTCATCGCCTTGGCGGTGATGTACATGATTTTATCACCGTCAACGATGTTTCCGTCTGAATCGACAGCGATCAATCGGTCGCCATCGCCATCAAAGGCCAAACCGGCGTCAAATTCACCTTCTTGCACCATTTGAACGAGGGCTTCTGGATGAGTCGACCCAACTTCGTCGTTGATGTTCAAACCGTCTGGTTCCGTTCCCATCGTTTCAAAGTCGACCCCAAGGTCGGCAAAGAGCCGGGGAAGCAAGTCCGCCGTGGCACCATTGGCACCGTCCAAGGCAATCTTAAAGCCAGACAGGTCAGACGGCACCGTCTTCTGCAAGAAGGCCATGTACTTTTGAGCACCCTCTTGGTAGTGGGAAACCATCCCCAGCCCTTCAGCTGCCGGACGAGGCAATTGATCGCCGTCCTTGCCATCCAAGATGGCTTCAATTTCAGCTTCCAAATCATCGGACAACTTAAAGCCGTCCTGGCCAAAGAACTTGATCCCGTTGTCCTTGGCTGGGTTGTGCGAAGCCGTAATCTGGATACCGGCATCGGCTTCCAGTGCTTCGACCAGGTAGGCCACGGCCGGGGTTGTGATAACGCCCAGGTTCAAGACGTCAACACCGACTGACAAGAGTCCTGAAATCAGAGCCTCCTGCAGCATTTCAGAAGAAATGCGGGTATCTTGACCAACGACCACAACCGGCTTTTTGTCCGGGTTGTCGTTGTGACGAGTCAAAATGGCCCCACCGGCCCGACCAAGGGCCAGGGCCAATTCAGGGGTTAAGCCCTGGTTGGCCACCCCGCGCACACCGTCTGTTCCAAAGTATTTTAAATGAGATTCTGTCATTCCTTTTTCTCCAAATAAACCTACACTGTCTTTTGTTCAAAGCCGTTTATTAATTACTGGATTTAGGAGTAATCGTGACGGTCACCTTCTGGACGGACAGTTGGTCGACACCAGATGGCTTGTCTAAGCTGACACTCGTGCTGGTCTTGCTTGAAATGTTGGACAAATCGAGCGAGACGGGCAGCGAGTCAATGCTATTTAGTGTATCACTTGACCCCGTGATTGTCACGGTTGAAGGGTCAAAGGAAATGTCAAAGTTGCTCAAGTTACCAGCAGTCGCCTGGGCTGCGAGCTTCACTGACTTGGTCGAAGAAGCACTATCGCTTTGTGCAACCGTCAACTTCACGTTGGCCTTGCTTTGTGACAAGCTGACTTGGACCGGATCACCGTTCTTATCATAGGCCGTCAACTTAGCGGACTGGGAAACGTTAGACTTGGTGTTCTTGTCCAAATCCACGTCGGCGCCAACGTAGGAAACGGCGTCAACGTTTTCCTTTGGTCCAGTGACGGTGACTGACTTCACGTCTGTTGACGTGTCGGTCACGCTGTAACCACTGGCTAGCTTGCTGCTGTCGTACTGGACTTTGACATCCTTTTTGGCCGAATTCTTCTCCGCCAAAGTCACCGTTACCGTCTGAGGCGATGCGGTGGCTGACAAGGACGAACTGACACCGGCCAAGGCCACGTTGACCGTGTGCTGACCGACCCCAAGGCCGCGCAAGTCGGCAGAGGCTGAAATGTCGTTGTGGTTCTTAGCAGCCGTGACCAGGGCCGATGACCCCTGCAGGTTAACCGAAACCGTCGAAGCCCCACCAACGATGACGTAATCATCGCTATTGTACTGATAAGTCAACGGTACGGAAACCGTCTCCTTCTTTTCGGTCACCAGTGATGAATACTGGTTGGATGAATTCGAGTTTGAATAGTTTTTAATTGAAAGCACATAGGCCGCCAGCAAAATGGCTAGTAACAGTGAAAAGACAATGTTAACGGTCTTTGATGAACCAAACTTTTTCATGACTTCCTCCCTTTCAATAAGAATTGGAGCCAGGCAAAGCGCTTCTGATCCTTTTGAACCGGCTCAACCCACTGCTTTTCAAAGAAGTTCAGGTAGGATTCCTGGTCCATGTTGCGGAGCAAGTCGCCACGCTGGGTAATTGAAATTTCCCCGGTTTCTTCCGAAACCACGACCGTCACGGCATCGGTTGCTTCCGAAATACCAACGGCGGCACGGTGCCTGGTTCCCAATTCCTTTGGAATGCGGGTTGATTCAGACAGAGGCAGGTAAGCGGCGGCAACGGCCACTTCGTCATTGTTGATGATGACGGCCCCATCGTGCAAAGGGGTGTTTGGAATAAAGATGTTAATCAAAAGTTGGCCAGTCACCGTGGCGTTCAAGGGAATGCCCGTCTTGATGTACTCTTCCAAAGTATCTTTCCCGTTGATTGTGATCAGGGCACCGATACGGCGCTTGGACATGTACTGCAAGGCCATGTCTAAGCCCCGGATCAGTTCGCGAGCCTGCTCGTTATCAAGGTGTTGCTTGCGGACCATCATCCGCCGACCCAGACTTTCCAGTCCCCGCCTGATTTCTTGTTGGAAAATTACCACCAGGGCAATTGGTGCCCAGGTAATGATTTGGTCCATCAACCAGGAAAGCACCACCAGGCCAAGCGACCAAGCGATGACTTTAACTAAGACGATGACACCGACCCCGATTAGGATCTGCAACGCCCGCGTTCCTTCAACAAATGTAATCACCTTGTAGAGCAAGAACCAGATGATCAAAATATCGACCAAGTGGGCCAAGTTACTAGAGGTCATGTACGCCCAAATTCCCATGTTTTACTCCTCATTGCGGCCAACCAGTGCCCTGGTCTCCGCGTAGTTAATGTACTGTCTTAAATTGATGCTGGTCTGCCGGGAAATCCGCTTTTGGTCGTAAAGTTCTTGGACCATGTCACGTTCGGCAGAAAGCGTCTTCAATTCTAATTCCATGCGCGTCTTGTCGTCTTGTTCCTGCTGCTCAAACGACGGTACGTGCTTGGTCTTTTCAATCTGATAGCGGTAAACCACAATCAGGTTGTAGGCCGTCTGACGGAGAATCCGGTGCGTGACCGTATCTCCCACCTGGGCCCCGACGTAGTCGGACAGGGCCTTAATGGCTGCCTTGGCCATCTCGCGAATGGCCAGGCCCGATTCCTCGTGCACAACATCCGATTCCTGGTCGGACAACCAGATGCGGAAGTTGGCCCGCAAGCGCCTGTAGTACCACTTAAAGCGGACAAAGCCCACCAGGTCACGGTCGGAACCCAAATCGGCTTCGAACTGATCCAAGCGCTTGGCCTGCAGGGAATAAGTGATTGGCGAAATGCTTTCTTCCACCAGCAGCTGCTGCAAGCGGTTGCGCTGGGCCTCCAAGGCCAGTTCCTGCAATTCGATTTCCTTTTCAGCGGCGTAGTCGGACTGGTCCTGGTCATCGTGAAGACTGTGGCGCAGCGTTCTGGCCGACTTTTGCCGACGGGAAATCAACTCGTGAATAATCCGCCGGTTTTCCTCGGTTTGCAGGTCCCGCAGCCGTTGAATGCCAACACGGATAATCCACAAACGGGCCCGCTTTTCGGAAAGGTCAGCCCGCACTGGACTCTCGCTTTCCTCTGCTGCCATTGCCGATTCCGGCTGGGTAAAGTCGTGCTGGGTCACTTGCTTAGTGACCACCGGCAGCATAATCGAAGCCATCACCAGTGACAGCACGACCACGACCGCCGCGATAAAGATAACCAGGTCGCGACCAACGAAGGCCTTGCCGGCATCCGTGACGGTTGGCACCGTCAAAACGGCGGCCATGGTGACTGCCCCGCGCACACCGGTCAGACCAGAAACAATGGCTGAACGAAGCGAGGCCACCGTTTCCTTGTGGTGCCAGTGCTGACCCCATTGAATGGCGTAGGCCCAGAGAACCCGGAGAACAAAGACAATGAGCCAAACCAAGAGCCCGTATAAGAAGGCCTGCCAGTTGGCGATTTCCGTGTTCTTTAGGATGTTGTGCAAGGCGTTTGGCAGGGTAATCCCCAGCAAGACGAAGATTAGACCGTTTAAGACATAAACAACGACTTCCCAGGAATGGACCGAAACAATGGTCGCTTCAGCCGAGAGCAGGCTAGACTTGCGATCGGAAAGAATCTTGGCTGCAATCCCCCCCGTTACCACGGCAATCAAGCCAGAGGCGTGAATGCCTTCTGCTACCCAAAAGATGATAAAGGGCATCAGCAAGGTAAAAATCGTATAAAAAACAACGTCAGCCAAGCCGGAACGGGAAACCCAGTTTCGCAAGATAATCATGCCTGAACCAAGCAAGATTCCGACCAGGGCCCCCATCACCGTCATCCAGGCGAAGTTCAAAAGGGCGTCGCCAAGCACAAAGGTGCCGGCTACCGCCGCCTTGACCGCCGTGTTAAAGGAAACCAGTCCCGTAGCATCGTTGACCAGACTTTCACCGGTCACCACGTGGAGCAGGTTTTCCGGTAGCTTAACCCGCTTGGCAATCGATTGAACGGCCACCGGATCCGTTGGTGACAGCACGGCTGCCAAAGCCAGTGAGACGGCTAGGGGCAGCTGTGGAATCAGAAAGTGGATGGCGTAGCCACCAACGATCGTCGTGACCAGAACAAGGAGAATGGCGTTTCCCAAGATTGGGGCCCGCAGTTCCCAGAGTTCACGCTTTGGAAAGCGCCAGGAATCGTTAAACAAAATCGGCGCAACAAAAAGCATCATAAACCAGTGGGAATCAACTTCTACGTTGATCTGACCCCAGGTGGCTAGAAGCACCCCGATGGCGATTTGGAAAAGTGAAATTGGGATGGCCGGAACAAAGTGCGAGATGATGCTGGAAAGCGCCACCCCGGTCACTAAGACGACCATTAATTCAATTAATGTCATGCTTAGCGGTCTCCTATAATTCGAACCTCTGGTTCGAGTTTCACTTGATAATTCTTATAAACTTCTGCTTGAACGAGATGAATCAGGTCTTCGTAATCATTTCCAGATCCGTGGTCGACGTTGACCATGAAGCCGGCGTGCTTGGTGGACACCATGACGCCACCAACGGCCGTTCCCTGGAGCCCCGAATCCATGATGAGCTTCCCGGCAAAGTATCCTTCTGGCCGCTTAAAGACCGAGCCATTTGATGGCCAAGAAAGGGGCTGCTTCAGGGCACGAGCGTAGTTGTTTTCGTCCATTTTCGCCTGGATTTTTTCCTTCTTACCAGGCTTCAAGGCAAAGCGAGCCTGGACAATCACGCCCCCGTTGTCTTGAAAGACCGAGTGCCGGTAGGCAAAGGCCAGTTCCTCCCTTGCAAAAGTCTGCAAGGACAAATCCGGCATCAAAGCCGTCACCGATTCGACCACCATGTCCGCCTGCCCACCGTAAGCCCCGGCATTCATGAAGACCGCCCCGCCGACAGATCCGGGAATCCCGGCCGCCCACTCGAGACCGGTCAGGCCCTTGTCCTGGGCAACGGCCGCCAACCAGATAATGTCACAGCCGGCTTCAGCAATCAATTGATCACCTTCCTGCTGTACAGCCTTTAATTCAGTCATTAAAATGACCAGACCACGCAAACCACCGGAGCGAACCACCAGGTTGGATAAACGGCCAAAAACATGGACGGGCAATTCGTTTTTTCTTGCCCAGGCCAGGAGATCAGACAGTTCGTCTAAGGAATTTGGAATCGCCAAATAATCCGCCACACCGCCTGCTTGCGTGTAGGCGAATGGGGCGATGACTTGATTTTTCAAAAGGGCCTTTTCAATCGTTGACATACTGCTCAAATCTCCATTCATTCTCTTCTATCATAACAAATTTTCTCATTTACAATATGAAAAAAGACGAGGTCAAAGTAGTCAAAAATAATGACAAAGTCGTGATTATCAGTTAGTGACAGTGATTTAGAAAACAGAATTTAAGGAAAATTAAAAGCAGCCCCACAATAATAGGGCTGCTTTTAATCATTTAATTTAAATCGAGGACACTCAGCCCCGGTACTTCTTACTCATCCCCGCAAGCAGCTTCCGGACATAGCGGTCCCCCGCTTCCCGGTAGTTGCGATGGTCGGGCCGACGCAAAATGGCCGACAATTCACCGTTTGAAATGCTGTCGCCAGCCAATTTCATCAGCTCCTGAATGTCATCAGAAGTGTAAGACATGGCAATCTTAATCTTTTTGATGGTCACGTTGTTCACCAACTTCGCGCTCGTGGCGTCAAAAGTCGGCGGCACGACTTTGCCATCCTTGTCCTTGCGTTGCTCACGCTTATCGATGACGAGGCCGTTCAAAAAGGCCTCCAAGTCGTGGTTCGACAGGCTGTGGTCGTGGGGCAGGTCCTTGTCTTGGCGGGTTAAAATCCGGTCCAAGTCGGAATCAGAAACCGTCACGCCACCTTTTTTAAAGATCGCTTCGACCTGCTTGTTTGTCAGTGACAGCGCGTAGCGCAAGCGAATCACGACGTCGTTATTATTCATCATCGAACAGTCCTCCTTTCGTCAATTTCTTTTTTAGAATGGGTGGGTGTCGTAGTTTTGCCAAGACTCGTGGGAATCCTGGATCCGCTTAAACATCCGCTCCATTTCGGTCAGGGTAAAGGCGGTCAAAACAGGCCGTCCATGTGGACAGTTGTAGGGATTTTCGGCCTTAGCCAAATCGGCTAACAAAGTCCGCGCTTCGGCGTCTGAAATGTGCCAGTTGGCTTTGATGGCTCGCTTACATGACATCATGATCGCCGCCTTTTCACGAAAGGCCGCCACGGTCAATTCTTCACCCGAAAGCACCCAGTCAATCATTTCTTTGACGGTATCGGCCAGTTGATCGGCCTTCATCCAAGTCGGGTGCTCATACAAAGCAATCGTGTTGGGACCGAATTCTTCGACGTCCAAGCCAACCTCCAAGAGTACCTCGCGGTGGTCCATGATTTTCAAGACATCGGCAGTCGAATAGGTCAAAGTCAACGGCTGCAGGAGCACTTGCTGATTGTCCGACACTTCACCGACCTGCTTACGGTAGAACTCGTAGTTCAACCGTTCCTGGGCCGCGTGCTGGTCAATCAAATAGAGCTTGTCCTTGTCTTGGGCAAAGAGAAAGGTTCCGTGCATCTGGCCGATGTAATCCAAGTTGGGAAAACCCTTAGGATTATCGTCTGTCGCCTGATCATCGACGTCCAAGTCCAGGTTTTCGACCCGGACTTTTTTCTTTTCTTCAACAGTACTTTGTTCGTGAAAACTGGAGAGAGCGGGCTGGGCGTTCTCAGTCACCGACTCATCAGAGACAGTGTGCTCACTCACCTGGTAGTCCACCAAGGGCTCAGCCACTTGGTCAAACTCAATCCGGCCCGCTTCAGCCGACTGCTCCTCTTCAACCAAAACAGTCGAAGGCTTTACTGCTGAAACAGCTGCAAAGGGATCGAGATAGGCCTCGTCTTGATAACGGGTCTTGAAAGCCAAAACGGCCGCGTCCTGCAGATAGGCCAAGTCAGTGAGCTGAATGACAGCCTGTTCGTTGACCTTGATGGCGGGCAGCGTCCCCAACTTCCCCCCGCGCTGGGCTTGGTTCAAGATAGCGGGCTTTTCCTCGTTAGCCGCTTGCTGGCTCGCCTTTGGACTTTGCGTCCTTTCCAATCCTGGATGGGCCAGTTCATCTTCTTTTTGCCCCAGGTTCACCAGGGCGTCTGGAATCAAGTTCTCTTCAGCCAGACGTTCGGCGATGACTTTGGTCAACAGGTCCGTTAGTTCGCCCTGTTCAGACAGGCGGATTTCGGCTTTTTGCGGGTGGACGTTGACATCAACTAGGAGTGGGTCCAGCTCGATGGAAACCACCCCGATTGGGAAGCGGCCGACCATCAACTTGGAGCCGTAGCCCTTGATAATGGCGTTTGAAACCGAAAAATTCTTCACGAACCGGTGATTGACCAAAACGGCCAGATAGGACCGTGAGGCCCGCGTCTGCTCCGGCAAGGTCAAGTAGCCGGACACCTTGAAGTGTTCCGACTGACCGGCAAAGTCGACCATCTTCTCGGCCGTCTTCCGGTCGTAGATGGCCGCCAAAACCTGGCGCAGGTCGCCGTTGCCAGCTGTCTTTACCAAGGTCTTGCCGTTGTGGGTCAAAGTCAGCGCCCGCTCCGGATGAGCGAGGGCCAAGTGGTTGACCACATCCACAATCAAGGACAGTTCGGTCTGTGGCTTTTTTAAGTACTTTAAGCGCGCCGGCGTATTGTAAAAGAGGTTGCGCACCGACACGATGGTGCCTAAGCGACCGGCCGCCGGATTCTGCTGAATCACTTGGCCACCCTTGACCTGGTAAGTAAAGCCGTTTTCGGCTTCCTTGGTCCGGGTTTGCAAGGTCACATCGGCCACCGAGGCAATCGATGGCAGGGCTTCACCACGGAAGCCCAGGGTCATGACTTTGAAAAGGTCGTGCCGGTTTTCAATTTTAGAAGTGGCGTGACGAACGAAGGCCAGTGGCACCTGGTCTTCTTCAATGCCATCGCCGTTGTCGATGACTTTAATCAGGTCCAGACCGGCGTTGTCGAGCACCACGTCGACCTGCTGAGCGTTGGCATCAATGGCGTTTTCCACCAACTCTTTGACGACCGAGGCCGGCCGTTCAATCACCTCACCGGCCGCAATCTGGTTGGCCAGCAGGTCCGATAGTTCGTGAATCTTAGCCATGCTGTTCCCCCATTTCCTGCAACTTATAAAGCAGGTTGAGCGCGTCCAGTGGCGTCAACTTATTCAGGTTGGTTTCCTGTAACTTCGCCAAAACGGCACTTTCCGCTTCAGAAGAAACCGCCTTGCTTGGCTTGCTTTCGGCCACTTCAAAGAGTGGCAGGTCTTGGGCAAAGCCGCTTGGCTTGGTAAAGGCCGCGGCCGGAGCCTTCGCATCTGGCTCCGCTGAACCAGCCGCCTCCGCCGCCCTCTTCACTGTGTCTTCGACTTCGACCTGACCGGCCCCTTCCCTTTCCAAAGCCGCCAAAATCTTTTCGGCGTTTTGCAAAAGCGGACCAGGCAGACCAGCTAAGGCCGCCACCTGAATTCCATAGGAACGGTCGGCTGCACCGGGTTGGACCTGGTGCAAGAAGTGCAGGCGGCCGTCATCTGACAGCTTGGCGCCAACGTGCACGTTTTCGATGGCCGGATAGGCATCCGCCAAGGCCGTTAATTCGTGATAGTGAGTGGCAAAGACGGTCGTGGCGTGCAGGTGCTTGGCCAAGAATTCAATGATGGCCTGAGCCAGCGCCATGCCGTCGTAGGTAGCCGTTCCCCGGCCCAACTCGTCAAAGAGAATCAAGGACTGGGCCGTTGCGTTTTGCAAAGCCAAGTTGGCTTCGGCCATTTCAACCATGAAAGTCGAGCGACCAGCCACCAGGTCATCGTTAGCCCCAATTCGGGTAAAGATTTGATCAAAGATTGGCAGTTCGGCCGCCTCAGCCGGGACAAAGGAGCCCATCTGGGCCAAGATGACGATGATCGCCAGCTGACGCATGTAGGTTGACTTTCCCGCCATGTTCGGTCCGGTCACCAATTGGATAAACTGGTCCTGTGGGAAAGTCACGTCGTTTGCCACGTATTCCCCAGCCGGTAAGAGTGATTCGACCACTGGGTGGCGGCCCTGAACGATGTTGACCGCCCGGTTCCCATCTTCATGGAAGCTTGGTCGAACAAAGTGTCGTTCTTCGGCAACGTCGGCCAGAGCAGCCAGGACATCGACCTTGGCCAAGTCGTGGGCCAGGCCCTGCAGGCGGTGCATTTCGGCCTTGACCTGTCGGCGGATTTCCAAGAAGAGCTCGTATTCCCGGTCGTAGCGCTTAGTTTGCGCAGCAAAGATCAGGTCCTCGTGCTCCTTTAGTTCAGCGGTCGTAAAGCGTTCGGCGTTGGTCAGGGTCTGCTTACGGGTGTAGCGGCCCTCTTCAAGCTTTGACAAGTTGGCCTTGGTCACCTCGATGAAGTAGCCAAAGTTCTTGTTGTACTTGACCTTTAGGGTTGGGATGCCGGTTGCTTGCCGTTCTTCTTCCTGGTAGTTGGCTAGCCAGTCCTGGTTATCGGTCAAGGCCTGCTTGTAGGAATCGACCAAATCATCATAGCCCTCTTTGATCAGTTCGCCATCGCGAACTGACACCGGCGGATCATCCACCAAAGCGGCTTCGATTACCTCGGCCAAGTCTGAAACTGGATCCAAACCGGCCCCCAGATCCTGCAAGATGGGATCAGACGAGGTTCCGGTCAAGGCGTTTTGCAGGGCCGGTACGGCCTGCAGCGACTTTTTCAGCTGGACCATGTCCTTGGCGTTCAAGGTACCCAGAGCGGCCTTTGCGGCCAACCGTTCCAAATCGTAAACGTACTTCAGCTGGTCTTGAACCGTCCCCCGGGTGAAAAAGTCGGCCGTCAAAGCAGCCAAAACGTCCTGCCGGGCCTTGATGTCCTTACGGTTCTTCAGGGGCTTAATCAGCCACTGCTTGAGCAGACGGCCACCCATGGCCGTCTTGGTCTCGTCCAAAAGGGCAAAGAGCGAACCAGCCTTTTGCTTGGTCCGGGCGTTTTGGACCAAATCCAGGTTCACTCGGGTCACCTGGTTGAAGACCAGGTAGGCCTGTCGTTCGTAGGCCTGCACGGGCATGATGTGGTCCAGCGAACGCTTCTGCGTATCAAAGAGGTACTGGAGAAGAAGCGAGGTCACGGCCTGTCCCAGGGCATCTTTCAAATCCTTGGTCAGATAAGTCAACGTGGCCGAAGGCTGAGCTGGTCCCTGGAAGGAAACCACCAGGCCCTTTTCACCAACCAGGCTGGCCACGTCGGCGGCCTTCAGGTCGTCTTGCTTGGCCAAAACGACTTCCTTGACTTCCAAAGCGCCCAATTCATCGAGGACTTCCTCTGCCGATTCCAAAAAAGTCGCCTTCAGTTCACCGGTTGATAAATCAATGTAGGCCAGAGCGTAAGGACGGGGTGCCTCCCCTTTCTTAGCCGGTGCCATGCCGGCATTGTCATGGACAACGGCGGCCAGGAAGTTGTTGGTCTTCCCGTCCCCGTTTTGTCCGGCCAGCTTGGTTCCGGGCGTGATCAGCTGAACGACGTCCCGCTTGACCATTCCCTTGGCAGTGGCGGGGTCTTCCATCTGTTCGACAATGGCGACTTTGTAACCGGCATCAACTAGGATGTCGATGTAGTTGGAGGCGGCGTGGTAGGGAATACCGGCCATGGGCACGGGATTTTCGGAGTTCTTGTTGCGCGAGGTCAGCGTCAACTCAAGAATCTTAGCCCCCTTAATGGCGTCCTCTTCAAAGAGTTCGTAAAAGTCCCCCAAGCGGTAAAACAAGAAGGCGTCGGGATAGAGGTCTTTGATCTGATGGTATTGCACCATCATTGGTGTGTCGGTTGCTTTGGCCATGGTTGTTTTCCTCCTTTAGGGACAATTTTCGTTATTTTTCGTATGTACAAGCTGACAAGTTCAGCTTTTTGGATAATCCCAAAATTTTGGATGAGTGTACGAATACATCATGTCTGCAGCAACATCGATTGCATCGTCTTCATTTCGATCAATGTCGTAGCACAAATCATCATAAAAGGGATCATAACTTTTTTCTTTAACAATGAATTGAAACATTAAATCATCATAGTTATCCTGATTCATCGAATCATAACCAGCCTGCATATTCTCACCGTAAATACCGTAATGAACAGTACAACGTTTGCCGTGATCAGACCATGTCTCCATCGTTTCATCAACGCCTTGAATTGCTAATCCGAGAGTAAATTGACCTGCATCAAACGTTTTGCATTCATAAAATTCGTCAGAGAACACTTCTTTTGGAATGATTTTCTTTTGATCATAGTGGGAATGTAAGACTAAGTCATCAAAAGAATATTTTTTTGGCAGAACAGGTTTCATGAACCATGTGTGTTCGATATCTAATGGGTATTTGAAGAAATTATGGTTTTTCAAATACCATTTTCCTTCTTTAGTGACGTCTATCAGCTGAGTATCGATTTTCTTTCCATCTTTTTCAATCCAAAATTTAATCGGACCAATATGGACATCTTTCCCTCTTTTGTATGCTTTGGAAAAGGCATCATTGGGATACACATTTGGATTAGCCCATTTAAAATGATCATGTAAATCGCGCATTGCATCGAAAGATGCGGCAATGGCAGTATCCTTCCCTCGACGTCTCACTTGTTCGTCGTAGTCAGACTTTAATTCACAACTCACCTGAAAGAACAGCCAGTTATTCTTTTTTAGTTTAATATCAGAATAAACTGCTTTAAATCGTTTAGCATTAACTTCAGGTGCTACACGATTTGAATTTGAAAAGTAATGATCAAAATGAAATAAATCGTAGATCGCTAGGCCGTATAACATGCCATTTACATTAAATATGCCACCATCGCAAAAGTCGTTATCCGCCTGGTCAATATATTCATAATCATCACCAAGTCGGTCAGTCTTAAACTCTAATTTATGAAATTCCACTTCATTCGAAATTACAGGATGAATAACAAACTCATCCTTTACAGGATGGTTTTCAGCGTTAAACCGGAAGTTTTCAATTCCACTAAAGTCATAAACCTCAAACTCAACTCTCTCCCCATCCATTTCCATCCAGAAGGTTACGTCGTTGATTTTCAATTGTTTATGAATTGACTTTTTCATCTAAAAATTCCTACTTCCGCACCAGCTTCACCACCGCTTCCACGTGCATGGTCTGTGGGAACTGGTCAACGGGCTGAACACGGCCGTCCACTTCATAGCCCTGCTCAATCAGGTCCTTGACGTCACGGGCCAAAGTGGCCGGATTACAGGAGACGTAGACCAGGCGGTCGGGTTTCATCACCCCAACGGCCTCGATAAAGTCCTTGGTCAAGCCCTTGCGGGGTGGATCAACGAAGACGACGTCGGCCGTCTTGCCTTCGCTGGCCCACTGGTGCATCTGCTCCGGTGCATCAGCCACGACAAAGTCGGCGTTCCAAATGCCGTTTAGCTTCGCGTTCTTCTTGGCATCTTCGATGGCCGGTTCGACCACTTCGACACCGAGCACCTTTTTGACGCTGTCCGCCACCGTCAAGGCGATCGTTCCAATCCCACAGTAGGCATCAATGACCGTATCGGTTGGCTTCAAATCAGCGAGGTCCTTGGCCAGGCTGTAGAGCTTGGCCGTCGTTGACGGATTAACCTGGTAGAAGGAATTCGGTCCGATCAGGTAGGCCTTGCCGAGCAACTGGTCTTCGATTTCAGGCTGACCCCAAAGCAGGTGGTTCTCTTGGCCCATAATGACATTGGTCTGCTTGGCGTTCACGTTTTGGACCAGGGAAACCATCTTGGACAGACGTTCTCTTAAGGCCGCCACAATGGCCTCCTTTTCAGGCAGCCGTTCCTTAGCCGTCACCAAGACGACCATCAATTGGCCAGTTGCCTTCCCGTAGCGGGCCATAACGTGACGAACCAAGCCCTTGCCAGTCTCTTCGTCATAGGCCGAAATACCCAAATCTTGAAGAACGTCGCGCGTAACGCGAATGGCTTCATCGACGTTTTCGTCTTGAATGTAGAAGGAATCGGTTGGAATCAACTTGTGGGAACCACGGCGGTAAAAGCCGGTTTCTAAGCGACCATTAACCATCTGCGTTGGTACCTGGGCCTTGTTTCGGTAGTGGGTTGGGTCATCCATCCCCAAGGTTGGTGCAACCGCCACCCGTAACTGGGCCTTCTTGAAGAGTTCGCGGACCTGCCGCTGCTTCCAGGCCAACTGGGCTGGGTAAGACAGGTTGGCCATCGGCGCGATTCCCGTTGTCAGGGCCAGCTTGTCTTGCAATTCGACCCGGTCGGGGGAGACTTTGACGATTTCTTGAATGCGGGCAAAGCCGTAGTTCTTCAAAACCTTGGTTACCGTCAGTAAGACTTTTTCACCGGGCAGGGCATTGGCCACAAAGAGTGGAAAACCTTCCACCTTGGCCACACCCATCCCCTGGTAGGTCAAATCAATAATGTCGGCCTCGACCCGGTCGTTCTTTTTGACCGGCGCCTTCGGCTTGTATACGCGATTGGCTTTTGCCATGTGTGTTCGCCTTTCATCTTCTTAATAACGCAAAATTGGCCGCACCAGGTGCCGCCAGTCTGCTTACTTACCGGCCTTATCAGCCGTTTCTTCGGACAGGTCATCGTGACCGCCCGTTGCTTCTAATTTTTCAACTTGTTCGACGAATTGCTCTTGAATCTTGGCCGTCGTGTCATCGGTCTTCATGGCTTCAATGTTGGCCACGAATTCGATGTGCTGCTTCAAGTTTTCAAAAGTCATCGGTGCATCGCCACCATACTCCCCGTCCAAGTTCACCTTGATCGGATCACCGTTGGTTGGCTCAATCTCCACCTTGGCTGTCTTCTTGTAAATCAAGTTCGGGTTGTGGGTGTGGGCCCCGCCCTTCAAGACTTGAGCGGCCAACTGGGCAATCTGCCAGAGGTTGGACTTTTTCACGATTAACAGCGTGAACATGCCGTCGTCCAGCTTAGCGTCGGGTACGATGGTTTCAAAGCCGGCGACCGAGTTGGTCAGGGCCAAGAAGATCATCGAAATATCGCCCTCGTATTCCCCATCGTCAAAAGTCACTTTGGCCGAGACCGGCTTCAAGCGGGTCAGCAGTTCGGCACCCTTGACCAAGTAGGCCAGGTAGCCATAGAGGGACTTCATGGCCGATGGCACGGCGTAGGTCAGTTCGGACAAAGTCCCCAGGGCCGCGATGTTCATGAAGTAGCGGACCGGCTGCTTTTCCAAAGCCGAGCCTTCCTTGCCAACTTCAGCGGGCGAAAAGGCTTGGATTTGGCCGATGTCCATCTTGATGCTCTGATTCTTCAAAATGACCTTAGCGGCTTCCAATGGATCATCACGGGAGACTTTTAAGGCCCGGGCGTAATCGTTAGTTGTACCAGCCGGAATGATAGCCATCTTTGGTCGCTTGGCCAAGGGGGCAATCCCGTTGACGACTTCGTTGATGGTGCCATCCCCACCGGCAGCGACAATCAGGTCAAAGCCAGCCAGGGCCGCCCGGGTCGCTTCCTTTTGTGCCGAAAGGGGTTCCGGTGTCGTTGCAAAAGTCGACGTTTCGTAGCCAGCCTGTTCATAAACGTTTAAAATACCAAGCATTTCCCGCTTAACCATTTCGCGACCGGAACTTGGGTTGTAAATAATTCGTGCACGTTTCATCTTGCTCACCAAAGGCGGGTCGGTCTTCTGACAAGGCCAACCACGCCCTTTCCTCCTAAATCTATGTACGGAAAACCAGGACGGTTTTCCATTTTAACAATTGCTTGGGTCAAAAAACAGCAAACCGACAGAAGGCAAGCCTTCTTCGGCCCGCAGCCGTGGGCCTGAACCACAAACAACCTTTAACGCTTGTTCAATTCTTCCAACAACAGCTTGTTCAAGACACCGGGGTTGGCCTGACCCTTGGACTTCTTCATCAACTGTCCGATCAAGAAGCCAGTGGCACGGTCCTTTCCACCCTTAAAGTCTTCAATTGACTGTGGGTTGGCGTCCAAGACCTCTGTAATCCATGGCAAGAGCGTGGCGGGATCAGAAATCTGCACCAGCCCCTTGGCCTTGGCATAGGCTTCCGGTTCTTCCCCATCCATGATGGCTTCGAAGACTTTTTTGGCCTGCTTGGTTGAAATCGTACCGTCTTCGACCAACTTAACCAAACCGGCCAGGTTATCAGGGGTCAACTTCGTCTCCTGCAACTCGACCTGGTTCTTGTTTAGGTAGGCGTTGACATCACCAATCAAGTAGTTGGCGGCACGCTTGGCAGCTGGCTTTGAATTAGCACCAGCAGCAACCGTGTTGTCAAAGAAGTTTGACATGGCCAAAGTCTGCGTCAACACTTCGGCATCGTATGGTTCCAAGCCGAGTTCGTCGACGTAGTCCTTTTGACGGTCGGTTGCTGACTTTGGCAAGTCCGCAGCCACCCGGTCAATCCAGGCCTGGTCAATCCGAACCGGTGACAGGTCGGGTTCTGGGAAGTAACGGTAATCGTCGGCCGTTTCCTTCACACGCATCAGAATCGTTGACTTGGTTGGTTCGTCGTAGCGGCGGGTTTCCTGACGGACTTTGCCACCGGAACGAATCAACTTGGCCTGGCGCTTTTCTTCAAAGGCCAGGGCTGCTTCAACGTAGCGGAAGGAAGAAACGTTCTTCATTTCAACACGGGTCCCATATTCCTTGGATCCATGCGGACGCAAGGAAACGTTAACATCGGCACGCATCTGCCCTTCCTGCATCTTGGCTTCGGAAACACCGGTAAAGAGAATCACGCGGCGCAGCTGTTCCAAGTAGGCGTAGGCTTCTTCGGGAGAGGCCAGGTCCGGCTTGGAAACAATTTCGACCAGGGGCGTTCCCTGACGGTTCAAATCAACGTAAGAATAACCATCGGTCCCGTGGGTGTTCTTTCCGGCATCTTCTTCGACGTGGAGCTCTTCGATTCCGATTCGCTTCACGTTCCCGTCGGGCATCGTCACATCCAAATAACCGTTACGAGCCAGTGGTGTCTGGTTCATTGTCGTCTGGTAAGACTTGGGGTTATCGGGGTAAACGTAGTTCTTTCGGTCCCAGCGAATTTCTTCGGTGATGTCAGCGTGCAAGGCCATGGCCACGAGCATACCATAGTCAATGGCACCCTTGTTAGCCACTGGCAAAACACCAGGGTAAGCCCAGTCAATCACGTTGGTGTTTTCGTTTGGTGAGTCCCCGTAGTGGACGGGGGATGGCGAGAGCAGCTTGGAATTTGTCTGCATCTCGACGTGGACTTCGAGTCCAATCACTGTTTCAAAATTTTCATTTCCCATCAGCTGGCCTCCTTAGAAATCCGCCCCGATTGCGGGGATGTTGTCAGTAAAGTTGTTTTCCTGTTCAAAGGCGTAGGCCAACTGGTAAATCGTCTGCTCGTCAAAGGCCTTTCCAATGATCTGCAAACCGATTGGCAAGCCACCGTTAAAGCCGGCGTTAACCGACATGGCGGGCAAACCAGCCAAGTTGACTGGAATCGTCAAGACATCGCCCATGTACATAGCCTTTGGATCGTCAATTTCAGCCCCCATCTTGTAGGCCTGAGTTGGCGTCGTTGGTGCAACAATCAGGTCGTACTCTTCAAAGACTTTGTTAAAGTCCTCAATGATCAAGGTACGAATCTGCGCGGCCTTCTTGAAGAAGGCATCGTAGGCACCGGCTGACAAGGAGTAGGTTCCTAGCATAATCCGGCGCTTGACTTCGGCACCGAATCCTTCGGAACGCGTTTCCTTATAAACTTCTTCCAGGCTCTTGGCTTCCGGTGCACGGTAGCCGTAACGGATGCCGTCGTAACGCTGCAAGTTCGAAGAAGCTTCTGATGACATCAAGACGTAGTAGGCCGCCACACCGTACTGGGTGTGTGGCAGGGATACTTCGGATACTTCGGCACCCAAGGCCTTCAACTGTGCGATGGCCGCGTTGACTTGGGCCTTGACTTCAGCAGAAATCCCCTCTTCAAAGTATTCCTTTGGCACGGCGACTTTCATTCCCTGAATGGACTGGCCCATCTTCTCGGTAAAGTCCGGCACGGCCACTTCGGCAGAAGTCGAGTCCCGGTCGTCAAAGCCAGCAATGGCGTTCAACACCAAGGCGTTGTCACGGACCGTTCGGGTCAAGGGACCAATTTGGTCCAATGAGGAAGCCATGGCAAAGAGGCCAAAACGAGACACGCGACCGTAGGTTGGCTTCATGCCGGCCAAGCCGTTAAAGGCGGCTGGCTGGCGAATCGACCCACCGGTATCGGAACCAAGGGAATAACCCACCTGACCAGCAGCCACTGCGGCGGCCGAACCACCCGATGAACCACCGGGCACACGGGAAAGGTCCCAGGCGTTTTTCGTCTGCTTGTAAGCGGACGTTTCAGAAGAACCACCCATGGCAAATTCATCCATGTTGGCCTTTCCAACGATGACCGCCCCGGCATCCTTCAACTTCTTAGTAACCGTGGCATCATAAACAGGCTTGAAACCGGCCAAAATCTTAGAAGCCCCAGTCGTTTCCAGGCCTTCAGTGGCAATGTTGTCCTTGATGGCCATCGGAATACCGGCCAAGAGGTTGTCAAAGTCCCCCTCTTCGTCGGCAATCCGAGCAGCTTCCATGGCCGCTTCTTCGTGCAGACGCACAAAGGCTTCCAATTCGCCATCCGACTGCTTAATGTTTTCAAGCGTGTCTTCCGTCAATTGCGTGGCCGTAATGTCACCGGCCTGCAAAGCGGCGTGAATGTCTTCCAGTGAGTGTTCGAAGTAGTTATAAGTCATTAGGCTTCTTCCCCTCCCTGCAAAATGGCCGGCACCTTAATCAGGTCCGCGGCTTCTTCTGGCGCCTGCTTGAGCAAGGCCTTCTTTTCGTGCCAGTTATCCGCCTTATCTTCCCGTAAGTGGTTGACGTTTTTGGTTACGGAGTAAGTTGGTTCAACGCCGCTCGTATCGACTTCGGCCATCTTGTCAACGAGCGAAACGATGTCTTGGAGCTGACTCGTGAAGGCGTTCAGTTCCTCTTCTTCAAAAGTCAACTTGGCCAAGTCGGCGACGTGGGCGACTTCTTCTTTGGAAATTGATGTTGCCATGTATTCACCTGCATGGCAGGCCCCAAGGGCGCTACCACGGCTTTCCTTTCAAGATTAATTACTGTTCTATTTTACCATTAAACGGCCCTTTCTGCCCCTTGATTTTCTAGGAAAAGTCCGTATAATTAAGACTGTTGTCAAAACAACTGACCAAATTCTTAGATTAATGTCTCACCGTCGTTTTTCTCAGACTTTGGCGACATTATAGAAAGGTGGAAATGATTATGGCCCTTACACAAGAACGTAAGAACGAAATCATGAAAGAATATGCCCGCCATGAAGGCGATACTGGTTCAGTGGAAGTTCAAGTTGCAGTTTTGACTGCCGACATCAACGAATTGAACGCCCACATGGAAATGCACAAGCATGATTTTCACTCACAACGTGGTCTTTTGAAGAAGATCGGTCGTCGTCGTAACTTGCTCCGTTACCTCCGTGGTACGGATGTTCCTCGTTACCGTGAATTGATCAAGCGCTTAGGTTTGCGTCGTTAAGCTACTGCTTTGCAAAAACCAGCATCAAATTTAAGGAGACAGACATATGCCGATTATTGAATCATCTATTCAACGCGTACGCTTGACTAAGAAGCAACACGATCGCAACGAACCACAGCGTTCCGCTTACCGCACTGCCGTTAAGCGCTTCGTCAAGGCTGCTAAGGCCGGTTCAGACGATACTGCTGAATTGTACAAGCAAGTTTCTTCTGCTATCGATCGCGCCTACTCAAAGGGCTTGATCAAGAAGAACAAGGCTTCACGTCAAAAGTCACGTTTGGCTAAGTACGTAAAGTAATTCAGATTAAATGAATAACCCCCTCACCTAACCAGGTCGAGGGGGTTTTTGTTTGCCTTAAAAAAGATTAGTATGACTACCGGTTTCAATAAACTCGACATAATCACCGTTATAGCGGTACACCAAAACACAATCAGGTTTAATATGCAAGGCCCGGTCTGTTTCACGATTTGTCAACTGGTGGTCTTCATACGATTCAGGAATGGGTAAACCTCGAAGAAGAATTTCGTTAATTCGCTCAAAATCACTTTTCTTATATCGTCCGCCCTTCATCATCTTCCGAAATTGTTTTTTAAAGCCATTAACAGAACGCGCTTGAAACTGATAGTCATTCATCTTCGTCATTGTATAAGTACTCCAAAAAATCTTCAGGATTCTCAAAAGTCACGTAATCACGACTCGCCAAGGCTTTCTTCAACCGTTCATTGGGCTCTTCAACCTGAAAGGGGATCTTCCCAATATCCAAGGTCTTAATGACAAAGTTTTGCATGGCATCCTGAGCCGTCATCCCCAGCCGCTGACAGAGCCGTTCAAAAGAGACTTTATCTCGGCTATCTAACTCAACTTGAATTTCTGCGATCATGGTTTTCTCCTTTTATTTGAATTTTCTACCGTCATCATAGCAGGTTCAAATCCCCGCTACAATAGCACGAATCGATCTTATACAAAAAGGGACCAATCGTCTGATTGGTCCCTTTCTTATCATTAATTAACTAACTTAAAGTTCAATTTTTGAATCGTTGCCCGACCGCCGTTCGCGTTGACGCAAGTCAACACGTCAGCAACCGACGCCCGGTACTGACTCGCATCGTTCTTGCTAAAGGAGAGCGGCTTCTTCTGCGCTTCCGTGTCATTGCTCGTCATCGCATAGCGGTAGTAGGCGGTCGTATTGCCACCACTCGTCGCCGTCACTGCAAAAGTCGGCACGGAATCCGACTGACGGGTCAGCGTAATGCCCTTAGCCGACTGCAAAGCCTTCCAGGAAGCATCACCATTCAGCATGCCATACAGGGCAATCATCCGATAAGCCAAGTCATCACTTGACCGAAAGTCATCTTCAGTCAGTGTATTAGACTGACTACTGCTCGATGACGAACCACTCCCTGCTGACTGACTGCCCTTTGCAGCAGAGGACGAGTCACTAGAACTCGAAGCAGCCCCTGAAGCAGCACTTGCGCTCCCACCATTCTCATTGACAGCGTTATCCTTCCAGGACGTATCCTTCGTTGTTGGCAGCGCCGTACTCGAAGAAGAAGTCTTACTCCGGTCGTTCTGATCGCTCAAATTCTTACTTGCAACCGCCACGGCGCCCGCTCCCAATATCGCCGTTGCGATAATGGTTACCAGTAATTTATTCTGCTTAATCACACTGGTCGATCTCCTAAAAATGGGTATTGATTGGAGACATTACATCCCCGCTCTTTTCACTGCCTATATTATAATTATTTCACTAAGATTGCAATGAGATATCGATAACTTTTTTAAACTTTTCCCAAAATTTCCATAAATAAAAAATGATAACCCGCAGGTTATCATTTCCTCTTATTCGCCTTCCAGCTTCTTAAAAATAAAAAGCTTACTCAAGGCATAGTTCGACACAATCACAAAGATGTTTTGAATCCCGTTCCAGATCAAATCGTTTTGGTGCAAGATCTGCACACCGAAGGCCAGAATCAACCAACCAATCACGCCCGTCACAATTCGGGCCAAGTAGAACTGCCAAATCTCCCGGAAGAGTCCAGCAAAGTCACGAACCTCGGACTTAAACACCCAGATTCGGTTGGTCAAATAGGCAAAGAGCACCGCCAAGAACCAGGAAGCCACATAGGCCAAACTATAATCCCAGTGCATCACCGCCGAAAAGAGCGAATAAGTCACAACGGAAACAACAAAAGTTGCTCCCCCAAAGAAGAGATACAAAATGGTCTCTTCATACTTCTTATACAAATCCATTAAATTCTTCATGATATTCCTCATCAAATTAAGATACATTCAATAGCATACCCGATGAGGGCACAAGAAACAATTAGTTCTTGATTTAATCCGCCAATTTCTGTGCATGGGCAGAAAAATACTTTTTATTGTCCGTTAGGACACCCTGTCCAAGTACCTTATTATTAATCATGGTGGTTTTATCACCGTCAATCTTTAACAAATAACTTGGTGCAAAGGTACTATTCTTTTCAAAGGAAGTGACAACAAAACGATTATTTTTCTTATCACCATTAGGCAGGACTAAATAGGAGTAGGTAAAGCTCTTCGAATTCGTTCCTTCTCCCTGACCAGCGATCACAAGGCCATTGCCATTAAGTGGTTCGTAGGTGCCATTAATCCCATCCTTAGAGCTAAAACCAAGCAGGTATGAGTTCTTCGTAATCTCTTCATTATCAGTCGCCATGTGGAATCCCCAGGTGGAAGTGAAAACATACCACCGGCCATTATGCTTAAACAGATTAATCCGCTCTAGCTCACCATTTGTCGCATTCCCGGTAACCATAGGCTGCATAACCTTTTTAACAGAAAAGTCCTTATTCAACTCGAGTTTTCCAATTGCCCCATTGGCAAAGTATGTTTTTTCATACTCAGAAGAATTTGGATTAGACGTTAAACGCTTTGACTCCTTTTCAAAGTATGAGGAAGAGCCATAATAACTTTTATTCGTAAAGTTGTTCTTTCCTTGGTAATTGTACTTAGGGCCGGTGTTTCCTTCGAATGCAAGGTAATACTTGTCGCCATCACGAACGAAATGTGGATCACGCAGAGTCAAATCATCGCTGAAATACTTACCCTTGCCCTCACCCTGACTAGCAGTCTGATAAATTTCACCGTCACCGGAAAAGACTGTTTTTCGGTCCGTCGTCTTTGTATGGTCGATCGTTAAACCACTTGACCATTTTTTACCATCCATTGGGTTAACCGTAATTTGAGCGGTAGTTAACACCTGGGCCGAAACCCCATTTAAAACATAGGCATTAGCATAAAAGAAGCGCAGCGTATTATCCTTAGGGTTCATCATCACGGTCGAACCCGACCATTCACCACGGCTATTTTGCAAATACTGGTCATAATCTTGGTCAGAAACACCCTCTAGTTTCGAATTAAAGACATAGCCAACAAATTGCCAGGTGCTTAAATCATCTTGCTTCGCATCGTTTTTCTGCATAAACAAGCCCATCTTAGTCGAGGCACCAGAATAACGTCCATTTTTTGCCGTCAAACCAACAACCAAACGATACCCATGGTAATTTGCTAAACCACCCTCAGGGTCTGTCACCGGCCAAGAATCCCAAACATCCATCCGAACCATTTGTTCAGTTGTTGCATCATACACCTTCGCACCTGGAATATCCTTCTGTAGTGATTCATGATCGATAGTTGGGGCTAAGTATTTTTTATTCGTAATTAAATCAGGAATCTTATTCATGCTTGAACGAGTATAGTACCCAATTCTACTCTCTCTTTTATTTGTAATTTTTTGTATTGAAGCAACTGTTCGACTATTAACGGTAAAATCGAAAACAGTCAACAAAATTAGTAGCCCTATCATGAAAAAAATGTACACCATAGCAATCTTTTTTGAATTATTTTTCTATTTTTAAAACTATTCATTCCTTCTTTCCTTTTCCTCAATCACAGCACAATCAATATACTAACAAAACATCACCAACACTCCTACAAAATAAAAAAAGCAACTTTAGAACTATAATCTAAAATTACTTTTTTAATCGACTAAATTACCACAACGTTCATCGAAGCCGGTGCACCATATCCAACAGGCTGAAGGTTGCTATTCAAATACCACCAATCACCTGTTGAAATCCAATAGTTGGCACCACGAGAATACTGTAGTGGGTCAGCTACTAAGAATCCGCCATCACGATATCCGTAAATCAATTGAACGTGGAAATGATCAGCACCACCACCAACTTGGAAATCCCATGGGATATAGGAAATAACAGGATTCCAAGACAACAGTTGGGCAATAATCTGGTTAGGACCAGCTCCCGTAATGTCTTCTGTTTGTACACCGAAAGCATTATTTAACTTTGAAGCCAAGGCTCCAGCCAATACAGTTTGAGTTTCACCTGCCCCACGGCCAAATGGATTACCGTGGAAACCATCATATGGTGAAACACCCCAACCATAACCGATCCGGTTATAGATATCTTGTAAGCTTGGAACGTTCTTCCCCTTAGCGGAAAGGGCCATTTGGAATGAAACCCCTTCACAACCTTCCGGTGCTCCAAGGCTCACCTGGTTCAATGACCAATGTGGAAAATCAATGTTCAGGCCATCTGTGTTCAGACGGCCATCTCCAAAGAAACTAACCCAACGGCCATAGATACTTTGTGACCCAGTTAAGAACCGACCGTCACCACCGGCATAATAAACGCCATCGTTATCGGCTACATAGCGGTTCGTCCGCATGTAATATGAGCCGTCCAAACCAAAGAAATACTGGCCGCCATCAATCCAATAGCGTCCTTGCACTGCACGGCCTTGATCATCCGTATAGTACTTCATTCCCCAGGAATCACGCCAACCAGCATTTTGACGAACACCGTCAATAAACCAGTAGTAAGTACCCATATAGTACTTAAATCCGGTGTAAAGATTTCCATTATCATACCAACGGTATCCACCGTTTTGACTTGATCCATCCCATACATAGCCATTTACTGGACGACTATAATAAGTTCCGTCATTACCGAAATCGTAGACGTGGCCATCGATTACCCGGGTACCTTGCACTGCACGGCCTTGATCATCCGTATAGTACTTCATTCCCCAGGCATCACGCCACCCAGCATTTTGACGGACACCATCAATAAACCAGTAGTAAGTACCCATATAGTACTTAAATCCGGTGTAAAGATTTCCGTTATCATACCAACGGTATCCACCGTTTTGACTTGATCCATCCCATACATAGCCATTTACTGGACGACTATAATAAGTTCCGTCATTACCGAAATCGTAGACGTGGCCATCAATTACCCGGGTACCTTGGACAGCGCGGCCTTGATCGTCAGTATAATACTTCATCCCCCAGGCGTTACGCCAACCGGCGTTTTGCCGAACACCATCGACAAACCAATAATAGGTCCCCATATAATAACGGAAGCCGGTATATAACTGCCCATTTTCATACCAACGATAGCCACCATTATACTGTGATCCATCATAAAGATAACCAGAGCTACGAAGGTAATAAGTGTCATCATCACCAAAGAAAAAGTCTTGGCCGCCAATATTTTGACGCCCTTGTACGGCACGGCCATCATTATCGGTGTAGTAAGTCATTCCCCAAGCCTGACGCCACCCAGCATTTTGACGAACACCATTCACAAACCAATAGTAGGTCCCCATGTAATAACGAAAACCTGTAAACAATTGACCATTTTCAAACCAGTTATAACCACCATTAGCTGTGGATACCTCAGGTGAATATATATAGCCACTCACATGTTGACTAGCAAAATTAGCCAATGCTTGATCACGAGAAGATGTTTGCTTTGTGTCACTCGAATCTACTTGATTTCCCTCTTGATCCGTTTTTGTTGCTGTTGTTTGCTGACTGGTTTCTTGATCTGATTCGGTAGCAGTTGATTCTTGACTGCTTGATTGTGCCGGCTTTGTAGTCGTTTCATCCGACTGCGTAGTTGTATCTTGTACTTCATTTACTGAAACGGCGGATTTTGCTTGTTGATTCGGAGCAGTCTCTTCCGCACTAACCGAAGTCATTCCCGCACCAACAATCGCAGCTGCGGTAAAGACTGTTAAGGCTACCCAATGTTTTCCTGATTTATATAATTTTTTGTGCATCTTCTCTTCCCTTATATATGACGAAAATTACAAAAATAACAAGTACATTATAACACAATTTGTATAATTTAAAATCAGATAAAAAGAAGGGCTTTTATGCCCTTCTTTTCATCTTTTCATAATTAATGATCGTTTTTTTAGCTTTAACTCAAAAATAGTAATCATCTAGAGATTATAATTTTGAAAAATTGAATTTGGATAAGTTAAATCTATTAGTCTATCGAAAAATGTTTTATTTTAGTCATAGAATAGCTCGATGATTTAACATTTTAAAGAGAGCTTTTATAAAGCTTAAAAATGCCTTTGCTTTTTATGTTAAAATTTTCTAGTTAAGTAAATCATTTATACAAAAAATAATTACTCAATATAATAGAAGGTAAAAGTATATGTTTTCCAAAAATAGTACACATCATTTTTTTCAAAGCGAAACACTAAAAGAAGTATATACATTTATAGGAATGCTACTTTTTTCTTTTTTACTTTTAAATGTCTTACTAATTATACCGATTCGATTCAATGGTGATTCGTTCTTTCATCTTTCCCGAATGGAGAGCATACATGGGAACCCTTTAAATTTTTTGTACCCTCAAAATTTTCTATCTCTAGGAAGAATTGGTGGCACCACTAATATTTTCTATCCTGTAGGCGTTCTGAATTTCATTGTAAATCTGATTCCAACTAATATTGGCATACTAGGAACATACCGACTGACGGTCGTCCTAATTCTATATATTAATATTTTAAGTATGTATTCAGTCCTAAGGTACTTTATTAAGGCTCCTCTCCTAAATTCTTTTTTAGCTTCAATTCTTTGGGGTACGCTCATTATTACCTTTGATATAGGAACGATTGGTGGAGAAATACTAGCTAAGATTGCCTTTCCCTTCGTTGCTGTTGGACTTTACTATTTTAAAAAAAGAAATGGATGGATATTACTATCTTTTGGATTGATTCTGTCCATCTCGTCCCACATTCTAACATCTCTTTTCTTAATAGTTTTTACCCTTCTCTATCTTTTAGTTGAATTTATCAAAACTAAAAAGAATAAACTCAACTTTGTAGTAAAAGGAATGAAAGCAGCAATAGCAACAGTATTGGGATCTCAATATATTATTTTCCCTATGGTTATGCTCTATGCAAATAATAAAATCAATACTCCACCTCAAATGGCATCTGCCTTCGTAGATTACCAACTCGTATATCTTTCAGGAATAATTACAGATCCAACCTTCATTGTAATGGCCGTATTCATTATTCTCAGCATTATTTATGAAAAAAAGTACTCCATTGGAATATTATTATTTACTCTTTCGGGCACTACTGCTTTCATCTGGCCCTATATATTCAATCATACAATCCTAAACATCATTCAATTTCCATATCGATTGTTCAATTGGGGTATCTGTCTTGCATTTGTATTTGCCATTATTACATTAAGCAGAATTCAGATTCCAATTCAATGGAAAAAAGTTGTTACTATTTCGCTACTTTTTCTTTGCTTCCTTTTAGGAACCGCAATTCACAAATCATTCTTTTCAAAAGTTAGCAACGATACAGGGTACATTCTTACTATATCTAAAGAAGATGTTATCAAAAGTTTTCAGGAAGGACACGACGGACAGCATTTGGGAGAATATGGTTCATTCACAGGAACGATCTTTAATCAACCAGAAGTTTGGAGTTTGATGAATTATTCAGATTACTCTCCATCAGAAGGCCTAAATGATCCACAAACAAAATTTCTATTTTGGGATCAAAAAGCCAAAAATATTGTAGCGCACCGGTTAACAAAAAATGCAAATGATAACATTCCTACGACTCACTTCAAAACGACCGCATCAGAAATTAGCTTTAGACCGACTAAGTCCATTTCTAAATCAACTATTGAACTTCCAGTTATGGGATATAAAGCCAATAAAGTGAAAGTCTTTATTAATCATTCAGAAATACCATTTACTATTCAAGATGGAAGAATTACTATAGACGCTGCCGTTACTGCAAAAGATACAGTTTATATCAAGCAATTCATTCCTCTTTGGCGGTTGATTCCATTCTTTGTTTCAACATTGACTATAGTAGTATTAATATTCTTGATTCTTAGGAAACACTTATTTGTTAAAAGCCAAACATTCTGGAGTAAATTATGATCAAAAAAAAAGTTCTTAAAGAATCTATACCATTCTTATTTATATTTCTCGCTTCTCTATTAATTTTGAATACCTTTATCTTGCTTCCCATTAAGTTACCTTGGGATGCTTATTATCATCTATCTAGAGTAAATAACTTATCTAGTGGACTCTTGCAATTTCTCTATCCTCAAAACTTTTTAACAAATAGCAGGATTGGGTCGATAACAAATGTATTCTATCCTTCCGTCAACATGCAATTAATTGTTAATTTAATTCCAAAAATAAGTACTAATCCACTTTTTATTTATAAAGCATTTATTATTTTAGAATTCTTCTTCAGCGCAGTAATCGCTTATATCATCTTACATTTTAAAATCAAGAGCTCCATCTTAATTGCGACACCATTATCAATTTTATGGGCAACTTTTCTCCTTACTACCGTTCAAGGTGGAGATGCACTAGGATTGATGGCAATTCCTGCCTTCGCGTATGGGTTAGAAAATCTTACAAAAAATAAAGGGTATGTTTTTGTAAGTATTGGTTTAATCTTGAGCTTCTATGGTCACCTAATTACTTCGATACTCACTATAGGAACTTTGCTCGGATTTTACTTAATTTCACTAATGAGTGATAGCGATAGATTGCGCGTAACTATAAATATAGTGAAATCCGGAATTATCAGTTCATTGGGAGCAGCTGTTATCCTTGTTCCTATCACAGTTATTTCCTTCTCCAATAAAATTCATACGCCAGAGGCGTCTGTTCAAACATTTAAAACCTGGATACAATCCCTAGATTTCTTCTCAAGTCCAACACTGATTACGATTGCTCTTGTAATTGCAGCTGGTATCTCTATATCAAAACAAATAAGTCGGGGACAAATAATCGCATTATTCATTGCAATAGCAGGTACTAGCGCAACCTGTTGGACAAATTTCGCCAGTTCAACTCCTTTGTTAATTATTCAGATGCCTGTTAGAATTTTTTATTATGGTTTATTTTTACTTCTTTTCTTTACCATGATAAATATGTCTCAAACTAAACTTTCAAAGAATGCCATCAGAGTACTATGCTTTTCCGTTATTCCCGCAATACTAGTTGTGATGTTTACCATTCATGATAACCTTTCTCCTTCCATCGATAATGAGGGGCATTTAGAAGTTTCTACAAGTCAAGACATTAAAGATTATGTTTCAGAAGAAAAGGATGGCTATGACATCATGAGCTTAAAAGCATTTTCCTATTCAACCGCGCGGAATGATTCATTTTGGCAGTTAATGAATTATTCTGACTATGCACCTAAAAGCGCCTTAGCTAATTCAAATTCTTCTATGTTGCTCTCAGACAAAAAAGGAAGACAAATTGCTAAACATTTAATTGTCACTTCTACCGGTCAAAACATTAAAACGATAAAATTCAAAGCTAGCCCAGATACAATCTCCTTCTATTCAACTGAGAAAATTGCGAAAGAAGATTTAAAGCTCCCTATCCTCGGTTACAATGGAACTGTCATTACAGTAATGATTAATAATAAAAAAATTAATCATTCTATTAAGGATGGGCAAATTCATATTCATCAAAAGCTTTCATTAGACGATAAAGTAACAGTTAAGCAATCTATTCCAGCCTGGGAAATCATTCCTTTCATAATTTCCGTGCTAACTTGGCTTTTTCTATTATTAAATAATAATTGGTTCAAAACATATCTTTCAAAGAAAATCAAATACTAAATACAAAAGAATCGATTTGATATGAGCAGCAAAATTAGGACATGTCATTGAGCTTGCTTTAGGATGAGCGCCGTTGTTCCATCGGTGTTCGTCCTTTTATTTTCCTTTTAAATAGTAAAGCCCCGAAATTTGGTTAATCCAAATTTCGGGGCTCATATCAATTAATTAAATTCTTTTATAATTACTCGTCAAGCAAAATTCCTTTAAGGTGAAAATGAATATTATAACCAGCAGTAGGAAAAATAAATGCATCTTTTGCTGAAATTTCTTCTAATTGATAGCCCACAGAAAATTTAGTCTTCGGATAATAACTAAGTCGATCAACATACACAACATCTTGAGATCCCCTCTCCTTGTCTAATACTGCATAACGTTCTCTTACAGCGTTATTAAAGTAATGAGCATCAACTGCTCCCCTACCGACTCTATAAATCCCACCAGCCGCTAATAAAAGCGAAAAAATCAGCACACCAGTTGCAGATATCCGGCTGGTCTCCCAATCTAGTTGGCTTAAAATAATAAATAACAAATTTAACAGTGCAATAATTAAAAATATTGTACCACCAAAAAAAGAGCGACCGCATCTTGCCCGATTGGTGCAAGAGAAAGAGCATAAATAGTACTAAAGCCGCCGATTAACCAAATAGCGGGAAGTATAAATTCTTTCACCCCGTATTTATAAATTACATACAAGGAAAGGACAAACAGAACAATTATTAATAGTAAGTAATGATGGTAAAGTGATTTTGTTACTAAAATAAATCCAGATTTAAAATGGGAAAAAATACTTTGCTTCAACCACCAAGTTGGCATTTGACTAGCAGTACGAATGCTATTTCCGGGTGCTAATACCAAAAAGAAATATCCAACCAGATAAGAAAAAAGATTAATAAATTGCCAAATATTGAATGTTAACTTCTTTAAGAAAAATCCAGTAAACATAAATAGAAGAACAATCAAAATCCCTCCACCAGAAGTGTTTTCACTCGACCAACCAGCGATTACAGAAAGTACCGGTAAAATATACAAAGTTCTTTTAATACTTCTACCTTGATACCACTGATAATATGGAAAAATAAATAAAAGAATTATAAATGTTGTAAATAAATAATTTCCAACACCAGCCCGCCAGAACATTGTTTGTCCCACTACGGGTGCAAAGAACATAGTGGAAAGAAATACTAACCATAAATGTCCAGCCTTGACTTCAGTTTCCTTTCTAGAAAACGAATACATAATAACTAGCAACAAAATTGACACTATCGAAATTACGACAGAAATAATGATTTGATTATTACTTACTAACAATCGCCACAGAGTCTGTCCAACTGCACGTCCATTCCAGCTAAAATAATCACCAACAGCCTGTTGATACAGAGTGCTGAAGGTTTGATGCGAACTAAGATATAAATCATCATCAAATAACGGGGTATCTAAATTGAAAGTAAAAAAATAACAAAAAATACAACTTAATGAAATGATATAAAAAAATCCATTTTTTCTAATTTTATCAGACATATATTTCCTTTTCTCTATCTAGTAAAAAAAGGACTTCTGCCCTTTTTACTAGTTTATAAAACAAATTTATCCTTTAAATTTTTACTACTAATCATAGCCAAAATCATATAGAGAAGTGGCATGACGTACATCGCAGGTAACATATAACGCTCATAACCATTAACCGGTGAAAGTAATGGCACCATCGTTAAGAGAAAAATTGGTAAAATTGCGATTACAAGGTAACTTTTCTTATAAATTGCGTATACGATGCTAAACAAAACGCACCATAATGTAAATGCTGGTTGCAATATTGTTCGAATAAATGGCAACTTAAACAAAATGTTTGGCCAGGTAATGTATTTTCTTGACTTTTCTGAAGTCCAATTATGGACCTGTCCGAACCAACTTGGTTGAAGGAATTTATTGTTAAGCATATAGCCGTTTCCATACATAATTCCACGTGAACTTGGATCATTATCAGCAAGCGGATTCAAAAATTGGCTGTTAGCTTGGAAGAATGTAATAATATAAATCTTTGGATGAACAAAGAATTCCTTTATCCAAAGTACTTCATAATCCTTCGTTTCTTTCTTAATTTGCTTATTAGCTGTCTTCTTAAATCGTCCCGACTGTAATTCTTTTATTTCTTCATTTCCCCTTAAGAATGAATTAACGGGAAAAAGTGACTTCAAATTATCGGCTTGATCAACATTGTAGTACTGTTTAACTTTATCAAGTGGGGTAATTCGATCAATTGTTTCTAAGTCTTTCTTATTTAGGGATTTTTTATCATGGATTACAACAGAAGATAATTGCCGCATAGGTATCGTAATCGTTTCTCCAGTTGAACCAGCGACAACATTCATCGCTGGTAATGCAACTTTCATCCAACTAAGATAAGTAATAACAAATACAATCAAAACGATTGATGCATTTTTAGCAAACGCTTTAGCTTGTTTTGACTTAAGTAGAACAAGAACTATCAATGACAAAAATACAATATAAGCTCCGTCATTACGAAATGCACTCATCAATATTGAAGAAATGATCAACTGAAAATATTCAAAATAACCTTTATCGACATAGTCATTCAACACAATTTTAAGGAATGACAGCACAAACCATGCTGTAAACGCAATGAATAGTGGCGTTTTTTCAATCGTTACTTGCCAAAAAGCGACAAAAGGAGAAACATAAAACAAATAAGTAACAACAGCAGGTATTTTTCCCACCTTATTTCCAATATATTGAACGATTTTTCCATATATTAATGCTGCTACCAGTACTTGCACCAATACAATTGTAAACAATCCCATATTAGTTCCACCAACGAAACGTCCGATAGAAAACAGGAAGCCAAAAATCAAAGTAGATGCCCATGGATGATGACTAGTCGGATAGTATGTAAAATTGAGATAACTAATATGAGTGTGAAAATATTCTACAAACTGACGATAGCCATCCCATGAAACCATTCCGGGAAAAAGCGGAAAAATTTGAATAAACCAAATAATAACGATGCTAATAACAATATAACTATATTTTATATCAAATCGCTGTATATTAATGCGCTCGCAAGCATTTGATAACAACAAGAATAAATGGCTAAACAAATAAGCCATTCCAACCATTGCAACCAAGGTCACTAAAATATTAATTTTACCAGTTAGATTAGCATTTGCATTCTGATTAACAGATAGAGTAAGCACATAAACAAGGGAAGCAACACTACCTAATACCAAAAATAAAACATTTTTTCGTTCGAAAATAGTATTACGTAATCGCTTTTGATAAACCAAGATCAGAATAAATACAATTGCCATCAACAAACTGTCATTAGCTGATTGCGATAATCTGTTCATTAGCTGCTCATAATTACTCCCAGCTAATTCCTTAGTATAGGAAATACTCAGAGCAAGAAAAGCAAAAAAAAGGCCAACTACATTTAATCGCTTTTTACTAACCATTTTTTTTCTTATCCTCACACTCAATTAATTTCAATTCAAAATTTCTCTTATTGCTTGTCTCGATTGCATCCAAAATGGAACCTGAGAAAAAAGTAATAAAGGCAAGCACCAACAAAATCATCGAAACAATAAGTGAAGGGAAATTAGGAACAGTATTGGTTGCCGGATATGGTAAGAGAACTCTACCAACAAATAAGATCATCGATACTAAGAAAAAGATTAATGAAAAAATTGAATAGAAAGCAAATGGGTGATAACCACGATAAAGATTAATAACAGTTTTAATTACTCGAAATCCATCTCCATAAGTATCTAACTTTGATTCTGAGCCTTCTGGCCGATCACGGTAGCTAATCACCTGGTTTTCAACTAACATGCGATATTCAGTGGCATGAATTGACATCTCCGTTTCAATTTCAAAGCCTCGGGAAAGAACTGGAAATGTCTTAACAAAACGATATGAAAAAGCTCTATATCCGGTTAGAATATCACGAATATTTGTTTTGAATAATGTATTGATTAACTTTCGTACAAGAGTATTTCCAACATTGTGAAATGGACGCTTATTTTCTTCAAAGTACGTAGATGAAAGACGGTCGCCAACAACCATATCTACATCTTTATCTACGATTTTTTGATACATGTCTGGAATGGCCTCAACCGGATAAGTATCATCCGCATCAATCATAATGTAAGCTTCAGCGTCGATTTCTCGGAACATTCGACGAATAACAGCACCTTTACCTTGTGCGTATTCATGACGAACGACCGCTCCAGCCTTTTGAGCCAACGCTACCGTATTATCCTTTGAATTATTATCATAAACATAGATAACAGAACCAGGGATTGCAGAAACAACTTCTTTTACGTCTTTAACTACTTTTTCAATTGTCTGCTCTTCATTGTATGCTGGAATTAAAATTGCTAATTTATCCATTATAGTAATCTCCATCTATTTGCTTTCTTTTTTGTTTGCGAATTCAATTACTGGGTTGAAAGTCTTCCCTGCCTTCATTCCCTTCTTCATCACCGCTAACTTTTCTGCCTTGCGGTCAGTCTTCGAGAGCTTGATTTGCCAATACTCCGCAAGAGTACGCAAACGAGCACGGTTCTTACGGTACCAGTCACGCTTACGGACATAGTAGCCCTTGTTACGGTAAGAATAATAATAACGTGGTGTCCGGTTAGGTCCATCGTTCAATAGGCTCGATCCGACATTTGTTCCCATTTTGTGCGTTACTTTAGCTGATGGTACGAAGTAACCGGGTGCAACACGACCAGCACGTTCCGTATACTCGATGTCATCACCCCAAATGAAAAAGTCTGTGATTGGCAAACCAATTTGAGCAACAATTTCTCTTTTTACTAGAAGTGAAACGAATGTTGCATTTTGCAATTGCACAGGCTCGACCTGATCTTCAGGAATAACGTGTAAACGGTTCATTGGTGCTGGCTGATTCATCTTTGCTCGATGACCGTCTGTCCAACGAACATCTGATGCTAAGAATCCAAAATCCTTCTTTTCATTGGCAAAAGTTAACAAGTTTTGCAAGGTGTCTGGATGAACCATTGTGTCATCATCCATCAACCATACGAATTCGTCATCCGTATGCTCCATGAAGTAACGAACGCCTTTGTTAAACCCTCCGGCTCCTCCAAGGTTTTCTTCCAATCGAACGTATTCGATTTGGTCACCTAGTGATTCCAAGTATTCCTTCGTATCATTTTCACTAGCGTTGTCTACAACAATTATGTGACTAACCGGCACAATTTGATTTTGAAGGGCTTGAATGGCTTCTTTAAGCATTTCAAGTCGATTGTATGTTACAAGAACTGCAGACACTGTTTGATTCATTTATCTTCTCCAAAATGTGAATATGTTATTTAGTTTCTTTAGCTATATAAATAGGGCGCCTCTTCGTTTCCATGAATATTGCGGCTAAGTAACGACCAATAACACCCAAAGAAAGCATCTGAATACCGCCAATAAACAGTATTATTGTAACCATTGATGGCCAACCAGCTACTGACGAGTTAGAAATTAATGCACGAATAACAATAAAGACTCCTCCGATAATAGAAATACCGAAAGATAAAATCCCTAAATAAGTCACAATCGTCAATGGCATTGTTGAAAAGGATACGATGCCTTCAATAGCATATTTAGTCAAGGACCAAAATGACCATGATGTATTTCCGGCAACACGTTCACGATTTTCAAATGGAATGTATTTTGTCCTAAACCCAACCCAAGTAAAGATTCCCTTTGAAAAACGTTGATTTTCTGACATGGACAAAATAGCATTAACCATTTGACGAGTCATTACACGATAGTCACGAGCTCCATCAACTAAATGAGTCTGAGAAATCTTGTTCATCCACTTATAGAATTGTGCAGAGAACCATGAACGAACCTTGGCTTCACCCTTACGATCAACCCGTCGTGTTCCAACAGCATCATACTCCCCTGACTGAACTTCCTTTAACATTTTAGGAAGCAATTCAGGTGGATCTTGCAAATCAACATCCATTACGGCAACATAGTCCCCGGTTGCCTGTTCAAGACCAGCGTACAAACCGGCTTCCTTACCAAAATTACGCGAAAAGGAAACATAGTGAACATGAGAATCCTTATCGCGTAATTTACGCAAAATTGAGAGAGTAGAATCAGTCGAACCATCATCGATAAAATGAAAATCAATTTCAGCATTGACCTGATTTTTGACATCTTGCATGGCTTGATAAAAAAGATCAATCGTATCTTCTTCATTATGAACTGGAACTACTAATGATAAAACCTCAGGGTTCTTTTCCGTTGGCATAAACTTCTCTCCCTATAAATCTATGTACGGGCTCATCAAAGCCCTTTTTATTATATCCTACTTCACTTCATCATGTGCAAAGTTGAAGTCATCATCAATACCGAATTCTTGACGGACAGTATTCAAGGCGTCGTTGAAGACCTGGTCCATGTCGAAGTAACGGTACTTACCCAAACGGCCACCAAACATCACTTCTGGGGCGTTTTCACGAGCTTCTTGGACGTACTTCTTGTACAATTCCGTGTTCTTCTCGTTGTTAACTGGGTAGTAAGCTTCCTTTGTGCGGTCCCAATCTTGTGGGTACTCACGCGTGATGATGGTCTTCCCTTCGTCAGCCAAACCATCGAAGTGACGCCATTCCATTTGACGGGTGAATGGTGTTTCGGCATCCGTGTAATTGACAACGGCGTTTCCTTGGTAGTTGTCGGAATCAATCGTTTCGGATTCAAAACGCAATGAACGGTATTCCAGTTCACCGTGCTTGTAATCAAAGAACTGGTCAATCATTCCCGTGTACAAAACCTTAGGGAATTCAGCCAAGAAGTCATCCTTGTGCTCGAAGAAGTCCGTGTTCGTCATGACATCAATCAAGCCATCGGCACGTTCAACCATGTGTTCGAAGATTTGCGTGTAGCCGCCAACAGGAATTCCTTGGTAACGGTGGTTAAAGTAGTTGTTGTCGTAGATGAAACGAACGGGCAAACGCTTAATGATGAAGGCAGGCAGTTCCGTTGCCTTGCGACCCCACTGCTTTTCCGTGTAACCCTTGATCAAGGCCTTGTAGATGTCCGTACCAATCAATGAAATGGCTTGTTCTTCCAAGTTACGTGGCTGACGGTCACCCAATTCCTTCAAAGCGGCAGCCTTTTGTTCTTCAATTTTGGCCTTGGCCTCGTCAGGGGTCTTCGTTCCCCACATTTGGTAGAAGGTGTTCATGTTGAATGGCAAGTTAAAGAGCTTACCGTTGTAGTTGGCAATCACTTGGTTTTGGAAACCGTTAAATTCAGCGAACTGACGAACGTAATCCCAAACCATCTTGTTGTCCGTGTGGAAGATGTGGGCCCCGAAATCGTGAACCGTGATCCCGTTTTCCACGTGGGTGTGGGTGTTTCCACCGATGAAGGCCCGCTTTTCGACAACCAATGAACGCTTACCGCGCTTAGCGGCTTCGTATGCAAAAGTCATACCGAATGGTCCGGCACCAACAATCAAGTAATCATAATTTTTTGTGTTAAATTTATTAGCCATTAGAAATGTACCTTTTTCTTTGAATTTGGGAAGAACTTACGCTTCAGGAACTGAGTCCCCTTATCAAGCCAATTTGTCTTCTCCAGCGAAACAACCGGCGCTTCCGTATAGGAATAACCACGGGTCATCAGCCAAGTGTCCATCAGACGTTCAGATAGAAAACCAAAGACCCGCAAATCCTGTCCTTCGAGTGTGGATAAATCAACCCGCTCTTCGACTTTATCCAAGACCCCGAATAGGAAAGTTGCGTAGTCGTTAAAGACCGCCTTCTTCATCACAAACATGTTGAAGAGATGGGCTTTCGTGGACTTTTCCATCTTCTGAAAAGCGGGATAGAAATCTGGAAAATCCGTCTTAATCACGTTTTCCATTACGAAGTATGGTTCGTTTGCATGAGCGTGCAAATAGTGATTCCGTTGGTTTTCGATGAAATAATTGCGAGCCTTGGGCAAAATGACATCATGGTCTCGCAGTAGATATTCCATCTGTGCCTTCGTTAAACGGTCGCGTGTATCGTGTGACTTTTTAGAACCAAGGAAACGCCGGTAGTGCATCAGACCAATCACATTTGAATTGGCATGCTTCCAGGCCCAGTAGATGGCTGTCAGCTCATTATAGTTGGGATTCTTTCCCGAAATATTATCCCCTTGATCATCACGAAGATAATTTTCAGGCACCTCATCTCTGAGTGTTGAACCAACCATAATTGGCTGATAGCAACCATCATCCGGAATATCATATTTTTTATGTGTGGCAACGTAAACGGTCATGGTTGGAGCTCCTGTTCAAGACGCATGATGTGTTTGCGATAAAAGAAAAACATGAGTAAGTAAGGCCATAAGAAGACCTGAATAACAAAGATGGAAGAGAAGGCTGCAAGAATAATCATGGTGATAAAAGCAATCATCATCGCTTGGTTCCATCTCTTAGAGTCATCACTGAGATGAGACATCTGTACACGGTACTTTACCAGATAACTTCTTGCAACCAATCGGCAGAGCAGCCAAATAGCAGGAATCATAATGACGAGGCCAAAGGATGCAAACCAACCGAGCAAGTCCGAAAGGTTCGGATAGCCAAACTGTGAATAGACGTGTTGAAATTCAAAGTTATGGGTTGTTGATTCGGGGACGTTTTTAATGATGAAGTAGGACGTGAAACCATAGCCGACACCGAAAATTGGATGGGTCAAGAAGGTTAACAATAATCCAATCGTTCCACCTAATCGGTTATCTGTCCCCCCTTTTGCAAAAAGGAATTGGTTCAACAAATTATGAATTACTCCTACCTTAAAGTAAGCAAACACAATCATTAAAATTCCGAATGCCGCAAGGAAAATGAGTGACCAACGGCCCTTTCCTTTCGACCAAAAAATCCATAAAAGATAGGCAATACAGGCAGTTAAAATCCCTGTAGTCGTCTTTGCTAGTAACAATACTCCGAATATACTGATAGCGAAAACAGAATTCAAGAAGATGTCACTACTAGTCCTTCTAGTATGACCCCAAATTTTGGATTTTGCGGCCGTTAAACCAATCAAAAGAGGAAGGTAAGCAACACCAACCAAATTAGCTAAAAAGGCTGCTTCAGGTTCAAATCCATTCACTCGGTGCTCACTAGTTACGTATGAGCCATTTCGATAAAAGTCATAATTGGGGCCATGCATCTGCCAATGTCGTTCAAATAATTTGGCAAGATGATTAACATATGAATTCAGATGACCGATGTTTAAGGTTACAAAAATTTGTGGAAGGATAACAACTACTAAGTAAATACCTAAAGCTACTAATCCTGATTTTATAAATTGGCGTTCGTCTCGTTCGCTATTAATACTCAATTGAATTGTTGCCCAAGCAACATATACAGTAAGCGTCCAAGTAAATAAAATAATACCCGAATGAATAATTCCCATTGTTAAAATGGTTTCACCAGTTATGCTGTATGACACGAGCATTGAACCAATCTGCATTACCCAGAAAAAGCCAGTCAATGTCAATGCCGCTTTTGAAGGCAAAATTGACTTTAACCGGCTAGGATAACGAAATAATTGAACAAGAATAAAAATAACAAATAACGGAAAAGCAATCATCGCACTTGTTTCTGCTACCGAGTTACTATAGTTCTTTGAAAAGAATGTAATTGGAAGAAGAAAGTTTACCATATTGCTAAATTATCCTTGTTTCTTTGCTAATAGATAATTACGACGAATTCCAGTTAATAGAATGATAAACATCGAAACAACCATACCGGCAATTGCTCCAAATACGGTCAACTTCTTGGTTGATTTCATTCCTGAGCGTGTAACATCTGATCCTGAAGCTTTCGCCAAGAGTTCAGGCGCTTGCATATCAGGGTAGAGCTTCGGAGCTTGAGTAGAAAAGACATCAGCATAAACATTTGCTAAAGTCTTAGCTTTATAAGGTGTAGACCCCATTGCCTTAAATGATAACATCAATGTGTCTGATGGGCTATCAATTGTAATGGCAGAAATAATTTCTTGCTTAGTTAATTTATAAGGTAATTCATTCTGTACTTCTGAAACAATTGAATCATCTTGTCCAAGTTTCTGATAAGTCGCTAGAAGAGACTTATCAGCTGAAAACCTCGAATTAGGATCCTTAACACCTGTATTGTTCTTAGCCACCAAAACTAAGCGAGTTGCCGAATAATTGGTAATCGTTTTTGCTGATTTGGCATAAGTTAAGCCTGCTGCTGCAAAAACAACCATTGCTAATACAATCGTCCAACTATACTTCCAAAAACGTTTCATTAAATCCATAAACGTAAATTCCATTTCTATCTCCAAACCTAAAAGGCGCCATCACCCTTAAATATTGCAATAACCGTCAAAAACATAATTTTAAAATCAAGCCATAAATTGGCTTCATCAACATAACCCAGTTCAATCTGAGCCCGTTCGGGATACCCTATGTTTGATCGTCCCGAAGCTTGCCACAAGCCAAAGACGCCGGGCTTAACTGATAGGAACTTGTTAATCCGTTCCTGATCGCCGTATTCAACCAACTCTTTTTCAACAACTGGCCTTGGACCAATGATGGACATGTTACCGATCAATGTATTCCAAAATTGTGGTAGTTCATCTAGAGAAGTCTTTCGAAGAATTGCCCCGATTTTCGTAATCCGTGGATCTTCAGCGGTTGGTAACTTGTAACCGTTGGCAACGAACTTATCGTATAAATCCTTATTAGATCTCAAAATATCATCAGCATTATCGACCATTGATTGGAATTTATAGATTTTAAAATGTTTTCCGCCCTGACCGACACGGTCTTGACTGTAGAAGACATGTGACGTCCCCTCTGACAAACGAATCCAGAGTGCGATTATAAGAAAAATTGGTGAGAAAACCACCAAGGCAACGATGGACACCACAATATCTAATAAACGTTTGGGAAGACGATAGAACAAGAGCTTTTTCACTGCCCCATCCTCCATAATTTATTATTTGTTCACAACCGCTAATTATACCAGAAAGCAATGCTTAGCGGAAGGAAGTGCGTTTTAAGAGCTGTTTAAGAATTGGTGCTCGGAGTAATAACAACACGATGCCATAAACAATCAGGCCAATTACAGCTTCAATGGCCGTCGAAACAAAACCAATCCCGTGGCTATCAACATAAACAGTCACAGCACCATACATAACTAATGCCGCGAGTATGTACCGCCAAATTCCATGGAAGTGTGCGTGGACAGTCATGTCTCGACGCGTAACAACTAGTTGATAGCCAATAACGGCCAGCTCAGAAAGTGCAGTTGCAATGGCCGCTCCTTCCACTCCCCAAAGGTAAATGAAGAAAAAATTCAGGAAAATATTTAGGACGGCACCAAAAGTGACCGACCAAGTATAATCATTTAATCGTTTTGTTGGAATCAAGAACTGGTTACCAATGACATTCGACCATCCAATGAATACAATAATGGGTGTCAAGAGGACCAATGCCGTTCCGACCTCACCCCAGGACTTCCCCAGAAACCACAGCATGGCCGTCGGGCCGACGGCTGCTATTCCTGCAGCCAAGGGAATGGCGATTGCAGAAACGAAGTCCATTGATGAGTGAATGGCTTTTTTCATCTGGGCATGCTCCCCGGCTGCGAAATGAGCTGACATTCGAGGAAGCATCACCATGCCAACCGAGGTAACCAAGGCCAGACAAACCTTAATGATTTTATCGGCATTATCGTAAATACCAGATGAAGCGGTCGATCCAGTGATAAAGGGTAGCATCGTCTTATTCAACTGGAGATAAATCTGGGTGGCAATCGTTGGTAAAAACATCAAAAAAACTGGTTTCCAATGGACATTTAACTCCAAAGAAGAGAGCTTGGGTAACTTAAACTTACCAATGAGGTAAAACCACATCGAAAGATTACCCACCACCTGTGAGATCGCAAGAAGCAAAATATAGGCGCCAACATCTCCAGGTTTCTTTACTAACCAGAAGATTAAAGCCGTCATCAATAACTTGATCAGCATGTTCCGCAGAACGGTCTTTTTGAAGTCTTCCAATCCCATGAAGTACCAGGAAATATCAAAGATTCCTGAGAAGATTACCCAAATTTGATACCACAAGAAGAGTTCGTTTTGGTGAATACGAGTGTTAACTGCCCCACCACCATAAATAAAGGCAATGTATAGGATAATGGCAACCAGTCCCGCAAAGAAGTGAATTGTTTGAATTTCCCAGAACTTCTTTTGCCGGAGGGCTTCATCCTCATGTACGTAGGCAATTTCTCGTGAACCATAAGTAACAATCCCAAGTGAAGCAATTAAAAGGAAATACGTCACTAATGAATTAGTCCAGGAAGCAATTCCAACCCCTTCTTTTCCAAGAACACGAGCCAGATATGGCAAGGTAATAATAGGAACAATAATGTTTAACAGCTGATAGGCCGCATTATATAAATAGTTTTTAGCAACTTGCATAAATCGGAATCCATTTCATTTTGCTTATCCCTACTATTCTACAATATATAGTATTAACATTTCTTTAAGTATTTAGTAAAAAAAAGCGCACAACTAGTACGCTTCTCGATCTATACAGCTCTTCTTAAGAACGGAATTTTTTTAATTAAAATCGTGATTAAGATGGAGCATCCCCATACTACAAAAGGCACGATTATCATATGTTTAATAGAATTTACTGCGATTAAATGATAGCGATCAATATGATCAATCATGAAATAATGAATCACATAAACGCCTAGTGATGCACTCGCCATTTCCCTAATAATTCTCTGAACTTTTTCGCTCGGCTGCCAATCATTAAATTTATCTTTAAAAGCATAAAAGATAGTGGTTGACCAAGCTAATCCAAACACACCCCAAATACTGTACACGTTACTCTGATATTGGCCACGAACATGTGATAAATGAATGGTTAACACTACCATGCATATTACGGAAAATATTCCAAATATGTATAAATATTTTTTGTACTTTCCAATCGAAAAATGTTGTAGATACCAGCCAACTGAAAAGATACCAATTGATCCTGCACTGCCAATGCTTAATGCACTTTCAAAAGCAAGAGCTGGTTGTTGACGCAGCTGATAATAATATCCAATTAAGGCAACAATAATTACGTTTAGTAAAATAAGATATTCTATTGTTCTTTTATTATCAACATTAAAAATTCTCGTTAACACAGGCGCTGATAAATAAAAGCCAATAATAACGTAAAAAAACCAAAAAATTGGTTGAACATTTCCGTGTAAGAATTTATCAATGAAAATATTATAGGTATTTAACTTTAATAACGAGTAGTGCCAATCATAGTGATTAAAATATAAAAACCACACAATCGACCACATTAAAAATGGCACCGCAATCCGTTTCAGTCGTTTCCTAAAAAAGACTGACGTAGTTTCTCGAGTTCGATAATCTAAAATATTCGCACCAGAAATCATAAAGAATATCGGAACAGCAAAAATAAATAGGACTTGTAGAGTTACAGCCAAATCCCAATGCCAACCAGCTGCATTCGAAAATGCAAAACTAGATGAATGCAACATTACAACCGCAAACGTTGATAAGATATTCAATAGATCCATATAGTAATAGCGACGTTTCATACTGTTTTCTCCATCAATTAAAAATTATACTTTTAACAAATCTTTTCTTTTCCTTCTACTCGTACAAAAAATAACGAAATTAAAGGTATTAATGGCAAAAGATAACGTGCCTGGAATCCTTGTATATTAGTCATATCAAACGTTTGTCCTATTCCACCCTCATATAATTTTGTCCAAGTGGTTAATAGGGCAAAGTTAGTTAGAAAGAGTGAACCTAAACAAGCAAATACAAACATAAGGATTGGAAAATAACTTCGAATTTTAATCGCGAACGATTCATGGTTCATTGCACTGTAATAACTATAATTCATGGTGATAGAAAGTACAATCAACAGAATAACAAATATCATTAGCGTAGATTCGATTGTGGATGAAGCATTATCATGGCCTAACCCACGTAGCATGAGTAATGGAATATTCCACGTAAACGCCAACACTGAAAAAACAGCCTGAACGAAATGTGCTTTTACAACATGCATATTTGCTGAAAGATCAGTGAATCCAAGAAGAACGGTACCAAACAGTTTTGACCACAGTACACTACTTAATACTCCAATTAAACTGCTGGTTACGATTACTCTTAATTTATTTATTAAATTAAAGAAATTATTAGGAATTAAAAATAAAATAATGATTTCAGGAACATAGGCAATCTTCAGGTTAAACATTAGCAATATTAAACAAGCAAATAATATTTTTTCTTTAAAGTTAATGACCCGATTTGAACCATTAGCAGCAAAAATATAATGCATAACCACTGCGATGAATAGTGCAGAAAAAGCAATGTTAATTGCATCGCCTGCAACTGAAGAAGCAAGGAATACGGACAACGGGAAAATACCAGTTGCAACAATGATCCACTTTGCCTTTGGCATAATAATAATTGCAACAACAAAAATAATACTATAGACAATCAGATTACTTATCCTTGCCAACTGCCAACTTGAATAGGGTTCAAGATGCATCGATAGCCCGATACGGAGTCCTATAGCGGGTGCCGCCCAATTTACCGGCGAGTACTGTGTTCGAGACAACCCCTCGACTAACTTTGTAGAAGTATGCTGTTCAGCATCCTTTTGCTTTACAATGTTACTATCTTTTTCAAAGGGAGAAATGACTCGAGAAGCATAATCTAAATCCCCACCATCTAAAGTTATGTAGTTTTCATGGCCATGAAATACCATTTCTTTTACATTATTTTCAAAGTAACTTTTCTTAAACTCTCGATGTAGGTAGCCTGTTGCAACTGTATAAGTATTATATAAGTGCATTGCATTGTCGCCAAGGGTCTTAGCTCCGACATTGCTGATATAGAGGCTACCTAATGTTATTATACTGATAATAAAAACAATTAATGGCATGCTACTATCTAGTAATTTATTCCGCATTATATTTCCATCTCCCTAGAATTCCTAATTAACAAAGAAAAGTATAACAAATTTAAAAGAATAATTTCTAAATAAAAAGCCGTAGTATCCAAGAATACTGCGACTCTTTCAATTAACGTAAGTAAAATGTCCCATCATTACCAAAATAATAATGATGGCCATCAATCATTTGGTCTCCCTGAACAGCCCGACCATTATTATCTGTCCAATAAGTATAACCCCATGCATGACGCCAACCGGCATTTTGACGGACGCCGTCAACAAACCAATAGTAGGTCCCCATGTAGAAGCGGAAGCCAGTAAACAGCTGGCCATTTTCATACCAACGGTATCCGCCGTTTTGACTTGATCCATCCCAGATATAACCGGAAACAGGTCGCTCATAATAGGTGCCATCATCACCAAAGTTGTAAACTTTCCCGTCAATGATTTGGATACCTTGAAGGGCACGGCCTGTGTCATCTGTATAGTACGTCATACCCCAAGCAGAACGCCATCCAGCGTTTTGGCGGACACCATCAACGAACCAGTAATATGTTCCCATGTAGTAACGGAAGCCAGTAAAAAGCTGACCGTTCTCATACCAACGATAGCCGCCATTAGCGTTCGAACCATCGTAAAGATAACCCGAAGAACGCATATAATAGGTCCCATCATTACCGAAATCAAAGTTTTGACCATTGATATTAACAATCCCCTGGACAGCACGTCCATTATCATCAGTATAGTAAAGATGTCCCCAAGCTTCTCGCCAGCCAGAGTCCTGACGGACACCGCGAACAAACCAATAGTAGGTTCCCATATAATAACGGAAACCAGTATAAACATAGCCATTTTCTAACCAGCGCCAACCAGATAAGGTATTGACGTATCCACTCACATTACCCAAATCATAGTTTTGGTAATTTGCCTGATAATTCTGGCTATTTGTTTGGCTAATCGTTGAAGCAATTTTTTGCCCAATTAGCTTGTAGGTGTCATTTGTTGGGTGCACGCCATCCGGAATTGTTTCAGCATGGTTAGCATCTGTCACAACACCAGCATCAATTACCGTAACACCTAGGTCATGCCCGATTTGTGTTAAGACACTCTTTAATTGGTTGATTGAAAAACCATCATTCCCAATAGCATCATTATTCATGCCATTTGCAAAATCCCCCTGTGGCAAAAGAAGGAAAATTTTAACGTTTGGATTAGCTTCGTGAATTCGACGAATGCTATCTTGGTAAATTTGAGCAATCGTGTTCAAATTTTTACCACCACCATAGTTCACATCATTCACGCCAAGAGCGATGACGATTTCAGTTGCCTTGGTAAAAGAAGGATCGGACGTTAGTTGATCCGTCATCCATACCATGTCCTTTCCAATTTGTGTACCAGAATAGGCTGTCTTATTTTTATAAAGTTTTTGCAAGTCTTGTGCTGCATATACATCATAAGATTGAGAACCATCATTGTAGGGGTTCCAACCAACTGTGGTCGAATCACCAAATCCCCAAAGAATACCGTTTTTAGCAGTGAGCTTTCCACTATCGTCAACGGAATACGGAACGTTATTAATAATCAAATTACTATTTGATTTTTGAAGAATAAAGTTATCGCCAAAATAGTATTCATCTTGTCCAATTGTCTGTAAACCATTATAAGATTGTCCGTATTGGCCAAAGTAGTAGGTATTGTTATCCACTGTAACAAATTGATTAGTAGCACGTACACCATCGTTATAATAAGCATAGCCATCCGCATCAGAAAGCTTGATTAAGCCATTCATAACGGCCGCAATACCATTTCCATCAAATTGATAACGCTTACCATTGACAGTTTGTTCCGTGCTTTTTACAACTTGATAATTATCAAATAAGTAAGCATGACCATTGATGTTATCTTGCCAGCCGTTAACTGCCTGACCATTAGAATCAAAATAATAGCCATCATGCCAAGCGTTTTTGTCAGCTTGTCCACTAACCATATATTGATAGCCTTGCCCATTGGCATTTTTTACTAGCCCATCCGTTATGGTCGTGCTTGTTTCAGTTTCATTAGCTGAAACAAGATTTTGAGACTGATCTAGGCCTATTGCCATAGAAGCTGCAAGAATCATCGAAGCAGCAAGGACCCAATTTTTACCACTCTTGTACATCTTAACACGCATGATTTTCCTCATCTTTTCTAATAAAAAAGCCACTACTTCCGTAGTGGCTTAGGATTAACGTAAGTAATACGTTCCATCATTACCGAAGTTATATGTTTGACCGTTAATCGTTTGAATACCTTGTACCGCTCGACCATCTTGATCAGTATAGTACTTCATTCCCCATGCTTCGCGCCAACCGGCATTTTGACGAACACCATCTACAAACCAATAATAGGTGCCCATGTAGTAGCGGAATCCAGTGAATAACTGACCATTCTCATACCAGCGATAGCCACCATTTTGTGAGGAACCATCAAATAGGTAACCACCACGTTCATAATAAGTACCATCATCGCCAAAGTAATAGTAGGTTCCATCAATTTTTTGAGTCCCCTGGACCGCACGTCCGTTGTCATCGGTATAATATTTCATACCCCAGGCCTCACGCCAACCGGCATTTTGACGGACCCCGTCAACAAACCAATAATACGTGCCCATATAGTAGCGGAAGCCAGTATACAGTTGGCCATTTTCATACCAGCGATAACCACCGTTCTGTGATGAACCATCATACAGGTAACCAGATGATCTCATGTAGAATGTACCATCTGAACCAAAATCAAAATTCTGGCCATTGATATTCTGAACCCCCTGGACCGCCCGTCCATCTGCCCCGGTATAGTACATGTGTCCCCATGCTTCATGCCAGGCCTTATCAGAGCGAACACCATTTTCAAACCAGTAGTAAGTACCCATGTAGTACTTAAATCCGGTAAACATTTTACCATCTTCAACCCAACGCCAGCCACCAGCTTCCGGTACATAACGGTAACCAGAGTCTCGAGAAGCTAACCCAGTGTAGTCAACAGACATGTCAAAGGTTCCGGAAACACCGTTCACATGAGCGTTTGAAGTCCACTGCCACATGCCATACTGTGTGTTCCACAGATGATCACTCGAAGGTTCATATGGATAAGAAGCCATCCAAATATGGTCATTAGACATAAAAGACCGATCCATATTGTATGTAGAATAAGTATAAAGGGCAGTATCAGAAAATCCACGAGCGTGTAATTGGTCATTAAATACCCGGGCATTATTTGAAACATTATCTTTAATCAAAGTATTATCTTCAACATCATCAACCATCAAATCAGACGAAGAAAAACCAAGGCTGTATGCTACATTAGCAAAATAATCAGCCTCTGCACGTGCACCGTTTTCATCGTGGAAACGTGCAAAATGATAAGCTGAGACCTTCATTCCAGCAGCGCGAGCGTTATCCACTTGAGTTCGTGCATATGGATTTGTATAATCCGTCGACTCGGTTAACTTTACAATGACACCTTTAATACCAGCTGCCTTCATCTTGTTAAAGTCATCAACTGAAAGATTTCCCTGATAAGAAGCGATGTCAACAACATCCATAGCGGGTAGCCCTGATTGTCCGGCAGTAACGTACGGAACACCATCAGCTACAACACGCTGAACATTAATTTGGTTAGCAGTTATTCCAAAAACCGAAGCAGCTGCCAACGCTAATAAAGTATTTTTAAAATTCATTTTTTATTCCTTATTGATGAAAATTCTGCTTAGCATAATCGACAACAGAAATCCCTTGTTGACTGGCATCTGACACAATCTTTTGAATGTCTGAAGGTGCCCACTGATCAACCGGAAAACCTGCATTTCGTAGCTGTGACGTTGCATCGGCTACTGATTCAGAAGAAGGAGTCGTAGGCTCTGCTGCTCCTTGACCACCAAATGCCGTATGTTTTTGAGATGAACTACTTGTCACTGAAGCTCCCGTCATACTCGTGGTAGAAGAGGTCATTTTTTGACTTTTTTTAACCGATTGGTTCGAAGAGTTATTTTGACTGCTAGTGTTTTTAACGCCCAAAGAAAATGCTCCCCAAGCTATTAATCCTGCTACAATCAATGTGCCAATAGCAATTAATACTTTTTTCATATTTATTTTCTCCTTTATTAAATTAAAAAAGACGAAACCATCCAACATAAATATACATTAATTACTAACTAAAAAAAAGATGACAATTGTGCTATAGCAAAAAGTTATCATCTTCTTAAAATTTATTCAAAATATCATTGCTTATCATAGAACAAAACTTCATAAAAATTACTAAGCAAGTAAATGTTACAAATCAAGAATACAAACAACCATAACAAAATTTTCACGATAAATATCAAAAGAACTTTCATTTTGGTATGCATTACTTCGAATTAAAAATATAAACTTACTCAGTTTACTTAAACAAGTTCTTAAATTGATACGTCTTTATTTCTGGCGCATCAGTCGTGTAATCTGAATAAGTACTTTTTTTATCGTTCTTTGCAAAGAGCGAAGTTGAGTTCTTATTGTTCGAAGATGTTTTCAATCGATTGACAGTCTTTTTAACTGAATAATCCGAAGAACTAATCTTATTCTTGACGAATCCATTTTGGTAAAAGCGTAAAAGATTTCGTTCGTTCATTTCATCAGAAACGTTTAGTTTCTGTTCTGCCGCCTTCGAATTAGCAGTTACTTGTTTTTTCTGTACATCGGTTAGATTCTTAATTTCTTTTTTTATCTGTACATCCCAGATTTTCTTAGAAATGGAAGCGAGTGTTGGTGACACCCAATCACCATTTCTCATGACAACCAATTGGGAACGATTTTGTGATAACAAATCTTGACCCAGCTGAAGGTACTTACTGGTTGAAATCCCCATTAGGTGCTCAATTGTTGGTAACACATCAATTTCACCACCATAGGTATGATTAACACCACCATCAGTCATTCCAGGAATATGGATGATTAACGGAACCTTCTGAACGTTTTGACTATCTAAGTCCGTCCAAGAAGAACTCTTTTTCCCAGTGGCTGCAGCCAGGGATTTATAGTCCGTGCTAGAAATACCGTAATGATCACCATAAAGAACAACCATCGTATTATCGTATAATCCAGACGTTTTGAGATACGTAAAGAATTCCTGTACTGACTGATCCAAATAATGGTTGGTTATAAAGTAATTATCAACGACTTTGCTACCAGAATTAGAAGTTTTAAAGTTAGCGTCTTGATCAACTTTATCCAACGTATAGGGAACATGGTTCGTAACAGTTAGATACTTGGCATAGAATGGCCGCTCTAATCGTTCCAAATAAGGAACAGATTCTTTAAAGAGCAGCTTATCCTTCAAACCATACGTAGCAAGATTTTTCTTAGAGTTATCGAAGTAGTCAGAAGAAATAAAGTTCTGATACCCCATATTCTTATAAACGTTTGATCGGTTATAAAAGAGTGGATTATTAGCGTGAAAAACAGCCGATTAATAGCCGGCTTGCTGCTGCAAAATTCCTGGCAATGCTTGAAATACTTGGCTAGAACCCAACTGATTAAAAAGCGATCCCTGTGACAAACCAAAGGTCGAGGTATCAATCAGGTTTTCTGCATCAGATGTCCTTCCCTGCCCCACCTCATTGTAAAAATTATCAAAAGACAGTGAGCTGTTACTATGAAAGAGCGAATTCAAGAATGGCGTCACCTCTTGGCCATTCACCTTTAAATCAATCGAAGACATCTGTAACGATTCCAGGTGAATTACAATAAGGTTTTTACCGTTCGCCTTACCATAGTAAGACATATTCAAATCCGTTTGGTTATTCTTAACGAATTGCTCGACCGTTTTAATGTCTTGAGCACTAGCATTTCGACGCTTTTCGTTTAATTGACGCGCATTATAGCCACCAACAGCCAAAAAAGGGAAAAGACCATTATTCCGAACAACATACTCTCGATTAAAGGACTTTCCATACGCTTCTGAATCATGAAAAAAGGAAATGGTAAAGTTGAAAATCAATAAGGCAAATCCGACTGCGATAAATTTCAAAACTCTGGGCCATCTTACTGCATAATTTTGATCATGACGAATGACCGAAATGGTCGCAATCAAAGCAAAAAAATCAAAAAAATACATGATATCATGCTTTGTAAAAATAATTGCCTGCGCTAATTCCCCCTGCTGTCCACTAATCGAGGAATGCAGCATCGTATTAATCGTTAGAAAATCCGAAAAGCTCCGGAAATACAAAATAAAGGCATAGAAAAAGAGTGATAAGAACACCTGACTAATGATCAATGTTCCATAATAAAAGCTTCTTCTTTTCACAAATAGCGGAATTGCGAAATAAATCAATAAGAAGCTTAAGGGTGTGATAATGAGAATCACGTATTGAAGGATACTACTCGTGTGCAAGCCATTAAATTCTTTCCAATAGGCCACCACCGTTTTTATCCAAAAATAAAATTACAGTTAATGCGTATAACTGTAATTTTTGATTTCCACGATGAATACGATTCATCATGTTTGTGTATAATTTTCTAAATGTTTTCTGCATATTAAGTATATAAAATGATCAAAACATCAATATTGATTTCAAATAGTTATACAAATGAATACTGACTTCAATCGTCTAAATTATTTTGGAATTAAAATTCCTACTTCCCCACAAACCCACTCAGCATGGCTGTTGCAATGCTGAAGTAGATCAAAATTGAAGCCCAGTCACAGACCGTGGCGACCAGGGGACCGTTGATGACGGCTGGGTCGATGTTGAGGCGGTTTAGGAGGGCTGGGACAAGGTGGGCCAAGAGTGATGAGGCCAAGATTGACAAAGCCAGGGAGAGGCCGACTGCAAGGGCCAGGCCGTCGTTGCCTTGCCAGAGCATGGTGACGAGGGCGAGGACGGCCCCACCGATGATAGAAAGAACAAGGGCCGAGATGAACTCGGAAATGAGGTTCTTCCAACCGGATTGGTCGGAGCCGTTGCCGAAGTGGCGGATGGCCAGAGCCAAGGACTGGGTACCGGCGTTACCTGCCGTTCCGGCGATGATGGTGATGAAGGCGGCGAGGATAGGTGCTTGGCGGATGGTGTGTTCAAACATGCCGATTAAGGCCGTTGAGGCCAGCCCAAGGACCAACAGTGTTAGTAACCATGGAATCCGCTTAATGGCGGAATGCCAGGCGGAGTCGTCCGTGTCGGAGACATCGACGGCGGCAAGGCCGGAGTAGTCTTCGACCGCTTCTTCGTCGATGACGTCAACGATGTCGTCGACTGTGATGATACCAAGCAAGTGCTTGTCAGCATCGATGACGGGAATGGAGAAGAAGTTATAATCGGCCACGACCTGGGCCACGTCCTGCTGGTCGCTATCGGCCGAAACGGAGATGACACGGGTATTGGTGATCGAATCGATGGCCATGTCGTCCGGGTGGGTCAAGAGGTCACGCAATGAGACAACCCCAATCAGATGGTTCTCGTCATCAATGACGTAGACGTAGATGATGGATTCGGCTTCTTCAGCCTGCTTTTTTACCTGGCGGAGAACGTCCTTGACTTTTTCAGAGCGCTTCACGGCCAGGTATTCGGTGGCCATCAAGGAACCAGCCGTATCGTCCTCGTAGTTGATCAGCTGCTTGATTTCCTTGACTTCGTCAGCGGGCATCAGGGCCAGGTAATTGGCGACTTTTTTAGCGGGCATAGCTTGGAGCAGGTCAGCCTCGTTATCGGCAAACATGGCCACCAGGATGTCGGCCCCCTTCTGCTCTGGCATCTCTTCTAGGAGGGCGACGATTTCTTCGGGATCGATTTCCAAGTTGTCAAAAATCGTGGCCAAGGTCTCGTCGTCCATGATCCGCCAGGCCACTTCGCGAATGTTTTCAGGCAGAGCCGCGTAGACCTGCCCCTTTTCAAAGTCGTGCAGGGCCGTGAAGCGGTTCATAAAGAGATCGTCTTGACCAGTGGTAATCAGGTTTGCTAACTCATGAACAGTTTCTGCTAACTGTTGTTCATTATCAAGTGCCATTCTTGCTGTCTTCCTTTCGAGGGGCTGTGCCCGCTCTAATCCGTCTAAATGCTTAATTTTCTTCGATATCTTTTAGGGCCGTGAGGTCCTCTGGCAGATCCGTTTGCAGGTGCCGTGTTATTTCTGCAAAGGGGTCGTAAAAGGACATTTGATAGGCGTGTAAGGCCTGGCGCTTCAAGCCGTACCAGAGTGGACCACCGTAGAGGTCATCACCCACCAGCGGAAAGCCAATGTGCTTGAAGTGGACGCGAATCTGGTGGGTCCGGCCGGTGTGCAGCTGGACTTTGACACGGGTCATGGGGTGTTCAGCATCCTGCTCGTAGCGCTTTTCGACCCAGTACTCGGTCTTCGATGCCTTTCCGTCTTCAGTGACCGTCCGCTTGATAAAGTCCCCTTCGAGGCGGCCAATTGGCGCTTCAATGATGCCATGGTCGTCAGGCAGAATGCCTGAAACGTAGGCCGTGTAGAACTTTTCAACCGAATGGTCCTGGAGCTGCTGGTCCAAAACGGCGTGAGCAAAGCGGTGCTTAGCCAACAGAACCAGACCGGACGTGTCACGATCCAAGCGGGTCACGACGTGGGGCACCAAGTCCTCGGCCTCCTCGTCAATCAGATGGCCCTTCACCTGGTTGACCAGAGTGTGCAAGCGGTCGGCATGGCCGGGCACCGTCGTCACCCCGTAGGGCTTATCGACGGCCAAGAAGTGCTCGTCTTCGTAAATCACCTTAATTGGTGAAAAGTCCGGCACAACCAGGTCGTTCCCCTGCTCAACCGGCATGATAATCGTGGCCACATCCCCCTTCTTCAGGTAGTCGGAGGTGTAGACCTGCTTATCGTTTACTAAAATGGCACCGCCGTTATGCTTCATCTGTGAAAACATGCGGTGGGAAACGCCATGACTCTGGAGGAAGGAACGAACCTTGCGGTCCTCATCGCCTTCATATGTCCAAGAAAATTTCATAAGTAATCGTGATTTTCGCGGTGACCACTGGGTCTTCGCGTCCTTTCGGGTGGGAATTTGGTGGGTATGTAGATGGGACAGTGATTATGACTGTCGAAAACGACTCGTCAATCGCTTGAATCGTCGTCGGTCGAGTGCAAGAAGTATTTCTCGCCGTCGACCTAGTGGTCGATATCGGCGATAAATGCTTCTTGCACTCTGTGCCAAAAGTCGAGGTGCCGGTAAGAGGCAAAGTGAATCGATTGCTCTGCCACTTCAAAGGTGACCGACACAACGTCTTCGGCCAGAATCTCCAGCTGATCGCAGGTAATCAAAAAGGACTGGTGCTTTGGCTTGACCGTAATGCTCTGGCCCGTGGGCACAATCAGGGGTGAACCAAGGGTACGGAAGACCCGGTTGTTGATTGAGGCAATTTCTGACATCTGGATAGCCTGAAGGGATGGGTGAAGGACCGCCCCGCCGTTGGCCTTGTTGTAGGCTGTCGATCCGGTTGGCGTGGCGATGGCAACACCATCACCACGGAAGCCTTCGAAGTGGTGGTCACCCAAGTAAATGTCGGCCACTAGCGTTCCAACCGGCTGCTTAACCGTTGCCTCGTTTAGGGCCAGGTACTCCTCCGTTGTGCCATCGACCATCTTAGTCGTCAACTTCAACAGCGGATAGGAAACCCGTTCACCGGAATCCTTGACCAAGGAGGCAACCAATTCCTTGACTTCGTTTCCCAGCCAATCGGTGTAAAAGCCGAGGTGGCCGGTGTGCAGGCCGACAAAGCGGAGGTCTTCCTTCAAACCGATGTATTCGTGAAAGGCGCCGAGCAAGGTGCCGTCCCCTCCGACCGTGATGACCAGGTCCGGGTTGGCATCGTCTTGTTCAATGCCCTGACGGTCCAATTCGGCTTTCAATTCTTTCACAATTTTCAGTGACCGTTCTTGGTCATTGTGATAGAGTGCGACTTTCATAAAACTTCTTTCTTTGGTGCGGTTCGAGTCTGGGCGGGTGCATCATCGAGTGATGCGCAATCCGTGAGTCAAACCCTAATCCATTTCCTTTACTTCGGCCAGTTCCTGTTCTAAGGCAAAGGTCTGCTCGGAAATCTCAGCCAGCTTTTCGGCCACTTCCGGCTTAATTTCACCGTGCTTATAGTTCAGGTCGTGTTCAATGGTTGACCAGAAATTCATCGCCATCGTGCGAATCTGAATTTCGGCCAGCACCTTGGTCTCACCAGAGTAGAGCGAAACCGGGTACTCGATGACCATGTGATAGGAACGGTAACCGGATGGCTTGGCGTTCATCACGTAATCGCGCTCTTCTAAGATGGTAAAGTCGGTCCGCTTACGCAGCAGCTCAACCACCTTGTAGATGTCATCGATGTACTTGGTCATGATGCGCAGGCCAGCAATGTCTTGCAAGTCCAAAGCCAGACGATCCTCGTGGAGGTGCCGACGGACGATTTTTTCTTCAATGGAGGCCTGGGACTTAACCCGGCCCGTCACGGATTCAACCGGACGGGTGCCCGTTTTGACCTGACCAGTCGTCAAATAACCGAGCTTGACTTTCAACTCGGCAACAGCCTGTTCGTATGGTTCAAAAAACGTTGTCCATTCCATGCTTGGACCTCCTTTTCCCGCAATGGCAAAATAACGCCACAATACCCTTTTATTTTACCATAACTTCCTGACTGCTTAAGCAGACAAAAAAGAGCAGCCAGCTGGCTGCTCTTTGATTAATTATTCAAATTACTTGTTCTTTGCCAATGAAGCGGCACCGATAACACCGGCGTCGTTTCCAAGTTCGGCCAACTTAACGGTCGTTGACGTGCGAACCGTTGGGAAGGCGAAGACTGACCAGTTCTTTTCCACGCGTTCACGCAAGAATTCACCGGCTGCGGCAACCCCACCACCGATAACGATGGCTGATGGGTTCAAAATGTTTGAAATCGTAGCGGCTGCGTAACCCAAGTAGTAGGCCAACTTGTCAACCGTTTCGTTAGCAAGGAAGTCCCCTTCCTTGGCCAAGTCAAAGATAATCTTTGACGTCACTTCATCCCCGTCATCAATCATCTTCTTCAAACGTGATTCACCAACGTATTGTTCGGCAAAGTCCTGTGCCAAGTGCACAACACCCGTTGCCGAAGCGTATTGTTCCAAGCAACCGTGGTTACCACAAGTACACAAGTAACCGTTTGGTTCCACGATGATGTGGCCAACTTCACCACCGGCACCGGCCACACCATGAATCAATTCGTGGTTGGCAACCAGCCCACCACCAACACCGGTTCCAAGCGTGATGAAGGAAACGTCGGCATCGTTGTTTCCGGCACCCTTCCAGGCTTCACCCAAGGCAGCGACGTTTGCGTCGTTGTCAATCGTGAGTTCAAAGCCGGTTCCGGCCTGAATTGGTTCCTTGACAGCTTCTTCCTTAGCCCAACCAAGGTTGTAGGCACCCTTAACGGTTCCGTTCACACGGTCAACCGTTCCAGGCGTTCCCATTCCAATTCCGATCACGCGTGAACGGTCCAATTGGTACAGGTCCAAGTGGTGGTTAATGGATTCAATGATGTCTGGCACGATGTGCATGCCATCGCCCAAAACGTTTGTTTGAATTGACCACTTTTGTTGCACTTCACCTTGGTCAGTCAAAATTGCAAACTTGATGGTCGTTCCACCAAGGTCAACACCAATTAATTTATCTTTTGTCATGATGATTAATTGGTTCCCATTGGCCAAGGCAAAATGGGAACCGCCTCCTATTTCATAAGTTACAAGTCTATTTTAACAAAGGACACGAAAGTTTTGCAAGCGTTTACAAAACTTTTCTTTTGGGCATTGCTGAGCAATCAACCACTCCCAAAAAGCCTTCTAAAATCGTCTAATGGCTAGCCGATTGCGACGCATTCACATCGTAATGACTGTTGTCGCCAGTCCGTTCAACCTCTTGTCGGTGTTCCTTAGCCAAGATGACTTTCATCGTTTGGTAGTCTTGATCCGACAGGACTTTGGCCTTGTAGAGATTGTCCACCTCAAGGGCAGCCACTTCGATATCCCAAAGTCGCTTACCGACGTGAATGTAAATCTCGTACTTCTTCAAATACTGCAAAATATCGTAAAAATTCTTCACGACCGTCTCCTTTGCTTTCATCAGCGTCAAGGGTGCTTCGAACTTTTTAGCAATTATAGCCGCTGCCCGAAGAAAGTGCAAGCAGTCCACCGGCCGTCTCCACTCAGTCCAAAGTCAGGTTCAACCCGGCCGATAGCAAGACCAGCTGTCCTGGCAAAACGTCGTAATCCGGGTACTCTTCCTGAAGGGCCTGGCGGTACAAATTCAACTGTCCCGTATAGTTCTTACGCATCCGCTTCAGGGCCTCTTTTTGACGGGCACCGGGCCGTTTTGGCACATAATCGGTCTTATAGTCAAAAATCGTCACCGTCTTCTTCCCCTCGTCAACGAAATAACCATCGACAATCCCGTGAACCAGAATGGGCTGTTCGTCATTCAGACCAGGATAGACCTGCTTGGCAGGAATTACCATGGCAAAGGGCGCTTCTCGTTTCAGGCTTTCATTGTGCCGGGCAATTTCTTGGGCAAAGTCCGAATGCAAGAAGGCAAGCACCTGCCCCAAATCAACCAGGGGCGCCACTTCTTCTGCAATCTTCCCCTCTGAAACGAGGTCAGCCAGCAGCTTTTCCAGGTCCCTTTCCTCAATCCAGGAGGTAAAGTCGACCAGCTGCATCATCAAGTGGGTGGCCGTTCCAACGGCCGTTGGCGACGGTTTGGCCTTCCCATCGGTCATGAAGTCCGGCAGTGGCAGCTCGTCTTGGGTCAGCATGCGGGCGGCAGAAGAATTCGCCGCCTCCGCTCTGCTTTCTTCCACAAGAACAGCGTCTGCATGGTCATCCTTCTCTTCATCTCTTCGGCCAGCATCAACTGCCTGTCCATCTTCATCCAAGTAGAGGTCGGCCATAAATGGCCGGTCCGGATCTTCGAAGAGTGACTTGATTTCTGACACCGATTGGTAGGCGGCTGTCTTCGTGGCGGCTTCAAATGGGTAGCGGTAGGAAAGCTTTGCTTGCAGCTCCCTTAAATCAGCTGGCTTCAAAGCGGCTGGCTTGGCGGTAGCCGCCTGAGAGTCAACCTTATTCACCTGACTGATGCCAGCAACCAGCAAATCCGCCGTTTGAGGCAAATCTTTCTCTAAAATCAGCTGCGTGCTGATTTCGCCCCCTTCCAGCTCAATTGGATGAGTCGCCTGCCCCAAAGTTTTGAGGCTTGCCGAAGTCATGATTTGATTCAAAACCGTATTCTTCGTCCGAGCCAGGGCTTGCAGGGTCCAATCCAGGTAGGAACTGGCCTTTAAGCGCTGACTCTCTGGTAGGAACTGGCCCTCTGCCAACTGCGCGTTTTCATAGAGCCGTTGAGTGGCCGTTTCTTTTTCACCATCCATTGGATCGACGCGACCAATCAGGTGCAACTGCTGCTTGGCACGGGTCAGGGCCACGTAGTATAGCCGCATTTCTTCCGACCAGCTTTGCTTTTTAATGGCCTGCTTCACCGCGTACTTTCCAAGGGTTGGCAATTTCACCTTGGCCTTTGGCTCCAGGTAATCCAGCCCAGCACCGGCATCCTTTTGGAGGACAAAATTCGTCTGACTGTCCATTTGGTTAAAGGACTTATCCAAGTCAGGCAAGATGATGACGGGGAATTCCAATCCCTTGGACTTGTGGATGGTCATCAAGGAAACTGCGGATTCCGAAGTTTCCTGGGCGACTTCACCAACGTTGCCACCGCCGTCTTGCACCTCCTCAATGTATTCAATGAAGGCGTAGAGACCGGACTGGCCGTTTTCTTGGAAAGTCGTCGCCCGCTGATACAAGGCATGCAAGTTCGCCTGCCGCTGGGCACCCCCCTGCAGGCCGACGACGTAGTCCAGCCAGCCAGTGTCCTGGTAGATGGCCCAAATCAAGCCAACCAGGTCGTTTTGCCGAGCATAAAGGGACCACTTATCAAACTGTTCCAAGACTTTTTCAGCCTTCTTGTCCTCTTTAGCGTAGGCCAGAAAGGCCGTGTAAAAGTCGTGACGCTCATCCGCCAAACGAATGGCTGACAGCTCGTCCTCGTCAAAGCCAAAAATCGGCGAACGAAGGGCGGCCGCCAAGGGAATGTCCTGGTGGGGATTATCCAGCACCCGCAACAAATCCAAGACTAAATAGACTTCCATGGCCTTATAGTAATCGCCGACCGACTCCGACTGAATCGGAATTCCGGCCTCGTGGGCCAAGCGGAGCAAGTCTGGATAGACAGTTTTCGAACGGGTCAAAATGGCAATGTCTGAATATTGGATGGCCCGCATGCCATTTGGGGCCTCCTTGTCGTAGACCTGGCCGTGCAAATGGAGGTCCTGGACTTTTTTCAGCAGGTAGGTCAGCGTCTTTTCCCGGGTATCGCGATCATCATCGTCTGCCTCTGCCTCATCAGCTGAGCTGCTGCCCTGATTCTTCTTTTGAATGGACAAGAGGTCCAGGTGAAAGACCGGGGGTACTTCTTCTGGGAAGGCGGCCTTTGGAATCAGCTTAGCCGATCCCTGATAAGGGACATCCCCCAGCTTTTCGTCCATTATCTGCGTAAAAATCTGGTTGATAGCCCGAGTCACGTTATTGTGCGACCGGAAGTTTTCCGCTAATTCAATTCGCTCATCGTCACTATCAGCACTGGCAAAGTCGTCGTACTTCGAAGCAAACAGCTGCGGAGCCGCCTGGCGGAAGCCGTAAATCGACTGCTTAATATCGCCGACCATGTACATGTTGTGACCATTGGACATATCCTTTAAGAAGGCTTCTTGCAGGCGGTTGACGTCCTGATACTCATCAACCATGACCTCTTCGAACTGGTTTTGAACCAATTCTTTGATGTCGTCCTGCTTTAAAATCTGCCGGGCTAAGACAACCAAATCAGAGAAATAAAGGACATTTGCCTCGGCCTTTGCCGCTTTAAAGGCGGCCAGGTAATCACGGGTGACCGTCACTAAGTCGGCCAAAATCCGCTGGCCCCGTGCGTTAACAATCTGCCATTCGCTTTCCCTCAAACGGAAGAAGGATTCGCGAATCTTTTTCAGCGGGCTGTCCTGACTTTTCCCACTCGTAATGTAATCTTCGCGATAAGTGGCGACTTTTTCAAGCACTTCGGCCACCGCAATCCGGTCCGAATCATCCGCTTCAAAGGCCTTTTTATCACGGTTTGGCCATTTCAACTTGGGGAGAACCATGGCTGCCCGAAGGCTTTCATAGTCGCCCTTTTCGTCAATGATGGCAAGCAGCTGGCTAAGGTAGTGATCAACCTCAGTGAAGGCCAAGGCGGCATCGTCCAGCTTCTTATTCTCCTGTCCTTCAACAAGGGGCAGGAGATTTCTTGCCTCAACCAAAGCCTCTTCGACCGCCGGGCGCACTTCGCCTGCCAAATAATCCTGGTAGGCCTTTTGTTCAGCAAGTGGTCGATTGACATCTTCCCCATCGGCCAATGAGTCCAGCCAGTGGTCCTCTTCTGGACGGGCAATGTCAAAGTCCGCCAACTTTAAGATGATTTCTTTTAAGGCATTGTCTCGTGAAACCGAGGCGAAGTTTTCCAGAACGTTCAAAAAGGCTTGGTGATCGGGGTTTTCATCATCGTAAAGGTCGTTAAAGAGCCTGTCCAAGACGCGGTTCTTGAAAAGCGCTTCCTCGGCTGAATCGGCCACCAATTGGAAGGCCGGGTCCAAATCGATTTCGTAGTAGTAAGACTCGATCAGTTGCAGGGCAAAACCATCAATGGTCGTTACCGCAGCCGTTGGCAAAAGGGCCAGCTGTTCCTGCAGGTAGACTCGTTCTGCCGAATCTTGGCTGGCCTGCAAGACCTTGGTCAGCGCCTTTTCCAACCGCTCCTTCATCTCTCCGGCCGCAGCCCGGGTGAAGGTCACGATCAAGAAGCGGTCGACCGGGATTCGTTCGTCGACGATTTTTCGAATCAACCGTTCGATCAAAACGGTCGTCTTTCCGGAACCAGCGGAGGCCGAGACCAGGATGTTGTGTCCCTTGTGGGCAATGGCCGCTTGCTGATGTGCTGTGAATTCAGGCATTGTCGGCCTCCTTTCCGTCTGTTTCACTGCCTAGATTATTTTCAAGGGCCTTTAGCACGGCGCCCTTCTTTCCCTGGTAGGTAAAGTTTTGGTACTGATCGCCCAGGGCGGCATCGAAGCGCATCACGTCGGTGTACTTCGAATAGGTCAACGACTGCTTGCTTGGGGCAATGTCAAAGTCCCCGGCGGCAATTTTGGCCGCCGCATTCAAGATCAATTGACGGTTGCGGGCCATGAGCAAGCTTAATTCGTCTGCACTGACAACATCGGACTGGTTGGCGTTAAAGCCGCCCTTTTGCTTTTTGGCAATGGCGTAGGCCTTAGAAGGCTGACCATACTCGACATAGTCAAGGGCATCGACATAATCCTCATTATCCAAATAGAGCCCGTGGAGCTTGTTGCCTGGTGCCTTTAGCTGACCAGCCAAAAGTTCACCAAAGTCTCCCTTGAAGTCCTTAAAGCTGGTGACTTGGTCATTAATTGGCGCAAAGAAGGCTCCAGCGACTTGACCCTCTGCGGCCATCCCCATGGCCTGGGCGTTTTCATTTGCCGCCTGCCAGTAGGCCAAAAGCTGCAGTTCTAGTCCGTTGGCCGCGTCGGCATAGTTGAACTTCTTACCGTTCAGCTTGTAATCGACAATGGTACCAAAGTCGCCCGCTGCATCCTGGCGGTCGAAGCGGTCGACTTTTCCACGGAGCTTGACGGACTGACCGGTCTGGTCTGCCATTACCATGGCGGGCAGGCCTTGTCGGCCCATTCCAAACTGCTCTTCGACCTGGGTTGGCCGCGATGTATTGCTCAAACGGGCAACGTCGCGCAGGTTTTTCAGGACCTTCTTGGCCTGCTTGGCCATAAAGTTCGCCTGGGCCTGTCCCTGACCGGCCTCGGTCAGCTCGGCATACTCTGGCAGCTGTAACTGTTCTTCAAAAAGCTGGTCAACTTGGCCGTCGATTCTTTCATCGGCCAGGTCCGCCAGACGGTCGGTTTGCTGAACCACTTGCAAAACCGCCCCTTCAAAGAGCGTGTGGTAAATGGTTCCTTCCAGCATGTTGTTAATTTCAACGGTCGGTTTTTCTTTCAAGCGCAGACCGTACTTCAAGAAGTACTCGTAGGGGTTGCGGTAGAAGGATTCGACCTGGGAAATGGACAGCATCAGCGGCCCTTGGAAGAGCCGCTTGGCTATTTCGACTGAGAGTTTTTTGGTCTTATTTTCGTAGTTCTGGCTTGAAAGCACCCGTTCGGTTCGCTTGCCATAACCTGCTTGGTCCAGCACCTCTTTTACGCGGTCAAAGTCTGGACCGACTTTTTCATTGTTTGGCAGTTTCACCAACTGCGAAAGGGTCGCAGCGGCCGTTCCGGCATAGTCCGAAGCCAACTGACTCAAGTTTTCCGCCTGGGCCTTGACCGTCGTCAATTCGTCAATGCCAAAGGCTGAAGTCAGGCGCAGAACGTAGGGCGAGGCTTCGTTTAGCCCACCGTCTTGGTCGAGCAAGGGATAGGAAAAGGTCACGGAATCGCTGGCCGCCTGCAGGGCATTGTAAAAGACCAGCGCTTCTGAGGCCATCTGCTGCTTGGCCGTTTCCTGCAAGTAGCGGGGATCTTCTTGATCCGCCAGGGCCGGTTGAACCAGCAAGCGGTCCTGGTCAGAGAGCAGGGATTTGTTTTTAATTTGAGCGGGCAGAGCGTTGCGCGTTGCCCCAATGAAGTAGAGCTTCTTGTATTTTTGACTCTGCACGATACCGGCTTCCGACACCGTTAGCTGGTCTAACTGGTTAGGAATGCCAGAGAAGGTCCCGCCGGAAAAGCCGGCCTGCAAAGCAGACAGGAAGGTCTGCCGGGAGAAGGCGTCAGCGCCTGCAATCGAAACAACTTGGTCCAAGATGTTGACAAAGAGTTGCCAGACTTCGCGCACCCGCTGGGCGGCAATCAGATCACCCTTTTCAAGTAGGTAGTCGCCTTGTTTTTGCACGGCCTCTGGGACTTTGGCCTTGACCAAAAAAGTCATCAAGGCCCGGGCGGCCGCCAGGTTCGTATCGGCCCCATCCAGTGCCGCCTTCAACTCCTCCATCCGTTGGTGGATGAAGACTTTGAGCTGGGAGAGGCGGCGGTTAACTTTGGCATCTTCGCTAAAGCCTTCGGTCTCATCGGCCGGCAGCTCAAAGAGGGCAAAGCCCCTGCTGTCGTCCTGCCAGGTCTTCTTTGACACCCGGTGGCCGTCTAAGTACTTTTCCAGATAGGCGACGGCTTCGAAATACTGCTCGTCATCGAGTAGCTGACCATTTATGATTGGTCGCAAATAGCCGGTCTTCAAGACCGTTAGCAGTTGATCCTTTTGATAGAGCGCACTTGGATTAGCTAAGAGCGTCGTCGTCAGCTCAACCAAGGGATGGTTGCCCATCTTGACGTCGTTGTCCAAGAAATAGGACAGGTCAAAGGCATCCATCACGGCTGGCAAGTGCTTGCTGTAGGGATTTAGGTCGCGAGCCAAAACGAGAATGTCGCGCAGGTGCAAGTCAGGATTCAAACGCAAGTCTTCTCGAATCCGACGAGCGACTTCTTCCAGTTCGGCCACGGCGTTGGCCGCAACAAAGGCATGGAGATTGGTTTCAGCAACTTGCTTTTCGTCTGCGGAAAAGTCCTGGTAGGCCCCCAACTTTTCCCAGGCCTGCAGGAGGTTTTTCCGGCTGACCGTCGCACTTTTGCCAGGCTTGGCTTCAGCCTGGCTAGTCGAACCCGGCTGGCCTTCTTTCGACTGGCTCTCTTCTTCCAACACCTTGATCTGACAAGTCTGTCCGGCCTGCTTGGCCATTTCGCGGATTGTCCGAGCGGTTTCTAAGGGCTTTTCAAAGACAGATCCGGCCGTCTGGTACTTCAAGGGGTCGTCTTTTGCCACTCTGCCAAGCAGGGCGATTTGGACTTCGCCTTTTTCAATCAAGAGCTTCACCACGGCCCATTCGGCTGCGGTAAAACCGGTGAAACCATCAAAGTAAAAGATGGCGTCCGATAGGTCGGCGTCCTTCATTCGGCTGGCAAAGTCCGGCAGCATTTCTTGGGCCAGCAAGTAGTCCTCGCCCATTTTTTTATTAAAGGAATCGGCCACAATGGCCAGGTCGCGAAGCTTCTGCTTTAACGCTTCAGCCGTCAAGGCCTCCTGCTTGTCTTGGCCATTGACTGCTTCGACAATGGTTAACAGGTCCTCAGCCGAAACCCGGGATGCCCGCAATTCAGTCAATTGGGCGACTAACTTCTCAATAAAGCCCTTCTTGGCGGCCATGCGCGCAAAGATGGGCAGACGGTCCTTTTCTTCTTTTAGAATGTTTGAAACCAGGACAAAGAGCCCGGCCGAACCAAGGATGGCCGGCTGGGTCAGGCCCTCGTCGTCCAGCAGGCGCCAGGCCAAACGGGACATGGAATAGACCTGCAGCTGTGATTGGGCATAGGGCTGGTTCTTGCCTTTGCCATTGGCCTGGGCCAGACGGGATAAAACGTCGACTTCACCATCGAATTTGACGTGGTTTGGCACCAGGTAGAAGATCCGCCGCTTCTCACCCGCCTTCATGCGGTCGGCAATGGCCTGCACCAGTGCCTGTCGGCTATCGATTTCCCCTGCTGCAATGTTTACGGTAACCGTCATCGAATACCCCTTCTACGCCTGTTTACAAGTCAAAGCAATCGTGCGCTATTAGCTCTAACTGTTTGTGAAACTATCTCTGTCTATTGTACAAAAAAAGCCCGGATAAAATCCGGGCTTTTTTCTTGGTCAACGACGATCGTTCAACCGCTGCTGCATCAAATATTGGTAACGGGAGTACCAGACATCCACATACCCTTTTGAAAAAGGACCCTTGCCCTGGTCGATCCAATCAACCAGGATTTTAACGTGGGCCTTCAAGATCTGGTCTACCTCTTTTGGGTAGTGCCATTTCTTACTGTGGGCCGCGTATTCATCCGCGTCCAACAGGTGCTTCTCACCGTCTGGAAAGACTTTGACATCCAAGTCATAATCAATGTACTTGAGCGCCTCTTTATCTAATGTATAGGGAGAAGCCAGGTTGCAGTAATAGGAAACCCCGTTATCGCGAATCATCGCAATAATATTAAACCAGTACTTTTTATGAAAGTACACAATGGCCGGTTCGCGGGTCACCCAGCGCCGGCCGTTATCTTCTGTCACCAAAGTATGGTCGTTTAATCCAATGATGGCATTCTCACTGGTTTTTAACACCATGGTGTCACGCCATGTCCGATGCAACGAGCCGTCGTGCTTATAGCTTTTGATCGTGATGACATCCCCTTCGCGTGGACCGCGACTCGGCTTATCAACAATCATGCTCGTCCCACTTTTCTGACAAAAAATTCCTTTTCGATTATATCATATTTTTTACGAAAGGAGATTAAAGATTTGTACTGGCTGGTAGAAGGAATTAAGCTTCTTCTTTGCGCTCGGATCACCTACTCCGCCCCTTAGTGACAGAGCGCCCTTTGACCGCTTTCGTTCAATCCATGCCAAAGTCAAACTGTTCTAATGCCCAGTCAATCGTCTCAGCCGTAAAGCCCTTGGCGTAGAGTTTGCTTTTGACTTTGTAATAGCGTTCCTTAGCCGTTCCGGTCCGTTGGCGGCGGATCGCCTTTTCGGCCTCCTTGCGGGCGTTTTCCCGCTCGTCTTCCTCGTCGGCTTCAATGTCAATCGCGTTAACGGCCCGGCTGGCAATATCAAAAGAGAAGCCCTTTTGAGCCAGTGACTGGGCGGTCTTTTGCTGACGAATCCGGGTGGAATCCCGTTTGTGTGTCCGGGCAATCTTTTCGGCCAGCTTCACGGCCACTTCCAGCTGAGCCTCTTCCGGATACTCTTCCATGGCCGCTTCAATGAGGGGTTCGGCCACTCCGGCCTTCTTCAGATCCATGGCAATCGCCCGAGGGCCCTTGGGTGAAAAGACTTGCTTGGTGTTGACATAGGCCTTGGCGTAGGTTGCGTCATCTAAAAGCTGCTGTTCGACCAGGTAGTCGATGACTTGGTCAATGACCCCTTCTTTGATATCCTTGCTCTTCAGGCGATTTGCGACCTGTTTTTTGGTCCGAATGGCCGGAGACAAGTAATTCAGCGCCACCTTCAGGCCCTGGTCAACCAAGTCGGCTGCCTTAATGCGCTCGATTTCTTCCTTGTCCAGCTCTCGCCCCTTCATCAGCCCAAACTTGGCCAGGACGTTTTCGGAAATACCGAAGGCAAAGCGTCCGTCTAATTCAAGATTGTAGCGACCCGCTCTTTTTTGAGTGGAAATTTTCGTGATTTTTGCCATAGCTTTATTCTATAGAGAAAGTTTCCAAAAGAAAAGTCGCCCTTTCGCCCGTGGATTTCTAAACAATTTTATCTATTTTAGACTAGGTTAAAATCGCTCTAAACTTTATCAAAACACCCCGTCAAAATGGGTTATAATACTTTTATCAAAGAGAAGTGAGGATATAAAAATGCCAATCAACCCAGCGATTGCCCAAGATGTCTGGAAGGACATCGGGCAAAGTGTCCAATTCACGGTTTTGAAGTTTAAGGACTTGCCAGCCGAAGAATTGAAGGAAGTCGTCGAAGCCTTCGCCGACCGCTCCCAAGCCATCATCCGCTCATTGAAGATTCGCGATGGCCAAAACGATGGAACCCCTTCCCAATTGAAGGTGGCCATCGGAATTTCAAACCACGCCTGGGATATCTTGTTCCCCAACACGAAGAAGCCAAAGGAATTGGAAACGTACGAGACTTTGAAGGGTCCTAAGTACGAAATGCCAGCGACTGAAGGTGACCTCTTCTTCCACATCCGAGCCAACAACCAGGCCATCGTTGTGGAATGCCAAACACAGTTCATGAAGTTCTTAAAGGACTACACCGAAGTCTTAGATTCAACCCAAGGTTTCCGTTACTTTGAAGGACGGGCCATCATCGGCTTTATCGATGGTACGGAAGCACCTGCCATGGAAGATGCAGCCCCATACGCCATCATCGGTGATGAAGACCCCGATTACGAAAACGGCTCTTACGCCTTTGCCCAGAAGTGGCGTCACGACATGGACTTCTGGAACAAGATGAAGACCGAACACCAGGAAAAGGCCGTTGGACGTGAAAAGTTCACCGACTTGGAATTGGAAGACGAAGACAAGTACGAAAACGCCCACAACGTGGCTTCACAATACGATGAAGACGGCGAAGAGCAGAAGATCATTCGGATGAACGTTCCCTACTCTGATCCAGCCACTGGCGTGACCGGTACCTACTTCATGGGCTACTCCCGCTACTGGCACGTGACGAAGGGGATGTTGATCAACATGTTGGACCAATCTGACTTCTTGTTGACTTTCTCAGACATTTTGACTGGGCAACTCTTCTTCATCCCATCGCGTGAAACCCTTGAACAAATCGCCGATGGCGAATTTAACTAAAGTAAATGAAAAAGTCCCGCACAGAGGTGTGGGATTTTTTTATTTCTCGGGCATGTTTTAATTCTTTTAACCGACTTTGTTCGGACAACTTTTCTTTTGCAAAGAATCTGTTATACTGTAGTTGAAAAAGGAGCTGAGTAGCAGTTCAGCTCCCCGCGATGCCGCTTACACGGTGGTCGCCTTTAGTTCATGTTAAGAACCGTCGGTGTCCAAAACTTTAACGGTTCTTTTTATTTTGCCCATCAAAATGTCTTTCGACAAATTCAATGATGTGGATACTAACATCCACAGTGGCTAAAACCAAAAGAATGATGCTAACCATTGCTGATTAACCGGCCTCCTTTCTCATGAAATTTCGTTAATCCGATTACTAGAATCATCCATTAACCTCCTTTCATTGTGAAAGGCGACCCTCGAAAAAGCTTCATCGCTACAAAAAACATAACAAGTTATTGAAGAAAAAACAGCCCTTGTGGCCTAAATAACCAAAAAAGAACCCGTCCAGCGCCAGTGCGCCATAGCGGGTTCTTTTTTGATTATTGTTAAAAGTTCACCATAAAGGTTTCAAACAGAAAAAGCGGATCGACCTGCTTGGATTTCATCTGAATTTCCATATCGAGAATTTTCAAAAAGCCGTCGCGGACTTTACCCAAAGGATAAGTACGGAGGGCCTGACGGGCCAACTTCACCCGGAAGGGGTGAATGCCCAGGGCCTTGCCCGCTTCGGCATCCGAGCCTTGCAGGGAAGCCACCTGTAACAGCAAGCGGAACTGCCCCAGCAAGAGGGCGTTCAAGCGGAGGGGAGCTTCCCCGTTTTTGACCAAGTCGTGGTAGGTGCGAATGGCGGCTTCCCGCTGTCCCTTTAAGACCAGGTCGGCCAAGTCAAAGGCCTGGGCCGTCGACTCCTTAATAACCAGGTCGTCCACGGCTTGGCGGGTAATGACTTTGCTATCGGCGGCAAAGGCCAGCAACTTGGGCAGTTCTTGAAGAACTTTGCTGTAGGAGGCCTGGGTCCGCAGCAAGAGTTCCTGCTCGGCGGCCGGTTCGATTCGAAAGCCCCGTTGTTCTAAGAGTCCGTGTAAGGCCTGGGCCACCTGCCGCTCGTTTAACCTTGGTAAATCCAAGTTCTCGGCGGCCTTTAGTAGCGTTTTGGTGATTTTCTTCCGCTTATCCAGCTTCAGGTCTCCGGCAAAAACCACCAGTAAGTTGCCTGGAATTGGCTGCTCAATGACCGACAACAGAGCCTTCTCCTGGCCATCGGTCAACTTCCCCGTCGCCGTCAAAAAAGTCGGATTGTTCAGCATGACGACGCGGTGGTCGCCAAAGAATGGCGGTGTCGTAATGTCGGCTATGGCATCATCCAAGCCAACCGCTGCAAAGTCGTAGCTAGCATAGTTCATTTCCTGGTCTTCTTCTGGAATGATTGACGCAAAGAGCCGCTTGGCCTTTTGCAGCAAGGCCGTCTCTTCCCCTGTCACCAAATAAAGGTTGGGCAGTGCCTGCTGTTCAATTTGTCCTTTAAGATTCTGAAGGTTCATGTCTGCTTACCTCAAAATGTCCATGCTTTCCTTGATAGCTATATCTTAGCATACCCTGGGTCTGCGTACTGTAGACAATCATCCCCTCTTTATTGGCGACGTCCAACACTTCTTGATGGGGGTGGCCATAGCGGGAGTTGCGCCCGGCTGACACCAGGCCGACTTTGGGCTGCCACTGGGCAAAAACGGTTGGACTGGTGGCTGTTTTCGACCCATGGTGGCCGAATTTGACAATATCCGGGGCAAAGTCCGGGTACTTCGCCAAGATTTTCTCCTCACCATCCCGGTCCAAGTCACCGGCCGTGTAAATGTTTTGGCCACCAAAGCGCCCCGTCCAGGCCAATGAATCGTCGTTGCCTGCTTCACCCCTGAAAAAGGGATAGCGGATGATTAAGGGGCAATTCGGCACGGTCGTCTGGTCCGTTGCTTCCACCACCTTGGTCTGCTTCAAATAAGGCTGAATCTTTTTCTGAAAGGCCGGTAATTCGGCCATTCCCGCTGGAATCACCAGACGATCAACGGTGAAGTTTTCTAAAATGACCCGACTGTCGCCAATGTGATCTTGGTCCTGGTGAGAGAGGGCCAGAGTGTTGATGTGTCGAATGCCTCGGGCGTGCAAGTATGGCAAGATGACGGAGCGGGCCAGCCCTTCTTCTTGTTTGGCCCGCTTGAAAGCCTTTACTTGCGTTCGCTCATCCTTTGGGCCACCGGTTTCAAAATGGGGCCGGGGGCCGAACTGGACTTTGCCACCCGTATCAATCATGGTGACCGTTTGATGCCTTGGTTCAATCAAGACCGCGGCATCCCCCTGCCCAATGTCAAAAGTCGTCCATTCACCATGGCTTGGGAAGCGGACCATCAGCCAGTTAGCAGTCAAGAGAACAACCCAAGCAAGCAGCAGCGCCCTTTTTCCCCGCTTGTCAAGCGAAAGGGCAGAGAAGGGCAGCAGGAAAAGGAGGACTAAAATTGGCCAGGTCAGGGCTCCAACCACCAGCTGCCCGGGCAAGCGACCAAAGAGGGCCACCGCGCTGTCAAAGAGCTGAATCAGCCCATTACAAAGCATTGGTAAAACAGGCAGAAAAGATAGGCTGTAGCCCAAAAGCGTGGCTGGCAGCACCAGAGTGGTGAAAACCGGAATGGCAATCAAGTTCGCCACCGTCTGCCAAAGGTTCCAGACGTATTGGGAAGAAACAATCAACGGAAAAGTCACCAAGGACAAGAAGAAGGCTCGCTTAACCACAGACAATTTAGAAGACAAAGTCACCGCCAAGGTCAAGGCAAAGGAGAGCTGGCCACCCAGGGTCAGTAAAATTTGTGGCGCCAGTAGCAGACTCAAAATTAAGGAATAGGACCAAATCTGAATGGGTGCCAGAGGGCGGTTGAAGTTTTGACTAAAAATACGCAACTCCCCCGCCACCGTTGCCCGAAAAAGGACGCTTGGTGAACCCGTAAAGAGATAGAAGAGTGGCAGGAGAACCGCTAGGAGACCGTCCGCCACTTCCCGGTCAATCCGCAGACGACGGCAGACTTTTCGAAAGTAGTTACTTAAAAAGGAGACGTGGAGGCCGGAAAGAGCGAAGAGGTGGATAAGCCCCAGTTCGGCAATCATGGGGTTATTGTCATAGAGCTGACTCCCCTTAGCGGCCAATAAAAGGGAAAGGGCGTAATCACGGAGTGGGTTAGGCAAACCATCCGCCATTCTTGCAGCCCGAGCGTGCAAGGCGTGCAGGCGATTCATGACGGCTGACAGCGGATTGGCAGCCTTCGCCTGCTGGATGTCGAGGCGCTCAAAGCGAACTTGCTGAGTCACCTTCTGACTGCGCCAGTACTGTCGAAAGTCGAATTGATAGTCGTTAGTTGCGCCCATCACAGGCGTGCTTTCACCACTTCCCACAAAGGCAACCGTCTCTTTTACCGCAGCAAAACGATCCATTTCCGCCTGACTCTTCGCCTGGTAAAAGAAGAGCTGCTTTTCCCCCTGCACCGTACGTCCCTGACCCGAAATCACGCCGTCTTCCGAACGACGAAACTGGTCGGGCTGAACGATTAAGGACTGCGGGCCAGTTTCTAATCCGCGCTGACTGGCCTGCAGTAAATGACGGTTATCAAAGTGACAATAGAGAAAGAAGAGCAAGGTAAAAAGCCAAAGCAACAAAAGCTGCCTTTGATCATTCAATGTAAGGCTGAGCAGCGCCGTAGCAAGCAAAAGCGTCTCGGTCATTGCATTTTGTCGATAAACTAGCATGGCTACAGCCGCCAATTGGAGGGTCAACAGAAAGGAAAAGCGGGGGTCCTTCATAGCAGCACGTTGTCCTTTAGTTGTTCAAAGCGCTTCGGACCAATTCCCGGAATATCCTTCAATTCATCGACTTTTTGAAAGGGATGTTCCTCTCGGTAAGCGATAATCTGTTCCGCCTTTTTAGGCCCGACACCGGAGAGGGATTCGAGTTCCTGTTGGCTGGCCGTGTTCAAGTGGACTTTGTCAGCCGAATTCCTCCCCTGCTGGCCCGCTCCAGTTCCAGTCGTTTTGGTTCCGGGAACTGCACCAACGTTATGAAAGTCCGGTACTGCCTCCCCCTCCTTTGGTATATAGACGACCATCCCCTCCTCCAAGGGCTGCGCCAGGTTGAAGCGGTTGGCATCGGCCTCCTTGGTCAGGCCACCGGACTTTTCAAGAAGGTCGGCCAAAACCGACCCGTTCGCTAAGGTATAAAGCCCGGGCTTTTTAACTGCTCCCTTCAAGTCGACTTTGATCGCAGACTTGCTCGTCTGACTGGCTCCTTCTGGCCCCTTTTTTCCACTTTTCCCAGTTGTGTTTTGCTCTTTGCCCCCGGCTGTCACCGGGGCAGGCTGAGCTGATTGAGCATCCTTCGGCTGTCGTATCATCAGCAGTAAAGCGAGCAAAATCACGAATCCTAAAGCTGCTAGACCGAGGACCTTCCAATGTTTCTTCGCCCAGGGCAAGAGCCTTTCCCAGTCGATTTGATCAAACATTTCAACCACCTCCTAAAAAATAGCACGGCTGAGCAATAAAAAAAGCTTCCGAAGTAGCGGAAGCTTTTTCTTAATTGAAATGTTCTTGGAGGGCTTTAACAACCACCGGTGGCACGAAGGCTTCCAAGCGATTTGAGGAGAGCTTGGAAATTTCTTTGACCATTGAAGAGGAAATGTTTTGGTTTTCCGGCTTTGCAAAGAGTAGGACCGTTTCGACATCGTCTAAGATGGAGTTGGCTCCGGCAATGTCTCGTTCGTATTCAAAATCCTTGCAGTTTCTAAGGCCGCGAACGATGTAGCGGGCGCCAACCTCTTCCATATAATCAACCGTCAGGCCGTCGATTTGTCCGACCGTCACGTTTGGCAAGTCTGAAACGGCCTGGCGCACAAGTTCCAGGCGCTCCTCGGTTTCAAAGAGGCCCTTTTTATTGGTGTTCTTTCCGACCGCCACCACGACCTCGTCAAAGAGGTCAGCAGCACGGGTGATAATATCCAAGTGCCCGTTGGTCAAGGGGTCAAAGGATCCTGGAAAAACGGCTTTTTTCATCATTTTGCTCCTTTGATTTCGTAGCGGTAAAGGGAGACACGGGTAATCCCGTAATCCTTTTGCTTCAAGAGTTCCAGGCGTTCATCTGGCTCGGGCAAGTCGGCCACCTGGTCGGATTCAATCATGACCACAGCGCCGTCCTCCAAAAGCCCGTTTGAAATCATTTTATCGATATCTTCTTTCAACTTTTCCTTGGCATAGGGCGGGTCTAACAAGACCAAGTCAAAAGTCGCCTGCTGCAAAGCTAAACGGGTCAAAACAGCTGAAGCCGCCCCACGAATCACCGTGAAGGCATCCTTTGCATGGGTCTTCTCGATGTTTTTTTCGATGACGGCCAAAGCCGCTGCCTGCTTATCGACCAAGACGGCCTCGTCCATCCCCCGGGAAATCGCCTCAATGGCTAAGCCACCGGTCCCAGCGTAGAGGTCCAAAACCCGGCCGCCGTTTAGGTAGGGCATCAACATGGAAAAGATGGCTTCCTTGACTTTATCGGTGGTGGGCCGAGTTGCCCGGCCCTTTACGGCCTCGAGGCGCAGGCCACCAAATTGTCCAGCAATGACTCGCATTTACTCACCTTCGTTTCCCGTCTTGTTCGTTTTGTCTGCATTCGTTACAAGAGCTGGCTGTTCCGACTGATCAACCTGCTCGGCCGGCTTCTGCTCATTTTCCCTTTGGCCAGCTTTCTCCTGATCGTATTCCTCAAAGAAGACGTCGTCGTGCAAGTCACCCAAGTCCGGATCAATGTCCGGCCGTTCCGACTGCTTAACCGTTTTCACGAAACGATACTTTTTCAGCTTTTCAACTAAGTCCGCCACCGATTCCTCGTTGACATAGAGGGCGACATAGTTCATTTTATTGGAAATATAAGCAATTTCACCAAACTTCTTCAGCTGGTTCACCTGCTTCAGCCCTCTCATGTAGACGTAGAGGGCCCGTCGTTTTTTCATTTCAAACATTAGCGTTTCAATTCCCTTCTGGCCGCATCATCCTGCGGATTTGGTCGGGCGGGTTCCTTGTTTTGGGCGGCAATGTTCAAGGCGTAGCCAACGGCCGCCGAGAAGAAGACAAAGGAGGAACCTCCCCCGGAAATGAAGGGGAAAACCACTCCGGTGATGGGTAGAAGGCCCAAGACACCGCCCAAATTAACAAAGGACTGCATGATTAGAAGCCCAGCCAGGCCGTACAAAAAGAGTCGGTTGTACTGGGACTTTTGCCGAATGCCAATCAGCACAAGGCGGCCAATCAAAATCATCATCAAGCCAAGCACCACAACAACCAAGACCGCCCCTAGCTCTTCGGCTGCCACCGCCATGATAAAGTCGGTGTTTGATTCTGGCAAGTAGGGTTTAATCAATGAATTTCCCAGCCCGACACCAAAGAGGCCACCGTGGGAAATGGCGTAGTACGAATACAGTAACTGCCGACTCTGGTCCATATTATACCAAGGATCAACGAAGTTCGATAACCGTCTGATGGCATAAGAAGAGGACTCCTTCAAGTCAAAGAAGGAGAAGATTTCGGGCAAAAAGGCCAGGGCAAGGAAGAAGACCACAACCAAAATCAAATTGGCCTTTGGCTTCACACCGGAGGCAAGAACTAAAAGCGTGAGCACGGCCAGTGTAATAAAGAGGTTTCCCATATCGGGCATAGCCAGGGTCAAGGCTAAAATGGCAATTGGCCAAAGCAGCTTAACTGGACGACCTGGTTGTAACCAGGAACGGATGAAGCCCGAGAGGCCCCTTCCGGGCCGCCAAGGAACCTTGGAAAACCAGTGGGCAAAGTAGAGAATTAAGATGATTTTTGCCAATTCGACTGGCTGCAAGGTTACCTGACCCAGATTGATCCAACCGTGAGCCCCGTTAACGGCCGGTGCTAAACGGGCCAGGACTAACAAGACCGTGGTCCCAAACAAGAGCATGTTCAACAGTGACTGAGACCGCAACACCTGCCGGTTAATCTTAAAGGTGAAAAAGGCGGCCGACCAGCCAGCCAACACAAAAATCGCCTGCTTGGCAAAGGACATCACCGGTGCCAGGTAAGCGTTTTGAGTGGCCGAAAAGACCATGACAATTCCGATTAAGGACAGCACGGCAAAGGGCACGGCAATCCAGTAATCTAAGCGTTGCAGTTTCTTAAACATTACTTCCCCACAATGTCATCAACGGCGGACCGATCCAAGTTCTTAGAAAGGGCGACAATCAAGGCACGGGCTGCGTCAAAGTCCGGAATCGACCAAACGGTTTCGTGCGTGTGAATGTAGCGCGAAGCCACCCCCAGGGCAACGGCTGGAATCCCCTGTCCATACTTCTGAACGGCACCGGCATCGGTACCACCCTTTGAGACAAAGTACTGGTAAGGAATCTTATTATCCTCTGCCGTTTGCAAAATGAATTCCTTCAAACGGGGGGACGTCACAACCGTCGGATCAAAGACCCGAATCAAGGTACCCTGATCCAAAAGTCCCTGCCGACCAGTCGTTTGATCAAGGTCGTTGGCTGCCGAGGAATCGACGGCAAAGAAGAGGTCGGGTGCTTGCTGCTGAACGGCTGGCAAGGCACCGCGAAGACCGACTTCTTCTTGCGTATTCGCCCCCATGATCAAGGTGTTTGGCGTTTTGACACCCTGCAGATCGGTCAGGGCCGACAAAATGGCGGAAACCCCGAAACGGTTGTCGTAGGCCTTTGACAAGCCCCGGTTGGGATTAGCCATCTTGATGGTCTTTGTTTCTGGCACGATAAAGTCACCCGGGCGAACACCCATGGCTTCGGCCTGCTCCTTTGATTCAAACCCGGCATCAAAGAGGATGTCGTCAATCGTCAAGGTAGCGGCGCCACCGGCTTTACCACGCAGCAGGTGGGGTGAAACGGAGGAGGAAACGACCGGGTACTGGCCGACTTTGGTAAAAAGTGTGAAGCGATGTGCGGGAACCGTCATTGGGTTCCAACCGCCAAGGGCCACAACTTGCAGGGCACCGGTTGGCAAAATGCCTGCCACCATGAAGCCAACTTCATCAAGGTGGGCAGCAAACATCACCCGGGGATCGTCAGCTTGACCCTCTTTGACACCAAAGATACCGCCCATACCATTTTTCTCAACCCGGTCAACCAAGGGGGTCAAATCCTTTTCAAAGGCCTTAAAGACGGCGTCTTCCTGTCCGGAAGTCCCCTGCAGTTCGGTATACTTCACAATGCGTTCCCAAGTCTGTTGATCCATCCGTTTGTCCCCCTAAAAAGTTTGTTTTCCCTATTATAGCCCAGTCGAGCCTAAGCTGGCAAAGAAAGGCGCTTTAAAAGAAAAAAACTTCATGCCCGACCAGTGGGATTGAAAAAGTCCCCCCTTCCACTTCCAGCAAGGGAAATTTTCGAATAAAATCTGAACATTTCGTTAAATTCCTTTACATTGTTCGTATTTTATCCTTTATTTTCTAATTTTTTATCAGACAAGTCCGTTTATTACTGTTACACTATTCAAGTAGTCATTTAAGAAAAAGAGGAGTTTTTGACCGATGTCACGACTTGCATCCTACTTCCAGTTTAATAAGCTGGGCACTTCCTTTAAAAAGGAAAGCATCGCTGGCTTGACCACTTTCGTGGCCATGTCCTACATCTTGTTTTTGAATCCAAACGTTCTGGCAGCCGCCGGCATGGATAAGGGGGCCGTCTTTACGGCGAGCGCCATTGCAGCCGCCACTGCCACCATCTTCATGGGCTTGGTTGCCAAGTACCCAATCGCCATTGCGCCAGGTCTTGGTGTCAACGCCTACTTCGCCTATTCTGTTGTAATTGGGATGAAGGTTTCCTGGCAAACGGCCATGGCCGGTATCTTGGTTGCCGCCTTGATTTTCCTGGTCTTGACCCTGACCCACATTCGGGAAAAAATCATCGACGCCATCCCCCACAACCTGCGCATTGCCATTGCGGCTGGAATCGGCCTCTTCATTGCCTTCATTGGTCTGCACAACGCCGGTTTAATTATTGCCAATTCCGAAACCATGGTTGCCATGGGGCCTTTGACAAAGGGAAGCACTCTCTTAGCCATCTTTGGAATCGCCTTGACTTTGATCTTAATTGTTAAAAAAGTCCCTGCCGCCATCTTCTTTGGAATGGTGGGAACGGCCGTTGTCGGTATTCTCTTCGGGCAAATTGCTCTACCAAGTTCAGTTGTTTCAAGCGCCCCTTCGTTGGCCCCAACCTTTGGCCAGGCCTGGACGCACCTGGGCGACATCAACAGCTTTGAAATGATCATCGTGGCCTTGACCTTCTTGATCGTTGTCTTCTTCGATACGGCCGGTACCCTGATTGGTTTGACGGAACAGGCCGGACTCTTGGAAGACGGCAAGATGCCCCGGGCCGGCAAGGCCCTGATGGCCGATGCCGTCGGAATGACGGTGGGGGCCACCCTTGGTACTTCCCCTACCTCTGCCTTTGTCGAATCCTCTTCTGGAATCGCCGTTGGTGGTCGTTCCGGTTTCACTTCCGTCGTTACCGGCCTGCTCTTCATCCTGGCCCTCTTCTTCTCACCTCTCTTGGCCGTGGTCACTTCCCAAGTTACCGCCCCAGCCTTGATTGTTGTCGGCATTATGATGGCCGGTAACTTGAAGAAGATTCAATGGGAAGACATGGCCATTGCGGCACCAGCCTTCCTGATTGTCATCGGCATGCCCCTGACTTATTCCATTTCAGACGGTATCGCCCTTGGCTTCATCGCTTACCCAATCACCATGATTGCTGCTAAGCGGGGCAAGGAGGTCAACTTCTTGATGTACGCACTGGCCGTCATCTTCGTTGCCTTCCTCTTCTACACACACAGTTAAAGCAAAGGCCCTTGTCAATCGACGAGGGCTTTTTTCTTTGCCAATTAAAAAGTCGGCAGGAATTCTTCCTGCCGACTTTTTCAGGTGCTTACTGTCTTGTAAAGTACTCTTTATGCTGGTCAACTTCGCGGTAAAACTGCTTACGGCCATGGACAAAGGCGCCCTTATAGGTCTTACCATCAACCACCACCGTCAGAGCATCGCCGTTCAAGTCGTAGTGCCCCGTTGTCCAACGGTCCACCTTCTCCAGGTTAGTCACGACTTCTTGATTGCGAAAGTCGATGCTGTCGTTAATCAAAACCTTGTTCTTTTGGCTATCCGCTGAATAACTCCCGTTTAAACGGGTCAGCTGATAAGTCAGCAGTAAGAAAACGGAAAGGAGGAAGAAGAGGCCAAGAAAAAGCCCGGTCTTCGATGGCCGATAGGCTTCCTTTGCATTTAAATTGACCTCTTCAATTCGGTTAAACATCCTAACCTCCTCTATGACATGCCGCTTCTAAGGACTATGATACAACATTAACAAACTTTATCAAGTAACAGATACCTGAACCATTCCTTAGGAGTTATTCAATCATCAGGACAATAAAAAATGCTGAACACCGTCATTTTTCGATCCGATCGTTCAGCATTTCATTCATTCTTTATTGATTGCCTGCGTGGGCGCGCAGGTCTTTTGCATTGGCCAGGGCGGCATCCGTGATTTCATCGCCGGAAAGCATCATGGCAACGGCTTCATCCCGTGCCCCCTCGGCCAATTCTGTCACTTGAGTAACCGTTCGTTCCCCTTGCGAGGACTTTTCGATTAAGAAGTGGTGGTCGGCTGCAGCAGCAACCTGTGGCAAGTGGGTAATGGCAAGCACCTGCGTCTGCTTTGAAATCGCCCGCATCTTTTGCGCGATAGCCGAACCGACTCGGCCGGAAACCCCGGTATCGATTTCATCGAAGACAACCGTTGAGAGGCCCTGCTGGGCGATGAAGACCGTCTTTAAGGCCAGCATCAAACGGGAGGCTTCCCCACCTGAGGCGGCCTTTTCAAGCGGTTTGACGCCTTCCCCCTTGTTGGTTTGGACTTCAAAAGTCACGCGGTCTTGACCCGATGGCAAGAAGCCTTCGACTGGCTCAAAGGCGACTTTGAAGAATGCCTCTTTCATTAGCAAGTCCGCCAACTCCTGGTTGACCGCCTCTTCCAACTTCTTCGCCACTCGTTTGCGACCATCTCGAAGGCGGTCGGCAGCCGCTTGGATTTTTTCCTTCAGCGCGGCCTTCTGCGCCGTCAATTGGTCAATGTCTAAGGAGCCACCATCGAGTGCGGAAAGGTCTTCTTCCACTCGTTTTTGAAAGGCCAAAATATCGTCGACCGTTTCCCCGTACTTGCGTTTCAACTGGTGGATAACCTGCAGGCGGTCGTCAATCTTGACCAAAGCCCCCTCGTCAAAGGTGAGGTTGGCCACGGATTCATCCAGCTCCCGACCGGCATCCTGGGCTGCGTAGTAGGCTTCGGAAAGTGATTGGGCTAAGTTTTCGTAGTCCTTGTCATAGGAAGCGGCCGTACTCAAGGCACTGTTAGCCGCGGCCAAGAGATCGATGGCCCCACCCTCTAAGCCAGGGTTTAAGGCCTGCTGAGCCTGATCGAGCGCATCGGCAATCTTCTTGTGGTTGGCCAACTTGGCCCGGTCGGCCAAGAGCTCTTCCTCTTCACCCGGCTGTAAATTGGCGTTTTTTAGCTCCTCTGCTTGAAAAGTCAACAGGTCCAAGCGCTGATTCAAATCTTGCGCCTGGTTTTGAACTTGGTTCAAGCGCAAAGCCAGATCGCGGTAGGAAGTAAAGAGCTTGTCATAATCAACCCGGGCCTGCTTCAACGAAGCATCGGCAAAGTCGTCCAAGAGGCTCAAGTGCGAATCCGGGTTCAAGAGCAGGGAAGTGTCGTGCTGGCCCTGGATTTCCACAAGCCTAGCCCCCAAGTCAGCTAAAAACTTCAAGGGCACAATCGTCCCGTTCATTCGCGAAACCGAGCGGCCCTTCTGGTTGAATTCCCGGTAAATGACGACCTGACCTTCGGAAACATCAATGCCGGCTTCCTCAAAAGCAGCAAGCAACCCCTTCTTTTCGTCATCCAGGGAAAAGACCGCCTGCAAAACCGCCTTGTCGGCGCCCTTTCGAATCATTTCAGTACTTGCCCGACCGCCGGTGAGCATGGCTAAGGCGTCGATGATAATCGACTTTCCCGCCCCCGTTTCACCGGTCAAAACAGTCAAGCGGTCGTCAAAGGACAGTTCGACCTGGTCAATAATGGCAAAATTTTCAATGACAAGCTGTTCCAGCATTTTCTGCCTCCAAACAAAATATGTACGCGCCAAAGAACTTCTTTGGCAGCCTTTTTAGCCTTCTTGGTCAAGCTGACCGTGGGCCTCTTCGATGACTTTGTCGATTGCCACGTCATCGGCGATAACGGCTTCATCTGACCGTTCCAACCAGGCCAAAAATTCAATGTTCCCCTGGCCACCCTTGATGGGTGAATAGGTCAGTCCCTTCACGGAAAAGCCGTTTTCGACCATCATTGGCAAGGTCTTTTCTAAGACCAGGCGGTGTACGGCCGGATCCTTGATGATGCCGTGCTTACCGACCAGTTCACGACCGGCTTCAAACTGTGGCTTGATCAAGGCAGCCACCTCCCCACCCTTAGCCAAGATGTCCTTTAGGGTTGGCAAAATCAGGCTGAGGGAAATAAAGGAAACGTCGATGGTCGCCCGGGTCGGTTGTCCTTCCATGAAGTCTGCCAGCTTGGCATAGCGGAAGTTGGTGTTCTCCATGACCGTCACGCGCTCGTCAATGCGTAGCTTCCAGGCCAGTTGGTTGGTGCCAACATCCAAAGCATAGACATGCTTTGCCCCGTTTTGCAGGGAAACGTCGGTGAAGCCACCGGTTGAAGAACCAATGTCTAAGACAATTTGCCCTTCCATGGCCATACCAAAAGTCTCGATGGCCTTGACCAACTTGTAGCCGCCACGGGAAACAAAGGGCAGTGGCTGCCCCTTAAAATGTAGTTCGGTCGTAACCGGAATCTTCTGTCCGGCCTTGTCTAAGCGTTCTTCGTTTTCACCGAGAATCTGCCCGGCCATGACGGCCCGCTTGGCCTGTTCACGAGAGGTAAAGAGGCCCTGCTGGACGAGTAAAATGTCAACACGTTCTTTTGCAACTGCCATTGCTATGCTCCAATTAAATCAATCAAATCAGTGAGTAAGGCCGGATCAAAGCGGCCGTCTACCGCCTTTAAGTCAGCCAAAGCCCCATGGGCTTGGTCAAGCAAGTCAGCCACCATTTTCTTGGACTCTTCCAGTCCGTAGAAGCGGACAAAGGAAACCACGTCTTCTTTGACATCTTGCTCATAGTCATCGATGTCGTCTTGAATCTGGAAGATGATACCAAGCTTTGTGGCGTAGCGTTCCAAGTGTAAGAGGGCTTCCTGCCCCAATCCGAGGTAGTGCCCCCCAATGAGCGCAGCGGCCACCAGGAGATCGGCCGTCTTCATCTGGTAGACTTTCATCAGGTTTGAAAAGGCTTCGACCCGTTCCATGGAGCCGACCTCACCAATTCCCTTGGCATCGTGGTTACGCATGTCTAGGACTTGGCCGTAGACCATGCCAAAGGCCCCCGAACGGTTTGCCAAAGTCGCCACCATCTTGACCTGCTGCTCGGCCGAAATGGCTGTCAAGGAGGAAAGAATGGCGTAGGCATTGGCCTGCAGGGCATCGCCCACCAAAACGGCCAGGGCTGGCCCGTACAAAGCGTGAACCGAAAGTTTTCCACGGCGGTAGGCATCGTTATCCATTTCAGGCAGATCATCGTGAACCAGCGAGTAGGCGTGCACCCACTCGATGGCAGAAGCCGCCTTAACGGCCTGCCCATCAATGTCTTGACCAAAGGAATCAATGACGGCCAAAGCCAAGAGCGGCCGCAAGCGCTTGCCCGGCGTTAACAAGGCGTACTGCAGGGCCTTTTCGTAGGCCGCATCCTCTTCGTAGTTGGAAATTAACGCTTTTTCTGGCTTGGTCGTTTCCGCCACCAGGGCCGCCTCAACTTGCGGCTTATAGGTCTTGATAAAGTCCTTGAAATTAGTCATTGTTGGTCAATTCCAGATTCGTCATGGACCCATCGTCTTGCATGACTTTGGCCAAAGTCTTCTCGGCTTCTGCCAGCGTCTTCTGCAAGTCCTTTGCCAAGCTAACGCCCGTTTTAAAATCATTGAGGGCCGTTTCCAAGGGGCGGTCACCCTTTTCCAAGGCCGTGACAATCTGGTCCAGCTGTGACAATTTTTCTTCAAATGTTGCTTTTTCAGTCATGTTCTTCTCCTAAAATCTCAGCAGATAAATCGCCGTCTGCAAAAGTCAGCGCCACCTTCTGGCCGGCCATTAAGTCCTTCTTTGCTTTGACCACTTGGCCATCTTCGCCCTTCACAATGGTGTAACCGGAAGACAGAATCTTTAGCGGTGAAACCAAGTCCAGCTTGGCGGCTGCCAGAGACAGGCGTTCTTGGTAGGGACGCAGGAGCTGACCCTCTTGGCTGGCTAGACGTTCCGTCAGGGCCTGCTTTTGGTACTTGCCCTGCTCCGTTTTGCGTGAAAAGGCTTGAATCAAGCGCTTTTCAAGGGAATCGACCTCTTGCTGGTAGGCCGCATACAAGCGGTCTGGCTGCTTCATAATTGGTCGATCAACGACGTACTTCAGTGCTTGTTGCTTTTGTTGAATCAGCTTCTGCCCAGCCAAGTTCAAGCGGGAGGATAATTCCAAAACACGGTCAATCAAATTCTGCTTCGAGATTGGCGTGGCCAACTCAGCCGCTGCCGTTGGTGTGGCCGCTCGTTGATCAGCAACCAAGTCGACCAGAGTGTTGTCCGTTTCGTGCCCAACGGAAGCAATAATTGGAGTTTTCAAGGCCGCGACGCGTCGAACCAGCGCTTCGTCATTAAAGGCCCAGAGGTCTTCAATGGAACCACCACCACGACCGATAATCACGGTGTCAAAGTCCATTTGATCCACTCGTTCAAGTTGCTTCAAAAGCGATGGAACGGCGCCTTCACCCTGAACAACGGCCGGTAAGAGAACAACTTGGGCCTGGGGCAAACGCCGTTCGACCGTCTTGGCCACATCTTCGACAACGGCCCCGGTTGGTGAGGTAATCACGGCAATCTTTCTTGGCAATGGGGGAATGGGCCGCTTCGCTTTCGAAAAGAGTCCTTCTTTTGCTAACTTATCCTTCAACTGCTGAAGGGCTAAGAAGAGGTCCCCAACACCGGCCGGTGTCATTTGTTCCAAGATGATGGAGTAGGATCCGGAAGGTTCGTAGATCTGCACACGCCCAATGGCCTGGACTTTCATCCCCTCTTCCGGCTCAAACTTCAAGCGAGAAGCATAGGAAAACATGGCGGCACGGATAACGGCCTTTTCTTCCGGATCCTTAATTGAAAAGTAGAGATGGCGGGAACGGCGGTTACCCAGGTTGGAGATTTCACCGGTCAAATAAACCTTGCCCAGGTGCGGATCCCGGTCAAACTTGGCCGATAAATATTTCGTTAAGGCCGCGACGCTGACGTACTGTGATTGCTCCACGAAAGTCCCCTCCAAATCCATTGATAGCTTTCTTTATTATAGCAGAAAGCGCATGCTTTTTAGGACAGTAAAAAAGGACGAACCGTAGTTCGCCCTTAGTTTGGCATGCCGAATTCGCTTCGACGGGCGGTTTCAATCAGTCACGATCAAAACAAGTCAGCGTCACCCTTGCAAAAACAAGTAGTCATGGTGAGATATGAAAGTTCCACAACAGTCATAACACCTGCACCAAATCCGTGGCTTGGAATTTAATCCGAGCAGGCCGCGTGAGCGTCCTAAAAGACGCGTTCGACTCATCGCATACCTTTATTATGCCAGCTTTACTTCAAAAAGGCAAGCTTTACTAAAGCACTGCTTGGCCTTACAATGGCACTATGTTAGTCATTTCAAAAATTCAAACAAAAGAACTCAAGGCCCTTGGCCAGGCCGAAATTAAAGACTGGGACGAGCTGGCGATTCCCGAATCCGACTTTATCAGTAAAAAGGACCTGGTAAAGGCCGTGATTGAAGCCTACGACCTAGGTGATCTACAAACTCTCTCTCACGTATCTTCCCCCTCGGTCTTAAAGGCAACCGTGGAAAAAGAGGGTCAGGCCTACCACCTATCCGCTAGAATCAGAGAAGAGTAAAAAACTGCTCCGTCGAAATGACGAGCAGCTTTTTTATTACTGACAAATATAATCAAGCAGTGCGAACATCACTCGCCGATTTTCTCTTGGAACGGGTTGTTCTAAAATGTCTTCTGCCGTTTGTCCTAAAACAGAACCTTCAATATAGGAAAAGTCGTTGACCACCATCTCCCGAACATTATTGGCTAATGGTTCAAAGTGGAACTGTAACCCAATCACCCGGTGGTTCATCACAAAGCCTTGATTTTTTAATCCCTCAGTTGAAAAAAGCAAATCAGCACCTGCGGGAATTTCAAACATTTCCTCATGCCAGTGCAGCGCAAACAACTCGTCGGGTACGTTTGGAATTATATGACTCTGCAAAGTAACTGGTGCCCAGCCAACTTCCTTTTCCGGCGATTTGGAAACGGGATAGCCCAGCGCCTTTGTAATCTGTTGAGCACCGAAGCAAGCCCCAAAAATCGGCTTGTCCAAATCCATCAGAGCCAGAATTAATTGTCGTTCTTCAAAAATCCAAGGAAAGTCATCATTTGGACTCATGGGGCCGCCCAAAATAACAAGCAGATCGGTTTCAGCTACCTTCGGCAAAGTACCGAATTGATCGGGATGATAAGTATATACCTCGTGTCCCCGCTCATTGGCCCAGTCGATAATGGCCCCCGGCCCCTCGTTTGAAGTATGTTGAAGAATATTAATGCGCATCAAAAAAACCTTTCTACACTTACTGTGTCGACGGCAATTTGATATGGGTTTCGCCTGCAAATACCCAAATTATCTTTCATTATAAACTTTTTTTAAAAGAAGCGACAAAAAAACGTTTATAACAAGAGAAAATTTGGTTCCCGCTATAAACGTTTGGTTCATTATTTATTTTTTGAATCTTCGTTATCCGCTTCTTTAACGGCTTCCTCCTGGTTTTCTCGAATCTGATCCAAGAGTTCGGCAAAGCGCTTGGCAGCCTTGGCCAAAACGGAATCCGGATCATCCAAGTAGGCCGACAGCGAAGCCAGCTTTTCAATCTTCAGAGCGGACTTGGTGACGTAGGCGTTGTCAACAACCAAGTAAACGTTCAACTCATAGGCCTGGTCAACGTAAACCAGCTTCTTTTCCTGGTTCTTGTAGCGCAAAGGCAGGTTAATCACGTTCAATTCCATGGACAAAGTCGTCCCACCCGCTTCGATGCCACCGTCGATGGCAAGGGCAGCCCGGGCTGGCTCTTCATTTTCAGCCAGCTTGGCAAAGGCGGCAAAGAGCCCGTCCAAATCGACGGCTTTGCCCTCGGGGTTATCAATGACCTTTTCCTGGTAGGATTGGTTATCGACCAAGTCGACGATGTTTTCACCTGAAAGTTCCATGAAATTCTCCTTTGCTTAACAAAAAGAGTATAGCATAGGCCCTTGCTCCACAAAAGTCAAAAATCCGCCGCTCTTCATCAAAGCGACGGATTTTTCAATTAAACAAGTGGCAAGCGCCGCTGCAAGGTGTAGGCGATTGATGGGAAGACGTAAACAAAGTCGTTTAGTTCTTCCTTGGTCAAGGCCATCTGGACGTAAGGGACAATCGTGTTGATCGTTTCCTCAGCCGCGTTAGCCATTTCAGCTGCCCCAACGAGCTTTTGGCTTTTTCTTTCAAAAATCAAGGAGAGCTTGGCTCCCTGTTCGTTTTCAACCTGACGGTACCAGTCCCCATCGTAGGAAGCCTCAACGACTTCGTACTGGTCTGGCTTGGCCTTAGCTTCATCTAAGGAAACACCAACCTGGGCGATTCTTGGCGAAGTAAAGACGATTTCAGAGATGGCTGGGTAAGCAATTGGTCCTTCGTTTGTCCCCATAAACTTGGCAGCCAAGTAACGGGATTCGAAGGCGGCCGTGGGCGTCAACTTCGGAATGGTCTTGTCCACGGCATCCCCAGCGGCGTAAATATTTTCGACGTTTGTCTGCAGATATTCGTTTACTTCGATTCCCCGGCTATTAGCCTTCACGCCAACCGCTTCCAGGTTCAACTGGTCGTGGTTTGGAATACGACCGGTCGCATCCAAAACGTAGTCGGTCGTCAACTGGAATTCCTTTGGTCCGAACAAAGTCAGGCTACCATCGTCGTTTTTCTCCGCCTTTTCAACGTTCATGTCCGGAATAAAGCGGACGCCAGCCTTCTTCAAGTCAGCCTGAACAGCCGCCACGTATTCGGCTGGGAACTGCTTTAGAATCCGGTTACCACGAGTAATCACGTCAACTTTGGCACCAACGGCTGAGGCAATCGTGGCAAATTCGATGGCCACGAAACCACCACCGAGAATCGTCACGTGTTCAGGCATGTGTGGCAGAGACAAGAAGTCCGTGGAGTTGGCAAGTTTTCAGCCCCTGGGATGTTTAGGCGGTGTGGACGCAGTCCGGTGGCAATGACAATCTTGTCAGCCGTGTATTTTTTTCACCAACCCGAACCGTGTGGGCATCAACGAATTCGGCATGTCCGTTAATGGTCGTAATTCCGACGTTATCCAAGCGGTCCTTACCGTGCTGATCCTGGGGCACGATGAGCTCGTGCTTGTGGGCCATCAGGTCCTCCCAGTTTACCTTGGGCAAACCGTCCAAGCCGCGACCCTGCAGGGCCTTAATTTGGTCAACGAGTTGCAGCGGCTTATCCAAGATAATCTTGGCATTGCAGCCCTTGTTGGAGCAGACACCGCCGTACTGGGATTCTTCAATCACCCCAATCTTAACACCGGTTTTGGCAAGTGGGACCGCCCCGTTCCAGGTAGCTTGTCCTGAGCCAATGTAGAGAACTGAAAAATCCATGCTGTTTACCCCTTTCAAAACAATTCGTTAAGTCTATTTTAGCGAGCCTTAATTTCAGATTCAACCAAGTACTTGTGGTTCTTGACCATGTCACCACCGTTGGTTGGCTGGTAGTTGACGGCATAGGCCGGTCCATCAACAACCTTGGTAATGGTTGCCTTGGCCCCCTTCATGTTTGCCATGTGCTCACTTTCAAGGGTTACCTTGTCACCCTTCTTGTGGTCCTTCATGTCCTTAAAGTCGTCCTTGGTCAACCACTTGTGGCCCGTGACCTTCTTACCACCGTTGGTTGGCTGGTAAGTGACTTCGTAGAGCTTCGTATCATAAGCGGCTGCAACCGTTCCTTCCGCCCCCTTCATGCCAGTCATGTGGTCGGCCTCCAAGGTAATGGCAGAGCCGACTGGGTACTTAGGATTTTCGGCCGTCTTCAAGTTGGTTGGCAAACTTTCGTCCATCTTCATGGATGACATGTTCATGCTTGAAGAAGAAGACATATCCATGCTTGAGGACATAGCCATCTTTGATGATGACATCTTCATGTTTTTCATTGAATGGTCCTCCTTCTTTTTTCCGGAATTACCACCGATTGTAACCGCGGCAATAGCCCCGGCAACAATCACAAAAACGGCAGCAATCAAGGCAACAGCTTTCTTATTCATCTTTCGCTCCTTCAATATTGGTATAGTTGTAATAATAACTGAATTGAGTATACCACAAAATTTTTTAGCGGAAAAGAAAGCAGCAAAAAAGGACCGCTTTCGCTGTCCTTTTCATTGCTTATTTTTTATGAGGCATCCGCTTCCAAAAGTCTTCCTTATTGGTTTGACGCGAACGGGCAATGCCCATGGCGTGCTTTTGGATGTCGTCTGTAATCGTCGAACCGGCCGCCGTGATGGCTTCGTCTGCAATCGTCACAGGGGCAATAATCTTCGTGTTGGAACCGATGAAGGCCCGGTCGCCGACTTTGCTATCAAATTTGTTGACGCCGTCGTAATTGACAAAGATTGTTCCGGCGCCAACGTTGACGTCTTCACCTAGCGTGGCATTGCCCACGTAGGACAGGTGGCCAACCTTGGAACGCAGGCCAACGGTCGCCTTCTTGACCTCGACAAAGTTACCCAAGTGGGCCTCGTCTTCAATCACTGCCAGTGGACGCAGGTGGGCGTATGGTCCGATGGTCGTCTTGTTCTTAACCGTCGCTTCTTCCAAGTGGGAAGAAGTGATGACGTTGCCATCGCCAATTGTCGAATCTTCAATCCGCGTCCCGGCCGTCAAGACGTTATCACGCCCAATGACCGTCTTCCCCTTCAGGGTGACGTTGCCTTCAATAACCGTATCCTGGCCAATTTGCACATCGGCTTCGATGTAAGTCTGGGCAGGATCCAATAATTCAACCCCGTTTCTCATGTGCTTTTCGTTAATCCGAGCGCGCATGATTTCGTTGGCCTTGGCCAAGGCCACCCGGTCGTTGACGCCCAAAGACTCATCAAAGTCCATGGTTTCATAGGCCCCGATGGGCTGCCCCGCTTCACGCAGGATATCCAGCGTATCGGGCAGGTAGTACTCCCCCTGGGCGTTGTCGTTGCCGACTTTGGAAAGGACCGAAAAGAGCAACTGGTTATCAAAGACGTAAACGCCCGTATTGATTTCTTGAATCCGCCGCTCCGTGATGGAGGCGTCCTTTTGCTCAACAATCTTTAAGACCATGCCCTCATCGTCGCGGACAATCCGTCCGTAACCGGTTGGGTCATCGGCGTGGGCGGTCAGAACCGTCACCGCTGCCTTGGTCCGTGCGTGCTCTTCTAACAAGGCTTCCAGCGTCTTGGTGGTAAAGAGTGGCGTATCGCCGGACAAAATCAGGGTTGACCCCTTGGCGTTACCAAGCGCAGCCTTGGTCTGCAAGACCGCGTGGCCCGTTCCCAGCTGCTTTTCTTGGATGACAAAGTCGGAGCGCTTGCCAATGTGGGCCTGGACTTTTTCGTTGCCGACACCGGTTACCGTCAAAATGTTCTTGGGTGACAGTGGTTCGACCGCTGATAGTACCCAGTCCACCATCGCCTTGCCGGCTACTTCGTGGAGGACTTTGGGCAGGTTAGACTTCATCCGTGAGCCGTTTCCGGCCGCCAAAATGACTACGTTTGTTCCTTCCATCTTATGCCTTCTCCTGGTAAATCCGTGTGTCAAAGTTTCCTGGGGTAACCTTGATTTGCGTCTTCGTTTCAGGACTCGTTTCAACGTGCAAGAGTGACGTGAAGTCCTCAATCAAGCGGACGTTGGAACGACCTTCGGCAAAGACCGCCGTTCCGACAACCGTGCCACCAAATTCGCGAACCAGTGTCTGCATCCCCTGAATGGTTCCACCAGCCTTCATAAAGTCATCGACAATCAAGACTTTGGCACCAGAGCGCAAAGAGCGCTTTGACAACGCCATCTTTTCCACTCGCTTGGATGAGCCGGTCAAGTAGTTGACCGAAATCATCGACCCTTCGGTCACCTTGGCATCGTCACGGACGATGACAAAGGGCACGTTTAGTTCGCTTGCAACGGCCTGAGCCAGGGGAATCCCCTTCGTAGCCGCCGTCATCACGGCATCGATTTCCTGTCCGACGTATTCCGTCGTCAGCAAGCGACCCGTTTGCCGCAAAACAGCTGGATCGCCAAGCAGGTCGGAGAGATAGACGTAGCCACCGGGCAGAACGCGACTTTCGTCTGAGACGGCTTCGCAAACACTGTTAACAAAGTCGGCCGCTTCGACCTGCCCCATCATTGGCGTGTAGTAGACCCCACCGGCTGCGCCTGGATAGGTCTTCAAGTCACCGGTTCCACGACTCTTAAAGACGCGGCGAACGATGGCTAAATCTTCGGAAATCGAGGACTTGGCCGTCTCGTAGCGCTCCGCAAAAAAGTTCAGGGAAACCAGGACCCGTGGGTGTTCTAATAAGTAGTGTGTCATGTCGACCAAACGGTCTGCGCGGCGTGTTTTCATCTTCTTTTGTCGGGCTCAAGGGCCCGCCCCCTTTTAAACAAAATATCCAGATAATTATAGCATAAAAAAAGCTTGAAAAGACGAACATTCGCCTTTTCAAGCTCAAATTTTCAAAATTAAAATTCCCTAGTCCAGCTTGGCCAGCAAGAGTGACAGCAGGTAAATGGCGACTTCAATTAGGGCGATGAAGACGGAGGTTGGCAGGTTGGTCAAGTAGGCCAAGGCCAGACCCACCCAGGTACCAAAGAGGGCGAAGAAAACGGCCAAGCCAATCAATCCGGCAATCGACTTTTGAAAGGCCCGGGCCGAAGCCGCTGGTAAGGTCACTAAGACAAAGACCAGAAGTGAGCCAACCAACTGGGATGAAATGGCCACCGAAAGGGCCATGATCAACAAAAAGGCAACCCGCAACAGGCCCTTCTTCTTGGAGGAAAGCAGCAGGCCCGCTTCATCAAAGGCCAAAAGCGACAGTGGCCGGTAGAGGAAAAAGAGCACGGCGGCCACGATGGCAGCCATGGCAAAGAGCAGCTGCAGGTCAGCCGTTGAAATGCCCAGGACTGAACCGAACAAAATCCCCGTGGCTGAAGAAGAGGACGAGTGGCCCAGAGCCAAGAAGAGAATGCCAAGACCAATGGCCAAGGCCGAAATGGCTGAGGTCACGTTATCCGACTTAACCTTGGCATTCTCTAAGGAACCAATGGCCAGAGCCGAAGCGGCCGTCAAGACGACCATCCCCAAAAGCGGTGCAAAGCCCAGCCAAAAGCCAAGCGCCGCCCCCGCAAAGGCAATTTCGGAAAGGGAGTGGGTCAAAAAATTATAGGAACGAGCCACCACAAAGGTGCCGACCAAAGCCGAAATCAAGGCAACGACCGTTCCAGCAATGAAGGCGTTGACCATGTATGCTTCAGAAAACATTTAAGACCTCCTCCTGGTGCTTGGATTCCGCTTCAACCGGCAAGTCCTTGGCTAAACCAAGGGTCGCCGTTTGATCATGCAGCCAAAGGTAGTAATCGGCCGACTGACGAACCCAGGACGTATCGTGGGAAATCCAGAGAACAGCAATTTGGCGCTCTTTTTGGACCTGACGAATCTGCATAACCAATTCTGCTGTGTGTTGGCTGTCTAGAGCCGACGTCGGTTCGTCAAGAATTAAGAGATCCGGCTGCTTGGCTAAGGCCTGGGCAATGTAAGCCCGCTGCTTTTGGCCACCGGAGGCCTTGGCCAGGGGTAGGTCGGCCAAATCGTTCAAGTCTAAACGCTTTAAGGCTGACGAAACACTGGCCTTTTCCTTTTTAGTCAGCCAAGGCAGGCCATGATCGCGTACACCAAGGGCCACAAAGGCCTTAATGGACAAGGGATAGTCGGCACCCAAGTCGCGAAACTGAGGCACGTAGGCCAGACGCTGAGCCGAAACCGTCATCGTCTCTTGACTCGACTGGCCCAACGCGGCTGCAATCAAGGCCTTGATTAAGGTCGTCTTCCCCGCCCCGTTCTCACCAAGGACAACGGTCAATTGGTCTTTTGGCAGTGTAAAGGACACATCCTTTAAAATTATCTTTTTTCCAAAGGCCGCCTGAAAGTGGCGAACCTGAATGAAGTCAGTCATGATCATTTCTTTCTAAAATAAAAAAGGCCCATCTGGGCCTTTAACTAAAATCATTACTCTGCAAAATCCACGTCGACATTCTTAGTCAAGACGTCGGCATAGCTGTATGATGCTTGCTTAAACTGGGCTTCCTCGTCCAGTTCAACAACGAATAATGAAGGGAAAGTTGAACGTAAGATCCCGGAACGTTTTGTAAATTTCTTGCGTCCGGCTTGGGACACAACGGTAACCGTTTCGCCGATGTGGGCGTCTAACCGTGACTTAATCTCTTCTAAGGTTGACATATAAACCGCCTTTCTTTCTAAACAAGAATAATTATAACTTATCGTTACGAATTGTTCAAGTAATATGAGATTTCTATTAGAAAGAGAGGTTTAAAGCAGCCCTTCCGCCTTTAAAGCCTTGTACAAGTTGGTAAATTCCGCCAAAGTCAAGCGTTCGGCCCGAATGCCTGCTTCGATGCCGGAAGCCGCCAAAGCGGCCGTCAGCTTCGCCTTGGTCTCCTCTTCCTTGCCAAAGCGTTGCAGCAAGTTGTTCCAAAGGGACTTGCGCCGGTGAGCAAAGCAGGCTTTGACCAAGGAGAAGAGCTGCTTTGGTTCATCAACCGGTTCTTCGGCCGGCTTTGGCGTCAAGGAAACCACGGCCGAATCAACGTTTGGCGCCGGGTTAAAGGCGGCCGCCGGTACCTTCAAGGCGACCGAAACCGAGGCGTAGTAGTCTAACATGACCGTCAGCACCCCGTACTCCTTTGTGCCGGGCTTTGCGCTCAATCGGTCGGCGACTTCCTTTTGCATCATGACAACCAGTTGCTGCCAGTTCAGGTCTGCCTGCAAAAGGGCCAGCAAAATGGGCGTAGTGATGTAATAGGGCAAGTTGGCGACGACTTTGACGGCTTCCTGATCGCCAAAGGCACCAGCTAGTACTGTCTTCAAGTCCGCTTCCAAGACGTCTTGTTCCAGCACCTGCACGTTTTCGTAAGGTGCCAAAGTCTCACTTAGAATCTTGACCATGTCCGGGTCAATTTCAAAGGCCAAAACGTCCTTTGCAGCCCGGGCCAGGTATTCCGTTAAGCCACCAATTCCAGGCCCAATCTCAACGACGTGGTCCTCTTTCGTTAAATTAGCAGCCGCAACGATGCCGGCCAAAATGTTACCATCCGTCAGGAAGTTTTGACCAAACTTCTTCTTGGCACGCAGTCCGTATTGGTTCAGAATCGCCTGAGTCCGTGCTGGTGAGGCAATATCAATTGTTTTGGCCATCTGGGCCTCCTTTTAACGCATTTAACACATCGTGTTTTTGAAAGCCAAGGGCTTGAAGGCGTGCCAGCAACTGTTTGCCATTGGCATAGCCAATTGACAATCGGTCCCCCAAAAGCCGCCTCTTCTCCTTCGCCTGTCCGGCCCCGAGCAAGCCATAGTCAAGCAAAAAGGCCAAGTCAATGTCGGATTCTTGCCGCTTTCCCTGGGCCTGCTGGTCGGCCTTCAGCAAGACTGATTGCAGGTCTGCAATGGGCGCGTGCTCGATTCCTAAGGACTTGTGCGGATTATCCTTGGCCGCCCGCCCCTGGTCGCGGGAAATGCTGGCCAAAGTCACGCCCGGCACCGCGGCCAAAATCAACTGCCGTAAGCGGTTCCCGTTAAAGTCCGGATCGGTCAGTACAATCACGCCCCGCCGTTTTTGAGCAAGTGAAATGCGTTCGAGAACGCGTTCCCCCAAGGCCGAACCACCCGTTTCAATGGTGTCGCATTGAACGGCCAAGGCCAGACGCTGGGTATCCGACCAGCCCTCGACGACGACCATGGCGGAAATGACCGGTCGCTTTTCATTAGCCGCCGTCACTGCCGCAATTTCGGTTCTGGGAAAAGCCTTTTCTTCTCGGTCTAATCCATTCTTAGTCATGGTTGAAAAAGGCCCGGTGGGCGTTTTTGACCGTTTGGGCGGCCAGTTCATCGCGGTTCATGCCCAAAGTCTCGGCCAGGGAATCAACGACGTACTTGGTCCAGCCTGGTTCGTTGGTCTTGCCACGCATGGGCGTTGGTGCCAAGTAAGGGGCGTCGGTTTCCACTAGGATTTTGTCCACTGGGACGACTTTGGCCGCTTCCCGAACGTCTTCGGACTTCTTAAAAGTCGCGACGCCGGAGAAGGAAACATAAAAGCCCAGATCGACCCAGGCCTTGGCCTGTTCGGCTGTACCAGAGAAGGAATGAATCACAGCCTTCTTAATACCGGATTCCTTGAGGACGCGGTAGACATCGTCAAAGGCTTCGCGGTTGTGAATAATCACGGGCAAATCGTACTTCTTTGCCAGGTCAACTTGGGCCAAAAAGGCGGCCATCTGAACATCCCGATCCGTATCCCAATGGTAGTCCAGGCCGGTTTCACCAACCCCAACAACGGCCGGATCCGACAACTGTGCTTCCAATTCGGCCTTGGCAGCCTCATCAAAGTCCGGCGTGTCTTCAGGTTGATAACCAATCACCGCTGCTACGCCATCGTTTTCGTGGGCGATTTCCAGTGCCCGGGCATTGCCGACCTGGTTATAGCCAACCACGTTCATTTCAAGCACCTGAAATTCGTGGGCTCGGCCTAGGTAGGCCGGCACGTCAAAGTAGAGCGCATCGTCGTTTAAGTGCGTGTGCGCATCATAGGTTGCTGCTGGTTGTTCATTTGGATGGTAGATTGCCATGAAAGCCTCCTCAAAATCTTCTCTTATTTTAGCACAGGCAGGACGAACTCCGCCCGCTTCAGCGGTAAGAAAGACAAATAAAAAAGTCGACCGAAGTCGACTCTTCCATTAACTTGCTAAGTCCGGTGCGTAGTTCTTCAACACACCGTTGACAAACTGGGCGTCTTCCTGCGTGGCGAATTCCTTAGCCAACTCAACGGCTTCGTCGACCACCACCTTGTATGGTGCTGGTTCTGGCAAAGTCAGTTCGTAGGCTGCAATACGCAAAATAATCAGGTTCACACGGGCAATTCGGTCGATCTTCCAACCGGTTGCCAAGTGCTTGGCCAGGTTTTCATCGAGATCGGCCGACGTTGCCAAAACGCCGTTGACCAGTTGTGGTAAAAAGGCTTGAAAAGTCCGGTTATTCACCACTAGGTCGTAGTTCAAATCCATTTGGTTATCGTCGGGAACTTCCTTAAAGGCGGCGAAGAGAATTTGAACGGCCGCTTGTCGTTCCTCGTGTCGTGACATTTCCGTCATTTGGCAGACTCCTTCGTCGCGCTTTGATCAAAGAGGTGCTCTGGGTCAATCGTTTGGTGGTCCCCATCGGGTACCAGGCCAGCAACCGTGACGTTGACGGTTTCAACCGTCAAACCGGCCAAGTTGGCCAAGTCGGTCTTCACCGCTTGTTGAACGGCAAAGGCCACCTTAGGAATAACGGCCCCGTATTCCAGGATAACGGCCAAGTCGAAGGACACGTTTTGTTCTTCGTCTTGCTTCATCACCACACCGGAAACGGCTGGTTGAACACCGGTCACCTTCGTCAAGTACTTAGGCAAGTGGTCGTAAACCTTGGCCTGCATGGCGACAACGCCATCAACACCCTGGGCAGCTGCCTTGGCAACTGCTTCCAGCGCGGCCTTTGACACAAGCATCTGGCCGTCTTTCATCTGCTCTTTCGTCAGTAAAAAGTTCTTGTTCGTTAAATCAGTTGACTTTGCCATGGGCTTTCCTCCTTGATTGACCAAAATTGACTGCTTTTAAACAGTCTAACAAAACACAAAAGACTGCTTCACCAGAGCAAAGCAGTCGTCATGATTACGCGCGGCCCTTGTATGAACCGTCTTCCGTGTTGACGATGATGGTTTCACCTTCGTTAACAAAGTCAGGAACCGTAATCGTTGCACCGGTTTCAACAACGGCAGGCTTACCTGAACCCGTTGCAGTAGCGCCCTTGATACCTGGTTGCGTTTCAACAACCTTCAGTTGAACGGATGAAGGCAATTCAGCCCCCAACACTTCTGAACCATACATCGTGATCTTAACTTCCATTCCTTCAAGCATGTACTTCAAGGCTTCCTTCAAGTTTTCATCAGGAATGTTGATCTGTTCGTATGATTCCGTATCCATGAAGACACGACCATCGTTTTCAGCGTACAAGTAAGACATTGGACGCGTCGTAATTTCAGCTTGCTCGAACTTGTCACCAGGACGGAAAGTCACTTCGTTGACCGCACCCGTACGCAAGTTCTTCAACTTTGAGCGAACAAAAGCCGCTCCCTTACCAGGCTTCACGTGTTGGAATTCAATCACGCGCCAGATTGAATTTGAATATTCAATCGTCAAACCTGTCTTCAAATCATTCATGCCAATTGCCATGAGCATATCCCTCGTTTATCAGTAATTGACTGTTATTATATCAAAAAAATCCAGTCTTCGCACCTTTTCCAAGAGAATTTATCACCGGTTTTTATCTAATAAAAGTCACCACTTCCTTCTATTTATGGTAAAATGACAGATAAGGTTTTCGTTTCGTGACAAAAAGAATTCATTATTTTGGAGGAACCACAATGGTTTACAAAGTTTATTATCAAGAAAGCATGGACCGCAACCCAAAGCGGGAAAACACTCAATCTTTCTTTCTAGAAGCAGATTCACACGCCGAAGCTTACGCACTGGCACAAAAGAACACTGATTTTAACATTGAAACGGTCGAAGAACTCTCTGACGCAGCACTGGTGTACGAACAGGCTGACCCAGAATTTTCACTGACGACTTTTAACTAAGTTTCATGGAAAAAATCGATATTAAGCCAAACGAAGTTGCGGTTTACGCCCTTGGGGGCCTTGGCGAAATCGGGAAAAACACCTACGGAATCGAATACCAAGACGAAATCGTCATTGTCGATGCCGGTATCAAGTTCCCCGAAGACTCCCTCTTAGGAATTGACTACGTCATTCCAGACTACTCGTACTTAGTCGAAAATATTGATAAGGTTAAAGGCCTTGTCATCACCCACGGACACGAAGACCACATTGGTGCCATCGCCTACTTCTTGCAAGCGGTGAACGTACCCGTTTACGCCGGTCCACTGGCCATGGCGCTGATTAAAAACAAGCTGGAAGAAAAGCAGATGTTAAACCGCGTGGAACTCCACGAAATCACGGATGGCTCCGTGGTGAACTTCGGTAAGACCTCGGCTGAATTTTTCCGGACCACCCACTCAATTCCCGACGTCTTTGGCATTGCCATCAAGACTCCGGTTGGAACGATTGTTGAAACCGGTGACTTTAAGTTTGATTTGACTCCTACCACCAAGCAAAAGCCAAACCTCTGGTCAATGGCGCGCATCGGTGAAGAAGGCGTCTTGCTCTTGATGTCTGACTCAACCAACGCCGAACGCCCTGAATGGACCAAGTCCGAAGCCTGGGTGCAAAAGACGGTTGATAAGCTCTTTGACCAGTTGCAACACGGTCGAATCATCTTTGCCACCTTCGCTTCCAACATGAACCGAATCAAGATGGCAACGGATGCCGCCATTAAGCACGGCCGTAAGATTGCCGTCTTTGGTCGTTCCATGGAATCAGCCATGACAAATGGCCGGGCCCTTGGTTACTTGGACATTCCAGACGATGCCCTGATTGAACAGTCACAGATCAAAAACATCCCAGACGATGAACTTTTGATTATGTCAACTGGTTCCCAGGGTGAATCAATGGCGGCTTTGGCTCGCATTGCCAACGGTACCCACAAGCAAGTGCGCCTGAAGCCAAAGGATAACGTCATCTTCTCCTCTTCGCCAATCCCTGGTAACACCGCGTCAGTGAACGCCGTGATTAACAAGTTGGAAGAAGGTGGCGCCAACGTCATCCACGGAAAGCTAAACAACATTCACACTTCTGGTCACGGTGGTCAAGAAGAACAGAAGTTGATGCTTTCTTTGATGAAGCCAAAGTACTTCATGCCCGTCCACGGTGAATACCGCATGTTGAAGGTCCACGCCGGTTTGGCTGAGGAATTAGACATTCCAAAGGAAAACACCTTCATCCAGGAAAACGGTGATGTTTTGGCCTTGGATGGTGTTAACCCACCACGCCTGGCCGGACACTTCCCTGCCGAAGATACCTACATCGACGGTTCTGGAATCGGTGACATTGGTTCGGTTGTCTTGCACGATCGTTTGAAGCTGTCGCAAGACGGTTTGGTGATTGTGACGGCAACCATCGACCTGAAGAAAAAGGAAATCCTTTCCGGTCCAGATATCCTCTCCCGTGGTTTCGTTTACATGCGTGAATCCGGTGACTTGATTAACGATGGTCGTCACGTGATTTTCAATACGATTCGTAAGGCAATGTCTCAAAAGTCCGCCTCCGAATCCGACATTCGTCAGGCCATCATCGATGATCTGTCAAAGTATCTACACAAAGAAACCGCCCGCAAGCCAATGATTTTGCCAATGCTCATCATGGTTTAAGGCCGAAGGCATGCCTCAGCATGCCTTTTTTATCGCCATCTTTTTGGAGAAAACATGCAAAAGCAAGCACACATTTTTATTGAAAGCACCCTCTTACCAAACAAAAACAAGCAAGGTCTCTTGGATCAAATCGAAGGCGAACTGACTAAGGTCGGCCTCGCCGCTTCCTTTAAAAAGTCCAAGCCCCACCACTCGCTATACCAGAAAGCCCGACTCGTTGCTCGAGACAAAGCCTTTGCAGGCACTTCCCTGCCCATCATCGTGATTGGTAACGAAGCGGCCGAAAACGAGGTTCTTTCCGGCTTTATGTCCGTTGATGCTGATCAACGACGACCAATTCTGCTCTGCCCATTACCGGATAAGAACGTCAAGGTGGCTGATTTGGTCAACGACTTGATGACGGCCCTTGCTGAAGAACACGTTGTGGAAAATCCGCTAGCTAAAATCGTTGGCAACGTTCCTAACAAGGGTGAACGGTACTTCCGGTCTTACCTCCAGATCGGACCGGACTTTTCGGCCCTGCTACCAACCTTTAATCAAAAGCTGATTTGGAAACAGGCTTGGCAGCAATTCTTAGACTTTTGGAGCATGCTCTCCCGCAACCAAGACAAAGTCTCCTTTGCCTGGAGCCTTCGTCAGGGAAGCACTTACCAGCTCTCATCAAAGACGCTGGGACTGCAGGTGCTGCTTGAAGCGGACGGCGATAAGCCCTTTACCCTTCGAGCCGTTAACCAGGTGGCCTGGCCAAAGATCTTCTTGACTTATTTCCAAGGAAAAAAGGGACGGCAAAATCCTTCTCGCCGAGGCTTCATCACCTTCCCCCTTCAAAGCGGGGCCGCCATTCACATCCGTGACTTGCAAGTCTTGAAGTTGGACGGAAACGCCCTTGAAAACGGGGCCTACACCTTCGAAGTCAAAGAGGCTGGCAGCTACCCCTTCATGCAAATGCCCGAAAAGAAAAAGAACAAAAAGGCTAAATAAGAACAAAAAAGATGACCCGCTTGGGTCATCTTTTTTCTTATAGTTCGTTTTGAATGGCTTGGACTTTATCCAACTTTTCCCATGGCAAGTCCAGGTCTGGACGGCCGAAGTGACCATAAGCAGCGGTCTGCTTATAAATTGGCCGCTGCAGATCCAGGGCCTGAATAATGGCCAACGGGCGGAAGTCAAAGAGCTTTTCAACGATTTCTTCAATTTTCTTTTCAGAAACCTTAGCCGTTCCAAAAGTCTCGATGTTCAAGGAAACGGGTTCGGCCACGCCAATGGCATAGGCCACCTGCAATTCGGCTTTGTCAGCCAAGCCAGCGGCAACCAAGTTCTTGGCGACATAGCGGGCGTAGTAGGCACCGGAACGGTCAACCTTGGTGGCATCCTTTCCAGAAAAGGCACCACCACCGTGGTGAGCTGCCCCACCGTAAGTATCAACGATAATCTTACGACCGGTCAAACCGGAATCGGCCTGGGGCCCACCAAGAACAAAGCGACCGGATGGGTTGATATAGTACTTGGTTTCGTCATCCACCAGGCTCTTTGGCAAGACCGGATCAATGACCAACTTCTTCATGTCTTTTCGAAGGTCTTCCAAGTCGACTGCCGCATCGTGTTGCGTGGACAGGACAACGGCCGCAATTCGTTCAACTGAACCATCGTCGGCCAAGGCCAGGGTCACTTCCCCCTTGGCATCGGGCCGCAGGTAGGCCACCTGGCCCTCTTCACGAACGGCGCGAATTTGACGCATCAACTGGTGGGACAAGTCCAAGGCTAGTGGGAGGAAGTCTTCTGTTTCGTTTGTCGCGTAACCAAAGACCATCCCCTGGTCACCGGCACCGAGCTGGTCCGGATCATCATCAGCGGCGTCCACGGCCTGGGCGATGTCTTGTGACTGTTCAACAATCTTGTTGGAAACGTTAATGGAATCGGCTGAAAAACCAAGTTCCGGCTTATCGTAGCCAATTGAACGGACCGTTTCGACGGCGATTTGGCGAATGTTCACGTAAGCCGTCGTTGACAGCTCACCAAAGATGGACACGTCGCCCGTCGAAGTCGTCACTTCAATGGCGGCGCGGGCCTTTGGATCTTCAGCCAAGACGGCGTCCAGGATGGCATCGGCGATTTGGTCGGCGACTTTATCAGGGTGACCATTGGCCACCGATTCAGCAGTAAAGTACTTTGTCATGTTCTTCTCCTTCTTTGCACACATCAAGAAGAGGCCAATAAAAAACGCCCAGGCAGCAGCCTGAGCGAATCAAAAGAGCTTGCCTATCTTACAGAATTACCACCGTGCGTTAGCCGGTTGGTGCAGGTTCATCGTGCTGTATCACTTCCCTGCTCTTGATAGTGTTGTCATATATATTTGCTATTTTACATGATAAAATAAGAAAGTACAAGAAATTTGATTGAGGACAAAGCAAATGGACGAAAACAAGCAGTCAGATCAAAGAAAAAAAGAGAGCGAAAGCGCCCGTCCGGCACAAAACTTCTTTTCCAGAAGCAAACGCCGGCAAAGTCAACCGGCAAAAGAAGCAACGACGGTACGCTTCCAGAATTTACCGGCTGTACACCCCTGGACCATTCCAGCTGTGACCCTCTTGCTCACCCTGGTCTGGTGGCTCAAGCCAATTCTCTCCGGCACTCTGGGCAGTCAGCTTTCCTTTGCCCAAATTTGGCCACTCTTAGCCTATTCGCTTTTTTGTTCGGCTGCCATCGGCTACCTGGTTAGCAGCCGTTTTGAACAAAAGGACTGGCGGCTCTACGCCTGCCTAGCTGGTTCAACCATGGTCCTCTTTTCATCATCGCTTCGAAACCGCTTCGAAGTGTTGGCCCTCCTCTTCTTATTCCTACTCGTTTTGGCACTCTTGCCACTGAACCTGGTCCAACTAAAGAGCGGCATCGGCCTGCTTGCTTTAGCCACCCTAGTCACCTTTTCCGTGCCCGTCTGCATCGCCTTTCTTGGCAACAACTATGTCGACCAGACCTTCCTCACGGGCTGCTGGAACCTCTTTTACGCTAGCCTCTTCTACCTGACCGCCCTCTTTCTACCAAGGGCCTCAGGGCGGCTCTTAGGCCTTGTAACCGGTGGCCTCTACTTTGCCCACCTTCTGTTCTTCCACGCCTTTGGTCTGCCTGATCTGGCCGCCATGGTAATTGCCCTGGCCGTTTACATTTTGTCCTTTATTCGACCGCTCACCTATCGCTATCAACCACTGGCAGCAATAAGCGCCTTACTAATTTCCGTTCTCATCCTATAAAAATCGAAAAAGCCCCAATCGCTATTTTTAAATAGCAATTGGGGCTTTTATTATTTAATCAACCATCAGTAAAAGTTCACTTAAACATTCTTTTTTGTTCTAAAATAGCCAAGTGAAACGACTGATAACATACACAGTAAAGTCATGGTCCAATGATTATTTCCCATCCGTCGACCGGTCTCCGGCTGAACATGCGTTGGAAGTTCATTTTTTTCAACCATTTGTTCGACAACAGGAACAATTTGTACAAGTCGTTGAATAACCGTTTGACTGCTGTGATCAAAAGTCAAATCTTTCACATCAGCTAGAACTGCATCCGCGTTTACTTCGGCATCAATTTTATTCTTAGCAAATGCTGCAGCGGATTCGATTTCTGCAATCGCTGCCGCCTTTTGTTCATCCGTTAAATTCGTCATCATGGCAATCTTTGTTTTCATCGCCAGGACTTTATCATCGATAGCTTGCTTAGCGGCTGCCTTCTGTTCTGAAAGCGTATCATGGTGTGCCAAATCTTGATTTAAGCGATCCGTTTCTTCCTTGAAGTTAACGGGTGCCACACTTTGATTCAATTCATCAGCATTGTTGATGCTATCCAATTGCTTTTTTGCTTGATTGGCTGCATCATCAATGGCCTGCTTTGCTTTCAACTTTTCGTCGATTGACAAATCTACACGGCCATCAATCGCATCCTTTGTCTGATTGGCTTGAGCATCGATCGCATTCTTAGCGGCATTTTTTTGCTCATCCAAAGTCATATGACCAGTCAAGTCAGCCATTGCTTGGTCGACATTTACTGTAAAGTTTGACGCCTTCACATTAGCGTAAACTTGATCGGCCGTTTGACCTTCATCAACAGCGGCCTTGGCAACAGTCGATTGTTCATCCAACTTTTTCTTCGCCACTTCTTTTTCTGATTCAGTTAGATGGTACATCCCGTCAATCTTTGCTTTTTCAACTTTAATTCGTTCATCGATTGCACTCTTGGAATCAGTGATTGCCTTAGCAAAAGCTTTTACTTTTTCTTCGGCTTCCTTAATATCCTGATCAAAGTTCGTGTGCTTCACAATATCCGATAGGTCCGTGGCCTGAGCGCCATTGTTAACCAATTGTTTCAAACCAGCCACTTTGTCTTCAATACCCTCAAAGGCCTTCTTCGCATCAGCTTGAATCTTACCTTCTAAGACTTTCTTACTTGCTTCATCAAGCCCTGACATACTATCCAATTGCTTTTGAGCTTCCTTGATTTTATCTTCAACAGCAGATTTGGCAGCCTTCTTTTCGTCGTCTAGCTGCTTTAACTGCTCCAACTTTGTTGAAACAGCAGTCATTGGCGTTGTCGTATCAAAACCAGCTTGGACACCAGATAAAGCCGTCGCATCCGCTGCCGCATCAACTTGAGCAAGTGCTTGTTTCAGGCCATCATCAATTGCCTTCTTCTGCTGATCAGCTTCCGTCACCATTGCTGGCTCTGAGTTACCATCATCATCTTTTGCCAAGGTTGCCGTTGCATCAATTTTTGCTTTGGCATCCGCTGCTGCCTTTTTTAGGACTGCGGTTGTCGCCTTCTTTGCTTCATCAAGGCTCTTCTTGGCTGCATTTTCAACATCTTGCTTTGTAGCCGCATCCGTCGCTTCTTTCAAATCGGCATCAACCGTCAGTTGCTTATTAACCGTATCAAAGTCATCCGAGTTCTTTGCAGCAGCAATGGCCTGACGAGCCTTGTCAGAAGCATCCTTCACCGCTGGCTTTTTAGCCGCCTTTTCGTCATCAGACAAGTTTGCCAAAGCATCAATTGCTTCGTTTGCTTCATTAACCTTGGTATCAATCAATGAATTAGCAGCCTTTTTCTTGTTGCTAAGTTTGAGTACTTCTTCTTGTTGCTTGGCATCGTTAAATTGGTCAGTTAGTTCTTGTTGATTGGTTGCACTCGAAAGATTGTCAACAGAAGTCACCGCATCAATTCGACCATTGATGCTTTCTTCGGCAGCTGTGATGGCTGCTTTCATCTTCTCCCGTTGATTTTCAGAAAGATCATCCATTTTATCAATGGCGTCACGATCCTCCTTTGCTTTTTCACTAACAGCTGCCTTTTCGGCCGTTTTCTTATCAACCAAAGACAACCACTTTGCCAATTCCTTCTGGGCATCACTGACATGCGCATCAGCATTGGAATTAGCAGCCGTTACCGTGTCAATGTCTTCCGCTTTGGCCGCTTGATTCAAATCGGCTGCTTTGTTCTGGTTTAACGTTTCCTGGGCTTGATTAAAGGCATCTGTTGACATATCAGCCTTCTTTGCATCCAATGCCTTCTGAGCATCATCATATTTCGTTTGAATGGCTGATTTTACACCGTCCTGGGCTTTTTGCAAAGCTTCTGGATCGTTATAGCCATCCGTTTGAACGCTCTTAGCAAAGTCCGAATCCGTTGAAACGTCAGGAATAGCGGAAGTTTTTTCCGATGAATCAATGGCATTGGCCACATTATTAAAGTCATTGGTGACTTTATCAATCAAAATTTGCTTATCTTTTGATGTAAGTCCCTTGTTTTGGTTAATTTCATCAATTTTAGCCTGCGCAATTTTGGCAGCGTTTTGACGTGCGGCCTTCTTTTGATCGTTCATCTTTGCCAAGTCGTCTTCGGTGGCTTTTTTAATCTGTTCCACTTCATCAGCATTTTTAACGGAACCGTTCGTTAACGCTTCTGTTGCAGCACTTGTTGCTCGATCAATGGCATCTTTTTGAGCCTGTTTTTGGCCATCTGTTAGATCACCATTTAAATCAATGGCATCCTTGGCCGCTTGGGCTTTTTGATCTAAGTCATCTTTTGCCGAAGTGGATTTCTGCTTTAATTCTTCAGCAGCTTGTTTTGCCCGTTCTTCGACAGATGGCTTGTCTTGATTATCCTTAACAATCTGCTGAATGTCAGCTGTTGGATCGTTTTGCTTCTGCAGATTCCCTAAATCATCCTTATCCTTTGAACCATTAAGGGCTGATTTCGCAGCATCCGCTTTGTCTTGAATCTGCTTCTTTGCTTCCGTCTTTTCGTCTGACGTTAGATTGGTTAATTGGTCGATTACGTCCTTTTGAGACTGCGCCTTGGCCTGAATGGCCGCTTGCGCCTGTTGAATTTGATCAGCCACAGCAGCATTGGCTTGATGGGCTTGATCAATTTCTAGTAACAATGCCTTTGTTGTCTCATCCGTTGTCGCATCAATGGCTGCTTGTGCGTCTTGAGCGTTTCGGATATGTTCTTCCAGCTTTGCCTTTGAAGTGTTTAAAGCATCTGTTTGGGTTTGCTTTTCTTTTTCGTCAAGTGTTGGATCACCCTTAATTTGATCAAGTTTTGCCTGAATGTCATTCGAGCTTTCAATCTTCTGAATCAAAGCATTTTTTTGATCATCCAACGACTGGTCCGCACCCTTTGTATCTGCGGTAATGGCGTTAGAAAAAGTCGTAGCGGCCGCGTCAAAGTCGGAGGCCATCGTTGCCTTCGAGATGGCATCAAGATTGCTTTGATAATCCTTGTTCAACTGCGCAATTCGCTCTTTTTTCTCAGCTGCTGTCAGCGTCGTATTAGCATTGATTGCTTCTGTGGCAGCGTCATATTGATTCTTTGCAGTTGTAGCTGCTTCACCCTTTCGCTGATCAAAGCTTTCGGCAGCCGTGATTTTAACGTCTTGGTAGGCGGGCATTGTACCCGTACTATCTTTCAGCAAACCGTTCAAGGTATTGTTCAGCGAATCAACGGCCCCTTTTTCATCCGTTTGTGACTGATTGTTTGCTGATTCAACGGCTTTCGTCAACTTTTGTGTATCAGCGGTCACTTGCGCTAGCAAGGCATCTTTTTCGGATTGCGAAAGATCCTTATTGTCATTAATTGAAGAACGCATCTGTTGATCAGCTAATGAAATCGCAGCTTCCGCTGCCTTAATTCGATCTGCCATCGTCGGGTTCTTGTGCGCATCTTGTGCATTGGCCACGGCACGAGCAACGATGTCGTCAACGTCTTGGGCATTATCCTTTTCGGCGATGTCCTTTTCAGCCTGGTCAATAATTGTGTCAATATCTTTTTTCTTTGTTTCCTTCGTTTGACTATCCAATGTGTTGTCTTTATCGACATCACTCTTCAAATCTATTCGATATTGTTCCAACTTTTTTGTTGCTTCTGCCTTTGCCTGCTTCGATTGGTCACCAGATTTCAAGGCAGCTGCCAACTCAGTGGTCAAATCGGATTGATTACGCATCTGAATTTTTGGTGTTGGGTAGGCAACATCATTACCAGACGCACCATCGCTTTTATTAGAAGTATAAGCAACTCGCAACGTGTCATCCGTCGTTGTAAAGGCATCTGGAAGTGTAAATGAAAGTGGCGTATCTTTCGACTTACCCCCCTTCACACTCGTTTGAGAGTAGGTATTACCGTTCTCCGTCACCGTTTTAGTTGTATCACTAGTGGCTGATTTATCACCAGTATAGTACTTTTGGATGATACGGAAAGTTCCTTTCATCCCGTCGTCTTGTGAACGTTTTCCAATTTCTACCCAAACGGAATTATTTGATCCGCGAGGAGTTATTGTAATCTGTGTCTTTCCACCAACATAGGCAGCGATGAGGCTGTTTGTTGCCTTATCCTTACGGACAAAAACATTATTAACCTTATAATCGATTGACTGGTTACCATCCTTAGCAACCCCCGTTACCGTTTTCAAGTTAACCCACTTACCCGCAACAGCCGCTTCGGGGTCTGGATTTCCTTTACTATCTATGAAGGTCACATCTTGCACTGAGGCATATTCATCGTGATTACCAGTAGCATTGTCAATGGTTGACTGGGCATCTTTTGTGTAATCATGAGTTGTTGTATTGGTCGTTAATGATGCAGCTTCATCAGCAGAAACCGTCATTCCTTCCCCTACAAGGGGCATGGTAGGTGTTGTATTTAAGAAAGTCGTGCCTGACAAAATCGCAAGTGCCAGCAAGGTCTGCTTCGCTAATTGTTTTTTTGTAAACGGTCGTGATATCATCTTGAACCCCTCAATAGGTTTTTATTTTCATTTAATCCTTGTTAATATTAACTGCTGAAGAGAGAATTTAGGTTACCAAAAATTGAACTTTTATTTCGAAAACGGTGTTTTTCTGTTAAATTTTTGTCAAAATAGTCAATAATTAGTATTGTTCTAAACAATTTTGTAAGATATTATAAATATGTTTAAGAACTTTAGAATTTTATTTATTTTTTCTAAAGAAAAAAGGCACCCCAATGGGTGCCTTTTAAAATTACAATTACATAATCGTCACTGAATAGGACTTATCATCCGACTTTCGAACCAGGATGGCCTGAGTTTCGTTAGCCGTCTTAATCGTAATTTGAACCGGTGCTGATGAAGGGAGAAACTTCACGGCAGCTGAATCGACGTAGTTAGCAAAGGCCTCGATTTCAGTCTGTGAATAGAACTGGGTCGTGACCGTGACCTTCATGGACGTCAGCTTTGAATTCGTGAAGTGGCCAACCGCCGTTGCCCCAGCAATGTTTGGGAAGAAGTTGGCGATATCGTTATTAAAGTTGGTAAAGCCGGTGTTTTCATCCGTTCCAATGGAGGAAGAATCGGAACTCTCCTTCGGGAAGACAACGGTCTTATCATCGATATCCGTCCAGGCCGAAATGTTTGTACCGGACTTTGACGTTGCCTGTGAGTAGAAGGAACCACCACCAAGGGAATCCTCAGAGGCGTTGGCATACATGGCGATCACAATCGGAATGTTTTTCGCCACACCGGTCTGTGCGCGGATCTGCTTAATCAACTTCGGTGCAATCTTCTTACCGTAGGCAATGCGATCAGCTTCCGAAATCGTCTGGTAGTAGTTGGCCCCGTACTGTTCCTTTTGGTAGGTGTCTTGGGTGTTCATCGCCACACCAACGACCATACCGGCCAACTTCAAGTTGGAACCATCCTTGGTCATAAAGTCTTGTTCGGTCAGACTTTGAACGTAGATGGGGTTACGTGACGAATCGGTTTTCCCGTTATCCTTAGGATTTAAGCCTGTCATATTCGAATCAGTTTGACGGGCTAAGAGGCCACTAACCGTGTCAGAAGACAGGTACTGCCCCTCTTGGAAGATGTAGCGCCCCGTCTTGAAATGGGTCTTGGCCAAGTTCAAGAGGCCGGACTCGAAGTCCTTTGTATCAACGGCGTTACCCTGTGAAGTGGCCGTCAGACCACGGGCGGCAGAGGTCAGGTAGTGACCGTCTTTGATGACCGTCTGATACTGACCAGCCCCGTTTTGTGTGAGCTGAACACCCTTGGTCTTTGAAACGGATGGGGAAAGCGTGGCCCGGTTAACAAAGAAAAAGAAGAGTGCCAGGACAATGACAACCCCGGCAGCAATGAAGAGCCAAGTCTTTAATGTTATACGTTTAAGCATGAATCGTCCTCTTTAGAAAAGCGCGCTTTTTAAGCCTGCTCATTTTGTTGTGCGGACAGGAATTCCTGTTCGTTCCATACCGTGACACCAAGGTCTTCGGCCTTTTGCAGCTTCGATCCGGCATCGGAACCGGCAATCACTAGATCGGTCTTCTTTGAAACCGAACCCGTGACGGAAGCACCATGTCCTTCCAGCCAGGCAGCAATTTCGCTACGCGAACTTACTTCTAGTTTACCAGTCAAAACAATCTTTTTACCATAGAAAAATGAATTTTCGTCAATTGGGCCTTGGTCCGACTTGTAGGCCATGTTGACGCCAGCCTGGGAAAGTTCCGCCAGGAGTGCCTGAGCCTCTGGTTCTTTGAAGTACTTGACCAAGGAATCGGCGATGGCCTGGCCAATCCCATCGATGGCCACGACGTCTTCAACGCTGGCTGAAGCGACTTGGCCAAGGTCGGCAAAGGACTGGAGAATTGTTTTGGCTGCCTTGGCACCCACCAAGCGAATGCCCAAGCCAAAGAGCAGGCGGTCGGCGGAGTTTTCCTTCGAAGCGGCGATGGCAGCCAGTAAGTTATCGGCCGACTTTTCCTTAAACTTATCCAAAGTCAACAACTGTTCACGGTTCAAGGAATAGATGGAAGCCACGTCCTTGACCAAGTCCTTGTCGAGCAGCTGGGCCACGATTTGTGGGCCTAAGCCATCAATGTTCATGGCGTTTCTGGAAGCAAAGTGCGTTAGTCCCTCGGCAATCTGAGCCGGACAGGCTGGATTCATGCAGCGCAAGACCACTTCGCCCTCCACGTGGACCAAGTCGGCCCCACAGGCCGGACAAGTCGTTGGAATTGGGTAGGGTTTGGCATCGGCCGGACGCTTTGACAAGACAACCTGACCGATTTCAGGAATGATGTCGCCGGCCTTGTGCAAGGTCACCGTATCGCCAACCCGCACGTCCTTCATCTTCAAGTAGTCCGGATTGTGCAAAGAGGCCCGCTGAACAGTGGTACCCGCCAGCAAAACCGGATCCATGGCCGCCGTTGGTGTGACCGCGCCAGTACGGCCAACCGTCCATTCGATGTCACGAACAACGGTCTCTTCTTCTTCCGGTGGGAACTTATAGGCGATGGCCCAGCGGGGGACTTTGACAGTGTTGCCCAAGTCAACCTGGTCATCAAAGTTATTCACCTTGACCACGACGCCGTCGATGCCGTATGGCAGGCTGTCGCGCTTTTCGGTGTACTCTTTCAAATAGGGCGCGATGGCTGACATCTTCTCAATGACCCGGTTATCGGGGTTGGTTGGCAAGCCGAGCTCGCGGAACCGGTCCAAGAGGCCAGCCTGTGTGCTGACACCAATCTGATCAGGTTCGGCCGTGTAGTACATGAAGGCCGAGAGATTGCGCTTCTTGGTTTCACGAGCATCGAGTTGGCGCAGCGAACCGGCCGCCGCGTTTCTTGGGTTAGCAAAGGGTTCTTGCCCGTCGGCTTCCCGCTCCTCGTTCAACTTGGCAAAGGAAGCCTTTGGCATGTAGATTTCACCACGGGCCTCAAAGGTGACCGGCTCCTTCAAAGTCTTTGGCACATCGTCAATTGTGTTGACGTTAGCCGTGACATCTTCACCGACTAAGCCGTTTCCACGGGTCGATGCCTGCACCAACTTTCCCTGCTCGTACTTCAAATTGATGGCCAGCCCATCAATCTTCAACTCCAGGTTATACTTTGGCTGAAAGCCGAGGGCCTTCTTGGTCCGATCTTCCCATTCTTGGAGTTCCTCCAGTGAAAAGACATCACCCAATGACAGCATTGGCACGGGGTGCTGGACCTTTGGCAAGCCGGACTTGGTTTCGGCCCCACCCACGTTTTGGGTTGGTGAATCCTGGCTAATGAATTGTGGATAGGCCTGCTCTAAGGCCTGCAAACGGGCGTACTGCGCATCGTAGACGTGGTCTTCAACAAGCGGTGCATCCTTTTCGTAATAAGCAATGCCATAATCGGTCAAGCGGTCCTGCAAGGTCTGAATTTCATGCTTGGCCTCTTCGGTCGTTAACTGCTTAATGTCTTTTTGCTCTGCCATGCCAACTTCCTTTCCTACCTGCAAAAAACTATGTACGGGTGGTGAGCCTTGGTCCAGTGGCCAGGTAAGCAATTGCTTCCCCCGCCGCTGTCAGGCTCAGTCACACCTTTTTAAATCATTTTCTCAATTGGCCTTTGTAATCGGTGCAAAGGCTGCCAAGAGCTGCTTAATGCCGTCTTCTGGGAAGGCGACTTTGAGCTCCTGGTCTTCTGAAGAGCCGGTCACGGAAACAACCGTGCCGATCCCCCACTTCTTGTGCGAAACCTTGTCGCCAGCCTGCCAAGAAACTCCTTCGGCACCGGTCGTCTTGCTTTCCGACTTTTGAACGGCCGAGGCCTGAACCGGCCGACCGTTGTAGGTCGTGGCCGTTGCCCGCAAGAACTTGGATGACAAGCCCGGCTGCGTGGCTGCTGAACCAGCAGGATAGGCCTTTTCAATCAAGTCGTCCGAAATCTCATCGATAAAGCGCGACGGTTGGTTGGCCTGGGTCTTTCCGTAGAGCAAGCGGGAGAAGGCGTTGGTCAGAAAGAGCTTTTGCTCGGCACGGGTAATCCCAACATAGGCCAAGCGGCGCTCTTCTTCCAACAAGTCCTCGTCTTGGGCGGCTCTGCCCAGTGGGAAGAGGCCCTCTTCTAAGCCAATCAAGAAGACCACTGGGAATTCCAATCCCTTGGCCGCGTGCAAAGTCATCAAGGTCACCTGACCCGAGTCCTCTTCCACGTTGTCCAAGTCGGCCATCAAGGCCGTCGATCCCAAAAAGTCGGTCAGGGGGTTAATGGCGTCTTCCGCATCGGCATCGTACTTGGCCTCGAATTCCTTGGTAACCGAAATAAATTCGTCCAGGTTTTCCAGACGGGACTGGGATTCTGGATCGGACTTTTGCTGCAGTTCCTTCCGGTAGCCGGACTGGTCCAAAATCAAATCAGTTAACTCGGAAACTTCGAGGAATTCGGCCTGCTGAATGAAGTTGTTCATCATCTCGGCAAAGGCCAGTAACTTCGTAGCCGCAGCTGGACGAATGTCCGGCGCCATTTCGATTTGGTCAATGGCCGAAAGCATTGGCAGGTTGATTGAATCGGCAAAGGCGAAGAGACGATCGATAGTCGTTTGACCAATCGACCGCTTGGGCACGTTGACAATCCGTTCGAAAGCGGCGTTGTCGGCCGGATTAGCCACCAATGACAGGTAGGCCATGATGTCCAAGATTTCCTTGCGGTCGTAGAACTTGTGCCCACCAACGATGGTATAGGGAATGTTGGCCTTCACCAGGGCTTCTTCCATTGCACGGGACTGAGCGTTGGTTCGGTACAAGATGGCAAAGTCGGACAGGGACTTTTTCTGTTCACGCTGCCCCTTTTGAATCTTCCCCAGCACATAGTAGGCTTCGTCTTGAGCTGATTGGGCCCGGTAGTAGGTAATCTTATCGCCCTTGCCGTTTTCGGTCCAAAGCTTCTTTGGCACCCGTTCGTTATTGTTGTTAATGACGTCGTTGGCCGCATCCAAAATGGTTTGTGTCGACCGGTAATTCTGTTCCAAGAAGACGGACTTGGCCTGTGGCCAGTCCTTTTCAAAGTTCAAAATGTTTTGCATGTTAGCGCCGCGCCAGCCGTAGATAGACTGGTCGGCATCCCCGACAACGGCCAGGTTTTGTGAGCCCTGAGCCAGCAAATTAACAATCTTGTACTGGGCATCGTTGGTGTCCTGGTACTCATCAACGTGCAGGTAGCGGAACTGTTCTTGGTAGCGCTTCAAAACTTCCGGCACCTTTTCGAAGAGTTCAATGGTCAGCATGATCAAATCGTCAAAGTCGACCGACTGCGCTTGCCGAAGGGCCTTTTGGTAGGCCTTGTAGACCTCAGCTACCCGTTCTTCGTAATAGTTGCCGGCCTGCTCGGCATAGTCCTTTGCCGTCAGCAGTTCGTTCTTAGCGTTTGAAATCGTGCCTAGAATGGTCCGGGGATCGTACTGGTTAGAGTCCAGGTTCAATTCATTGACCACCCGCTTCACCAAAGTCTTTTGGGCCGATGAGTCTAGGATGGTAAAGTTCTTCCCCAAGCCAATTTGTTCGCCATCCCGACGCAAAATCCGTACAGCCAAGGCGTGAAAAGTCGAGACCCAAATCATCTGGGCCTGTTCGGGATCAACCAACTTGGCAATTCGTTCGCGCATTTCCCGGGCCGCCTTGTTCGTAAAGGTAATGGCCAGAATGCGCCAGGGTTTAACATCCAGGTCCTCAATCAAGTGGGCCACCCGGTGCGTCAAGACACGGGTCTTTCCAGAGCCGGCCCCCGCCATAATTAAAAGCGGTCCCTCTGTCGTACGAACCGCTTCGGCCTGCTTATCATTCATTCCCTTGGTAAGTTCTTCAACCGTCATTTTACCATCCTAAAAGTGTATTCTTGCTTCCTATATTTTAGCATAGACTGGCCAATTTCTCCCGTTTTCAAGGGGCCTTTTCGTCTGCAAAAGTCCGGTAAAGGCAAAGAAAAAAGCCTGATAAATCAGACTTTTTTTACCACTTTATGTTGCTAAATCAAAGCGGTGTAGCTTGTACTTTTCAATGACTTGAACCAATTTAGTAGCGTAATCCGGATCCGTTGCGTAGCCATCGGTCATCAAACCCTTGGCCGCATCCTGATAGGTCTGTGCCGATAGCACGTGGGCGTACTGGGTTGGATTCCAAGAAGTCCCCTGCTTTAACAACTGGGCGTGAGCCAGCATCGAAGCCTGCCAGCTCGGATAGGAAACGAAGGCCGCATCAACCGTCACCCAGGTGCCGTCCTGGTACTCCTTTGTTGGCATGGTGACCGAGGCTTGGCCAGAAGCGGCCTTCACCCCGTAGAGATTATGGGCCTTTTGTGCAAGCGCCGATTGGCCGTAATCCGATTCCAAGGCCGCCTGGGCCAGTGAAATCGAGGCAAAGACACCGTATTGCTGCTGCATCTTTTGTGCATAGGGCGCCCAGGCCTTTAGCTGCTGAACCCGTTGGTCTTCAACTTGGGCCTGCTGCCGATCAGCCAAGAACTGTGGGGTTAAAGCGGCGGCTGCGATAACCAAGGTTAAGAGGGCCAGTAGGGCAATCAAATAGCGACGACGGTCTTTCTTACTTCGTGGTAACTTCAGCCACTTTCTTCGATTTTTTCTGGCCATGGTCCCCTCCTTTCTTGGTCTTTCTAATTTAAAAGTATACAACTTTTCCAAGCATCCTCCAAAAAGCAAAGCTAGGCAAAAGAAAAAAGCCCAGAAACTGGACTTTTTCGGGATTGTCTTACTTCTTGTAGGTTGAGCCCTGCACGTTAATGCTCTTCTTGTTATCCGCCACTTGGAAGGCGACACCACGAATGCCCCCTTCTTTTGCCTGGGCTGAGCTCTTATCATAGAGAAGCACCAAGACGTGATCCTTGACATAATACTTACCAGTCAACTTTTGGCTCGTGTCCGAGGTGCTGTAGAGCGTGTAGGTATCCTTGGTAAACTTGATGGCCGTGCCACCATCCTTATACTTGTAAGTGCCAGAAAGGCTGTTTTGGTCTTCGTAGGCCTTGTAGCCAAAGCCGGCGGCTGCCAGCACAATCACAACAAGGACGACGATCCCCGTAATCCAACGGGCTTTTTTCGAGAGCTTCTTAGGGTTTAATTTTTCAAGTGACAACTTTTTCATGGGTTGATACTTCCTTTCCTCTCTAGGGTAGTCTTCTGAATTGGAATGTCAAGTTTCTTTTACGCCAGTCACAGCCCGTTAAAGTCAACAAAAAAGAGCCGCTTTTAAAAGCAGCTCTTTTTCTTTATTCAAAGTTTGAATCGTCATCCAAGAAGGTATTCAACACTTCTTCGACCATTGCCCATTCGGCATCGTCTTCGATTGGCATCAAGTCGCCATCCTTGGCTTCACCGTCTTCTTCAGGGTTGAAGATGTAGGCTTGAACGTCGACCTGTTCGTCTTCTTCGACGCCGTCTGGCACCAAGAGGATGTAGGACTTGTCAAATTCTTCTGAGTGGAAAGTAAAGAGGACTTCGTACAAAGCCTCGTCACCGTTATCATCCACGAGGGTAATCTTATCAATTTCGGGGTTTTCTTTTGCCATGTTTGCTTCCTTTAGTGCTTAGTTTTTCGTCAACTTACCGTTGGCATCCAAGTAGTTTTGCAAGATGAATTCGGCCGCGATTTTATCGATGACCTTTTTACGCTTCTTACGTGAAACGTCGGCCTCTTCAATCAGCATTCGTTCGGCTTGCACCGTTGTCAAACGCTCGTCTTGAAAGTCCGTGGGCAAAGAAAAGCGGTCTTCAACCATCTTGGCGTATGCCCGAGACGCTTCGGCACGGGGGCCTTCGGAGTTGTTCATGTTTTTGGGCAGGCCCAAAACAACGGCTTTGGCACCGGTCTCCTTGATGATTTCACCAAGGCGGTCCAAGCCAAAGACCTTTTCATCTTCGTTAATCCGGATGATTTCAACACCCTGAGCCGTCCAGCCCATGGGATCGGAAACCGCCACACCAACTGTTTTGGAACCTACGTCTAATCCGAGTATCCGCATTACTTTTTCAAATAGGCGTGCACGAGTTCTTCGATAATCTCGTCACGTTCGTGCCGCTTAATCAAGTTCCTGGCATCGTGCAGGCGAGGAATGTAGGCCGGGTCACCAGACATTAGGTAACCAACGATTTGGTTGAAAGGATTGTAGCCCTTTTCTTCCAAAGCCGCGTAGACCAATTCCATGGTTTCGTGAATATCCTTTGGCTCCTGCTGACCGAAGTCAAAAATAGCGGTTTGATCACTTACGCTCATCGTACACACTCCTTTCTTTAATAAATCTTAAGGCTCTATTGCTTGCCTCTAGTTTAACACGATTCCACATTTAAAATGAGGAATTCCTTAAAAAAGTCGGTGCCGGTCTAGACCTCAAGCAGAGACCCTAACCAACACCGGCTTTTCCATTAACTTAGGCCTCCGCCAGGATTTCCTTGGCCTTTTGCAAAGCGGACGGAATCTGGGCTTGATCCTTACCACCGGCCTGAGCCATGTCCGGACGGCCACCACCGCCACCACCAACGATTGGCGCAATGGCCTTGACCAAGTCACCGGCCTTGACACCCTTGCCATTGGCTTCCTTATCAGCAGCAACCAAGAGGTTGACTTTTTCACCGATGGCAGCGGCCAAGACCAAGACGTTTGAAGCGCCCTTGTCCCGCCAGGCATCGGCCATTTGACGCAGACCATTGGCATTTTCAACCGTTACCTGGGCAGCCACAACGGACAGTCCGTTGATGTCTTCGGCCTTGTCCAACAAGTCCGAAGCCTGCGCGGCCGCTAACTGGGCCTGCAAGGCAGCCAGTTGGTTCTTGGCATCCTTCAGCTCGTTAGCCAAGTCCGACACGCGGTCTGAAACAGCCAGAAGGCTTGGCACCTTGAGGTTCTTTGCAATCGCTTGCAAAGTCTGCTCTTCGGCCTGATAGTCCGTCAAGGCTGGCAGAGCCGTCTTGGCTTCGATTCGACGAATACCAGCAGCAACACCGGCCTCTGAAGTGATTTTAAAGAGGTTCAACTCAGCCGTTGACTGAGCGTGTGTTCCACCATCGAATTCCTGGTTGTAATCGCCGATGGAAACAATCCGGACCGTGTCGCCATACTTGTCGTCAAAGACGGCAACGGCACCCAACTTCTTGGCGTCTTCAATGGACATTTCTTCCCAGGAAATTGGCAGGTTCTTTTGAATCTGCAAGTTGACTTCGTCTTGCACCTTGTTCAAAGTTGCTTGGTCAACTGGTCCTTCGTGGTTAAAGTCGAAGCGCAAGTATTCCGGTTCAACCAATGAACCGGCCTGGTGAACATCCCCACCAATCACGTTCCGCAAGGCTTGATCAAGCAAGTGCGTGGCCGTGTGGTTCAAAGAAACGGCCCGGTGCCGTTCCATGTCCACGGCCAGGTTGACCACTTGGCCGACTTTGACGTCTTCAGCCAAGGTCACTTCGTGGATGTTTTGACCATTTGGGCCGGCCTGAACGTCGGCTACTTCGGCTAAGATGTTGCCAGCTTCATCCTTCACCGTTCCCCAGTCGGCCACTTGACCACCCATTTCAGCATAGAAAGGCGTTTGGTCAAAGACCAACCAGGCGGTTGCTCCAGCCTTGGCGGCGTCCGTGTTAACGGCCACGCCAGAGGCATCATGGGCAATGATGGCCACAATCTTGGCCCCATCAACAGCCGTCTTCGACCAACCAACGTAGGTTGAGTCAACCGTCAAGTCCGTCAACGCCGCGTTTTGAACGCCCATGGCGTGTTCCTTACCGCGGGCGCCACGAGCCCGGTCCTTTTGTTCTTGAAGGGCCTGCTTGAAGCCTGCCATATCAACGGTCATGCCGACTTCTGCTGCCTGTTCGGCCGTCAGTTCAACCGGGAAACCGTAGGTATCCGAAAGCTTGAAGGCGTCTTCACCTGAAATTTCTGTCTTACCAGCCTTCTTGGCCTCTTTAACAAAGTCGTCAAACATGGCCAAGCCAGACTTCAAGGTCTTGTTAAAGCGCTTTTCTTCGGCCGTCATGATGGATTCAATCAGCCCCTGCTTTTCCTTCAATTCAGGATAAAAGGCGTCAAGCGTGCCAACCATGGCCGGAACAATCTTAGCCAAGAAGTTTTCTTGGATACCCAACTTTTGTCCGTGCAAAACCGCCCGGCGAAGGAGTCGGCGAATCACGTAACCACGGCCTTCGTTCGATGGCTTGGCCCCGTCAGCAATGGCAAAGGCCACGGCCCGGATGTGGTCGGCGATGACTTTGAAGGAAACGTTGTCTTCCGTGTCCTTTGTTGTGTCGTAGACTTTACCAGCCGTCAAGGGTTCGGTTGCCCGGATAATTGGCAAGAAGAGGTCCGTGTCAAAGTTGGTCCGGCCGTTTTGGAAGACGGAGACCAACCGTTCGAGACCCATCCCCGTATCAATGTTTTTGTGTGGCAATTCTGGATAAGTTGAATTATCCGTCAAGCCAGGCAAGTGGTTGAATTGGGAGAAGACAATGTTCCAGATTTCCAAGTAGCGTTCGTTTTCCCCACCCGGATACATTTCAGGATCATCGGCAGGCAAGTCCGCAAAGGCCTCCCCACGGTCGTAAAAGATTTCGGAATCAGGGCCGGAAGGTCCTTCTCCGATGTCCCAGAAGTTGTCTTCAACTTCGTAAATGTGCCCGTCGGGCAAGTCGGTCTTTTCTTCCCAGATCTTCTTTGATTCTTGATCCTTTGGGTAGACCGTCACGTAGAGCTTTTCCTTGTCCAAACCGTACCATTCTGGTGAGGTCAACAACTCCCAAGCCCATGGAATCACTTCTTCTTTAAAGTAATCACCGATGGAGAAGTTTCCCATCATTTCAAACAAAGTGTGGTGCCGGGCCGTCTTTCCAACGTTTTCGATATCGTTTGTTCGGATGGCCTTCTGGGCGTTGGTCAGACGGGGCTTTGGTGGGACAACGGACCCGTCAAAGTACTTCTTCAAAGTTGCCACACCCGAGTTAATCCACAAAAGGGAGGGGTCGTTTTCTGGAATCAGTGACTTAGAAGGCACCACCAAGTGGTCCTTTGATGCAAAGAAATCCAAAAACATTTGGCGGATTTCTGCTGATGATAATTCTTTCATCTCAAGCTCCTTTTAAAACAAAATAAAAAGCCATCACAAAGAGCGGACGCGTGACCGTGGTACCACCGCTGTTTGTAATGACTGAAAAAGTCTTACCTCAAACCTTGTAACGCCAGGAAAGCGCCCTTTCGGGCTTGCAATTGGGAGCACGGTAAGGAAATGCCTAACCCCTCTCACCAACCGGGGTCTCGCTAGAAGACACTTTGATCACCGCATGACCAATCAATGTCTTTATTATAGCATAGAGAAGACTCGGCAGACGGCTTAGTAAAGAAAAAAGTCGCCCAAATCCAATTGGGCGACTTTTATAAATTACTTTGAATTTTTAGCACCATAGAGGGCGTAGACAATCAAGCCGAGGACAAACCAGCCGACCGAATAAGCTTGTGCTTGCGCGTCCAGCGTGTAGAAGATGTAGGCCGCACCCAGGGCTGCCAAGGCTGGCAAAACCGGGTAGAGCGGCATCTTAAAGGATGGAACGGGCAAGTCAACGCCCTCGCGCTTCCGCAAGGCATAGACGCCAAGGGAAACCATGATAAAGGCAATCAGGGTTCCAGCCGAAATCAGCCCGGCCAACTCCGTAAAGGAGAAGACGGAACCAACCAGAATGGCAATGACTGACAGGGCAATCAAGGCGTTGTTGGGCTGTCCCTTGTCCGATACCCGGCCAAGGAAGGATGGCAGAAGGCCATCGCGACCAAAGGCGTAGAGCAGACGCGAACCAGCCAACATCATCCCAATCAAGCCGGTAAACATTCCAGCCAAAGCGACGACCGACAGAATGTGGGAAGTCAGCGTGTGACCAGAGGCCAACAGGGCCCAGGCAGCGGGTGCAGCGTTGTTAGCATACTTGCTATAGTGGAACATGCCGACCAAAACAAGGGAAACCGTCACGAAGAGTGCGGTGGCAATGATTAAGGAACCAATGATTCCACGGGGCATGGTCTTTTGCGGATCCTTGGCCTCGGCCGAATTGGCCGCGATGGAATCAAAGCCAATGTAGGCTAAGAAAATCTGTGAAGCACCGGCCGCAATCCCCTGCCAGCCGCCAAAGTCCGTCCCCGGTACGTGGGCCGGCACAAAGTGGGCGTAGTTACTTGGGTGGATGGCCGTTGCCCCGACGATGATGAAGAGGACGATCACGCCAACCTTCAAGACAACCAGGGTGTTTTCCACTTTGGCCGTGTTCTGGGTTCCGCGGTACAAAAGCGTGGCCACAATCAAAACGGCCAAGAGGGCGAAGAGGTCAACCACCCCACCCTTTCCAGCAGAAAAGGGATTGGCCAGGGCCGATGGCAGCTCCCAACCAAAGGAGGAAAGGAAAAGCTTCATGTTGGCCGACCAGCCAGAAGCCACAAAGGCAACGGCGATGAAGTATTCGGCCAAAAGCGCCCATCCAGCGATCCAGCCAAAGACTTTACCAAAGACAACCGATGCCCATGAATAGGCCGAACCGGCAAAGGGCAACACCGAAGCAAACTCGGCGTAGGCAAAGGCCGTTAGGCCTGAAACCACGGCCGCTAAAATAAAGGAAATCGTCACGGCGGCCCCGGCGTGGGTGGCGGCCACAATTCCTGGCAGGGTAAAGATGGCGGCCCCAACAATGGTTCCGACACCAAGTGCCAGCATTTCCTTCACACCTAGGGTCTTTTGCAAGTGCTGATCCGATTGTTCAAAGGCCGTTGGATCAGCCTTTCCGAACCAATTGCCACGCGTTTTTTCAGTCATTTTTCGCCTCATACTCTTTTAATCAAACTAGCCTCTACTCTACCAGCAGCAACCCACCTTGTCAATTAGAACAGCCCATTCCGCCCGCTTTTTCCAACAAAAAAATCCGACCTTTTCGGTCGGACTTGAACAACTTATTCAGCTTCTTCGGCGGGTTCTTCAAAATCAACGGTGTCGTTGACTTTTTTAGCCCGCTTAAAGTACTTGGTAATCAGGTGTGAACCCTTACCCCAAGCGTAGAAGGCCAAAGCCACGATGACCACCATCAAGAAGTCCCATGGGTAGTGAATCCAACCAATTCCGTTGAATTCCGTTGACCCGATGTAGGATTCGATTGACAGGGCAATCAAGTAGAAGAGCAACCAAGAGGAACCTTGGAGCTGCTTCTTCAGACGTGACCAGGCAAAGCCTTGGCGCCACTCGTAGAAGAAGTAGAACGGCAGACCCAAGATAATGATCATAATCACTTCAATGGTCGTTGGCCACATTGCCCAGTAAGTGGCCAACGAAGCCAAAACAAAGGCCAAAGGTGCCATCCACTTCATTGACTTCGACTTGAATGGTCGGGTGAATTCCGGTGCCATTTCACGCAGTGACATCACTGTCACAGGTCCAGTCAGGTAGGCAATCAGGGTTGCCGTTGAAATCACGGCCGCCAAGGTTCCCCATGAACGGAAGAGCGAAACCATAATCATGGACAAGACCGCATCGGTCACCATGGCCATACGAGGAATCCCGTACTTTTCGTTAATCTTTCCAATGAATTGCGGAATGTGCTTATCGGAAGCCATGGCCGCCAAAACACGTCCCGTTGAAGCCGCAAAGGAAACACCGGTTCCGAATGGCGAAATGAAGGCATCCGTATAAAGCAGGATGGACAACCAGTTCAAACCAACCAAGATGGCCAAATCAGCGAATGGTGACTGGAAGTCAATGCCGTGCCAGCCGTACTTGGCAATTTCAGACGGTTCGATTGCCGTAATGAAAGTCGACTGAATCAAGATGTACAGGATCGCCGCAATACTCAAGGAAATCACGATACCACGTGAAATATCCTTGGTCGGGTTCTTCACTTCCGAACCAAAGTTAATGATGGTTTGGAAGGCATTGAAGGAGAAGATAATACCAGAAACGGTCGTGGCCGCAAAGATTGGCGCCGTACCGTAAGGCATAAAGTCATGCATGTTCGATCCATAGTTTGATGGGTGGAAAGAAGCAATCGTCAACATAATGATCGTCAACAACGGCACACCCAACTTAAAGAAGGAAATGAATGACGTAAACTTAGTCAAAAGTGAAACCGACCAATAGTTCAAGAGGGTAAAGATAATGATGAAGCCAAAGACCACCAACAAACCAGGTGTGGTGATCTGATTGTTTTCCAAGAAGTGGTGGGTCCAGTTTGCCCAAGACCATGGCCAAGTAGCCATGTATTGAACAGCCGCCACCGCTTCAATTGGGATCAAGGTGATCAAAGACACCCAGTTGGCCCATGAGGCAATGAAGCCGAGCAAGGAACCGTGTGTATACTGGGCAAACTTCGACATTCCCCCAGACTGTGGAAACATCGTTCCCAATTCAACATAGGTATAAGCAATCACACCAATGACAACCGCACCGACGATCCAAGAAATAATCGCCGCTGGCCCCGCCACACGGGTGGCCTCCCAAGATCCAAAAAGCCAACCAGATCCGATTAAGGAACCAAGACCCAGAAGAACCAGCTGCAATAAACCAATTTTTTTAGATTTCATAATAACCTTTCATCTCATTTTCAAAGTGACCACTCCTATGTGGACATCCGATGGTCACTATTTTACCAGACTGAAAAAAAATTGCAAAACGTTTTTTATTCAAGCAAAAAAGCCACCGGTTTTCCCGGTGGCTTTGGATCTTATACTAAGACCGCCGTTAAAATCAAGATAATGGCCAAACCAGTCAAGGAAATCACCGTTTCCAAGACCGTCCAAATTTGGAAAGTCTGCTTAACCGTCAAGTCGAAGAATTCTTTGAAAATCCAGAATCCAGCATCGTTAACGTGAGAAGCAATCAATGAACCGGCTCCGATTGCCAGGGCAACCAAGACAAGCAGGAGATCACCGTGTGGGTTAGCAGCCAAGATGCCGTTCACAACACCAACGGCCGTGATACCAGCAACCGTGGCAGAACCAACGGCGATTCGGAGCAATGAAGCAACCGCCCAGGCAAAAAGCACAATGGCGACTGGTGACATCGAACCAGAAGAAGAGAAGAGGTCGGCAATCTTAGCAGACATTCCGGAAGTAACCAGAACACCACGAAGTGCCCCACCCCCACCAACAATCAACAAGATACCGGAAACGGCGTTCATTCCTTCGTTCAAGGAAGCACCAACCGTCTTCATGTCACGCTTTTGCATGAGACCCATGGTAAAGATGGCCAAGACAAGGGAGATCGTCATCGCAATCGCTGGATTGGCGAAAAAGTCGATTACCTGGTAAACCATGTCCGGGTTCTTTGGCGTCTTACCACCGGTCACAACCAGCTTGTAGATGGTTGCGATAATCATGAAGACCAAGGGGAAGACCGAAGTCAAAACCGAAAGACCAAAGGAAGGCGTCTTGTCCAAGTCGTATTCCTTCACGTCACCAACGGCTTCGATGTGTTCCTTAAATTGGAAGGCATCCGGTGCGTACTTCTGGGCCAACTTCGTAAAGACCGGTCCGGCAACAATGGCCGTAATCACGGAAACGAAGAGACCAACGATCAACATCAAGCCAATGTTGGCGTTCAGCTGTGAAGCAACCGCCGTTGGGGCTGGTTGTGGTGGCAAGAAGCCCTGGGCAGATGAAAGCGCAGCGGTCATTGACACACCTAAGTAGAGCAATGGCACACCGGCTTCAATGGCAACCGCGAAGACGATTGGGATCAGCAAGACCATTCCAACACCGAAAATCATGGAGATTCCAATGATGAAGGACGCGAGCAAAACCGCCCATTGCAAACGCTTCAGGCCAAACCAGGCAATCAGCGTCTTGGCGATGCGGTATGAACCACCGGCATCGGCAACCAAACGACCAATCATCCCACCAAAGATGAAGATAACCGCGTTTGAACCAAGAATGTTTCCCATTCCCTGGTTACCCAAGACGGCGTCTGGAATCTTAGAGGGGTTCATGCCCAAAAGAAGAGCCAGTACAACAGCCGTAATGACCAAGGAAACGAATGTGTTCAATTTGAATTTGGTGATTAAAAGCAACAAAAGCAAAATGGACAGGATTAACATGATAAATTCCATCGTATTTGTTAGGGTTCCCCCTACTCCTTACTTTTTGTCAGCCGGCCGCGCATGCTTACGCTGGAAGTCGGCGATGTTGTCGTATTCCGTTTGCAACTGACGTGACAAACGGATAAAGATTGGGGCTAACTCACGGTAAGCCTCAAAGTTTTCAGGTTCTGGTTGGTAAGTGTTGGACTTCCCAATGTACTTTGAAATTTCGTACAGGTCGTCGATTTGACCCAGGGCCTTTTGAGCCACCACAACGGCAGCCAAGGCACCGGATTCAAAGGCTTGTGGCACCGTTACTGGCTGTTCGAAGATGTCGGCAAACATTTGACGCCAGAGTGGTGAACGGGCAAAGCCACCCGTTGCCTGGATGGACTTCAATGAACCAACGACTTCTTCTAAGGCCAAGGAAACCATGTAGACGTTAAAGGTAATTCCTTCCAAAACGGCACGGAGCATGTTGGCCCGGGTGTGCGAGTGGTTCAAACCGAAGAAGGAACCGCGGGCGTTGGCGTCCCAAATTGGGGCACGTTCCCCACCCAAGTAAGGGTGGAAGAGGAGTCCATCGGATCCGGCTGGAATCTTCGAAGCGATTTCAGTCATCAAATCGTAGGCATCTTGACCAAGCAAGGCGGCCGTAGACTTTTCAGCATCGAACAGGTTGTCCTTTGCCCAACGGAAGACATCCCCTCCGTTGTTGACTGGTCCACCAACAACCCAGTGGTCCTTGTCCAAGGCGTAGGTAAAAGTCCGGCCCTTTGGATCGATGACCGGCTTGTCGGAAACGACACGGATGGCACCGGAAGTTCCAATGGTAATGGCGGCAACACCCGGTTGAACGGCGTCGACACCAAGGTTTGACAATGGGCCGTCACCGGCACCATAAACGAATGGCACGTCTTCTGGAAGGCCCAAAACAGCAGCCAATTCCTTGTTCATGCCGGTTTCATATTCATATGGTGAAACCGTTTCAGGCAGCTGTTCCTTTTTCACACCAGTGACTTCCAAGGCCTGCTTATCCCAGTCCAGGTCAAAGATGTTGAAAAGGCCCGTTCCAGAAGCAATGGAAATGTCCATCTTGTTTGAACCAAACAAGCGGTGGAAGAGGTATTCCTTAATTCCCAAGTAGTGGGCTGCGTTCTTGTAGATTTCTGGTCGATCGTTCTTTAACCAGAGCAACTTTGACAACGGTGCCATTGGGTGAATTGGCGTTCCGGTCTTTTGGTAGATTTCCATCCCCAAACCAGTTGACTTCAATTCTTCCGTGTAATTAACGGCCCGGGTGTCCGCCCAGGTAATCACCCGAGTCAATGGGTGCCAGTCCTTATCAAAGGCAATCAGCGAGTGCATGGCCGACGAGAAGGAAACCGCTTTAATGGCGTTTCCCTTCCCCAGTTCTGCCTTTCGCACAACGGCGCCCAAGGCATTCGTGAAGGCCACGAAAATTTCATCCAAGTCCTCTTCGGCCATGTCGGTCGTTTCCCGGTAAAGGGGGTAACCGTAGTTAGCCTGAGCAACGACTTGGTTTTGGTCATCGAACAAGACGGCCTTGGTGGACGTCGTCCCCAGGTCGATTCCAATCATGTAGTCCATGTCACGTCTCCATTTTTGGTAAATACAATACAAAATGCTAAGAAAATTACAGTAATGTTACCGCTTACTTTACCTAGCAAACAAAAAGCCCCCGCGGTGGGAGCTTTTTAAATGGCACTTAAAGCTTACTTAGCTGAGTCCATTGCGTGGCCACCGAAGCCGTTACGCAATGCAGAAACAACCTTTCCAGTAAACGTGTCTTCTTGCAATGAACGGTAACGCATGGCAAGTGACAAGTAGATAACTGGTGCTGGAACTTCCAAGTCAAGTGATTCTTCAACGGTCCACTTACCTTCACCAGATGAGTGCATAACGCCTGAAATCTTTGACAACTTAGGGTCCTTAGCGAATTGTTCTTCGATCAATTCCATCAACCATGAGCGAACAACGGAACCATTGTTCCAAAGCTTGGCAACAGCTTCGTAGTCGTAATCGAATTGTGAGGCTTCCAAAACTTCGAAACCTTCGGCGATGGCTTGCATCATACCGTATTCGATACCGTTGTGGACCATCTTCAAGTAGTGACCTGATCCAAGACGACCCGTGTACAAGTAACCGTCCTTTTGGGCGATTGATGCAAACAATGGTTCGATTTCCTTCCATGCGGCTTCGTTGTCGCCACCGATCATGAAGTTACCACCGTTACGGGCACCTGACATTCCACCAGACGTACCAGCATCGAACAAGTTGATACCAGCAGCAGTCGTGCGCTTGTTTTGTTCAAGGTTGTCCTTGTAGTTTGAGTTTCCACCATCGATGATGATGTCGCCCTTTTCCATCCTTTCGATCAACGTGTCGATCGTTGAGTTGGTTGGCTTTCCGGCTGGAACCATGACCCAAACAACCTTTGGTGATGGCAACTTTGAAAGCATGTCATCCAATGAGTTCACGCCTTCAACCTTGTCTGAGTAAGCATCGGCTTCAGCGACAAAGTCCTTGTTCAAGTCAAATGCAACAACTTCGTGGCCATTGTCAACGGCGTTCTTAACCAAGTTAAGACCCATCTTTCCAAGACCAATCATGGCAAACTTCATGTGTATTACCTCTTTTTAATATTTCATCTTTTTACTACATGTCCTATTATATGAAAATCTTTTTCAGAACACAACCATAAATTGAAAATAACTTTCATCTCCGGTATAGTGAACAAAGATAAAGGATAAGAAGATGAAAGAAAGTACAGCCCGGGTCATCTTTGCCCAGCTTGGCAAAGAGCCCAACACCTATAACCAAACCGAACAAAAGTTGGTTGATTACATCACGACAAGCATTGACCAGGCTGCCTCGGACACCATTCAATCAATGGCGGAAAAAACCAAGGTCTCAGCGGCGTCCATCTCCCGTTTTGTCAAAAAAATCGGTTTCTCCTCCTACCGCGACTTTTCCGTTGCCCTGGCCAGCTACCAGCAAAACAAGCCGGCCTTGGACCTCTTTGGCGAAATCCTCGATGACGATAACACGAAGGCCATCACGCAAAAAGTCTTTTCCGGCGCGCAAAACGCCCTGACAATGACCCAGGACGCCCTGCGTACGGAAACACTGGAAAAGGCCCTTTCCTGGTTGATTTCTGCAAAGCGGGTCGGCTTCTTTGGAATCGGTGGCTCCTCAATTGTCGCCTTTAACGCCTACCATAAGTTCTTACGAACACCAATCGACGTCATTTCCCATCCGGACTATGACATTCAGCTCATGCAGGCGGTCAAACTAACGCCTCAGGACACGGCCGTCGTCATCTCCCACTCCGGTCGAAACGACGACACGCTCTTTTTGGCACAGAAGTTAAAGGAACACCGGGTCCCCTTCATCGCCATTACCTCCTTTGCGGACTCACCGTTGGCCCAAATGGCCGACATCGTGCTGCTCTCACTGGCTGAAGAGGTGAACTACCGTTCGGAATCCATGTCTTCTCTGATTGCTCAGCTGACCATCGTCGACACTCTCTTCACCTTAACCGGCTCCAAGTTGCCCAAGGCAACCCAGGCCGTTGTTGACACCATGCGTGACGTCATCGAAGGTACCAGGCGTCACTGATTAAAACCATCAAAAAAGTCGAACAGGATCAAAGCTGTTCGACTTTTCTTTTTTACTTTTTATTTTCAGCCTTTTTCTCGCGGGCTTCGTGGGACGAAAGCGTGAATTCGGATTGCTTTTCAGCGCGTTCCTGCTGACGCTTTTGCTCTTCTAGCTGACCGGCATTGGCCCTTTCAAATTCGTGTTGCTTCTCCATTTTGCTCACCCCTCGAAATGCTTCTTCTCGGCTTCAAAAGCCTCATTGTCATAACGGGCATCCTTGTGCTTTGCGTGATCCACCGCATCACTGTGGTGTTCATGTGTTTCGGAAACCTTGTTTTGGAACTTTTTTTCGGCCGCTTTTTCAAATGATTCACGGTTTTCTTTTAATCCATCACGTTCTGTTGCCATATCATGAACCTCCTTTTCACTACACCCTCATCTTAGCACTCTGAAAGAGACTTTCAAGGCAAAAGAACAAGAAAAAAAGAGCCAAACCTAACGGTTTGCCTCCTTTTCAAGCAGTCAATTAATCTTCTTTTTTCACCATGGCGATGGCCTGGTTCATCAGCATGTCGATGGCTACGTAATTTCCGCCACCCTCGGGCACGATGATGTCGGCGTAGCGCTTGGTTGGTTCAACGAATTGGTTATGCATGGGCTTAACCGTTGCCGTGTATTGTTCAATCACGCCCTCGACCGTCCGACCACGTTCGTGCGTATCCCGTTGGAGACGACGGATAAAACGAATGTCGTCATCGGTATCAACATAGACTTTCAAATCCATCAGGTCACGAACACGGGCATCGTTGAAGAGCAAAACTCCGTCAACAATAATCACATCGCCCGGTTCCACGTGTGTGGTCTTGTTCGAACGCGTATGTTCCGCATAATCGTAAACCGGCGTGTCAACCGCTTGCTTTTGGATCAACTTCTCCAAATCAGCGACAAAACGGTCCGTTTCGATGGAGTCAGGATGATCGTAGTTTGTCTTCATCCGTTCTTCCATTGGCTTTTCGGACTGATCCTTATAGTAGACGTCTTGTTGGAGCAAAATCGGATTGTTATCCGAAAGACGGGTAATCAAAGCCTTCGAAACAGTGGTCTTCCCTGAACCCGAACCACCAGTTATCCCAATCAAAAAAGGTTTCTTTGCCAAAATAGCCTCCAGTTGCCTTGCATGCTGTGCACCTAAATTTTATTATCCCACCTATTTTACGTGATTAAAAAAACAAAAGCTAGTAAAAAAGTCGGTCAATGACCGACTTTTCCAATTCTTATTTTTGAACCTTGATGCGGCTGGCCAAAAGATAGCCAGAAAGCGGAATCAAGATAAACCAGGCGGCCGTCAAATTCAAGGAAAGACCGTAGCCATGATTCTGGTGGAAGAAACCAATCAAGATTCCCGCAACCAAAATGGAAAGGGCCCCGATCAGCTGACGCATGGTCGTGATAATGGCTGTTCCGTGCGAAATCAAGTGCTTTGGCAAGGCGTTTGAGGCAGCCGTCACGGCCGGCATCATGATAAAGGCGTTACCACCCTCCAAGAGCATGGCCCCGGCAATGGCTAAGATGATGACTTTGGTACCAAAGACCGCCAGCATCAAGTAGCCAGCTACCATCATGGTTGAGCCAATCAAGACCAAGGGGCGCAGGCCAATTTGGCCAAGCAAACGGCCGGACTTGGGGTTCAAGTAAGAAAGGAAGGTTGCTGCTGGAATCATCAGCAAGCCCGACCAAAGCGGTGCTAGGCCAAAGACTTTTTGGAAGTACAGGGGCATGATGACCGTGGCGGTGATTAAGCCAGAGTAGGACATTCCCGTCAACAGCATGGCTGGCAAGTAGCCCCGGTGTTCAAAGACGCGCAAGTCCAAAAAGGGATTGTCCTGACGGAGCTGACGGACAACAAAGAAGACCAACAGGGCGATTGACACAAGCAAAGTCACCGCCAAAGTCCAGGACCAGCCCTTTGCTGGCAAGATCGAAACCGTGTACAAAATACCGGCAAAGCCAATCAGCAAGAAGGAGGAGAGGGAGTCAAAGTCCCGCTTGTTCATTGGGTGGGTGTTTTCAATCTGGCTTTGCATAAAGATGCTTAAGACCAGCAAGACGATGAAGAAGAAGGCGAAGAGTACTCGCCAAGTTCCAAACTGCAAAACAATACCGGAGACAATTGGTCCCACAGCCAAGGCCGAAGACATGACGAGGCCAACGGCCCCCATGGCCACCCCGCGCTTTTCTTCCGGCGTGTTTTCCATAATGACGGCCTGGTAGGTTGGAAAGAGCGCCCCAACGGCCACCCCTTCCAGCAGGCGGCCGACGACGACACCAAGAAAGTTTGGCGTGACCATGGCAATCCCCGTTCCAACTAAGAAGACGGCAATAATCAGGTTCAGCAACTTCTTCATGTGCAGGTTATCTAAGAGCCACGGTGAAACCGGCATCACCAAAGTCATTGCTACCATGAAGCCGGACGTCACCCACTGCACGGCAGCGGCATCAATGCCAAACTGCTTCATCAAAATGGGGTAAGCCGTCGTCATCGTCGACTGCGAAATTGACATGGTAAACGATGTCAGCAAGAGCATCAACGAAAATGGGGATAATGATCGAATATTTTTCAAGGTACTTCCCTCCCGAATAGTTTCCTCTAGATAGTTTAAAAGAGGGCCGGCAAAAAGGCAACTACTTTACCATCATTCTAAATAAAAAGGAGCGAATCCAAGTTCGCTCCTTTTTATTTGGTTGATTGCCGCTTGACCATTGTGTAGGGCAAGACGACCTGTTCTTCGTCCAGGCTTTCCTTGTCCATCAACTTCGTCAACAGGCGCATGGCAACGGCGCCAATGTCATACTTTGGCTGATCAATCGATGAAATTTCCGGCCGGGCCACCATGGTAAAAGTCGTGTTGTTGGCCGAGACAATTTCAATCTCGTCCGGCACCTTCTTACCCATGTCCTGCAAGCCGTTCAAGACACCCAGGGCGACTTCGTCGTCATAGGCAATGACGGCTTCGGCACCGGCTTTTTCAATCGCTTCTGCCAGGTTCTGCCCGTCTTGGTAGCTTCTCGCGCCTGCAAAGATCAGCCCCTCGTCCAGGGCAATTCCCCCTTCCGCCAAGGCCTTTTCATAGCCGGCACGGCGGTAATCCTGGTCGATGGCTCGGTCATCTGAGCCAAGCACCAGGGCCAGTCTTTTCTTTCCGGCCTGCAAGAAGTTGTCGGTGACTTCAGCAAAGGCCTTCTTGTAATCAATGTTTACGGAAGGCAACACCCGGCCGTGGTTGACCGAACCTGCCAGGACAACAGGCACATCGGTCGCCTGAATGGCCGCTAAGACTTCGTCTGATAGCTGGCTACCCATGAAGAGCAGACCGTCGATTTGCTTATCCGCCAGGTTCCGCACGGCCGTTAAGGCCCGCTTGGGGTCGTCATCGGTGTTGGTCAGCAAGACGTCGTATTGGTACATGTTGGCCACGTCATCAATGCCCCGGGTCAACTCGGAGTAAAAGAGGTTGGTCATGTCTGGCATGACCACGCCCACCGTGGTCGTCTTCTTAGAAGCCAGGCCACGGGCCACGGCGTTTGGCCGGTAGCCCAATTCCTTGATGGCCGAAAGGACTTTGTCACGGGTGGCTGGGCGAACGTTTTCAGAGCCGTTTACCACGCGGGAAACCGTCGCTAAGGAAACGCCAACTGCAGCAGCGACATCGTAAATTGTGGCGTTTTTCTTTTCTTCGCCCATTGCTAAAACCTCTTTTGTAAGCGCTTAATTCGCCATTTATCATAGCAAAAAAAAGGCCCGTCCGCAAATGGACGAGCGATTGAAACCAGCCAGAAAAGGGGACTTAATCCTCAACTTCTTGGGCAATCCCCTCTTTTTTGTACTGCAAATAGATAATCCACAGGAAGCAGGCGTTCGATAGAATGAAAAAAATCGACACGGCCACAATCGTGAGTAAAATGCTCAGGTCCATGTGGAAGGCCCAAACAAAGAGGGCCGGGTAAATCAATAGGTTTAAAAAAGCCCAGAGTATCTTCAGTCCAGTATATGACATCGTTCTTCTCTCTTCTTCTCTCAATCCTTTGCTTGTAGAAACAACCGCCCACGGCAACGCCCACAGCGGTAGCGTTTCGTATCAACGGGCCGAACCCGGTCAAAGGCGTGCCCGTTTTCGCAAAGGTAGTGGTACTTTTTTGACAGGCTCCGTCTGGCCCCAACGTCCGGCGCATAGCGGCTGCCCCCAACCTGTTTTAGCAAGACTTTGAAATCTCGATTAGCATGCTGGTAGCCGCGTCCTGCTAAGTGTAAGTGGTAGTGGCAGAGTTCGTGCTTGATAATGGCGTCAAAGTCGGCCCGGTCGGCCATCTTGGGATTAAAGTCCAAGTGATGGTCGGACAGATGGTAACGGCCACCGGTTGTTTGCAGGCGGCTGTTAAAGACAGCCTGGTGCAGAAAGGGCTGTCCAAAGGAAGAAAGGGACACCCTTTCAACCCGCTCTTGTAAAGCGACCTGCTCAGGCGTCCCAATTTTCTTCTGCCAGCTAGCTGACTTCTTTACCTGGACCTTTTTTGGTCGCCGGCTAAAAAGATTACTTACCCTGGCGTTCATAAATGTAGTCCGTGACCTTGTTCAAAGTCGTCAATTCGTCGAGATCCTCGTCTGGAATTTCCAAGTCGAATTCGTCTTCGACTTCAACAACGAGTTCGACAACGTCGATTGAGTCGGCCCCAATTTCCTTGACGAAGTCCTTATCCCCCTGAATTTTGTCCTTAGAGACGTTGAAGCGTTTTGCCACTTCGTCTTCGAGTTTCGCATAAATCTGCTCTTTCGATAAGGCCATTGTTCTCTCCTCAAGCTAAATCAAATCGAACTAATACTACCACAAAATCCACCTCTTGCGAAATTTATTTTGCGTTCTTTTTTACCTTCATCTTTTCGGCGTTTTCTTTAATAAAGTCGGCCGTCTTACCAACCAGGTTTTCTTGAACCATGCGTTCAATCTGACCCATTGAATTCGCAACCGCCTTGGCCTTTGCTGAACCGTGGGTTTTAACAACTGGGGCCTTGACACCAAGCACAACGGCCCCACCGTTTTCCTGGAAGTCCAGCTTGTGCTTCAGGGACTTGAAGGCAGGCTTTAGGAGCAGGGCACCCAAAAGGCCGCGCAAGCCGGCCGCCTTAATTGACTGCTTCAGCTGATCTAACATGGTCAGCGCCGTTCCTTCAATGGCCTTCAGCGTTGCGTTTCCGGAAAAGCCATCGGCAACGACCACGTCGGCCGTGCCTTCCATGATTTCACGGGCTTCCACGTTACCAAGGAAGTTGAAGGCATCCGTGTCCTTCATCAACTGGTGTACCGCCTTGTGGACCTCATCCCCCTTGTCTTCTTCGCCCCCGTTGTTCAAGAGACGAACGCGGGGATTTGAGATCCCCATGATGTTTTCAGCATAGAAGCTACCCAAAATACCGTACTGGTAAAGGTGGGAAGGCTTGTTTTCGGCGTTGGCACCGAGGTCCATGAAGACGAACTCGTCGTTTTTGCCACCAAAGCTAGGGAAAGCCGTTGCCAAAGCCGGGCGTTCAACACCCCGAATCCGGCCAACGATAAAGATGGCAGAAGCCAGAATGGCCCCGGTGTTTCCGGCAGAAAAGAAGGCATCGGCTTCGCCGTTTTTAACGGCCGTTGCGGCTTGGACCATGGATGAGTTTGGCTTTTCCTTCATGGCCTTGACGGGTTCTTCGCCCATTTCGATTTCTTCGGTAGTTGGTACCAAAGTCAACCGGTCCATGTTTTGGATCAGTGGCTTAACCTTTTCTTCGGTTCCAAAGAGCAGGAATTCCAGCCCTTCATAACGGTCACGGGCCTCTTCAACACCCTTTACAATTTCATCTGGGGCAAAGTCGCCACCCATCGCATCAATCGCAATCTTAATCACAGTCATTCTCCTTGAACTTTCAGTTTTTTATTAATCAAAATGTCGAAAGGCCGCCATGGTCTCCGACAAATGGGCCACCAGGGCCGCGTTTTCAGGCTTTTCATCCCAGTGCTCGGAACGGACCAGCTTCAGGGCCTCTTCTTGAGCAATCGTCAGCATGGTCAAGTCCTTAACCGGGTCACCGACTTTGAAATCCGGCATTCCCGACTGCTTGGTTCCCAAGATATCACCAGGGCCACGCAGTTCCAAGTCCCGTTGGGCCAATTCAAAGCCGTCGGTGGTCTCAACTAGGGCCGCCAGCCGTTCCTTTCCATAGTCAGTCTTTGGATCGGCTAAGAGGATGGTGTAGGACTGCCGGTCGCCACGACCGACACGGCCACGCAGCTGATGCAGCTGTGCCAGCCCAAAACGGTCAGCATCTAATATTAACATAACCGAGGCGTTGGGCACATCCACCCCAACTTCGACCACGGTCGTTGAAACCAGGACTTGGATTTGATTGTCGGAAAAGCCGGCCATCAAGATATCCTTGTCTTCTTTAGGTAAGCGACCGTGTAAGAGGCCAACGGTGTAATTTGGCAGGGCCTCCTGCAGTTCCTGATAGACGGCCGTGACGTTTTGCACGTCCAGACTTTCCGACTCTTCAATCAAGGGGGTGACTACGTAGGCCTGCGCCCCCTTGGCCAACTCACTTTTAAGCAGGGCCATGGCCTGGTCATACTGGCGGTTGGATAGCTGCCTGGTAATGATTGGCTTTCGACCGGCTGGCAATTCATCAATCACCGAGACTTCCATTTCCCCGTAGGCCGTAATGGCCAGGGTTCGCGGAATCGGTGTCGCCGTCATCGCCAGAATGTCGGGATTGACCCCACCCTCGCGCAACTTGGCCCGCTGTTTCACCCCAAAGCGGTGCTGCTCGTCAATAACGGCCAGCCCGAGGTGGTGGAAGTAGACCCCATCCTGGACAAGGGCATGGGTTCCGACCACAATATCGATATCGCCTGCCTCCAAATCCTCTAGGATCTGCCGGCGCTGGGCCGCCTTCAACCCGGAGGTCAAGAGCTCGACGCGCAAGTGGATGCCGGCCGAATCAAAGAGCTTGGCCAGGCCCTTAGCATGCTGCTGGGCCAGGATTTCCGTCGGTGCCATAATGGCCCCCTGGGCCCCGGCGGTGACGGCCGCATACATGGCAATTGCAGCCACGACGGTTTTTCCGGAACCAACGTCTCCTTGTAGGAGGCGGTTCATGTGCTGGGGGGCGGCTTGGTCGGCCAAAATCTCATCGACCACCCGCTTTTGCGCACTCGTCAATTCAAAGGGTAAGGCCTTAACAAAGTCAGCCACCCTGGCCTTGTCATACTGCAGCGCTTCGCCTAAGAAGGACTGGTCGGCCTGCTTAACCAACTGCAAGCGCATCTGGAAGAGAAAGAATTCTTCAAAGGCGGCCGAACGACGGCCGGCCTTCGATTCGACTTTGTCAGTCGGAAAGTGGGAATATTCGACCTGCTGGTTTTTGTCTAGGAGGCGGTATTTTTCACGGAGCTCGTCTGGCACCAAATTGGGCAACTGCCCGCGCAACTGGCCCCAGGCCTGCTCGACCAGCTCAGCGATGGTCTTGGCCTTAATAGCCTTGGAAACCGGATAAATGGGGGCCAGCCCATCGATGGAAGCCGGCACCAGTTTAATGGCCGTCAAGGCCGCCTTCGCTGCGTTATAGGTGCCGTAAATGGCCACTTCCTGGCCGACTTCCAGGTTTTTAGCGATCCAGGGTTGGTTGAAAAAAGTCACCCGGACGTTTTCGCGATCGACCAGCAAGCCCAGAACCGTTTGCGACCGCTTGCCAAAGCGGCGGACAACGGCCGGTGTGGAAATCACACCCTTAAAAGTGACTTTTTCACCGTCTAACGTCTCGGACGGCAGTCGTTCGCCCAAATCGTCATAACGGTACGGATAATAAGAAAGGAGGTCGTCAATGGTGAAGATCCCAAGGCCCTGCAAGGCCTCTTCGCGCTTCGGCCCAACGCCGCTTAGAACCGACACTTTGTCTGATAAGGCAATCGCCATTGACCAATCCTCCCCTCTTTCAATAAGCATTATTTTACCACCGACAAGAAGGAATTGGAACGTGGCGAGCAGCCCCTTAACAGCAGCAAAAAAGGCAGTACATCGCGCACTGCCTTAAAACTATCAAACTTTTTAAATTTTAGTGAATGTAAATCGTCACGATGGTCAGTAACCCGAAGAAAATACCAGGCACGTTTGAGATGATGATTGGCCAATCCTTGTAGGTCTTCAACCAACCATAACCCGTCCAAAGGGTTGCGTTAATCATTGCAACCGCTGGTTGAACCGGGTTCACTGGGTTTCCGGAGAAGTTGGCGATAATTTGGGGGATGTACGAAACGTACATCAAGATACAAGTTGCTGTGGCAACCTTAGAAAAGAGCTTCAGCATCTTGATTCGTTTTTCGTCAACAACCTTCTTTTCTTCCGGATGGACATAATTATCAACACGCATTCCCATGAATTGTATCTCCTATTCCATTATTCGCTTGAATAATTGACTTTAGTATAACATATTTATCAAATAAACAAGACTTTTTGTTACAAATATGCTCAATAATTATTTTGATGATAATCCCTTTTATCAGTATGAATTGACTTAATTTGATATTTATATAATTATATTGTTCAAATAAACACATTTAAATGTAACAAAGTCGCGTTCCTTCTCCCTTTAAGCTACTTTGGAATAGTAGCAGCAGTCAGCTGCCTTTTTCGTTATGCTAATCAAAGAGAAGCGAAGAATCGAAAAATTTCGTAGAATTTGTTTGAAAGGCGGTGAAGAGATGAATGAAAAGCAAAAAAATTCCGACAAACCTAGAGCTAATCGCCTCACGGAAAGTACATTTGATGAAGTAGAATTTCAGTTTTGCCAAGTTATTAACCGTCTGGACAACATTGATAATCGACTCAAAAAAATTAATCAGAAATTTGATGATCATACGACAAAGTTACACAACTTTGAAATGAACATGGACCGCCACTTCCATTCATTGAACGAAGGCTTAATCGCCCGAATCGAACGGAATAACCGACAACAATGGGACTGGAACATCACCATCTTAATTGCAACGGTGACCTTAGTGCTGACGATGGCCCATTAATCCCCTAATTCAATGAAAGCCTCGGCTATCCAAGCCGAGGCTTTTTACAAACAAAAAAGGCCATCTTCCAGGAATCCTAGAAAATGGCCGAAAAGGTGGTAACCGGAATCGAACCGGTGATCAGGGTGTTGCAGACCCATGCCTTACCGCTTGGCTATACCACCAAAAAAGCGTTAAACAACGCTTATGATTATAAAGAAAAAGCCCGACTTTTTCAACTGTGAAAAGAGCGAAAAGTCAGCGATCCGCGAATTAACCGAGCTTATTATCCAAGAGGACCTGCTGCATGGCCTTTTGAATTTCTTCTGGCTTGACCCATTCCTCGAAGTGATCCGTTTCAATGGGCAATTGCTCGTAGGTCTTGTTCAGGTATTCCTCCACGTTGAGCAAGTAAGAGGAACGAGGCACGTTCATTTTCAAGATCCGCACTTCCTTGATCAGGCCGTGATTGGCGGCGTATTCAGCCCGCGAGTTCTCGGTGACATTACCCAATTCATAGTAGACCGTCCCGTCGTTGCGCGTGATTTCTTCAATTAAATTAAAGGTCTGATTCATTTAAAATGTTCCTTCCTTCTTTTTTAAAGGCCCGCTCGACCATGAAGATGGCCAAAGTGATGGCACAAAGAATCCCAATCATCCCCAAGAGCATGGTGATGATTTCAAAAATCAGCAGCTTGCCGTTTAGAAATTCCGCAAGCGAATAATGCAGGCGGAAGAACCAGACGAGCAAGGGAATGTTGGCCCCGAGCATCCCAAAGAAAAGGGTGTTGATGGCGGTTCCCAGAATCTGTGAACCAATCACCCGCCCCTGCTTTGCCAGGTTTTCTTCAGTAATGGCCGGCGTTCGTTCGACGACTTCAAAGAGGTCGGCGGTCACGGCCATGGCGGCTTCGGCAATGGCCCCCAGCGCCGAAATGACCATCACAATGATGGCCAGGTTTGAAAAGTCGATTCCCACCGCAAGCGACAATCCTTCCAGTTCATCAGAATTCTCCAGCGTATAACCCTGAAGGTGACCGAAATGCTCGGCTAAATAGGCCAACAACAAGATCAGGAAGAGAACCAAAACCGAGGTCTGCCAAGTGATGGACAATACCCGTTGCCGTCCGGCCGAAAGGTAGATGGCCACCGACAAAATCAAGATGGCCATGATGGGCAAGACCACCAAGGGGGCAAAGCCCCAGTTAACCAGGGTAATGAGCAAAAAGATCAAGAGGCAGTTTAAAAAAAGGCCAAAGAAGGTCAGCAAGCCCTGCTTACCAGCAACGGCAAAGAGGGACAGTAAGAGCAGGATAATTAACAAGAAAATGGCGTTCATGATTCGACGCCCCCTCTCTTCTTAGTCAAGACCTTGGCCGTCAAAAAGGCGGTCACCGGCACCGACCAAACAATACCAAGGGCCGAAACAACCGTTTGCAGAATCCCTAGATTCATCGTTTGATCGAGAATATAACTCCAGTTATTGCCGTTTCGAAGCATCAAGACAACCATCGGAATCGTTTCGGCAATGAAAATCATGAACAAAACGTTGGTTAAGGTCCCTAAAATTTCACGGCCAATCGACAGCCCGCCCTGAAAGTAATCGGAGAAGGGACGGTCGGACTTTTCCCGGTGAAGGCCAAAGAGGCCGGCAACGATGTCGCCCGACTCATCCATGACGGCCCCAAGCACGCCAATCACGGCCTGGGCATAGAAGATGGGCTGTGGCACCTGGGTCACGTAAGCCATCGTTTCAAAGTGAACACCCTTGGCCCCGGTTAGAGCAATCACCAAGGCCATGGCTAATAGCGCGAGCAAAGTCGCCACACAAGTGGCGACCCAGGTAATCATGGCCTGAACGCCCCATCCCAAGACAAAGTAGAGGGCCAAGGCCGAGAGGACAATGGCCAACAGAGAAAAGACGGGCAAAACCGGCAAGGACCGGGCCGAGGAATCCCAGAGAATCACGGCCAAGAAGAGCAGAGCGTTGACCAGCACCGAAAGCATCAAAAAGGAAAACTTCCGGGACTTCATGGCCAAGAAAAGGCCAGCAACCAACAAGCCAGTAAGGGCAAAGAGGACGGCATCCCGCTTCGGCATGTCGACCTGGTAGTCCCCCGAAAGCTTCTTCAAGAGCAACTGGTCATGGACTCGGTAGCGGTCACTTTCGGCCTGTGAAGCCGTGTAGGTGTTGTCGACTTTGATTACCCGATTGGAACGGTTTAGCAGCCGAATTGTTAATTCTTGCTGGACCGTGCTGTCCTGGTTACCGTGCTCGTCCGTTTCGCTTTCGGCCGGATGGTTGTGAACGGCCGTCACCTCACCAACCGGTTGCTGGTAGAGGCCGCTGTTTAGGCGACCAAAAAGAAAGCAGAGCAGTGCTACCGCCAGTAGAAAGAGAATTTTTTTCCAGCTTGCTTTCATGAAAGGACCTTCTTTGCAAATTGCTTAAAAGATTACCGCTTTAACCGACGGTTTTCACCGGCCATGGCAACCGGCTTTGATAGGAACAAGACGCGCTGCATCAAACGGGCAGCCTTACCGGGCTCCAAGCCATCCTTGGTCTGGGCCAAATACTTCTCTAGCGACTGCAGGTCAAAGTTAGACGTAAAGCAAGTCGTTAATTCGTGCTGCATCCGGTACTCCAGGATAACGGCCAAGACCGAATCACGGGACCAGGAAGACAGCGTATCGGCACCCAAGTCATCCAAAATCAAAACCGGTGCCTTCTTGGCATCGTCAATCAAGGCCAAAAGGGACTGGTCGCCATTGGCCCCAAAGGAGCCCTTCAAGCGTTCAATCATGGTCGACCAGTGAACCATCATAACCCCGATGCCATTGTAGGCCAAGGCGTTAGCCAAGGCCCCCATCAAGTAGGTCTTGCCCACGCCAAAGTCACCGGACAGATAAACGCCAGGAATAAATTCGGCATCCTGCCCCTTTTCCTTTTGACTAACCAGCCCCGAAAAAGTCGCCACAACAGCGGCCACAGCCGGTGCCCGGCCTTCATCATTGGCCACCTCTTGCACGATTTGATTCAAGTCGGCCTTGGCCACGGCCTTTGGTACGGCAATGGAGCGGAGCAAGGCCGCCTGACGAAGCGTCTTTTTCGTTTCTTCGGTTGGTTCATAGGCCACGTGCGGGTAGCCCTTTTCAACCACCAGGGTTGGTCGGTAACCTGGATAGAGGGCCGGTTTTCCCGCCTCTTCCCGCTTCTTTTCACGAACGAACTCGAAGAGGTCGGTAACAGCCACAACGAGGGCGTCTTTTTTCAAAATGGCTTGGTTTTTTGCAAAGAAAGCCTGAATATCCGAGTCGGCCTGAATGGCTTCAAAGGCCTTGGCCGCCTGGTCGTTGCCCAGCTTGGGGTAACGTTTTTGAAAGTCTTTGAGGACGCTTGCTAAATCTTGCATGGATTAATCCTTCGTTTTATAGTTCTTCATCAAGTCCAGGGCCTCTTTGATTGCCGCCTCATCAACCGGTTGCTTGGCTGCCGTTTCATTGGAGGCAAAGGCCGGCTCCTGCTTATTAAAACTGCTGCGCTGCCAGTTTTTGGCAGCCGGCTTCTTGGCCTGCTGACTGCGGTTTTGATGGGCCTTAATGGCGGCCACGGCCTCTTCTGCCGTTTTCACCCCGGCCTTGGCCCAGGAATTGGCGATGGCATCGACCAGATTTCGCTTCAAATCGGCCTGATCCATGTTCACCAGCACCTGGTAGGTCAGGATGTTAATCGCCGGCACCGGTAGCACACGCTGGTCCAGCAGGTTCTTTAAAATCTGCCGCTCACTGTTGGTGACATAGCCGGCGTTTTGTTCCTTAATCTGCCCGATAAAGTCGACTGGCGACAGGTCGTTGGCCGCTTGATAAAGCGCGTCCAAGGCCTTGTTGCCAGTCTTTTTTGCTGGCTTTGCAGCGGTTGTTTGGCCACTGTCCTGGCTGGCTTTCTGAACCACCGGAGCGGATCCCTGACCAGCCCCCTGATCAACCAGCTGTTCCTTTCGCTGCTTGGAAGACCAAGTCGAAGCCAGGTAGGCTAAAAAGTTTCCCTTGTTCAGCTCGTGGTCGTCCAAGTTAATTGAGCGAGTCACGGCCGTGGCCATTTCGGCCTCGTTCAAACCGTACAAGACCTGCTCGGTCAAAATCAGTTCCCGGGCCTTTTCCAACTTGTCTTTCGTCGTGCCGTGCACGAGCGAGGCCATGCCAGCAAAGTCAAAGGCGACCTTGTCCAAGTCGGTCTTCAAGGCGATTTGGTCCTGCTTCGTCTGAGCAATTGAAAGCTTTGGCTTCAAGGTCGTATCCGGCAGGTCGAAGACGGATAAAAAGGAAGCCGACTGATCGGACTCGTTTTGCAACGGCTGCCCCTGTTCAGCCGCGTAGCGCTTGGCCAAAGTCAGGTAGCGACTCTCCCCCACGTAGTGAAAGAGCAGGCCGGACAGCAGGTCTTCTTTGAAAAAGTCGGCCGCAGACAGGGGTGCCTGCAGCAAGTAGCGCACGGCCGGTTGACCGTTTTGCCAGCCACTGTAGTGCTTTAATAAACCGACCCCCTCCAGTGCCCGCCTGGCGCGAACAAAGTCCGGTGCGGATAAGGAGAGCGTGTCAAGCAACAAGTAATGGTTTGAAAAAGTCGCCGGCTCGCCTGGCAAGGCCGCCCCTTTCTCTTCAAGAAGGAACTGGTAGAGGGCGTAGCCCTTGGGTCCCAAAAAAGGCAGGTAAAGGTTAAAGAGCCGGACTAGGTCGGAAGCCGCCACAGGGACCGCCTGATCAATGACCAATGCACTGGCCGCTTGAAAGTCCTCGTTTCTTTGCTCAATCATGGCTGACCTCCACTGTTGACAGATAGTCGCTCACCTTTTGTTCAAGTTCTTCTGCCGTGCCCTCGTTTTCAATCACGACGTCGGCCTTGGCCACCTTTTCTTGGATTGGCAGCTGGGCCTTGATGCGCGACTGGGCCGCCCATTCATCTAGGTGGTCGCGGGCCATGAGTCGTTCCAACTGCTGCCGCTCTGTCGCTGCCACCACAACGACCTGGTCAAACCAGCCCGTTTGGTCGTACTTTTGCTCATAAAAAAGGGGGATGGCACAGAAGACCACGGCCTCGCCCTTCATCTTGAAAAAGGCCAACTGGTCCCGAATGGTCGATTGAATTTCTGGACTGGTAATTTTAGTCAGCTCCTTTAAAAGGGCTGGGTTGGTGAAGACTTTTTCACCGAGGACCTTACGGTTCAAAACCCCGTTTTGGACGATTTCTTGACCAAAGGTTTCCTTGATTTCTTCTAGGGTGTGGGTCCCTGGTTCGACAACCTGTCTCGAAACCAGATCCGCGTCAACCACCTTGTAGCCGGCCTGCCGAATTTGATCGGTAACCGCTGATTTTCCGGAGGCGATGCCACCGGTAATGGCAATGACTTTCATGAACGAACTCCTTCAATCGCTTGGGCAAAAACCTGGGTCGAGTATACCACTCGGCAGGTGTTCAGGTAGGGGGTGACAAAGAAATCGGCTAAGCCGAGGGTCAAAAGACTCAGCAGGCGCCAGCCGATAAAGGACAGTTCCAGGAGAAAAAGTTCTCGTTTTCGTCCGGTCATCACCCGTCGTGAAATCGTGACATAATCGGTCAAAGAGCCCTGCTTGCGGTCAAAGAGCAGGTCCATCTTGTAAGCGTAGTAGGTCTGCGAGTAGGAAAAGACTTTGACGATGGCTGGAAAGAAGAGAAAGGACCAGAAGAAGAGTTGAATTTTCTGCACGAAGGCCAGGAGAAAGGCTTCTCCAAAACGCTTAGGGGCAAAGCCTTGCAAGGCCACCGCATAGCCGCGCTTGACCGTTGGCTTTTGAAAAAAGTCGACGATCGCCCACTTAGCAGACCAGGTCAACAATAAGAAGAGAGCGCCAAAAAAGGTCTTTGACAAATACCAGTTAGCAGAAGCGTCCTTTGGTGCAAGCACGTAGCCGGAAAGAAGAAGGTAGACGGAACCCCAAAAAAGGACGCTCTTTAAGACTTGGCTGATAATCAATGGCCAGGTGGCCTTTAAGCTGTTTTTGTACTGTTCTTTTAATTGTTTTTTAGCCGTCAGCTTCACGCGCCGGCGGGAAATGGCCACAAATTCTGTCATACTACTTTCAATTCACACTTATTTTTTAATTTGGCACTTGGGGCAAAACGTCGTGCCCCGTTGGCCGACTTTGATTTTGCGCAAAGTCGTTCCACAGCGCAGGCAGGGTAACTTTGCCCGGCCATAAACCTGCAGTTCGTTTTGGAAGTGCCCGGTTTCACCAAAGATGTTGGAGAAGGAATGGACCGTCGTGCCATGATGTTCGGTCGCCCGGCTGATTTCCTTAATGATGTTTTCGCGCAGTTCGCCGAGTTTTCGGGTCGAAATTTTATCGGTCGTCGTTTCCGGATGAATCCGTGTCATCCAGAGGACCTCGTCGGCGTAAATGTTTCCTAGGCCGGCAATGTTTGACTGGTCCAGGAGGAAAGTCTTCACGACCCGGTGACTCTTATGAAAGATTTCCTTCATATAATCCAGAGTCAAAGCGTCCTCGGTTGGTTCCGGTCCCAGGTCCTTTAGACCAGAGACATCGTGTAGCTCTTTTCCCGTTGGCACTAGCGTCATTCGACCAAAGCGGCGGGTGTCGTTGTAAAAGAGCTGCCGGTCGTCTACCAGGTGGAAGGCGACTTCGGTGTGCTTGTGAAGCGCGGCCCCTTCGGGTTCAACCGAGTACTGCCCTTCCATGCGAAGGTGGGAAACCATGGTTTGATCATTGGACAAACGGAAGAGCAGGTACTTGCCCCGGCGATCAATCCGGTCGATGGTCGCACCGGTCAAATCCTTTTGAAAAAGCTTCAAGTCCGACGTCACCACCTTTGGATAAGGCACATCGACCCTTTTGATTTTGGCCCCTTCGACCAAGTTTGTCAGGCCGCGGCGAACCGTTTCTACTTCCGGGAGTTCAGGCATTTCTCTTCCTCCATCTTTTTCACTCGAATAGTCCCAAAAACAATCCATGAAGATTGCAGATGAACCCTTCAAATAAATGATTTCCTAAAGCTTAATTTTACCACAATTTCTAGCCACAACTGGCACTTCAAGCTGGACTTTCAACAGAAAAAAAGTGCGAGGAAGCCATTCATTTTTGCTCTCATTCTTTGTTAAATTGACTTAAATTCCCTTTAAAACTAGCCACTTTCATTGACAGTAAAAAGAATGTCACTTATCATTAATAGGCGTATCAGCGCCTGTTTCAGGCGACTTTTGTAAAGATAAAAAACAATGAAACCTTCCACTATAAGGGCAAACAACCATGGGTAAAAACAGCAGTACAACACAGAAGATGGGCTTTATCAGTCTGATTCTCTTTGGCATTAACGCCATTATCGGTTCCGGTATCTTTCTGCTTCCTTCAACCGGCATGAAGCTCTTTGGGCCGGCCAGCATCCTGGTCCTGCTCTTCGACGGCTGCCTGGCCTTTTTCATCGCCATGTGCTTTGCCGAATGTGCTTCCTACTTTAAGGAGTCCGGTGGTGCCTATGTTTACGCCCGCGAGGCCTTTGGCCGCTTTGTCGGCTACGAGGTCGGCTTTGTCACCTGGGCCATTTGGATCATTGCGGAAGGAACCATGTACACTGCCTTTGCCACGGCCCTCGGTGGTATCTTCCCCAACCTGGCCAACCCGACTGCCAAAGTCGTCATCATCCTCTCCTTGTATTTGGCCCTGATGGCCTTAAACATTTCCGGTGTTCATTTAGCAACGGTCATGCAAAACATCGTCACCGTTGGAAAGCTGGTGCCCATCTTTCTCGTGATCTTAGTCGGTCTCTTTTTCATCAAACCGGTCCACTTTGACCCCTTCTTCGTTCAAAAGCTGACAACCGTGCCCAACTTTGCCACGGCAGCCGTCACGCTCTTTTACATCTTTTCCGGCTTTGAACGGGTGGTTATCACCGCCGGCGAAATGGAGAACGTCCAAAAGAACCTGCCCAAGGCTCTCTTGATTTCCCTTGGGACCGTTGTGGTGGTCTACATCCTGGTCATGGTCACGTCGATTGGGGTTCTCGGGGACCGCTTGGCTAGCTCCACCGTTCCTTTAAAGGACACCATGCAAGCGGTTGCCGGCAACTTCGGCGCTAACCTGATTTCCTTTGGAACCATTGTGTCCATTGGTGGTATCTGTCTGGCCTCTTCCTTTGTTTCACCACGGTCTGGTTTGGCCCTGGCCGAAAACAAGATGATGCCCCAGTACTTAACCAAGAAGAACAAGAAAAACGCCCCTTACGCGGCCATCATCACGTCATCGACGATCTCAATGATCGTGGCCTGCTCTGGTTCCTTTGCGGTTTTAGCGCAGATTTCCGCCGTTTCCCGCTTTGCCCAGTTCATCCCAACCATTTTGGCCGTTTTGGTCTTCCGTAAAAAAAGGCAACAAGACGCCGGAGCCTTCCGCTTACCTGGCGGTCCGGTTATCCCAATTCTGGCCTTGTTAGCTTCTCTTTGGCTACTTAGCCACGTTTCGCTGACAAACTTGCTCTGGGGCTTGGGTGCTTTGATCGTTGCGGTGCCATTCTACTTCCTAACCAAGAAAAACCATGCATAAAAAAAGCAGGCATTGTTCGTAGAGAACAATGCCTGCTTTTTTGTTTTATTTTTTCGACTGATAGCCATCAATAAAATCGAGAATCTCTGTTAAACGCCCCTTTGTCAGCCGGTTCATAAATTTTAAAATCGGGCGACTAAACCAATGATGAACACGACCCCTCTGCTTATCTTCTTCAAAACGTTTTTGACCCAATACAAAGTCAGATGTTTCATTTTTCGCTTCGTTAGAAAAACTCGAATGATAAGAATAGTCTCGATTATAAAGACCATTTTCATAGTTTTTCTTAATTTCATCATGTAGATTCATTGTTCCACCCCCTACTTCTGATGAAAATATCGACTTCTTAACGAATAGAAGATAATTGGCACGAGAACCAATAAAGTCGTAATAATAAAGAGGCTAATCTGCAAATACAGTTCTTGTTGCGTTTGCATTCGTTCGACAATCTCGTAAACATAATAACCAGGAAAGACTTTTTGGATTGCTCCGTAAAGATCTAAAAGCCAGTTATGACCAGGAAAAAAGGAACCCCATGGGGCAATTAAAAGGGAGGCTCCCATACTCAAAGGCATCGCCAGTGCTGAAATCGTTTGTCCATCAAGAATAAGGCCAACAAAGAACCCAATAACAGTCAAATAAAGTCCGAGAATCATGATGAGAATTAACAACACGAAGAAGCTTTTCGTCCAGGGAATCTCCTGATAAGCCGTTCCAATCAGCAGTAAGACGAAGCAAATCATCGCGTTTAACACAAATTGAACGACTAATTGATCCGATAACCATGATTTTAAATCATAATGAGAAACGTGACTTTGCAAGCGATAATACTTTTTTGTATCACAAATCTTTTTCGAGAAGGTCACTACTGAATTACCAGCAATGCCGATTACTGCAGCTGTAAAAAAGAACAAATACTGGACGTTTTCGCCCAAAAAGCTCATCTCCTTACCAATGTTCAACATTAAAAGGTACCAAAAAGCAGGAAAAAGTACCGTAAAAAGGATAAAGCGTTTATTGCGAAAAGTGTTTTTCACTTCCAAATACTTAATCATGCTCGTTCCCCCTTTTGGTTTTCACGTCGATACCACTGTTCAATTGTCTGATTATTCGAATGAATATTGGCCACTAATTCATCTGCCGCGATAACCCCATCTTTCAGTAGCAAAACACGGGTAAAGTATTGGTCAATTTGATTAAAGTCATGTGTTATGGTCAGTACACTACCTGTCACATGCTCAAATGAATCCCAAAAATCATCAATCGATTCCAAGTCCATTCCAACAGTCGGTTCGTCTAGTATCAATAATTTAACTGGACGAAGCATGGCGATTAATAAACAAAGGCGTCGTTTTTGCCCACCAGAAAGTTTTCCAACCGCTGTTTTTAACTGAGATTCCAGATTAAATTGACGAATTTTTTGATTGATTAATTCTCTATCAGTGACTCGCTGAATCTGTGCTGATAACGCGACCTGTTCGTTCACACGATAAGTATTAACTAACAAGTTATCTTGCGGCATGATAGACAAATCGTTTTTGGGGTTGTAATGTCGAATAATCTCACCAGCATCTGGCTTCGACAAACCGACAATCAGATTCACTAGGGTCGACTTTCCAGAACCATTACTACCTAGCAAGGCAATTCTTTCGTGACTATGAATCGATAAATTAATGTCCTTCAAAACGGGTGAATCGAAACTTTTGGACAAATGTTTACTTTCTAATAAAACTTCCCGTGATTGACTTTTTCCTACTAAAAGATAGTCCAAATCAACGGCAAAGATCTCAGCTAGCAAAATCAGCTTATCAATTCCTGGTTCGACTTCGCCATTTTCCCATTTAGAAATAGATTGACGAGAAACAAATAATTTCTTAGCAAGTCCTTCCTGCGACAACTTTTTCTTTTGACGTAATAAGACTAACTGCGTTCCAAATATATTTTTCATAAATGTACTCCGCTTCGTTTATTTTGTAGCTGTCTTTCAGTATAGGGGAGCTAAACCCTTTTACAATAGGGCTTTGCAGATTTCCCGCCCGTATTACGGGCAGAGGTCGCCACTAGATTTAATGTTAAAAAATGCCGCTAAATCCCCCCATTTCTATATAATAGCAAAGAAAAAAAGCTCGCCAATGGCGAGCTTTTAATCAATCAAATAAAACTACTTATTTCGATTCACGCTTCTCCGCCCACTTTGGCTTTCCCTTGTTCTTCTTTTTACGGGCCTGGTGCTTTTGCTTGGCCTTTTTCAAAGTCTTGGGGTCTTCCTGCCTTTTCAAGGCTGCCTTTTTAGCAGCAAAGCCCTGACCGGCTTTTTTAACGGAAGCATCAGCCCCCTGGCTTGCCTTCTTTGCCTGGCCCTTACGGGTGGAAGATACCGATACAGCGGCTGGTCGACTGTCCTCTTCCTCAGATACTTCTGAGACGGATTCAGCCTTTTTGCCCTTTTTATCGGCAACCGAAGCCCAGGAGAACTTCACTAAGTCCAGTTCTTCTGGCAAATACTGTTTGAGCATGCGAATGTCGTGGTCGTTTCCAAGAGTCAACACCTGACCCTTTTGTCCGGCACGGCCGGTACGACCGGAACGGTGTAGGTAGGTCGTCAGATTGCGTGGTAACTGGGCGTTGACCACCAATGGCAGCCCCGTGATATCCAACCCACGGCCGGCCACATCGGTTGCCAAGAGCAAATCCAAGTCACCCTTCTTGAAGGCCTTTAGGGCATCCGCTCGCTTCAAGTGGGACTTTTCATTGTTTCCAACGGACATGACCGAAGCGTGCTCGTGCCGCAAGGCCGCTTGAGCAGCCACCAGGGCATTAATCGAGTTAAAGAAAACCAGGGCCTGAACGTGCCGGCGGGCTAATTCAATCAAGACCTTGTGGCTGGAACGGCCGTCAACGTGGAGGAAGGTGTGGTCGATTGTTTCAGGCGAGCGCTGGCCAACCGAAACCGGCTTGACGCTCTGGCCAAAGAGACGAGCCACCCAGGCCAAATCGACACCGGATGTGGCTGAAAAGAGGGAAACTTGCTGCAAATTGGGCAGGTTTTCAGCGAGTTTTTCCAACTCTGCTGCGTGTTCCTCCGTCAAAGTCGCGTCAGCCTCATCAACCACCAGCATGGAAAAGTGGTTGGTCTTCAAGGCCTTGCCGTCAATCATCGTTTGGATACGGCCGAGCGTGCCGACAACGACGGCCGGCTTATCCTTCTTCAGCTTTTCCGCCTGGCGCTTCCCGTTGGCGCCGCCAATCAGAGCGGCGACTTTGACACCAATCAGGGCAGCATAGGGCCGAATCACCTGGGCTAACTGCGCGCCCAATTCCTGTGACGGCGCCAAAATCAAGAGCTGGTGGCCCTTCTTAGCCAAATCCAAACGGGAGAGCAGAGGCAGGGCAAAGGCCAGGGTCTTTCCTGAGCCAGTTGGGGCCAAGCCAAAAAGCGACTGCCCCTCTGAAAGTGGTTCGAAAAGGGCCTCTTGAATGGGCGTTTTTTGCTCAAAATGTTTCGTAAATTCTTGTTCAAGTTCGGGTAAAATCATGTCATTCTCCACAGCAATATCCGCTGTTTACTTTTCTTTATTATAGCAGTCAAGGCCGTTGTCATAAAAAGGCCGAAGCGACTTTTCCAATAAAAAAACCTGGTCGCCCAGGTTTTTTCTTAATCAGAATATTCAAAGACAAAGTTTGTATTGTTAATCCGGACGTCGTCGCCATCCTTGGCGCCGGCTTCACGGAGCTTGTCGTCAACGCCCATGTGGCGCATCTGACGGGCAAAACGCATGACTGTTGCTTCACGCTGCAAGTTGGTCATGGCCGCCAGCTTTTCAACTTCTGGTCCAGAAATCATCCAGCAATCAAGCTCAGCATCCCAGTCAACCGACAGGTTAACCTTCTTCTCTTCATACTTGTAAAGCTTGGCTTCGCCCTCGGTCTCTTCTTCAACCTTGTAGGCAGCTGGAACCGGTGCCTTATCGAGCATGTCGGCCGTTGCCCGCAAGAGCTTATCGACCCCATCGTGGGTGATGGCGGAGATGGCCATGATTTCAGGCTCGACCTTGAGACCGGAATCTTCCTTGACCTGCTTGACGAATTCCTGGTAGTTTTCCTCAGAATCCGGCATGTCCATCTTGGTTCCAACCACGATTTGTGGTCGTTCTAAAATGGTTGGATCGTACTGCTCCAACTCGGTCAAAATCTTGCGGTACTGCGTGTAGGGGTCCTGTCCTTCGATTCCGGACATGTCAACCAAGTGCAAGATAACCCGCGTCCGTTCGACGTGGCGAAGGAACTGGAAACCAAGACCAACGCCTTCGGAAGCACCCTCAATCAAACCAGGCAAATCGGCCATGACAAAGTCACGGTCATCCTTCAAACGAACCATGCCGATGTTTGGATCGATGGTCGTAAAGTGGTAGGCGGCAATCTTTGGCTTGGCGTTTGAGACAACGGAAAGCAAAGTCGACTTACCAGCTGACGGGAAGCCAACCAGGCCAACGTCAGCCAGAACGCGCAGTTCCAACTTGATGTTACGGACCTGACCTGGTTCCCCGTTTTCGGATAATTCGGGGGCTGGGTTAGCCGGTGTGGCAAAGTGAATGTTGCCACGGCCACCGCGACCACCACGGGCTACCAAGAGGGTTTGCCCTTCGTGGACAAGGTCGCCCAGGACTTCACCGGTATCAACGTCGGTGATGATGGTTCCCTGAGGGACTTTGATGACGCGGTCTTCGGCCGAAGCCCCGGTCATCCCCTTTGTACCACCCTTACCACCGGATTGTGCCTTGAAGTGGCGGTTGTAACGAAAGTCCATCAGAGTCCGAAGACCTTCATCGACTTTCAAAATGATGGAGCCACCATGGCCACCATCCCCACCAAAGGGACCACCCATGGCAACAAACTTTTCGTGACGGAAGGAGACGATCCCATCGCCACCCTTGCCGGCTTTTAATTCTACTTGTGCTTGATCGACGAATGCCATGAACCGGTCCCTCTCCTTTTTATCCAATCGTGCTACAGACATTTAAGTTTATCACAGAACAGACTGCTTTCCTAGCACCAAAGGCCTGATATAGGGATAATTATACGCTTTTTTACTTGGATGAAAAAGGAATCCCAGAACCCATCAAAATACCTTAGAAAGTCCGGGACTTGATTTGAAAGCTAGTCCCTGTTGAGCTGTTTTTTCAAGAGCACAAAAAGGAGCGCCAACAATAGCAGCCCATAGAGGCCAAGCCAGGCCATTTCCGCGGTCGAGCCTTCCAATCCGGCCTGCAAGAGCCAAAAGGGCAGGAGTCGACTCAGCCAGGCCAACCAGTCGGGGTAGTGACTAATGGGAGCCAGGGTTGCCGAAACAATCGGTAGGCAGGCGACCAAGAGGTTACTGCCAAAGAATGGATTCTCCCCTCTTAAAAAAGGCAAGCTCACTAGCAAGCCAAAAAGGATGGCAAAGCAAAGCGAAAGAACTAGCCAGCAAAGCAAGGAAAACGACAGGCCGATGAATTGTCCGGTCAGTGAAAAGAGCAGGTATAAGACGACTCCCTGACCAGCAGCAATCAAGAAGGTAATTTGAATGGCGGTTAAAAGGAAGAGCCGGAGAGCAAAAACAGTGCCAAAAACTTCCTTTAAGAGGCCATTGTCCCGGGCTTTCACCAATAGCTGGGCCATGACCACAATGCTTTGAATCATCATCATTAACGACAGGTAAGGCCAGAGGCCATCCCCCAGAATTCGTTGATTCGTCAGCAAGGTATAGAAAAGCACGGTAAAGAAGGGCTCTAACAAAAAAGTCACCAGGATGGTCTGCCAATTGGAGAAAATCGACAGATTCTTCGCTAATGTTTTAACCAACATTTAGGGCACCTCCAGTTCGCCGGTCACCCGAATCCGTTTCAAAACGGTTCGAAGGGCAAGGCTGGCCTAGCCAGAAGATCATGACGATGAACCAGAACAAAAAGCCGCTAAAGGACCAGCCGTTCCCGTTCTTCAGGAGTTGAATGGGCCAACGAACGGGAATTAAGGGGGCGACTTTGCCAAGAATGGACCCCTGAAGAAGGTTTTGGCCAAAGAGGCCAGAGAGGATTAAAAGCGGGGTGACAAAGAGGCTTTCGTAGACAAAGGCGTTTTGACTGAGCAAAAAGAGCGAAGCCAGAACGTAAGTAATTGGCAAAGCCGACAGCCAAAAGAAAAAGAGCAGAGCAATTGATTGGCTACTAATTGCCGGCCAGCTACCCCCGTTCAATACAAAAGTCGTCAGAATAGCAATTGGTAAGGCAATCAAGCCAAAGGTCGCTGAGGAAGAAACCAGAGCAGCCAGTGCTTGCCACGCGTTTTTCGAGGCGTTGACCAAGTAGACCAGAACGCCCTGGGACCGTTGAAAGTGCAGGATGCCGGCGGCGGTCACGGCGCTGTTCCACATGCCAAAGAAGGCGGCCGTCATGACATCTTGTCCAGTCAACAACGAACCAGTCGCGTACTGGACCAGGTAGCGAAGCAAGAGCAGGCCGACCGTGCTTGTGAGCACCAAAAAGAAAAAGTAAGACTGGCTTCCATAACGCCTGAGGTGAAAGGCATACATTTTGAAAAAGGTCATGCTAACCCCCTAACCGCTTCATGAAGGCCAAGTAGGATTCTTCCAAAGTCGCCGGCCGATCAATTTGTCGGACACCGGAAGCCTGAGCCATTTCTTCGACGGTTCCGGAGAACTGGACCCGTCCGTCATAAAGCAAGTGAATCTCGTCGGCTAGATTACTGACTTCTTGCAAAATGTGGCTGGTCAGCACAATCGCTCGACCACTCTTGGCAATGTCTGCAATTAGTTCTCGTAGGCGGGCAGCCGTTTCTGCATCGACCGCGTTGGTCGGTTCGTCTAGCAGCAAAAGAGAACTCTCCTTCAATAGGCCACGGGCGATGTGCAAGCGCTGCAGCAAGCCCATCGAAAGGGCGGACACCTTCTCTTTCCGCTTTTCTTCTAGGGTCACTTGGCTCAATACCTTTTCAACTCGTTTACGCCGTTCTTTACCCGGAATCCCCATCAAAGTCGCAAAGAAAAAGAGGTTTTCTTCCACCGTTGCGTTTTTATAGAAACCATTACTGCCACCAAAGACCACACTGACCGCTTGATTTAAGACTTCCAAGTGATTGGTTTGATCTTGGCCACCCACCAATACCTGCCCACTATCGGCCGTTAAGTAGCCCGAAAGGATCTTGAGCAGGGTCATCTTCCCTGCCCCGTTTGGTCCGATGAAGGAAATGATTTGACCGGGGACCAGGTCAAAGGACAGGCCCTTTAACACCGGTTTCTCCTGATATTTTTTCGTCAAGTCGCGGACGGATAAAAGGGCACTTCCCCCTTTGTCATTCTTCATACCCACTCTCTCCTTTTATGAGTTACTCCATTATAGCCAGAGCCCTTCAACCAAGTCTAGTTTTTTTCTAATAATATTCTCATTTATTCCGGATATTCATCTTCAAAACAAAAAAGTCAGCAAGCACTTGCTTGCTGACTTTACGATTAATTCTCACTTCTCCACCTTCGACTGCGATAGCGACCAGTGCACTAACTGGGCCGTCTTTTTCGACAGGCCGAGGGCCTGAAGCTCTTCGGGCGAGGCTGCTTCAATCTTGGCTAAGGAACCAAAATTGCTAAGCAACTTCTGCCTGGTCTTTGGGCCGACACCGGAAATGGCGTCCAGCCTTGAAGCCAGGGACTTTTTCGAGCGGGACTTGCGGTGGAAGGTGATGACGAAACGGTGCACTTCGTCTTGCACTCGCTGGACTAGGAAGAAGCCCTGCGAATGGTGGTCGAGTGGCACGATTTCTTCGGTCTTGCCCGAAATCAAGTCGGCCGTCTTGTGCTTGTCGTTTTTGACCATGGCCGCAATGGGGATATCCAAACCTAATTCGTCTTCTAAGACTTCCTTGGCTGCGTGCAGCTGAGCCAGTCCCCCATCCATCAGAATCAAATCGGGCATATCCTCGTGTTCCTTTAACAGACGAGAGTAGCGACGGCGGATAACCTCTTGGGTTTCCGCCCATTCGTCGGCCTGATGGACCGAACGAATCTTGTACTTTCGGTAGAGGTCCTTGTTGGGACGGCCGTCTTCAAAGACGACCATGGCCGAAACAATCTCATCCCCCTGGGTGTGCGAGTGGTCGAAGGCTTCGATCCGATGGCCCATGGAAATGCCCAGGGCATCGGTCACTTCCTTCATGGCCTGGGTGGTCTTTTGCTCGTTTAGCTCCATCAGGCGGAACTTTTCTTCCAGGGCAATCCGGGCGTTCTTTTCAGCCAGGTCTAGCAGGTCCTTCTTTTCACCTCGAACCGGCGTTCGAACGGGCAGATCTAAGCCCTCAGCCAGGAGCTCGGTGTCAATCACCTTCGGCACCAACACCTCCTTTGGCTTTTGAATGTTTTTTTGCAGGTAAAACTGCTGAATAAAGGTCGTTAATTCATCAACACCGTCTGACACCACCGCAAAAGTCTGCTTGGACTGTCGAATCAAGCGGGCCTGACGCAAGAAGAAGACCGAAACGGTCATCCAACCCTTGTCCATGTGATAGTTGAAGAGGTCACGGGGCGTCGAATCCTTTGAAAGCACCCGCTGACTTTCCACCGTTTCATCGATGTACTTCAGCTGGTCACGGAGGTCGGCCGCCCGTTCGAACTCCATCTTTTCGGCTGCCTCGTCCATCTCCTTTGCCAAGCGCTTCTTGACGACTTTGGTATCGCCGGACAAGAAACGCTTAATGCGGTCAACCTGGGCGTCGTATTCGGCCATCGGCACGGTCTTGAAGCAGGCCCCCAGGCACTGGCCCATTGAATAGTAAAGGCAGGGCCGCCCCTGCCGCCCCTTACAGCGACGCAGAGGATAGTTCTTTTCCAAGAAATGCAGGGTTTCTTGGGCGGCAAAAACGTTTGGATAGGGACCGAAGTAGAAGGCCCCGTCCTTTTTCACTTCGGACACGAGGGCCAGTCTGGGGTTGCGTTCCTGGGTGACTTTGATATAGGGATAACCGGTCCCGTACTTCAGGCGGATGTTGTAGTAGGGCTTGTACTTTTTGATTAGCTCGTTTTCGAGCAAAAAGGCCTCTTTATCCGAGTTGGTCACGATAAAGTCAAAGTCAACAATGTTGGCCACTAATTCCGCCGTCTTCCCCTCGTGGTCCTGCTTAAAGTAGGAGCGCACGCGGTTCTTCAGGTTCTTGGCCTTGCCGACGTAGATGATTTTACCGGTGTAGTCCTTCATTTGATAGGACCCGGGTTCGGCTGGTAAAAGAGACAGTTTGTCTTCAATATGTTTAGAAGTCTTTGCTAGCATAGGTCCATTATATCCTTTTAGTAGCAAAAAGACCGCCTGTTGAGCGGTCTTTTGGTGAAGAATTGTTAGCTTAAAGCGCCTTAGTTCTTCTCGTCTTGCTTAATGGCAGCCTTGATAAAGCTGTGGTACAAGCCTTCCGGCTTGTTTGGACGAGAGATGAATTCTGGGTGGTACTGTGCGGCAATGAAAAAGTCGTTCTTTGGATACTCGATTACTTCCATCAACTTGTCATCGGGTGACGTTGCGGAGAAGAGCATGCCGTTTTCTTCGAATTGCTTGCGGTATTCCGTGTTGAATTCGTAACGGTGACGGTGACGTTCTTCAACTTCTGGCTTGTTGCCATAGGCTTCGGCCGTCTTTGATCCTTCCAAGAGGCAGGTTGGGTAGAAGCCAAGGCGTTGCGTTCCACCAAGGTCCGTCACTTCGTTTTGTTCGTTCATCAAAGAGATGACCGGGTGCTTGGTGTCCGGGTTCAACTCGATTGAGTTGGCATCCTTGTAGCCCAAGACATCGCGGGCGAATTCAACGGAAGCCAACTGCATACCCAAACATACCCCAAGGAAAGGAATGTTGTTTTCACGGGCATACTTGATGGCCTGAATCTTTCCTTCGGTACCACGGGCACCAAAGCCACCGGGAACCATGATACCGTCGTAGCCCTTCAAGAGCTTTTCAACGTTATCGGCATCCACCGTTTCGGAGTTGATGTGGTCAATGTGCACATCCGTGTTTTCGCTGTAACCACCGTGCTTCAATGATTCGTTAACGGAAATGTAGGCATCGGGCAGGTCCGTGTACTTTCCAACAACAGCAACCTTGATGGACTTCTTTGGATGCTTGATCCGTTCGACCATTTCGGCCCATTCCTTCATGTCGGCTTCGGGTGCCTTCAACTGCAACTTGTCCAAGACCACGTCATCCATGTGCTGGGCTTGCAAGTTCAAAGGAATTTCGTACAAAGTTTCCACGTCTCGTGATTCGACAACGGCCTTTGGATCGACGTCGGTAAAGGTGGCCAACTTGTTAACCAAACCTTCAGTCAATGGCTTTTCCGTACGCAAGACCAACATGTCTGGTTGGATTCCAAGTGAACGCAACTGCGTTACTGAGTGCTGGGTTGGCTTTGTCTTTGCTTCCCCTGCAGCACGGAGGTAAACAATCAATGACGTGTGAATGTAGAAGACGTTTTCGTTACCAAAGTCGGACTTCATCTGACGCAAGGCTTCGATGAATGGCAGTGATTCGATGTCGCCAACCGTTCCACCAACTTCGACGATCACGACGTCGGCATCCGTTGATTCACCGGCTTTGACAATCTTGTCCTTGATGGCGTTGGTAATGTGTGGAATGACCTGAACGGTTGCCCCGTTGTAGTCCCCACGCCGTTCCTTAGCCAAAACTTCGGAATAGATTCGACCCGTCGTGACGTTTGAGTACATGTTGGTGTTGATGTCCATGAAGCGCTCATAGTGCCCCATGTCCAAGTCGGTTTCCAAGCCATCACCAGTCACGTAAGTTTCACCGTGCTGGTATGGTGACATCGTTCCTGGATCGACGTTAATGTATGGATCCAACTTTTGGATGGCCAACTTCAGTCCACGGTTCTTCAACAAGCGTCCCAAAGATGCCGCCACAATCCCCTTTCCAAGTGAGGAAACGACCCCACCGGTCACGAAGATGTACTTGGTTTGTTTCTTAGCCATAATGCCTCCTGTAGCTCTGCCTTGCTCACGATCTCATCCCGATGGGTTTCGGTCAACCGCTTTATATAAAATAGAAAAACTCCCAAGCAAATGCTTGGGAGCTATAAACGTATTCACATTAAATGTGAGCCCTAATATATATTACTGATTGCCCCTATTGATGTCAAGAAGTTTCCAGAGAAAGTCAGCCGATTTCTCTAGACCAATTTCTCAGCCCTTCCAATGCCAGGGATCGGCGTGCCAAGAAGCATAAGACGCCGTCTTTTCATCCGACAAGCCGACTTTGTCACGGTATTCGGCCAGCAACGTCGAATAGGTCACGATGGGCTTAAAAGTCAGCCCGGCCGCCGCAAAGTTCTGGTTAGCATCCGGAAAGCCGTAGGAGAAGATGCTCAGCACCCCAGTCACCTGGTAGCCGGCTTGCGAAACCGCCTTGGCGGCTTTTAAAACCGACCCACCGGTGGAAATCAAGTCGTCAATCAAGAGTACCTGATCGCTTTCGTTTAAGACCCCTTCAATCTGGCTCTTTGTCCCGTGGTCCTTTGGCTTGGAGCGGACGTAGACCATTGGCAGGTCGAGTGCTTCGGCCACCAGGGCGGCCTGGGGAATGCCAGCCGTGGCCACGCCGGCAATCACCGTGGTCTTCGGATAGGCTGTCTTAACCAAATCCGCCAGTGCTTCAGTAATCAAACGCCGGGTCTTTGGATAGGAAATCGTCTGTCGCAAGTCCGTGTAGATGGGCGAATGAATGCCCGAGGCGAAGGTAAAGAAGCCCTCTTCCTTAAATTGAACAATCTTTTCCTCAATCAACTGGTCGATAATCGTCTTTGCAATTGTCATCAAAACGCCCCCTTAATTTTCTTTCAAGCTGTCTTGCCAGTCTGCTAAATACCGTTCGTAGGCCCTTTTTGGTTGGGCACTCTGATTGATTGGGCGTCCAACCACAATGGCCGAAGCCCCGGCCTTGTGCGCCATTGCTGGCGTGGCCACCCGAACCTGGTCGCCAACCTGATCATCTGACATGCGAATGCCGGGTACCAGGTAGAAAAAGTCATCCCCTAAAACCCGCCTTAAATCTTCAACTTCCAAGGCCGAGCAAACCACGCCATCACAGCCGCTATCCTTGGCCAACTGAGCCAGGGAAAGGACCTGCTCCTCTAAGGAAAGGCGGCAGTTTTGCTCCTTGGAAACGACTTCTTCTGAAGCCGAAGTTAGTTCAGTAATGGCCAAGAGCTTTGGTGCGGGCAGGCCACTTTCGGCAGCGCCAGCAGCCAAGCCCCGCTTGGCTGCTTGAAGCATTTCTTGGCCACCCATGGCGTGGACCGTCACGTAGTCGACACCCAGGCGGGCCAGCTGCAGCATGGCCTTCTCAACCGTGTGCGGGATGTCGTAGAGTTTCAGATCCAAGAAAATGGCGTAGCCCTGTTCCTGGAGTTTTTGTAAAATCCGGGCCCCCTCTTTGTAGTAAAGTTCCATGCCGACTTTGACCGTCTTGCCACGGCCGTCTGGGCCAAGCGCCTTGGCCAATTCCATGGCCGCCTGCTGATTGGCCAGGTCAAAAGCTACCATTAATGGTCGATTCATCATGCTTCCTTTCACAGTTCACGCAGCTGTCCACGAAAATCCGACAGACTTTCGTAGCCCTTTTCAGCCATAATGGCCTGCAACTCTTCCGTTAGGCGGTCGTAGACACCAAGGCCTTCCTTAATCACCTGAGTACCGACCGAAACCATGTCGGCGCCGCAGAGAATGTGGGCGAAGACATCGGCCCCACTGGTTACCCCACCGGTTCCAATAATGGCAATCGATTCGTTCAGGCGCTGACGAAGGGCCCGAACGTTGGCCAAGGCCGTTGGCAAAATCATGGCACCACCCAGGCCGCCAAAGCCACCCTTTGGCTTCGTCACCACCTGTTCCTTTTCCACGTCGACGACCAGGCCGTTTCCAACCGAGTTGACCGTGTTAACGTGCGTAATGGGAAAGTCGTTTAGGACCGCCGCAATTTGATCGAAGTGAACCAGGTCGAAGTAAGGGGGCAGCTTCACGCCGATTGGCTTGGTGAAGAAGGCAAAGACCCGCTCCAGGAGCTTACGCGTCGCGACAAAGTCGTAAGCCGTCTGCGGCTTACCGGGAACGTTTGGGCAAGACAGGTTCAGCTCCGTGATGCCCTGATAATCCGAGTCCTGAACGTCCATTAAGACTTCCAAAACATCCTCTGCGGACAGTCCGGCCACCGAAAGAATGGTTGGCTTGGCCGTTTCCTGCTGCACGTAATCCAAGTAGAAGGGGTAACCCAGGTTGGGCAGCCCCATCGAATTGATGGAACCGTAGGCCAGGTCGTAGTAGCGCGGACTCTCGTTTCCTGTTCGTGGCAAAAGAGTCGCAGACTTGGTCACAATTCCGGCCAGGTTGCTAGTTGCTGCAAGGTCTGCCAACTCTTCTTTTGTCTGGCAGTGAATGCCTGAGGCATTTAAGAGCGGTCCGTCAAAAGTCACTTGGGCGAGTTGGGTGGTCAAATTCTTCTTCGTCATCTTCTTATTCTCCTAATGCTTGGCTTTCCATTTCTTCTACAGTAATTGTCAACGTTTGGCAGTATGCCAAGAAGCTATCAATGGCCGTTAACATGGCCACCCCTTCATCCCGGGCCAGCTTCCGCAGGGCCTCCTTTTCGCTGGCCTCCTCTGCCAGCAAGTCATTGGTATCAACAACCACATCAACTTGTTGACTAGAAAAGCACTCCCTTAGAGCCGCTTCTCCCTCAATTCGTTCAACAACAAAGCCTTCTTTGCTCAACCAGTCGGCCGTCTGCCCACCTGCCAAAAAATGACAGTCGGCTTGAGCCAGTTCGGTCAGCGCACCTTTGGCCAGCGCTTCTTCTTTTGGATTTAGATCCAAGAAAATTCGGCTACCCGTCTGCAGGTCGGGCAACTTGGCCGAGAGGAAGGCCTTCTTCAGGGCTTCCAGATAGGTATTACCGGAGCCAATGGCCTCCCCGGTGGACTTCATTTCCGGTCCCAGGGTTTGGTTGATTTCCGGTAACTTTTCAAAGGAGAAGACCGGCGCCTTGACGTGCACCTGCTGATCCTCCGGCGCTAATCCAGAGCAGTAGCCCAGACTTTTTAAGGAGTGACCCAAGGAGACCAAAGTCGCTAACTGGGCCATCGGCACCTTCGTTACCTTGGACAGGAAGGGCACCGTTCGCGAAGCCCTGGGATTGACTTCAATCACGTAGGGTTCGTTTTCGTGGATGACGAACTGAACGTTCATCAAACCAACCACCTTCAAATGGCGGGCCAACTTCGTGGCCGCCAAAATCATCTTGCTCTGAATGGCAAAGGACAGCTGTTGGGGTGGGTAGACGGCCATGGAATCACCGGAGTGAATACCGGCCCGCTCGACGTGCTCCATGATTCCTGGAATCAAGACGTCCTGCCCATCGGCAATCAAGTCCAGTTCTGCTTCTTGCCCAGTCAAATAGGAATCGAGCAAGACGGGATGGTCCCTTGAGACTTTGACCGCTTCTGTCATGTACCGTTCCAGTTCGGCGGGCTTGTCTAGGACTTCCATCCCCCGCCCACCAATGACGTATGAGGGGCGAATCAACAATGGGTAGCCGATTTTTTCAGCTGCTGCTCGAGCCTCTTCGACCGTCGATGCCGAGGCCCCCTCGGCCTGAATCAGGTCGAGTTCCTGCATTACTTGGTTAAAGCGGTCCCGGTCTTCGGCCTGGTCAATCATGGCCAGATCCGTGCCGAGAATCTTCACACCGGCCTTGGCCAAGCCTTCCGCCAGGTTGATGGCCGTTTGGCCACCGAATTGCACCAAGACCCCGATTGGCTGTTCCAAATCGATAACGTTCAACACGTCTTCTAAAGTCAGCGGTTCAAAGTAGAGCTTGTCAGAGATGGCAAAGTCCGTGGAGACCGTTTCCGGATTCGAGTTTTGAATGATGGCTTCGTAGCCAACCGCCTGCAGGGCTTTAACCGCGTGAACCGTGGCGTAGTCGAACTCGACACCCTGCCCAATTCGAATTGGGCCCGAACCAAGTACCAGAACGGATGGCCGCTTTGTCTTCACCGACTCATTCTCCTCTTCGTAAGTAGCGTAGTAGTAAGGCGTCTTTGATTCGAACTCCCCCGCGGCCGTGTCGACCATCTTGTAAACGGGGCATATGTCAGCAGCCAAACGTTCCGCTCGCATCTGCTCCTCACTTTTTCCAGCAAACTTTGCCAAAGTCGCATCGGAAAAGCCGTAGATTTTCGCCTTTTCCAACAAAGTCCGGTCGGTCGGCTTGGCCAAAAAGGCCTGCTCAATTTCAACAATGTGAGCTAACTTGTCTAGGTAGAAAAGGTCGATTTTGGTGATGGCATGCAGGCTTTCAATGCTCTTCCCCCGCCGAATCAGCTCAGTCAAGAGGAAGAGTCGGTCTTCTTTGGCCGGCATCAGCTCTGCCAAAAGTTCTTCATCCGTCCGATTGTCTAGGCGCTCGCCAAGCAGGTCCTTTTGGTCGACTTCCAGGGAACGGACGGCCTTTTGCAAGGATTCTTCAAAAGACCGGCCAATCGCCATGACCTCACCCGTTGCCTTCATCTGCGTGCCCAGGGTCCGGTCAGCCGTCTTGAATTTATCGAATGGGAAACGAGGAATCTTCGTCACCACGTAATCCAAGGCCGGTTCGAAGACCGCCCAGGTCGTCTTGGTGATCGGGTTCTTAATTTCGTCTAGCGTCAGACCGGTTGCAATCTTGGCCGCCATCTTAGCAATTGGATAGCCCGTCGCCTTGGAGGCCAAGGCCGAAGACCGAGAAACCCGGGGATTGACTTCGATGATGTAGTAGTGAAAAGAAGTTGGGTCCAGGGCCATCTGGATATTGACACCACCCTCAATTTTCAGGGCCCGAATGATCTTCAAGGCCGAATCCCGCATCATTTGATACTCCCGGTCGGCCAAAGTCTGAGTCGGCGACACGACAATGGAATCACCGGTGTGAATCCCGACCGGATCGACGTTTTCCATGCTGGCAACAATCAGGGCGTTGTCGGCCCGATCCCGCATAACTTCGAACTCGATTTCCTTAAAGCCGGCAATCGACTGTTCAATCAGCACCTGGTTGACCGGTGACAGATCCAGGCCATGGGCGGCAATCGCTTGCAGCTCCTCTTCGTCGTGGACAAAGCCACCGCCCGAACCACCCAGGGTGTAGGCCGGGCGGACAACCAGGGGAAAGCCAATCTTTTGGGCAATGCTTTTAACTTCATCCAGACTTTCGGCAATGGCTGATTCCGGCACCGGCTCACCCAATTCGTTCATTAAGTCCTTAAAAAGCTGACGGTCCTCGGCCTGTTCAATGGCCTGTAACTTCGTCCCCAGCAATTCAATGTTCATGGCCTGCAGGAGCTTCGAATCGGCCAGCTCCTTGGCCAGGTTCAAACCGGTTTGCCCACCGAGCGTTGGCAAAATGGCGTCCGGCTCTTCTCTTCGAATAATCTTGGTTAGAAAGTCCTTGGTCAGCGGTTCCATGTAGACCCGGTCGGCCACTTCCTCATCGGTCATGATGGTCGCCGGATTCGAATTGACCAGAACCACTTCGTAGCCCTCTTCTTTTAAGGCCAGGCAGGCTTGGGACCCGGAGTAATCGAATTCCGCTGCTTGACCAATCACAATTGGTCCGGAACCGATCACTAGAATCTTATGTAAATCCTTACGCTTTGGCATGGCGGCCTCCCCCTTGCATTAAGGTGATAAAGTTGTCGAAGATGTACTCACTATCGTGTGGGCCCGGGCAGGCGTCCGGATGAAACTGAACGGAAAAGGCGGCTTTGTTCTTTAGGCGCACCCCTTCGACCGAACGGGCGTTGATTTCCTCGTGGGTGATTTCCAAGTTCGTGCCTTCCAGCGATTCGGCCGCCACCGCATAGCCGTGGTTTTGCGAGGTGAAGTGCTTGGCCTGCTGGTCAATGTCCCAAACGGCATGGTTGAAGCCCCGGTAGCCAAACTTCATCTTATAAGTTTGAGCACCGTTGGCCAGAGCAAAGAGCTGGTGCCCTAAACAGATGCCCAAGAGTGGGTAGGCTTCTTGCAGCTGTCGAATCAGCGGAAAGGCAAAGGCGTAGTCGGTCGGATTCCCCGGCCCGTTTGACAAAAGGACACCGTCTGGCTTTTCGGCTGCGACTTTTTCAAAGGATGTCTTGGCGTCAAAGAGCGTGACGGCAATGCCCCGCTTTTCTAAGGCCTTTAAAATCGAGTTCTTCATGCCAAAGTCGATCAGGGCAACGTGCAGCTGCGCCCCCTCTTTTTTGATTGACGCGGCCGCCTGCTGCTGGCGGGCCCTGCGTGCGGCCAAGAGCTGTTCGTAATCTTCTGCAAAGAGTCGGTCAATTTTTTCTTGGTCCAAGTCGTTGACCAGGACCGCCTTCATTGACCCCTCTTGTCGAATCTCCTTGGACAGCTTCCGGGCATCGACACCCTGAATGCCCACCACGCCGTTTTGACTGGCGTATTCGGCTAGGGACATGACGGAGCGGAAGTTCGACGGCCTCCTGGCCAGTTCCTTGACGATGATGGCATCGACCGCCGGTTGGTCGGCCTCATTATCGTCCAAGTTAATCCCGTAATTACCAATCAAGGGATAGGTGAAGACCATGCTTTGCCCGTAATAGGACGGGTCGGTCATCGTTTCCTGGTAGCCGGTCATCCCCGTTGAGAAGACCACTTCCGTCAGCAATTCCTCATCTGAACCAAAGGCCTCGCCCTGGTAAATCGAACCGTTCTCTAAAACTAAGTAACGTGCCATTCCTACCTCCTCAATCCTTCGAAAATACTGCTTCCCCGTTTACAAAAGTCGTCACGACCAGCCCGTGGACTTTTTGACCGGCAAAGGGCGTATTCTTCCCCTTGGAGTGAAAGTCTTTCGGGTCAATGGTGAAGGTCGTCTTTTCATCAATGAGAACCAAGTCGGCCGGATCCCCTGCCCGTAGCTGCCCGGCATTCTGCAAGCCAAAGGCTTCGATTGGCTTTTGATTCAGCCAGGCCACCGCCGTCTCCAAGTCCACCAGGCCAGAGGCCACGAAGTGTTCGTAAACCAGGGCAAAAGTCGTCTCCAGGCCAACGATGCCAAAGGCGCAGTCGGCCATGGAGCCGGCCTTATCGTCGGCCGTATGGGGAGCGTGGTCGGAGGCAATCAGATCGATGGTGCCATCGAGCAAGCCGGCGATTAGAGCCTGGCGGTCTTCCTTGCTGCGCAAGGGTGGATTCATTTTGTAGTTGGGGTCATCTGCTTGAACCATCGATTCGTCCAAGAAAAGGTGGTGCGGTGACACTTCGGCCGTAATTGGCAATCCGGCTAGCTTGGCCTGGCGGATCAAGTCGACCGATTGTTTACTGGAGACGTGGGCCACGTGGTAGCGGGCCTGAGTTGCGCGGACCAATTCGATATCACGAGCCAGTTGCGTGCTTTCGGACAGGGCCGTTAGCCCCTTTAGTCCCAAGCGTTCCCCTGCCTTTGGATCAACGACGCCGCCATTGGCCAGGCCATTGTCTTCCAGGTGAACGGTGAGGAGGCCGTTGACTTTTTTAACAGCCGTTAAGGCGGTCAACATCGTTTGGGCCTCTTGAATGCCGTGTCCGTCGTTTGAAAAGGCGGCCGCTCCGATGGCCTTTAATTCCGCCAGCTTGGTCAACCGGTTAGACGTTAAATCCTCGGTGATTGCAGCGATTTGGCCAACCTTCACCAGGCCCTTTTCCTCGTTTAAGGCCAGCTGTTCTTTCAGCCGCCCCTCCTGATCCACGACCGGCAGCACGTTTGGCATGGCCAAGACCGTGGTAAAGCCGCCGGCTGCAGCAGCTGCCGAACCGCTTCGAATCGTTTCCTTTTCGGTCAGCCCCGGTTCGCGAAAGTGAACGTGCACATCGACCAGGCCGGGGAGGGCGGTCAGCCCCTTGGCATCGATGATTTCGGCACCGGGCCAGGCCGCTACAGAAGCTCCCACGCCAGCAATTCGCCCGTCTTCGATGACGATGGCGGACAAATGGCCGTTAATTCGAACGTTTTTAATAATTTTGTTCATGATTTCTTCTCCACTAAGCCCCGCTTTTCAAGGATTCGACTCAAAATGGCCATCCGGGCATAAACCCCGTTTTGCATTTGGGCAAAGATCCGGGAATGCTCGCTTTCAACCAAGTCCGAATCAATTTCCACCCCGCGGTTTACCGGAGCCGGGTGCATAATGATGGCCGAATCCTTCAGGTGCTTGGCCCGCTCCTTCGTCAGCCCGTAGGCCTCGTGATAATCGCTCGCCGTATAAGTGGCCACCCCGGCTGCTTGCATTCTTTCCAATTGGACCCGCAAGCACATGAAGACGTCGACTTCGGGCAGTAATTCGTCGACCATTTTAAAACTTCCGTAGGCGGCTAAGTCCTCCGACCACCATGCTTTCGGCCCCGCAAAAGTCAGCTCCATGCCCAGTTCCTTGAAGATTTTGGCATCGGACTTGGCCACCCGGGAGTGACTCAGGTCCCCGACGATGGCTACCCGAATACCTTGAAAGTGGCCGAAGGCCTTTTTGATGGTCATGAGGTCAAGCAGGGTTTGTGAAGGGTGGACCCCAGCACCGTCACCGGCGTTAACCATGGACAGCTGAATTCGGTCATCCTGCACCAAGTCTTTGTACCAACCGGTTTGAGTGTGGCGAATAACGGCCAAGTCCATGCCAATGGCCTGCACCGTCTTGACCGTGTCGGCCAGGCTTTCCCCCTTTTTTACCGAGGAGCCGTTGACGTTCACGTCAAAGCGCTGCAAGCCAAGGCGCTGCTCCGCCATTTGAAAGGAGGTCACCGTCCGCGTCGAATTTTCAAAGAAGAGGTTGGCCACCGAGACCGCCCGCTTCAAAGTCGGCACCGCCTGACCATCCTGATAGGCCAGAGCCAAGTCGACCAAGGCCAGCAAGTCCTCCTTGGACAAGTCCGCTAAATCCACCATGTTTTCTACTTCAACTGCCATCTCTTCCCCCATTTACCCGACAAAAAAAGCCCTGATCTGCGATCAGAGCTTTACCGTTTGATATCTTATTGGGGCCTTCCGCTAACAGCTTGGCTTTTTGCTTGCACAAAAAAGCTGTCCGTCTTCATCTTTTTTGATGGACTGCTCCCAGTTCGCCCGGGAGGGGTCAACCGCAATCGCATACCTTGGTGATTCTCTGATCAGCATTAAAGGTGTGATTCGATTTTTTCTAGCTTACCACTTGTTATTTAAGAAAACAAGGCAATTAAAAAGTCTTTCAAAATCAATCGACTTTAAAAGACCCTTTTCCTAATTATTCAGCTGCTGCTTCAGCCTGCTTAGCCGCCAGGTCCTGCTTCAAATAGTCGTAGAAGCCGGCGTAAGTCAAGTACATGTATGGCAACAAGATGATCATGCCAAGTCCAAAGACCAGGTTAGCCAAAATCAACCAACCCAAGAAGGACAAGATCAAAACAAAGTATTCCCACTTGTGACCGTTCATCAACTGACGGGAACGGGTGATGGCATCACGGAAGCGGATAGCTTCCCCATTAGCCTTGGCATCCTTGTAAACGTAGAAGGCCTGCGAGTAGGCAAGGCCCTTAATGATTCCCGGTACAAAGAAGAGCATGGTCCATAGGACGGTCCAGATGAACTGCAAAAGGCCAACCCCAATCGTGCCCAAGAAGAGACCCTTTTCCCGGTACACTTCAATGGACTGCAAAAATGGGTGGGCCTGCTTTTCTTCCGTGCGGAAGAAGTTCAACAGGGAGTAGGTGGCCGCCGTTCCGGCAAAGAAGGCCAGAATGCCCATGGCCGAACCATCCCCGACTGACAAGTAGTTACCCGTTCCATCCAGCCATGGGAATTGGCCGTTTGCAATCGCTACTGTATCAATCGTCTGGAAGGCCCGGTCTCCAATCCAACCAAAAATAACGGCTGGCAGGGTCACAAGAACCAAATAAATCCAGTTGTTTGCCAATTGTTCCTTAGCCTTCGCCTTGATTTGACGACGTACTTCTCTCTTTGTCATGTTTCCTCCAACGATTCCAATAAAGTATCTCTAATGTAACATGTTCAACCGGACTTTCCAAACAAAAAAGGCGCCCGAAGGCGTCTTTTCAAAAATTATTTGGCATCCTTGCGGTGCCTGATAAAGTAAACCACCAAAACCAAGGCCAGCAATGAGAAACCAATCAAGAGTGGAATCTGCGTATCTGGGTTGATGGTCATGAAGACCAGGGTGATGATCAGCATGAACATGGCGAAGTAATTGGAGATTGGCGAGAGGGCCAACTTGAAGGGGTGCCCTTCCAAGTACTCAGGGTGTTCCTTGCGGAACTTAATCTGTGACCAGAGGATGACAAACCAAGGGACCATTCCTGGCAAAGTCGAGGCCGAGTAGACCATGACGAAGATCTTTGACGAATCATGCCAGATCAGTGGTAACAAGGCGTTCAAGACGATACCGAGCAGGATTCCAGCCGACATGGCCAAAACCGCCACTTCTGGCACGCGACGCTTGGACAGCTTCAAGAACTTAGGTGAAATCTCCTTGTTCATAGCCAGCGTGTAAAGCATTCGCGATGACGAGAAGAGCCCGGAGTTCAAAGCTGAAATGGCCGCCGTCATCATGACGAAGTTGATGATTCCAGCAGCGGCCGTAATTCCAACACGGGCGAAAGTCTCAACGAATGGTGAACCGACTTGGTCCAACTGGTTCCATGGGTAAATCGTGATAATCACAAAGATCGAACCAACGTAGAAAATCAAGATACGGGCCACGATTGACTTGATGGACTTAACAATCGCCACCTGTGGGTCCTTGGCTTCACCAGCAGTAATTCCAATCAATTCAATGGCCTGGTAAGAGGTCATGACAATGGACAAGGCGAACATGAAGCCCTTGATTCCCCCAGCAAAGAAGGAACCGTGTGACCAAAGGTTTGAAAAGCCAAGCGGGTGACCGTGGTTACCAACACCAAGCAAGATGACCAAGAAGCCCAGGATAATCATGAAGACAATCGTCAAGACTTTGATCAAAGAGAACCAGGATTCCATGGAACCATAGGCCTTGACCGTAACCAAGTTAGCAGCCGTCAAGGTTGCCAGCACAATCACACCGGTTACCCAAGTTGGAATACCCGGCCACCAGTAGTCGAGGTAGACACCAACGGCAATCGTTTCAGAAATTCCAACCATCAGCCACTGGATTACGTTGGCCCAGACCGTTAGATAACCAGCCGCCGGGTGAATGTAGTGCTTAGCGTAGTTGGCAAAGGAACCAACCTCCGGATCGATATACAACATTTCACCCAGGGCCCGCATCACAATGTAGAGAACCAAACCTGAAATCAGGTAGGCCAAAATAACGGATGGTCCGGTCCAGGCAATGGTTGAGGAGGCCCCCATGAAGAGACCAACACCAATCGTGCCACCCAATGCAATCATTTCCATTTGGAAAGATGAAAGGGAGCGATTTAATTCTTTATTATTTTCTGCCATAAGAGACACTCCTAAATTTCAGTTCAGTTTTGTGTTAACAAAAAAGGCGTCCCTAGCCAAAAAGCTAGGGACGCCGGCGCGTGGTACCACCCAAATTTGCTACGTTAACACACGTAACCTTAATCTGACCGAGGTAACGGTTGGTCAAACCGGGCATACTTTCACGCGCTACTCGTATGTCGTTTCAAAAGAGGTAGTCTTCACTTAGCCCGACCGCCATTCTCACCAACCATGACGTCGCTGTATACCGGAGCTAACTTACTCGTCCTCTTTACGTTGTGTCTATCATATCCGATGAAAAAATGAATTGCAAGACTTTTTAAATAAAAAATGAAAGAAAAATGAAAAAAGTAGCAAGGGCTGTTAATTTGAAGGCAAAAGAAAAAGCGTAAGACATTGCTGTCTTACGCTTTTTTGGAAATCACCCAAGGTCTCCTGATAAGAATATCAGTGCTTCCGCTCGGATTCGAACCGAGGACCTTGGGATTAAAAATCCCCTACTCTAACCAACTGAGTTACGGAAGCAATCAGTGCTTAGCACAGTAATATAGTTTACAGAAGCCCCCTCAAAAAAGCAAGCGTTTTTGAGGGACTTTTTCTTAAAAATTACTTCTCTTCGTCACCGTCAGAAAGGTCGTCCAAGTCGTCTGAACCAGCCAGTTCCGTCAAGTGCTCATCGATGGATTCGTCCTTTGAGTCTTCGTCATCGGCGTCGTCATCATCGTCCGTCTTGTCTTCTTCCGGAACGTCGTCAAAGTCGTCGTCTTCCGGATCGTCGTCGTTGTAATCGATAACATCATCATCGTTGGCGTTATCGGCAAAGACGTTGACCTTCTTGGCCGTCTTCTTTTTCTTCTTTGGCTTTTCTTCTTCGTCATCGATTTCGTGGATTGATTCATCGATGGCATCGACTGGATACCATGAACGCAAGGCCCATTCGTTGTTTCCAAGGGAAATGAATGAACCATCCGTGTTCAAGTCCGTGTAGAACTGGGACAAACGAGAGCGGAAGCTTTCGTCATCAACACCCAGGAAGTTTTCGATGGCTTGTACCAAGTCAGCAAAGGCCATGGCCTTCTTTTGCTCGGATAGGATGGCTGTGGCAATTTCCACAAGCGCCATTTCTTCTTTTAGTTGACCGTTTTCAATTTGTGACATGGCTTTATATCCTTTCGCACTTCTAACTAGTTAATAATACTGAATTATTGGACAAAATGCAAGGAAACCTGGTATTGTCCGACAACTTCCCCGTTGGCTGAAAGGGCGTAGTTCAGCAGGACTTTACCAGTGCCCGCCTGCTCGTCAATGGCAACCAGCAAATCACGGGTGTTGGTGTCAAGCAGCATCATGCCAGCAGCGGTCTGGTAGGGCTGGTGTTCGACCAGGCCCTCTTCGAAGACCAGCCGGGTCTTAGTCAGGTTCGTTCTGGTAATGGCCACGCGGCCCTCTTCGATTTTAACCAGGACTTTGGTGACCGGTTGTTCCGGCAGTTCCTCTTCGTAGGTCAGATACCAGGCGGCCCCCTTTGCCACCAAGCGGCCTTCTGCTTCTACTCGGTAGGATTCATCCCCCTCGTCTTGGTAAATTTTTGATTCAAAGCTGACTGTAACCGCTTGTCCGACCATTTCTATCCTCATTTTTCGCAAGTTTTGCTGCTTTCTATTATAATAGGTATATCGACGAAGGGAAAGGTGAAACTTTTGGAAAAACTAGCCCAAGAAAAAGTCCTCCGGGACCCCATTCACGACTTTATCCACATTCAAGATCAACTCATTTTGGACCTGATTAACACCAAGGAATTCCAGCGCCTGCGCCGGGTTCAGCAGCTTGGTGTGGCCAACACGATTTTCCACGGGGCCACCCACGACCGTTTCGGTCACTGTGCCGGCGCCTACGAATTAGCACGGCGGGTCACTGACTACTTCTGCCAATACTACGCGACTAAGGAAGAAGGCGATGGCCTTTGGAATCCCGAAGAGCGGATGGTCACCCTGGCCGCCGCCCTCCTACACGACGTTGGTCACGGGGCCTTCTCCCACACCTTCGAGCACCTCTTTCACACGGATCACGAGGCGATGACCCAGCAAATCATCATGGGCGATACCGAAATTCACCAGGTGTTGCTCCAGGAAGGGCCAGACTTTCCTAACAAAGTCGCTTCCGTGATTGCCAAGACTTACCCCAACCAACAGGTTGTCCAGCTCATTTCCTCGCAGCTAGACGTTGACCGCATGGACTACCTCCTGCGTGATGCCTACTACACCGGGGCTTCCTACGGTGAATTCGATCTGTCGCGAATTTTGCGAATGCTGCGGCCATACGAAGGCGGCATTGCCGTCAACATTGGTGGCATGCACGCCGTCGAATCCTACCTGGTGGCCCGCTACCAGATGTATCTCCAAGTCTACTTCCACCCCGTTTCGAGAGGAATGGAAATTCTCTTGGAGCACTTGCTCGGCCGAGTGAAGGAGCTCTTAGCCGCCGGGGAAGAACCCCAATCCCTGGTCGGCCCACTACTGGCACCGGTCTTTCAAGAGGACCACGACCTGACGGTTCACGAATACCTGCGCTTGGACGACAACCTCTTCCTAACGGCCATCAACGGCTGGCAGGATGCCGATGATACCATCTTGGCCGACCTTTCCCAGCGTTTCTTGCGCCGCAAGCCGCTCAAGTCCATCCAAATCAACGAGCAATCGGCCCCTCACCTGGATAGTCTGGAAAAGATTGTCAAAGAGGCTGGCTTCGACCCCCGTTACTACACAGCCCGCAACGATGCCTACGACTTGCCCTACGACGATTACAAGCCAGCGGCTAAAAAGCCTCGGACGCAAATCGAACTAGTTCTGGCCGACGGCAGCCACCAGGAGTTGTCTGAACTGTCGACTTTGGTTGGCGCCATCAAGGGCCGGGCTTCCTTGGATCAGCGCTTCTTCTTCCCAAGAGAGATGCTGGACAATGGCCCGGACGACCTCTTCACAGAGGTCCACGCGGACTTTCAATCACTCATTAAAAACGACACCTTTATTCCGGGTGAAGATTAAAAAAGCAGGCCTCAGCGGCCTGCTTTTTTAACACATCAAACGAATCACCCAATAAAAAAACGCCCTTAGGGGCGTTTTTTTATTATTTTTACTTCACCAAACCGTCCAAGGCTTTCACAACAGCGGCTTCCTGTGCTTCCACCAATTCGACACGGTTTTCAATCATTTGGGCATCGACCACGATTTCGCGGGCGATTCCCGGCTGATCCTTCTTGTCATCAAAGAAGGCGTTGAATTCATCCAACTTTTCACGGCTCTTAAAGATGCGGGCAATCACTGTGATATAAGAAGAGAAGGACATGTCCCCACCGAGGCGGTCAACCAACCAGTCCCAGTTCTCTTGGAACCAGGCCCAGGCAGCATCTTGGCCAACGGGGTTGGCCAAAACACCGGCAAACCAGTTACGCAGATCCTGTGGCTTGATGACAGCTGGGTCCTTAAAGGCAGCAATCAATTCCTTAATTTGCAAAGGATTTGGCGTTGCGGCCAAGGCAGCGGACAAATCCCGCTTCAAGGAAGCGTTTGACGTTTCCTGGTAGTCAGCCAAGAGACCGGCAAAGGTTTCTTGCTGATTGAAGTTCACCAGTTCGTTCTTCAGTACTTCGGTGCGACCATCAGCCGCCAGCTTTTGAGCGGAACCAGCCGCTTCAAATGCCTTGTGAGCCTCTTCTAACAGTGCTGGGTTCTTACCAAAGAGGGCAGCACCCACAACCACTGGCCGAGCCAGTTCATCCGAAACGGAATCGCTTGCCTTCTTGGCCAAGCCAAGGGCTTCAAAGCGTTCTGTCGACAAGCCACGGGTGAAGACTTGCAAGTAGGCTTCCGTCTTGGAGTCTGGTTCGGCAAAGACTTTGACAGCAGAGACGGCCTGGTAGACAAAGTCTTGCACAAGGGCCGATTCCGAGTTGGCCAAGAGTGGCAAGACCGGCAGGATGTCGGCATAGCCAACCTGGTTATCCTGGGCAAGCAAGAGGGCGTTTTGCAGGAACTGAGCCTGGTCAATGGCTGACAAAGTCGTCAACGCCTTGACCTGTTCGGCCAAAATCTCATCATCGTAAGAAACGATGTAGTGACCGGCGTTGCCGACGTTCAAACGGAATGGTCCGTCGGAAGCGGCCTTGATTTCTGCCCAATCACCCAAGTCGGCGCTTTTTTCCGTCAGCAACTTTGGCAAACCAGGGGCTGAGGCAGCCAATGGCACTTGCCAGAGGCGCTTGTCGTCTGCTTGCTTGTCACCAAGAACAAATGGTGTCTGGCGGACTTTGACACGACCGTCTTCGATGGCCACGGACAAAACGGGGTAGCCCGGTTGGTCCAACCAGGTCTTCATGATGGCCCCGATGTCTTGACCGGAAGCAGCCCCGAGGGCGGCCCAGAGGTCATCACCAGTAGCGTTGCCGTAAGCCTTTTTGTCGAAGTAGGCCTTCAAGCCCTTACGCAAGGCATCATCGCCAATCAAGGAACGGAGCATGACCAGCAAGTGAGCGCCCTTGGCGTAAACGATGGCTGGATCGAAGAGGGCGTCGATTTCTTCTGGGTGGTGCACGGCCACGTGGACGGGCTGAACACCTGGCAAGGCATCACGGCGGAAGGCAGCTTGCACGTCGTTTGCGTTGAAGCTTTCCCAGATGTGCCAGTCGGGTTCGATGGCGTCAATGGCCACGAATTCCATCATGTTGGCAAAGGATTCGTTCAACCAGAGTTCGTCCCACCACTTCATCGTTACCAGGTCACCAAACCACTGGTGGGCCAATTCGTGGGCGATCACCGTGGCAACAACCTGCTTCATGGACAGTTCCGTGTTATCGGGATCGACCAAGAGGTAGGCTTCCCGGTAGGTCACCATTCCCCAGTTTTCCATGGCCCCGGCTGAAAAGTCTGGCAAGGCGACTTGCAAGGACTGAGCCAGTGGGTATGGTGTTTGGTAGAAGTCCTCGTAGAATTCAATCGAGCGCTTGGCAATGTCCAAAGCGAAGTCCAAATCCTTTGCAGGGTGGGCCTTGGTTGCGTAGACGCCGACTTTGATACCGGACTTGGTCTTCGTTTCAATCGACTGGAAGTCACCAAAGGCAAAGGCCACCAAGTAGGTTGACATCTTGACCGTCTTTTCGAAGTAGTGGACACCGTCTTCGACGCGTTCTTCTGGCATGTTGGCAATGGCCACCTCACCAGGCTGTTCGTCAAACTTCAAAGCCAATGAGAAAGTCGCCTTGGCTTCTGGCTCATCGATCCCTGGAAAGGCCTGGCGGGAGAAGTAAGTCTCAAACTGTGTTGAAACGACTTGCTTGTCTTGCCCGTCGACTTGGTAGTAGGAAGGGTAAATTCCGTTCATGTTGTCGGTCAAAGGCGCCTGGTATTCGACTTCGATGGTTTGTGGGCCGACTTTTTCGACGTTAAAGCGAATCTGGTCGGCTGCGTCATCAACCGTAAAGTCGACGGCCCGGTCGTTGACTTTGACGGAAGAAACCTTCAAGTCGTGCTGGTGCAAGGCGATGGCTTCACGCTTGGCCTCCCCGTTCACGACGGTCTTTCCCTTGATCAGCTTGTCTGCGCGGGACACGTCGATGAATAAATCATAGTGTTCCGGTTCAAAGAAATCATAGAGACGTTCAATATTTGCCATCAATATACCTACCTTTTTATTAAAGAATTATGAATAAAATCTCACGTTGAATTCATTATAACCAATCGACCGGTAAAAAGGAAGGGGGCCACGCCCTTTCGCCCTTGTCTTTTTTGAAACTTTTGACACATTTCAAAGTCGCCCCAGATAATAGTAGTAACTCCATCTCTTGTAAAAAAAAGGAAGGCCCATGTCCCAACTCTACTTAATTGCCCTACTCTTACTGGCCGTCATCGCAGCCAACGTTGTCAAACCCTTCATCCCCCGCGTCCCGGATGCCCTGGTGCTCATTGCCGTCGGTGGCTTTTTCACCTTCATCCCCGTCTTTCGAGACTTCTCCTTAAATCCGGAATTCTTTCTCTTCTTGATCATCGCGCCCTTGATGTTCCAAGAGGGGCAGGGCATTTCCTTTGCCACCATGAAGAAGCATTTTAACGCCATCTTCCAACTATCGGTGCTACTGGCCCTCTTCGTTGTCGCTGTCGTAGCCTTTTTGACCGACCAAATTCAATCGGCCTGGCCCCTGACTTTGGCCATTGCCCTGGCCGCCATCGTCGTGCCAACCGACGCCGTGGCCGTCAAGTCCATGACAACCGGTTTAAAGATGCCAAAGGGACTAAACCAATCCCTTGAATTGGAATCCCTCTTTAACGACGCCACTGGAATCGTCCTCTTGGATCTGGCCCTTTCGGTCTATCAGCAGGGTTCCTTCGACTTGGTCAGCGCCATCGGCCACTTTGTCGTTGTTGCTTTAGGTGGCCTGATTGTCGGGGCGCTTGCTTCCGGTTTGATTGTTGCCCTGCGCCTCTACCTTTCCTTCCACGCCTCTTCGGCCCAGGCAACCACCATTCCTTTAAACATCCTGACTCCCTTTGCCATCTACCTCTTGGCCGAACACTTCCACCTTTCCGGCATCCTGGCCGTCGTGGCGGCCGGCATTGTGCATAACTACGAGCAGTCCCGCCTGCAGCTAATCGCCACGGAATCCCGGGTGGTTTCCGGAACGATTTGGCAAACCCTGACAACTCTGCTGAATGGAATCGTCTTTGTCATCTTGGGTCTTTCCTTGCCAAAGATTCTCAAGCTGATTGGCGACTTTGGCTTTCAAAAGTCCCTCGGCCTCTTCTGGCTGGCCGTCCTCATTTACGGAGCCATGTACGTTGCCCGTTTCCTCTGGGTCTCCTTCCAAAAGCAGGAACGACTGGTCGGCTTCTTTGGTCACTACCAAACCAAGGACCGGGCGAAACGAGCACAGATTTTCGGCATTGCCGGTGTTCACGGGGCCGTTACCTTGGCTTTGGCCATGTCACTGCCAAACACCGTCAACGGCAAGCCCCTCCCCTTCCAAAATGAAATTCTCCTGGTGGCCACACTGGTCATTTTGATTTCGCTCGTTGCGGCAACCATTGTTCTTCCACGTTTATTGGATAAAGAGGAACAGGCCTATAGCGAAAAGGAATTAAATCAGGCCCCCACGGCCATGATCGATGCGGCCATCATTAAAACTGAACAACGAATTCCTGACCATGCGATCAAGACCGCCATTGTCCAAACCCTGCAAACGCAAAAGCTTACCGTTGGCAGCCCAAAAAGAGGGCAGCACGAGCAAGCTTCCCTGGCATTGTTGACCAAGATCTCCGATCAACTGCAGGCTCACTTGGATGACATGATTGCTGAGGGCTACGACCAAGACATCATTGAGCGCTACAGCCGCTTCCTGCAGCGGGGACTTTTGACGCCAGCCCCCTCTCGGCACCCACTGGTCCGCATTAACCAGCGCCTGCACCACTACCAGCACGAATTTGCCTGGCACTGGAAGACGAAGACTTTCACCAAGGGGCAACGCCTTCGCTACCAAGAAGAACTCATGGCTCACAATCCCAAGGTAGCGGCCATAGTCGCCCAGTGGAAGGATGGTCGACAGGCCATGCTCAAGCTAAACGAAGACGTGCAACAGCTTGCCGACCAACTCCTGTCCCAAGCGCTAAAAGAAGAACTGGAGGCAGAGGAAAACACGGACAACGTGGCCGAAGTACGCCAATTACTCGAACGCTTCTTCCGCATCGTCGCTCACGACTACCAAAGGCAATCCGTCTCCGTCAAAACAGCCGACTACATCCAGGCCTTCGCCGACGAGTACAGCTATCTGTCGACACAGTTAGCCGCCGGCCAAGTCAAGGCCGCCGTCGCCAACGAACTCTATACCGAAATTAACCAAGCCCAAACCCTCCTGCTCATGGAACAAGGGGAAGGCGAAGAAGAATAAAAAAAGCCTGACCAAATCAATCGGTCAGGCTTTTTTTAATACCTTAATCGGCCAGTGCTTCGTACAGTGGCAGGAGTTTCTTTAGTGTCTCCAACAAATAGTCGAGGAGCTTATCTGAGTCTTCGTTCAACAAGGGCGAATCCTTTGGAATTTGACGACCAACCAAGACTTCGGCCGCCTTCACCCGGCCATAACGGTCGACTGCTTCCTGGTATTCGGCCAGGGCGTGCTTGTTGTTTTGCATGTGGTCTTGTGAGATGACAAAGTCGTCGGGCAAGGCCGCGACTTGATCCGCCAAGGCCATCAGCTGCTTGGCAATTCGTGGGCCATCGGATTTGACTTTCTTCATGTTTTCTTCAATGGCCAAATACAAGTAGAGGTGGTCCTCCCACATGCCTAATTCAAAGTGAGCCTCCATCTTATAGCCCCGCTTGTTTGGCGCAAAGGCCACCCAGGTGTTTTCGGGTGAGTTGACTTTGCGCATCTTGTGCTTGGCCACGTGGGCCACCCAGGGGCGGCCGTCTGCCATCAAGATGGGCATGGCGGCTTCAGCAAAGGCCTCAAACTTTGGGTCGATTACCTTGCGGACTTTGTCCATGCGACCGTCTAGAGTTTGGTCGTCAAAGACGGCAAAATCACTCTTTTGAAACATCCTTTTCTCCTCTCATCCAATGGAATTCCGATAACCAGGTCATGATGACAAAACCAATCACCAAAATGGCAGCCACTAAGTTTAGCCAAAGCAAGAAGACGATGATCGATGTCAAGGACTGGTAAAAGCCGTACTTGCCAAACTGAAAGTTAGCCAGCAGCGCAAAAACTTTGTTCAGTCCATTTAGCAAGGCCAAATCAAAGAGTGATCCAGCCAAAGAAGCCAAGAACGGTGGCCGGGCATTTTTGGCTGGTAGCTGGTAATTCATCCAGAGAATCACGAGCCAGAGGCCAATCAAGAGCAGCCAACGGGTCGGCGTCACCCAGAAGGCCAGGCCGGTAATCTCGTGCAGGTAAACATTCAAGATGTTGCCGGCAAAGACCATGACCGTGAAGGCCACGACCATCAATAGGAGCCAGAGGAAGGACCAGAGCCGGGCCAAAATAGGCAGGCCGGTCTCCTCCACGTCAGCGATTCGGTTAAAGGCCTCGCGCAAGACGGTAATCACCCGCGACAGCGACCAGAAAATAAAGAGAATCGACAGGGACCAGTAGGACTGAGTATTGGTTTTAGCCACCGAGGTCAGCACCGGGCTCAAAAAGTCATTGACCGAGCTTGGTAAAAAGTCGGCCATCATGTTGGTCAAGTGGGTCGTTGACACGTGCAGGGCCGAAATTAAGAGCACGACGGCGATTAACAGCGGGAAAAGCGTCAAGAGCACGTAGTAGGCAAAAGTCGGCCCCACCATGCCAACCTGGGACCGGGAAAAGTAGGTGACTAGGTCATTAATGTGGAGCTTTCGATCGAGGAAGCCCCAATATTTTTTGATTGATTTCGTCATAGTACTCTTATTATATAAGAAAAGAACGCCTTTCGGCGTTCTTTTTTCTTGTTCATTTAATTAAACGGATGGGATCTGACCAAGGGCCGTTTGAGCAGCCAAGTTCAAAACTGACCACTGGCGGTCAAAGCCAGGCTGGAAGAAGAAGTCGGCTTCGGCCAAGTCTTCCAAAGTCATCTTGCCCTTGATGGCCAAGGCAATCGTGTTGGCGTGGGCCGTCACGTCTTGCTTTGACAAAATCTGACCACCCAAGATTTCGTGGTTTTCAGGGTTGAAGGTCAACTTAACCAAGATTTCAGGGTTACCGTCCGTTACGAAGGTTGGACGAACCGTTGCCTTGTAGAGGGCAGAAGCCACGTTCAAGTTCATCTTTGACGCGTTGTTGGCGTTCACACCAGTCGTGGCCAACTTGTAGTCAAAGACGGAAAGGGCTGATGAACCGTTGACGCCGGCAAAGGCGCGGGCAGGCTTGTCAATACCAATGTTTTCAACGACGTAGCGTGCTTCCCGACGAGCCGTTGAAGCCAAGGCGATTGGCGCAGCCTGACGGGCTGGGGCAAAGAGTGGCTTGATGGCATCACCGATAGCAAAGACGTTCTTTGCAGAAGTCTGCAAGTAAGCGTTGGTCTTGATGAAGCCACGGGCATCCAAGTCAACCGTGCCTTCCAAGTACTTGGTGTTTGGCTTAACACCAGCAGCAACGATGACCAAGTCGGCGTCAAAAGCCTTGCCTTCGTCATCCTTTACGGCTGAAACCGCGCCCTTTCCTTCAAAGGAAGCAACGCCGTGGCCCAAGTGCAAGTTGACACCGTGTGAAGTCAATTCGTCAGCGATTGGACCGGCCAATTCTTCATCCAAGTAGTTCCCCAATGGACGGTTAATCATGTCGATAACCGTTACGTTCTTGCCTGCTTCGGCAAAGACTTGGGCGGCTTCGATTCCGATGTAACCCGTTCCGACAACAACGACGTTCTTCACGTCCTTGTCGTGCAACTTTTCGTCGATCTTGGTTGCCCAGTCACGGCCGCGCATCAAGAAGACGTTGTCCAAATCAGCCCCTGGCACTGGCAAAGTCATTGGTGACACACCAGACGAAATAATCAACTTGTCGTATGAATCCGTCAACTTCTTACCAGTCGTTTGATCCAAAACCGTCACTTCTTGCTTGTCTGTGTCAATAGCTTCGACCAAGTGGTTGGCCAAAACCTTACCACCGTATTGTTCGATGTCAGCAGGCTTGAAATTGCGCACGGCGTCACGTTCTGTGACCTTGCCCTCCAAGAAGAGTTCCATTCCACAGGACATGAAGGAGATGAAGTCCCCCGCTTCGTAAACCGTCACGTCAACGTCGCTGTAGCGCGTCAGGAGTTCGTGAGCGGATTCGTGTCCACCGTGGGATGCACCAATAATAACAACTTTCATAATAAAGCCTCCAATTAATTCAACTTTTTTCGATAGGTTTATTATAGTTCGTTTCATCACAGAAGAAAAGCCCGAATTTCGTAAAATCCAAACTAAACCAATTGATTAGAACAGGAGTCCGATGCCGTAGTGAATAGCGATGGTAACAAGGCCCACCCAAATATTTCGCCAAATGGCACGCTTAACCATTCCCTGTGAAAATAGGGCGGAAAGCAAGCCGGTTAGGGCCGAAGCCACTACCGTGGCCAAGATGGCTGCCAAATACTGGTATTCAACCGGGAAAATCAGCAGGGCAACCAGCGGGAAGACCCCACCGAGGGCTGCTGAAAAGGTTGATGAAACCGCAGCAGCAATTGGCGAGACATAGTGGCCCAGAGTCATGTCGTACTTAACCGACAAAACCGTTTCCAATGGCTTTTCAGCCAGCAATTCACAGGCGATGGCTTTGGCCGTTTCAGGACTAACCCCACGATCCGTGTAAAAGGCGGCGACGTCTGCCACCTGTTCGTCAAAGTCGGTCTTCAACCGGGCCTTTTCGCGAACAACGGCGACTTTTTCGGAATCGGCTTGGGAAGAAACCGCGGCGAACTCACCAGACCCCATTGAAAGGGCGCAGGCGAAGAGGTCGGAAAGGCCGGCCAAAACGATCACCAAACGGTTGGACGTTGCGGCGGCTACGGAAAAGACCACGCCGACAACGGTCAAAATCCCGTCGTTTGATCCAAGAATTCCAGCTCGAATCGTGTTCAAGCGCTCTTCCATGGTTTGACCAGATTGTTTATTGGCACGCTTTTGCTGCCATTTTTTAAAGATTGCAGTCATGCTCCTACTCCTTACTTAAAGAGTGACCCAATTAAGAAGGTCACGACCATCGTCAAGATTCCAGACAAGAGGTTTCGGATGGCCCCCTTGGTCCGGTTGGCGCCGTTAACAACGGCGGCCAGGTAACCGGTAATCAGCAAAGCAATGAGCACCGCCAAAAAAGTTGCCATGATCCGCAAGTTAGGTGAGGCGACCGCCATGAAGGCCATTGGCAATGCGGCCCCGGTTGGAAAAGTCACAAAGGACACCAAGGCGGCCCCACCGGCTGACACCTGTGACTTCAAGGAGAAGCCGTGTCGTTCACGGACCGTTGTTTCCAGCGGGTCCTTCTTCATCATCTCTTCCGTGGCCTGGGTTGCCAGTTCCTCTGAGATGCCATCGGCCCGGTACTTTTCTTTCACAAAGTTAAATTCTTCGTCGTAATTATTCTTCAAAGCCAATTCTTGACTGTGGCGGGCCTTTTCTTGTGCATCGTGCGATGACCGGACGGAGACGAACTCCCCCATGGCCATCGAGACCATCCCGGCCAAAGTCCCAGCAAAGCCTGACAGCATGATTGCCCCAAGACTTTGACCGGCTCCGGCGACCCCGACGATAATACCAGCAACGGACAAAATCCCGTCGTTGCCTCCCATAACACCGGCCCGAACCAAATTATTGTGGGCCATTAACGATTGCTTCTCCATCAGCGTTCTCCTCTGTTGTTAAGAATGGTTCTAATTTATTATACTAAGGATTCATTTTTCTGTCAATCATTTAGTTTGTTTCATTCTAAGGAAATGTTTGTATTGTTTCATTCTAATGTTATAATTGACATGAAGTTAATATTAACTAGGAGGTTAACATGCTGAATCCATTAAAGAACGTTCTGCAAGAACATCAGCTAAAAGCAACTAGCCAGCGTCTGACCTTGCTTGAATACATGATGACCCACGATAATCACCCAACCGCTGAAATGATCCACAATGATTTGCCCCACATTTCCTTAGCCACCGTTTACAACACTTTGGAAAAGTTTGTTGAGAAAAAACTGGTTGTGATTATTGATGGTATTTCGGATGGCAAGCGTCACTACGATGCTGCTGACCACCCCCACTACCACGTCATCAATACCAAGACCAACGAAATCATCGATGCGGCCAACTTTGACCCAGCACCCTTGATTAAGGCTGCTCAGGCTGCAACCGGCCTCAAAATCACGGAATACCGCATCGACTTGTACGGAGTTGAACCGGATGCTAAATAACAATCAAACACGAAAAAGACCTCTTGGATAAAAATCCAAGAGGTCTTTTAATTTTGCTTATGAATTGTTGCTTGCCACAACCATCTGCCAGAAGGCTTCGATGATCTGCTTAGCAATTCGTCCGTTGGTTCCATCCAAATAGGAATCCATTCCTGGAATGGCCAAGGACATGGCAAAAGGCGTGCCCGGCACATAGACAACCATTGATTCGGTAAAAGTCGTGTGCCCGTTAGTCGACGTTTCGGCCGTTCCAGTCTTGGCATAGACCTTTGGCGTCATGTTGTGCAAGGCCGTTCCCGTGTTGTGAGAAGAAGAACCGTTGGCCACTTGGTACATTCCATCCTTGATGACTTTCCACTCGTCATCAGTCAAGGAAACCTGGGACTGTAATTGTGGTTCGGCGGTCCAGACCGTCTTTTGGTACTTGCCATCCTTGTCCGTCTGCAAAACGGAGCCAACCAAGTGCGGCTGAACCAAATATCCACCATTGGCAATGGCCGAAACGTAACGGGCCAATTGCAAGGTCGTGTAAGAATCATACTGACCAAAGGACTCGTACAAATACTTACCGATGTTGGTTCCGGTCGTCAGCCCCTTATAACCGGCCGTTTCACCTTCGACATCGATGCCGGTCTTGGTTCCAAGGCCGAACTGGCCCAGGCCATTTCGAAGCGTCTGGAAGGCGTCTGAACGAAGGTGCAGAGAAGAACCAGAAGAGTAAGTCTGACCCCCAATCTTCATCCCCAATTGAACGAAGTAGGTGTTGGAAGACGTTTCCAAAGCCGTTCTGGCATCAATTGGCGTCGGCGTTCCGTTCTTGTTCCAGTAAGACGTTATTTCAGGAGTTCCCTGAATCTTAATCGCCTGATCGTTCATGGTGTTGGAGGTTGGCGTCACAACGCCCTTCTGGAATCCGGTTGCTAGAACGGCTGGCTTGATAACCGACCCCATGACAATTGCCTGGTTAATGTTCCCCAGCTGGTTGGCCGTCTTCTTTCCGGTCGAAGAATCCCGACTAACCCCGGCCATGGCGTAAATGCCACCGGTGTAGGGGTTTATGACCGTTGAATAGGCACCCTGAACGTTTCCACCAGGCAGGTTGTCTTCAAGAATCTGTTGGACTTTCTTCTGGTACTCAGCGTTGATGGTCAGCTTAAGCGAATCACCCGATTGTCCCTCGTACTTAATCGATGAAGTCTTCAAGTTCCCCAAAGTCGTCACCGTCGTCTGCGATGGTGAACCCTTCAGCAAGGATTCATACTGCTTTTCCAAAGCCGAGGTTCCTACTGGTTCGTTTTGCGAGTAGCCCTGGGCCAGCAAACGGTGCAGGCGGTCAGCAGGCAGCCCAGCCGATTCGTCGGTCACGGTACCAGTCAAGGACTGGAAGTCCGTGCCCTCAGGATAATTACGGGACCAGGATTCGCCAATCTTCACACCGGGCATGGACGATAGCCGTTCGGCAATCTTGGCCTCGGCGTCGTCTGAAATGTCGGACTCCTTGATATAAGTTGTCGATAAGGCCGAAGCCCCCGACATCTTCTGGAAAATCATCGCCACGTTGTCGTCAACGTTCTTGTCCAAGTCGTGCTTCATCACGTACTGGGCCATGGCCGTGTTCAATTGTGTCGTTGACCAGGCAGAGGCCTCACTGGCGTTTTCCTTTTTAACGGCGGTCTGGACTTTTGTGGCTGCCTTCTCATTTGTCACCAAGTAGTAATCAGCCTTTGAACGGGGGTTCAAACGGCTGGTGTCAATGCTGATGTACTTGGATAACTTTTGGGCCACGTCGGCAATCTTTGTCGTGGTCGTTGTGGCCCCACGGGTGTAGGTGATGGCCAAAGCCGACTGATTGCCCGTGATGACTTTTCCGGTTGAATCATAAATCAAGCCACGGGGGGCGTTCCCCTTTTCAACGGTTTGGTCCGAACGGTCCACTTCAGATTGGTAGCCAGCTCCCTGCTTAATGGTCAAAAAAGCCAGTTGAATTAACAGGGCAGCAATAATGGCAATCACGAGGCCAAACAAGAGCTTTAGCCGTCCAGGCAGGTTGGCCCGGGCGTCGTTTTTGTTGCCATCTTCGAAATAACGGTTACGGTTCATAATAACGCTTCGTCTTTCCAAGAAAATTCGAGTGAAACACTCCTTCTCAATCTCTTATACTTTACCATATTGACCGAATTTTCCGCTAAAATTCGATGATTTTTTGGTATTCTTAAAGCATGACTAATCGTAAGAATCTTTTTGAAAAAATCACTTACTCACCGGTTGCCCTTTCTTTTTGGCTGCCTTTTTTCTTTCTGCTCACCTATTTCATATACCGCCACATGGCCCCCTTTGGTTCATCAACCATTCTAACTGTCGATTTGGGCCAGCAGTACCTGGACTACTTCGCCCAGTTTAAGGAAACCTTGCTAAAGGACCCATCGGCCTTTTTTTACTCCTTTTCCTCTGGCCTAGGCGGAGACATGGTCGCCGAATGGTCCTACTATTTAATGTCGCCCTTTAACCTTTTCTTTCTGCTCGCAAACGCCAGCACCTTACCGGCCTGGATTCTCCTGGTCACCCTGTTAAAAGTCGCCACCGCCGGCTTAACGATGGCCTTCTTCTTAAAGAAAGTCTTCCACCTTGAAGGCTATGCCATCACCCTCTTGGCCATTAACTACCCCCTTTCAGCCTGGTTCATCGCAAACGCCCTAAACCTCCTTTGGCTGGACGCGGCCATTCTCCTGCCCCTTTACATCTGGTCTTTTCACCGCTTTATTCAAAAGCAAAAAACCGGCCTCTTTATTTTGCTCCTAGCCGGTATTCTCATCTGCAACTACTACATCGCTTGGATGATTGGGCTCTTTACCATTCTCTACTTGCCCTTGGCCCTCACCATGGAGGGCGCCTGGAAGCGCAGCGGCCGCCTGTTCTTAAAGCTCTTGCCAGCCAGCCTGCTAGCCCTTGGTCTAACCGCCTGGCTCTGGCTGCCAACCTTGGTCCAATTGCAATTAGGTAAAACAACCCATGCGCCCAATTGGACCCTTGGCTTTGAAAACAACCCGGCCTTTCTCTTCTTTAAATTCGTCCCCGGTTCCTTTGACTTTGACCAAATGCAAACCGGCCAGGCCAACTTCCTTGTTGCCCCCATTGTCCTTTTCTTTTTGTGGGCCTTCTTTTCGGCAAGAACCATCTCCTGGCTGGAAAAGTCGCTGGCCACTCTTGCCTTAGCCATTCTCTTCTTAGCCACGACTTGGACACCGCTCGTCTTGCTCTTCCACGGCGGTCAGTACCCCGTCTGGTACCCAGCCCGCTTCTCCTTTTTGATTTCCTTCCTATTGATTGCGCTGGCTGCCAAAGGCTATCAACAAAAAGAAAAGGGGCAAAACTGGCTGCCAAGTATTCCAGCTCGACTCTTCTTTTTGGTCAGCCCGGTGGTCATTACGATTATCGGCTCCCTCTACTTGGACCAAGTCACCTACCTGGATAAGCCGGAGTTGCTTACCTTCCTTTTCGGCTACCTGCTGCTTTTACTGGCCCTGCTCTTTTCAAAGAACAAGGTCCGTAAAGTCCTCCTTCTTGTTTTAACCGCCGCCTTCTTGTTTGCCAACCTGGCCATGACGTTGAATCACTTGGCTTACTTAAGCCAAAAGGAATACCAAACAGGAGCTCGGCAGGTTGATCAGGCCGGTCGAGTCCTTTCCAAGGACAAGTCCTGGTTCCGCTTGGCCGAAGGGCTGGGACGAACCTATAACGACGCCTTTCTCGGTCACTTCAAAGCCGGTTCCCACTTTTCCTCCCTCCTTCCCGCTCAATCGGCCAACTTCTACCAAACGATGGGACAGATTTCAGGGGATTCCAAGCTTTCCTATAATAATGGGACAACCGTGCTCGACAGCTTACTTTCCTATAAGTACTATTTGACCGAGAGCAAGGACCGTCAGCAAAAGTCGACGGCCTCCTTAAAGAAAAGTACCCGCTTTGACTACGATTCAGCACCGACTTTTGCAGCTGGTAAGGGTTGGGTCATTAAGGAAAACACCGACGCCCTACCCGTCGCCTACGCCGCTTCAAAGGACGCCCTAAAGATGCCCATCAGCCCCCGTTACCCATTAGCTAACCAAGAGCGCTTGCTGACCTACCTCAGCGGGCAAGAAAAGCAGCTATTCATGACCCAGGAACCACTCACCATAGCGGCCACTAACAACCTGGAACCCATGAACCGAATTACCGGTGGCATCATGACACCGATTAATAAGAAAAACGGGGCCTCTCTGGTCTTAACCTACGAGGCTAAGGCAGGTAAAAACTACTACCTGAACCTAGGTGGCGCGCTGGGCCTTTCCAATGTCACCTTGCGTCTAAATGGGCAGAAGCTCAAGCAGGAAAGCGGCTACAACCACACGGTGGCGCTAAACTTAGGAAACGGCCAGCAAACCGGCGAACAGCAGTTGATCATCACCCTTTCGCCTGGTGTGAAGAACCGTTACCTCGACGACTTGGCCCTCTATGCCTTCGACCAGCAGATGGTCAAAGAAGACCTAGCCAAGCTCAAGCAACACCCCTTGCAGATTAAAAAGGCCAATTCCCGGCGCATTGAGGGAACAATCACCAGTACCAAGGACCAGTCCTTGATTATGACCAGCATTCCAGCCGCCCCCGGTTGGCAGGCAAAAGTCGATGGCAAAAGAGTTCAGACGCAGACCGTTGCCAACGGCCTGCTCGCCATAAAAACAAATCCCGGCCAGCACCAAGTCGTCTTAACCTACACGCCGCCACGTTTCTGGCAGGGACTTTGCCTTTCCATTCTTAGCCTAGGCATTGTTTGGCTACTTTTCTGGAGCAAAAGAAAGTTCTCACTTGCACCTAGCAAGCGGCCGTGATATAGTCAGTTTGCTGTATTTTTTATGCCAAAGGCATTGAAAGGATGAAATCATGGCGGAAGAAAAAACATTCCCAATGACGGCCGAAGGCCGTGACAAATTACAAGCTGAGGTGGAAGACTTAATCACCCGGCAACGTCCCGAAATTACGAAGCGAATCCAAATCGCCCGTTCATACGGTGACCTCTCCGAAAATTCGGAATACCAATCAGCAAAGGACGAACAAGCCTTTGTCGAAGGCCGCATCGTGACTTTGCGTAAGATGATTGAAAACGCGGAAATCATTTCCGCTGATGACTCTGCCGCTGACGAAGTTGCCATGGGTAAGACGGTTACTTTCCAGGAATTGCCCGATGAAGAACCCGAAACTTACACCATTGTTGGTTCAGTTGAAGCCGACCCATTGTCTGGTAAGATTTCAAACGAATCACCAATGGCAAACGCCTTGATCGGTAAGCGCCAGGGTGAAACCGTGAAGGTCCCCTTGCCAAACGGTGTCGATATCGAAGTGAAGATTTTAAAGGTCGAAACGGCCAAGTAAGCAAAAAAGGACTGCTGAGCAGTCCTTTTTCTTTTCTCCAAAACAGAAAAAAGAAGGAAGACCCTGAGGGCCTTCCTTCTTTTATTTTATCTTCAATCATTCTTAGGCAAAGGAGTGAATGTTTCCAATGATCATGGCACCGACCACAACCAGAACCGTACCAATCACGATGGCCTTCATCTGCGTTGAGCTCTTCTTTTCCTTCAAGATGTAAATACCACCGAAGGTACCAACCACGATGCACAACTGTGACAAAGTCGTCGCGATGGTCTGACCAATCTTAGGGTTGGCAGCGGCAGCAAACATAAAGATGTTTCCAAGGGCCCAAACCAAACCGGTTACCAAGTTCTTCCAAGTTGGCTTTGCAAACATTGTCTTGCCTTCGCGGAGTACGAAGACGGCGATGAAGAGCGCCCCAATGACCTGACCGATGGCCTGTGGGCCAACGATGGCCGTCATGTAGTTCAAGCCGTTACCGGCCGAACGGACTTCCTCTGAAACGTAACCAATCTTGGCCAAGAAGTTTGGAAAGACAAAGTAGAGCATGAAACCAACCGTTGACATGATCAAGTAGAAAATTGACTTTGAATCAATCTTGGAAGGTTCTGCAGCGGACTTGTCAGGCTTTGAGATAAAGATGGCACCCGTTACAACCAAACCGATTGAAACGATTCCAACAAGCCACATTGCAGCAGACGTCCATTCACCAAGCAAAGTAGCCGCCAACAAGGCGTTCATGATGATCTGGCCGGCCGTTGAAAGGGGTACACCGAGTGAGACGCCCATTTCCTTAAAGAGCAAGAACTGGAAGGCCATTCCCATTGCCCAGACCAAACCAGACAAGAGACCGACAACCCAGATGTCCGTTCCCATGTAGAAGCCGTTTGGCAAAACATAGCCAAACATCGTGATCAAACCGAAGATCAAGGCTCCGGCTGACATTCCCAGCGTTTGTTGTGCGGCTGAGCCACCCATCTTGGTTGAGACAAGACCAACTGACCCCCAGAACAAGGCGGGGAGTAACGCCATAATAATTGCAAAATCCATGTTAGTGGACTCCTTTCACTTGTTTACATCCATTATTGTAACTTAATGTAAACGCTTACACAACCCTTTTTCAAAATTATTTTACATTTATTGCAAAAAAGCATAGTTGAAGGTATATAAAAAAGTCGACCACTTGGTCGACTTTTCTTTTACTTATCGTATTTGGCCAAGTTCCAGTTTTGAATAATCCGGATAATGGCTGCAGGATAATTGGGATCCGTTGCGTACGAATCATCATAGAGGGCCTGGGCCGCGTCTTGATAGTTCGTGGCTGCCAAAACATCCTTAAACTGATCACTGTTCCAAGTGTTTCCCTGAACCAGGGTCTTGGCGTGGGCCTTCATGGAGTCCTTATAGGAGGCGTAAACCGCAAAACGCGCCTTCTTTGTCACCGTCTGCCCGTTTTCCACTTCCTGGGTTTCCAAGACGACGGACTTGCCAGCCGTTGTATCGTCTGTCTTAACACCATAGAAGTTGTTGTACTTCGAGGATAGTTCAGAGTCATCCCAGTTGGATTCGTGGATGGCCTGGGCAATTGAGATTGAAGGCAGGATACCGTACTGGCTCTTCAAGTCCTGTGCATAAGAAGCAATCTTCTTAATGAAGGCCAAGCGGCGGTTAAACTCCTGCTTACCTCCGTTTTCAGCCAGCAAGACAGCGGTTGAAACGGGCAAACCGTTTTCCTTCAAAGCAGCGTAATAGCCCTGCATTTCCTTGTCCGTCCGCTTTAACAAGTCGCGAACCAAGTCGTTGGCTGACTTTTCGTCCTTAATCTTGTAAATGCCCGGCATGACCAAGTCGTAAAGGGTCAACCCAGACTTGGCATTCAAGAAGAGCTTTGGATACTTCTCCTTCATTTCCTTCATCAAGTCCTTATCCGTATAGGCGGATAGAAGGGCTGATTTAGAAACGTTAGCTGCGTCTGCCAAAGTCTGCGCCGTCTGCTTGTCCGTCTTGTTGCCATCGATGTAGGTGTAGGACGAATCAAGCACGGGTTCCTCACTTGGTCCCTGAGCTAATTCTTGGTAGACGTTGTCAATGCTTTGAACGGGCGAGAACAAATAAGTACCGGCCGAAATCGACTTGGCCCCGTAGCGTTTGGCATAGCGAGTCAGGTACTTGCCATTGCGGATCAAGCCCTTAGCCTGCAGCTTCTTCCCCACTTGTTCAACGGAGTCCGAAGAAGACAGCTTCACCTCGGTCAAAGTCATGTCGTTGGGATTTTTGGCTGCATAACCCTCGTGGTTAATATAAAGGCCAGCGCCCACGCCAAGAACCAGCAGTGCCAAGAGCACAAAGATGCCGTTTCGAATCGGATGCTTTTGCTTACTGCGTCTTCTTTTTGTAAATTCGGTTTCCATCGTTTTGACTTTCCTGCCTATCATGGAAAAGACACCCCCGGTTAACAGGCGGTGTCTATCTCATTTTCAATTCGTCTTTTTACTTCATCAATGACTGCACATCACGAGCAATCATCAACTCTTCATCCGTTGGGACAACCAAGGTCTTAATCTTGGCATCCGCAGCCGAAATGTCGGCTTCTTCTCGGCAGCCTTCGTTCTTTTTCGCATCAATCTTGATGCCAAAGTAACCGAGACGGTCAGCGACTTCTTCACGAACCCAGTCGGCGTTTTCACCGATACCAGCAGTGAAGACAATGGCGTCGGCCCCATCCATCTTGGCCACGTATTGCCCGATGTAGGAAACCACACGGTCAACAAAGATGTTAATGGCCAATTCCGCCTTGTCATTGTCCTTACGAGCGGCACGCAAGTCGCGCATGTCAGAAGACAATTCAGAGATTCCCTGCAAACCAGATTGCTTGTTCAAAACGGTCAGCATGTCATCGTTTGACAAGTTTTCCTTACCTTGAATGAAGGAAACCAAAGAGGCGTCCACATCACCAGAACGAGTAGCCATCGTCACACCGGCCAATGGGGTGAAGCCCATTGATGTGTCAAAGGACTTGCCGTTCTTAACCGCCGTAATCGAAGCACCGGCACCCAGGTGGAGGGTGATCAGCTTCAAGTCTTCGAGAGGCTTACCCAAGAGTTCGGCTGCCTTACCGGCAACGTAACGGTGAGAAGTTCCGTGGGCACCATACTTACGAGCCCCGTACTTTTCATAGTACTTGTAAGGAAGTGAGTAAAGGTAGTTCACCTTTGGCATGCTCTGGTGGAAGGAGGTGTCAAAGACAGCCACTTCCGTTGCCTTAGGCAAGAGCTTTTGGAAGACGCGAATACCCATGGCGTTGGCTGGGTTGTGCAATGGCGCATAGTCGGCCAATTCATCAATCTTTGCCAAAACGTCATCTGTGATCAAAACGGACTTGTCAAAGTATTCACCACCAGCAACGACACGGTGACCAACCCCAACGATTTCGTTAAAGTCTTCAATGATGTCAAGTGCTGACAGCTGCTCTAACATCATGTTAATGGCCACGCTGTGGTCCTTGATTGCAGTTGTCGTTTGGAACTTGGCCTTTTGACCCTTGACCGTCACTTGGTCACTGGCCTCTGCCTTATCGTTTGCTTCGAACTTGATCGTAAAGATGGCATCGTCCATCCCGATTCGTTCAACCAAACCTTGAGCAATCACTTCTTCAGCAGGCATCTCCAACAATTGGAACTTTAATGAAGATGAACCAGCGTTAACGGCCATAATCTTTGCCATGAATTTTCCACCTATCCTTCGTCTAATCAGCGCTTTTTTCTTTATTCAGTTTACCCCAGTCGCCTAAATCTTGCAAAAATTCTTCCAGCGCCTGGCTCTCCTTTACGGATGGGTATTGACCAAGCATGACTTCCGTCGTTGGCTTGGCCCCGTGCTTACGCAAAACGAGTATAGCCTTTTGCTGATTTTGCTGTTGAAAGAAGCTTGCTGGCAAAGTCAAGAAGGCTTTCAGCTGAGCCTTTTTAGCAAAGAGTTTCAAAATGCTTTCGTGCTTGTTGCCAGAAAGAATATCAGCAGGCACCACGAGGTAGGCCCAACCATCTTCTTTCAACAGGTCAACCGCCTTTTCAATCATCAAGAAATGAGCGTAAGACTTTTCGTCAGCAAAAGCCGTCACCATCCCCTTTGGTGCTTCATTTGGGTAGTAGCCGATTGGCAGGTCACCAATAACCACGTCTGCCGGAAGAAGCTCTCCATCAGGAAGTCCAATGACATCCCCCAGGAAAAAGTCGGCCTGGTTATCAGCCAGTAAGTCCGCCGTCACCGATGCTAACGCCAGTTGGCTATCCGCAATGTCAATCCCGGCAGTCTTGATGGCTGACTTTTTAGCCTGGAGCACTTCTTGGACGGTCCACAGCAAGTTGGCCGAGCCAACCGCTAAGTCAAGAACCGTCGCCACTTGACCATCCTTCTTTTCAAGGTTGGCCGTCTTGGCAACCAAGTCACCAAGCAAATAGCCAATGCCATCGGGCGTCAGTTGGTCGTTCGCGGGCACCTTATCTTCACGATCGGCCTTTAAAATTAAGAGTTGCAAGATGTGACGCTTCTCTTGAAAGGAAAAGGCAGACCAGTCAATGGTAAAAAGTTCCTTTAGGGCCAACTGGCTATCGGCCGACAGGACTTCCTTATCCTTTTCGGTTAACCGTTCTTCTTGCAAGGTAGCCAAAGTCTGAACCAGCGCTTGACGTTGGCTCACCCCTTCACTCTTCTTGACGGTGTTGACAACCTGATCGATTGCTTGGAATTGTTCTGGAATATTTACTTTTGTCATGCCCTTATTTTAGCCCCTTTTAACCTGCTAGACAAGCGTTTCAGATAAAAGGGGGCGACTGACTTGACCGGTCTTTCCTTCAATTAAAATTCGCTCATTCAAAGAATCAATGTAGTAGGAAAAGCCAGCCCATTTCCCCTCCGCCCTTTGACTTTCCAAGTAGTCGGCCAATGCCCTAATTTGCACAACGTCAAGCTCCTGTCTGCTTGTTACAGCCCTAATGCTTTGAACACGCATCTGAAAAAAGGCCAGTTGGGCCAGGTATAACACGGTCAGCAGTACTAACAAGAGCAAGGTGGGAACCAGGATGTAGGCCGGCCGTTTTCTACCCTTTTTCATTGATTATCCCCGCTTTCCTTTGACAAGAGCAAAATTGCTCGTAAGACGTCCCCCTTTTGGTTTGTCACCTTCACCTCCTGATAGCTCTCCTGACTGACAAAGTCCAAAGAAGAAAGCCCCTTTAAAAGCACCATGCGACCGTTATGCCGACCATCAATCACCAATTGATCACCTTGCAACCGCAACCTTCTTTTCCCCTTCTGCCCCTGCTTTTCCAGCTTCAATTCGTGCACTCCCTCCGCCAGCAAACGATAATGTTGGGCTTCGATTTGCTGGCAGGCCGCCTGCAGGTCCTCTTCTTGAAGAATTGCTGGCCGACTTTTTAGTGCTTGTTCTAGTCCAACCAGAGCGGTTAGAAGAGCCGCTGTCACCAGCAAACTCACCAACACCTCAATAAAGGTGAAGGCCGGCCAAGTTCTAACCTTCCACCTGTGCTTCGTCATTTTTTCGCTCAAGCTCCTTTCTTACCTGCTGAAAGTTTTCCAAGGCCTCTTGTTTAGCCTTTAGGGTTTGTCGGTAGCGAGCCTTCTCACGCCGCACTATCGTTTGCTGGTTCTTAGCATCTTCTGCTTCAGCCAAAACGGCCACCGTTACGATTGCTAACGCAAGCAAAGCCTCGGCTAAGACAAAGGCCGAACGACTATTCTTCTTTAAAATATGCATTTCCACCTCCAAAGACAATGACCAAACGCAAGCGCTGCTTGCCCCTATTAAAATAAAGGGACTGGGGACTAATAAAGCCGCTTTCTTGCACACGAACACGCCCTTCCTTTTCAAGATGAAGGTTCCTCGGATAATCAATCCGCTGGTTCAAAAGCCGCACTCCCTCCTTGGAAAAAACGACTTCCTCTTTTATCCCTTGTTCCTGTGCCTTCTTTCGGGCAGCTTGCAAGCCCCCTGTCACCTGACTTTCAAAGGTGGCTAAAGAGGATCTTTGCGATCCCCTTGGTAGTGTCATGCCAAGCGTCATCAACAAGGCCACCAGCGATAAGACCATGAGGGATTCAACTAGGGTAAAGGCCAGCCGCTTCTTACAGACGGGCTTCATGACCCTGAATCCGAATCTTTAGTTCCTTGGCCTTCTTCAGCTGAGCAGCGGTCAAATACTTTTCTCGCTCTAAATCGGCATAGGAAACACTTGCCTGATCCGGATGGTCATTTAGATACAAATCAACCTGTGTCTGAACCGTTCCAACCATGGCCTTTTGATGGGTTTGTTCCGCCCGGTCCCGCTGCTTGTTCAGATTTGGTAGGACAAGCAGCATTAATAAGGCAATGATAAAGAGGACGACCGTTGCTTCAATCAGTGTGAAGGCCGGCCTGGCCTTTGGTAAAAAATAACCTTTCGATAAGCGCTTCTTCATACTGGATAACCTCCCAAATTTTGATAAAGGGGCAGTAACATGGCTAAGTAAATCAAGAGAATAATCAAGCCAACGAGGGCAAAGAGAACCGGCTGCAAGAGGGTGAAAAAACGTTTCACGAATCGGTCGAAGTGGTCGAATTCGACTTTGGCATAGTAGGTCAGGTAGGCGGCCAAGGTCTGCTCATCAAAGCCGCGGTTCAGATAGGCCGAAAGTGTCGGTTGCAAGTATTGCTGCTGCCTTAAAAAATCCTCTAGGCTACCGCCAGCCGCTAAGAACTCCTGGGCCGCTAAGGCGACCGAACGGTTTAACGAAGCTTTTTCATTCGAGTCCTTAGCATAAAAAGCAATGATTTCGGGCAGAGGCAGCCCGGCCCCAAGCAACAGCCCTAACTGTTCAGCAAACAAAGCCGTCATCAAAAAACGAACAGGCGAAGCCAAAACGGGCAGACCTGAAAGCAAGAGCAAGCGCTTGAGCGCCGGCATTTTGAGCAGGACCCAGTATAAAATCCCCAAGCCAATAGCAAAGAACATCAAGAAGAAAAAGAGACCGTGCAAGGCCAGCAAGGCGAAATTGCCTTGGCCTGCCTGAACCGAAACCTGGGTCAACTGCTCAAAGACTGGGTAAAGCGTCTTTTCCAAGCCAAGGGTCATCAAAAAGAGCAAGAAAATAAGAAAGACCGGATAAGTCAGGGCCTGTTTCAACTGTCTCTGATAACGCTTCAGCTGATTCATCTTCATAGCCAATTGCGACAGGGTTTCTGAAAAACGACCGTGAGCCCTTGCCAGAGTCAAATAATCCAGCAAGCCATCGGCCAAGATATCCTCAAAAGCCTTGTCCAGGGGCTTTCCAGCAGCCAGCCTGCTCTGCAAAAGCGAAATGGCCGGCCGCCACTTTTCCTGACTACTTGAAAGCATGTCTAAGCCCTGCCCAAGCGGATAGCCCGAGGCCATTAGTTCGGCCAAACTAGTTAAAAACGCCGTCTGTTCGCCCTGTTTCAACAGTTTTTTTCTTCTTTTCATTAACCACCCCTCCTCACTGCCAATCCACCCGTTCCAAAGTCGCCCGGAAACCACCCGCCGAATCCCTTTCCAAGCGCTGATAAACACTGGTCAGCAAGGCTTCACGAACCAGTGCTTCCGAAAGTCCCAGATCAACCAGGCGGTGCAGAACCTGCCGGGCAGAATTAGCGTGAATAGTTGTCAGCACAAGGTGCCCGGACAGGGCCGCCTGCAAAGCTGCCTTGGCCGTTTGGCCATCCCGGATTTCGCCAATTGCTAGGATGTCGGGGCGGTGTCGCAGGGCGACTTTGACGAGCTCTTCATAAGAAACACCGGCTCCTTCATTGACCTGCAGTTGTAAGAAAGTCGGCTGCACCACCTCGACCGGGTCCTCGACGGTTAAAACCAAGCGGCCCCGTCCCCAGACATTCAAAAGGGCGTAAAGCGACGTTGTCTTCCCCGATCCGATTGGACCAGCCAGCACAAAGAGTCCGGCTGGCGGTCGCTGGTCCAGCAAACGCTGCCACTCTGTTTTCTCTTGAAAACGCTGCTCAATCAGCTGGTTGCCAATAATCCGCAAGGCCATACTGGCCCGATTTAAAAAGTCGCCAACGGCAGACACTCGAACAAAGGCAGCACCAAGGGCAAAGCGGCCCAGCTGCGGTCGCCGGTTTTCAGCCAAATCCATGCGAGCCCGGTATTTCAACAAGGCCATCAGCGACTGGGCAAAGTTCTCAGCTAGCCAGTCAATGACCACCAGTCCAGCCGGCCCCTGCCCGGACAACTGGTAGCCGCCCTTCTTTGGTAGTAAAAAGAGGTCGGAGAAACGCTTTGATAAGGCGGTCGCTAACAAGTTATCCAAATAATCGGCCACCAAAAGCCCACCGTCAGCCCTTGGCCAAGTCACTTCTTTTCTTGCCATCGCTTACCATCCCCCTTTATTTCAATACCACGGTTTGCAATCAAAAAAGACATACAAAAAAAGCCGTTTTCAAAAAACGACTTTTCCAGTTGAATTCAATTATTCTTGCCCTTGGGCGAGGGTGGCTTCAAAGGTCGATTCGAGCAGGGTCGCAATGGTCATCGGCCCAACGCCCCCTGGCACCGGTGTCAGCCAGCCGGCCCGGTCGGCAACGGCGGCTTCAACATCCCCGCAGGCCTTACCATCTACCAAGTTCATGCCGACATCCAGCACCACGGCCCCTTCTTTAATTTGTTCTTTTTTGATGAAACCGGGGATTCCCACGCCAACTGCCACAATATCGGCCTCTTGCAAGAGGGCCGTCAGCGTTTGCTCATCCGTATAACGGTGGGCAATCGTGACTGTTGCGTCGGCATTTAAGAGCAGGGCCGCCATTGGCCGGCCGAAGAGTTGTGAACGGCCGACCACGACCGCCTTCTTACCACGGGGGTCAATCCCGTAGTGGTTCAAGAGGGTCATGACCCCCTTCGGTGTAGCCGCAACCGGATAAGTGCTCGTCTCGTTTGCAAAGAGCCGGCCCTGATTCGTGACACCTAAGCCGTCAATGTCTTTTTCCGGGGCGACCATGGCGAAGACCGCCGCATCGTCAACACCGGCTGGCAGAGGAGCTTGAATCAAAATCCCGTTGACCGATTCATCGGCGTTTAATTCGGCGACAATCCGTTCAATCGATGCCGTCGTGGCATCGGGGGCAACCGCAATGTCTCGAGTTTGGATTCCGACTTTGGCGGCTGCTCGCTGCTTCATTCCGACATAGAGTCGTGAGCCGTCGTCATTTGGATCAAAAACCACTGCCAAAGTCGGCTTAACTTCCGCCCTTTCGACCAGGACCGTCAACTGTTCCCGCATTTTTTTGGCAACTGCCTTACCATCTAAAATCTTGGCCATTTTTTGCTCCTTCATCTCGCCGAACCGGCACAACTGTTGTAAAATAAGTTTATTATTTATTTTAGCAGAAGCATTTTAACAAAGCAGTAACACTTAAGGAGAAACCATGGCCGATCAACGAATTTCTTGGGACCAGTATTTTATCGCGCAATCCGCCATCCTCTCAACCCGTTCAACCTGCACGAGACGGCACGTTGGCGCCATCTTGGTAAAGGATCACCGAATCATCGCTTCCGGTTATAACGGGGCCGTTTCCGGAACTCCCCACTGTACCGAAGTCGGCGATTACATTGTTGACGGCCACTGCATTCGGGCCGTTCACGCCGAACAAAACGCCCTCATGCAGGCCGCTTCCATGGGTATTCCGGTTGAGGGCTCGACCCTTTACGTCACCGACGCCCCCTGCGTCTTTTGCACGAAGTTGCTTCTGCAGGCTGGGATTCAAAAGATTAATTTCATGCGCGATTACCGCAATGACGACTTTGCCGAAAAGCTTTTGGAAGAAAAGCAGGTTCCTCTGGTTCAGGTGCCTTTCGAAGCGCAGACGGCCGATCAAATTAATTTAGCCCAATTCATTAAATAAAGAAGGAATGACCATCGGGTTGTTCCTTTTCTTTTGGCCAGAAAGTTTTTGCAGCTTGTAAAAGTCGCAAAAGTTTTGCATACTTAATAGAAGAATTTGCAAGGAATTGAGGTTGTCACATGAGCAAGAATGAAGAACAGTACCTAAACCTGGCCCAACGGATTTTAGACGAGGGCCACGAGAAGGGTGATCGTACAGGAACGGGGACCTATTCGATTTTTGGAACGCAGATGCGTTTTGATTTATCAGAAGGTTTTCCAATGTTAACCACCAAGAAGGTCTTCTTCAAGCTCATTAAGTCCGAGCTTCTCTGGTTCTTGCGTGGTGACAACAACATCCGCTTCCTCTTGCAGCACAACAACCACATTTGGGATGAGTGGGCCTTTCAACAGTGGGTTTCATCAGACGAATACGATGGACCGGACATGACTGACTTTGGTCTAAGAGCCGAAAAGGATCCGGAATTCAAAGCCGAATACTTGAAGCAAAAGGACCGCTTTGTCCAGCTCATCTTGGAAGACGACGACTTCATGGAAAAGTTTGGCTACATTGGTGAAGTTTACGGGAAGCTCTGGCGTTCATGGGCATCGGTGAAGCCCGGCGGTCAAGAAGTGGACCAGATTTCAAACCTGATTGAACAAATCAAGACCAACCCCAATTCTCGTCGTTTGATTTTAACGGCCTGGAATGCCGAAACAACGCCGCAAGCACCGCTGCCATCCTGCCACGTCCTTTCCCAATTCTACGTGGCCGATGGCAAGCTTTCCGCCCAACTATACCAGCGCTCGGGCGACTTCTTCTTGGGCGTGCCCTTTAACATCGCTTCCTACTCCCTGCTGATTCACATGATTGCGGCACAAACGGGGCTCGAAGTCGGCGACTTTGTCCACACGATTGGGGACACGCACATCTACAAGAACCACGTTGATCAGGTCAAGGAACAGCTTTCCCGGCCCATGCACCAGCTACCTAAGATTTGGCTGAACCCAGAAGTGAAGTCCATCTTTGATTACACCATGGACGACATCAAGTTGGTCGACTATGAATCAGAACCAGCTATCAAGGCACCGGTGGCTGTTTAAATCCCATCAAAAGTGATTCTTTTTCCTCGTCGATTTAACAAAAACTAGTACAAGTTCACAAAAAATCATCATTTTAAAAAGGCCCAATAATATTGGGCCTTTTTTGTGCAATAAAAAAACACCGTCCCCACGGTGTCTTCTGAAAGTTGGTCAAACAACTATTCTTAAAGTTCTGACTGAAATATAACACCATCTACTCATCATGTAAATTTTCGTGTCCCCCGATTCCCCGTCGGGGGTCTTTATATCGGTAAATGGCCTGTGCTATGAGGTTAAGAAAACAGAACATATTAAAAAGTCGTTCACTCTCGTGAACGGCTTTTTTACTTACTTTAATTATTGATTCTTCTTAGTTAAGAAGAAGGCTAATCCAGCAAGTCCTGCTGAAACGCTGGCCATAAGGCCAAATCCAGCAACCCCGTTCTTGCCCGTGCTTGGCAAAGGAGTAGTCGCTGATTGCGTACTTGCTGTGGAATGATTAACAGTTGACTGTGTCGTATCGTTCGTCCTAGTTGCGGCATTCGTTTTATCGGATGCATTTGAATTCGTTGACGAATTGTCCGAACTCTTGGAGCCGTTGGTGTTATCAGAACCATTGGCGTTGTTTGAACCATTTGATCCATTCGTCTTGTTTGAATCCTTGGAAGCATTATCCGAATAGACAACGTTAACGGTCTCGTCCTGTTCACTTTCGTCATCCAACGTTGGCTTTTCATCCGCAATTGATGAAACGGACTGGCCGTTAACCTTTGGATTTGTGTAACGGTTATCGATTTCGCTTGGAACCGTGACTGCTGGCAGTTCACTTTGTGAAGCATCATCAGCCACCCAGTCGCCCTTGGTTTCTTCACCAGTAAAGAGGTTCTTTGTCACCTCACGGTGGTATGAAATGGACTGTTCTGTTGACTTCTGTCCTGCAATTGCCTGACCATTTGCGTCCAGATAGTTAATCGTCCGCTTAACGGTCTTGTGTTCCGTGGTAGTTTGAGTCTTGGACTTGTAATTGATGGTAAACTGATCGTTGCTACCAGTACCAAGGTAAGAACTTCCATAAACATTAACTGCTGAATCATTTACCGGTACATCTGCAACCAGATTGCCATCAATGGTTTTAAAAGGCGTACTAGTATTCAATTTATCCGCATAAATAATACTGCTATTAAAGAAATAGTTACCATTCACCGTTTCCGACCCATCTTGATAGGCTTGACCAGTTGAGGATGAATTAAGGGGAGTTCCCTGCATCGTCACATTGGCGGTTGTTGAATCAAAGGAAACCTGATCGCTTGTTAGTGGTAATTGATAAACAATACCATTTAACCAGCAGTAGCCACCAAAGTGGGACAATGCTTGCTGGTGACCCCAGGTCGTTGAGGAATCGTTATTAACAGCATTATTAATAACATTAGCATCACTATTGTCTTGAGTATAAGCAGTCCAATAGACTTTTTTGACACCATCTTCAGTCTTAACAAAAGCCTTTCGATGCAAGGTAAAGGTTTTGTAAACGTGTTGATACTCTTTACCGTCAACATTAATCGTGACATCCATTGGGAAATTCAAGGTGAACAGTCCAGCAGGAATTCCACCGGTATTGCTTTCGTCGTATGTTCCATCAGATGGGTAGCTGCTTGCATTGATAAAGTAATTAAAAGTATCGTCCGCGTGGGCAACAATCATATTACTTGAAAACAGCTGGCTAGTCTGTGGCAGACTAGCAGCCGCACCCATTACGGCAAATGAAGCAACTGCTAGAACAACCCAGTTCTTCTTAACTTTGTGTAAAATACGGTGCTCACGAACTTCTTCATAACGTGTTAAACGTGTTGACATGCTGTGAACCTCTCTTTAAATAAATTTAGCCGATTAATTAAGAACATTTCTAATTAACTCTTTCTATGTTTCTATTATGGGACCTTTTCCGTATTTTTTCAAGTGTTACAAGATAATTTCATTATAAATAATAAAATTTTTAAACAAATTCGCATTCAACAGTCCAACCGCTTGCTGATGCTTTTTTCCAAGTTTCTTTTAATTTCCGGACGATTCCTTGATGTTTTGTTATTTAGAATAAAAAAGCCGTCCCATTAGTCGAAACGGCAGACTTTTCATTTAGAAAAAAAGACGAGGGTCACCTTCCCGTGCCTCCGCCTCTAATCCTCCTTCCGCCCTAGCCATTCACCTGGTAGTCGGAAAGGTGTTTTTTGTTTTTGATTTTGTTCACTTCAGCTCGCACAACAGAATCCTTATCCTTGTTTTCCAATAACTGATTCCAGGCGGCCAAATCCTTCTTATTTAATTCACTAACCGAAGAGCCCGGTACGATTCGGGCGACTTTGACATAGGAACCCTTGTGCACAACCATGACGTAGGGATCGTCATAGCCAGGATTCACACCGGTTGAAAGGGTCAGCTTCCACCATTCCGAACCCATCAGGTTATCGGTGAACCAAGCCGTCCATTGCCCTCTGTTCTTGTTCGTGGGCTTCACGACTTTTTCTTCAGGAAGCTTCGTATAAGCCGTCTGATAGCTCAAGAACGGATTGACCCGATCAATCTGTTCGAACCCGTTTTGGTAGCCAAAAGTCAGTGTTCCAGCCCAGATGACGATTAGTCCAATGATAGCTGCAAGGGCAACCGTCGTCTTCTTGTACCATTTCTTTTTCTTGCGGTCACCATTCACTCGGTTAGCGATGGTGTCGTCTTTTTTCGTCATTTGTTCTTCTCCAAACACTAGTTTTTCAAAAGAGAGACCAAAAAGCTGACTCAACTCACGCAAGACATCCAGGCTTGGATAATTCTTCCCGCGCTCCCAGGTCGAAACCGTCTGCCGGCTGACGTGGACTTTGTCCGCTAGTTCCTGCTGGGTTAAAGAATGTTCTTCGCGTAATTGTTTAATATCTGCTTCAAAGCTCATCTCTTTCTCCTAACATTAAAGTCATTTTCCACTCTTAATACTAGCAAGAAAGACTAGCCTTTGGAAAGCAAGCGCAACTAGCATCGTTGATTTCGCTTCTTTTTATGTATTGAAAAAGAAAAAGCCACCGTCCCCACGGTGGCTTTTCGGAAAGGATGAATCCATTCACTCGTTACTATAGCAACATTATTTTAACACAACTTCTAGCGCATCAAGAAATAAGACAGCAGGTACAGTCCCCAAATATGGGCTGGATAGAAGACGTAGAAAAAGTTTTTAACACCCGGGCCCTTTTGCCCATTGTAGAGGGCGATTGGAATCAAGGCAAAAATCATTAGCCATTGGTAGGAACCGGTCAGCAGATACAGGACCGCAAAAAGACTGATAATTCCCATCTGCCAAGGCTTGGAATTGCGGGCTAAGTAAAGCAAGGGAATCATGTAAATCATGATCGAATTTTCCGCTAAGGCGGCGTTCGGCACAAAGGTCATCATGACTTGGGCCAGGACCGGTCCAAACGTTCCTGGCAGCGCTGTAATAAGCAAAACCGGGATGGCTAACAGGAGGGGGAGCAGCATGAGAAAAACACCCTTGAACAGCTGGCCGACTTTCTTATCTGCTTTAAAAGTCGCAAAGGCATCAATCCCAGCCATCAGCACCGTTCCCAAGAACAAGTCGCGGAAAATATTGTTGATTAATTCAACCCCGACCGCCGAAGGAAAAAGCTGACTCATGGCCATGTTTCCAAGAGACATGATGACCACCCCTGAATACAAGCGCCACATGTACTTCTTTTTGCTGTGCGTATGGCTAAAGCCAACAACAGACAAAAAGAAGAAAAGCGTGGCCACCGGCCGACCAAAGTAATCCACCCAAGTTGGCACAACGGTAAAAAACATTTGGTGCACGTGGTCGACAACCATCAAAATAATTCCGAGGATTTTCACATCAAAAGTGGTCATCCCCTTTTTCAGATATGACATTTTCATACTCCTTAACGCTATAATCTTCCATTATTGTAGCAAGAGAAGAAAAGCCCCCGCGCTAACAGAATTGTTAGGTTGGGGGCTTTATAAAAAATCACTTTGCTGATAGTCGCTTACCTTGCGCTATGGCATCTGCTTCCGTCATCGTGACAATGTTTGCCTTATTGGTTCGAGCAGGCATACGGCTTGTATCGTACCAATAAACATTGGAGCTACCGCCACCAGTTACATACACTGTTCGACTAGAAGCAGCATCGTTGGTAGCAGCGCTTTGCTGTTGTTGCTGTTGCTGTTGCTGTTGCTGTTGCTGTTGCTGTTGCTGCTCAGCTTGACGCTTCTTTTCAGCTGCCGCCTGTTTTTTTCGAGTGGTGTCAGCGCGCTTTTTTGTTTCCTTTTGTTCTTTTGCGCTAGTAACAACGTTGGTTGCACGTCCCGTTGCATAATCAATTTGAGCATTCGGGGACACGTTGTCCAAGGTAACGTGTGTAACACCGTCTTGGTCAACGCTTTCTTTATCGGAACCCAATTGAATCGTCAAAACTTTTCCATTTTCGTCCAATCCTACATAAGATAATTCAACCTGTCGTGGAATGAGCTCATCGCCTTGATATACTGGTTTAACCAAGTAGTCCAACCAATAGTGGGGATGGTTAGCCAGCCAAGAATCTAGGTGATTTTCATAATAGAGCATGGCACTCTTATTACCGTCATTCATGCCACGATAATTTCCAGCATTCATCCAAGCCGTTTCAGGGACGAGGTTTTTCGGTTCATCATTTAATCCGCTGAATTGATACCCAATTAAATGACCGCGATTCATTAACCACGCCTGTTTTGAACCATCGCCATAGTAAAATTTAAAGTTATGCCAACCAACCGGGTTATACGTCAGTCGTGCTGCACGCTTCTTCTTTGGTTCATCTTTATCTTGAAGTTGAATATGCGAATAGGTATCTCGTTTCAAAGAATCGAGCGCACCCATTTCATGCTGTTTTTTGCCAGTGAAAGTCAAAATTGCAGCAGGTTCTTGAACTGAAATCTTAGGTTTATTCGATTCCTTTGATTTCTTAGAAACTGTTTTTGCTGACTTCTTTACACCAGTATTTTTCTTAGTTTCTTTTGCTTGTGGTTGACTAGTTTGACTAGCTTGATCATTATTATTTGTTAAGCCAGTAAGGGCAAAGAAAACAAGGGCAATAATGAAAAGCCACTTCCCTTTTTTCTGCAGCTTTAAGCCATTCTTTTTATTCTTCCGCCATTCGATGATGCCCCAAACAAGTGACGTTATAAATACAATTCCCATAACGTCTGCAACATTATTTTTTGGATCTTGAACAATTGCTACCAGAACAGAAAGTGATAAAGATACCCAAAATAGAATTTTCCCTTTTAATTGTATCTTTTGGCCATTCTTGCGATTCTTTCGCCATTCAATGAAAAGCCAAATAACGGAAATAAACCAAAGTAACCCAACAATTCCTTCAAACATACCCACCTCTTATACTTTTTCTCTCTAAAGGTATAAAAACAATACCTTTTCATTCTACAGAAAGAGGTAATAAAAAGAAGGAGAGTAGTCAAATTGACAAGAACCTGTAAATAAATTAACGAAACAAAAAAAGCAGCAATCTTCCGATCACTGCTTTCAAGTCATAGCCCCAGAGGGAGTCGAACCCTCGATTTCGGCCTGAGAAGCCGACGTCTTAACCACTTGACCATAGGGCCATCAAATTAGCACTACACTAGTTTACTAAATTCTCCATAGTCGGTCAAGATGGGAAGGCGCTTTTAGCCAGTTATTTTATTTCTGGCTACGGTTCGACTCCCGCTTTAGCTATCAACTTTTCTAAGAAAAGGTAAGATTCAGAAACGGAATCCAAAATAAGCCCCCTTTTCCCGTATAATGGGGCTGTATAGGGTGCCACAACCAGTCGCACCGAATCCAATTAAAGGAGCAGCACGATGATTAACGTTTCGCACCTGAACAAGTCCTTCGGCGACCATCAGGCAGTCGCCGATTTGTCCTTTACGATTAAGCCGGGCGAAGTTCTTGGCTTGATTGGCCAAAACGGTGCTGGAAAGACCACGACTTTCCGCATGATTTTAGACTTTATTGAGGCCGATTCTGGCAGCATTACTTGGGACGGTCAGCCGATCTCAGACGAAGAACGGCGGCAAATTGGTTTTTTGCCAGAAGAACGTGGTCTCTATCAAAAGGAATCAATTGAAGAACAAGTTCTTTACCTCGCAGCCCTGCACGGCATGGACAAGCAAGCTGCTAAAGAAGCGCTAACCGACTGGATGAACAAACTCCAGGTCGTGGGAAAAGTCGACGACCTGGTCCAGACTTTGTCAAAGGGAAACGCCCAAAAAGTCCAAATGATTCTGGCCCTTATCTTTAAGCCCCGCTTTATCATTTTAGACGAGCCCTTTTCTGGTTTAGATCCGGTCAACGCCGGCATCTTCATGGACACCATCAAGGAACTGAAAAAGCAGGGCGCCATGATTATCTTCTCCTCCCACAACATGGATAACGTGACGGAAATTTCCGACCACTTGGTCATGCTCAAACAGGGCCGAACGGTTCTCCAGGGTAATGTCCAAGCGATTCGCGAATCCTTCGGGCGAACCCGGCTGTACGTGGAGGCACCCGACTTGACCGAAGCTGATTACTCCGCCATGAATGGGGTCGAACGCGTGCAAAAGCAAGGGGTTGGCTACCTGCTCTACCTAAAAGATGAAGCAGCCGGTCACACCATCTTCGATCAGGTGACAAAAAACGGCTACATCCCCGCCTTCTCCCAACAGCCACCAACTCTGGCCGAAATTTTCAAGACGGAGGTCATGACCCATGAATAAGCAAATCCAACTCGTCGCCAAACACACCTACCTGAGCCGAATTAAGAAAAAGTCCTTCTGGTGGCTTTTGCTCGCCCCCTTTGCACCGGTTCTGGTTGGGGCTGTCGTCGGCTTTGCCGTTTCCTTCTTCTCGTCAGACAAGAGCGCCGAAATCGCCGTGATTGCCCCCACACAAATGCGTCAGGCCATTAAGAGCGATCAAAAGGAACTGAAGCTAAAGGTGAACAACGAAGACAATGAGGAAAAGGCGAAGAAGGCCCTTGAAAAAGAGGACATCGACGCGGTCTTGATCATCAAAGATGATCAGGGAACCCTACTGACCCAGCCAAAGTCCGAAGACGTTGATACCTCGAAATTAAAGACTTTCCTGTCGACTTTGTCATTGTCCGAAAAGGCCGCTAAGTACCAGCTCAGTAAAGAACAGTTGGTCGATTTGACGGCCCCCTTCAAACTGACCGCAAAGGTTCAAGACAAGAACCAGAGCAAGAACTCCGAAGCCGCTGACACCGTCAAGCAAATGCTGACCATGGCCATCGGTATTCTGGTCTTTGTCATTGTTTCCATCTACGCTTCCATCATCGGAAACGAAATTGCCAATGAAAAGTCCTCGCGGATCATGGAAACGCTCCTGGCCGCTTCGTCAGCGAAGGCCCAGTACTACGGTAAGATTATCGGTGTCGCCGGCCTTCTTCTCACGCAAATTGGTATTTACGCCGTTGCTGGAACAACCGCCGTTGTCTTTTCAATGAACGCTTCCTGGGCCAAGGGCATCGCCCCTTACCTGTCTGCTTTGACACCCGGCTTCTGGTTCTTCACCCTCTGCTTGATTGTAATTGCCACGGCCTCCTACTTGGTCATTGCCGCCATCGCAGCTTCTTTGGTCAACGACCAGAGCCAGATTTCACAGGCCATGACACCGGTTTCCATGTTGGCTTTGATTCCCTACGTGGTCGCCATCTCAAGCTCAGCGTCCTCCGGTAACAACACCTTTGTCAAAGTCCTCTCCTACATTCCCCTGATGGGCCAGTCCATCATGCCAAGCCAAGTGGCCAATCACTATGCCAACTGGTGGCAGGCAAGCCTCTCCCTCCTTCTTGCAGTAGTCGGGCTGGTCTTCTTACTCCACTTCGGACTACGCCTGTATAAGAAGAACGTCCTGTCTTACTCCGAAGAAAACATTACCAAGCAATTGCTAGCTTCCATCTTGCCAAAGAAGTGGAAGCAGAAAAAGTCCTAAGCGACTTTAACAGCAAAAGAAAAGGGCCAATCCTTACGGATTGGTCCTTTTTTAATACTTTAATGAATTACTTAAACCAAGCGTTAACCTGTCTCTTGTGTGCCTTGATCCAGTCATCGGCAGCCTGCTTAGGTGACTTACCGTTTTGGATTTCAAGCATCACGGACTGCATGTCATCTTGCGTCCAGTGGAAGTTCTTCATTACCTTGTAGACGTCAGGGTTGGTTGACTTCAGGTTCTTACGAACCACCGTCTTAATGGATTCTTCACCACCCATTGTCTTCTTAGGGTCTTGCAGGAACTTCAAGTGGTACTTATTGAACATCCAGTGTGGCGTCCAACCCGTTACAACGATTGGTTGCTTGTCCTTATAAGCCTTATCAAGGGCAGCCGTCATGGCACCCGATGATGAAGCCGTCAACTTCCAACCACTCAAGTTTGAGTAGCTATCAATGGTCTTTTGCGCAGCGTTCATCACACCGGCTCCGGCTTCGATACCAACGATTTCCTTATTGGCCTGGTTAGTCAAATCAGAAATCGAGTTCACGTCCATATAGTCCGGAACAACGAGTCCCAAACGCACGCCTGACAAGTTGGTCCCAAGAACATCAACCTGGTCCTTATACTTTTGCAACATGGCCTTGTGGGTCGTTGGCAACCAAGCGGAAACCGTTCCATCGATTTGCTTGTTGGCAACGGATTGCCAGTTAACCGCGTTGTCCAAAGGCGTCGTCGTTACGTCGTAACCGTGCTGACGCATGGCCTCAGCCAAAACGTTTGTTGAAGCAACTTCGGAATCCCATTCAACGTAACCCAGGTTGACCTTCTTACCGGATTGTTGTGCGGCTGTGAAAGCCCCAACGGCACCGGAGATAACAAAGATGGCGACCATTGCCCAAGCGGCCAGCTTGCGCCACTTTGGCAACTTTGGTGTTGTCACTGGGTTAGTGTTCATCTTTTGAACGAAACGATCAATGATGATGGCCAGGATAACCAGAGAGATTCCGTTAACAAAGCCAGCTCCAACGTCGGCGTGTTGCACAGCTGACAGCACACCACGACCAAGGCCTGGTGCACCAATCATGGAAGCCGTCACGACCATGGACAAAGCCAACATAATCGTCTGCTTTGAACCGGCAATGATGGAAGGCTTAGCGGAAGGCAATTCCAACTTGAAAAGCTTTTGCCAAGTCGTTGATCCGAAGGAATCAGCTGCTTCAAACAATGATTCGGGGACCTGCTTCAAACCAAGGTATGTGAAATTCACTACCGGTGGCAAAGCAAAGATAACCGAAGAAAAGGTTCCTGGCACCATTCCGATACCAAAGAAGGCAACGGCTGGAATCAGGTAAACGAAGGCGGGCATGGTCTGCATGAAATCAAGGATTGGCTTGATAACGGCATAGGCCTTTTCCGACTTTGACGTCCAGATTCCCAAAGGAATTCCGATGACAAGAGCAACGATTGAAGAGGTCAAGACCAAGGTAATCGTTTGCATCAAATCCGACCAGAGGCCCTGGTTGGCAATCAAGGCCAAACCAAGCACTACCAAGGTTGGCAAGCCGTACTTCTTTGGCGTTGTGAACCAGGCCAAAAGCGCCAAGGTGATGATGAAAATGGGTTGTGGAACGGCTGACAAGAAGTTGGTCATGGCATCCATAAAGGCTTGGCCAGCCCCTTGAATGGCATCAAAGAAACCAGACCAGTTCTTTGTCATCCAGTTCACGCCATCAGAGACCCATTGGGCCAATGGCATTTTAGCAATGGAAAATAAACTAGGCATTCTCTTGTCCGTCTCCTTCCGTTTGTGCTAAGGCTTCGATCACGGCACCACGGATAATGATTCCACGGAGCTTGTTATCATCGTCAACAACGGCCACTGGCGTGTGGGCGTCGTAAATGATGGTCATGATGTCAGCCACCAGCGTATCCGGCTTAACCGTTGGCATGTCAGACATGACATCGCGGAGGTTGAGCTTTTCACGACGGGCCTTCACGGCGGCGTCTGAGGTAATGTAACCGGCAAACTTACGCTGACCATCGACAGCAACCAAACCGGAAACTTCTTCTTCCTGCATGCGGTGCAAGGCCACGTTAGGTCCGTCAGAGTCAATGTTGACCGTCAGGCCTGGGAACATGATTGATTCGGCATTCAAAACCTTTGAACGGTCAACGTCTTCCACGAAGTTTTCAACGTAATCATTAGCCGGGTTCGTCAGGATTTCTTCACCGGTACCGATTTGCTGCAACTGACCATCCTTCATGATGGCAATGCGGTCACCCAAACGAAGGGCTTCGTTCAAATCGTGGGTGATAAAGATAATTGTCTTCTTCACGTTTTGCTGCAAATCCAAGAGTTCGTCTTGCATTTCGTGACGAACCAAGGGATCCAAAGCCGAGAAGGCTTCGTCCATCAGCAAAATGTCCGGATCGTTCGTCAACGCACGGGAAAGTCCGACACGCTGCTGCATCCCACCAGACAACTGTGAGGGGTACTGATCCTTAAAGGAAATCAACTTTGAGTTTTTCAAAGCCTTTTCAGCCCGTTCCTTACGTTCTGCTGCTGGAACACCCTGGATTTCCAAACCGTATTCCGTGTTTTCAAGAATTGTCCGGTGTGGGAAGAGGGCGAAGTTCTGAAAGACCATGGACATCTTCTTGCGACGAATGTCCAACATTTCCTTCTTGTTATAGTGGGTGATGTCTTTTCCATCTAAGATGATCTGACCAGAGGTTGGTTCGATCAACCGGTTTAGCAAACGAATCAACGTTGACTTACCGGAACCAGAAAGACCCATGATGACGAAGATTTCCCCTTCGTTCACTTCGAGGTTAATGTCGTAAACACCAACCGTCGAACCAGTCTTTTCAAAGATTTCGTTCTTAGACTTATTTTCCTTAACCATCTTCAAAGCAGCCTTCTGCTTCTTACCAAAGATTTTGGTTAAGTGCTTGATTTGCACTTTTGGCATAAATCCTCCTATAAGTTGACTATCTTATTAATTTAAAATAAACTAACAAGTGACCACCTGTATAAAAAGTCAGATGGGCAATAGTGACCACCTACTATATTACAGGAATGGGCACTTTTGTCAAATGAAGATTAAAACGTTCATTACTTTGTTAAAGGATTTCACAAGATGCCTAAAATCAAAGAACCCCGCTACCACAAGATTGCACAGGATATTGCAGAAGCAATCGTTACCAAAAAATTTGAAGTTGGCCAAAAACTTCACGCACGGTCAACCTTGGCCGCGACCTTTGGCGTTTCGGCTGAAACAGCCCGCAAAGCCATCTCGGTTTTAGCCGATTTGGACATCGTCAAGCCCGTCCACGGTTCCGGCGTTGAGGTCCTTTCCAGGGAACGGGCTCGTGACTTCTTAGCCCAGGCCAAGGAGTCTAGAAACCTCCAGGAAACGCACAGTGAAATCAAGGAATTGATTGCCCAGCAAAAAGAAGGCCTTCTTAACTTAGACCAGGCCTTTTCCCTTCTGCTTGACCAAACCCAGCGGGTTCGTTCACAAAACCCCATGTCCCCCTTTGAATTCGTGCCAAGTAGCACTTCCGATAAGCTCAACCAATCGATTGGTTCGTTAAACGTTTGGCAAAACACTGGGGCAACGATTGTCGCCATCCTTCACGATGACGATTTGATTCTATCGCCCGGGCCATACGCCAACATCTTACCTGGTGATACTATTTACTTTATCGGTTCCGATAAGACCGTCGAAGCCATGCAGCAGTTCTTTGATGGACCAAACAACAATTAGCTAGCATCAAAAAAGGCAGACCGCTTGGTCTGCCTTTTTCTTTACTGTCAATTTAGCTGATTATGATCGGTTCAACCGGTCTTGGTAACGCTTCGTTTCATCTTCGTAGCCCGGCTTACCCAAGAGGGCAAACATGGCCGTCTTGTAGGCTTCGACACCTGGTTGATTAAAGGGGTTGATGGCGAAGAGATAGCCGGAAATGGCCACGCTCATTTCAAAGAAGTAAATCAACTCACCCAAGCTGTATTCGTCTTGCTTGGCCAGGCGAACCGCCATGTTGGGGACACCCCCGTCGATATGGGCCAGTGCCACACCATCGGCTGCCGTTTGGTTGACCTCGTTTAAAGTCTTCCCCTCCAAGTAGGCTAAGCCATCCTCATTGCCTTCAAGCTTTGGAATGGCCAAATCCTCTGCCACTTGATCCAAGCGGACAACGGTCTCAAAGAGGTCCCGACGGCCTTCTTGAATGTACTGACCAAAGGAGTGCAAGTCAGTCGAGTAGTTAGCAGAAGTTGGGTAGATTCCCTTTTGATTCTTGCCTTCCGATTCCCCCATCAGCTGCTTCCACCATTCGGCAAAATACTGCAGTGACGGCTCCCAGTTGGCCAAAATTTCCGTGGTATAACCCTTGTCATAGAGGATGCGCCGACTCGCGGCGTATTGCAGAGCGGGATTTTCTTCCAATTTCTTTTCAGAATAGAGGGTTTCAGCAGCGGCAGCCCCTGCCAAAAGCGCCTTGATATCGATGCCGGCCACGGCCAAGGGCAGCAAGCCAACGGCGGTTAAGACGGAGAAGCGGCCACCAATGTCGTTTGGCACCACTAAGTTGTCATAACCGGCTGCCTCCGTTTCCGCCCGTAAAGTCCCCTGCTTAGCATCCGTCGTAGCGATGATGCGTTTGGCGGCACCGGCCTGCCCGTAACGCTTAACCAGTTCTTCTTTAAAGAAGCGGAAGGCCAAGGCAGCCTCGGTTGTCTGCCCCGACTTGGAAATCACGTTTACCGAAAAGTCGGCATCCCCAATCACCCGCAGTAACTGCGTCAAGGCCATCGAAGACATCTGGTTCCCAGCAAAGTAGACCTTGGTTTGATCTTCTTCTGCCAAGTCGTTGTACCAAGGCGAGCGCATAAATTCGAGGGCCATCTTACCACCAAGATAGGAACCACCGATGCCAATCACTACCAGGACTTTTGATTCGCTTTGAACCTTTTTGGCTAATTGCAAAATCTTTGCTTCTTCGGCCGGGTCAAAATTGGAGGCCCAGTTCAGCCAATCGGTGTAGGCAGCCCCCGCCCCTTTCTTTTCAAAGAGCAGCTTTTGGGCAAGGGCCAGTTGGGGCTTTAATTCCTCGTATTCATGCTCTTTTATAAAGGGGGCAAGGCCGAAGGTATCGAATTGAATGGCGGTCATCGCGGGCTCCTTTCGCACTTGTAATCGTTTCTCTTCATCCTCATTATAGCATTTGTAAAAAAAGAAAGGACTTGTTTAAATTTAATAAACAAATCCCTTCATTTTATTCATTATCAGTTGGTTGGCCAGCTAATTCCAGCGGAATTTCCTTCTGTTCTTCGGACGTTCCTGGCAAGTACTTGGCCTTAAAGTTGACAGCGATGTGCGCCAGCGTGCTGGTTTCACTACCGTTTGGCTTCTTGGACAAAGTTGGTGCTTCCATCAGCTTCAAGCCCTTCTTAGACCTGGTCCAGAAGGTCGTTGTTTGCGCAACCTGCACCTTGGCACGGACTTTCTCGTTCTTGATTGCCAAGGTCGAAACTCCTGACAAAGTCGAGCCGGCCTTGTAATCGTGGGCGTTCATGCCGTCTAAGACATCGCCAACCATATCGATGGTCTTTTGGAAACGCTCGACTTTATCGGTGTAATCGGCCGCACCGTTAATTACTGTCAAGAAGAGGTGGCCGTCCTTATCCTTCACAATTCCCGTGTAGGAGGCCCCGGATTCGGGGGTTGACCCGGTCTTCAAGCCCAGCAACTGGAGGTTGTTTGGATTATCCAAACCGGCTTGCATGCTAGCAAAGGAAGCACCAAAGTCGGACGCCTGGCTGACTTTGGCCTTGTTCTTGGTATAAGTCAAGTTGGCCGAATTGGTCAGCGTCAACAGGCTAGGGTCCATTTGCACAATCTTCATGGCGATTTGCGCCACTTGACGGGCCGAAGCATGGTTATAAGCAGAAGAGGAGGCCGACGAAATCTCGTTATCAAAGGCGTCCCCGTTTTTCTGTCCAGCTCCGTTGTACCATTCAGACCCCGTTAACTTCAGTTCCTTGGCAAGCGACTGCAGGGTTGCTTGATCCTTTGACTGGTCACCAGACAAGTAAGTAACCAAGGCAAAGGCCGCGTCGTTAGCGGAATTGGTAAACATGGCCCAGTAAAGGTCTCGTACCGAAACCTTATCCCCCGCCTTAATGGAAAGGTGGGAGTAGAGCGAGTTGTTTTGACTGGATAGATCAGCGGAAGATGGAATGGTAACTTTATCCGACCAATTCATCTTCTTTTCATCAATGGCCTTTAAAATGCCGTAGGCAACTAGCATCTTTGATTGCGAGGCAATCGCCACCTGCTTGTCCGCGTTCTTTTCACCAAGAACCTGACCGGTTGTCAAATCAACCACCAGAGCCGACTTGGCATCAACAGACAGCTTGACCGGTTCTTCAGTCTTAGCCGTGGTCTGCACGACCGTCTTATGAACGTTTGGCCAAAAGACCATGGTCAGGGCTGCCAAAACGGCAATAACCAGGGCAATGCTGGCCCAAATCAAGTGGGCTTTCTTATGGTTCCGACCATTGACCGGTTGGAACTGCGCTGTTTTTTTCTTCTTAAACATGTGACTGTTCTTCTTTTTCTTGTTTCTGAGGCAGGTTAATGATGAAGGCCGTTAGTTCGTCACTCGATTCCGCTCGTACCTGACCATGGTGCTTGTCGACGACGCCTTTGACAATGGACAGGCCAAGGCCGGTACCACCGGTCTTGGTGTTTCTTGAGGATTCGACCCGGTAAAAACGGTTAAAGAGCCGGTTCAAGGAATCCTCTGGAATGGCTGGTCCATCGTTGACCACCCGAATTTCAACCTGCCCATTCTCTTTGGCCTGACCGGTTAGCTTAATAAAGGAAGCGCCCTGACCGTACTTAAGGGCGTTTTCAACTAAGTTGATCAAGACCCGGGCCAGCTTTTCGGAATCGCCAGCCATCACAATCAGTTCTGGAGCGAGCTGTGTCGTGAGGCGAATCCCCTTCTTTTCCGCTTCAACGGCGTAGTTTGCTAAGACTTGGTCAAAGAGGTCACCCAGTGAAAAGTCGTTGATGTTCAACGAAATCTGTGAGGACTGCAGCTTGGCGAACTCAAAGAGGTCTTCGACCAGCATCTTCATCTGGTTGGCCTTATGGTAGGCCGTTTCCAAATACTTCTGCTGGTCTTCCTTTGCTAAAGCCGTGTTGGCCGTCACCACCAAGCCCAAGTAGCCAATAATGGCCGTCAAAGGGGTTCGCAAATCGTGGGAAATGTTGGTCATCATTTCCTCTTTGGAGGCCGCTTCCTTTAACTGCTCCTGGTGTTCTTCTTCAAAACGGGCTAGCGTCAGCTCAAAGAGGGCTTCTAAATCGCGATCGGCCGCCTTTTTAGCCTTTGGTAGCTCGAACTGCTGATTTTTTTCAAGCAGGGTTTGACGCAATTTTGCTTGCAACTTTGACAGGCGCACCTTCTGCCTGGCCTGGTTCAAGACAAGGACCAAAGAGAGGCAGAAGAAGAGGCCAACAAAAAGGCAAAAAGCAGGCCAGCCAGTCCAAGATGACCAGCTGGGCCTTGCTTTTAAGAGGTCAAAGAAAAGCACCCAAGCCGCTGCCAGGATAAAGCCGGCCGCAATCATTAATTTCAAAAGGGCCTGCATGAGAATTGTTGCTTTTTTGACCATGTTAATTCACTTCAATTTTGTAGCCAACGCCCCAGACGGTCTGAATGACTTGGTCGCCACCGGTCGCTTCTTCCAACTTGTCACGAAGGTGAGACACGTGGACCATAACCGTTTTGGCTGATACCACGGATTCTTGCTGCCAAACACGTTCAAAAATATCGTCAGCAGAAAAGACCCGGTTGGGGTGTGAAGCCAAGAGGTAGAGGATACCAAATTCCAGAGCCGTCAAATTCACCAGTTCGCCATTGGCCGTCTTCACGTCGTGGGAATCCTTGTTAATCACAAGGGAGGCCACTGTCAAGACGTCTGGCTTTTGTTCCTGAACCGCGTTTTGTGAACGACGAATCAACGAACGAATCCGGGCCATGACTTCCAAGGGGTTGAATGGCTTGGTTACATAATCATCGGCACCAGAGATCAAGCCCTGGATCTTATCCATGTCAGAAGACTTGGCCGAGAGCATCAAGATTGGAATGTGGGTATCCTTACGGACTTCCTTCAAAACATCGAAACCAGTCATGTTTGGCATCATGATGTCTAGAACCATCAAGGCAATGTCAGGATTGGTGTTGAACTTTGACAAGGCTTCCTTGCCATCCTTTGCAATGAGCGGTTCGTAGCCTTCGTTTTTTAAGTAAATTTCTAGTAATTCAGCGATCTCTTGATCGTCATCAACAACTAAAATTTTCATGTTAGCCTCGCTTTTCTTCCTCTTGCTTCAGCCGTTCCTGTTGGGCCAACTTCGAGATGGCCAAGATACCACCCTGCTTCAAGCCAGCCTGCTTACGGTTGAGCAAGTAGATGGCAAAGGCGATGAAGAAGACAACGGCGTTGCCAACGACTGGCAAGATTGGGTTAATGACCTTTGGCAAGAACAGAATCAAAGTAAAGCCACCAATCCAAAGCAAAGCAACGATGATTAGCAGTAGCCAATTTGGAATTTTCTTTGGCTTTGCTTCTTCAGCTCGGCCAGGCACCAAAAATTGCATGGCCTTGGTGTAGATGATTCCACCCCAAATGGCCAGCAACAAAGTCGACGTAATCCCGATGCCTTCCGAACCTGACTTTGAGCCAGAAAAGCCCATTGTCACGGTGAAGAAACCAGTCAGGAACATAATCAACACAAGGGTCGTGTCCGCTGCCAGAAAGGCAAAGGAGTAATCGTGGAAGCCCTTGGCCCAGCGAGCCGGGTTCAAGAACTTTTGCAGCGCTTCGGCTGGCGTCCCATAGAGTTGGGCGGCCGTGTGGCCAAGCTTTTGCCCTTCGGCTAGCTTTTCTTCCACTTCCCCTAAGAGTTCCTCTTTTTCCTCTTCGGAAAGTTGGTCGTTGTCAGCCAAGCCCTTGTTTAAGCGGAAAAGAAAATCCTGGTTCTTCTTTGTTAATTTGTGTTCGACTTCTGTCATCGTCTCACCTTTTTTCTATCTTTAGACGTTAAATCGGAATTCAATGATGTCGCCATCTTGAACTACGTATTCCTTACCTTCTGAACGAAGCTTCCCCGCTTCCTTCACGGCCTTTTCGGAACCATACTTGTCCAAATCGGAGAAGGCAAAGGTTTCGGCACGGATAAAGCCACGTTCAAAGTCGGAGTGAATCACACCGGCTGCCTGTGGTGCCTTCGCCCCAGCCTTGAAAGTCCAGGCCCGGGTTTCCTTTTCACCAGCGGTAAAGAAAGTCCGCAAGTCCAAGAGGTGGTAGGCGGAACGAATCAACTTATTCAAGCCAGGTTCGGAAACACCGGCCAATTCCAAGTAATCCGCTTTTTCATCATCGTCCAACTGCGCGATTTCCTCTTCGGCATTGGCTGAAAGGGCGATGACTTCGGCCTTTTCGCTATCAGCATATTCCTTGATTTGCTTGAAGTAGGGCGAGTTTTCCGGATCAGCCATGTCGTCTTCGGCAATGTTTGCAACGTAAAGCGTTGGCTTTGACGTCAGCAAGAACAAGCCCTTCACGACTGCCTTTTCTTCGTCAGAAAAGTCAATGGAGCGGACGGCCTTACCAGCTTCCAAAACCGGCTGAATCTTTTCCAAAACAGCGGCTTCAGCCTTGGCAGCCTTGTCGTTTCCCTTGGCTTGGCGGGCGACTTTGGCATAGCGCTTTTCAACCGACTCCAAATCGGCCAAAATCAACTCCGTGTTGATTGTCTCGATATCATCCAGGGGGTCAACCTTTCCGTTAACGTGAATGATTTCATCGTCGTCAAAGGCCCGGACAACCTGAACAATGGCGTTTACCTGACGGATGTTTTCCAGGAACTTGTTCCCCAGTCCTTCCCCCTTGGAAGCGCCCTTAACGATTCCAGCAATGTCGGTGAATTCAAAAGTCGTTGGGACGACTTTGTCAGCCGGAATTAATTCTTGAATGCGGGCCAAGCGGTCGTCTGGCACTTCCACAATCCCAACGTTTGGTTCAATCGTGGCGAATGGGTAGTTGGCCATTTCCGCCCCGGCCTTCGTAATTGCGTTAAATAGTGTTGATTTACCAACGTTTGGCAAACCAACGATACCAGCTGTTAAAGCCATGTGAGTGTCTCCTCTTTTGACTAGTCTTTTCTTTCGTCGGCCTTTTCTAAGACCTTTTTCAGACGCTTATCGAAGTTAAAGCGGGTCAACATGATGGTTCGTTGACAAGCTGAACAAGTCAGCTTAATATCGGCCCCCATGCGGTTGATGATCCAGGCGTTGGTCCCACAGGCGTGGGGCTTTTTCATCTCGACAAGGTCGCCCAATCCATACTCTTTTTTCAAAACCATTAGTCAACCTCGATGGCAAGAATTTCCATGATGCGTTCCAAGTCACGCGCGGACACGTAATTAATTTCAATCTTTCCAGAACCCTTTTTACCGGCGTTAACTTTGACCTTTGTGCCAAACTTTTCTTCCAGGCGGAGGGCCAAGTCATCGGCAAATGGCGATGGCTCTTTAACTGACTTCTTCGGCTGATCGCCCTGGTTAACCTTCTTGACGAGGGCTTCAACCTGACGAACGTTCAAACCTTCCTTCAAGATAGTTGAAAGGACGCTGTTTAACTGTGCCTCCTTTTCAAGGCCCAGCAAGGCACGGGCCTGTCCCATAGACAGTTGGCCTGCTTGGACCAATTCCTGGACTTTGTCAGGCAGCTTCAACAAACGCAGGGCGTTTGCCACCGTCGTTCGTTCCTTACCGACCCGGTCGGCTAACTTGGACTGCGTTAAGTCCAGTTGGCCCATCAAGTTTGCATAGGCCCGGGCCTCTTCAATCGGGTCCAGGTTGTCGCGCTGCAAGTTTTCAATCAAGGCAAGGGTGGCCATGGTCTCATCGTTAGTTTCACGAACAATGGCCGTGATGGTCTTAACGCCCAGAGTCTTGGTGGCCCGGAAACGACGTTCCCCAGCGATGATTTGGTAGTTCGCCCCGGCCTTTCGAACGATGATTGGCGTCAAGAGGCCGTTTTCCTTAATTGATTGGGCTAGTTCCTTAATTGATGCTTCGTCAAAGTGCAAGCGTGGTTGGAAGGGGTTAGCCACGATCTTAGCCAAGGGAAGGTCAACGACTTTTTCAGTGGCGTCGGCCGAACGGGTAATCGTTTTCGAATGTTCGAGGGCTTGCTTGGAAATGCCGTTGGATCCAAAAAGCGAATCCATGTTCTTTCCTAAGCCACTTTTTTGCTTAGCCATATTGTTCGATGACCTCCTTTGCAAATTCCGTATAGAGACGGGCACCCGTTGACTTGGGATCAAAGTCAATAATGGCCTGTCCGTAAGATGGTGCCTCTGAAAGTCGAACCGAACGCGGAATCACCGTTTGGTAAACCCGGTCCTCAAAGTAGCCCCGGACCTGTTCGGAAACTTGCTTTGCTAAGTTCGTCCGACTGTCGTACATGGTCAAGAGAATGCCGGCCATCTCCAATTCAGGGTTTAAGCCCTGGCGAACCAGTTCGATTGTGTTAATCAACTGGCCCAACCCTTCGAGCGCGTAAAATTCCGTCTGCACGGGAATCAACACGGCATCGGCCGCTGTAAAGGAATTAATCGTTAACAGACCAAGCGAAGGTGGATTATCGATAATGACATAATCGTATTTTCCTTGCACCTTCGTCAAAGCCTGCGACAGGCGGTACTCACGCTCGGGCATGTCCACCAACTGGACTTCGGCCTCGGAAAGCTGAATGGTGGTTGGTAGAATGTCTAGGCCTTCCGTTGAAGAGGGCATGATGGCCTTTTGTACTGGAAAGTCCTGTACCAACACATCATAGATGTCATGCTCAAGCGTGGACTTGTCAACTCCCACACCTGACGAGGCGTTCCCCTGCGGATCGGCGTCCACTAAAAGAACCTTCTTACCCGCCTTTGCCAAGGCAGAAGAAAGGTTAATACTGGTGGTTGTCTTTCCGACACCACCTTTTTGGTTGGCCAATGCAATGATTTTTGCCATCGTTCGGCTCCTTTACATCGTTTTACAGGGGTTTTTTCGTGGGAGTTCCAGCTTGTCTTGGATACTTTTTGGGCGTCTTTTGTACCTTGTCAACAACTTGGATGACCCGTGGATCGCCATTTGGTAAGGTGAAGCTGTCTTCTGAAACCATTTGACCACCCAAAGTCAAAAGCGCCTTTTGACCAGCCTTCATCTCGTCTTGACCGGCCGATCCCTTCATTACCAGGAATTGGCCCCCAATTTTAACAAAGGGCAGTGTATATTCGGCTAAGACTTGAGTGCGGGCAACAGCACGAGCCGTTGCATAGTCAAAGGACTCACGCATCTTTTGGTCCTGACCAAGGCCTTCGGCACGGCCGTGCAAAACGGTCACACCATCTAAACCAAGCTTTGTTACCATTTCCTTTAGGAAATTCACCCGCTTGTTTAAAGAATCAACCATGGTGACTTGGAGGTTTGGTAGCGCGATTTTCAGTGGCAAGGCAGGAAAACCAGCTCCAGAGCCAACGTCAATCAAGCTGGCCTTCCCCTCTCTTAAGTTTGGGACCTTCAGTGCCAAAGTCAATGAATCAAAAAAGTGCTTTAAATAAACTTCTTCTTTTTCCGTAATGGCCGTCAAATTAAAGGATTGGTTGGCCAAAACTAATTCATTAAAATAAGTTTCGAATTGGTTTAACTGTTTATCAGACAGGGATAGTCCAGCTTCGGCCAGTTGATTTTTAAAACTTTCTGGATTCAAATTCTTCCTCCAAACCAGGCCATTTTCCCTAGTTTACTATTATCAAGAATACCTAAAAAAGAGCCGATAATCAAGGGAATCGCCCTTTCTTTTTCCTAACAAAAAAGCCAGAGTTCCCCTCCTGGCTTTTTTATTTTTAAAAGTCAAAAGCCCTAAAAATTTCTGCTTAAGAAATCAATTTAAGAATGGAAAGCCTTTGCAAAATCCCTTTGCAAATCGGCATTTTGACTCTTTTCAAAATAAAGTTGGCTGCCATTGTTTGTCTTGGAAACATAGACAACGGGCTGATTATTTTCAACAGTAAAAAAGTACAGAATACTTTTCATACTCTGTGACCTTTCAGCTGCCACAGCCACGACGTTTAACCCCTTTTGCTCAGTCTCTGTGGGATTCCAAGAAGCCTTTCGTTGCTCACCCTCAAAAACCATTTGGTTCGTCAAACGGCCGCTTTCAAGATCTTCCGGAAGTAAAATCCCGTAATAATTTGGTTCCTTACCATCATAGGTACCAACGTACTCCTGCTTCATTGACTTCTGCCAGACAGCCATTGATGAGGAAAGGACTTGATTCTTCTTTTCTGACCAAAAACGATTTGCTTCTTCAGCCGTCGAACCGCTCTTGGCCGATGATGAAGAAGTGATTTTAGCAGAACTGGTTCGATTTTCTTGCTTACCGTCTTCTCGGCGACTATTCTTTCCAAGAACAAACATTAGACAAACAACTCCTACCGTCAGAGCAATTGTCAAAGTCCAAATTAGGCTTTTCTTCATGCTTCTCTCCTTTTGAAAACATCTTCTCTATCTCTTTATTTTACACGAAAAAAGCAACTCATTGCTGAGTTGCTTTTCGTTGATGCCCTCGGTGGGAGTCGAACCCACACGGTGTTGCCACCACTGGATTTTGAGTCCAGCGCGTCTGCCAATTCCGCCACAAGGGCAATATAAAGTATAAATACTTTATTAGGGCGATAGAAGGGGATCGAACCCTCGCATGCTGGATCCACAAACCAGTGTGTTAACCACTTCACCACTACCGCCATGGCAGGGATAGAGGGAATCGAACCCCCATCAACGGTTTTGGAGACCGCTATTCTACCATTAAACTATATCCCTAAGTTAGTATAATAATCAGTCAGAAACTGAACAACATGCTAGGGACTCGCACCCTACAAGACACTCTTGTCCATGCTGTAAAAATAAAAAAGAGATGAGAAATGGACGCTACAGGGATCGAACCTGTGACCCCCTGCTTGTAAGGCAGGTGCTCTCCCAGCTGAGCTAAGCGTCCGAAAGAATGGAGAAGAAGGGATTCGAACCCTCGAAGCGGCGTTAACCGCTTACACGGTTTCCAACCGTGCTCCTTAAGCCTGACTCGGACACCTCTCCAAAACTCTTCTTTATTTTTATATGTACAGGCATCGCGTCGTCCTATCCTCGCAGCCAGCGTTCCGGCAACTACTTTTGGCGCT